>NZ_CP151996.1:2400000-3600000 GCF_038593855.1 Lysinibacillus sp. FSL M8-0337 | reverse complement strand
TGTTAATAAGTACAATCGTTTCAATCAAGAAATGAAGCTTATAGCCCAACAGCTCAATGCTGACTATAAAGCAATCATAAAACTCATACGAGAGTCGGAGGAACGTTTGTATATTGAGCGTTATCTGATGATGGCATATTTATTGCAGCAGTCTACAGGTGAAGAAATGGGCTTTAAAATACCTTCCGTTGAAGTGATTCAAGCAGCGTTAACAAATCCAGTTGAGTTTTTAACACTTCCAAAGATATTTGAAGATCATCGGGATGAAATTATCAGGCGGTTAAACATCGAGATAGCGCAGAGTTTACAAGCTGGTGAAAGTTACACAGATATGGCTATTAGAATTGAAAATGCTATGGGATGGACAAGGAAGAAAGCAATCCTTGTTGCTCGTACAGAGGGTGGCCGAGTAAGGTCACAAGCTGATTTGGCTGTAGAAGAACAAGCAAGTAAAACAGCACGACTAACAAAGATATGGATGTCCTCACTTGATACAAGGGTTCGTAAGTCTCATAGAAAGCTAGACGGGCAGAAAGCAGACAAAGATGGATACTATCACTATGGTAAGTGGAAATCGAAAGCTCCGAGACTTTGGGGTGTTGCATCGATGGATATACAATGTCGTTGCCATACGATTTTTATGGTTAATGGAAAGCTTCCTGAATACAGGCGGGGCAAAGACTATATGGATGACACTTACCAAAAGAAATTAGCAGCTCGTATTGATGCTTATATGTCTGACTTAGGGCTAACTTACAGGCAAGCTTTCAACAAAGCGTACAAACAAGTAAAACCACCTTCTGTTACCGTGCCGTTTATGAGTTATGAAGAGTGGCGAAAACATTTTAGTGGAGAGAGTTGATTAAATGGCGAAGATCACAAGAATTAGCACACCACAAGCCCAAATTGTAGATGTAATCGAACAAGTTCTTGAGTTAGCTAAAAACGGTGAACTCAAGAACATAGCATTAGCTGCAGAACATTCTTCTAACGGAGAAGTATTAACTGGCTATGCTGGCGCTGATGTAAGTGAACGTCAATATCTGTTGTCGCATATCCAAAGTGACATTACGATGGCAATCGTGGCTGAAAATATCGAAGAAATCTAGTCGTCACTGACGGCTTTTTATTATGCCTTTTTCGTCTTTTTCGAGCTTGCAGACGTTAAAGAACAAGTTTCTAACCCTATCGTGCGTACTACGATAATGCGAAATAGGAGGATAAACACATGAAAAAAGAAGATTTAATTGCATTAGGTTTAAATGAAGAACAAGCAGATAAAGTAATTGAAGGTTATGGCCAGATGGTGCCGAAATCGCGTTTGGATGACAAAATACAGGAACTTAAAACAGCAAATGATACTATTGCTGAACGTGATACACAGTTAAAAACTTTACAGACAAAGGCAGCAGGCAATGAAGAGTTACAAACTGAAATCACTCGTTTACAGCAAGAAAATGCAACTACAAAAGCAGAACATGAAGCCGAGCTACAAAAACGTGATTTTGAGCATGCATTAGATAGCGCGTTGCGTGATGCAAAGGCAAAAAATGTTAAGGCTGTTCGAGCGAATCTGAATTTAGAAGCTATAAAGTTAGATGGTGATAAATTACTTGGACTTGACGAACAACTTACAGCATTAAAAGCATCTGATGATTACTTATTTACACCTGATGGATTAGCAGGTAGAACACCACCAAACCCACCAGGTACACCGCCAGTAAAGAACCCATTTAGTAAAGATTACTGGAATCTTACAGAGCAAGGTCGCTTATTCCGCGAAGAACCTGAAAAAGCAAAACAATTACAAGCCTTAGCAGGGCAGTAGGAGGAAATAGTTTATGACAACACGCATTGCAGATGTTATCGTGCCAGAGGTATTTAACCCTTACACGGTACTACGTACAAATGAATTATCAGCACTTTACCAATCAGGTATTGTGGCACCGGTGGCAGAATTGAAGGATGGTTTAGGTAAAGGGAATCGCTACTTTAACATGCCTTATTGGAATGATTTAAGTGGTGATGATGAATCACTAGAGGATAAATCAGGTTGGGCATTAACTCCTGACAAGATTACTTCGGAACAAGATATGGCTACTCAATTGTTCCGTGGTAAAGCATGGTCAGCAACAGATTTATCTCGTACATTATCAGGCGATGATCCAATGAAAGCAATTGGTGATTTAGTAGCCAGTTATTGGAATCGTCGTATGCAAGCTGCATTAATCTCAACTTTGAAAGGTTCTTTCACTACTATTGCATCTACCCACGTCAATGACATTACAGGTGGCACTGGTGAAGCAGCGAAGATTTCAGGCGCATCAATCGTTGATACGATGTCTAAGTTAGGGGATGCACACGAAGTCTTAACAGGCTTAGTTATGCATAGCGTTCCATATTTCAACCTTGTGAAACAAGGGTTACTGGAAGATGTACGAGATGCTAACGGCAATGTACTTTATAAAGCTTACTTAGGCAAACGAATCATTATTGATGATGGTGTACCAACAGAAGGAACGGGGCCAAATACGAAGTATACGACGTATTTATTTGGTGCTGGTGCTATTGGTTACGCAGAAGGTTCACCAGAAGTACCAACAGAGACGGATCGTGATAAGTTAGCCGGTGAAGATATTCTTATCAATCGTAAACACTTTGTATTACACCCACGCGGTATTAAATTTACAAATGCTACTGTAACTGGAACTGCGCCATTAAATACAGAATTAGAGTTAGCTGCTAACTGGTCGAAAGTCTATGAAGATAAAGACATTCGTATGGTTGCATTAATTACATTAGGTTAATCCAAGAGGGGGCATCCCCTCTTATTTTTGAGTAAAGGGGTGATGGTATGAGTGCTACAGCTTATCAAAGACGTAGACGAGAGCTTGCAAAAGCCAAAGAGTTAGAGGAAGAAAAGGCAAAAGCTCAAACAAAACGAGCACCTAAGAAGGTGAAAGAAGATGTGGGAGCCGACAAGTGACGAAATCAACGGAATCATTATTCTAAACGGTGAAAAAGCTACAGCCAAACGTATAGAACATTACACAGCACTAGCACCTGTTTTATACGATGTTGGCTGTTCATGGACTAATAACATATTTGATATGTCTGAGGATGCTCACAGGCAAAAGCAGAGTGCCATGAAACTGTTTATAGCTAAAGCTTGTCAGTTCTTTGAATTAAAAATAGGGCTTGTTAGTCGTTCAATGGGTACGGTTGCTTATTCTTACACCGATGAGATACCAGCAACTGTCTATAAGCCGTTAAAGCCTTATAGAAAGCTGAGGTGGTAGTATGTACGATGAATTTCCTCATGAAGTTGAAGTAGTTGAAAAGAAAAAAGTTTCTGTTGGTGCAGGAGATCATAAAACAGATTGGGTGCCAGTAGATACCATTGAGGCATTTGTAGATACACCAACAAGCAAAGAGCAGTATTATGCACAACAACTTGGTAATCCATTACAACGGTACATGTATTATCCGTATCGAACAGATTTAACATCAGCTATGCGATTGCGTTATGAAGGTGAAATATACGAATTTGCTGGACGTCCTGAAGATCAAGGCGGTCAACATGAAATCATGCGGGTAGCATTAAAGTTGGTGACTGTATAATGGCTAAAATCACATTCAGTGGTCGCCAATTTTTAAGAGCAGCGCAACGTTTTGAAGAAGGTTTACTAGATAAGATTTCAGACATTGTATATGAAACAGCAAGGCTTATCCAATCTCAAGCAAAGGCACTTGCTCCTTTTGATGATGGGAGCTTGAAAGACTCTATCGAAATGAAGATGTTAGGTAAATACAACGCGGTAGTTACTGTTGGTGCTCATTATGCAATTTACGTAGAGTACGGCACTGGCATTTACGCTGAAAATGGAAATGGCCGTAGAACACCGTGGACATATTTCAGTACAAAACTAGGTCGTTATGTAACCACCGAAGGTATGCGAGCTCAACCATTTTGGGGTCCTGCTGTAGATGCTGGCCGAGAATACTTCGAAAGAGAAATGAGGCGATTGGGCTTATGAGTAATTACTACGCCTTGCCTTTCTTTGATTTACAAAAAGTCATTTTTCAAAAGTTAACTGCTTGTGAAGCACTTACAACAATTACTAAGAAAAGTGATGAAGATTCAGGTGTATATGATGCAGTAGACGAAAATACGCCTTATCCTTATGTAACAATTTCAGAACCCTACTCAAGCCCGTTTGATACTAAGACAAGCAATATCGAGACGATTACGTTTACGATTCATGCTTGGTGGATGGATAACGATGACTATAGTGGCAAACGTAAAACATATGAAATGTTATCAGCTTGTCAGCAGGCTCTCATGGCGCGAAATTACATGATTCAAAATGCGAGGGTATTAAGTGTCACAAGACGTGAATCTCGTGTTATTGATGACAATAGCCCGGGTGTAAAGCATGGCATCTCAGTCCTGCAATATAAAATACAGAACATTTAACAGTCCTAATACGGGGCTGTTTTTATTTTAGGAGGGAAAATACAAATGCAAAACGGTAAAGATACAGTTTTACTTGTACAACTTGCTACAAATGCATTAGGTGAAGATGGCTACCTTATTGGGCATCTAACAGAAAATAGCCACTCGATGGAAAACGAATTAGTAGATGAACAAACGAAATTTGGTCGTATTGTAGCTTATGGCCAATCTAGTGAATCATTTGAGGTAACGATGTTTGGTGACAAAACTGATCCTGGTCAAAAAGCGATCTTGGATGCAATCCGTAATAAAGTGCAATTAAAAGTTTGGGAAGTTGATTTAAATACGGTCAAAAATGATGCTGGTGAGGATGTGCATGATTCAATCTTTGCTTACACGCTAGTTGAATCTGTTGAGAAATCAAATCCAGGTGATAACTTCCAAGAGGTATCAGGTACTTTACAGGTTATTGGAGAGTCGAAAACAGGTCAATTGCCTAAACTACCTAACTCGGTGATTGAGTTTGCAACATATGGCTTCGAAGCACCAGGAGAGAAAACAGGTGAATTTGGTAAAGGGCAAGACGACGCTGTTGCAGTAACAAGTGTGACAGTGACACCTGCAACAACTTCGATTGCAGTTAATGCTACCAAACAATTAAGCGTGGTAGTTGCTCCAGATAATGCATCAAACCAAAATGTGACGTTTACATCTAGTGACACTTCGGTTGCGAAAGTATCGCCTACAGGTCTTGTAACAGGATTAACAGCGGGTACATCAACGGTGACAGTCACAACGGTAAGTGGAGCTAAAACAGCAACGGTTGCAGTAACAGTAACAGCATAATTTTAAGGGCGCTAAATGCGCTCTTTTCTTTTGATTAATTTAACGGGAGGGCTATATAACATGGCTACATTAAAAATTGGTGAAAAACAACACGAAGCAAAATTTGGTTTCGCATTTAAAAACCTAGCAGATAAAAACTACAATCAATCGGATAAAGATGGAAACGATGTAGGTGGGTTCAGTGCCATCTATACAAGTTTATTGCAATATGATTTGGATGCTTTAAAAGCGTTTTGGGATTGTGGATTAGCTCATTTAAAGCAACGTCCATCTATCGCTCAAATTGAGGCAGCATTAGAGGCACGAATTGAAGTGGATGGAGACACAACGGATTTATTCAAAGAAGCATTTCGTGAGATTAATGACTCGGGTTTTTTCAAAAAAGATGTGAAGATGTTTTGGAAGAACTTCGAGTTATTCAAAACAATGGGCAAAACCGAGGAAGAAAAGGAAGAGAACGCGAAGGGCGTACAGGTAATGCTGGATGCGAGAGCAGAGTTATTGGGCGAGGAAATGACGGACGAGGAAACAGAGTTGACGGACTAGAATGGCTAGATGTCTTAGCAAACGCTGCTGAGTACTTAGGTGTTCATGATGTGGATTTAATTATGTCATGGACACCAAACGAGTACAAAGCCTTTTTAAAAGGTGCACAAATGAAAATGGTGAGTGACTATGAAAATCTAGCAATTCAAGCGATGTATATCCGCAAAGCTGATAATGAGAAACGTTTGAAGCTAACTGATTTATTCGATGCTGATAAAGCTAGAAAGAGAATCCTAGAAGGTGATAAAGACTGGAAGGAATCTAAGAAAATGAACACGACACTTTACAAGAAAGCACAGGCTGATATGAAGGCTTGGGCAGAAAAATTAAACATGAAGGGATGATGCAGATGAACGCTAACTTTTCAGCTCGAATTGGCGCTCGTATTACAGAGTTTATGGCACGTATGCGCCAAGTACAAAATACTATTCGCACTACTGCAAACGATGTACGTGTTGATATTGGCGCAGATATTAGTCAATTTAATCGTCGTATGGCCGAAATTCGAGCTCGCATTGCATCTTTAATTCGTGAACGAGTAGTTGTAAAGATAGAAGCTCGAATAGAAGAGTTTCAGAATAAAATAAACCGGATTGCAACGAATATTCGCGCTTTTGGTGAGTTAATGCAACACACCTTAATGGGCACACTTATGGCAGTCTTTCCAGCAATCTCACCGTTGTTAGCGAATGTCGCGGTGGCTATTGCAAATTTAGGTCCAATGATTGGTACTGTCGCTGGCTCTACATTTGCATTAGCTGGTGCCTTTGCTGCAGCAGGTGCCGCAGCAGTTGGGTTCGGTGCAGTAGCAATCCCAACAATCAAAGATTTATTTAACGAGACGGGTCCACCATTCACAGCATTACAAAAGAAAGCGTGGAACACGTTTGAAAGTGTAAAGAAAACCTATCGTTCTCTTGTTAAAGAGACTGAAACGCCAGTCTTAAAAGCATTTACAAGTGCAATGCAAGCAACAGATACCATATTAAAAAAATTAAGACCGTTATTCATTTCAAGTGCACAAGCAGTAGCTAACTTGATGGCCCAGCTAAATACAGCTATTGAGTCACCACCTATACAGAAGTTTTTAGACTATCTAAATACTAGTGGAGCCCCCATGTTGGAGACGTTTGGCCGTTCATTTGGTAATGTCTTTAAAGGCTTGTTATCCATGCTTACTGCATTTGCTCCTTTAAGTGCAAGTACAGCTAAAGGATTCGAGGCAATGACAGCACGGTTTGCCGAGTGGTCAAATGGATTAAGCAGTAGTGCAAAACTCCAAGCGTTCATGGACTACGTGAATACAAACATGCCAAAGATTCGTGCTATCTTCCGAGATGCGATAGCTGGAGTTGTGTATTTCTTTAGCGCTTTTGCTGGATCATCTTCGGGGATGATGGATGGTCTTGTGTCGATGATGGCTCGATTTAAAGAGTGGTCAGCAACTTTAAGCCAGAATCAAGGATTCCAACAGTTTATAGCTTATGTACAACAAACAGCTCCTAGTGTCATGAAGCTCATCGGAAACTTAATTACTTTCCTTGTGAACTTAGGCATCGGAATGGCTCCTCTTGGTGCGGCCATTATTAATATTGCAAATAAATTTTTTGATTTTGCTAATAGTTTGATGGAAAATAATCGATCAATAGGAATCATCATAGCAGGGCTTATTTCGTTTGGCGGTATTTTATTAGCTGTTGTTCCTAACATCATTGCATTTGGAACCTTATTTAAAGGTTTAGGCACCTCTATGACTAGTGGGCTCGGTAAGGCTTTTAAATTTATCAAATCTTTATTTACTAACTTTAGTGGAACACTTGCTAAATTGAAACCAGCAATAAAAGTGATAGTCAGGGCATTCGGCGCTATAACAAGCACAGCAGGGTTGATTATTGCAGCAATAGTAGCTTTAATCGCAGTATTTGTAGGGTTGTACCGCACAAATGAAAAATTTCGTAGTCAGGTTCAAACAGTATGGGAAGCGATTAAAACTGGAATTTCCATTGCAGTAACAGCAGTTAAAGATTTAATCATGTCAGTTTGGACACAAATCACGACTTTCTGGGCTGAAAATCAAGAAAATATTATGGCGACTGCATCGACTATATGGAATGTAATAGGAAAGATTGTAACAACTGTGATGTCTGCAATCGGGGCAATCATGCAGTTTATATGGCCTGTTGTTAAAGCTTTAATTGTATCGACTTGGGGAGCGATTAAAAATGTTATCCAAGGTGCCATCGATGTCATTTTAGGAATCATTAAAACGTTCACCTCACTATTTAGAGGTGACTGGCAAGGCGTTTGGGATGGCATTAAACAAATTTTAGGTGGGGCATTACAGGCTGTTTGGGGCGTAATCAATCTTTACTTTGTAGGTAAGTTACTTGGTCCACTAAAAGCATTTGGAAGTACAGCTAAAACGATTGTACAAACTGTTTGGAATGTAATTAAGGGCATTTTTACAAATACACTTAATGCAATTAAAACAGTTGTAACAACGATTTTTAATGGAATAAAAACAACCATTTCAACTGTGTTAAATGGTATTAAGACCACAACCACAACAATTTGGAATGGTATTAAATCAGTGATAACCACTGTCTTGAATGCTATAAAGTCCGTTGTCACAACAATTTGGAATGGTATTAAAAGCGTCATTAGTGCAGCGCTAAACAATATCAGAATCGCTGTAACCACTATATGGAATGCCATAAAAAGTGTAATCTCAACAGTTTTAAATGGCATTAAAAGTGTCGTTACTTCTATATGGAATGCGATTAAATCCGTTGTAACTACAGTAGTTAACGGTATAAAAACAACCATTACGACAGTTTGGAACAGTATTAAAACTACTGTCGAAACAGTAATGAATGGCGTTAAATCAGCCATTGAAACAGGATGGAATGCTGCTAAAACATTCTTGGAAGGTATCAACCTATTAAAGATCGGTAAAGACATTATAAATGGTTTAATCAAAGGAATTACAGATTCATTCGGTGCCGTTGCTACTGCTTTAAGCTCGTTAACAGATAAAATACCTAAATGGGTAAAAGAAGCATTAGGCATTCACTCTCCATCGAGAGTCATGATTGCGATTGCTAAATGGATTCCGATTGGTGTTGCTAAAGGGATTGAGAGCACAACTAGCGTAGTGAAAAATGCAGTCAACAAAATGACTAATAAAGCCATTCCAGATTTCAGTAAGTCTCTATCCATCACAAAAGACATGGTACAACAAACGCAAAAAGTAGTTAGTACTTCACTGAAAGAATCCAATAAAGAAGTTCTTGCTATTCAAAAGGATTACGAAGCAAAACGAGCTGAAGCAACTAAAAAGGCTGATGCTCAAATTAAAGAAATCAAAGCGAAAGCCGCTGATAAAGGGAAGAAGCTTACTGCTGCACAAGAGCGTCAAATTACGAAGATTCAAGAGGACGCAAAAGCGAGTAGAGAAAAACTTGCTAAAGCAGAGGCACAAGCTATTTCAAAGGTGAAATCTAAGTCACAAAAAGAGACGTTTGATGCCCTAAAAGATTTCGCGGACAAGCAAGTAGGATTAGAGAAATGGTCGACTAAGCAACTGGCCGAGTATTGGCAGTATGCAGCTACAGCATTTAAAGAAGGTACAGACGAGCGTATTGAAGCTCAAATTAATTACAATAAAGCAATGTCTGAACTGACTAAAGAGAAATTTGATAAAGAGAAAGATTACATTGATCGTAAGAAGAAATACAATCAAATGTCTCTTACGCAAGAACTTGCTGCTTATCAAAAATACTTGAAACAATATAAAGTCGGCAGTGAAGAGCGAGTTTACTATGAAGATAAAATTGCTGAAACGAAACAAGCCATCCATGAAAAACTTACGTCCCTTAATGATGAGTACATTACTAAATTTAACGAGGCAAAACAAAAAGAAGTAGACGGTATCAAAGAGCTCGAAAAAGCGTATGAAGATGCTGTTAATAATCGAGCTAATAGTATCTACTCATTCAAGAATTTATTTGATGAGATTGGTGAAAAGGCACAGGTTACAAGTCAACAGCTCACTAAGAATTTACAAGATCAAGTGGCTGTTATGGGTAACTGGGCTAGAGACATTCAAGCGCTTGCAGGCAAAGGTATAGATAAGGGGTTACTTGCAGAGTTACAGGCAATGGGACCGAACGCTTACGCTGAAATCGAAGCTTTAAATAGTATGACAGCTACGGAATTGTCTTATTATAACGACTTATGGAAAACGAAAACAGCTCTTGCTAGAAGTCAAGCTGAATCAGAATTAGTCGGCTTGAGAGAAGATACAAACAAACAGATTGAAACGCTTAAAAATGATACGAAGAAGCAGCTTGAAACTTATAAAAATGAATGGTTGAATCAAATTAAATCAATCAAAACAGGCACTACTGGTGAATTTAATGCGATGACTGCATCTATGAAGCAAATCGGTGGAAATGTTATTCAAGGCTTGCGTAACGGTATGAAATCTCAAATCCCTGATATGATGGCCGAAGTAAAAGCAATGGCATCAGAGATTGAAAAAACAACACGAAAAGCTTTAGGTATTAAATCGCCTTCTCGTATCATGATGGCTGTCGGTAAATGGATTCCACCAGGTCTTGCAAAAGGGATTAAAGGTAGCGCAAAAGTTGTAACGAAAGCTGCATCTATTATGGCAGCTAATGCTGTTCCTGATATAAGTTCAAGTTTAGCTGCTACAAAAGCAGAGATTAAGCTTGCAGCATCCCAATTAGCAGAAGCAGCAAGAGCTGATCTAAGCGTGATAACTGACGGACTATCGATGAAAAGTGCAATCAGTAGTGCACAGAACACAAGTATTACAAGCGAATCTGTTCTAGATTCATCAATGCTGGATAATGTAATACAGCTCCTTCGAATCATTGCAGATAAAAACCTATCTCTTGAGCTTGATGGTCGCTTGTTATCTAACTACGTCGATGAAAGCAATGCAAGAAAAGTAGATTTAAAACGTTCTATGAGAGGGTGAGAATGAATGGACGCGAAAATAGTTAAAAATAATGGGCTTGAAATTGTCTTGTCTAATGAACGATTCATTACAAAGGACATTGTGGTTTCGCCGATTGAAATTAAACGAGATGTAGCCGATGTCGAAAGACGCGCCGGTGCCGTGAATGAGTTAATCAAACACGGCACTCGTAGCATACAGCTACAACTAATGTTTATTGCAAAAGACCATTCGGACTTTGAAATACTCCAGGATAGAGCGTTTGATTTGTTTACAGATTTAGAACCATATTATTTATATAAAGCAATACCAACAAAGCAATCCACTATGTATGAGTTCGAGCTACCCGGTAAGGATTGGGGTAAAGAGCTTGATTTTAAGCCTAGTGAGGTTGCTTTTCTACAGGGGAAACGATACCTCGTTATTAATAGTGATATGTCTATAATTGAACAGAAAGGCCTCACAGGAATTTTCACTGTTGAACTTGAAACTTATTTACTTCCATACGGTGAAAGCGCAGCAACACTTAAAGAGCTAAAGTTATGGGACGTTAATAAGTGGGAGTGGAACCAAGGGTTAACGTGGGACGAGGATTTGCAATACAAGTTTACAACCAATGATTTCACAGTAAAGAACCTTGGTAATGTAAAAGTTGATCCGCGCGAAAGTGAATTGAAAATAACCATTAGAGCATCAGCATCGACTTACTTAGAAATTAAAAATGTATCTACTGGCGAAATATTTAGGTTTAATGGCGCTTTATCAGCATCTGACACAATCGTTTTGAATGGCATTTACTCTTATAAAAATGGAGTGAATGCCATTTTGAATACGAATAAAAAGTTACTAACGCTTGCACCAGGAAACAATGTTTTTTCGGTGTCCGGTGGAACTGTTCAATCAATCGAATTTGATTTTAGATTCCTATACAAATAGAAAGGATGTGCGGGAATTGACTTTAGAATTGCATAATACAGAAAACCCTATAAGTAATACAGAACGGTTGAAAATTAACGAAAACTGGCAACGGATTATTTCGGGGTACTCTTATTTACAACAACAAATCAAGGTGTTGGCTGGTGGTGCGGAAGTTGATGAGTTGATTCAACGCTTAAATGAAGCTGTAGACGGTGCAAATGTAGCTGTTCAACAAGCCATTGATGCCAACAATACGGCAACCCAAGAGGCAATAGAAGCTAATAACACAGCCTTGCAAGAGGCGCTTACTACAGTTTCACAAACATTAGTAGATGTTAATAAGGCGATTGCTGATGCTAATACTGCTACAACTCAAGCCAATACAGCCAAACAAGGTGCTTTAGAGGCAACAGTACAAGCGCAAACAGCTCTAACTTCAATGCAATCGCTCATTACTAATTTGGGCTCAAAAGGCGTTTGGAATGATACTACACAGTATTACAAAAATAATTTTGCAGTCTTTAACGGTTCAACGTTCATTGCCTTACAGGATAACTTAGGAAAGACTCCGCCTACACTTCCTACTCAATCGAACGCTTATTGGTCACTGTTTGCTGAAAAAGGAGCAACAGGCAACACAGGATTACAAGGACCACCAGGTAAAGACGGTACAGGGGTCACAATCATCGGCAGTTTACCAAGTGAAACAGATTTACCTCCTGTTGGTGCTCCCGGAGACGCATATATGATTGAAGGTAATCTTTATGTATGGCAGGATAACACGAAAACTTGGAAGAACGTTGGTCCGATTCAAGGTCCAGAAGGTAAATCTGCATATGATTTAGCTGTAAAAAATGGGTTTCAAGGGACGATGGAAGAGTGGATTGAGTCATTAAAAGGCGAGCAAGGTCCTCCAGGTCCTATGGGGCCTCCTGGACCACCAGCGGACTTAACAGAAATCAATCAACAGGTCTCAACATTACAAACTGAAGTTAATGAACATGTAACTGGAATAGCTACTAATGAAAAACTCGGTCACATTAGGCCTGATGGTACAACGTTTACTGTAGACCCTGTTACCGGCGTTGCATCATCTTTAGTTACTAATGAAGTAAAACCTTTCAGCGGTAATTTGAATGACTTAACTAAAACTGGATTATATGAAGTACCAAGTTTTACAGCAAATACTCCTTCAAACTCTCCGGGAATAGTTGAAGTTTTAACATCTTTAGACAATAAAATAGTAGTTCAAAAATTTTTAACATTATCTAATAACAATAATGCTGCAATTTTAAGAAGAACAGGTTATAGCGCAACAGGACAAGCTCCTTATAATTTTAGCGTTGTATCTGGAGCAGGACAAATCAATGGTTGGATTAATGATACTATTAGGTTAACTGATAGTGTAACTAGTGATTCTGATTTCACAGCTCCTACAGCTAAGGCATTGAAACAGGTTAATGATAAAATTTCAGCAAGTCCATTAGTCCTAACCCCAGATGCGCCATTCGTTAAATCGAACGGAGCTTCTAGTGACTTTACTATTCAAAAAATAGGAAATACTACAACTATTTCTTTTGTAATAAAAAATAATCAACAATTAAATACTACAACTACTTATTTTATAACAACATCAATACCTAGTGGATTCCAACCAACTAGGTCGGGAGTAGTTGGATTCGGATATTGTTCAGTATCTGGTAAATTTTATACATTATCAATAATAGTAAGTAGTGGAGCTATGTTTTTACATGGCTTGCCTGTAATTATACCTGTAGACACTACCATTCAAGGGATGGTAACATACTATGCAAATTAAAAGGTGGATTTAATAATGGAAGAATCTAATAAACTAATAGAGAGAATTGGACATATCATTGATGAAAATGGTTACATTGTTGATTCAATATTAGTTACCTGTGAAAAGGAAGGGGTAGAAGGTAATGTAGTTACTGTCCCACAACCAGATGACATATCTTTCTACAAACGTAGATGGGATGGCGTACAATGGGTAGAAGGTGAAACGGCTGAGGAAAAAGCAGAACGCGAAGCACAGCAAATGCTAGAATCATTGAAACCTTCTCAAAATGAAATCGAAGATGCTGAATTAGAAATAAAAATGATAACGATGCTTACGGAAATGGGGGTTATCCAGTAATGGACAAACACTTAGAAAGTTTATCATTGGTGCAAAAACGACTTGTGAAAGCCTACGCAACTACAATTATGGGTGACGTTCGTACGGTTGAGGATGTTGTGCCTGCAGATTTAAAACCTTATGTTGAGTTAGAAATAGCTGAACGTGAAATTGAAGCACTGACAAAATAATTACTATAACAAAGTGTCCTCTTTTAAGGATGCTTTTTCTTTTGCTTGAAAGGATGTGAGTTAATGAAATACATGTTAGTTGGTGATAAAGAATGTTAATCGTTACAAACTTCGCAGGTAATCAGACAGAGCCTTTTTTCACAACATCTGCACCTGTATTCGAGCAAGATACCCAAGGGAATTTAACGCTTGAATTTACAGTTAATAAAATTAATAACGTGGCAGGATTTAACCTTCTCCAAGAAGAGTCAATTGTTACGGCTGCTAATTATGATTTTCGAGTAAAACAAATAATTGATGATAAGCTGGGGCGCAAAACCATCCTTGCCATCTCAACTTTTTTCGATTTAGCTTATCAGTTTAAAGATAAAACCTTTGGTGGCACTCATAGTAGTCAAGAGTTTGTGAATTACTTATTTACTGGTAGTGGTTGGACAGCAACCTGTGATTTCACAGAAACTGAAACCATCGATAAATTTGGATCCAAAAATATTGTCCAATGCGCGAATCAAATCTGTGATGCCTTTAATTGTGAGTTTGAGATATTGCCTAATAACCGAGTTCACTTTAGTAAGTCACTTGGTCCTGATAATGGCGCACAATATCGATACGGCCATAACATTAAAGCCCTTAGCCGTAAGGTCGATACGAATCATCTTAGAACAAAAATCACAGCCACCGGTAAGGAAGATTTAACCGTTACCTATACTTCACCTAATCACACAATATGGGGGATTCGTGTTGCTGATCCGATTAGTGATGAACGTTTTACAATTGCAGATAACCTGTTGAAAAAGGCTAAGGATTCACTTATTGACTATCCAGAAGTGTCGTTTGAACTGGATACAATTGAATTATTGGATAAGGCATTAGGTGAGAAAGTATGGTTGATTTACGAGCCAATTGAGGGGTTAGAGCTACAGACACGAATACTTAAACGAATTTGTATAGTAGACGAACTTTCAGACGAGTTAAAGACGATTGCGGTTACACTAGGCAACTCTTTACCTCGTACAATGTCAGATAACGAAGTTGATACAGAAGAGCTTATTGAAGATACAAAAGAAGAGCTAGAAGAAGTAATTGAGGAAAATAAAAAGGAATTTAGGTCGTCCATCACACAAACGGATAGCCGTATAACGATAGAAGTAGAGCAACTCAATAAATCAATAGCAGCTATCGACGTGAAAGCTGACCAGATTAGTCTATCGGTGAATAATCGCATTACTAATGAGATGGCTGCTATTAACATTCGAGCCGATCAAATACAATCTACAGTAACGGCTCAAGCGACTCAATTGCATGGGATAGACACAAGAGTAGCTAGTGCTGAATCATCTATTACTCAACAAGCTCACCAAATTACGCAAAAGGTTTCAGTCACAGACTATAACGGAAACACTATATCTTCGCTGATAAATCAAACGGCATCAGAAGTACTTATCAAAGCAAGTAAGATAAAGTTTGTTGGTGAGATATATGCACTTTCGGATATAAACGGGGATTTAGGTAATATCCATGCTGGTAATATCAACATCCAACAGCAAATGAGTATTGGTAATCGCTTGAATATCCAAGGATCAGGTGGAGCTATTCAGTTTACGGAATCTATGGCATCCATCTCATCAAATGTGGGTTCAGGGTTGTCGATTTGGGATACAAACCAAGTGCAACTAAACGCTAGTACTATAAGATTCGGTAGTGTTTTTGGTGGTGGGAATATTGATTTTGGTGGGATGTCATCATCAAATTACAGCAACATTACGGTAGGCAACGCTAATAAACTGAACGGTTTCTGGCACTATGAATTTGCCCTAGCACATACAGCAGGTTTAGGTATTGCATATAGTTCTGGGGCAAGGCGTTTATATGTGCGTATGAATGGTTCTGATGTGGGCTATGTGAATCTAACATAATAAAAGGAGATTGATAGAATGGATTATCAAGTACAACTAAACAACGGTAAAGCAATAAATTTAACAAATGCAGAGTTTGATGCTACGGCATTTACAGTAATATTAAATGACCAAAAAGTAAACTTCGTTAATATTGGTGGAGCTATTATTAATAAGCACATCATTGTGAGTGTATTACCAGCTACAGCTATTCAACCAGAGACGCAAGCGTAAGCTTAGCGTTATTTTTTATGCCTTCCA
The DNA here is from genome assembly GCF_038593855.1 of Lysinibacillus sp. FSL M8-0337. Taxonomy (NCBI): domain Bacteria; kingdom Bacillati; phylum Bacillota; class Bacilli; order Caryophanales; family Bacillaceae; genus Lysinibacillus; species Lysinibacillus sp. FSL M8-0337. The sequence goes on along the minus strand of NZ_CP151996.1, from coordinate 3,583,763 downwards.
TAGATAATTGTGGAGGGCTTTTATATTGGAGAAACGAAGGTGAGGACATTGGTCGAAACAATCAATAATTGGTTGCCGATTGTATCAGCATTATTTGCAGGACTTTTATTTATTTGGCGCATTACCAACAATCTGAATAAAACGTTACTTAGTTTAACTAATGGTATCGATAGATTAAACCAACATTTGAACGAAGTTGATGAAACTGCAAAGGATTCAGTGCAACGCATTAATAATCATGAAGTACGAATTGTCGTTCTTGAAAAAGTAGCAGGTATACAGGGAAATACAAAGGAGAGTGTTAAATATGAAAATTAACTGGAAAGTACGTCTGCAACACAAGCAATTTTGGGTGTCTTTAATCGCATTACTTATTGTGCTCGCTAATCAAATTGCGGGCATTTTTCATGTCGATATTACAATTTACAACGATCAAATCACGGCTATTTCTGAAACGATTTTAAGCATTTTAGGTTTACTTGGTATTATCATCGACCCAACAACAAAAGGAATTTCAGATAGCCAACTAGCAATGGATTATAACAAACCAAAGGATGGTGAAATAAAATGAGTACAATTCGTAAAAAATTAGTTCCTGATGTACTAGCTAACAAGGTCTCTTATGGCAAAGGGAACGCTAAAAAATACATTGTTGTTCATGAGACAGATAATACACGTTCAGGGGCTGATGCAGACGCGCATGCACGATTACAATACAATGGAAATAGTCGTAATGCATCGTGGCATTATACTGTGGATGACAAAGAGGCTGTACAATCTTTTGAACATGCTTGGAGATGTTGGGCTGCGGGAAGCACGACAGGTAATAATCAAGGTATACAAGTAGAAGTTTGCGTAAATGGTGATGGTAACTATCCAAAGGCAATGCAAAATGCTGCAGAGTTAGTTGCTAAAATCATGAAGGATGAAAACATTCCAATTAGTAATGTTGTTCAGCACAATTATTTTAGTGGCAAAAATTGCCCTCGAAATTTACGAGAAGGTAAAATTACATGGTCACAATTTATTACAATGGTTAAAAATGCAAGTGGTAATGTACAGCAACAAAAACCAGTTATTGATAATAATAAATACCGTGTACTTACTGGCACATACGCCACACGACAAGCTGCTGAAAATGTCTTAGATGTATTAAAACATCGTTTCGGCTGGGTTGCGTATAGTGAGCAAGATGGTGTTAAATGGCGTGTTAAAACAGGTACATTTACTGGAATGGCTGCAGCACAAGCAGGAGCTAGTAAAATTAAAACAGCTAAGTTAGCCCAGGTAACAAATATTGTAGCTGAATGATTTAAAGCCCAGGATCTCAATTAATTTTGAGCCTGGGCTTTTTTTGTTTATTCATCGTAAGGTCTATATTTTTTTCGAAGCGATTCAAGCTCATCTTTTTTCTCAAGCAGTACACTTTTTAAAAACATTTTAGGCTGGTCTTTAGCTGCTTTTAACTTTCCATCTTTCATCAATTGTCCGAGACGGGCTTTCGATATTTCTAATACCTCAGCAGCTTCTGCAGCAGATAGTAATTCAGCATTTAAAAATTCTAGAAGTTCTTCAGTTGTGGAAAATTCATATTTCATGTAATCACCTTTCCTTTGGTAACATAAATATTATTAGCCTTGTGAAGTGAATTAAAACAGTTGTTCCATAAAGTGCTAATAATACATAATCAATTGTTGATGGACTTTGAAAATCAACATATTTGAGTATTACAGCAGTACTCGCGATTAATAAAGCGATGTTTACATAACCAATTCGTTTAAGCATTCTTTTCATACATAATAAGTGGATGTGTTATAATTTGATTGAGAAGGAGGCGTCAACCTCCTTCTAGGTGTTATTTGCGACGTTTCTTCTTTGCGGGAGGGCGTCGCTTTTTCTTTGTTCCTTGCACCATGTCGTAAATGTCTTTCAAGCCTGATGTGAAAGCTTTAAAGGTTGTTGCGACTAGCGCTACTGTTGCAAGGACTTTCTCAAATTCATCCAGTTCTTGTTCACCTCCTTTCTATACTCTTATTATACAATACCTATTTAAAAAAGTAAACAGCTATTGTGTATTTATTTTGCTTTTATTGAAATAAATTACTGATTTGATTAATAAAAAAAGCCACTCGATAAAGTGGCAAAATAGTTAGTATTTATTAAAATGAAACTTTTACTTCATGTTCAGCAATCTCAATAAACGTATCATAGTTAAAAACATATAATTGCATTTCTAAATCGCTTTTTAGTTCTGGGAAATCATGTCCATCAAAATCACTAATAGTTAAGATTGCTTTAGCCTTCTTACCAGCACCTACTTCTTGAGACATATTCAAAATCGCTTCATCCACCATATACCCATCTGCTGATACACTGCGCGCCTGTACTCCGATAGTATAATCAAGTTTATTTTCGATTTCATAAATAACATCGATGGAATTACCCCATATATCATCTGTTTTTTTTACTATTTCAACAAGAGTAGCTTTATAACTTTCGTTATCAACTACTACTTGATTTATTTTAATTTCTTCTACTCCTGTATCATCTTTTTCATTCTCTACCTGACTATTGTCTGTGTCGGTATCATTTTGTGCAGATGCACTTTCTGCTGTACCTGAAACATTTTCTTTTTTCGTTTCACCACAACCAGCTAATCCTAAACTTAATACTAATGCAGCGCTAAAAATTATTTTTTTCATTTCAAAACCTCTCCTTTACATTTCCATTTTAGGTAATTTTGAGTTAAAAGTACATACAAAAAACAGACAACTGTAATTAGTTATCTGTCTCATCATCTACCTTGGAATCTTTAGCTTGTTCAATTACTTCCTCGAAAGCTGCTTTAATTTCCTCGATCGTATAACCTTTTTCAAGCAATTCCTTTGTTGTTTCTTCTAATTTGTTCATTTTGAAACCTCATTTTAATTTTATCTATCTCCGATATTAATTATATTTAAATTTTCTAGAAATATCACGTTGTATTTGTAGTCGGCGTATAGTAAGGCTGTTGGTAAAAAGAGTTTCATTGTAACTCTTAAGGTAGATCGTGAGGAGATAAAATATAAAAAGACCGCCTTTTTTCGGACGGTCAGTGTTACCATTTTTCATGCCGACTTTGTGCCGATTTCATGCCGACAATGTACAAATGCATAAACAAATATAGAGTAGCTTTTATTCAAAAACATTGATTTTATAGAGTTTCTACTATTATATATGACATTTCAAAAGCCTCCATTTATCAAGTTCGAGATGGAAGGAAGTATTGGATAAAAGTCCGATAAAACTTGATACATCAATGTTTCTGTATGGTTGGTGTAAGAAAAAAACAAATTAAAAATTTATATGTTTTTCATAGAGTCGAGTGCGTTGCGCTCGATCTTTTTGTTGTATACAAATAAGTATCTGCTGTTACTTATATTGATTTATGACCAAGACATGGTTTCTCTATTATAGCTTAGAAAAACAGCCGAGAAATAAAAAGCTACAGTTATGCTTTAGAAGGATAAAGGAAAAGAACACAGAGAGGCTTATGATGAATATGTTTATATAGGTAAAATAAACCAAAAACTAGGTGAGGGCGCGGTGTATACATTTTATCAATATCAACAAGCTGTAGAAGCAAAAGGCATTACCATGAGGATGTTCCGTAAAGGTACGTTCGCTGATAATGCCCCAATCGAATCGTTTCATTCTGTGTTAAAGTCTGAAACATTCTACTTACACATTTTGAAAAGTACTACGACGGCCATCGAAGAACAAACTGTAAAAGACTAGATTAATTATTATAACAATAACCCGAATCCAAACAAAACTAAACAACCAGTCACCGGTTCAATACCGACAACTGGTTGGATAATGCTATTTTAATTGTTGTCCACAGGGTTAGGCCCATTTATATTATCGACCATTTCTTAATTAGTTGCAAAACAATGGTCTGTGAACATTGTTTATGCGTTGTTTTATAAATTTTCGTCAAAAACTTGTACTACAAAAATTCCTAGCATTTTAAGCAATCCTGCATCTCCCTCACACTACACAATTTTTTATATTTGAGAGGGGGTTGTCCCATCTCTATATTTTTTATTTTAACTGAAGACCAGTTATACAGGATTACTATACATCCTACCTGTAAAAGTAGCTTTATATTCTCCTTTAACATACTCATGTTTTACATATTTTAAAACACCCCTCATTACGCCGTAAACTTCATGATAATACTCATAGGGTACTTCCTTAGGAATTAATGAAGGTGTAGGAAAAGTCAAAGTGATTGTTTGAACATGATCATATACCCAAAATGGCGTTAATTCGGTTTATGTTTCTTGTGTCACGGGTATTGTTGTTCCTCTTGCCTGAACAGTTGGACTAGAAAATGGTAAAATAAACGCAGCAACTCCAAACATCAATAAACCTTTTTTAAAAATATTAATCATATATATAATACTCCTTTTAATAATTAATTTTACCTGTGAAAGTTGCTCTCCAAGTATATTGAAGCTTTTCTACTTCTCCAGTTCTTTTTAGTTTGCCATGATACCATTTACCATCAATATACTCTTCGTAATAAATTGAATCTGGGACTGCAGCAGCAGAAGTATATTCTTTTTTTACAGTTTTAGTTATTGCAGTCCAAGGCCACCCATAAGTTGTAACCTCATCTTTATTTATTGTGTATAAATTTCCACTCATATCACCAACTTTTTCTTTTGTATAATCTACACTTACCCCACCTTTAGTCACTGCTTGTGGCTGAATTACAATTGAACCAAATGAAACAACCAAAACCAAAGCTACTATGAAATAAATGATTTTTTTTGGCACTTCCCTTTCTCCTTCCCTTCATTTTTTAGAATGTTTTGTTAAAATCGCATCTATTATAAATCATAAATTAGAATATTGAAAATATTTAGATAATAACGTCGAAAGCTATTAATGATTTTCAACGTTTTAAGTAATTCTGCATTATTGATTGTACTCAACTGGTAGTTCTGATTTTTGTAAGTATTTGCACTAGAAAGTGTATGCTATCATTAGGTACATAGGGAGGGAGTCTTATGATTCGAATTGGGTTAACAGGCTGGGGCGATCATCCTTCGTTATACAGTGGTGTGACTGCCTCAAAGGACAAATTATTTGATTATGCAGGTCATTTTTTGACAGTAGAAGTAGATACATCATTTTATGCTATTCCATCAGTTGACAATGTGCGAAAATGGTGTGAACTAACACCAGATTCATTTCGTTTTGTTATAAAAGCTTATCAAGGAATGACCGGTCATTTACGTGGGGAAATTCCCTTCGAATCCAAAAATGATATGTTTAACGCGTTTATCGAATGTGCCAATGAATTTAAACGTCATGGAAAATTAGCGATGGTACTCGCACAGTTTCCACCATGGTTTGATTGTCAGTCAAAAAATGTCCAATATTTATTGTATATTAGGCAACAATTAAAAGAGTTTAATGTGGCAATTGAATTTCGTAATCGCACGTGGTATGCAGACAAGCTTGTCCAGCAAACAATGGATTTCTTAAAGGAACATCAATTTATTCATACGATTTGTGATGAACCACAAGCGGGTATTGGCTCTGTTCCCTTTTACCCTGAAGTAACTGCTAATAGGGCACTCGTACGTATTCATGGTCGCAATATTCATGGCTGGCGTAATACTGGCAATATGGAAAACTGGCGCAAAGTTCGTTTTCTATATGATTATAATAAAGAAGAGTTGCAACAACTCGGTCAGCATATTCAAGCTATACAGCCGAAGGTACAGGAGCTATTTGTGTTATTTAATAATAATTCAGGATTGCATGCTGCGAAAAATGCAAAGGAGCTTCAGGAGCTATTAGCAATACGAGATGTTGGTTTAGCGCCAAAACAATTAAATATGTTTGAAGGAGAAATATAATGGAGTTTATTCTTTTAGTTATCATTGCACTAGCATCGGGGCTAATCGGCTCTCTTGTTGGGCTAGGTGGAGGGATTATTTTAGTACCGGCTACTTTATTTGTTGGCTTAAATCTTGGGTTGCTTCCAGATATAACACCGCAAAAGGTGGTTGGGCTATCTGTTGTGATGATGATTTTCACCGGGCTAGCATCAACATTAAGCTACATGAAATCCAAAACTGTGGATTATAAAAGTGGTTTTATATTTTTTTTAGGTAGTGTTCCAGGAACAATGGTGGGTGCATGGGTAAATAAAGGGTTGGATTTACCTTCATTTAATTTATATTTTGGGTTATTGTTAATTGTTATATCGATTATTTTACTTGTACGCGATAAATTGAAACCTGTACAATGGTTTGTGAAAAACGGTACACAACACCAATTTATTGATGCATCTGGACAAACATATGTTTACGGCTATCCGATTTGGTTTGCGTTGTTGTTCTGCTTTGCAGTTGGCTTTGCATCTGGATTATTTGGTATTGGTGGCGGCTCAATGGTTGTGCCTGCAATGATCATATTATTTTTATTTCCACCACATGTGGCAGTGGCAACATCCATGTTTATGGTCTTCTTAACATCCATTGTGAACTCCGCAAGCCATATTTATTTAGGTCATATACCTTGGCTTTATACGATTCCAGTTATTCCTGGAGCTTATATTGGAGCTAAGCTAGGAGCAGCACTCAATAAAAAAATTAAATCAGATACACTTGTCCTGGCACTTCGAATTATTTTATTATTATTAGGAATTCGTTCCATTATAGAGGGCTTATTGTAAAGAAGAGGTGGCTGGAATGCTGGAAAAAATTCATATTTTTCATACAAATGATTTGCATAGTCATTTTAAGTATTGGCCACGCATGCAAAACTATGTCAATGCGCAACGTGCTCAATATGCGGCTCTAGGGGAAACTAGCTTTTTAGTTGATGTTGGAGATCATCTAGATAGGTCAAATATTTATACAGACGCGACGATTGGTAAGGGAAATGTCAAATTATTAAACGACGCCGGTTATGATGTTGTGACAATCGGTAACAATGAAGGCATTACACTGTCTCATGAGGAGTTGTTTCATCTATACGATGACGCGCTATTTGAAGTCGTAGTGGCGAATGTTAATGCCTCGAAGGGACAAAACCCAATGTGGTTAAAGCCTTACGTTGTGTTAACCACAAAAAATGACACGAAAATCGCGGTTATTGCAGCAACAGCTATGTTCGAAATTTATTATAAGGAATTGCAATGGCAAATAGACGATGCACGAAGTTCCCTTATTCGATTAACCCATCAACTGCGTAAAGAAGTAGACATTGTTGTTTGTCTGTCACATTTAGGAATTACTGAAGATGAACTGCTAGCAGAGGAATGTCCTGAAATCGATGTTATCTTTGGGTCTCATACGCATCATACGTTGCCAAATGGGAAGTTTATCAACGGTGTATTGCTTACTGGTGGAGGGAAATTTGGCCAATATACTGGACATCTCGCGATAGAATATGATAGAAAAACGAGAGAAATTGTTGAAAAAAAGGATACTTTAATTCATAATAAGGACTTGCCAATTGTTGAAAATGAAAATGAATTTTTGCTAACTTTAGAAGAAGAAGGCAAAAGGTTATTAGACAAGCCTGTATTTTCGACAGAAAAAATGTACAATAAAGAATGGTTCCATTACTCACAATTATCTCACCTATTTGCGCAAGCAATTATAGAAAAAAGTGGTGCAGACTGTGCGTTATTTAATGCAGGGATTTTTCTAGAGGGCCTTCCAAAAGGAACAGTAACCGCGCTTGATTTACATAAAATTTTTCCACATCCAATTAATTTATGTACAATCGAATTGTCGGTATCCGAAATAAAAGAGATTTTTCAGCAATCGAAAAATGAAGAATGGCCCAATATGGAGCTTAAAGGATTAGGGTTTAGGGGCGTTGTTTTTGGTAAAATGCTGACGTATGGCTTTGCAATGAATGAGGAGCGTCAATTGCTCATTAATGGAAAAATTGCAGATAATGAGCGAACTTATAAATTAGTGACGCTGGATTTGTTTACGTTCGGTTATTTTTATCCTAGCTTTAAATATGCAAAGAAAAAATATATTTTACCTGATTTTTTACGAAACATTATGTTAGATTATGGGCAAAGTTTCTTTAAGCGATAGATAAAATGCTTTAAGAATGGATTGGGGAAGAAGTCATGCGATTAATTTCAATCGATGTATTAAAAGAAGGAATGGTACTAGGAAGAACCATTTGGAATGAGGCAGGTCATCCACTTTTAAAGAAAGACGTTGTCATTAATGAACGTATTATTGAAAGACTTCAACAGTTGAATACGCATTATTTATATATTGATGACAAAATTTCTGAAGGCATTGAAGTCAAGGAGACAGTTCCTCCTGATGTCCGGAACAAAGCCATTTCAACTATTAAAGATTCTTTCCAATCATTGAATGGTTTAAGTACGGTGAATGCCTCTTATGTACTAGATCAGCAGTCGAAAGCGATTGTTACGATTGTCGATGAACTACTCTCAGCTATTACGGGTAATAATGAAATTTTAACGGTTTTAACAGATGCTTATTTATTTGATGAATACTTATATCAGCATTCTTTTCATGTGACTTTATACTCGATTGCGATTGCAAAAGAATTAGGTCATTCTGCTGAAGATCTTCGTTTAATTGGTATTGGTGCCTTATTGCATGATGTTGGAAAGCTTATGGTGCCGAAAGAGATATTAAAAAAACCAGGTCGCTTATCGCATGAGGAATTTGAAATGATGAAAATGCATACGCGTTACGGCTTTGATTTATTACGTAATTTGCACTCAATTTCCTTACTGGTTGCACATTGTGCTTTTCAACATCATGAACGCATTGATGGGAGTGGCTATCCACGTGGCTTAGTTGATTTCGAAATCCATCCATTTGCCAAAATTATTGGTGTAGCGGATGTATTCGATGCAGTGACGACAAATCGTGTATATCGTGAAAAAATGCTACCATCACAAGGGCTTGCCATTGTTGAAGCTGGCTCAGGCACTATTTATGATGCACGAATTGTCAATGCATTAAAAAGATCGGTTGTCCATTATCCGAATGGGCTGATTTTAAAATTATCAGATGGTCGCCGAGGCATTGTTTCTAAACAAAATACTTTGGATGCTGCCTTGCCTTGGATTCGCATTTTTGAAGAGCGTAATGAATTACTTACAGCGACATATGAAATTAATTTAGTGGACTATCCAACTGTAAAAATTGATAGTATTGAAACCGATTATGTAGTGCCAACGAGAGTCGTATAATTTGCTCCTCCTGTTCATACGTTGTAGAACAGGAGGAGATTTTTTTGTTTTTCCCTCGAAAAAGGATGAAATTGCGAACGAATCATAAAAGAGGAATGCAGCTTAATCGTTTAACCTTATTAATCGTTGCAAGTATTATTTGTATAGCATTTTTTCTGTATTTTTTAAATGAGCGTCTTAAACCCACATATTTAGAATATGCAGAAGTGCAGACAAATAAAATTGCGTCGTATGTTGTGAGTAAAGCCATTAACTCACGTACTTCTAACGTATTGGACGTTAATGATATAATCGAAGATGTACCATCTGGTACGTCAGTGACCACAAAATTTAATACAGAAATTATTAATAGAGTGCGTGCTGAAACACTTGAACTTGTGAAAATGTATTTAGAACAAGCTGAACATGGAGAATTGTCCCACTTACCAGATTTAGATAATGTCGAATATGATGTCAATAAAATTCAACAAGGAGATGGTATTGTCTTTTTCGTCCCACTTGCACAGGCGGCAGATATTCCTTTGCTCGGTAATTTAGGGCCTAAAATACCAATACGTTTTCATGTAATTGGCAATGTCCATAGTAATGTTACAGCAGATATTAGAGAATTTGGTATTAATAGTGCGTATGTCGAAGTTGGCATTCATATAGAAGTGAATGTCCAAATAATCGTGCCATTTGCCAGTAAGTCAACGACGGTATCACAGGATATTCCTGTAGCTATGGGGTTAACGAGAGGACCAGTACCAAATATTTATACGAATGGCACAGATGCGGTACAGCCATCTATAGAAGTGCCGGTGCCATATCAATAGAAATGTTAAGTTGAGAGTAAATGTTAGTTGTTGCAGTTCGTGTAATATGATACATTGACAACAGTGATGGTAGATCATATTCAACAAAAGATTACTTTGATAGGGGCGAAATTGTATGACATCCTGTAAACCTACTAGCAATGAAAAAGAAGAACATGTAAGAAAACCTGATTGGCTTAAAATTAAACTAAACACGAACGATGAATATAAGGGTCTTAAAAAGCTTATGCGTGAAAAAAATCTTCATACAGTATGCGAAGAAGCACGTTGTCCAAATATTCATGAATGCTGGGGTGAGCGCCGAACAGCGACAATGATGATTTTGGGTTCAGTTTGTACACGTGCATGTCGTTTCTGTGCGGTCAAAACGGGTTTACCAAATGAGTTAGACCTTGCAGAACCAGAACGTGTGGCTGATTCAGTGGCAATTATGAACTTAAAGCATGTTGTTATCACCATGGTAGCACGTGATGATTTAAAAGATGGTGGTGCAGAAGTGTTAGCGGAAACGGTGCGCGCTATTCGTCGTAAAAGCCCTTTAACATCAGTAGAAGTATTGCCTTCTGACCTTGGAGGTATTAAGGAAAATCTTCAACTTCTAATGGATGCAAGACCAGATATTTTAAATCATAATATTGAAACAGTACGACGTTTAACGCCAAGAGTACGTGCACGTGCAAAATACGAACGTTCTTTAGACTTTCTTCGTTTAGCAAAAGAGATGCAACCAGACATTCCAACAAAATCATCTTTAATGATCGGTTTAGGTGAAACGCATGAAGAAATTTTAGAAGTAATGGACGATTTACGTGCAAATAACGTGGATATTATGACAATTGGTCAATATTTACAACCAACTAAAAAACATTTACCTGTAAAAAAATATTATTCACCGATTGAATTCGGTAAACTTCGCAAAATTGCAATGGAAAAAGGCTTCAAGCATTGTGAAGCAGGCCCACTTGTACGCAGTAGTTATCACGCAGACGAGCAAGTCAATGCCGCAACAAAAGAGCGTCAATTACAGGCCGAAGTGTAATATAATTTAGTAGATCTAGAAAGGTGGTGTCACTTTGATCATTATTGAAGGATATGAATACGAAGTTGTTGAAGATTACCGTGAAGCTTTTCAGGAAGAAGCCTTTAAGGAGCGGTACTCAGACATTTTAGTCAAATATGATTATATTGTAGGCGACTGGGGCTATAATCAATTGCGTTTAAAAGGTTTTTTTGATGATAAAAATCAGAAATCTACCTTTGATACAAAAATCAGTACGCTACAAGATTACTTATATGAGTATTGTAATTTTGGCTGTGCTTATTTTGTATTGCGTAAATCCGGTAAAGCTATTTTGCAGCCAGACGTTGTAATAAATGAAGCTACCGAAGTGACAAAACCAAATGACAATGAACAAATAGTAGAATAGCTATAACGACCTGATGCCAAATGTGCATCAGGTTTTTTTATATTTATTTTATAGGGGTTATAAAATATTTAAGAGCATTCAACTAATTTAGAGTGCAATTATTATAATGTATAATAACTACCTACTATTTTAAAAATTTTTGAAGAAGGAGAAGAACAACTATGGCACTTTTTAATCTAATTAAAGCTCTCTTTTAATAAATATGCTATTGATTATCAAATGACGGAATCTAGTTTAAGTCATGGAGCTCGTTATCATTTGTATTATCAATCACCAAAAATAGAAGGTGAAATAAGCTTGGTAATAAAGAAACGTTCTTAATATTATTTTCTGTAGTATGACTGTATTTTTTAGGTGAATTACAGGAAAAATGCAAATATATAGATTGAAAATATCATTTTATTCTTGAAATATCTTTTATATCATACTAAAATGAAATTAATTTAAGAATCAGCCATTTTAATGTTTTACATAGTAAAGAATAATTAACACTTATAATCCATAAAGACTTGAGGAGCTTCTTTTCCCCCTTCGTCTGAGCTGCTGGCTTATTTTCAACACTTCTTCTTATTAGATAATTAATCTTTTTGTTCCTCGAGCATACCTTATTAATTTCCGAATGTTGTATAAAAACTTCTGTAATGCCTTATCAATTGCTAAAAGATTTCTATTTATTTATTCTACTTTCTGAAAATTGAAAAATGTTATTACTTTTATTCTAAAAAAATCTATTTTTGTTTAAAAAGTATTTAATGTTAATTAATAATTAAGAAAAGGGAGAATATTTAGTATTATGAGAAAAATAAGTAAATGGTAGTTTGTGTTCTATTAATCTCAGCACTATCGTTTCTTAAATTAAATGATAGTGCTAAAGCTGCTACTTCTTTTAAAGGTTCTACGCCTCTTGTTGATAGTTATATTAGTGTTTCTAATATAGTTAAAGATTATAGTGATGGAACTATAAGAGTTTATTACCATGTGAAAATAAGAAATGCTGGTAATACAGGTGTCTGTATAGGCTATGAATGGCCTAGCCAATATAGGTTGTCAGATAGTACTTGTGTTACAGTAGCTAATACAGTTGGTTTCCATACTCTTACTATACCTAGGCCTCGGATTAATATTATCGGTACACAATATGTTGTTGCGAAATTTAATAAAAGATATTCAGAATCAAAATCGCTTGGGACATTTTACAATTATCCATCAGGTCAAGTAGTAACTGAATACTACACAGTTTCGAGAGCAAATGCCTTAGCTGAATATTTTGTAATCGGTGGTCTTGGTGTTGGTGTGAAGTTTTTAAAAAATAATACTATTGGTTTCATAACAAAAACGCTTTATGCAGGATTTACCACTTATTATGCATTTACTTCGATTGGAGTAGTATCAGGATTCCCACCTAAAGCAGTAGGGCAATACTATAAAGTTGAAACTTGGTATAGTGAAAGTGGTCTTCATGTAAAAACTACAATATGGAATAATAAAGAAGCTTTCGATAGAAATCTCACACCAATTTATTCAGGTACACAAATTTCTAAGTGGTAAATTATAAAGAAAACCTGATATATCAGCGTTTTCTTTATTGAAATTACAGAGAAAAATTCAGCAAATCAACAACTAACTTTACTAAAAAAATAATACAGATATCTGTTGAAGAAATTATATGCTTTTTCGGAGTTATTTAAGAAGGAGGAGTGTTAATGAATATTGGGAATAGCACTATTATTATAGGTGTTGTCCTCATTTTGATTGGTCTAGTTTACAAACTCGGCTATAATAGCTTTATTTATTTTAAATATTCATTTGAGATAGGGTTTATGTTATTTGGCATAGGTATTCTAATTGATGGGATTGAAAAAATGAAGAAGAAAAAGAACATATAGGAACTATAGAGGTACCAAAGGATTGGATATTTTTAATTTTTTAATAATATTTAAATTGATAGTCAAGTTTTAATAAGCAATGAAATTAAACATAGGTAATGGTAGATTTAAAAGCAGCCATCAAAAAGGTAAGAGCGTCTATAAGGATATGAATTAGCCTTATAAAAATGACTGTTAGGGATTCAAGAGTTAAAAAAATATTTATAAATTTTTACATAATTGGTAGTGTAATAATTATTCAACTATGGGGCTATAGTCTAAAGACTTTTCTATGAAAAATAGAAAAGTCTTTTTATATGTTTCGCAATATAAACTGTAATATAAAGAAAAGAAGGTATGATGGACATACGCTGCTATTGCCAGTGACTAACTAGTCTTTTTTGTGAAATGCTTTTCCTACTAAAATGAAATGTATTTTTCGATGTGTATATATAAGTTGAATTACAATGGGGCACGATATAATTGATTCTTATTAAAGGTGTGATTGATATAAAAAGAGCAGTATTTTTGGATCGAGATGGGGTAATTAACGAAGTGTTGACGAAAAGAGTTAAATTTGTGAATAAACCGCAGCAACTGTTTTTCTTACCACGTGTGCCAGAAGCGATTAAAAAATTAAACGACTCGTTTGATTTTGTCTTTGTTGTAACAAATCAAGGTGGTGTAGGCTTAGGATTTATGAAAGAAGGTCAGCTCAAAAAAATACACACGCATATGACAAATGAATTAAAAAAACAGGGAGCAATTATCGATGAAGTCGTATATTGTCCCCATAAACCAAAAGCTGGTTGTGATTGTCGGAAACCAAATAGCAAGTTAATTGTAGACCTCGCTGAAAAATATAATGTGGATTTATCAAAATCTTATATGGTGGGAGATACAGATACAGATATTATTGCAGGGAAACGAGCTGGTACAAAAGGTGTTTTTTTAGGTAGCTATGATCCACTTGCGGATGCCGTATTCCCAGATTTAATAAGTGCTGTTGACTGGATGATTGAGGATGCACATTAGTTTTTTGTATAAGTATAAATCATTTAAAAAAGGAAAGTTTATAAAGTGGAGGTGATAATTTTGGCTAACGAAAAGCAAAAGAAAAAGCAATTAGACCGTGAAGAGTACGGATATGGCTTTGATATTAGTGTAGATGATTTAGCTGTTATTGGGCAAAATAAACAAGCGAAAAAACAAAATGATAATGAAAACAAAAACAAGCCCCATAATAAAGATAACCCTTCCACTTTAAATAAATAATGATACGTAAGGGATTCTATTTAGTGTAATTGGTTCAAATAATAAATTGACATGATGGGATTTTGACAAAAAAATTTCGCTATATACCAAAGGGTCTATTGCAGTCCCGAGCAAATGGATTAGCGAAATTTTTTTATTTAAATCTTTTAACAGTATTAGTTTAGTAATTCCCGTAAGTATTCACGCAGTTCGACTGTCTCTTCTTCAGAACGGTTGTATACGTGTTCAAGATAGCCAGGTTCTTCTATGTCATCTGGTCCTATAATCGCAAAGCGGCCAAATTGGATATCCATCACAAGTACTTTGCCAAAGAAGCGGCCAGATTGTAAAATGGCTAAATCGTAGCGTAGTTTCTGTCCTGCAAAACTAACAAAGCGTGTTTTTGTATCTTCTACATCATCATATAAGAAAAAACGTTCCATCTTTTAATCTCCTTCCAGTCCTATAGATATGGTACTATAGAAGAGAAAAGACTATCAACTTTAAATGATTTGAATGGGGGCTTTCCTTGTGTATTTTGTAGATCGAAATAAAATCACAACAAACTTACAGTACTTAGATAAACTATTAGCTATTTTGGAGACAGAGGAAAACTGGCTACAAAATGATATTAAGAAATTAGCGATTGAACGTATTGGTCATAATGTGATGGAATCAATGATGGATGTAGGGAACTTGATGATTGACGGTTTCATTATGCGTGATCCAGGTAGCTATGAGGATATTATTGATATTTTAATCGACGAAAAAGTCGTATCGACTGATATGGAAGCATCGTTAAAAGCTGTTGTAGGCTTACGTAAAATGCTCGTTCGT
Source organism: Lysinibacillus sp. FSL M8-0337 (assembly GCF_038593855.1). Classification (NCBI taxonomy): domain Bacteria; kingdom Bacillati; phylum Bacillota; class Bacilli; order Caryophanales; family Bacillaceae; genus Lysinibacillus; species Lysinibacillus sp. FSL M8-0337. Next base: position 3,568,300 of record NZ_CP151996.1, on the reverse strand, counting down.
GAATTCGCATCTGTAGATATTTCAGAAGTTGTGACGGTTTTAACAGCAAGCTTACCTGCTTTAAAGCAGTTTGGACCAGCAGTGAATAACTACTTAACAAATGAGCTAGGTCCCGTATCAGCATTTTTACCTGAGGATCATCAATGAAAACCTATAAGGCTTATTGCTTTGATCTAGATGGTACTGTCTACCGCGGAAAGGAAGGTATTCCTTCTGCGGTTGCTTTTATACAGCAATTACAGCAGCAAGGGATCGAGCCGTTTTACGTAACGAATAATTCTTCTAAAACGAGAGAGCAGTTACAAGAAGCATTATACGCAATTGGCGTAGAAGCACCACTTCATCATATTTATTCAAGTGCTTTAGTAACCGCAAAATATGTTGCTATAAATTATCCAGATAAAAAAGTAGCGATGATGGGCGCTGACGGTATTCGATTGGCGTTGTTAAATGAAGGAATTGAACCTGTAGACAATGAGCCAGATGTATTTGTTATGGGAATCGATCGCACATTAGATTATATGGCACTAGCAAAGGCTACAATTGCTGTACAAAATGGTGCGGCCTTTATTGCAACTAATCAAGATATTAAATTTCCAACAGAATATGGATTTTTACCTGGAAATGGCTCATTTGCGCGCCTAGTAGGAGAGGTTGCTGGGGTTGAACCAATCTACATCGGGAAGCCGTCTGCTGCAATGCTCGACATTATTGCGTTAGAGCATCGTTTGACAAAAGATGAGATGGTTATGATTGGTGATAACTATGATACGGACATTATGTGTGGTATTCATTTTGGCTGTGATACCATTCATGTCAATACAGGTGTAACACCAACAAGCGAAGTATTAACAAAAGAACAGCAACCTACTTATTTAATGGAAACGCTACTTTAAATGAGGTATAAATTAACAAAGGATGTTATGCCGATTTTGGTATAACATCCTTTTCATATGTGTAACTTTATTTTGTTGGGACTCAAACTTTGACGAACAATTACCATAATGGATTTTCATCAATAAATTGATATATAGCTTTTGTGAGCTCCTCTGGTGAAGCAGCTTCCACTAATTCACCATTTACAATCGCGTAAAAAGATTCAGAACACTTTGTACAGTAGCTAAGGCAGCCATATTCCAAAACGTCGATATTTGGATCGCGTTCGAGTATTTCATAAGTTTTTTGTGAGCCATTTGCTAAATTACTTACACAAAATTCAACCATTGGATTCATATGTTCACCTCACCATTGATATGCTACTAGCTTTTGAAACGTTCGTCAATCATTTAAATTGATTGAGCTGAAGACCTTCACATTTATAGGAATGCTACTAGGCATTTACATTCAGTAGGAATGCAAATTATTGAAGGATACTTTTGAATGGTATAAATTTTAAGTTGAACTTTTCAAGTCGGCTTGTAACCACAGGGTACAAATTATGCCGAGATATAATTGACTTTGGCATAATTGTTGTGTAAAAACGCAAAGAAGTGATCGATATTGTGAAATCTTTCACAAAAATGCAATCTTATATTGTGAAACTTCTCACAATCGGTTATACTCATTTGTGGATACTTTGTGAACAATTATTATTAGATACATTAAAGGAGACTATTATGGGGAAATTAGTACTTTTAGGTGGCGGCTACGGCAATATGCGTGTCATGCTTCGACTTTTACCAAACAACTTACCTTTGGACACGGAAATCGTGTTAGTAGATAGAGCACCTTTCCATAGTTTAAAAACAGAATTTTATGCATTAGCAGCAGGGACTTCAACAGATAAAGAAATTCGTGTAAGTTTCCCAGAGCACGAGCGTTTAACGGCTGTGTATGGTGAAGCCGTTGAGATTAACCGTGCTGAAAAAGTAGTCATTCTAGAGGATGGGCAACGTATTGAATATGACGATTTAGTTATTGGTCTAGGCTGTGAGGACAAATACCATGGTGTACCAGGTGCAGAAGAGTACACATACAGCATTCAGACGATGGCAAAATCACGTGCAACATTCCAAGCGTTATGTGGTTTACCAGCAGGCTCAACTGTCGGCATTGTCGGTGCTGGTTTAAGCGGTATTGAGTTGGCGAGTGAGCTACGAGAAAGCCGTGCTGATTTAAAAGTAAAATTGTTTGACCGAGGTTCACGTATTTTAAAAGACTTCCCAGAGAAGCTTAGCAAATATGTGAAAGATTGGTTTACAAAACATAATGTAGATGTTATTGCGAATTCTAATATTACAAAAGTAGAACCAGGTAAAATTTTTAACCATGAAGAGGAAATACCACTGGATGCAGTAGTTTGGACTGCTGGTGTGCAGCCTGTTAAACTTGTGCGTGAAATGGATGTTGAAAAGGATCGTCAAGGTCGTCCGATTGTCACTCAATACTTTAATGTGTTGGATGATGAGCATGTATACGTTGTTGGTGACTGCGCTTCTTCTGACTTTTCTCCTAGTGCACAATTAGCAGAAGAGCAGGCAGAGCATATCGTGAAAGTATTACGTATGCGTTGGAAAGGTGAGCATTTACCAGAAAAAATGCCTGATATTAAACTAAAAGGTTTCATGGGATCATTAGGTAAAAAACAAGGTTTTGCTTACTTAGCGGATACAACTGTTACTGGTCGTATTGCACGTTTAATGAAATCTGGATTACTATGGATGTACAAATATCAAAATGATTAATGCGTTGCTCACGTTCTTTTGAGCATACTATTAAATAATAAAAGGGATTGCTCAAAGGTAAACTTGTGAACAATCCCTTTCATTTATTATTAAACGGTTTCGTCTGGTGTAAACCCAAGGTTTTCAAGGGCATTAAAGACCGGCTTTAATTGGACATAACCTTCTCCTACTACTTCATCATTGATGAGCACGAGTGGATAGAAAAATTCATCTTCTTGAATACGTCTAGCATAATCCAAATCACGTTCATTCTCAATTGGACCTTCAATATCGACATAGCGAATAGCATAAGCTTGGTCTGGATATTTACGATCAATAGCGGCTTGCAACCACTCATATGTATCCTTAGAAGATGGTGCATTGACACAGCTAGCACAGATGACCGCAGTGCCGTAAATTTCGATAATTGGTTTTGTTTGACCCATAGTATTTATTCTCCCTTGTGATTCTATATTGGATTTTTTCTGTTGCTAACATTATAATCATTATAAGGAAAGGAGTCGAGACAAATGGCAGAAGCAACAATTAACGACCAAGTTCAAGAAGTATTAGATAAATTACGTCCATTCTTATTACGTGACGGTGGAGACTGTGAATTAGTAGATGTGGAAGATGGCGTTGTAAAATTACGTTTATTAGGTGCATGTGGTAGTTGCCCTAGTTCTACGATTACATTAAAAGCAGGTATCGAACGTGCTTTATTAGAAGAAGTACCAGGAATTATTGAAGTAGAACAAGTTTTCTAACATTTACGTACAAAAAAAGTTCTAGCTGCATCAGGCTAGAACTTTTTTAATTTACACTTGTCGAGATTTTTCCTTTTCCTCCCGAATCAGTGTCCATTGTTCCTTTGCCATATCGATAATTTTTGCTTCGCCACCAAGGCTTTGTTTCTCAATAACCTTAGAAAAGAAGCGTGTTGCATTTTCGATATCACCGATACGTCGTGATAGCTCGGCAATCATATACATAATGCGTACATCGGACATTTGAGTTGTGCTGTAGTCCTCATTTGAATAGGAATCCATATAAAGATCTCGCGACATTTTCATAAAACGCTGCTCTTGTCCTTCATTTTTTAATGAACGATATAACCACGCAAGGCGTAAAGTCAGACCAGCAGTAGCAACGAATTTTTCTTTTTTAATGGTAGCGCATAAAAATGCTAATTTATAGGCTTGAATCGCTTGGAAGACCGTACGTTCACCTTTAAAATCATGGTGAACCCATTTTTCTGTAATTTGTGTCTTTAGCTCATCTTGTACGCCAGGGGCAAAATATTTTGTAAAGTCCTCTGTAAAGGAGAAGCCACAATGCTCACAAACAAATACATTGTAGTAAAGAGCATTAACATCGTCTGCATAAATCGGCTGAAAATCGGTTTCTGTATGATCCACTTTTATGAATTTAGAGCGTACTTTTAATGTTGGAAATTCTTTTTTACAATTAAGACATTGGATTTTTTTTTCGTAATACGGGGAAATCTCCATAATATATACCTCTTTCATCGATGTAATTATAACTATTATACCAATAGATGCATTTAACACATGAATAAAAAATACTAATTAAGTGAAAATATCGGGAATTTTGCTAATAATCTACTTGAAGCTGAATGTTTGTCATACAATAGTCAAAATTGATATGATAAGTAAGAAGGAAGGTGATTGGGATGACAAGTTTAAAGCAAGTAATAGAAGTGACTGAAGCGGCTGCATTTCATATTAATGAAATGATGGAGCATAATGAGGAGCAAGGTTCTTTTTTACGCGTAGCTGTTAATGGTGGCGGATGTAGTGGTCTATCGTATGGCATGCATTTCGATAAAGAGAAAAAAGAAGACGATTTTGAAGATGTACAACATGGTTTAACGATTCTTGTTTCCCGCGAAGATGCGCCTATTTTAATGGGAACAAAAATTGACTATAAACAATCGTTAATGGGCGGTGGCTTCACCATCGACAACCCAAATGCCATCGCATCTTGCGGCTGTGGCACAAGCTTTAAAGCGGCAAAACGTGAAGGTACGCCTGAAGTTTGTGAATAATTAAACGTGATATAAATGTTGAAGAAGGGTTGTATAGGTCTATACACTCCCGATTATAAGTAAACACAACCCTAAATTAGTGTCGTTAGGGCTGTGAATACCAAGCCTTTTTGATTTGTCTGTTGCGGAAAGCATCACAAATTGAAAGGGCTTTTTTGTATGGTTAAAAAAGAGTAAACAAACAGTGGAAAGATTGCAATGTAGAAAGAATATCCAAAAACTTAGAACAATCAATTGACCTTGTGGTTTCTGCTAAAAGTGCAGATGGGCTTCCTATTCTTACTATTGTAACTGCGTAAGTGAAAAGTTTTCCTTCTTATAACAGGAAACCAATCTTATTTTTCTTTTATAAAAAAGAAACCTGTTCCATTTTCTTGTGGTATAAATCCTTCTTTAATGGACATTTTTTCTATAGTGTTTTGTTCATCTGCTGTAATTACAGCGGTAACATCCTTTTTTTCAGTTGGCTCACCTTTAATAAAAAAGAAACCTGTTCCATTTTCTTGCTGTACAAATCCTTCTTTAACGGACATATTTTCCACTATTTTTTGTTCTTCTTTTGTTATAACCGTAGTAATGTCTGTTTGTTCTTCAGCTGATACTATATTGCTTTGCAAGTCTTTTGAAAAACCAATTGTGAATGCTAAAACGCCTGTTAAACCAATAGTGAAGACTAACTTCCCTTTCATATAAAAACCTCCATCTGAATGTAGTTTGAACTAATAACATATTTCTTTATAATTTTTCCTTATACAATCTTAGAAAGCAACTTAGAACTTCTCCGCTAGAGTTTCTCAATTTTTATTGTTATATTTTCTTCGCTAATTGTGATGTTTTCTGTTTCAGATACTTTCTTTATAGAATCTTTAATTATTTGTTTAATCATCTTATCATAAACTTTTATATCCTTCGAAAAGCTTATTGATATATCAATAATTCCTTTAACTGGACTACCATTTACCATTATTCCTTCTATTAACTCATTATCCAATTCCGTTTGTTCTGTTATAGATGCCATTATTTCTGTTTTAAATTCTGAAACTAAATTTAATTCTTTAGATTCTGACATTACATTTGCATCATTTTCCTTGTTTCCCGTAATATCTATAATTTCCTCTCTATTGCAGCCAACTAACAAAATTGAACTAAAAACAATTCCTGAAAGCATAGCTCTTTTTAACACTTCTACCCCTCCTTTATAAATAAATTACATATTTTGAAAAAATATCAATACTAAGTTTAACGATATATATTGGCGAAAGTTTCAATTTAAAACATAATATTGTGCATGTTGCTTACCTTATTGATTTGATAAAACTGAGTGAATATATACACATATTTATAAAGAAAGACTAAGGTATTTTCTAGAACGCCTTGAAGCTCATTTAAAATATATCGAGGTTGTGCACAGTCGAAGCAATGAAAGAGGATTTCATTACTTGTTTATTCATATATGTTCAGCTTTAAAAATAGGTAAAATTTATTATGGAAATATATACAGTCAATAGTAAAAATGGTAGAATAGTGAAGATTAAAAGGAGGTCATTTGATTGAATATACTTAAGAAATGGTTTGTTGCAGCCTTTGTACTCATTATGTTATTTAGTTTTCAGCACCAAGTAGCCGAAGCAGCAGACTATCGAACAGTAAAAGTTGTGAGTGGCTCCAGCTTAATTGTCAGAGAGTCGCCGAGTGATACAGCAAATTCGGTTGGTAATCTAGATAAGAACCAATTTGTAATAGAGTTTTCTACTTCTAATGGTTGGTCTCACATTCAAGCTGGTGATGTTAAGGGATACGTTAATACTTCATTTTTAAGCGTTCCACCTTCAACAATAAAAATTGCAAATTCTAAAAGTGGTCTTGTTGTAAAATCTACGCCATCACTATCGGCAGCCACATTAGCGACATTGAAGTACAATATGGTCGTTGAAGATTATGGTTCGGTAGGGAATGGATGGTCCTATGTGCAATATGGTAATGTGATAGGCTATGTTAAATCGGATTTTATGGGAAAGACTAAAACATCGACTAAGTATGTAAATACAAGTAGTGGAGTTGTTGTTCGCAATATTGCCAGTCAATCTGGAGCTTCAGTAGGTTCATTAAGCAATGGTACACAAGTAACAGTACATTCTACATTAGTAGGGTGGTCTTATGTAACGGCTGGTAATGTTAAAGGGTATGTAGTGGATTCATTTTTATCGACAAAGAAACCTGTTGTACCTTTCAATAATATTAACTTTAAATTGACTATTCGTGATGTAGAGAGAAATGAAAAATCAACGTTTATTCAAAAAATTCAAGACGATAGAGAAACTTATTTAATTTATGAGACGAAAAAATATGGCTATTTTGCAGAGTTAACGTACATTTTTATAGGTGGGCAATTAGAGTATATTAGCTATGATTTCTATCCAGATCAAAATAGTTATCATACATGGGATGAAATGTCTGTTTTACATGATATTCTGCATAGAAAAGGAGTTGAAGAATTTGGTAATGACTATCAATTCACATATGAGAAATATAATAGTTTATATACAACTTGGGAAAAGAGTGGTTACAAGGCATTGCTAACAGTGCACGATAACTATCTTTATACAACGGCAAAGTTAATATATTATCGTAAATAAAATTCATATAGTTAGAACTATTAGATATAAAGCCTTTTAAGTTGGTGCTTGCAAAAGCATAATTAATTTAAAAGGCTTTTTTGTATGGTTTTAAAGAAGGTGAAAATTGCAATGGAGAATGAATATTCAGTGTTAGTGATCTGGTTGTATTTATAAAAAAGCCTCACATTGTTGTAATGTAAATCTACAGTAGCGATTGAGAAAGTAGCATAAAAAGACTTGTGCTGAATCGTCGTTCGACGCACAAGCCTTCACAAAAGTATTTCTTTGAAAATATATAATCCTATTAAGATGTTAAGGATACCAAGAAAGTTTAGCATCACTATCTAATGGTTTATTTTTTATTTCCTCACTCAAAGTATTAAACCATTGACGTGAAATTTCTTCTGCTTTGAGATTGATATCGTCATTATCTTCCCAGATTATATGAGAAAACCAAGCTCCTGTTGCCCATTCAAATTGCAGTTCAGCAAATGAAATTTTAGGATGGTTCACTTGAATAAATTTATCATTTACTGCTTTAGAAACGTTAGAAGCTTGAGGTAGTAACTCATTTTGAATTTTTTCTATAATTGTAGGATTTTCAAGCTCATGCCACTTCATTAGATGCCCATCAATTTGGTAAAAAATATGGAAAGATGGCTGTACACCCATATCTATTAAAATAAAGGCACGTTCTACTGTGTTGTCAGTCGCCTTCACTGCGTTTACGATAATATTTTGTGCAATTTCCTTCCAAAAGTCATTTGCCTCATCTAATGGTGACAGTAGAGTAAACGCAGACTCAAGTTCAGAAATATCAGCTTCTGCTTTATTAACCTCTTCAACTTTTTTTAAAAATCTATTAAAGAACCCCATTAATTGCCTACTCCCCGATTTTATTTATGATAAATAATTTTAGTATTGTTGCTTATTTGTTAACTAAAATATATCTATTACAAATAATAACATATAAAAGTAATAAATAAATGGTTATGTAAATTTTTAGGGGCATAGGGTGAGCAGGGTGTTGTAGATAAGTTTACTTTGATTTTGGTGAAAGGGGATATTCGTACAAGTAAGAAAGAAGCTGCGATATATCTTCTTAAATAGAGATATTTGCGGCTTCTTTATGTACCGGTAAAAGATGGTTAGCTAAGTTTCGCTACTACATAATCATAAATTTCTTCTGAAGGTTTATCGAGTGCAATGGAGAACTCCGAAAATATAATTTCTTGTAAAGAGTGCAGTAATTTTTCTTCTTGATTTGGGAATTTTTTTTCGTTCGCTTCATATTCAATCTTTTTGCGTAGCAGAGTATTTAAGAGGTTAGCTTGCTTTTGTCGATCGCCGGTTTTAATAATTTCTACGTGAAATCTCATACGATGTGTGTTTTGTTCAATCCATTCCACACCAGGAGACGTAAAGGATTGTAAAATTTGAATGGCTTCTTCTTTTTTTATAACATCTCTAAGCTGTTTTTTTGCATTGTCAATAGGAGTACGTATCGTTAATTTTGAATCGTTTAGTGGTTGTAAAACGTAGTAAGTTTTAGTAATGTCGCTAAAGGTTTGTTCACAAATATCTTCAACTGAACAAAGTCCATGTGATGAATAAATGACTACATCGCCAACATTATACATGTATATTCCCTCCATCAAACATTATTGTCAACTTGGTTGACTAAATTAATTGTAAACAATAAAGGAACTTTTGTCAACTTAGTTGACGATGGCTTCGTTTTTTTGTATAGTAATTACGAAAATTATGGAATGAAGGTGAACGAGTTGAAGGACGAATTGCAAAATCGAGATGTCATTGATTTGTTGAGCGAACGTCATGAAATACTTCGACGACTTGCTGAAGAGAAATGGAATAAACATAATACAGTCCATATATCCAACTCAGAATGGCATATTTTAAGCAAAATTTATAAAAACCAACCGACTATTTCAGAAGTAACAAAAGTTGTGGATTTTTCTCGCCAAGCCACTCATAAATTTATTAAAAGTTTAGCAGCTAAAGGTTTGGTGGAAGTGAGCAATGCTGAGAATAGTAAAAAGCACAAAGTAATTCGAATGACGAGCTTCGGTGAAATATGCTATGAGCAAAATGAACGTAATAAAGCAGAAATTGAACAGCAATTAGTTCGTACTATCGGAGAAGAGCAAGTAGCGAAATTAAAAAATATCTTACAACTTAATTGGATGGAGTGCCAGTCACCGGAACAATTCTGAATATTTCTATTGCGCAGGACGAGTGTGCTGAGTTTAAGGCTTCTTCTGCAACGATATCGTCTTTTTTCTACAATTAAAATTTCTACCTATAGAAAGCTTAACGCTATAATATGGACATAGAGGTGAATGGATATGAAAAAGGATCGAGGCAAAGTTTGGTTAGGAGTCGCGGGTTGTACTGTCAATGAGCTTGGACAATGGCTTGTTGTCAAAAAGGCGTATAGCGGTTTAAAGGGGCGCTGGTCATTACCAGCAGGTTTTGTAAATGCAGGTGAAACAGTGGATGAGGCGATTGTCCGGGAATTACAAGAAGAAACAGGTTTAGATTGTTATGTGTCGGGCTTAATAGGCTTTCGTACAGGTGTGATTCACGGTGAAGTTAGTGATAATATGGCTATTTTTTATTGTAAGATGAAAGACGAGCGACAAAAGCTGTGTATTCAAGAAAATGAATTGTTAGAGGCAAAATGGTTATATCCATGGGAATTGGCACAGGATGAAATGACATCGGTCATGTTAAAGGAAATGGTTTCTAATCAGTTTGAACAGCATCAATTAGATGCCATTGAGGGTATCAATCCAGGAGAGGTATTCGGTTACACTTCTTACCGTTTATTCTTTAAAAAATAATGCAAGGAACAGCAAGTATATTGACTGAAAGTTGACGATTTACTAAAATATGACGAACATGCGAAATGAAGGATGTCTTCATTGAAAGCACTCTCATAATCATGTAAACTAATGAGAGGAAAACGGAGGTTATACATACATGGGTGGTTCAGTTTCATTAGTACAGTTAATCATTTCAATTGTGTTATTTTTCGTCATGTTTTTTGGTATCGGATTCTTATTGAATATGTTACTGCGAATGACATGGTTAATGGCAATTGTATATCCAATTGTTGTTGTTTTTATTGTCGATGAAGTAAGCTTTTTAGACTATATTTTTAAACCTGGTTCAGCTTTCCCAGCGCTGTTAGAGAAATTGCAAGCACTTCAAACAGTAGATATTGCTATTTTATCTGGCGGCTTCGCAGGAGCGATTGTAGCAGGAATTGTGATGATTTATTTACGTAAAAGTGGATATCGAATGTTTTAATATTTACAAGACACAATGTAATTGTGAAAGGAGCTGGTTCGAGGATGTGAACCAACTCTTTTTTTATTGAATAAATTGATAGGCTATGATGGCGATAAAGATGCCAGTCAATGCTCCGAAAAATACCTCACTACGCTTATGCCCAAGCAAGGTTTTTAATTCTTCCATTTTTTCTTGCCCATCCATTTGTGGCCAATCCTTAATATCACGTAGCAATGTTTGAAAATCTTTGCGCAATTGATTTAAAACAACGGCATGTTGTCCTGCTTGGTATCGAACACCACTTGCATCATACATGACAATAAAAGAAAACATAGCCGCTATGGCAAAAATGGGAGAATCTAAGCCTGTTTCATAAGCGATTGACGTTGTTAACCCTGTAACAGAAGCGGAGTGTGAGCTAGGCATGCCTCCAGTAGATGTGAATAGTCCCCATTTCAATTGTTTGGTCATTAAAAAGTGAATGGGGATTTTAACAAACTGTGCAAAAAGAACGGAAAAGAGGGCGACGAGTAGAGGCGTATTTTGAAGTATCGACATATTCATCACAACCTTCACTTGTAATTACTTTTATTATAACATTCATTATTTTCTAAAAGAAGAAATAGCTAAATATTACGTGCATTTCTGAAAGTTAGGTATAATAGAAATATTGAATGGAGGAATATTTATGCATATTGTTAAAGAAGCAAAAACATTTGAAACGATTTCTACAGAAGTATTAGTGGTGGGGGTCACAAAACATCGTGAACAAATGCAAGATTGGGCAAGTTTTTCGACTTTTTACGGAGAAGCTCTGAATAGTTGGCTTAGTGCAGGTGATGTTTCGACTGAACTAAAAGCCATTACAAAATTGCCATTTATGAAGGAGCATGCCCATCTAAAACGAATTTTATTTGTTGGCTTAGATGAACGTAAAAACTTAACGGAAGGCGATTTGCGTGCAGCCTTTGGTTTAGTCGGCAAAGAGCTAAATACTTTAAAAGTGAAAGAGTATTCCATTTGGTTAGAATCATTTACAACAGAAACAATAACGGTAGATGATGTAGCATTTTTAGCAGGAGAAGGCACAACGCTAGGCTATTATACGATTCCGCATTATAAAACAACTTCAAATGAAGTGGATAAGCGCATTGAAGCTGTACATTTCTTGACTACTGCTGAAGATTTAGATAATGTTGTGGCTAGCTTTGAGGTTGGAATTATTTATGCAGATGCCGTAAATGAAGCACGTAGCTTAATTAATCTTCCACCAAATTTATTAACAGCGACAGACTTAGCAAATTATGCACAGTCCCTTGCTATTGACTATGATTTTGAAGTGGAAATTTTAGATAAAGCCCAACTAGAGGAACTGGGAATGGGTGGTATTTTAAGTGTAAATCAAGGCTCATATGAGGAACCTCGCCTTATCACTTTAAAGTATAAAGCAACAGAAGATTTCACTGATCCGATTGGCCTTGTCGGTAAAGGTGTAACGTATGATACAGGGGGCTATTCTCTAAAACCTAAAGATTCGATGGTTGGAATGAAGGGCGATATGGGTGGTGCAGCAGCTGTGCTTGGCGCTATGAAAATTATTGGTGAATTACGCCCTAATAAAAACGTCGTAGCCGTTATTGGTTCTACAGACAATATGGTTTCGGATACAGCCTTTAAACCTGATGATGTGATTACAACGTATAGCGGTAAAACGGTTGAAATTTTAAATACTGATGCTGAAGGTCGTTTAGTACTGGCAGATGCTACTACATATGCTAAACAACAAGGTGCAACTGCGCTAATCGACGTTGCCACTTTAACTGGTGGTGTTATTACAGCTCTTGGTTTAGATAAAACGGGTGCGCTTTCTAATAACGATGAATTCTATGCGAGTTTTATGGAGGCAGCACAAGAGACAGATGAGTTTGTATGGCGTATGCCGTTAACAGAAAGTGATAAAAAGCGAATTCGGAAATCAGATATTGCAGATTTAAACAACTCTCCTGGTCGCGATGGCCATATGATTTTCGGAGGTGGCTTCGTAGGTGAGTTTGTTGGGGATTTACCATGGATTCATTTAGACATTGCAGGTACATCGGATGCAGTCTCTGCACATGATTTAGGACCAAAAGGCGGTACAGGTGTCATGGTGCGAACATTAGCAAACTTTGTGCAACGTTTAGGTGAAGAGAAATAGAGTAGGCAAAGGACTTGCGGTATATGTACCTCCCTTCATACGATAGAGAAAAAGGGAGGTAGCATATGCGGAATTTCGGAGGATATCCAGGAGGCTTCGGTGGCTTCTTTTGGCCAATTGGCGCACCATTTTTTGGAGGATTTTTAGGCGGTCTACTTGGATCACAATTTAATCAATATCCAAACTATCCAAACTACCCTAATTATCCAAACTATCGTCCATACCCACCAGGTCCATTTTACCCGCCAGGTAGACCATACCCGAGGTATCGTAGACCTTATTAATGTGATTTAAATGGGGGCCAGCAGTTTAACAGTTGGCTCATTAAAAAGTAAAAAAGTATGCTAGGAGTATTCGCTCCTAGCATATTTTTTTGCGTCTTGTAACGATTGGTTTCTTCGTTGACTTGTAAAATGAATAAAACAACTGTTGACAGAATATACTAAATTATTTATTATTCTTATTATATTACTAAGAATTAAAAATAAAAGCTGACTAGCAAACTAGAGGCTCTTATTATCCAAAGGCAGGACTGTGTCTATGGATAGTATGAGTCTCTTTTTTTATCGATGGAAAGGAGTGCAACGACATGGGGAAAGTGTTCATAGTAGGAGCGGGTCCTGGAGATGTTGATTTGATTACAGTGCGTGGATTGCGCTGCATTGAACAAGCGGATGTCATTTTATATGACAGACTGGTCAATAAGGATTTATTAGCCTATGCGAAAAAAGGTGCCAAGTTAATATTTTGCGGTAAATTACCAAATCGGCATGCCATGATTCAAGAGCATATTAATCATTCGCTTGTAAGCTATGCTCAACAAGGTTTTATCGTCACAAGGTTAAAAGGAGGTGACCCATTCGTTTTCGGTAGAGGGGCGGAGGAAGCTGAAGTACTGGCACAACATCATATACCATTTGAGGTCATACCTGGTATTACATCTGGTATAGCTGCACCTGCCTATGCGGGTATTCCTGTTACACATCGGGATTTGAGTTCAAGCTTTGCAATGGTCACAGGGCATATGCGAGAAGGAAAAGATGATGGTATTCAATGGGAAAGCCTTGCTAAAGGGATTGATACACTTGCGATTTATATGGGTGTTGGCAATTTACCTTATATTCAACAGCAGTTACTGCGATATGGACGTGATGCGCAAACGCCTGTCGCACTTATTCATTGGGGAACATGTGCACAACAAAAAACGGTGCTAGGTACATTAGCAACTATTGTGGATGTCGTACAACAAGAAAAAATTCAAAATCCGAGCATGATTGTAATTGGTAAGGTGGTGACATTAAGGGAAAAAATCCAATGGTTTGAGGAAGTTTGTCCACAAATGCCTTTCAAAGAGATGTCAGTATAAGGAAGTGTTTTGATGCAAGCGATTTTATATGTAGCACATGGCAGTCGTGTGAAAGCTGGTGTAGAGCAAGCAGTTGCATTTCTACAACGCGTGCAACAGGACATTGCATTACCAATACAAGAAATTTGTTTTTTGGAACTAGCCGAGCCGACGATTGCACAAGGTATAGAAAACTGCTTCCGCCAAGGAGCAACAGCCATTGCGATTATGCCAATTTTGTTGTTAGCCGCGCAGCATGCCAAGCATGATATTCCAAAGGAAATTGAAAAAGCACAAAAGCGATATCCAACAGTGCATTTTACATATGGTGAACCACTCGGCGTACATGAACTATTAATTGATACACTTCAAAAACGAATTTTAGAAACACAACTCCATTCTAACAATGCAAGTGTATTACTGATTGGACGTGGCAGTAGTGATCAAGCAGTAAGAGAGGATTTAACAAAAATTGCATTAAGATTACGCGATAAATATGGTTATGGAAAGGTCGATACGTGCTTTTTATACGGAGCGGGTCCTAATTTGGAGGAATGGTTAGCACAAAGAAAACAAGACAATGAGCAGGTATTTATTGTGCCGTATTTATTGTTTACAGGCATTTTACGTCAAAGTATTGCCAAGCGTTTACAAGGATATGAGGTAAAAAACATGATTTTATGTAATAGCTTGGGCTATGACGATAATGTAAGAAAAGTATTAGTGGAACGTATTATCGATTTAATAAAACGAAATTATTTGGAGGAAGGGTGTTTTTCGTAATGGTAGATAAAAGAAAAGAAAATATAAATCTAGCATTAGATAATGTCCGACAAATTTTAAATACAGTTAATCATGGCTCGATTACATTAACTGTTCAAAACTTTTACGTTGTACAAATTGAAAAGAAAGAAAAAATACGTCTTAGATAATTTAATAATGATACGTGAGGTGGCTTAGTTGAAACTGCAAGTAATTAACAGTCCTTTTAATGAGGAACAGGTGAAGCTATTAAATGAACTTCTACCTAAATTAACTGGAGAACAAAAAATATGGTTGAATGGATACTTAAGTGCTCCACTAACAACAGTAGATACCGTTGTAGAAGAAGCAGTATTGTCGGTAGTACCTGAGACGAAAATGGTGACGCTATTATATGGCTCACAAACAGGAAATAGCCAAGGACTCGCTGAAAAATATGCAGCTGCATTAAAAGCAAATGATATTGAGGTGACTGTCACATCTTTAGCAAAGTTTAAGCCAAATAATTTGAAGAAAATAACGAATCTTTTGCTCGTAGTGAGTACGCATGGTGAAGGGGAACCACCCGATCAAGCAATTCAATTCTATGAATTTTTGCACAGTAAACGTGCACCTAAATTAGAACATCTGCACTTTTCCGTTTTGGCATTAGGAGATAGCTCATATGAATTTTTCTGTAAAACTGGGCAGGATTTTGACGCACAATTTGAAAAGTTAGGTGCGAAACGCATCGTTTCACGTACAGACTGTGATGTTGATTACGATGAGCCAGCAGCCAAATGGTTTACAGCTGTTCAACAGGCATTATTACAGCAAAGCGATACAGCGATTGTCTCAAAAGCAACGCCATTATTAGAAGAAGAGGCTACATATTCCCGCAAAAATCCGTATTATGCCGAAGTATTGGAAAATATCAATTTAAATGGTCGTGGCTCGAATAAGGAAACACGTCATATTGAGTTGTCCATTGAAGGTGCAAATTTACATTTTGAGCCTGGAGATAGCATTGGTATTTTGCCAGAAAATGATGAATCTTTAGTAGATGCATTAATCACAGCCTTACAGTTTCATCCCCAAACAGAAGTAACGGTGTTTGAGGAATCCATGCAATTAAAAGAGGCGCTTCAAAAAAAATTAGAAATTACAGTGTTATCGAAGCCTCTTTTACAAAAAATAAGTGCTTTTACGGTGCATAAAGCATTTGCAGAGCTATGTGAAAGTGCTACAGCATGGAAGGATTATGCAAGAGGAAGAGATTTACTTGATGTCGTTGAAGATTTTGCTCCTTTTACTTGGGATGCACAACAGTTTGTAGCCCTTCTTCGTAAAATTCCAGCGAGATTGTATTCCATTGCTAGTAGCCAATTGGCCAATAGTGATGAAGTCCATTTAACAATTGGTAAAGTGAGTTATGAAACGGCTGGTCGAAAGCGTTTAGGCGTGTGTTCGGGCAGTATTGCAGAGCGAATTCAAGTGGGCGATACAGTACCGATTTATGTCCATAAAAATCCAAACTTTAGATTGCCAGAACAAGCAGATACACCAATTATTATGATTGGGGCGGGCACAGGTGTTGCGCCGTATCGTGCTTTTTTAGAGCAGCGAGAAGAGGTAGGAATAACAGGAAATTCTTGGCTGATTTTTGGCGATCAACATTTTGTCACCGATTTCCTTTATCAAACAGATTGGCAGCGCTGGCTTGCTTCAGGCACATTGGCTCAAATGGATGTTGCTTTCTCACGTGATACAGATAAAAAAGTATACGTCCAACATAAAATTCTCGAAAAGGCACAAGTATTTTATAAATGGCTTGAGCAAGGGGCTGTTATTTACGTTTGTGGTGATGAAAAATCGATGGCTGCGGATGTTGATCAAACAATCTGTCGCATTATTGAGCAGCAAGGGCACAAAACGCCTGAAGAAGCGAAAGCATATATCAATGATTTGAAACAACAAAAGCGCTACCAACGTGACGTTTATTAGTAAAGGAGCGAGATAAATGACTGGAAAAATTATTTTACCCCCACAACCTGGAACACCAAGTGATGTCGAGCGTATTAAAAGCGATAGTAATTACTTGCGTGGGACACTAGAAAGAACAATGAACGAACCTTTAAGTTCAGGTATTCCTGAAGATGATAATCGCTTAATGAAATTTCATGGGAGTTACTTACAGGATGATCGAGATTTAAGAAATGAACGGCAACGTCAAAAATTAGAGCCAGCGTATCAGTTTATGGTGCGCGTACGTACACCTGGTGGTGCGGCAACACCTGCACAGTGGCTTGTTATGGATGAGATGGCAAGAAAATATGGCAATGGTTCATTAAAATTAACAACGCGTCAGGCATTCCAAGTGCACGGGATTTTAAAATGGAATGTCAAAAAATATATGCAAGAAATAAATGAAGTACTGTTAGATTCTCTTGCTGCATGTGGGGATGTTAACCGCAATGTAATGTGTAATGTCAATCCCAATCAATCAGCATTACATGAGGAAATTTACAATTGGTCAGCAAAGTTAAGTGAGCATTTATTGCCTAGAACACGTGCCTATCACGAGTTATGGCTAGATGGCGAAAAAGTAGTGGATAGCCAAGAAGAAGAAATCGAGCCAATTTACGGTGCACAATATTTGCCTCGTAAATTTAAAATTGGTATTGCGATTCCACCGAGTAATGATGTCGATGTTTATTCACAAGATATTGGCTTTATTGCAATTGTTGAAGATGAGCAGCTTGTAGGTTTTAACGTAGTCGTTGGTGGAGGTATGGGGATGACACATGGTGATCATGAAACGTATCCACAGCTTGCGCGTATGATTGGCTTTATTACGCCAGATAAATTACTTGAGACGGCAGAGAAAATTATTACGATACAGCGTGATTATGGCAATCGTTCAATTCGTAAAAATGCCCGTTTTAAATATACAATTGATGCACGTGGACTCGACTGGTTTAAAACAGAATTACATCGTCGGCTAGGGTGGGAAATACAAGCGGAGCGTCCATTTACATTTGAGCGAACGGGCGATGAATTTGGTTGGATTAAAGGTGCAAATGGTAAATGGCATTATACGTTATTTATTCAAAATGGGCGCATTAAAGATTTTGAGGATTATGAGCTGTTAACAGGTTTACGAGAAATTGCCAAAGTGCATACGGGTGACTTCCGGTTAACACCAAATCAAAATTTAATGATTGGCAATGTATCGCAACAGCAGAAGGAAATCATTGCTGCGCTTATTGAGCAGTATAAGTTAACAGACGGTGCCCACTATTCAGCGTTGCGCCGTAATTCCATTGCTTGTGTGTCGTTGCCTACTTGCGGTTTAGCAATGGCAGAGGCGGAACGTTATTTGCCTTCACTTATTACGAAAATTGATACGATTATTGATGAAGCGGGTTTACATGATACGGAAATCGTTATTCGTATGTCGGGTTGCCCAAATGGGTGCTCACGTGCTGCAATGGGTGAAATCGGCTTTATCGGCAAAGGTCCAGGAAAATATAACATGTATCTTGGCGCAAGCTTTACAGGCAATCGTTTAAATAAAATTTATCGCGAAAATATTGGGGAAGAAGAAATTTTAGCCGAACTACGTCCAATTATGCTGCACTATGCAAAGGACCGTGTAGAGGGCGAGCATTTCGGGGATTTTGTCATTCGTGCAGGTTATGTAACAGCCGTCTTTGATGGTCGAGAATTCCATAAGGAATGAGGGTGTCAGGCACTCAAACAATTCTGAATTCTACTAGTGCCAGGCACTCAATAGAGGTAAGAACGCTTCCAGCAAAACGGACATCAACAGCATAGCGAAAAGTGTTAGATTGAAGGCAGTCAATCTAACACTTTTCTTTTTTGTCCCAGCTTTAAATAGAATAATCTTCTGGGATAAATACTTTTAATTGCTTTGGTCGCACAAATACATTGTCGCCTACTTTAAGATGAAGACTTAAAAATTGTTCTTTTGTCAGTTCTGCCTCTAAAAATTCATCCATGTCATAACGACGGAGTTCAATTTGAACAATCGGTCCAAGCAAATGAATATGGCTTATATAAGCGGGGACAGTGCCTGCTACCGCTGTTTTTTCAATTTGTATATCGTGTGGTCGCACATAGCCTACTGCATCTTCTTGTGTATGGGTATGCGTATCTGGCACATCAATGGCAAATTCTCCATGTGTCAACTTACCGTTATGTAAACGCCCTTTAAAGAGGTTAACATTACCTAAGAAATCATAAACAAATGGACTTTTAGGATGGGTGTACACTTCATCTGGACTTCCAATTTGCTCAATTTTGCCGTTGTTCATCACAACGATACGATCTGCGACATCGAGTGCTTCTTCTTGGTCATGCGTAACAAAAATACTTGTAATATGAAAATCATCATGTAACTTCCGCAACCAACGCCGTAATTCCTTACGCACTTTTGCATCAAGTGCTCCAAATGGTTCATCTAGTAAAAGGACTTTAGGTTCCACAGCAAGTGCACGCGCAAGTGCAACCCGTTGACGTTGGCCACCAGATAACTGTGTTGGATAGCGATCAGAAAAATTTTCTAGTTTAACAAGTCGCAGTAGGGTCATTACTTTATCGGTGATTTCTGCTTTGGATGGTCTTGTTTTTCGTGGTCGTACTTTCAATCCATAGGCAACATTATCGAAGACCGTCATATGGCGAAAGAGCGCATAGTGCTGAAAGACAAAGCCTACGTTTCGTTCCTTCGGGTGATGATTGGTAATTGTTTGGCCGTCAAATAAGATTTCGCCAACATCCGATGCTTCAAGCCCTGCAATCACGCGCAGTAAAGACGTTTTACCAGAACCAGAAGGGCCAAGTAGCGCAACCAATTCACCAGATTGAATATCGATGGATACATCTTGTAAAGCTTGAAAAGAACCAAATTTCTTAGAAACATTTTGAATTTGAATGCTCACGCAAGAATACCTCCTTTAAATTGATTTCGATTTCCATGCAACAATATCTTTTATAACAAGCGTAATAATCGCTAACACACTCATCAATGAAGCAACAGCAAAAGCTGCTGAAAATTGGTATTCATTGTATAAAATTTCGATATGAAGTGGCATTGTATTCGTCATACCTCGAATATGACCTGAGACAACAGAAACTGCACCAAACTCGCCAATGGCACGTGCATTACATAAAATTAAACCGTAAATTAACCCCCATTTAATATTGGGTAATGTTACATACCAAAAGGTTTTAAAGCCATTTGCTCCGAGAGAAATGGAAGCCTCTTCCTCAGCATTTCCTTGTGCTTGCATTAACGGAACAAGCTCACGTGCAACAAAAGGTAATGTTACAAATATAGTCGCAAGCACAATGCCAGGTAAGGCAAAAACAATTTTAATGTCATTAGCAAATAGCCAATCTCCAAATAGCCCTTGTGCACCAAATAGCAAGATAAACACTAAACCTGCAATCACGGGCGATACAGCAAAAGGTAAGTCAATTACGGTCAATAATAAATTTTTTCCTTTGTAATTGAATTTCGTTAATGCCCAAGCAGCCATAATGCCGAAAATGGCATTTAAAGGAACGGCAATTGCTACTACTGTTAAGGTCAACTGAATAGCAGCTAAAGCATCTGGATGTGTGATTGCTGCAAAGTATACGTCTGCCCCTTTTTGAAAGGCTGTAATAAAAATCGATACGAGAGGGAGTACGATAAAAAATGCTAAAAATGCAAGTGCAATAAATGTTAATGCATAACGAAAGAAGCGAGGCTCCTGTAAGGCAGCGGGCTTTGCTGCTACAATCCGTGTTTGTGGAGCCAAAGGTTCAATAATCGTAGACTGATCCATAAATACCTCCTAATGTATAAAGCGGCGATTTGCTAGCCATTGAATAAGATTCATCGTAAATAATAAGACAAAGGATGTAATCAGCATAACAGCAGCAATAGACGTGGCACCCGCGTAGTCATATTGTTCAAGCTTTGTCATAATGATTAACGGTGTAATTTCTGTTTTCATCGGCATGTTACCAGCGATAAAGACAACTGAACCGTATTCTCCTAATGCACGTGCAAAGGCTAATGAAAAGCCAGTCAAAATGGCTGGTGCAAGTTCAGGAAAAATAATCTTACATACAGTTTGCAGACGTGTTGCCCCTAAACTTGCTGAGGCTTCTTCAACTTCCACACTAATATTTTGTAAAACAGGTTGCACAGTACGCACAACAAATGGAAGACCAATAAATGTTAGAGCAATTATAATACCGAGTGGTGTAAAGGCGATTTTAAAATCGAAAAACTGGCCAATCCAGCCATTCGGGGTATATAGCGATGTTAAAGCAATACCTGCTACTGCCGTAGGTAAAGCAAATGGTAAATCTACAAGACCGTCAATAATACGTTTAAACGGGAAGTGGTAGCGTACGAGTACCCAAGCGATAATGGTGCCAAACACAACGTTTACTAAACCAGCAGTAAGTGCAGTGCCAAAGCTTAGCTTGTAGGAGGCAATTGCTCGAGGGTCGGTGACAATTGCCATAAACTCTGCCCAGCTTAACGACATGGTATGAATGAAAATCATGGCTAAAGGTAAGAGCACAAGCAAGCTTACGTAGAGCATCGTATAACCAAGTGAAAGGTGGAAGCCGGGAATAACACGAGCCGGCTTCTTTTTAAATGTTAGGCTAGTCATCATATGCCTCCTTATTTTGGAACGTAAATTTCATCAAATGTACCACCATCTTTAAAATGTGTTGTCTGAGCTTCTGTCCAACCCCCAAAGTCTTCAATGGAAATAAGTTCAAGCTTAGGGAATTGTGCTTGGTATTTTGCTAATATATCTTCATTGCGTGGTCGATAGTAGTTTTTTGCGGCAATCTCTTGGCCAATATCACTATATAAATGTTGTAGGTATGCTTCTGCCACTTTACGCGTCCCTTTTTTATCTACAATTTTGTCAACGATTGCTACAGGAGGCTCTGCTAAAATACTTAAAGAAGGTGTAATGATTTCGAATGCATCTTTCCCTAATTCATTAAGTGATAAATAAGCTTCATTTTCCCAGGCAATTAACACATCACCAATTTTTCTTTCAACAAAGGTAGTCGTTGCGCCGCGAGCCCCAGAATCCAGTACCTCTACATTGCTATACAAAGCCTTCATAAAATCTTTTATTTGCTTCTCGTCATTGTTATACAATTTCGCTGCATAGCCCCATGCGGCTAAGTAATTCCAACGGGCACCACCTGAAGTTTTTGGGTTTGGCGTTATGACTGAGACATCGTCTTTTACTAAATCATCCCAATCTTGAATCGCTTTTGGATTCCCTTTTCTTACTAAAAAAACAATGGTAGAAGTATAAGGTGTAGAATTATTTTCAAATTCTGTTTGCCAGTCTTTGTTTAGTAGATTACGAGCTTGGGCAATTTCATCAATATCGTAAGCAAGTGCTAATGTGACAACATCGGCTTCTTGACCATCAATAACCGCACGCCCTTGTTTACCCGAGCCACCATGTGATTGATGAATTTTTACATCTTGCCCTGTTTCGCTTTTCCACTTTGCGATAAAGTCTTGATTAAATTCATCGTAAAGCTCACGTGTTGGATCATAAGATACATTTAGTAATTCAACTGTTTTTTGTGTGTCTTCCGAAGTTGTATCGTTATCTTTGGACGTGCTATTACATCCTGTTAACATAATTGTTAACCCCGATAAGAGTACAATTGTTTGAAAAATAGTCTTTCTTTTTCTCATTGAAAATCGCTCCTTTTTCTTACAAAATGCAAAAGGACCATCTCTTTCAACATGTATTAACACATGTTAAGGAGATGGCCTTCAGATAATCTGATCAGCATGTTTTGTTTTTTTAGCTTAGTACCACATTAAACATATATTTCCTATTAGTCAACAAGGAATTATAAAATATTTGAAATTTTTAGATAGGTTTTTCCCTAAGTGTGGTAACGAGTAGCAAAAGACTCTTTTTATGAATAAAATTATTTGTATATAACGAAAGTGACAGTTCTAAAAGGTGTAAAACGACATTCTTTAAATATGTTTATATTTTTACAAAACCTAGTTGACTACTAGGTGTAATTTAGTATATATTGGGTAATAAGAAAAGTGATTGTTGAATGAGGTACAAGATTACTAGTTTACAATCATCATAAATGCTGGCTAGTCAAACTAGAGGCGTTTTAACGAAGATACAATGCATTATTGTATCTGTTGTTAAAACGCCTTTTTCTATATCCGAAAGGGGGATTTTATGTTAACGTATGCAACTTGGCAGGAGCCAACGACTAATTTTGAAGTGGATGAATCCTATAAAGGTGCACTTGAGGTGTTACGCTGGAGCTATGCACAATATGGAGATGAGATTGTATATGCGTGTAGCTTTGGTATTGAGGGAATTGTGTTAATTGATTTGATTTCAAAAGTAAAGCCAAATGCTACGATTGTTTTTTTAGACACAGATGTCCATTTCAAAGAAACGTATGACACGATTGAACGAGTAAAAGCAAACTATCCGCAGCTAACGATTATACTGCAAAAGCCTAAGCTGACACTTGAAGAGCAAAAGACACAATATGGCGATGAATTATGGAAGTCCAATCCTAATCAGTGCTGTGACATCCGAAAAATAAAGCCATTACATGAGGCGTTATCAGGAGCAAAAGCTTGGATTTCAGGGCTGCGCAGAGAACAATCGCCAACTCGGCAACAGACAAATTTTATCAATCGGGATGAAAAATTCAAATCCATTAAAATTTGTCCACTTATTCATTGGTCATGGAAAGATATATGGCGTTATGTTTCCAAGCATAACCTAACGTACAATCCATTACACGATCAAGGCTATCCGAGTATTGGCTGTGAACACTGCACACAACCTGCATTTACGTTGGATGATTTACGTGCAGGTAGATGGCAAGGAACGGGTAAAACTGAATGTGGGTTACATGAATAGGGGCGTTTAAATCATGCTAGAATATATTGCATTAGCCATAAGTTTATTTTTTGCAATGAATATTGGGGCAAGTGGTGCAGCAGCGTCAATGGGTGTTGCCTATGGGGCAGGAGCTATAAAAAAAGCAAGGCACGCATTGTTAATTTGTGCGATAGGGGTTTTGGCAGGCGCTATATTGGGTGGCGGTGAAGTTGTCAAGACTATCAGTTCAGGTATTATGCCACAACAGTATATTACTGTGAAAATCGTCATCATTATATTAATTTCTGCGACAAGTGCGTTGTTTCTTGCCAATTTGTTAGGCATCCCCTTATCGACGAGTGAAGTGACCGTAGGAGCTGTTGTAGGTGTAGGAATTGCCTACCGTGTGCTATATGTCAAATCATTGCTCGTGATTATGTCTTTTTGGGTAATCGTTCCCGTTATTGCGTTTGTTATTGCCTTTATAGTTGGCAAAGTACTGTATAAATTTCAAGGGAAGAGTTTTTTGACAAATCACCCTATTTTAACAGTGCTACTCGTATTTGCGGGATTTTTTGAAGCTTTTTCTGCAGGTATGAATAATGTTGCCAATGCAGTAGGCCCACTTGTTGGTGCTGGTATGATTACGGTGACAAAGGGTATTTGGCTAGGCGGTGCTTTTGTTGCACTAGGGGCGTTGTTGCTAGGAAGACGTGTACTCGAAACAAATGGCAAAAAGATAGTGCGTTTTGAAAAAGCTGAAGGCATTCTTATTTCAACTACAGGTGCCTTGCTTGTTGGTATTAGTTCCTTGTTGGGATTACCTGTGCCATTAACGCAAGTAACTTCCTCTTCTATTATTGGTATCGGAATGGCGAAAAGCGGTAAACAAATTTTTCATAAACATATTGTAAAGAAAATTATGTGTATTTGGATTGTATCACCTATTTTTTCATTAGCGATTTCTTATAGTCTGATTCAGTTATTTATGGAGAAAGATTTATATGCCATCGTCATTATGGGGAGCGTTATAATCGGAACGCTTGGTGCTATTAGTTTAATGCGAACAATGCGTGAAGAAGAACAATCCATATACGATGCTGGTGAAGGCATTTAAATATAAAACATAGTATTCAAATAAAATTAGGGGGAATATTGAATGAGTTTACAACCACATGGCGGCACTTTAGTGCAAGCTTATAATCCACAAAAATCAGTAGTACATATTAAGAAGGAGATTGTTTTAGATACCATTGCGTTAAGCGATTTAGAATTAATCGCAATTGGAGGGTATAGCCCAATCGACGGTTTCTTAACTAAAGAAGATTATGAATCTGTTGTTGAACATACAAGGTTGGCCTCTGGCGTTGTGTGGAGTATCCCTATTACACTTCCTGTTGATCAGGCAGTAGCAGCAACTTTACAACCAGGGGATGAAGCAAAATTAATATATGGTAACGATGTCTATGGTGTTATTCATATCGCGGATATATATGAACCAGACAAGCAAAAAGAGGCACTACTTATTTACGGTACACAAGACTTAGCCCATCCTGGTGTGAAAAAGTTACATGAACGGCAGGCGATATATGTTGGTGGTCAAATTACGTTAATTAAGCGTCTAGAGCAACCATTCCCTACGTATTCATTTGATCCAACAGAAACAAGACAGTTGTTTAAAGACAAAGGATGGCAAACAATTGTTGGCTTCCAAACGCGTAATCCTGTTCACCGTGCGCATGAATATATTCAAAAGGCGGCATTAGAAACAATTGATGGCTTATTTTTAAATCCATTAGTCGGTGAAACGAAGTCGGATGATGTATCAGCCGCTATACGTATGGAAAGTTATGAAGTGCTTTTGGAAAATTACTATCCTCAAAGTCGTGTGCAGTTAGGTGTGTTCCCAGCGGCTATGCGCTATGCAGGGCCTAAGGAAGCCATTTTCCATGCACTAGTGCGGAAAAATTACGGCTGTACCCATTTTATTGTAGGACGTGACCATGCAGGTGTAGGAGACTATTATGGCACATATGATGCGCAAAAAATCTTTGAACAATTTACCGAAGATGAACTTGGCATTGTGCCTTTAAAGTTTGAACATAGTTTCTATTGCACTCGATGTGAAGGCATGGCAACTACAAAAACTTGCCCGCATGATAGTGCATCACATGTAATATTATCAGGAACGAAAGTCCGGGAAATGCTCCGTAATGGAGAAGTGCCTCCAAGTACCTTTAGCCGTCAAGAGGTTGTCGATGTACTAATAAAAGGCATGCGTAAGGAGGTATTAAAATGAGTTTCAATATCGTATGGCATGAAGCTTCTATTACGAAAACAGAGCGTCGCACGCAAAACAACCATCATAGCTTTATTTTATGGTTTACAGGATTATCGGCATCAGGAAAATCTTCCGTAGCAAACGCCTTTGCACGTACATTATTTGAGCGAGGTAATCAGGCGTTCGTATTAGATGGTGATAATGTAAGACATGGATTAAATAATGATTTGGGCTTTGACGAAGGAAGCCGTAAGGAAAATATAAGACGTATCGGGGAAGTTTCTAAGCTTTTTGTGGAGAGTGGTCAAATTGTGCTTACGGCCTTTATTTCACCTTATCGACAAGATCGTCAAGTCGTTCGACAGCTAGTGGAAGAGGGAGAATTTTTAGAAGTGTATGTAAGATGCTCCGTAGAAACATGTGAACAGCGCGATCCAAAAGGTCTATATAAAAAAGCGCGCAATGCGGAAATTGCTAATTTTACAGGTATTAGTGCGCCCTATGAAGAACCTGAACATCCCGAATTTATTTTGGATACCGAACTCTATTCTATTGAGGAATGTGTAGAGCAGTTAACAACATTTTTAACAGATAAAGGCTATATATAAAGGGTGCCAGGCATTCAAACAATTTCAATGATTGCCTTAGAGCAATGATTGGGCAAGAGAAACCGCCACCGTAACAGACAAAGATATAGCAAAAAAGTGACGGGACATAACTAAAAAAATTTAAGGAACAGAGGAAAGGTGTTCATAAATTTTTGCTATATGGAGAACTTAGCTATTCTTGCTTTTGCAATAAAGAAAAAATTAGAAGGGTTCACTAGTTGTTGGTAGCGGAGGCGGTGACTCCTGCTCAGAACGCACACAGCGTAAGACGCGGGCATTCTGCGCGTTAGCGAGGGTTGCGGCTTACTGTGCTGAGCGGAAAGCACCGCCGAAGCGGACAATAACGGTGTAGCAAAAAAGTGTTAGATTGATTGTAGTCAATCTAACACTTTTTCATTTTTGTCTCAACTTGGGTTATTTGATACCTTGTTCTTTTTTCATTTTCTCAATTTCTGGTCCTAGCTCATCACGTACGGTTCCTTTCCATGGCTTAACACCTGCTATGTAGGAGGAACGAGTCATAATATGTCCTCCGACAGGTCCAGTTATGAATAGAAACAAAATACCTAATAAAATACGTGGGTTAAAATGATCCTCAATCAGCCAAAAATAAAAGAATACACCTACCAACACACACATTACACCAAGTGTGGCACTTTTAGATGCGGCATGTGCCCGTGTGTACAAATCAGGTAATCGAATCAGCCCAATAGCTGTTACAACGATAAATAGTACACCAATCGAAATAAATAAAATAACTAACGTATTAGCGAGAATTGTCACGTTTAATGATATCTCCTTTCTCTATAAATTTAGAGAAAGCAACAGTACCGATGAATGATAAAATCGCTAATAATAAAACAATTTCTAGGAAGAAGCTTGTTTCCACTAAAACTGAAAATAATGCGATTAAAGAAATAAGTGATACACCTAAGGAATCAAGTGCTACGACACGATCTGATGCAGAGGGTCCTTTCACCATACGGTAAATCACTGCAATCATTGATAAGCAAATCACTACGATCGCTGCAATAATAAACGTCATCATGATTTACTCACCTCCAAAATAGCTTTTTCAAAAGAGTCGCGAATGGATGCAATGGCATCATCTACATCACTAATATCAATAGCGTGAACAAACAATGTTTTAGCATCATCTGAAACATGCACTACAACAGTCCCAGGTGTTAATGTAATGAGACTTGATAGTAATGTAATTTCCCAGTCTTCTTTCAATACAGTTGGGTAAGCAAAGAAGGCAGGTTGCATGTCCAGTTTGGGCTTTAATACAACTTTCAATACTTGAATATTGGCTAATAGTAATTCCTTGAAAAAGAGAACAGTGAGTTTAATAATTGCCCATACTCGAAATACATAGAGACGTGTAAAGAAAAATCTTCTCATAATGACGAGCAATACAATACCAAGGATGAAGCCTACTATAAAGCCTGTTGCTGTGTAATTAGATGAAAGGAACATCCAAACGAAGGCAAGAGCAAAATTTAAAATAATTTGAAATGCCATAGCTCTAATCCCCCTTCATTACAGCATCTATATAAATAGATGGGTCATTTAATAGTTTTGCAGCATCATTCATAAATGGTGTTATCCATTCCGAACCAACACCATAGGCAACAGTAATAAGCACTAATAGGACAGTCGGCGCAAAAAGTGTAGTATAGACTTTTTTATCGACAGTTCCTTTAGTTGCCTTTTCCTCTCCCCAAAAGGCATATAGGAAAATACGGATAACCGACAGTAATACAAGTAAAGAGGAGGCTAAAATAAAGATACTGCTCCACATACTGCCAGCCTCAAAGCCCCCTTGCACAATTAATAGCTTTCCAACGAAACCACTAAGCGGGGGAATCCCTGCTAAACCAAAGGCAGCAATTAAATAGAACCATCCAAGAGCAGGATATGTTTTCATAAGACCGCCCATTTTACGTAAATCTGATGTACCGGTAATGTAGATGACAATACCAATTAACATAAAGAGTGCTGCTTTTATAAGCATGTCATGAATCAAATAGAACATTGCGCCCTTTAGCGCCATTTCATTCATTTGGGAAACACCAAACAAAATGACACCTACTGCAATCACGATGTTGTAAATAATAATGAGCTTGACATCGAAATAGGCTAGTGCGCCGATACAGCCAGCAATAATTGTTCCAATGGCTAGCACCATTAGTAAATCATGTGTATACGATAAATCGTGGACAAAAAATAATGTGTATGTGCGCGTAATCGCATAAACGCCAACCTTTGTTAGCAGTGCACCGAAAAGTGTTAACACGGGAATAGGCGCAGCAGCATAAGAGGTTGGAAGCCAGAAGTAAAGCGGGAATATGGCCGCTTTTAGTCCGAAAACCATTAAAAACATAACAGCAATTACGGTTATAATACCTGGCTGATTAATGTCGCTAATCTTTACTGCGATGTCTGCCATATTTAGTGTACCCACAACCGAGTAAAGGTAGGCTACCGTAATAACAAACAAAGCAGAAGAAATAACATTAATTAAAATATATTTAATGGAGCCTTTCAGTTGTCCTTTTTCTCCACCTAGCACAATTAGTAAATATGACGCCATTAAGAGTACTTCAAAGAATACAAATAAGTTGAAAATATCTCCTGTCGTAAAGGCACCATTTACACCAGTTAAAATAAACATCATACCAGGGTAATAGAAAAAGCGTTCACGCTCTTTTGTAATAGAGCCAAACCCGTACCATACAACAAAGAATGCAATGAGTAGCGATGTAGTTACTAACAGTGCTGACATCATATCAGAAACCATTGTAATACCGTATGGTACTGGCCAATTGCCAAAAGTGACTTTCTGAATGCCATCATTTTTAACTTTTAGTAACAGCGAAACGGCTGAAACAAAAGCAAGTAGGATGCCTAGTAAAGCAAACGAACGCTGGTATTTTAAATTTTTTTGCCCAAACATTAAAATCATACCGAAGAAGAACGGAATGATAATCGGCAGTAAAAGGAAGTTATTCATCCTCATCACTTCCTCTCATTAAGCTAATATCATCTGTCTCAAGCTCTTGATAGGAGCGATATGCGAGTACTAGGAAGAAAGCCGTTACCCCGAAGCTAATAACAATCGCCGTTAAAATCAATGCCTGCGGTAAAGGATCAGCAAACGTTTTGGCTCCTTCTTTTAAAACAGGAGGTGCCTCACTTGTTAATCCACCCATTGTTAAAATAAGTAAATGTGCACCATGACTTAAAAGTCCAGTACCAATAATAATGCGTAATAAGCTCTTCGATAATATTAAATAAACCGCTGCCATAAACAGAAAGCCAATGACAAACGCCATAATTATTTCCATTATTCATCCTCTCCAATCGTTTGAATAATGGTCATCGTAACGCCAACAACAACCAAGTAAACACCGCTGTCAAAAAGCATTGCTGTGTGCAAAGATTGCTTACCTAGAAGCGGCAATTCGAAATAATCAAAGAAATGTGTAAAAAATGGTTTTCCTAAAAACATCGGGAATGCGGCTGTCGCAAATGCCAATAATAAGCCTGTAGCCGTTAAATACGTGTAGTTTATCGGTAAAACATTTCGCACTGTATTTAAATCAAAGGCAAGGACTAACAGGACAATGGCACTGGATGTTAAAAGCCCCCCGACAAAGCCGCCACCTGGTGTATAATGTCCAGCTAGGAAGATATGAATGGAGAAGAAGAAAATAATGAAGAATACAATTTTAGCTGTAAATTGTATAATCACATCATTTGTTTTCATGTGGTTTCTCCTTTCTATTCATACGCAGCTTAATCATTGCTAAAATTGCCATACCTGCAATACCTAATACTGTAATTTCAAATAATGTATCAAAGCCACGATAGTCTACTAAAATCACATTGACAATATTACCGCCACCCGCTTTAGAATAGACGGTTTCTTCATAATATTTTGAGATGGTCGGCACAAGTTTTTGCGAATGTGCAGATAATGCGATAAGTGTCACCATCACACCAACTGCGATTGAAATAATCGCCCGATTTAATTGAAAGCGCATGCGTTCTTCGCGCTTGCCAAGCTTCGGAAGATGATAAAACGCCAATAAAAATAACGCAACCGAAATGGTTTCAATAACTAGTTGAGTTAACGCTAAATCAGGTGC
This sequence comes from Lysinibacillus sp. FSL M8-0337, assembly GCF_038593855.1. Lineage (NCBI taxonomy): Bacteria > Bacillati > Bacillota > Bacilli > Caryophanales > Bacillaceae > Lysinibacillus > Lysinibacillus sp. FSL M8-0337. Next base: position 3,537,371 of record NZ_CP151996.1, on the reverse strand, counting down.
ATTAAAAATAACAAAGAATAATGCAACAGTATAACCGACAGAGCCTAGTCCAATAATTGCTGTCAGTCGTGATTTTGCAAAAATTGTGATTGCTGTTCCAATCATTAACACGACAATTAAAATTAGTTCGTATGAGCGAATTGGTGCTGCACCTTCAAAAGATAATGAAAAGGCATCTTTTACAAATAAGGTTCCAATTGAAATCGCGGTAATGCCACTAAACATATACAGTAGATAGTGACGCATAGACCCCGTCATATAAAGACGTGATACACGATTTAACCCTACATCTAAAGCAAGCATCATTTTGTCATAGGCATTATTGAACGTTAGAGCACGCGGGAATAGGTTGTAGATGCCTTTCCATTTAGGTAAGGCAACAAATAATAAGACGCCTATAATAACAATGCCAACTGTCATAACTAATTCTGGTGTGATTTCGCCATGCCAAGCGGACACGTGAATGTTGATATCTTCAGGTGCATTGTATAAAAACGGCTGAATAGCTTGTACAGCCGGCTTCACAAACGTATCACCAATAAGATTCGGAATGAAGAAAATAATCACGACTAATGATGCTAAAATCATCGGCGATATAAGCATGCCTATCGGAGCTTCGTGTGGTTTATGAGCGTAAAGTTCTGGTTTATATTTTCCTGTAAATGTTCTACATACAAAATAAAAGCTATAAATAAACGTAAATATACTCGCAATCCAAGCGACAATTGGGAACAGCACACCCCATGTATCAAAGCCGAAAAATTCGAAATTCTGAAGTGATAACATCGCCGTTAAAAACATTTCCTTACTTAGGAAGCCGTTAAATGGTGGTAAACCGGCCATTGAAAAACTACCGATAGCCGCAACCGTAAAACTAAGAGGCATAATGCTCATTAATCCTCCAAGTCTACGTATATCACGTGTACCTGTTTCATGATCGATAATCCCTGCAATCATAAATAAGCTACCTTTAAATGTTGCATGGTTAATCAAGTGGAAAATGGCTGCAAAAGCTGCATATTTAAACACCGAATCAGCTGCTCCATTTACATGAAATGCAACTGCACCAGCCCCTAATAATGACATAATTAGCCCAAGCTGACTGACAGTAGAAAAAGCAAGAATACCTTTTAAATCGGTTTGCTTTACTGCAAAGAACGAACCCCAGAAGAGCGTTAGCAGACCAACCCCTGTAACAAGCCAAATCCAAAGTTCAGAAGCTGCAAAAATAGGTGTGAAGCGAGCAACTAAGTAAATACCTGCTTTTACCATTGTTGCAGAGTGAAGATATGCGCTGACAGGTGTCGGTGCCTCCATTGCATCAGGTAACCAAATATAAAATGGGAATTGTGCAGATTTCGTAAACGCCCCTAACAGCAATAATATAAGGGCCCAAATGAATAACGGATGTTGCACTAAGTTTGGCGCCATAGCAATAAGTTCACGGATTGAATATGTTCCACCCATTAAATAAAGAAGGATAAATCCTCCTAACATCATTAATCCGCCAAAAACGGTAATCATCATCGATTTTAGTGCACCGAAGCGAGAAGCATCGCGTGTGTACCAATAACCAATCAATAGGAAAGATGAAATAGATGTTAATTCCCAGAAAAAGTACAAAGTAATTAAATGGTCTGATTGTACAACACCGAGCATTGCGGACATAAATAGTAATAAGTAAACATAAAAATTATGTAGTTTTTCTTTATGTTTATCTAAGTAGAAAATGGAGTAAAGCACAACAAGTGAGCCAATTCCAGTAATTAGTAATGAAAATAATAAACTAAGTCCGTCTAAATAAGATACAACAGAAATATCAAGTGATGGTATCCAAGGAATCCCATCGTAAAATACTTCGCCTTGAGCAACTCTCGCTATATAAGTAGCATAAATCACAGCGAGTGTAGCAGGTACTGCAAGAACAAACCAGCCTGTGTGAATATTTTTAATGCTTTTATATATAAAAGGCACAAAAATTGCAGCAAGCATCGGGATGAAAATATAGAGTACTTGTAACAAAAAAATCCTCCTTTATGCAGGTAAGTGTAATAATTATAACGTACTTTTGTAGGGAATGCATATCGACTAGTAGGATTTAGCTTGGATACAAGGAGAATTTTAGCTATATTATAAATAGGAAGTTATCAAAAAAAAATGAGGAAAAAAATTTTTTATGAGGAACCCTTACATATATGGTTATTTACCATTAATTACAATTTTATTATTTAGTTTAACGTTCGGCATGTATGCCGTAGGTGAAGCATTACAGTTGTTTCAAGCAATCGGTGTTTATTCAGGAATGCGTGAATTTTTATCGGATTTTGAATTACGTGTATTGTTACTCGTTGTATTTGCTCTTATTTTTTTTATGGCGTTTTCAGCACTTAAATTAGTTGGAGAAACAATTCATGAACTAGGAATGTTGTTTTTTTCGAAGGACAATGAAGGGGCTGCGGTGAGCCAAGCACGTGGAGGCTATGTCATTTTATTTATTGGTGCAATGTGTTCTGCCTTTGCAATTCAATCTATCTATGTATTGGCAGGTATTTTTGTATTAACGGTTTTTATATATTTCATTTATCGTATTTATAAAATGAGCCTTTATATGTCTATGGGCGGAACAATTGGATTACTCATATTTGAGCTGTTCATGTGGACATTACTATTCTCGTTATTAGTTTATGTCATTTTAAAATTGTACAACGGCGTACTAGCAAGTCTCCCATTTGCCAAATAAAGTGCCAGTCACCCAAACAATTCTGAATTTTTTCTAAGTAAAAACCCACTTTGACTCCTGCGAAGGCTTACGAAATGCCCGCAGATAGTGAAGTGGGTTTTTATGCTAGTGCCAGTCACTGAAACAATTTGCGCTGATAATAGAAAGTTACTCTAGTAAAACATTAAAGAGTTTGTGATGGATTTTGTACGCTTCTAGTTTTTCCATTGGCTGAGGTTTATCGTAACCAAGCCACACGGCAGCCGTATATTGATCATTCAAACCTGCTAGCCAGTAATCACGGTAATCATTTGTTGTACCTGTTTTAGCCCCAACATAGCTACTATTGCTATAAACCCCTTGCCCTGTCCCATTTGAGACAACTTCAGCAAGTAGCCCACGCATATATTTTACGGTTTTAGGCGACCAAATCTGGTCACGTGCCTTGTCCCAACTATATAGCTCAGTGCCATCATTAGCGGTTACTTTTCGAATACTGTGGGCTAGCACATAAGAGCCATCGATAAAGCTTGTATAGGCATCTGCAAGCTCAAGAGCCGTGACGCCATATGTTAATCCACCTAATGAAGCAGCATAAGTATGATCCTTTGCCACCATGGAACGGAAATGGAAGCGATCAAGATAACTGAAAGCTGTATCCACCCCCACAGCGTTAAAAATGCGAAGAGCGGACGTATTGTAACTATTCCGGAATGCTGTATGAATTGACACATCACCGTATTGATATCCTCCATAATTTTGTGGACAGAAAGAACCGACACAATAGCTACCACCATTGACAATAGAATCTGGGGTATGGGTTGTTGTTTCAAAATAGGGTGCATAGACAGCAAGTGGCTTAAAGGCTGACCCTGGCTGTCGCGGACCTTGATAGGCTCGATGATAATCAAATTTTTCGTAATTTTTTCCAGCATAAAGGCTGACGACTTCACGAGACGAATTGTTAATAACAGCACCCGCCGCCTGTAATTGACCATTGCCTAAAATAGCAGTCATACGCTCTTCATCATGATTCTGTTTAACTGGGTCCAGTGCAGTATAAATAGTTAAACCATTCTGATATAAAGTATTAAGCCGATTGTCTAGTTGTGCTTGAATGGTTTTCTTTTCTTCTTCACTTTGCGTGTTTAGCAGTCGATCTGTATAGCCTTCCTTCTCGGCTACTAGCCAGCGTAACTCTTGAAGAACGTAAGTACTATACATCGGATAACTTTGTACCTTGTTCTTAACATTTAATGTGATTGCTTCTGCTTTATACGTCATTGCATCTTCTTTTGTAATAACGCCACTTGTAGCGAGTGTATCAAGGAGACGCTCTTGTCTTGCCTTGGTATCATCAAAATGTTTTAGAGGGTTATAAAGAGAAGGATTGTTAGGAATAGCTGAAATAAACGCTATCTGTGCAATCGATAATTCTTGGATAGGCTTTTGAAAATAATAGCTTGCTGCACTACCTATTCCATAAACTTGATTGCTAAAATAGGATTCATTTAAATACATCGTTAAAATGGCATCTTTATCATATTTCTTTTCAAGTTCATAGGCATAAAATAGCTCCGTCAGTTTTCTTTCGTATGTTTTTTCATCAGATAAATAACGCATACGAACAAGCTGTTGGGTAATGGTACTACCTCCTTGTGAAGCTGAATTGGTGTTTGAGTTAGCGACAACCGCGCGTAGGATAGCACTAAGATCGAAGCCGACATGATTATAAAAGTCTGCATCCTCACTGGCAATAAAAATTTCCTGGGCAATTTGTGGGATTTCTTGTAAAGTTAAAGGCTGTCGCCATTCGACATATTCCTCACTAAAGGTTTGGCCGTTCTGATCAACTAGTGTGACTGGAAGCTGTACCTGTACTTCAGGCACCTCGATTTTCTCCTGAATTTGTTGTTCGTGGGCTTGTGCTGTATTCAGCTCTGCTCGTATATTTGTACCAATCCACCAAATGGTAGGTAAACATAGCGTTACAATAATAAAACCAAACACTTTTTTCATACATGCCTCCAACTTTGAAAATAAGTCTTTCATCAGAATAGCATATTTTGGATGTATTCCAAATACTCGTTCAGACCTATTTACACAATACTAAATTACAAAATAAGAATTGCCTTGAGGTCGTCTGTCATTCCAACATGATTTTGGGTTATACTACCATTGGTACTACACAGAAGTTTCTAGATTTTCGCAATCATAATTGACTAAACGATTGTAAAATTGCAAAATTCGTCAATACTTTGGTGGAGAAAACAGCTAGGAAGTATGTTAGACTAATATGAGGTCAGAAATGATGAGGTATAATCATTTTCGTTGAAACTGAAATTTACATTTAAAGGAGAGACTCCAATGTTTCCACAATTAACAACTGAAGTACAAGAAGGCGAAGTACTAGTAGAAATGAAAACAACGTTAGGTGCATTAAAAATTAAATTGTTCCCAAAACAAGCACCAAAAACAGTTGAAAACTTCTTAGGGCATGCAAAATCAGGTTATTATGATGGTATTATTTTCCACCGTGTTATTCAAGATTTTATGATTCAAGGCGGTGACCCTACTGGTACAGGTATGGGTGGAGAGTCAATTTGGGGTAACTCATTTGAAGATGAGTTTTCTGATGAATTATTTAACCTACGTGGTGCATTATCAATGGCAAATGCTGGTCCAAACACAAACGGTTCTCAATTCTTTATCGTACAAATGAAGCACCTTCCAAGTGATATGCTTCGCCAATTACAAGGTGCTGGTTTCCCAGAAGAAATTATTGAGGCATATGCACAAAATGGTGGAACACCATGGTTAGACCATAAACATTCTGTATTTGGTCATGTTGTAGAAGGTATGGATATCGTTGATAAAATTGCTGAAGTAGAAAAAGACTTCCGTGATAAACCTGTTGAAGATGTGAAAATCGAGTCAATTACAGTTTTTGAATAATTATTGTAAGGACGTGTAGAAAATATGGAACATTTGATGTATCAATTTTTATATTTCCCTGAAGATAAATCAGCGTATATTCCAGCAGCTTTTGAATTTTTAATTATGCTTATTTTATGTATAGGCGTATTTATGATTTTCCGTAAAATTTCTAAAAAGCAGGAATTAAAATCTAAGGAAATCGAAGCACGTATTTTAGCTGAAAGAAACAGCACGAACAATAGACACAATTAAAAAAAGCACTCTGCAAAAGAGTGCCTCCGACTACAGACAAACTTGAGATTTCCCGAGTTTGTCTGTAGTCTTTTTATATACATCCCGACAGCAGGCACAGTGTAAGCCACAGTTTGAAAATTCAAAATTGTGTGAGTGACTGGCACTTATGACAATGCGAGCTTAAAACGAGCAACGGCATCTTTTACCGTATCAAAGGAGCAAGCTACATTCATGCGCAGGAAGCCACGACCTTCTTCACCATATTTTGAACCAGGTTCTAGTGCAAGTTTTCCAACTTCAAGCAAACGTTGCATTAATTCTTTTTCATTGAGACCTAGTTGGCGGCAATCGATCCACAGTAAGTACGTACCTTGAGGCTTGGCAATGTGTATGCCAGGCAATTGCGTTAACTCGGCTATAACATAATTCATATTATTTGAAATATATAGAAGTAACTCTTCTAGCCATGGCAATCCTTCTGCGTAGGCTGCTTGCAGTGCTACAGGAGCAAAGCTATTCAATGAACCTTGCCCGCTAGCCATATTAACCGCCTCTAAAAGCATTTGCTTTTTCTTATCAGTCGTAATAATATAAGCAACTTGAATTCCTGCAAGATTAAATGTTTTTGTCGGTGCCATACAGGTAATAACACGATTAATTTCATCTCCTGCCAATTTTGCAAGCGGAGTATGTTGTGCACCATCTAACATTAAATCAGCATGAATCTCGTCTGAAATAATGAGCACATCATATTTTGCACATAAACGAATAATTTCTTTTAATGTGGCTTCATCCCATACATAGCCTCCTGGATTATGTGGATTACACAATATGTAAGCTTTAACGTTTTGGGCAAGTGCCTGTTCAAAAGCCTCGAAATTATAGACATATGTTCCATCTTGCGCGACTAAAGGGCAAGTAACCACTTCACGGTCATTGCTTTTAGGAATGCTAAAAAATGGCGGATAGAAGGGGGTAGAAATAAGTACTTTATCTCCTTGCTGAGTCAGTGCAGTCAAAATATTTGCCAAAGCTGATAGGACACCGTGGCTAAATGAAATAGATTCTTTCTCAATATGCCAATTGTATCGTTTTTTTTGCCAATCTACTATTGCTTGTTTTGCTTCCTCGCCTACATAGCTATAGCCAAAAATCGCTTCTTCAGCATGTTTTTGTAGTGCTTTTGAAACGGCAGAGGGTGGAGCAAAGTCCATGTCCGCTATCCACATTGGTAATATATCTGTTGTATCGCTTAATTCATAAACTTTCTCCATTGTGTCCCATTTTACTGAGTTAGTACAGCGACGATTTAAAGTTTGATCGAAAATCGACAAGCAAATCCCTCTTTTCTTTTTTTTTTACTATGGTATCATACCTATTAAGATTAAAGGATAATAGGTGAGTATTTTGGATAATATAAAAATGAATCGAACAGCCGTGCATTTGCTAGCAGAGTGGGATCCATTCCACTTAGGTGCTGAGCATTATGATACAGAAACAGCGGATGTTGTTGCAGCACTACAAAGTATTGATGACCCATCTGCTCTTGCAAAGGTCATTCAAGAAACCTACGAGCACTCGTTTGAACAGTGGATTCCAATTGAAGATTGTGTTGCCATTTCATATAAACTACTGGCCATTAAGTTTCAAGCAAAATGTATTATTTAATCGACATATAGTGTTTTTTTATTGGAAAGGTTTGAGTGCAAATGATTGCACGAAAGCTGCTTCCTTATAAAAGTGAGGTTGTCTTCTGTGTTTAGACAACCTCACTTTCTTATTTAAATAACGGCAAAATACCTTGGATAAAAATAAGCAAAATCGCAATAGGTGACACATAACGAATTAAAATATACCAAGTGTTAAACAGTAGACTTGAGGAAGCAAGCTCTTTGCGGGAAATATCCTTCGTATAATAATAGCCTGCAAAAATAGAAATCAGTAAGGCACCGATTGGCATGCCGACACTATTTGTAATAAAGTCTACAAAATCAAAAATGGAACGATCTAATATTTTGACATCTGATAGAATACCGAAAGATAGGGCACTCGGTATACCGAAGATGAAAATAATAAGTCCACCAATCCATGCGATTTTTTTACGCTTCTCGGGTTTGTCTCCAATGGCGATAGCTACTACAATTTCTAACATTGAAATCGAAGAAGTCACGGTAGCAAACAGTAAAAGAATAAAGAAAATCGTTAGGAAAAGGCCCCCAAGTGGCAATTGCTCAAAAACGGCAGGTAAGATAATAAAAACAAGCCCTGGCCCTTGGTCGGGTGTATAGCCTAGTGCGAATACAGCTGGGAAAATAACTAAACCTGCAAGAAGCGAAATAATAATATTCATAGATGCTACATTAATGGCTGAATTACCGATTTTTTCGGTTTTAGGGAGATAAGATGCGTACGTAATCATAACAGCTATACCAACACTTAAGGAGAAGAACGCTTGTCCAAGCGCTTTTAAAAATGTTTCGGCATTTAAGTAAGACCAGTCAGGTACAAACATAAATTTTACACCTTCCATTGCACCATCAAGTGTTAAGGAACGGATTACTAACACAATAAAGAAAATAAATAGTAATGGCATCATCCACGTACTTGCTTTTTCAATCCCACCTTTAATGCCTCCAGATACGATAGCAATCGTTAACAGTAAAAATAACCCTTGCACAAGTACCGCTTCAAATGGACTAGAGATAATACTGCCAAACAAATCAGCATAATTCCCGTTATGACCATCACTCGTTAATTGAAACGTTAATGAACGTCCTAAATAACTTAAAATCCATCCGCCTACTACACTATAGAAGGATAGTATTAAACCCGCAATAATCATGCCGCCCCAACCTATTAAAAACCATGGTTTTCCTGGGGCTTGTTGTTTGAATGACGTGACAGCATCCTTTTGCCCACGACGTCCAATCATAAATTCTGCAATTAACACTGGTAAACCGATGAAAAATGTACATAAAATGAATAATAAAATAAATACACTTCCGCCGTTGGTTCCCGCCATATAGGGGAATTTCCAAATAGCGCCTAATCCTATGGCGCTACCAGCAGCAGCTAAAATAAATCCAATTTTTGTTGAAAATTGATCTCTAGATGACACGAAAATAAAGCCTCCTTATACTAAAGTTCTATTTTACCGCAAATACGGCATAACACAAGGCAAATTTCTGAAAATTGATTATAAATACTTTTTACGTACCAACGTCTTAATACAAGTGAGTTTTGGAGCGACAATGCATGATGTACTATCAATTTTAGCGACTTCCACATGCGCTATTCGTCATTTAAAATTAATGTAACAATTGGGAAGAACAGGTCGTTACATAGAAAAGGAGGGGTAATGAGTGAGTGAAACGGAATTAATCGAGCGAGCACAACAAGGTGACAAAGAAGCTTATATTGAACTAATTCGCATCCATCAGCGAACAGTTGAAAAATTTGCCTTTCAATGTGGCGTACATAGTAGTGATTTAGCGGATGTTTCACAAGAAGTTTTTGTTAAGCTATACCGTTTTTTACATCAATTTAAGCAGGATCGATTTACGACATGGCTTTATAAAGTCACACTTAATGCTACCCGTGATTATTATCGAAAAGAACGACGTGAACAAGCAAAGGAGGAGCTATTAAGCGCACAGCGACAAGTCCCAAGTCCTTCAGCTGAAAAGCATGTCCTTAATTTTGAGGAAGACCGCGTATTGCATCACAGCATTCAAGCACTTGATGAAAAATATCGCTATCCGCTCGTCTTATATTACTTTCATGAGTTGAAGTATGAAGAAATTGCCGAGGTACTTGGCATTTCGTTATCCACTGTCAAAGTACGCATATTGCGCGCAAAAGAAAAGCTTAAACTAGCTTTGACACAGGAAGGGAGTGTTGAGAATGGATGATCAACAATTTGACAAGCGCATGGCACTGTTGAAAAAATCATACGACCGAATGGAACTTCAATTAAATCCCGACAATGTTTTCAAGCAAATCGAAGAAGAAAAAGATGAAGAAGCACTACCTAAGCAATCGAATACCGCACAACAAAAACACGCCTTAAAATGGCAGAAGCCAGCAGTATGGATAGCAAGCGTTGCAAGTGTGTTGCTAGTTGGTCTGTTAGTGTCGTTCTATACATTGAATCAACAGGAAAATACACACAGTGAACAAACACAAGATATACCTGATGAAAAGGCAGTTGAGGAAGAGGTAGCAGATTACTTAACGAAAAAATTTAATAGTAAAAAGGAGGATATTAGAAAGGAATTAAAAGTGACTAAAGATGAGCTAGAAGCGTTTGATTTTATTAAAAACGCAAATTCAATGTTAGATTTTTATCTAACGACTAATTTGCATTTGAAATTAACGGATGAAAACTACGTTGAAATTATGGAAGAAAATATAATGAATCGTTTAATAACTCCTAAGCGGTCGTTAGAAAAGATAAAAACCTTTAGAAATTTAAGCTTTGAGGAATCGTTTGCAGTTTATAGTAACTACGTTATTTCGGTAGAGGAATTGGAGCGTTTTTATAGCAAGCTTCTTGAGCCTTATCAACAGCAATTAAAGGAAAAAGATGATGTAAAACAATATCCATCTGATTTACAAGCTATTATTGAAGCGGCAAATAATCAATATATGGAGTTGAAAACGGATGGAAATGGCGTATTTTACTTTAAAGCAAATCCAATCGATGGGGAATTTGCTCCGCAGTATATCAACCAATTACATCCGGATGTTTTCGGGTATTTCGAATATTTAAAAATGGGTTACTTATTATTGGCTGATGACTTACGATATACGCGAGAAGAAACGGCGCGCTCACTTAAAATAATGGAACGTACATTACTTGCAGATGTAAATGCGGATTCTACCGATTACAAGCTATTACAGGAAACCTATAAAAATACGTGGGTGGTCTTATTGCTAGGTACAAAACAATATCCTGCCATAGCAAATGACGGGCAACCTAATCGGGACTATATGAAATTTTTAGAGGAAGTAGCTAGTGGAAAGTATGGTGAAGTAATGCAAAAGACCGCTGCTACAATTTTAGGAGAATTACAGCAAACGCAACACTCCGCTACATTATCACAACTCACACCTTATGATATTTGGACAATACTTTTACAAACACGGCAAGAAACAGCAGGTACTATTAACGACAGTGACTTTAATGTTGTCGATATGAATGAGTCTCGTATTGCACAAATAAAAGGAATATATGAACAATATAAAAACAATAATGATGAAGCAATCATCAATCAACTACACCCAATCAATATTGCCTCACTTTACTTATACGCCGTGACCATAGACGATAAGGAAATGCAAAATGCTTTGTTAACACCAGATGCCGAAGTGGATGCAAGTATGTTACAAACCATACAGAGTCTTGATGTTTTTAGTCAGCTAGGCGAATATAATGGAATTATTCCTACCGTCGCTGCTCGCGTTGCTATAGGGAGTCAGGAAAAGTACGGAAGGCAGTTCCTCATCAAGTTTTCAAAATCAGAGGAAGGTTATTATCGTATCACAGCAATCATGGATTGATGGGATGATTTTTTGCCCCACTTATTGACGTATGTTATAATTTATCGTGATATATACGTAGCAAACATATAGAAAGTGGGCAAAGGTTATGGCAAAAAAATATGAATTAGGAGACGTATTGACCGGAAAAGTTACAGGTATTCAACCGTACGGTGCATTTGTAGCACTTGATGACGATACACAAGGGCTCGTGCATATTTCTGAAATTACGTACGGCTTTGTAAAAGACGTCAGTGAGTTTTTATCAGTAGGGCAAGAGGTTGAAGTAAAGGTACTTGAGATCGATGAAGCGGCCGAAAAAATTAGTTTATCGATTCGTGCCTTACAAGAGCGCCCTGCAGCAACAAGAAAAAAAGACGCACCACCCCGAAAATCATTACAGGATCGTGTAGATGAATCCGATGCGAATGGTTTTAATTCCTTAAAAGATAAATTACAGGACTGGATCGAACAGTCAGGACACTAAAAAAAGAGGATGCCTTCATGTGAAGGCATTCTCTTTTTTATTATTAATCATTTTAGCCCTTTTTCATCTTCCGTATGCGATATTGCAGGTTTTGCCGGCTCATACCGAGAGCACCAGCAGCCTTCGTTATATTGCCTTCATATAGATTTAAGACATTTTGCACATAATAGGATTCGGCTTCTCGTAAATAAGCATCGAGGGGCATGACATCGTTTTGCTGGTGGAACATGAAAAATTCAGGTTCATGGTCAGATGTGTCTTGGCTTTGCACTTTAAATCGAAAATGAACAGGTAGTAAATCAAATGTAACGGTTGATTCCGTTGTCATAAACGAAACGATTTCATCTAGCAATAGTTCGAGTTCCTTTAGGTTTCCAGGCCAATCATATTGTAAGAATAATGCTTGGACATCCGGTGCAAGTTCTGCCACGTTTGACGCAAATCGCTCACGATGACGACTAAAATAATCTGCCACGAACGGTAAAATATCTTCTTTGCGATCTGTTAAATTTGGAATAGTAATGGACATTGTTGCAAAGAAATAATAGAGAGACTTAGAAAGTTTATTCTCTGCAATAAGCGTAATTGGGTCACTGCCGACACTGCCGATTAGCATATATTTGGATGGTGGTAATGACTGCAATAACTCGAGTAGCTGTTCCTGAATAGGAAGGCTTAAAAAATCAATACGTTCAAAGAAAAAAGTATAGGCTTTATCATCTTGTAAAAGTTCTTGCACCTTATCGAGCACGGATTTTGCAGAACGACGACTAAATAGTGTAACAAAGGCTTCTGGATCAGTAGATGCTGCATGGTGAATACCTTCTGCAACTAAATCTTTACCTGTACCAGATTCTCCGATAAGTAAAACAGGTAATTTTACTGCAGCCGCTTTTTTAGCATTGACAATAACTTGCTGCATTGCTTCAGACACTGCCGTAATCATATCAAAAGTTAAAGGCTCACCATAACGTCGTAGCGGCTGATAGACTAATTTTTCTAAAGATGTGATATCACGTGCAAATTCTATAGCACCAATTAATTTATTTTTTTTGAAAAGTGGGAATGTATCGTTAATGGTTGTAATTTCATGACCGTTTTTATTCCAATAGGTTTGTTTCACATTCATTTCTTGTAAACCGGTTTGTAACACCCGCATTAAAGTACTTTCATGTTGACGGAAGGAAAACAATTCAATAATTGAACGATCTGCTAATTCATCAAAATGAAATCCTTCGATTTCTTTCATTTTTGAATTATAGATAATTGTTTTACCCGTTATGTCAATCGCATGTATACCAACGGATACATTAGTTGCAATAAACTCATAAAAGGGTAGTAATGGTTCAGAATTATTCATAAAATGTGCACCTCAAAAATTTTTTACTTGAAATATGCAACGAAATTTTGCATTATAATAAGTGTAAGAATATTTTATACGCAAAAATATTTTGCGTCAATAGTTTTTGCATACTAAATATTTACAGCTCACAAAAGGAGGATATAGTATGATTCCATACAAACATGAACCATTTACAGATTTTTCTCAAGAGGCAAATTACAACGCATATTTAGAGGCATTAAATAAAGTCGAAAGTTATTTAGGTCAAGACTATCCATTAATTATTGGTGGAGAGCGCATTACTACAGAAGATAAAATCATTTCATATAACCCAGCTAAAAAAACACAAGTGATTGGTCGCGTTTCAAAAGCAAGCAGAGAATTAGCTGAAAAAGCAATGCAAGTAGCTGACGAAACATTTAAAACATGGAAAAAAGTAGACCCAGCGATTCGCGCTGATGTGTTATTCAAAGCGGCAGCAATTATCCGTCGTCGTAAACATGAGTTTTCAGCATTATTAACAAAAGAAGCTGGTAAGCCATGGAATGAAGCGGATGCAGATACAGCAGAAGCAATTGACTTCTTAGAATACTATGGTCGCCAAATGTTACGTATTAAAGACGGCCAACCAGTAGAAAGTCGTCCAGGTGAATACAACCGTTATGATTACATCCCATTAGGAATCGGTATTGTTATTTCACCATGGAACTTCCCATTTGCAATTATGGCGGGTACTACTGTAGCAGCTTTAGTAACAGGGAATACAGTATTATTAAAGCCAGCTTCAACTACACCAGTTGTTGCATATAAATTTATCGAAGTTTTAGAAGAAGCAGGATTACCAGCAGGTGCCGTTAACTACGTACCAGGTTCTGGTGCAGAAGTAGGGGATTACTTAGTAGATCATCCGAAAACGCGCTTTATTAGCTTCACAGGTTCTCGCGATGTAGGTTTACGTATTAACCAACGTGCAGCAACACATAACGAAGGTCAAATTTGGATTAAACGTGTTATCGCTGAAATGGGCGGTAAAGATACAATTGTTGTTGATAAAGAAGCGGACTTAGAGCTTGCAGCACAATCAATTGTAAAATCAGCTTTCGGCTTCTCAGGTCAAAAATGTTCAGCATGCTCTCGTGCTGTTATCGTAGAAGATGTTTATGATACAGTAGTGAACCGTGTAGCAGAGCTTACTAATGAATTAACAATTGGTGACCCAGCTGACAACAGTAACTTCATGGCAACAGTAATCGACCAAGCAGCTTTCAATAAAATTACTGAATACATTGAAATCGGGAAAAAAGAAGGACGCCTTGTAGCAGGCGGTACAGCAGATGATTCAGTTGGTTACTTCATCAATCCAACAGTGTTTGCAGACGTAGACCCTTCTGCTCGCATCATGAAAGAAGAAATTTTCGGACCAGTTGTAGCAATTGCAAAAGCAAAAGATTTCGATGAAGCGATTGAAATTGCAAACGACACAGAATACGGCTTAACAGGTGCAGTTATTACAAATAATCGTATGAACCTAGAAAAAGCGCGTGAAGATTTCCACGTTGGTAACTTATACTTCAACCGTGGTTGTACAGGTGCTATCGTTGGTTACCAACCATTTGGTGGCTTCAACATGTCTGGTACTGACTCAAAAGCTGGTGGCCCAGACTACCTACAACTTCATATGCAAGCAAAAACAACTTCAGAAATGCTTTAATTTTTACTGATTTAATGTGGAACGCACCACATGTTCAAAGATAGACTGTTCTAGTAAGTAGAAAAAGTTAGCAACACCTCGTAGAAAATAAAACCTTCGAGGTGTGCGACTTAACCGCATTAAGGTGAACTAAAATTTTTTGTTTCTATTATATAGCTCCTTTTTCAGCTCTACTATGCAGTCCTATCTTTCATAGATTTTTATTATGAGTTAGTAGGGAGAGAGTGCTTTATGACAAAATCACAACAAGTTATTGAACAAACACAAAATTACGGTGCTGCAAACTATCATCCACTGCCAATCGTTATTGCAGAGGCTGAGGGTGCTTGGGTTAAAGATCCAGAAGGAAACAAATACTTAGATATGTTATCAGCATATTCTGCAGTAAATCAGGGACATCGTCATCCTAAAATTATTGCTGCATTAAAAGAACAAGCTGATAAAGTAACATTAACTTCTCGTGCATTTTACAGTGAAAACTTAGGTGAATGGTATGAGCTAGTAGGAAAATTAACAAATAAACAAATGGTTTTACCTATGAATACGGGTGCAGAAGCAGTGGAAACTGCATTTAAAGCAGCTCGTCGTTGGGCTTATGACGTAAAAGGTGTCGAAGAAGGGAAAGCAGAACTAATCGCTTGTAACGGAAACTTCCACGGACGTACGATGCTAGCTGTATCTTTATCATCTGATGAAGAATATCGCCGCGGTTTCGGACCGATGTTACCAAATATTAAACTTGTTGATTATGGTAATTTAGAAGCATTAAAAGCAGCAATTACACCAAATACAGCAGCATTTTTAATTGAGCCAATTCAAGGGGAAGCTGGTATTGTGATTCCACCAGAAGGTTTCTTAAAAGCTGCACGTGAACTATGCCGTGAAAACAATGTATTATTTATTGCGGATGAAATTCAAGCTGGGTTAGCTCGTACAGGTAAAATGTTTGCATGTGATTGGGAAGAAGTAGAGCCTGATATGTACATCTTAGGTAAAGCATTAGGTGGCGGTGTATTCCCAATTTCTTGTGTAGCTGCTAACCGCGATATTTTAGGTGTCTTCAACCCAGGTTCACACGGTTCAACTTTTGGAGGAAATCCTCTAGCATGTGCTGTGTCAATCGCATCTATTAAAGTATTATTAGATGAAAAATTAGCAGAGCGTTCACAAGAACTAGGTGAATATTTCAAAGGGAAACTACGTGAAATCAACAACCCTGTGATTAAAGATGTTCGTGGTCGTGGTTTATTTATCGGTATGGAATTAACAGAGGCAGCTCGTCCATATTGTGAAAAGTTAAAAGAATTAGGCTTATTATGTAAAGAAACACATGATACTGTTATTCGTTTTGCACCACCATTAGTTATTTCTCAAGAAGATTTAGATTGGTCAATTGCTCAAATTGAAAAAGTATTTAAACTTTAACAAAATGTTCACATTTTATTTCGGAAGTGTGTTACAATGATGCCGATATACTATCATTATAAAAACAAAGAGGCGATTTAATATGTCTGAAAACTTAAATCTGTTCACATCAACTCAAGATGTTATTCAAGAAGCTCTTAATAAACTAGGCTATGACGAAGCAATGTATGAATTACTGAAAGAACCGCTTCGTATGCTACAAGTACGCATTCCAGTTAAAATGGATGATGGTACTACAAAAGTATTTACTGGTTACCGTGCTCAGCACAATGATGCAGTAGGACCAACAAAAGGTGGCGTACGTTTCCACCCAGCTGTTTCAGAAGAGGAAGTTAAAGCGCTTTCAATGTGGATGACATTGAAATGTGGAATCGTTGATCTACCGTATGGCGGAGGTAAAGGCGGTGTCATCTGTGACCCACGTCAAATGTCTATGGGTGAGATTGAACGTCTAAGCCGTGGTTATGTACGTGCAGTAAGTCAAATCGTAGGACCAACAAAAGATATTCCTGCGCCAGACGTATTTACAAATGCACAAATTATGGCATGGATGATGGATGAATATAGCCGTATGGACGAATTCAACTCTCCAGGGTTCATCACAGGTAAGCCACTTGTACTTGGTGGTTCTCAAGGTCGCGATCGTGCAACTGCTCAAGGTGTTACAATCGTTATCGAAGAAGCTGCAAAAAAACGTGGTATTGATATTAAAGGTGCTCGCGTTGTTATTCAAGGATTTGGTAACGCAGGTAGCTTCTTAGCTAAATTCATGAATGATTTAGGTGCCAAAGTAATTGGTATTTCAGATGCATATGGTGCACTTCATGATCCTGAAGGTTTAGATATCGACTACTTATTAGATCGTCGTGATAGCTTCGGAACTGTAACAACATTATTCGAAAACACAATTTCAAATAAAGATCTTTTAGAGCTTGATTGTGATATTTTAGTTCCTGCCGCAATTGAAAACCAAATTACTGCTGACAATGCGCATAATATTAAAGCAAACATTGTCGTAGAAGCAGCAAACGGTCCAACAACAGCAGAAGCAACTAAAATTTTAACAGAGCGTGGTATTTTACTTGTACCAGATGTATTAGCATCTGCAGGTGGTGTTACAGTATCTTACTTCGAGTGGGTACAAAATAACCAAGGTTATTACTGGACAGAAGAAGAAGTAGAAGAACGCCTTTACAAAAAAATGGTTGAAGCATTTGACAATGTTTATACAACTGCCACTACACGTAACATCAATATGCGCTTAGCTGCATATATGGTTGGTGTACGTCGTACTGCAGAAGCATCACGCTTCCGCGGATGGGTTTAATCTATCAAAAAGGGTCGTCTCCAATTTGGAGCGACTCTTTTTTGTATAGAATGAAGCCGTTTGCCCTTTAGCAAAAGGTAATGCTAACAAAACTATTTTACGGAGATTTTTTTTGTTTGTAAGTATGAGATGTTCGAGCCGTTGCTCCAACACTTTTTTCTTTTCCACGCGCCTCTTTCTTAATTGCATTATTCGCAATACTAGCAAGCTCCCCAATATAATTCCGCATCCAATGATTGCACTAATAAGCATAAACAAAATTCCTTTAGGATGTAATAGCTTAACTATATAAAGTATGTCTATACAAAATCTGAACAGCTACACCTTACTCGTTAGGAAGCGTTCATTATTGAATATTTGTTTGTTAAAAACTAACTACCAAAAATTCTTATTGTTCATAAGAAAACGGCAAGAAATTTTTTGTAAAATAAACTCTGTTACAACGGTTCAGTTTTTGTTCAACTTATGTATGGTAGGATACTAATTAAAAATAATAATTTTGAAGAACCAAAGGCGATCGTTTACTCTCACTCTAATTATTAAGTATTGAGGCTGTTAAAAATAAAAGGTAGATTGAATCTGAGAACGCTTAAATCAATAGTAGAATTTAGTTGATTCGATTTCTTTTAATTACTTATATACAGCGACTATCCAACTAGAAGGGGAAATGTGGCAAATGCAAAAAGGGAATTAAAAATTAAGGAGGCGTGATAATGAAAAAAAATATTGGAATTATCGTAACTATTATCATGCTATTTATGGTCGTGTTTTTCATCGGTAATCGTCATTACTTTTTTGTAGATAACCCGCAAATTGTCCATGATGGTGCTGTCACAATTGATGCAGAACAATTACAAAAACATAAGACTGTAAAACTAGAAGGGACATGGGCTTTCTATCCAAATGTATTAATTCCATCGTGGGAGTCCCTTTCTAGTTATGAAAGTAAAAGAATTCCTATTACTGTACCTGCAAATTGGCATGACTATGTTCAGCGAAATACAGAAGGGATCACAGTTGGAACTTATCATGTCAAAGTAAAAGTACCAGTTGACGGACAGTATGGCTTATACATACGGACAATACGCCAGTCGAGCCGTGTATTTATTAATGGCACGGAAGTAGGCGCAAGGGGCAATCCAAGTACAGAAAGAACTGATTTTCGTACGGAAAATGATGATAAATATACGGTCTTTGCACAAAGTGACAACAGTGTACTTGATATCGTGATACATGTAAGCAATTTTAATTATCCACAGGCGGGTATTATTTACCCGATAGAATTTGGCACAATAGAAGCCATCGAACATCACTATCGAGTTAAAGTTTTGGCAGATGCTTTGGTTAGTATGGGGTATATTATTTTTGGCATTATTTATATCATATCGTATGCGCAAAACCGTCAGCGCAAGGAAGAACTGCTTTTTGGTTTGTTTACGATATTATTAGGGTGCTATATGTCATTTATCAATCAAAAATTATTTTTCTTATTAATCCCCGATATTTTAACAATCTACCAAATTCGTTTACAATTAGGCATCTTACCGCTTGCGCTTATTTGTTTAACACTTTTTATTTATTTTTTGTATCCGCAGTTGGCGAAAAAAAGAGTTATTTATGCATTGGTTATTTTGCTTAGTATCGTTTTTATTATTTATGGAATTTATAATCCATTTACTCAGAGAGCTACCTCTGCACAAGCTCTAACGACTAGAAAAATTATTTATATTGCAGTAATAGCTCCGGTTGTACTTTATAATGTGTGGATTCTTATCCGTATTATGATGAAGCGTATCGAAGGGGCACAATATATTTTAATCGTTTTTGCCTCTCTTTGCTGTTATGCAACGTTATTAATCTTTAATTTTTTAACGGGTTTCCCAATTGATTATACGGAAATCATCTTATTTTTACTTGTACTATTGGGATTCGCCTCATTGTTAAATTTCCGTTTTAATACAGCATTTATAAAAGTGCAAACATTATCGGAGGAGCTGTTTGCACATAACAAAATGAAAGATGAATTTCTGCTGAAAACTTCCCAAGAGTTACGCATACCTTTGGATGGAATTTTAAATCTGTCAAAATCGTTAATGGAAGGCGTACAGGGACCATTAAAGCGTGCACAGCAGGAGCATGTGATTTTAATTCATCATGTCACACAACGTTTAGGCTATTTAGTTGAAGATTTATTATTTTCCTCGAACCATATGATTGGAGAAGTGCGTGTTTCACCTCGTGTGGTTCCGGTAATGGTTATTAATGAAATGATAGAAGAAATGCATAGCGTGATGCCGCATGATAAAAATGTACGTTTAATCAGTAAGGTTGATTCGACCTTGCCAGCAATGTATACAGATGAGTTACGCTTTAAACAGGTGCTATACAATTTATTACATAATGCCATACAGCATACGGAAGTTGGACAAATTACAGTAACTGCTCGTATAGATGATAATCATATGGTCATTGCCGTAAGTGACACAGGATCTGGCATTCCACATCATGAATTAGAGCGCATCTTTAATGCTTTCTATCAGGTGAATATCGATCATAAAAAAGAAGGTCTCGGCTTGGGGTTAAGCATTGCAAAAAATATCGTAGAAAAATTGCAAGGTGAAATTTTTGTAGAAAGTATCCTTGATAAAGGAACTACTTTTACATTTACAATGCCCCTAGCAATGGCAGTAGATAGTAACAAAGAAAAACAACTTACGCTTGTTTCAGATGCACAAGCGTTGCGTCTCGATTTACCGCTACTTTATAAAGGAAATGACAAAAAAATCCTTGTTGTAGATGACAATCACTTGAATATCAAAGTATTAGCAGATGCACTTATGCAAAAAGGCTATACGGTTATTGGGGTAGATAATGGCTTTGAGGCGATGGAATATATTAAATCGCAAAAAGTGGATTGCATGTTAATTGACCTGATGATGAACGGCATGTCGGGCTATGAATTATGTAGACAAGTACGTAAACAATATGACATGTTGGAATTACCGATTATTGTTTTAACTGCAATCATGAAACATTCAGATTTAGTGTTAACATTACAAGGAGGAGCCAATGATTATTTACGAAAGCCAGTTGCCATGGATGAATTGTTTATTCGCATTGAGTCATTGTTAGCTGTGCGGCAATCATCATTAGATGCTATTGAAGATGAGATGAATTATTTATATACGCAAGTGACACCTCACTTTGTTTACAACACGCTGAATACGATTATTGGATTAAGTTATGTAGATGTGGAAAATACTAGAGAAGCACTCTACTGTTTAGCAACGTATTTTCGGGCAAAGCTGAATGTCCATTATCGCAATAGTATGGTGCCGATTGAAGAAGAAATGGAACTTGTTAAAGCTTATCTTTATATTGAAAAAATGCGCTTTGGTGATCGTTTGATTGTTAAATATGATTTGGACGAATCCATTCAACTGCTTATCCCTGCCTTGTCAATTCAGCCATTAGTAGAAAATGCTGTTTTTCATGGGATTTCAAAAAAAAGGGAGGGCGGTACAATTGAAGTGAGCGTCAAGCGAGAGGGGCAATTTGTTCGTATTAAAGTATACGATAACGGTGTCGGAATACCAGATGATAAATTACAACAATTATTAAACGAAGAAAGCTCTCGTATTGGTTTTACAAATCCATTGAAAAAATTTAAGTTAATGAAAAATGCAAGTCTCCGATTATATAGTGAAGAAGGTAAGGGTACAACCATTTTAATATTATTACCAGAAGGTGATGGAGCATGAATATAATCATTATCGATGATGAAAAGATGGGCATAGATGTATTAAGTATTATGTTAGGGCGACTTATGCAATTTCAGATTTCTATAAAAGGGGCATTTACTACTATGGCTGATGCCCTTATTTTACTTGAAAAAGAAACAATTGATCTTGCCTTTTTAGATATAGAAATGATAGATATGCACGGTTTACAAGTTGCAAAACAGCTATTGTTAAAACAACCATCTTTGCAAATAATTTTTGTCACAGCGCATGCACAGTTTGCGGTGGATGCATTCGACATTGAGGCTACTGATTATTTGTTAAAGCCTGTTCATGAGAAACGACTTAGCAAAGCGATAATGAAGGCACAGCAAAAGTGGCAATTACAAAAAGAAACAACTAGAGATAAAAGAGTAAGCCCATTGTATGCTCATACACTCGGTAGTTTTTATTTACTAGATGCGCAGAAAGAGATGGTGAAATGGCGTACTAGAAAAGTTCGAGAGTTGTTTCTATATTTATGGTTTCATCGAAAGAGACCCTTATTAAATGTGGTTATTCTAGAGGAATTATGGCCAGAATTAGAGTTTGAAAAGGCCGCAAGTAATTTGCATACGTCTGTCTATCAATTAAGAAAAATTTTAAAAGAAAATGGTTTTGAGGACCCGATTCAGTTAGTCAATAATCATTACCAACTAAATGTTGAAATTGATAGTGATTTTGAAGAACTGGGTCAATTACTTGAACGAGAACATCACAGTGAACAAACAATTCAACAAGTGTTAAATTGCTACGAAGGTGATTTTTTAGCAGAGGAAGAATATTCTTGGGCGATTCAAATGCAGCTCCGTTTAAAACAAGGTGTACTCCATTTGCTTGAAACGTATATTGCGAATACGAAGGAAATAAATCCGCTCTTACAATTAAATTGTCTACAAAAAATGCTTGAACTAGATGAATTTAATGAACAGTATATGTTTTTACTGTTGCAATTTTTAATCAAGCAAAATAAAAAACAAGAATGCATCCTTTGCTACGATGAAATACAGAGAAAATTACAAGATGAATTAGGTGTACCTGTGCCTAAAAAAATACATAGGGCATATGCGGATTATTGTATGCGCGTATAATGGTGCATAAATCTTTGCTTTCTACTCTAGAAATATGAGAAAATCCAACTAGAAAGGGGCGATTTCCATGAATTCATTTACATTTTATAATCCAGTGAAGTTACATTTTGGTGAAGATGCGTTAGAGAAATTACCGAAAGAATTAGCGCAGTTCGGTCAGAAAGTGCTAGTTGTTTATGGCGGAGGTAGTATTAAAAAGAATGGTGTGTATAATGCTGTCATTGAAAAATTACAAGAAGCGGGCAAGACCATTTTTGAATTGAGTGGTGTTGAGCCCAATCCACGTGTAGAGACAGCTCGTCTAGGCATAGAGATTTGTAAAAAGGAAGGGATTGACCTTGTGCTCGCTGTCGGAGGTGGTTCTGTTATTGACTGTTCCAAATTAATAGTAGCTGGGGCTAAATACGACGGGGACGCATGGGATATTGTCAAAAGAAAATTTGTGGTGAAAGATGCCCTACCGTTAGGAACGGTGTTAACACTAGCTGCAACGGGCTCTGAAATGAATTCCGGTTCGGTCATTACGAACGCTTCAACAGAAGAAAAATTCAGTTGGGGTAGTCCTGCTGTCTTCCCTAAGTTTTCTATTTTAAATCCAGCATACACAGTGACTGTACCAAAAAATCATACAGTCTACGGTATAGTGGATATGATGTCCCATGTCTTTGAACAATACTTTCATAATGCAACCAACACACCCATTACTGATGAAATGTGTGAAGGTGTACTAAGAACAGTAATTAGCACGGCCCCTAAACTTATCGAAGATTTAGAGAATGTGACATTACGGGAAACGATTTTACTAGCAGGAACAATTGGTTTAAATGGCTTTTTATCAATTGGTTCCCAAGGGGATTGGGCTTCGCACAATATTGAACATGCCGTATCAGCCATTTATGATATACCGCATGCAGGTGGTTTAGCAATATTGCAACCACATTGGATGCGTCTAAATGTATCGGTTAATCCTGAGCGCTTTGCGGGTATTGCGACACGCGTCTTTGGTGTTGATGCAACTGGAAAGACAACAGAGGAAGTTGCCCATGAGGGGATTGATCGTCTATCGGCATTTTGGACATCTTTAGGTGCACCAAATCGTTTAGCCGATTATGATATTGATGATGCAAAATTCGACCAAATAGTTGAACATGCCATGGAAAATGGACCTTTTGGCAACTTCAATAAGTTACAAGAAGAAGATGTACGTACAATTTTACAAAATGCACGCTAGGTTATAGTGTGACAGATAAGGATGTATCAAAGAGTGAGATTATCACTTTTGATACATCTTTTTTCTTTTACTCATTACATAAAACCGACTACAAACAACTGTCGATTATTTGGGTTAATTGTCAAAAATGTTCAGAATTTGTTCAGGTAATTTTTTTAAAATGAATGTAATCATTTTTGAATTGACAGGGGATGTAGAGAGAATGTTAAAACAATTGATTGAAAACCATATTACGATGCACTGTGAGAGTCATTTTTTTCAGCCGAATATTTACGAACTGAAAAATTGTATCGAAGTATTAGGAATTGAAGCGACTGCGTTACGAATGGACAATGATCAAATTGCCGCAGGATATGTAGTCGACAATCGTATATTTTTTAAAAGCATGCGATATGGACAAACGACGATCACATTAACTGATGGTCAAAGGGAAGCGATTGTGCACCTTTATGTTCGTCCTTCTGGAGAAATGATGCTGGAGGTAACGCCGAATTTAGAAGATGCTGAAATCGTGCTAGTATATTATCGAACGATTTTAGCTGAAACGGCGATTGCAATTGATTTAAAAGGGGCTTTGAAACACTATTTAGTAGCGCATAATCTTATGAATGATGAAGATGCCATTACCGAAGTGCATTATATATCGATGCATCCGAATGTACTGAAAGATTCCTATGCAGGTAATTTTGTTTTAGGTTGTCATCCAAACGGAGAGCCGTTAACAAATGCTGAAGAATTTGAATTAGCCAATCGTCTGGCTACATTAGAATTTTCGAAAATTATGATTCAACAGGGTGGCGTACAAAAAATGATTTGTTTAAGAATGCTTCTAACTTTTATGATTACAGATTATGTAATTGTCTCACAGAAACTTGAATGCATTTGTAAATGATAGACTTTTTTACGTATTTTATATTAAATAGCCAACTGCCTAGCTGGCAATTGGCTATTTGTTATTGTTCTTTTGTAGGTCGTTCCCCAACATGCTGCCAATTTAATCTACCATCATCCTCATCAAATAAAATAGCTACTTTTGAAACGCCTTTTTGACTTAGTAGTACTTCTGTTAAATGGTCGCGTACATCATCCAAATATGCAAGGGATAGATTCGGGTCAGCTTCTGCCACAAGCTCTACATGTAAAAATTCTCCTTCTTTAATTACTTCTAAACGCACGATATCTTTAATATTTGAGTTATCCATTACAAGATGAGCAATATGATTCAGCATTTCCTCATCCGTTTCACCAATAACACCACGTGCGTTATCTAGGAATACCTTGCCAACTACATAAAACATCATACAGCCAATAATGATTGACACAAGTCCTTCAATTCTCGCCCAACCAGTAAAATGCGCAATAAGGATTGCGGCAAAGGCTAAAACGTTACCACCTGTAGCTACTAGATCTTCCATAAAAACTAATTTAGTTGCAGGTTTTGCACGATTTAAATACGTAAATGCTTTTGCGATAGAAGCGAGGCCAGCTTTTTCTTGTCCAGCCTCATGTAGCACCTCGACTGCTGCTTTTGCAAGAACCGTACCTTCTAATACAATCCCAATAAACAACACACCGAGTGCAATAAACATTCCTTTCGATTCACCTGAAGGATGCATAAAATGATGCCAGCCTTCCTTAATCGTCTCATAAGATAGGATGGCTACAATAATTACGGCGAATAAACAAACAAGATTAACAATTCGCCCAAAGCCTCCTGGAAATTGCTTTGTAGGTGCTTTTTTCGAAAGGGCGGAGCCGATATAGACGAAAAATTGGTTTGCAGCATCACCAAGGGAGTGCATCATTTCGGCAAACATAGCCACATTGCCTGTGAAGAAAAAAGCAATCCCTTTAATGATTCCTAAAAAGGCGTTTACAAATGCAGCCATCAGGGAGGGTTTATTACCGTCTTTTAATAGTTTTAATATTTCTGTCATAGAGTCCTCCAACTAGTTTAAGATTTCCATTTCTATTTTTTCAATATAAGGTAAGGTACGTAATGAACGATAAAACGACAGTAAGTTATCTGAGACAATTAACGATAAACGGAAATCTAATTCGTGTAATACTTGATCATTCGCTATTGGTATATCTTTAATACGAATATTTTCAATTACAATGTTGTTTTCTTTTAAAAAAAGAAGAAATGATTCTGTATGGTCATCATTATCAATCTGAACCTTTAATGATACTTCTCGCATCCGAATTCGTTTTGGTCCGATTTTCATAAGAAAAGGAGATAAAACTTCGATGCCGAAAACAATGATAATTACTGCAAGTGTTGCATCCATGTAGAAGCCTGCACCAACAGCAATCCCAATACCAGCAGCTCCCCAAATCATAGCTGCAGTAGTTAAGCCAGAAATACTATCATTACCTCGTCTTAAAATGACACCTGCTCCAAGAAATCCGATGCCGCTAACTACTTGTGCTGCTAAACGAAGGGGATCCATTGTAATATTTATATCTCCTCTTGGAGGTGTTGAGTATGCAGTTTCGATAGAAATAATGGTAAGTAAGCAGCTAAATGTAGCAATCACCAAACTAGTTTTTAATCCAACAGGCTTCTTTTTTAATTCCCTTTCAATACCGATTACTAAACTTAATGTGGCTGCAATCACTAATTTTATTCCAACTTCATATGTAATCATATTCTCCAATAATGTTTCCAAACGCAACCCTCCATTGTTATTTCGTATTGCTAAGAGATATGCAAGCTGTCATTATTATATGTACATTACTTTTTTGTATTGTACATCACGCAAGTAATGAAGTATAAGCTTTTTTTATGGAGGTGGATTCAATGAACGAACCAAATATTCATCCATATATCCCAATTTTTATAGGTGTTATTTCAGTATCTTTATCAGCTATATTTGTGAAATTAGCAACTGCGGATGCTGGTGTTATTGCTTTTTATCGTATGCTGTTTTCTGTCATAATCATGGCACCACTATTTTTTTGGAAATATACCAATGAATTAAAACAGCTATCTATTCGAGATTGGTGTTTTTCTTCTATAGCGGGTGTTTTTTTAGCTTTTCACTTTATTTTGTGGTTTGAGTCACTAAATTACACATCTGTTGCAAGCTCAACTGTGCTTGTGACACTTCAACCACTTTTTGCGTTTGTAGGTACATACTTTTTCTTTAAAGAGGCGATTACTGTAAAAACTATTTTTGCAGGGGCTATTGCCATTGTTGGAAGTGTATTAATAAGCTGGGGTGATTTTAAACTAAGTGGATCTGCGTTTTATGGGGATATGCTTGCTCTAATTGCTTGTGCACTTATTACAATATACTTATTATTTGGCCAAGATGTACGAAAACGATTATCTCTTGTGACTTATACAATGATTGTTTACTCAGTAAGTACGATTACATTGTATTTCTATGTTTTATTAAAAGGGGAATCATTTGGTCCATATTCGTCTATGGATTGGATGTGGTTTATTTTATTAGCAATTGTCCCTAATTTATTAGGACATACTTTATTTAATTGGTCTATTAAATATGTTAGTACGAATGTTGTATCAATTGCTATATTATTTGAACCAATCGGAGCGGCAGTATTAGCTTTTATTATTTTTAAAGAGTATTTAATCGCTACACAAATCATTGGTGGATGCATTGTAATAGCAGGGATTCTACTATTTGTAGTGGATGATAAAAAGATTTTAAAGTTTTTTATGAAAAAAGCTTGATTTTTATATTGGTATATTATATATTATTACTTGTCCTTAACAAGAAGGACGACTTGAAAATAAAGAATTAAAAAGTTGTTGACTTCTTGTTGAATACAAGTTATGATAATAAAGTCGCTGAAAACAAGCGGCAACAAATGAACCTTGAAAACTGAACAAGCAAAACGTAATCAATATAGTTTTTACTAGCTAACTTCGTTAGTGAACGAAACAAAATTTTGGACATCAAAATTGATGCCAGCAAAACAATTTGAGCTAATCAAATTTCTTTTATGGAGAGTTTGATCCTGGCTCAGGACGAACGCTGGCGGCGTGCCTAATACATGCAAGTCGAGCGAACAGAGAAGGAGCTTGCTCCTTTGACGTTAGCGGCGGACGGGTGAGTAACACGTGGGCAACCTACCTTATAGTTTGGGATAACTCCGGGAAACCGGGGCTAATACCGAATAATCTATTGTTCCTCATGGGACAATACTGAAAGACGGTTTCGGCTGTCGCTATAGGATGGGCCCGCGGCGCATTAGCTAGTTGGTGAGGTAACGGCTCACCAAGGCGACGATGCGTAGCCGACCTGAGAGGGTGATCGGCCACACTGGGACTGAGACACGGCCCAGACTCCTACGGGAGGCAGCAGTAGGGAATCTTCCACAATGGGCGAAAGCCTGATGGAGCAACGCCGCGTGAGTGAAGAAGGATTTCGGTTCGTAAAACTCTGTTGTAAGGGAAGAACAAGTACAGTAGTAACTGGCTGTACCTTGACGGTACCTTATTAGAAAGCCACGGCTAACTACGTGCCAGCAGCCGCGGTAATACGTAGGTGGCAAGCGTTGTCCGGAATTATTGGGCGTAAAGCGCGCGCAGGTGGTTTCTTAAGTCTGATGTGAAAGCCCACGGCTCAACCGTGGAGGGTCATTGGAAACTGGGAGACTTGAGTGCAGAAGAGGATAGTGGAATTCCAAGTGTAGCGGTGAAATGCGTAGAGATTTGGAGGAACACCAGTGGCGAAGGCGACTATCTGGTCTGTAACTGACACTGAGGCGCGAAAGCGTGGGGAGCAAACAGGATTAGATACCCTGGTAGTCCACGCCGTAAACGATGAGTGCTAAGTGTTAGGGGGTTTCCGCCCCTTAGTGCTGCAGCTAACGCATTAAGCACTCCGCCTGGGGAGTACGGTCGCAAGACTGAAACTCAAAGGAATTGACGGGGGCCCGCACAAGCGGTGGAGCATGTGGTTTAATTCGAAGCAACGCGAAGAACCTTACCAGGTCTTGACATCCCGTTGACCACTGTAGAGATATGGTTTTCCCTTCGGGGACAACGGTGACAGGTGGTGCATGGTTGTCGTCAGCTCGTGTCGTGAGATGTTGGGTTAAGTCCCGCAACGAGCGCAACCCTTGATCTTAGTTGCCATCATTTAGTTGGGCACTCTAAGGTGACTGCCGGTGACAAACCGGAGGAAGGTGGGGATGACGTCAAATCATCATGCCCCTTATGACCTGGGCTACACACGTGCTACAATGGACGATACAAACGGTTGCCAACTCGCGAGAGGGAGCTAATCCGATAAAGTCGTTCTCAGTTCGGATTGTAGGCTGCAACTCGCCTACATGAAGCCGGAATCGCTAGTAATCGCGGATCAGCATGCCGCGGTGAATACGTTCCCGGGCCTTGTACACACCGCCCGTCACACCACGAGAGTTTGTAACACCCGAAGTCGGTGAGGTAACCTTTTGGAGCCAGCCGCCGAAGGTGGGATAGATGATTGGGGTGAAGTCGTAACAAGGTAGCCGTATCGGAAGGTGCGGCTGGATCACCTCCTTTCTAAGGATATTTTCGGAATACAAACCTTGGGTTTGTAAGATTACGTTTTGCGTTCAGTTTTGAAGGTTCATCATTACGATGAAATACTTCAAAACTGTGCTCCTGTCGCTACGCTTTCGTCGCAAATTTGCGAAGAAGTAGAAACAGGTAGTGAATTTGTTCTTTGAAAACTGGATAAAACGACATTGAAATTGTAACAAACACATTTATTTTTTAAGTTTTTTATAGGCTTAATAACAAATGAAGGTTTCGAGATACGAGTAAGACAAGGAAGCGATTGAGTGAGAGAAGGAGCGTACCTCTGTACGTGACTGACCGAACGAATGAAGCTGACGCTGGATTACGATGTATATCGGAAGCTGCAGGTTAAGTTATTAAGGGCGCACGGCGAATGCCTTGGCACTAGGAGCCGAAGAAGGACGGCACTAACACCGATATGCTTCGGGGAGCTGTAAGTGAGCTTTGATCCGGAGATTTCCGAATGGGGGAACCCACTACGTTTAATCGCGTAGTATCTTGACGTGAATACATAGCGTCTTGAAGGCAGACCCAGGGAACTGAAACATCTAAGTACCTGGAGGAAGAGAAAGAAAAATCGATTCCCTGAGTAGCGGCGAGCGAAACGGGAAGAGCCCAAACCAAGAGGCTTGCCTCTTGGGGTTGTAGGACACTCTATACGGAGTTACAAAGGAATGAGTTAGATGAAGCGACTTGGAAAGGTCCGCCAGAGCAGGTAAAAGCCCTGTAGTCGAAAGTTTATTCCCTCCAGAGTGGATCCTGAGTACGGCGGAACACGTGAAATTCCGTCGGAATCCGGGAGGACCATCTCCCAAGGCTAAATACTACCTAGTGACCGATAGTGAACCAGTACCGTGAGGGAAAGGTGAAAAGCACCCCGGGAGGGGAGTGAAAGAGATCCTGAAACCGTGTGCCTACAAGTAGTTAGAGCCCGTTAATGGGTGATAGCGTGCCTTTTGTAGAATGAACCGGCGAGTTACGATTACGTGCGAGGTTAAGCTTTAGAAGGCGGAGCCGCAGCGAAAGCGAGTCTGAATAGGGCGAATTAGTACGTGGTCGTAGACCCGAAACCAGGTGATCTACCCATGTCCAGGGTGAAGGTGAGGTAACACTTACTGGAGGCCCGAACCCACGCACGTTGAAAAGTGCGGGGATGAGGTGTGGGTAGCGGAGAAATTCCAATCGAACTTGGAGATAGCTGGTTCTCTCCGAAATAGCTTTAGGGCTAGCCTCGTGATGAGAATACTGGAGGTAGAGCACTGTTTGGACTAGGGGGCCATCCCGGTTTACCGAATTCAGACAAACTCCGAATGCCAGATATTTATACACGGGAGTCAGACTGCGAGTGATAAGATCCGTAGTCAAAAGGGAAACAGCCCAGACCACCAGCTAAGGTCCCAAAGTAATCGTTAAGTGGAAAAGGATGTGGCGTTGCACAGACAACCAGGATGTTGGCTTAGAAGCAGCCATCATTTAAAGAGTGCGTAATAGCTCACTGGTCGAGTGACGCTGCGCCGAAAATGTATCGGGGCTAAACGATTCACCGAAGCTGTGGATTGACATCTACGATGTCAGTGGTAGGAGAGCGTTCTAAGTGCGTTGAAGTCAGACCGGAAGGACTGGTGGAGCGCTTAGAAGTGAGAATGCCGGTATGAGTAGCGAAAGACGGGTGAGAATCCCGTCCACCGTATGACTAAGGTTTCCTGAGGAAGGCTCGTCCGCTCAGGGTTAGTCGGGACCTAAGCCGAGGCCGATAGGCGTAGGCGATGGACAACAGGTTGATATTCCTGTACCACCTCCTCACCGTTTGAGAAATGGGGGGACGCAGTAGGATAGGGTAAGCGCGCCGTTGGTTGTGCGCGTCCAAGCAGTAAGGCGTGTGTGTAGGCAAATCCGCACACTGTAACGTTGAGCTGTGATGGCGAGTCCGTATGGACGAAGTTCCTGATTTCACACTGCCAAGAAAAGCCTCTATCGAGGTGAGAGGTGCCCGTACCGCAAACCGACACAGGTAGTCGAGGAGAGAATCCTAAGGTGTGCGAGAGAACTCTCGTTAAGGAACTCGGCAAAATGACCCCGTAACTTCGGGAGAAGGGGTGCTCTTGAGCGTGCAAGCGCATGAGAGCCGCAGTGAATAGGCCCAGGCGACTGTTTAGCAAAAACACAGGTCTCTGCAAAACCGTAAGGTGACGTATAGGGGCTGACGCCTGCCCGGTGCTGGAAGGTTAAGAGGAGTGGTTAGCGCAAGCGAAGCTGCGAATTGAAGCCCCAGTAAACGGCGGCCGTAACTATAACGGTCCTAAGGTAGCGAAATTCCTTGTCGGGTAAGTTCCGACCCGCACGAAAGGCGTAACGATCTGGGCACTGTCTCAACGAGAGACTCGGTGAAATTATAGTACCTGTGAAGATGCAGGTTACCCGCGACAGGACGGAAAGACCCCGTGGAGCTTTACTGTAGCCTGATATTGAATTTTGGTACAACTTGTACAGGATAGGTAGGAGCCAGAGATCTCGGAGCGCCAGCTT
The DNA here is from genome assembly GCF_038593855.1 of Lysinibacillus sp. FSL M8-0337. Taxonomy (NCBI): domain Bacteria; kingdom Bacillati; phylum Bacillota; class Bacilli; order Caryophanales; family Bacillaceae; genus Lysinibacillus; species Lysinibacillus sp. FSL M8-0337. The sequence continues at coordinate 3,505,479 of NZ_CP151996.1, read as the reverse complement.
CGAAGGAGGCGTCGGTGGGATACTACCCTGGTTGTATTGAAATTCTAACCCATGCCCCTTAGCGGGGCAGGAGACAGTGTCAGGCGGACAGTTTGACTGGGGCGGTCGCCTCCTAAAAGGTAACGGAGGCGCCCAAAGGTTCCCTCAGAATGGTTGGAAATCATTCGTAGAGTGTAAAGGCACAAGGGAGCTTGACTGCGAGACCTACAAGTCGAGCAGGGTCGAAAGACGGGCTTAGTGATCCGGTGGTTCCGCATGGAAGGGCCATCGCTCAACGGATAAAAGCTACCCCGGGGATAACAGGCTTATCTCCCCCAAGAGTCCACATCGACGGGGAGGTTTGGCACCTCGATGTCGGCTCATCGCATCCTGGGGCTGTAGTCGGTCCCAAGGGTTGGGCTGTTCGCCCATTAAAGCGGTACGCGAGCTGGGTTCAGAACGTCGTGAGACAGTTCGGTCCCTATCCGTCGTGGGCGTAGGAAATTTGAGAGGAGCTGTCCTTAGTACGAGAGGACCGGGATGGACACACCGCTGGTGTACCAGTTGTCTTGCCAAAGGCATCGCTGGGTAGCTATGTGTGGACGGGATAAGTGCTGAAAGCATCTAAGCATGAAGCCCCCCTCAAGATGAGATTTCCCATTACGCAAGTAAGTAAGATCCCTCAAAGACGATGAGGTAGATAGGTTCGAGGTGGAAGTGTGGTGACACATGGAGCTGACGAATACTAATCGATCGAGGACTTAACCAAAAAGTTTGAAACATTCAATGAACCGTTTATCCAGTTTTGAAAGAACAATCTTTCTAAAAAGAGAGCTTCAAGACACAGTAATACGCCGTGTATTGGAGGTCGAATATAGTCTAGTGATGATGGCAAAGAGGTCACACCCGTTCCCATACCGAACACGGAAGTTAAGCTCTTTAGCGCCGATGGTAGTTGGGGGCTTCCCCCTGTGAGAGTAGGACGTCGCTAGGCATAATACCCAGGAGGATTAGCTCAGCTGGGAGAGCATCTGCCTTACAAGCAGAGGGTCGGCGGTTCGAGCCCGTCATCCTCCACCATATGCCGGTTTAGCTCAGCAGGTAGAGCAACTGACTTGTAATCAGTAGGTCGTGGGTTCGATTCCTATAGCCGGCACCATTTTTTGAGCCATTAGCTCAGTTGGTAGAGCATCTGACTTTTAATCAGAGGGTCGAAGGTTCGAGTCCTTCATGGCTCACCATTTTTAATTGCCAACAATAAGATGCGGGTGTGGCGGAATTGGCAGACGCACTAGACTTAGGATCTAGCGCCGCAAGGCGTGGGGGTTCGACTCCCTTCACCCGCACCATTTTATTTGAATTTGATAATTGCCAGGATAAATAATCTTATGCACATGCGGAAGTAGTTCAGTGGTAGAACACCACCTTGCCAAGGTGGGGGTCGCGAGTTCGAACCTCGTCTTCCGCTCCAATGTGCCGGGGTGGCGGAACTGGCAGACGCACAGGACTTAAAATCCTGCGGTAGGTGACTACCGTGCCGGTTCGATTCCGGCCCTCGGCACCATTTTATCAAGCGCCCGTAGCTCAATTGGATAGAGCGTCTGACTACGGATCAGAAGGTTGTGGGTTCGACTCCTGCCGGGCGCGCCAATAAATGAACGGGAAGTAGCTCAGCTTGGTAGAGCACTTGGTTTGGGACCAAGGGGTCGCAGGTTCGAATCCTGTCTTCCCGACCATTTTCAAAAACTTGTAACTTATGGGGCCTTAGCTCAGCTGGGAGAGCGCCTGCCTTGCACGCAGGAGGTCAGCGGTTCGATCCCGCTAGGCTCCACCATAATTTATAACCAGTATAAAGATCCTGGCGGCGTAGCTCAGCTGGCTAGAGCGTACGGTTCATACCCGTAAGGTCGGGGGTTCGATCCCCTCTGCCGCCATCTTAAAGGACCTTTAGCTCAGTTGGTTAGAGCAGACGGCTCATAACCGTCCGGTCGCAGGTTCGAGTCCTGCAAGGTCCACCATTTATATAATAGTACGGAGGTATACCCAAGTCTGGCTGAAGGGATCGGTCTTGAAAACCGACAGGCGGGTAACACCGCGCGGGGGTTCGAATCCCTCTACCTCCTCCAGTTTTAATTTTAGAAATGGTGTACAAAAAACTCGAAGTGAATAAACATATTATCGCGGGGTGGAGCAGTGGTAGCTCGTCGGGCTCATAACCCGAAGGTCGTTGGTTCAAATCCAGCCCCCGCAACCAAATGGTCCCGTGGTGTAGCGGTTAACATGCCTGCCTGTCACGCAGGAGATCGCCGGTTCGATCCCGGTCGGGACCGCCATTTTAAAATAGGTTCAGTCAAAGTATATGGGTCAGTAGCTCAGTTGGTAGAGCATTAGATTGAAGCTCTAAGTGTCGGCGGTTCGATTCCGTCCTGACCCACCATATACGCGGGTGTAGTTTAATGGTAAAACCTCAGCCTTCCAAGCTGATGTCGTGAGTTCGATTCTCATCACCCGCTCCAATGGGCCTATAGCTCAGCTGGTTAGAGCGCACGCCTGATAAGCGTGAGGTCGATGGTTCGAGTCCATTTAGGCCCACCATTATTCCGAAGTAGCTCAGTTGGTAGTAGCACCTGACTGTTAATCAGGTTGTCGCAGGTTCGAGTCCTGCCTTCGGAGCCATTTTTTTATTTATGGGGAAGTACTCAAGAGGCTGAAGAGGCGCCCCTGCTAAGGGTGTAGGTCGGGTAACCGGCGCGAGGGTTCAAATCCCTCCTTCTCCGCCATTGGCCCCTTGGTCAAGCGGTTAAGACACCGCCCTTTCACGGCGGTAACACGGGTTCGAATCCCGTAGGGGTCATACTAAAACACAGTCGATATGAGCAATCATAGCGACTGTGTTTTTTTTGTCTAGATCATTTTAAAAATCGTCTACCATTAAATCGGTAGACGATTTTTTGCTTAACTACGTGATAGCATTCTTTCAAGAGAGCTACGAGCTTCTTCAGCCGTTGACGCATCCACTTGAATGCGATTATGTGGCTTGCCTTGCTCAATACTTTCAAGTGACCAAAGTAAATGTGGAAGGTCGATTCGATTCATTGTAAGACAAGGGCAGAAGTTTTCGTTTAAAGAGATTATATGTTTATCAGGATGTTGTTGAATAATGCGGTTTACTAGATTCATTTCTGTTCCGATTGCCCACGCCGAGCCGCTTGGGGCGTTATTAATCGTATAGAGAATATATTTTGTAGAGCCTGCATCATCTGCAGCAGCTACCACTTCACGGCTACATTCAGGATGAACAATAATGCGCATATTTGGATATGTTTGACGAACCTTAGCAGTATGTTGTACTGTAAAACCTTCATGCACCGAACAGTGTCCTTTCCACAATATGACTTTGATTTTTTCTGGTGATTGGTCTGTTTCAAGTGTATTTGTATGAGGATTCCAAACCGCCATACTTTCTAGTGGAACACCTAAGTCAAAAGCAGTGTTTCTACCCAAATGCTGATCTGGTAAAAATAAAATACGCTGCTTTTGTGAAAAAGCCCATTTTACCATTTCTTTAGCATTAGAGGAGGTTACGCAAGCTCCACCGTGACGACCAGTAAATGCTTTAATGGCTGCAGTCGAATTTACATATGTTAACGGCAATATTGTATTGCCAAAAAGTTGTTGTAAAATAGGCCAAGCTTGCTCTGTTTGATAAATATCCGCCATATCTGCCATAGAACAACCTGCACGCATATCAGGTAAATAAACATGCTGTCTTTCAGTAGTGAGCATATCAGCCGTCTCGGCCATAAAATGTACTCCACAAAAAACGATATGTTCTGCTTCTGTATTAGCAGCAGAAATTTGAGCAAGCTGTAAGGAATCTCCTGTGGCATCAGCAAATTGAATCACTTCATCTTTTTGATAGTGATGTCCAGGAATAAAAAGCTTCTTACCTAGTTTCTTTTTAATAGCTAAAATTCGAGACTCCATTTCGGTCGTTGATAATGTGCGGTAATGCTCAGGAAGTAATGAAGTTTGTTGTAGTAGACTAGTGATGGACAAGTGTATGCTCTCCTTTCATTTGTACAAGTGCACTTATATCAAAGGCTTTTACTGAATGAGTTAGTGCACCTAGTGAAATCCATTGAATACCTGACTTTGCATAAGCATGTAAATTTTCTATTGTAATACCACCAGAAGCTTCAGTAGCAATATGTGATGGAACGGATTGAATCCAAGCTGCTATTTCTTCAGGCGTACAATTATCGAACATAATAATATCTGCACCTGCTGCAATGGCCTCATCTAATTGAGTTTTCGTTTCAATCTCTACCTCGATTTTTACCGTATGCCCAATTTTTTTACGAGCGGTTTGTACAGCTTCTGTAATACTACCAGCAAAAGCAATATGATTATCCTTGAGCATAATCGCATCGTATAAGCCACTTCGATGATTATAAGCACCACCTATACGTACAGCATATTTATCAAGCATTCTTAAGCCTGGAATCGTTTTACGCGTATCGCAAATTTTTGCAGTAGTTCCTGCAGTTTCCTGAACTGCTCTATTGGCTGCCGTGGCGATAGCAGACATGCGCTGAATAAGATTTAAAATCACCCGTTCTCCTATTAATAATTTCTGTAGTGGTCCTTTAATAACTGCAAGAATATCACCATAGTTCACGGCATCACCATCATTTTTATGCATTGTGATCTGCATGGAAGGATCGAGTAACCGAAAACCATGTTCGATAATAGGTGTTCCACAAAAAATACCACTATCTTTTGCATAAAAGGAAAAGGAACCTGTTTGCTCAACTGAAAAGATAAGTTCGCTTGATAAATCCCCATCTCCTATGTCCTCATTAAAAAATTGCTTGAGCATTTCCTCGAGCTTGATGATATTCATACAATGAATTCCTCACTTTCATTTGTCCTTGTTGAAAAATAATCCAGCGCCGTGCCCAGTCTGTATCACTGTTAGGCGTATCGTTGCGAATATGAGCGCCACGAGTTTCTGTTCGTGTAAGAGCTGCATGCACCATCAGCGAAGCAACAATATGCATCATGTAGAGTTCAAGATGCTGTGCATTGAAATTCATCACATTCACTTGAAGTAAATCTTGTAATGCAGGCAATTGCTCTGCAAAATGTTGCATAGCGATAGGGTTTCGAACGATGCCTAATGTATGCATCATTGTTTGTTGTAATTGCTCTTTCGGTAATAATGGGGGCATCGACTGATGATATTTTGCATCAGCAAGCGTGAAATTCGTTTGGTTGCAACCAGTTTGTATAATATATTGAGCCATCTTTTGGCCGAATGTGATGCCTTCCAGTAATGAATTGCTAGCTAAACGATTTGCCCCATGAACGCCCGTACAAGCAACTTCGCCAACAGCATACAGGTTAGCAATCGTAGTTCTTCCTATGTCATCAGCTATAACGCCCCCCATTAAGAAATGACTTCCAGGTGCTACAGGGATTAGACCATTTTGTAAATCAATACCGTTGTCAATGCAAAGTTTTGTAATCGTAGGGAATTTCTCTTCAAAGTGCTGAATGCTTGTAATATCAATAAATGTTTCTTGCCCAGATGCGCGCTTTATATATAATGTGTGGGCAGTAATATGACGTGGTGCTAAATCAAGCAGTGGATGTACACCTGCCATAATAGGTTCACGTTGTGCATTAACAAAAATACCTCCAGCGCCTCGAACAGCTTCAGAAACTAATCCTTTAGCCTCTCCATCACACCATAATAAACTTGGATGAAATTGCATAAATTCCATATCACTGATGGCAGCGCCTGCGCGATATGCTAATGCAATACCATCTCCCGTATTCGTGGCATAGTTAGAAGTGCTTGGATAAAGAGCACCTGCACCACCTGTAGCAAGAATGACATGATGGGCAAAGTAACGTTTCAATCCTTCTTCACCCTTTGTTAGGACGCCAATACACGCGCCATTGCTGTTTAACATCAATTCATAAGCCAATTCATTGCAATGAATAGAAATGTTTGGCGGTAGGTGTTTAAGTAAGTAATCAATCAATATTTGACCAGTCCTATCGCCCCCAGCATGTAAAATACGATGATGACTATGAGCTCCTTCTAAGCCAAGTGCTGGTTCACCGGTTTCTTGCCGATCGATGGGCAATCCCTCTAAGAGAAATTGTCTCATAATGGTAGAACCATCCTTTATAAGTGTTTCAACAAATTTTTCCTCATGATGGAATTCACCGGCAGCTAATGTATCAGCAATATGCAAATTTGTATGATCTTCAGGACTAGTAACGGCAGCTATGCCTCCTTGTGCACGATAAGAGCTACTCATTTTAACGGAGGATTTCGTAACAATCTGTACTTGAAAATGCTGTCCAAGTAGTCGTGCTGCTTGAAGTGATGCAATGCCACTACCAATAATGAGTATGTCTGTCTTTACATCCATAGGTCTACCTTCTTTACAGTTGTCTTGACACATATCTTTACATAAAATAAAAAGGAAAACAAGACTTGATGACTGGAAAGGGAGAATTAGATGATTTACATGGATTATGCAGCAACATCCCCAATGTCGAATAAAGCACTTGAGGCTTATTGTGAAGTAGCAAAACGTTATTATGGAAATAGTGCGAGTTTACATGATTTAGGAGGACAAGCAAATTACTTTGTAGAACAGGCGAGAGCTATTGTAGCAAGAACGCTTGGCGTTAAAAGTGATGGGATTATTTTTACTGGAAGCGGAACAGAAGGGAATTTACTCTCGATTTTATCACTGGCTTTAGCTTCAAAAAAAGGCAAGCATATAATTTCATCGCAAGCTGAGCATACGTCTGTCCATGCAGCATTAAATACACTTGAGAAAATGGGTTATTCCGTTACAAAATTACCTTTACAACTGGATGGGTGTATTCAAGTCAATCAGGTACGAGAGGCTATAAGAGAGGATACAGCATTAATAACAATTCAACATGTAAATTCTGAAATAGGCTCTATCCAACCAGTGGAAGAAATTGCTTTAATAGCAAACAGTCAAAATATATTTTTTCATGTAGATTGTGTACAGTCCTTTTGTAAGCTTCCAACTACTTCTTTTTGTGCAAGTGTAGATGCAATTACCATTTCTGCCCATAAAATAGGGGGGCCAAAAGGATGTGGAGCTATATTTATAAATCCTCAAATTCGAGTGCCATCTTTAACACCTGGCGTGACACATGAACGTGGTTTACGTGGGGGAACATTAGATACACCTGCCATTGTAGCGTTTGCGACAGCCATTGAAAACTATCATTTTGAGCGTCAACATTATGAATTGTTGCGCAAATATTTACAAAGCCATTTACCACCAGCTTGTCGATTAATTGAGTGTGTGGAGCAACTACCTAATATATGTGGTTTGATGATGGACAAAGTGGAAGGTCAATACGTGTTACTAAAATTAAACGAAGCCGGGATTTGTATTTCAACTGGTAGTGCTTGTGATATACACAGTGAATCTGGCACAAAAGCAATTATATCAATGGGTTATACAGTGGAGGAAGCACGACAGTTTTTTAGAATATCATTTGGACCAACAACAACATTTGAAGAAATTGATCAATTAACCTTTGTGTTGTCTAATATTGTAAAATTCTAAAATAAAGTAGGATATACGTTAGAACTGTATTGAACAAAGCCTTTAATTTTAACTTATAATTATTACTTCCTGTGGAAATTAAAGGCTTCTCGGTTCTGATAAATTGCTTCTTGACGTTACTAGTATAAGCATGAGCTTTAAGTGATAACTCAAAAGCGGTAACATCTAAAATTTATTGTTGCAAAGAAGTAATAACTACCTCTACGATAGGGATGTAAACTAGCACGACCATTAAAGAAACAGTAGTAGTGTTTGTTAAAAAATATACGTCCTTTTGTCGACAATCTAACTATTTTATTTATTTGTGTAAATAAAATGTTTTCTTTTGGAAAAACAATTGCTATAATGGTTAGTAGAGCGATAAATTCTCTCACATAGCAAAAATATCTTCAAAAAGTAATAATTTCTTTTTTTTATAAAAAAGTGTTGCATTCTCTAGATAAACGTTATACAATAATTCTTGTCTTGAAGGACAGGTAAATAACTTCAAAACGAAATACATAAAAGTTTCGAGATAAAAGCTATTCGCAAAAGTGGTTGAGAGAAGGAAGAAGCGTACTCTAGTATGTAACTGACCGAACACATGAAGCTAATGCAGTAATACTTTGGATTGAAAGTCGAAACATAGTCTAGTGATGATGGCAAAGAGGTCACACCCGTTCCCATACCGAACACGGAAGTTAAGCTCTTTAGCGCCGATGGTAGTTGGGGGCTTCCCCCTGTGAGAGTAGGACGTCGCTAGGCATAATACCCAGGAGGATTAGCTCAGCTGGGAGAGCATCTGCCTTACAAGCAGAGGGTCGGCGGTTCGAGCCCGTCATCCTCCACCATATGCCGGTTTAGCTCAGCAGGTAGAGCAACTGACTTGTAATCAGTAGGTCGTGGGTTCGATTCCTATAGCCGGCACCATTTTTTGAGCCATTAGCTCAGTTGGTAGAGCATCTGACTTTTAATCAGAGGGTCGAAGGTTCGAGTCCTTCATGGCTCACCATTTTTAATTGCCAACAATAAGATGCGGGTGTGGCGGAATTGGCAGACGCACTAGACTTAGGATCTAGCGCCGCAAGGCGTGGGGGTTCGACTCCCTTCACCCGCACCATTTTATTTGAATTTGATAATTGCCAGGATAAATAATCTTATGCACATGCGGAAGTAGTTCAGTGGTAGAACACCACCTTGCCAAGGTGGGGGTCGCGAGTTCGAACCTCGTCTTCCGCTCCAATGTGCCGGGGTGGCGGAACTGGCAGACGCACAGGACTTAAAATCCTGCGGTAGGTGACTACCGTGCCGGTTCGATTCCGGCCCTCGGCACCATTTTATCAAGCGCCCGTAGCTCAATTGGATAGAGCGTCTGACTACGGATCAGAAGGTTGTGGGTTCGACTCCTGCCGGGCGCGCCAATAAATGAACGGGAAGTAGCTCAGCTTGGTAGAGCACTTGGTTTGGGACCAAGGGGTCGCAGGTTCGAATCCTGTCTTCCCGACCATTTTCAAAAACTTGTAACTTATGGGGCCTTAGCTCAGCTGGGAGAGCGCCTGCCTTGCACGCAGGAGGTCAGCGGTTCGATCCCGCTAGGCTCCACCATAATTTATAACCAGTATAAAGATCCTGGCGGCGTAGCTCAGCTGGCTAGAGCGTACGGTTCATACCCGTAAGGTCGGGGGTTCAATCCCCTCTGCCGCCATCTTAAAGGACCTTTAGCTCAGTTGGTTAGAGCAGACGGCTCATAACCGTCCGGTCGCAGGTTCGAGTCCTGCAAGGTCCACCATTTATATAATAGTACGGAGGTATACCCAAGTCTGGCTGAAGGGATCGGTCTTGAAAACCGACAGGCGGGTAACACCGCGCGGGGGTTCGAATCCCTCTACCTCCTCCAGTTTTAATTTTAGAAATGGTGTACAAAAAACTCGAAGTGAATAAACATATTATCGCGGGGTGGAGCAGTGGTAGCTCGTCGGGCTCATAACCCGAAGGTCGTTGGTTCAAATCCAGCCCCCGCAACCAAATGGTCCCGTGGTGTAGCGGTTAACATGCCTGCCTGTCACGCAGGAGATCGCCGGTTCGATCCCGGTCGGGACCGCCATTTTAAAATAGGTTCAGTCAAAGTATATGGGTCAGTAGCTCAGTTGGTAGAGCATTAGATTGAAGCTCTAAGTGTCGGCGGTTCGATTCCGTCCTGACCCACCATATACGCGGGTGTAGTTTAATGGTAAAACCTCAGCCTTCCAAGCTGATGTCGTGGGTTCGATTCCCATCACCCGCTCCAATGGGCCTATAGCTCAGCTGGTTAGAGCGCACGCCTGATAAGCGTGAGGTCGATGGTTCGAGTCCATTTAGGCCCACCATTATTCCGAAGTAGCTCAGTTGGTAGTAGCACCTGACTGTTAATCAGGTTGTCGCAGGTTCGAGTCCTGCCTTCGGAGCCATTTTTTTATTTATGGGGAAGTACTCAAGAGGCTGAAGAGGCGCCCCTGCTAAGGGTGTAGGTCGGGTAACCGGCGCGAGGGTTCAAATCCCTCCTTCTCCGCCATTGGCCCCTTGGTCAAGTGGTTAAGACACCGCCCTTTCACGGCGGTAACACGGGTTCGAATCCCGTAGGGGTCATACTAAAACGCAGTAAATGTGATTTCACATTTACTGCGTTTTTTTTGCTAGATTAAAAATTTGAGAGAGCATCGTTTCCGACTGTCTATTTATAAATCCAATGATGATTCTCTTTACTAGTATTATTAGGTAATATAGGTATAAGCAATTATAGAGGGGGATCATACGAATGAGCGAAAACTTAAGATGGGTGTATAATCGACAATATCATTTACAAGAGAATTTAGAACAAGGTAAAGATATACTACAAAAATTTACAGTAGAACAGGTTAATTGTGTGGAAAGATTCCATCATACATATGAAAATTTTGAAAAAACACCTATACATGATTTAGATGCTTTAGCACTGCATCTTGGGGTTAGTAAGATTTTTGTTAAAGATGAGTCCTATCGCTTTGGCTTAAATGCGTTTAAGGTGTTAGGTGGTATTTATGCGATTGGCAAATATATTGCGAAATTGCTAGATCAAAATATTGATGAATTGTCTTTTGAACAATTAAAACTACCTGAAGTGAAAGAAAAATTAGGCGACTGTACCTTTATTTCAACGACAGATGGCAATCATGGGCGCGGGGTTGCTTGGGCAGCAAGGGAACTTGGCTGTAAGGCGCGAATTTATATGCCTGCTGGTAGTGCGGAAGAGCGCTTGCAAAATATTAAAAATGAAGGCGCATATGCAGAAATCACTTCAATGAATTATGATGAAACGGTAAGGTATACCTCACAGCTTGCAAAGGATAATGGCTGGATAGTGATACAGGATACAATGTGGGAAGGGTACGAAGAGATTCCATTATGGATTATGCAAGGCTATACAACATTGGCAAAAGAGATTGTTGACCATTTGCAAGAAGCACCGACCCATGTATTTTTACAGGCAGGTGTAGGTTCATTTGCAGGAGCTATAGTCGCTTTTTTACAACAATATTATGGACAACAACTAACATTTGTTTTAATTGAACCAGATGCAGCTAATTGCTTTTATGAGAGTTTTAACCGAGGAACTGGACAGTTTGTTACTGTCGGTGGAGAAATGCAAACCATTATGGCTGGCTTAGCATGTGGGGAGCCTAACCCTATCGCTTGGGATATTTTAAAAGCATATACAAAGGTAAGTATTAGTTGTAGTGAGAAGGTAGCTGCAACGGGTATGCGCGTCTTGGGAAATCCACTTGGCGCGGATAATCGTATTGTTGCGGGAGAATCAGGAGCAGCGCCATTTGGATGTTTTTATGAATTAATAACAAATGAGGATTACTATGATTTAAAGGTAGCTTTACAGCTCAATCCAAAGTCAAAGATATTGTTTGTTAGTACAGAGGGAGACACAGACGTAGAAAACTACAGAAATATAGTGTGGCATGGGAAGTATGCTAAATAGGAAAGGTGAGCATCTTGGATATTGAGATGCTTTTTTATATTAATTCTTGCAAATTATTTTTCCATTTTATAAAATATTTTTACTTATATACGGAATATCTCAATATCTAGCTTTTAGTAGGAATTAAAATATATGTGTTTACAAGATGTAGACTTAACTTTGAAATTAACAGAATTTTCATACATTTAATTAGTTAGGAGGTTTAATAGAAATTAGATACTTTTATCCTATTATCTTCTTGTTATTATCAATTTTTCTCATAGGGTGCAGTTCTAAGGAAGCTAGCTTAGATTCTATAGCATTTTCTTCTAAAGAATGTGAACAAAACTGGGGTAATCTAGATATTTTGGAAGGGAAAGTTAAAGAAACTTATAATGCAATAAATAAGAATTCTGAGACTTTAGATGAATTGGGACATGGTACTATGATTGCTCCTATTATTGCAGCTGAAGAAAACTCACATAACATTATTGGTGTTAACCCAGATGCAGAATTATATGACGTACAAGTATTAAATAGTAAAGGGGTGGCCAAATTGAGATGCTGTCTTAAAGAGAATAGGAGATTAATAATATAGAAATCTTTCCAAAAATATTTTGAATATTTAGTAAAAAAGCTCTTGAAAATGTCTTACTTTCATTGTTTTTTATAATATTATTTTATATTCTTTAATTATATTCATAAAATAATATGACTAAAGAGGTGATAAAAGTGAATAAACATATAAAATATCAATGGAGGATAACGAAATATAATCCTGACTTCAGAAATAATGAAGGGCATTACACGAAGAAATTGGAATGGACAAGCCCAGCTCACATTGGGAAGACAATTAATGGTGAAACTTTCACATTAGAAAAATATTTAAAGGTCGAAACAGCATATATTAATACAATCATGAAGTTTTTAGAGGTTAATCATATAAAATCATTAACAATGTTTAACATGACTTATATTGATGTAGATAGTAATTGTGCTCTATATAATCAATTGTATGATGAAAAATTAGACAATTTTCAATTAAAAGATGATCAAGAGGTATCGATTGATCAAATCCCTCTCATTTCTAAAATGGTATTAAGAGGTTTCATATATTGTCATTTCATAACTTTAGATTTTTTTGTGCATTTTGGAGATGACTATTATATGTTTATTGGAACAAATAATTATCAAGAGGAACCATTACAATTTGCTCGGGAAAACAATTTATTTGTAGAAGAAATGGTTTCTCCATTTTATATCAATGAAGAGAGCATCGAAAGAATAATAATGTGGACGCCAATTAATGAAGATACCGTAGTAGGTGAGGAAATACTAACTGACATTTCAATAGAGGAATATAGGGAAATATTGCATCTTTCAAATATTCATCCGGTTATCGGGTTATTTCCAATTACAGCGAGTAACCAACAATTTTTTCAAAAAAAATTAAGACATAAAATAGATACGAATAAGTATCAATATTATCTAAGTGCGGGGGATTAACCTAACTGTACTGAGCTACTCTCAAAAGTTAGCCAAATATTATAAGCAACTTCTAAGATCTGTGCCTGGGTGAAGTGGACACAGATCTTTTATTTTTTCCCTTACGGCAGACGTATATAAATATCCCCTTGACCTTAACGCTGCGGAAAGGTTTACAGTATAAATATGGAGGTGAAAGCAATGGAGTATACCATTTTACAGCTTGCTAAATTGTCAGGGGTAAGTACGAGAACGTTGCGGTATTATGATGAAATTGATTTACTAAAGCCGGCAAGAACAAATGAAGCAGGGTATCGCTTTTATGGGCAACAAGAAGTCGATATTCTTCAGCAAATTTTGTTTTATAAAGCGTTAGATATGAAGCTTGAAACCATTCACAACATTATTCATGCACCTGAATTTCAACATATAGCAGCATTAAAAACACATCGTGATGCTTTATTACAACGAAAAAAACAGCTAGATCAATTATTAAAAACAGTGGAACAAACCATTCAATCGATTGAGGAGGAACAACCAATGACGAACGAAAAGAAATTTGAAGGCTTTAAAGAAATGCTGATTGAGGAAAATGAAAAACAATACGGTAAAGAAATTCGTGCAAACTATGGCGATGAAAAGGTCGATGCATCGAATGCGAAGTTTAAGAATTTATCAGAGGAACAATATAAGGCAATGCAGCAACTAGAACAGCAACTATTTGAACGATTAAAAGAGGCAATGGCTATAGGCGACGTGAAAAATGATGTCGCCATGGAAGTGGCAGAACTGCATAAGCGTTGGCTGAGCTTTTCGTGGCCGCAATATACAAAGGAAGCACATGTTGGTTTAGCACAAATGTATATAGCAGATGAACGTTTTACTGCATATTACGATCAACATGTGTCAGAAGGTGCTACTCAATTTCTCCATGATGTAATTAGAGAATACACACAAAACTAATGGAATCCTTCTCATACAGATGTTTTAGAAATAGATATTTAGGAAAAAATGAAAGTATGAGGAGGAGATTTTTTTGAATCAACAAATGATCGAAAAGTTTAAAAACCAATTACAGCAGGAATTACAAGAACTAGAGAAGCAGCTAGAAGAATCAGAGCGACCGCAGGCAACAGAGCTCTCAAATTATGATAACCATCCAGCTGATAATGCAAGTGATTTAACAGACCAACTTACAGAGATGGCCATTGATGAACATCGCAGTGACCATGCTGAAGAAATCGAGCATGCGCTGCAAGCAATAGAAGATGGCACATATGGTAAGTGCGCTGTATGTGGCGAAGAAATTCCGTTAGGCCGTTTAGAGGCTATGCCACATGCATTGACATGTGTAGAGCATGCTGAGCAAAGAGACGATTTACTGCGACCAGTTGAAGAAGATGTGTTATCCTCTTTACCAAAATCAGATGATTTCGAAGAGCTTGAGGAATTTGGTTCGTCTGATACACCATCAGATAAAATGTAAAAAATAAGAGCATTTCTTCCCTTAAACAGTATAATAACTGTATGAGGTGATTGACATGGAAATAATTGATTTACATTGTGATGTTTTATTAAAGTTAACGACATTAGAAGAACCAAAATTTAGAAATGATAGCCGATTACATGCTAATAAAGAAAGACTGCAATTAGGGCAAGTAAAAGCACAAGTATTTGCCATTTTTATCGACCCTTAAATACCTCAAAGTATGCAATTTTTAGAGGTTATGCGCCAAATTGAAGCCTTTCATACACAAGTATTACAAACAGAGGGCATGGTGCATATTACGGAATGGTCACAACTCGATACGTTAGCACCTCATGAAATTGGTGCTATCTTAAGTTTAGAAGGCTGTAGTGCAATTGGCGAGGATTTGACAAAGCTTTCCGCCATTTTGGATGCAGGTGTTATGTTAGTAGGTCTTACATGGAATGAAGAGAATGCTGTAGCCTATGGAGCTGAGCAAGATGCTAGCCTCGGTTTAAAGCCATTTGGTAAGGAAGTTGTTAATATGCTAAATGAGCGGGATATTATCATTGATGTTGCCCATTTAAATGAGCAAGGATTTTGGGATGTACTGCCGCTAGCAAAGCATATTATTGCTAGCCATAGCAATGCACGTGCCATTTGTGACCACCCGCGTAATTTAACAGATCAACAGGCTAAGGCACTTGTTGAGCATGGGGGGCATATTCATCTAGTCTACTACCCGCATTTTATTGGCGACAATGCAACAATGGATGATTTAATTGAGCATATAAAGCATCTGGCAAGTGTCGTTGGAATAGAGCATCTTGGGGTAGGTTCTGATTTTGACGGAATAGATATGACAATCAAAGGTCTTGCACATGCAGGTGAGGCGCAAAATTTATTAGAGATGTTACGTGAGCATTTTTCAGATGAAGAAGTTCGCGGAATTGCGCATAATAATTTCAAACAATATTTAAAAAAAGCAGCAACTAAATAAAGTTGCTGCTTTAGCGTGTCAACAGAGTAAAAATCGCTACGAAGTTATTTCTGCTATAGGCAAACGCACACCGATAGTCGCCATTTTCTAACTTGCCTGTGATGCGCCCACATTTAACGTTTTATGTTGTGCTCGTTGTAGTCGCTGCCTCCGTTGCAATCAACTAACCATATTAATAAAAGAAATAATTTACTAATAAACCAATTGCTAATAGGAAACCGAAGAATGTATTTGTTTGCGCTGTAAATTTCATCGCGGGCATTACTTCTTTGGCTTCTTTTTTATCGCGGAAAATTTGGATTGCTCGGAGTGGCTTCGGTACACTTAGGAAAATGATAAGCGCCCAAAAAGTAATCCCATCAATGGCTACTAATGCGATAACCCAAAGGTACGAAACGATGAAAAAGCCAGATAACACAGAAATAGCACGGTCGCGGCCTACTAAAATGGCCAGTGTTTTACGTCCACCTTCTGTATCGCCAACGATGTCACGAATATTATTAGAAAGCATAATGGCGCCAACTAAAATCATACTCGGAACAGAAAGTAATACCGCATCTAATGTGACAGTAAGTGTTTGAATGTAAAAGGCAATTAAGACAATACCCATCCCCATGACTGCGCCTGAAACAAGCTCTCCAAAAGGTGAATATGCGATAGGGTACGGCCCTCCTGTATATAGAAAACCTATAAGCATACATACTAGTCCAACTGTAGCAAGCCACCAAGAAGTGGAAGCACAAATATAGATGCCAAGTAGCATAGCTAGTGCATAAAAGCTTAAGGCAATCAGCATAATCGTTTTCGGTTGAACACCGTGACGCACAATCGTGCCACCAATGCCGACAGAATGTTCATTATCTAATCCTAACTTGTAATCATAATATTCGTTGAACATATTTGTTGCTGCTTGAATCAGCATACTGGCAATCAGCATTGCAAAAAACAGTCCAAAATGAATGGTTTCTTTTTCAATTGCTAGCGCAATCGCTGTTCCTAAAAATACTGGAACAAATGAAGCGGTTAAAGTATGTGGACGAGTTAAATGCCACCAAACTTTAAAACCCCTATCAGCTTCAATGACTTTGGTCATAAGGTCTTTCTCTCCTTCAACTATTGTAGACTCTTCTTATTTTATACGAAGAAAGAGAAATTGGATAGGTTCACAGCTTATTACATACTGTTATGTTTAAAAAAATGATACAATAGTACATGCATTTGAGAGATGGGAATATAAATTAAGCAGTAGAAAGAACAGAGCCGTCAAACATATAGGACGGCTATTTTAGCGGAACAAGTAATGCTAAAGACGGATGTCACAGATGGATTTGTGTGTGAAATCAAAGCGACAGACGTAGGATGTTATGTACGTGAAGGACAACGCAACACGTACCATAACGCGAAAACATCATTGATATGTACATTGCAATAACGGAGGTAATTTTCATGCAACAGAAGTGGTACCAAGCCACAGAAGTAGAAGTGGACTCTTTGGGCCAAAACCTTCATTTTTATATGGAAACAATCGAAGTAAGTCGCTTATCAGCTCTAGCATTTTATGCAGCGGGCGAGGAGTGTTATAAAGGTGAACGATTTTATTGGCAAAATAGAGAAAAAACAATGACATTAGTTGGGCTAGGACACGCTCACACAATTCAAAATAACGAAAAAAATAACCGCTTTGATGCTGTAGAAGCAGAGTGGAAGCGCTTAACGAAAAATTGCGTAAAAGGTCAAGTTGAACTACAACCAATTTTATTTGGTGGTTTTACATTTGATCCACAAAATAATGTAGATGGGGAGTGGACGGACTTTCCAGAGGCTTATTTTGCCTTAGCAACGTATCAGCTTGTTTTACGTGATGATAAAGCCTATATAAGCATTCACCTTATTGCAAATGCTGCTGAGGCAGATGGACAATTAGAGGCGTTGCGTAAAGAGCGAAATCATTTAATCCATGCTGCTCAAGTAAAAGAAGTGAAAATGTATGCGAAGCCCGAAATCACAAATTATTTTGAGCCTTATAAGGATCCTTATTTAGCATCAATTGATCAAGTGACAGCATTAATTAAAGCAAAGAAAGCGGATAAGGTTGTCATTGCACGTTCCCTTGCGCTGCAATTTAAGGAGCAAGTAACTTCACCTCAAGTATTAGCTCAAATAATTCACGAACAGCCTGAAAGCTATTTGTTTGGGTTGGAGTGGCAAGATTTATTATTTTTCGGCGCATCTCCTGAGCGTCTTGTAAAGGTTGAAAATGGTCGTGCCTACTCATCATGTGTTGCAGGATCTATTCAACGAGGAAAAACGGCGGAGGAAGATGAAGCCTATGGACAAAGCTTATTAAATGATCCGAAAAATGGTGGAGAACATCAATATGTAGTCGATATGATTGCGGAAACATTCCGAAAAAACTGCGTTGAAATGAAAATACCTGATGGACCACGCTTACTAAAAATTAGAGACATCCAACATTTATTTACACCTGTTGAAGGTCAGCTAAATAACGAAGCAACAATTTTGCAGTTGACGAAGCATTTGCATCCAACACCTGCTTTGGGCGGTGTGCCAAGAAAAGAGGCAATGACCGCTATACGTAAATACGAGCCAATGAACCGTGGTCTTTACGCTGCACCTATTGGCTGGTTAGATGCGGAGGGTAACGGAGAATTTGCGGTTGCGATTCGTTCAGCAGCTCTACTAAAAGATAAAGCTTATTTATATGCAGGTGGCGGTATTGTAGCTGATTCAGAGCCACAATCTGAATATGAGGAAACATTAGTGAAATTCCGTCCAATGCTTCGAGCGTTAGGAGGACAAGTACATGAGTGAACGGAAAATATTGACTGATTATGTTTATAAAATGGTTGCATCATTAGTACAGGCAGGTGTCCAACATGTTGTTGTAAGCCCAGGGTCACGGTCGACGCCACTAGCTTATGCTTTTGCCTCAACAAAGCAATTGACAATGTACCGTCAAGTAGATGAGCGAGCTGCTGCATTTTTTGCGCTAGGCATTGCTAAGGCGACTACTAAGCCTGTCGTTTTGTTATGTACATCTGGTACTGCGGCGGCGAACTATTATCCTGCGATTGTGGAGGCCAGTTATGCAAGAGTACCACTAATTGTTATAACAGCCGATCGTCCACATGAATTACGTGAAGTAGGAGCACCACAAGCCATTAATCAGACGAATTTATACGGAGCACATGTAAAGTGGAGTGTGGATTTTCCGCTAGCGGATGGTGCTGCACCGACATTGCCATTTATTGAACGTCATATTGCACGTGCAGTAGCTATTGCAACAAGTGCACCATTTGGACCAGTACATCTTAACGTACCGTTCCGTGAACCGTTGCTCATTGATTTTCGAGAGGAGCTTCCAACTGTTACATTTAAGCAAAGCCATATTGGACAGTTAACGCCACCGAAAGATGCACAAGTAGAACTAGCATCTATTTTACGAGACACTAAAAAAGGATTTGTTGTTGTTGGGGAGCTTCCGCTCGGGACAGATTTAACTGTTATGTGGGAGTTTGTGCGCCAATTAAAATGGCCAATCATTGTGGAGAGTCTATCGAATATGCGAACTTCCGTGCCAAAGGATTGTTTGCCATATGTTATGACAACATATGATGCCATTATGAAAAACGATGATTTTAAAGCGCTAGTAGAACCTGAAACAGTTCTGCGCTTAGGGGCACAGCCTGTATCGAAATTTATTATGCAATTTATTACAAAGTCACAGCCTCAAGCTTATATTGTTGTCGATGAAGATCCGATGTTCCGTGATTCAACAGGGGTGTCCACCCATTTTCTGCATGCAAGCATTGGCGAATGGCTCGTACAATTAGACCTTGCTGAAACTGCGCTAGAGGCGGCATATTTAGCGGAATGGCAAGATGCGAATGATATTGCACTTGAGTATATTGAGCATTATACAGAAGGCGCAATTGACGAAGGTGCTATGGTAAGCCGTTTACTTGAAATCATTCCAAATGGCAGTGATATTTTTGTTAGCAGTAGCATGCCGATTCGTGATATCGATACGTTTTTAATGGCAACGTCAAAAGATATTCGAATTTTTGCGAATCGTGGAGCTAATGGCATTGATGGCGTCGTTTCAACGGCAATGGGCGTAAGCCAAGGAAATAACCGTGAAACCTATTTACTTATCGGAGACCTAGCTTTTTTACATGATGTCAACGGCCTAATTGCGTCACGCTATCAAGCATGTAATATGACCATTATTGTCATGAATAATGATGGTGGTGGTATTTTCTCTTATTTACCGCAATCTACGGTAGAGGCTCATTATGAAGATTTATTTGGTACACCGACTGCACTTGCATTCCAAGACATTGCGCATATGTACGATATGGACTACATTTGTGTTGAGGATATTGCACAGTTAGTGCCGAAATTTAACACGTTGAAAAAAAATCCGTTACGATTAATTGAGATTTTTACAAACCGTGAAGAAAATGTCTATGCACACCGCGCGCTTTGGAATCGTATTAATGCAGGGTTAAAAGCATGGCAAAGCTAATGATTCGTGGGCTTGAGACACATGTGGATATATGGAATGAAGAAGCGGGGCAAACACTAGTTGCCCTGCATGGCTTTACAGGGAGTACTGCTACATGGCGAAATGTAGCAAAGGATCTTCCACATGTGCGAGTTGTGGCGATTGATTTAATTGGTCATGGTCAAACAGCTGTACCGGAGCAAGTGAGTCGCTTCACGATGGCTGAACAATTGCATGATTTAGAGGAAATATTTTGTCAGTTACAATTAGAAACTTTTGCATTGCTCGGTTATTCAATGGGTGGCCGTATTGCACTATCCTATACGATCGCTTATCCTCAACGTGTCAGCAAGTTGCTGTTAGAAAGTGCTTCACCTGGTTTGAGAACTGCAAAAGAGCGTATGGAGCGCTGCGAACGTGATAATGCTTTAGCGGAGAAGATTACAACGAATGGTTTACAGTCCTTTGTTAATTCGTGGGAAAATATTTCGCTATTTGAATCGCAGAAGCGTTTAGCTAAAAATGTAAAACAAGCAGTTCGAGCAGAACGATTGTCTCAAAGTGAAAAGGGCTTGGCAGGTAGTTTACGAGGAATTGGAACAGGCATGCAACCATCAAACTGGGATAATTTAACTCATTTAGAATTGCCTGTACTATTAATGACCGGTTTATTAGATGTTAAATTTTGTAATATCGCGTTGGAAATGAAAGCGTTATTAAAAAATGGAAAGCATATGACAGTAAATGACGCTGGACATGCAATTCATGTGGAAAATCCAGCTGAATTTGCTACAATAGTAAATGAGTATTTAACGTAATGTTTTTTACGTTAGCGCCTCTTAGTAGTAATGAGGCGAATTTTATAATTAGGAGGTATTTCAATGTCACGTCAATGGACTACATTACATACTTACGAAGATATTAAGTATGAGTTTTATAACGGTATCGCTAAAGTGACGATTAACCGTCCAGAAGTGCGCAATGCATTTCGACCAAAAACAGTCATGGAAATGATTGATGCATTTTCTCGTGCCCGCGATGACAAAAATGTCGGTGTTATCATTTTAACAGGTGAAGGCGAAAAAGCCTTTTGCTCAGGTGGAGACCAAAAGGTACGCGGCCATGGTGGCTATGTAGGGGAAGATGAAATCCCACGTCTAAACGTTCTTGATTTACAACGTTTAATCCGTGTAATTCCAAAACCAGTTGTAGCGATGGTTGCTGGTTATGCTATCGGTGGAGGACACGTATTACATGTTGTATGTGACCTTACAATTGCAGCAGACAATGCTCGTTTCGGACAAACTGGTCCTAAAGTTGGTTCATTTGATGCTGGTTATGGTTCAGGCTATCTTGCACGTATTATCGGTCATAAAAAGGCGCGTGAAATTTGGTACCTTTGCCGTCAATACGATGCTCAGCAAGCGCTTGATATGGGCTTAGTCAATACAGTTGTTCCTTATGAACAATTAGAAGACGAAACGGTGCAATGGTGTGAAGAAATGCTACAAATGTCTCCAACAGCTCTACGCTTCTTAAAAGCAGCTATGAATGCTGATACAGACGGCTTAGCTGGTCTTCAACAAATGGCAGGCGATGCTACACTTCTTTACTACACTACTGATGAAGCAAAAGAAGGTCGTGACGCATTTAAAGAAAAACGTCAACCAGACTTTGGTCAATTCCCAAGATTCCCTTGATTCGGAATATTGGAAGGAAGCTGGGACAAAAGTGAAAAGGTGTTAGATTGATGGCAGTCAATCTAACACTTTTTTACTGCGCCGTTGTTGTCCGCTTCGGCGGTTCTTTCCGCTTAGCACCGTAAGCTGCACCCTTTGCTAACACGCAGAATACCCACGTCTTACGGTGTGCGTTCTGAGCAGAAGCCATAACGAAGTTCGCCATATAGCAAAAATTTATGAACACCTTTCCTCTGTTCCTTAAATTTTTTTAGTTATGTCCCAGCCTCTTTTTCTGTCTATAACAGGCTAAAAGCAGTACCATATCAGTGTAAATGATCGGAGGAAGCAAACAATGTATCCAAATTGGATTTTGCAGCGAGCGTCTATTACGCCATTACGTAGCGCTCTCACATATGAAGGACAAACTTGGACATTTCAACAAGTAAATGAGCTATCCTTAAAACGAGCTCGACAATTAACAGCACTTGGGGTGCAGCAAGGGCATCGTATCGCTATTATGGGTCCGAGTACGCCTGCACTGGTCGTTATGATGTATGCTTGTATGCATTTGCAATGTGAGATGGTGATGCTTAATCGCAGGCTGACTCAAGCTGAGATCGCATATCAATTAGAAGATTCACAAGCAACGATTGTGCTAGTCGCAGATGAGGATGTGGAAAAATTACCGTCATCCGTACCCTATCATCAATTTACGGCAATAGAAAAAGGTAAAGAGCATTATGTTGATATTGCAAAAGAATGGTCACTCAATCAAACAACATCCATTATGTATACGTCTGGTACGACAGGCTTCCCAAAGGGCGTTCGTCAAACAGTTGGCAATCATCAGGCAAGTGCTACAGCCTCTGTTCTAAACATAGGTTTACAAGCCGATGATGTTTGGTTGTGTGCAATGCCATTATTCCATATAAGTGGTTTTTCCATTTTAGTACGTTCATTGTTATACGGCAATAAAGTGCAACTATATGAGCACTTTAATGTTGATGCTATCACGCAAAATATTATGGATGGTGATGTCACCCATATGTCAGTGGTCGCTGTAACATTAGAACGCATTTTAAATACTCTTGAGTTAAACAAGGCGCAGGCTTCACCACGCTTTAAATTGATGCTAGCCGGCGGTGGCCCTGTACCAGTAGATTATCTAGAGCGAGCAAGTGCAGTGCATTTAGCAGTAGCTCAAACATATGGTATGACAGAAACTTCATCACAAACGGCTACACTGGCAAGTGAAGATGCGATGAAAAAGATTGGTTCAGCAGGCAAGCCATTGTTTTTTAACCAAATAAAAATTTCAGCACCAAATGCGCAAGGTGAAGGTGAAATTTGTATTCGAGGTCCACATATAACACCTGGTTACATAGGTCGTTTTGCAGAGAGAAGCGCAACTGTGGATGGCTGGCTTCATACGGGAGACATTGGCTATATGGATGAGGAAGGTTATTTATTTGTAGTGGATCGTCGGGCAGATTTAATTATTTCCGGTGGTGAAAATATTTATCCAGCAGAGATTGAAAATGTGCTATTGGCACATCCGGCTGTTCAGGAAGCAGGGGTATGTGGCATTGAAGATGAAACATGGGGGCAAGTTCCTATAGCTTTTGTTGTTTTAAAAGAAGCGGTTATGATGGAAAACTTAAAGCAGCATTGTGAAAAGAAACTGGCTAAATATAAAGTTCCCAAACAAATTAAGATAATCGATACACTTCCGCGCAATGGAGCAAATAAGCTGCTAAGAAGAAAACTAGCAGCGTTACTTTCAAGTGAATAACTTTCAATAACAGATTAAGCCTTTACAAATAGCATGCTAGAAGTCACTTCTAGCATGCTATTTTTTTTACTTCAAGTGTGCCAGTCACTCAAACAATTCTCAAACAATTGTATAAAGTATATGTGCCAGTCACTTACAATTTTAAAGCTTCGTATTGTGCCACAATGGCTCATGCACTATCCGTTTTTAGGCTTCTATTATTGAAATTATATTTTTTTGATTAAATTAATTATTCTTTAACATAATAAATAATGGGGGGCATAAACTATTTAGTAAAGGAGAATGACTCATATGAGAAAAACTATATATAATGTTGTCATTATATTATTTGTTTTACAAATGAGTCATGTGCAAGTATTCGCAAATTACGAATCACAGAATATAGCAACAGCTAATACAATCGAAATATTACAACAGCAAATTCAGAAAGAAGTGATGCAATTGTCTACTGAATTTGAAATTCGTTACACTGGTAAAACTTCTGAATTACAAAACGAACTAACAGAGCTTATCAAACATGCCATTTTAGATCCATATATTTTCGCCAATATTTCCAGCTTCCAATGGAAGTATGATGGCTATGCCAATAATATTGTCATTCATTTTCAATTTACTTATCATATTTCACAGGAAGAGGAGGCATTTACAGAGCAAACATTGACAACTATTGTTGCGTCTATGCATGGATTAAGCGAATTAGAAAAAATACAGGCTGCACATGATTATATCGTTTTAACAACAGAGTACTCAAAAGATAGTGTAGGAAGCCAATATTCGCCTTACACATTGCTTAGCGAAGGCAAAGGTGTCTGTCAGGCCTATGCTTTAGTGCTTTATCGAATGTTAGATATGCTAGGTTTTGAGGTGCAATATGTGCCGGGTAAAGTAGGCGAACAATTGCATGCATGGGTGTTAGTGAATTTAGATAATGAATGGTACCATATTGATGTGACATGGGATGATCCATTGCCAGATCGAAAGGGCGAGGTACGTTATAACTATTTTCTCGTTTCGGATCAGCAATTAGCAAAAGATCATACATGGGATTTTGCGAGTTTTCCTTCAGCAACAAGTGAAAAATACGCAGGTTGGCAAGAGCAAAGTAGGATTGAAGTTCTTACGCAACCATTAGCTAATCTTTTTACCCCTAATCGTGAGCTAGCCAAGATAGAAAATAATGCACTTCAAATGAAGCAATTATTAGAACAGTCTGCTCAATTACCAAATGACTTTCAACTTCCCACCAAGTATAATCAATTCTTTTTTTATGAACAACAGGATAAAGTTGTTCTACAGAGCGCTCTTATAGTCCGTCCCGTTATTGTAAAGACGAAGATAAATGGGAATGCAAGGATGAAGAGGCTTATTAGTTTTGGCAAAATTGAAAAGCGTATGCCGCAAGAAAAGTACGTCATAATAAAGGAGGTGTCCCTTATGCATTACGGGGCACCTCCTTCTTCATCTTAAACAGGTAATTCGTATCGTTGTTTTACTTGTGTTCATTTAGAGCTGTTTCTAAAGTTTGCATATTTTTTTTCATGAGAGTAAAATACGTTTCATTATTTTTCACATCATCACTTGTTAACACGCTTAAATTATGTAGGACAAGTGATTGAGCGCCAACTTCTTTTTGAATGACTTCGGCTAATTTAGATGAAACATTTTGCTCGAATAAAATATAATGAATATTTAAGTCTTTTGCTTTATCTACAATCGCAGTTAATTCCTTTTGAGACGGTTCATTTTGCGAGTTTAACCCTGCAATTGGAACTTGTGTTAAGCCGTATTGACCTGCGATGTAGCCAAATGCAGCATGCGATACAAAGAACGTTTTGTTTTGCGTTGTGTCAGCCATTGCTTTATATTCAGTGTCTAAATCTTGTAGCTCTTTTACGAGCGCTTCATAATTTGCTGTAAATGTCGCTTCTTGAGCTGGCATTTTTTCAACTAATGCATTTTTAATGGATAATGCTAAATCTTGACTAATAACAGGCGACAGCCATACATGGGGATCGACACTACCATGAGCATGATCTTCATGATCAGCATCCTCGTCATGTGCGTGATCATCTTCCGTAGTCGCATCTTCGTGCTCGTCATATGCGTGGTCATCTTCCGTAGCGGCAGCTTCATGCGCATGATCAGCTTCATCTTCTTCGTCATGCGAATGACCCGTGCTAATGGCTAATTTTTCATCAGGTATTTGAGATGCCGTAGCAACCATAGTGACATCTTCGTTGGCTAATGTCTTTTTCGTATTTTCTACAAAACCTTCAAGGCCTAAGCCAATATAGAAAAATAGATTCGCGTCAGCTAATTTCATCATATCCTTTTGCGTTGGCTCAAATGTATGCTCGTTTGTACCAGGAGGATATATAGAAGATACTTCTACATAATCGCCACCAATACGCTCTGTAAAGTAGCTTAAAGGATAGACGGTTGTGTACACAGTTAATTTATCTGTTTTCTCCGTCTGTTTCGATGATGATGACTTATCACCACAGGCAGCTGTAAATACTGCTAGTACAGCAACTAAGAAAAATAGAAATACTTTTTTCATATAATAGATACCTCTTTCAAATAGTAATGATTACGATTTGTTTTTTTAACAGTTTCTATAATAACGCACATCGGATAAAAGTACAAGAAAAAATGACCTTCGAAAATTATTTCTTTTTCGAAGGCCATTTTTCAGGCACAGGATCAAAGCCACCAGGATGAAGTGGTTGGCATTTTAAAATACGTGTCACGGTCAAAATTAGACCTTTAATAGCGCCATGCTTTTGCAAAGCTTCTAGACCGTAAGAAGAGCATGTTGGATAGAAGCGACACGATGGTGGCGTCATTGGTGAGATAAATTTTCTGTATAACTGAATGAGCCATATAAAGGGATATTTCATGCTTGTCCATCCTTGTGATGTGAATTATTTTGTTTTGGTTTTGCATCGATTGTTTGTGTAAAAAAATCGCCTTTTTTCTTGAGAATAACGATTACGGAAACACCAAACATTAGCATCATCATTGCAATCATAATGATGATTGGTAATGGAACACCCATTGTTTTCACTCCAAATTCTATTTGATATTGTTATTATAAGTGATATTGCTATAAAAGGGTTAAATTTGAACTACTCGTCATGCTGCTGAAAATTTTGCTTCGGTTTTTCGTCGACCGTATGTTTAAAAGCATAGGCGCGATTTACACTTAGAATGGTTGCGACTGTTACTAATATCACGATAATGATTGCAACCGTGATTAGCGAGGTTAAACTCATTGTATTCACTCCGTTCTTGTTCGTTATATCTATTATAAATTAGAAGCTCTAACTTAGTTGTGAAGGAAGTTTGACATTCCAGCGAATAAAATAAGCACTTAACCACCATACTATGGAAAAAGGAGTGTTATCTATGGATCGTCAACGTGTTTATTTTTCCCTTGCCCATAAAACGTATTATACAAATCCTTACGAAGGGCAATGGAATTTCGAACTTAATGTAGACAGGCAAGCATTAGATGTTTTTGAAAAAATATTTCAGCAAATGCAACTATTAGAAATTGCGAACGGTTGGCGCGCACAATTGCCTTATTTGCAATATCATTTGGATCGAGAAAATGACGAGTTAGATTTACGTTTGAAGAAAATTTATGCACTTATACATGAGTATGGGGATGATGATACAAAGCAATTTGTAGAACAACTTCCCTATTTCAATAAACGTGTCTAGCTATTGGCTAGACATTTTTTATATTTGCACAACCTGAATAACATTATGCTAGTGGAAGCGTGATAGAAAAATAATTTCTAGAAAAATAATAGCAAGTGTACTTAGTCCAACTAGCGCCATTTTTCTTTGAATAATATTTTCAAATGAATGTATTTTACAAACTGAACAACTTAATGCCACTCTTGATGGGTTGACCATTGTCATGAACGAAGAACTAACATTTTGAATGCAAGCAAGTATAGTAGGTGACAGACCTATGTGCGTAGCAGTTTCTGTTTGTAGTCGAATAAACATAGTATTGGACGCAGTATTACTGCCAGTTAAAAAGCCACCTGTTGCGCCAATTAAAGGTGTTATGAATACAAAGTATGAACCAAATGTGTTTGCAGCAGTTACGGATAGTAGCTGAATCATCTCGGCCTCTGCCATCATTTCGGAAACCACAATATATAAAAAAGTTGTTAGCAATACAGGATAACATTTATTGATTGTTAATTTGATACTATCGAAAATGGATGCCTTATTTAAACGAAAGAGCGTACAAGTAAAGAGACAAACTATAAAGAGAAAAAATCCAGGCGAATAAAGAAGCGATAATTGGAATTGATAAGACGCAATCGTTACGGTAAGCAGGCTCGTTAAAAAATCTTTAATCGGATTAATAGTTCTTGATGCGATTAATAGAGCGATTAACAATAAATAAGGAGAAATATTTTTTAAAAAGATATTAGAATAATATTGTTTGTTTCTATTTTGCAAAGAAATCATAATAAAAATAGCCGCCATCACCGTTAAAGAGCCCACTACTCCGGCAAGTTCTACACTGATGAAACGATTACAAATCCACACGCTTAAACCTAAAACTAACCCCATCGATAGTATCCGCCATTTTTTCTTTTGCATTGCTTCTTTTCCGACGCCTATGTATGTAACTAAGAAGGCAAAGTAGATATAAATAGGAATGCACATCATAGCGCTTCCAACACCTAAATCCTCTAAAGGAATGTTTCCTAATGATGCACCAATAATTGTCCCCATTGCTAACGTGCCCCAAGGTATGATACATAAACTAATTAATGCAATGAAGGAAGATTGTAAGGAATTGAAACCTAGAGCCATTAAAATAGGTGCAATAACAATGACCGCTAGACCAAAGCCGCTAACGGATTCAATTAAAGGAGAGAGCCCCAAGGCCAATAATAATACTTGGTCAATCCGATTATCAGTAGAGGTGGCAATAGAAGAAGCTATTTTTTGGATGGACCCTGATTTTTCCATTAGATGATATAATAATATTCCAAAAAATAAAACATAGGTAACTGGCAATGTTATAAGAAAACTGTTGATAAAAGGTTTAGGCAGTAATGCGATGTTTAGGTGAAAAACAGGAGAAGTAGCAATCACTGTTGTAAGTAGGCAAGCAAAAATGCCAGTGAAAATAGAAGATTTCTTTAAAATAAAAATCATAAATAAAATACTAACAAGAGGGAATAGTGCTAATACGACTTTTAACATAAAACAACACTCCTATACTTGGTTATTCACTATAGTATATTTTATTTTTACTAAAGTGTAAATATCTTATCTTGCATGAAATGATTCAAACATCTTCTAGGTTGGTTGATTGTGATTGATAATGTACAATATCATAGTAGAAGGGCTAACGAAGATAAGTTTTTAATTACATTTCACTATAGTAAAAATAATAGTAGGCGAACAAAGTAGTGAAAGGAGCTTTATTCATGGGATTTGGAAAGCAAGTAAATGTAATGAGGAAGAAAAATAAAATGACATTACAGGAGCTTTCAGCCGCAAGTAATGTGAGTGCCTCAATGCTATCTCAAATTGAAAGAGAGGAAAAAAATCCAACAATACAAGTAGCTTGTCAAATTGCAGAAGCTTTAAATACAACACTTTCAGCTTTATTAGATCAGCAGGAAAAAAGGGAGGTTGTCGTCATAAGAAAAGATGAACGACCCATTTATGTTGATGAAAAATCAGGTTTTCAACGACATTTATTATCACCTTCCGTTCCATCACGAGGTATTGAGTTTGTGTTAAATATTATTCCACCAAACAAAGAATCAGGCATATTTCCCGCGCATAAAGCAGGCGTAAAAGAGTATATTTTTGTTAAAAGCGGAAAGTTACGAGTTGAATTGGGGCATGGTGCTTTTTCTGAAGAATTAGAAGCAGGCGATTCTCTTTTTTTTGAAGCAGATACAGCGCATAGATTTATCAATATGACGAATGACGAATGCCACTATTTTCTTGTGATTGATTCCTCACAGTACATGAAATAATAAGACGAATAACATAATGAATACATTCGTGACAATATAATACGAGGAGTTGAATGGCATGTTTTCATTTCAAGATTTGAATGGATTTCAAGTGGATTTAAGCTTTACAAGAGGGGAGTTTCAAGTTGAACCAAAGCATGTCCTTGTTTTTTTAAAACATAAACAGAAATGGCTATGTACGATTCATAAGCGTCGTGGCGTGGAAGTGCCAGGAGGGAAGGTAGAATCAGGCGAAACATTAGAGCAAGCTGCCATTCGGGAAGTATTTGAAGAGACGGGTGTGCATGTGAAAAATCTTCAATGGTTTGCAGAATATGCTGTTCACGGCGAACTATTGTTTTGTAAAACAGTCTTCACTGCGGAATTTGTCAGTCAGGAGAAGATAAATTTTGATTTGGAAACTTCGGGTATGGTCTGGTTAACTGATGAAGAGTTTGCAAGCCATCCAAATTTAAGCTTCCATATGAAAGATGAAGGCATGCAAAAAATGCTAGAGGAGCTGAAGCGTTTTGACAATCAATGGTGAAATAGTTGAAAAACGTCCATATCCTTCACCGAATCCAGCTATTCGATTAACAGAAATTACGTATCTATCCCTTGGATTGCGTGTCAAAGGCTTGCTAGCAGAGCCTAAAGCAGAAGGTACATATGACGGTTTTTTATATTTGCGTGGAGGTATGCAAAGTATCGGCATGGTAAGACCAGCACGTGTTGCACAATTTGCAGCCCAAGGTTTTATCGTTTTTGCTCCTTATTATCGAGGGAATAGAGGTGGAGAAGGTCGTGATGAGTTTGCAGGTCAAGATCGTTTTGATGCAGTGCATGGGGTAGATGTACTAAAACAATTTTGCAATGATCATATCCATGTGTTTGGATTTTCACGTGGAGGTATTATGGCGCTTTGGACGGCCATTTTAAGAAAGGATATTACATCCGTTGTGACTTGGGCAGGCGTTTCGGATGCCACTGCTACATACTGGGAGAGAACCGATATGCGTCGTATGATGAAACGGATTATTGGTGGGACCCCTAACCGTGTACCAGAAGCCTATGATGCACGCACACCTTTATTTCAAGTCGAAAAGATTACAGCCCCAGTGCTAATTATCCACGGCTATCGGGATGAAAATGTAGATATTGAGCATGCAAGGCAGTTAGCATTTTACTTAGAAGATGCCAATAAGGTGTATGAAACTTGGTATGATCAACGTTTTGCCCACCAATATCCACCAGCACAAAATCGTGAAATGGTTCGTGCATTATGCGAGTGGATGAAGAAACAGTGAAAATTGTTTGAGTGCCTGGCACTAAAAAAAGACACTAAAAAAAGGGAACGAATACATCGTTCCCTTTTTGTATGCATTATTTTAATGGACCACCAAGTTTAGTGATTGCTTCAGAAACATTTGAGAATTTCTTGAAGTTGTCGTTGAATAGACCAGCAAGTTCAGCAGCTTTCACATCGTAAGCAGCTTTGTCTGACCAAGCATCGCGTGGGTTCAGTACTTCTGATGGTACACCTTCAACTGCTGTAGGGATGTTTAAGCCAAATACAGCGTCTTGAATTGTTTCAACATTGTTTAGTTTTCCGTCGATAGCAGCACGTACCATTGAACGAGTATAAGAAAGCTTCATACGGCTACCTGTACCATATTCGCCACCAGTCCAACCAGTGTTTACAAGGAATACTTGTGCGCCATGCTCATCGATTTTTTGACCTAACATTTCTGCATACACAGTTGCTGGAAGTGGAAGGAATGGAGAACCGAAACATGTAGAGAATACTGGTTCTGGCTCTGTTACACCACGTTCAGTACCTGCAAGTTTAGATGTGAAACCACTTAGGAAGTGATACATTGCTTGTTCTTTTGTTAATTTACTGATTGGAGGTAAAACACCAAATGCATCAGCAGTTAAGAAGACGATTGTTTTTGGGTGACCTGCAACAGATGGATCAACGATATTTTCGATATATTGGATTGGATAAGCAACACGTGTATTTTCTGTTAATGAACCATCATCGTAATCGCAAACACGAGTTTCAGGATCTACAGCTACGTTCTCTAGTACAGAACCGAAGCGGATTGCGTTGTAGATTTCAGGTTCTTTTTCAGCAGAAAGGTTAATTGTTTTTGCGTAGCAACCGCCCTCAATGTTAAATACGCCGTTGTCAGACCAACCGTGCTCATCGTCACCGATTAATTTGCGGTCAGGATCAGCCGATAAAGTCGTTTTACCAGTACCAGATAAACCGAAGAATAATGCTACATCACCAGCTTCTCCAACGTTTGCTGAACAGTGCATTGATAGGATACCTTGTTGCGGTAATAGGTAGTTCATAATACCGAAAATCGATTTTTTAATTTCACCAGCATATTCAGTACCACCGATTAGGATGATTTTCTTTTCAAGTGATACAATGATGAATGTTTCAGAAGCTGTACCATCAACAGCTGGATCTGCTTTAAAGTTAGGAGCTGAAATAATTGTGAAATCAGCAACGTGAGAAGCTAATTCTTCTTCAGTTGGACGGATAAATAATTGATGGGCGAAAAGATTGTGCCAAGCATATTCATTGATTACTTGAATACTTAATTGTGAATCTTTGTCAGCACCAGCAAAACCTTTAAATACAAATAATTCGTCACGTTCTTTTAAGTATTTAACTACTTTTACATATAAGTTATCGAACACTTCAGAAGAAATTGGTTGGTTTACTTTACCCCAGTCAATTTTATCTTTTGTGCTTTCTTCTTCTACCGTATATTTATCTTTAGGTGAACGACCAGTGTATTTGCCAGTTTCTGCACGAACTGCGCCATCTACTGTTAACATTGCCTCACCACGAGATGTAGCTTTTTCAGCTAATTGTGGTACTGAAAGTTGAACGTTAATGTTCCCGCCGTTTAATAATTCCTTCAGTTCGTTTGCAATTTCTACTGAATTCATCGATTAAATACCATCCTTTTTTATAGTATTCCCTTGAGTTTGAGGGAGTTTTTCTTAATTTCAAAAATAGTATAACACAATTGCTTTAATAATCTATACTAATTCAAAAATTATTTTCGAGTTTTAAATACTTTTCAACAAAACGACATAAAATAATTGACATTGTTCTACCTTTTCCGTAAGATGAGGAATTGAACGGATACTCTTATCCCGAGCTGGTGGAGGGTCAGGCCCTGTGAAACCCGGCAACCTGCATGAACTATTTCACGACATGCGTTGGTGCCAACCTGATGCAAGGGGATACCCCTTGAACGATAAGAGTGAAAGGTTACGCAGTCATTATTCCTTTCCTCATGTTAAGTACACGTGAGAAAAGGATTTTTTTTATTTTTAAAATGAATGTAAAGGTAAGTATGTGCAATTCTTTCCTTATTATAATGACGGATCTTTCGAAATCCTCATGTTAAAAGCAACAACGGCTTGAGAGTTCAATCCTTTAGGAGCGGACTTGACATGGGTAATGAGTACCGTATTAATTTCGCAAATACTATTTGTAAGAGTAATAGGAGGAAAACCAAATGACAAACCGTCGATTGTTTACATCAGAGAGTGTAACAGAAGGACATCCAGATAAAATTTGTGATCAAATCTCGGATGCTATTTTAGATGCCATTTTAACAGAAGATCCTAATGCCCGTGTAGCGTGTGAAACAACAGTCACAACAGGCTTAGTATTAGTAGCAGGAGAAATTACTACTTCTACTTATGTAGATATTAAAGGCATTGTGCGTGATACAGTAGCAGAAATCGGCTATACACGAGGCAAGTATGGCTTTGATGCTGAAAACTTAGCTGTACTAGTCGCAATCGGAGAGCAATCACCTGATATTGCCCAAGGTGTAGACCAAGCATTAGAAGCACGTGAAGGTTCAATGACAGATGCGGATATTGAAGCGATTGGTGCAGGTGACCAAGGATTAATGTTCGGTTATGCATGTAATGAAACACCTGAATTAATGCCTTTACCAATTAGTTTAGCGCATAAATTGGCTCGTCGTTTAACAGAAGTACGTAAATCAGGTGAATTAGCATATTTACGTCCAGATGGTAAAACGCAAGTAACAATTGAGTATGATGAAAACAATGTCCCTGTTCGTGTTGATACGATCGTTATTTCAACTCAGCATGATGAAGAAGCAACACTTGAACAAATTCAAGCAGATTTAAAAGCATTAGTAATTGCTCCAGTAGTTCCTAGTGAGTTATTAGATGCACAGACTAAATACTTCATCAACCCAACTGGTCGTTTTGTTATTGGTGGTCCAAAAGGAGATGCTGGACTTACTGGTCGTAAAATCATCGTTGATACATACGGTGGTTATGCACGTCATGGTGGTGGTGCATTCTCTGGTAAGGATGCTACGAAAGTGGACCGTTCAGCAGCCTATGCAGCTCGTTATGTAGCGAAAAATATTGTTGCAGCTGGTTTAGCAGAACGTGCAGAAGTACAGCTTGCTTATGCTATCGGTGTAGCGCAGCCGGTATCGATTGCCGTTGATACGTTTGGTACAGGACGAGTAAGTGAAAGTGAAATCGTAAAATGGGTTCGCGAACTTTTCGATCTACGTCCAGCAGGCATCATTAAAATGCTTGATTTACGTCGTCCAATTTATAAACAAACGGCTGCATACGGTCACTTTGGCCGGACAGATTTAAATGTACCTTGGGAAAATACGGACAAGGCAGATGCACTAAGAGAAAAAGCGAGTTTATAATTTGTTTTATCAAGAACATTCGATTTGGTAATGAACAAACGTAAATGTTTTATTGAAAGGGGCTAGCTAGTGGCCCCTTTTTATCTTGCCTTTCGCATTTCTTCTTACTGCTACTAGGTCGGGGAGAAATGCACCTTCTATTTAAATTGTGAAGGCAACTAGTGCTCTCTAATCAAGTGAAAGACTTAAGCGCACTTTACGTAAGTGATTGAAAAAATTCGCTTTCTTCCCGTACGTCTAGCATACAAGATGTACTGTAGGCGGTTGGAAGAAAATTGCGAATTTATTTCATAAAGAGTTGTTTCGTATTTAAACACCTACAACTATGGGGCAATGTGCCCGAATTGAGCAACCATTATTTTTGAAGAGATTTGTAATATTGTCCTTTTTCCGCGTATTCTCTAACGATACGTTCCATATCTTCTTTATCTTCAGCATTTAATTCACGTACAACTTTCGCTGGACGTCCTAATGCTAAACAATTGGGAGGTATGACTTTACCTGGAGGGACAAGACTACCCGCACCGATAAATGCACCTTCTCCTATCTCTGCCCCATCTAACACAATTGATCCCATACCAATTAAGGCATTTTTTCGAATTGTACAGCTATGTAAGGTTACTTGGTGTCCAACTGTTACTTCATCTTCGATTATTAATGGATATTTTGGACTTTGATGTAGACAACAAAGATCTTGGATGCTTACTCGTTTACCAATAATTGTAGGGGATACATCGCCTCGAATCACTGTATTAAACCATATTGTTGTCTCTGCTCCAATCGTTACGTCTCCAGTAACGGTTGCATAGTCAGCAATAAAAACTGATGGATCGATTGTAGGTGTTTTGTCTTTAAAAGGATAAATCATGCTAATCGCCTCTTTTCTTTCTTTGATGTAGTATTATCGTATCAAATACGCAATTTTATGCAAATATAATTTTATAATGGTACGAATATTTCGTTATAATTATTGTGTAACTAATTATTTAGGAGGACTATGTGAATGTGGAAATGGGAAGCTGATGGACAAGCGAAGGCTGTGATTGCTATTGTTCACGGTGCATATGAAAACCACCGTTGGTACGCATGGCTGATTGAAAAACTTAGAATGGAAGGCTTCCACGTAGTCATGGGCGATTTACCGAATCATGGGGCAAATGCGAAACTATCACGTGTCCATGATGAGGACTTTAAAGAATACAACAAGTATACTAGGCATTTAATTGAAAATGCCTTTTCATATAATTTGCCAGTATTTTTAATAGGGCATGGACTAGGAGCAACGTTAATACTGCATACAATGCATAAGAGAAAATATGAATGTGCAGGAATTGTCTTGACCTCACCTTGGCTGCAATTGAACTTACAGCCTGGAAAATTATCGAATGCATTAACGAGCTTAAGTGCTTTGACGGCAAGTGTTAAGATGACACATGATATTACTTTCGACAAGTTATCACGTAGTGTCGAAGGTAGAGATGAAATGAAGGACGAGTTTCCTTTTATGTCTGTCATCTCAGTAAAATGGTATCGTGAGTTACAACAGATGATGCGCAATTTAGTGATTATGCCGAAAGCAGAGTTTCCAAATACCCCTATGCTTATTATGACTGGAGAAAGAGATAGCATTACAGAAACTAGACAAACACGTAATTGGTTACACCAGCAGGAGTTTGCAGAATTCCAATTTAAAGAATGGGCAAAATGCTACCATAATCTGTTCCATGAAATAGAGAGAGATGAGATTTTTTTCTATATCCGTGATTTTATTAATAATGCTTTGCGTAGAATTGGTTATATAATTCGATAGAATGTTTCCCCTCCGAAAAATATTGTTGAATAAGATGTATAGTAACTTAAAAATAATGTTGTAATTTTCAGAAAAATGTAATACTATAATGTCTTAAAGAACGAATATTCATATTTTGGGAGGGGTAAGATGGAAAGTATTGTTAGTTTTCTGAACAGTATTTTATGGGGGCCGTGGTTTATTTATGGTATTTTATTAATCGGTTTATTCTTTTCAATTATTACACGGTTCCTACAAATAAGACATATTAAGGACATGTTTGTCTTAATGTTTAAAGGGGAAAAATCAGAAAAGGGAATTTCTTCTTTCCAAGCAATGTCGATTGCATTATCTGGGCGCGTTGGTACAGGTAACATTGCTGGTACAGCAACTGCCATTGCAATGGGGGGACCTGGTGCTATTTTTTGGATGTGGGCAATTGCCTTCATCGGTGCAGCGACAGCTTATGTGGAGTCAACATTAGCGCAAATATACAAAGAAGAGAAAGAAACAGAATATCGTGGTGGTCCAGCCTTTTATATTGAAAAAGGGATGGGGCAGAAGTGGTTTGCAATCATTTTTGCGATTGCAGCGTTAATAGCCATGTTGATACTAATGCCTGGCGTTCAATCAAATGCAATAGCAGGTGCCGTTGAAAACGCTTTTGGAATGGAATCTTGGATTACAGGTATTATTATTGTTGTATTATTAGGTGCAATTATTATCGGTGGGGTTAAATCCATTGCAAATGTTGCACAGATAGTAGTACCATTCATGGCTTTAGCTTATATTCTAATGGCAATCGTTATTATTTTTATGAATATTTCAGAAGTACCTGCTGTATTTTCGCTGATTTTTTCAAGTGCTTTTGGTGCACAAGAAGTATTTGGGGGAATTATTGGTTCAGCAATCGCTTGGGGGGTTAAGCGTGGTATTTATTCCAACGAAGCGGGTCAAGGAACTGGTGCACATCCAGCGGCGGCAGCTGAAGTTTCACACCCTGCTAAACAAGGTATCGTGCAAGCGGCATCTGTGTACATTGATACATTATTAGTTTGTTCGGCTACAGCATTTATGATCTTATTTACAGGTATGTATAATGTACAGAATGAGAAAGCTGCGGAAGGTACAGATCCGTTTATTTACGTTGGTGAATTTAATGAAAATGGCCTTACGGGTGAGGAGCAAATTACCTTTGCGAAAAGTATTAAAGAAGGCGCTGCGTATACACAATGGGCAGTGGAATCTTCATTGCCAGGCATTGGTTCAAGCTTCGTAGCAATCGCTTTATTCTTCTTCGCATTTACGACTATTATGGCGTACTACTATATAGCAGAGACGAATGTGGCCTATTTATTCTCGGGGCAAACCGAAAAGATTTTCATTTGGATAGCTAAAATCGCCTTTTTAATTGCAACATTTTATGGAACGATTCGTACATCTGACCTTGCATGGGCAATGGGTGACGTTGGTTTAGGATTAATGGTATGGATTAACGTTATTGCCATTTTAATTATTATGAAGCCTGCGATTCTCGCATTAAAAGATTACGAGAAACAGAAAAAAGAAGGCAAAGACCCTGTGTTTGATCCTCGTAAACTAGGAATTAAAGGTGCAGATTTTTGGGTTGATTACAATGATAAACGCAAAAATAAATAATGTATAAAAAAAGTCCTCTCATTATGAGAGGATTTTTTATTTTAATTGCCGTCGCAACCGGCTGCTTGTGCGTTCAGAATTGTTTGAGTGACTGGCACCGGGAAGTCTTTCATTTTTTCTAATGCAATGACAAATGGTGGATCGTTTTGTTGGTTTAAAAATTCGTATTTTAACACATGGATATATTTTTGTGGTAACTGACTAACATAGTCGATGACTGCGTCACGTTCTTCTTTGCCGCCTGGATGCCCATGGTAAATGACAAGGACAATTAAACCGCCGATTTTTAGCAGTTGTAATAAATCTTGAATTGCTAGAATCGTTGTATTTGGTTTTGTTACGATATCATGGTTACTGCCAGGTAAATAGCCAAGATTGAATATAGCAGCCGCAACTGGTTTTTGAACATGCTTGGCTATATTTTCGTGCCCCGTATGTAACACAAGGGCACGGTGTTCTAAGGCATTGTCTAGCAGACGGTGCAAAGTAGCATCGACTGCATTTTTTTGCACGTCAAAGGCATAAACTTGTCCGTTATCACCAACAAGTTGAGCTAAAAATAATGTATCATGACCGTTTCCAGCCGTAGCATCGACAACAGTATCGCCTTCTTGTATTGAGTCTATTAATAATTGCTGTGCATATTGTAAGACGCGTTGAAGCTTCATTTTGTGACCTCGGCATTATAAAATTTACCTTGCCAACTGCCCCGACGTTCTAACTCTGCATCAATGCCATTCAATACTTCCCACTTATTGACACTCCACATTGGTCCAATCATTAAATCAATTGGTCCATCACCTGTTATACGATGGATGACCATTTGCGGTGGTAAAATTTCTAACTGGTCTGCAACTAGTTTTGTATAGACATCTTGATCTAAAAATTCTAGCATGCCTTTTTCATATTGTTTAACCATTGGCGTCCCTTTTAATAAATGAAGTAAATGGATTTTAATGCCTTGGACATCCAGTTTAGCAACTGCACGTGCCGTTTCCATCATCATGTCATAATCTTCAAGTGGAAGGCCATTGATAATATGTGAGCATACACGAATCCCATGTTTACGCAGCTTTTCAACACCTTCTACATAGGTTGCGTAATCATGTGCACGATTAATGAGGTTTGCCGTTTTTTCATGGACGGTTTGTAGGCCCAGCTCAATCCATAAATAGGTGCGTTCATTTAGTTCTGCTAAATATTCAACAACATCATCTGGTAGGCAATCTGGGCGTGTGGCAATGGACAGTCCGACTACACCTTCTTGTGCTAACGCAGCCTCAAATTTTTCCTTTAAAACGGGAAGTGGCGCATGGGTATTTGTATATGCTTGGAAGTAAGCCATATACTTGCCATCTTTCCATTTTTGATGCATTTTGTCACGAATTTCTGCAAATTGCACATCAATAGGATCAACTTTATTACCAGCAAAGTCACCTGACCCTGCAGCACTACAAAATGTACAACCTCCGAAAGCGACTGTTCCATCTCGGTTCGGGCAATCAAAACCTGCATCGAGTGCTACTTTAAATACTTTATGACCGAAGTGGTCACGTAAATAGCGATTCCATGTATAGTATCTTTTCCCCTCTGTGGGAAAAGGAAAGTTTGTTTCTGTCATGTATTTCACTCCTCTAACATTATATTTTATCATGTGCGTAAGGTTCCGTCATGGAGTAAGAATTTAAATATGCAGAGACAAATGTTATGCCGCTTTATTTATTGAATAAACAATTTATTTCCGTGGTAAAGCGACAGAACTGTTGGCTGCTATAACGAACGCATAAAGGATGAAAAAACTGTTTATTTAAGAATTTTTTTGTGAACAAAGGGTAAATTTATTTTCCTTGTACTTTTTTATTTTTCATCATAAACTAGCTATTTAGAGAAACGAAATAATGGGGGTCAAGGATATGCCAAAAAGTGTTTGGTTTTTAATTATCGGTATGCTTGTGAACACGACGGGCAACTCTTTTTTATGGCCTTTAAATGCCATTTACATGCATGATTATTTAGGGAAATCACTTGCAATGGCTGGCTTTGTTTTAATGTTGAATTCGGCTGCAGGTGTATTAGGCAATCTATTAGGTGGATTTTTATTTGATAGAATTGGTGGCTATAAATCGATTATGCTAGGCATTTTATTGACCGTTGCTTCGTTAATAGGATTAACAATCTGGCATGGCTGGCCACATTATGTGTGGTTTTTAACCATTCTTGGATTTAGTGGAGGAATTGTATTTCCAGGGATGTTTGCGTTAGCGGGAGCGGCTTGGCCTGAGGGTGGTCGTAAGGCGTTTAATGCGATTTATTTAGCGCAAAATTTAGGTGTTGCTGTAGGGCCGGCATTAGCTGGGATTGTGGCGGATTATCAATTTGATTATGTTTTTGTCGTTAATTTAGCGATGTATATTTTATTTTTCTTTATCGCATTGATTACATTTAGAGGAATAGATGCGGAAAGTATTGCATTGAAAAATGTAGTAAGTGAAAGTAAACGTATTACAAATAAGGCACCATTTTATGCCTTATTAATTTTAAGTTCATCTTCCGTGTTATGCTGGCTTGCCTATTCGCAATGGAGTGCAACCATTTCATCCTATACGCAAGATTTGGGCTTAGGGTTAAAACAATATAGTTTACTTTGGACGATTAATGGGCTCCTTATTGTTGTTGGGCAACCACTAATCGCACCGCTTGTGCGCCGTTGGGAACATCAACTTAAGCGTCAATTAGTATTTGGCATTACGCTTATTGCAGCTTCGTTTGGTATTGTAGCATTTGCTGATGATTTTAAAATGTTTGCTGCTGCAATGGTCGTATTAACATTTGGGGAAATGTTTTATACACCAGCTTTACCAACCATTGCGAATCAGCTTGCACCAAAGGGACGCGAAGGTTTTTACCAAGGTATTATAAATAGTGCGGCTACAACAGGTCGTATGATTGGCCCATTGTTCGGCGGTATTATGGTCGATCAGTTTGGTATGATTGCCCTTGTTTCAATTTTAGTAGTTATTGTATTACTAGGCATTTTCCCATGTCTGATTTATGACCGTGGGTGGCAGGCACGCAAACAATTCTGAAAATTAAAGTCAATTTACTTTAAAGCGAATGTTATAGCATTCGCTTTTTTATTTTTTTAGATTGAAATAGTTGACGCAAAAGGATACAATCATACATATTCAAATATTTGAATATGTGAAAATGAATGATGTGGAGGGATAAACGTGGAAGAAGGCTTACAACAGTTTAAAGCCGATTTTTTTAAAGCCTTAGCACACCCGTTACGGATAAGAATTCTTGAATTATTGGTCGATGGCAAGAAAAGTGTGAATGAGATTCAAAGTTGCCTAGAAAAAGAGGGCTCGGCAGTTTCGCAGCAGTTAAGTGTTTTACGGGCAAAAAATATTGTTTATGGTACAAAAGAAGGGAAAAAAGTTTACTATTCTTTAAGTGATCCAATGATTGTTGAATTGTTGCGTGTTGCAAAAGATATCTTTGACAACCATTTAATTCATACAATTTCAAGATTAGAAGAAATGACCGTCAGTGAAAATGACGAAGAGATAATGTAGGGGATGTAATACATTTACCACCCCTTACTAAACTGGATTCGAAAAACTTAATTATTTCGAAGGGAAGATTATTGTATGAAATCACTGTTTACAGGTCGGTTTGAAGGGTATTCAGTTGATCATTTTAAAAAGGACTTATTATCTGGCATAATTGTTGGGATTGTTGCAATTCCACTAGCTATGTCTTTTGCCATTGCTTCCGGTGTAAAACCGGAATATGGGATCTATACAGCGTGTATTGCGGGCATACTTATTTCGCTATTTGGAGGTTCAAAATTCCAAATCGGTGGACCAACAGGCGCTTTTGTGCCAATTCTTTTAGGCATTGTCTTATCGTATGGCTATGAAAATTTATTAATTGCGGGGTTAATGGCGGGAGTGCTGCTATGTTTAATGGGTCTTTTCAAGCTAGGTACTCTTATAAAATTTATTCCACGCCCAGTAACGATAGGCTTTACTGCGGGTATTGCGGTTATCATTTTTACGGGACAAATAGCTAATTTTTTAGGTTTAACAAATATTACACGTCATGAATATTTTATCTCAAATATGAAAGAGTTGTTCGTGCATATAGGAACAATCAATTATTATAGTATTTTCATAGCGATTATTTGTCTTGTAATTATTCTTTTAACACCTAAATTTTTCCCAAAAGTACCTGGCGCATTAGTAGGCATTGTTGTTTCTACCCTTGTCGCTACCTTCTTTTTTTCAGGACAAGTTGCAACAATTGCTACGGCTTATGGTCAAATTCCTAATACGTTACCAAAGTTTTCGATACCAGAAATTACCTTGGAACGATTACAATTATTGATTGGACCTGCCTTTGTGATTGCCATTTTGGGCGGGATTGAGTCGCTTTTATCAGCAGTTGTTGCTGACGGAATGACCAATACGAAACATAATAGTAATCGTGAGCTTGTAGGACAGGGTATAGCGAATATTATTACACCTTTATTCGGAGGGATTCCTGCTACTGGGGCGATTGCACGTACGGCAACCAATATTAAAACGGGTGCTGCAACACCAATGTCAGGTATTATTCATGGTGTTTTTGTATTAGTCACGTTATTGTTATTAGCGCCCTTTGCTTCGCATATTCCGTTAGCAAGTATGGCACCAGTACTAATGGTCGTTGCGTGGAATATGAGTGAACAAAAACATTTTGCTCATATTGTAAAAGCGAAATCTGGAGATTCACTTGTATTAATCATTACATTTTTGCTTACCGTTTTCGCCAGCCTAACGATTGCTGTTGAAGTCGGTCTTGGCTTAGCCATTGTGTTGTTTGCTAAACGAATGAGTGAGAAGTTGGTGGTAGATAAAGTATTACCAGACCATACAAAAAAGAATGGAAAGGTACAACCTTATGTTGTCAATCAAAAGCATGATTGCCCACAAATTAGTATTTATACGATTGAGGGTCCACTGTTTTTTGGTGCAGCGCAAACGTTTGAAGAGACATTACTGCATTCTATGCAAGAGCAACCAAGCGTCCTGATTTTACGTATGGGGAAAGTGCCATTTATGGACTCCACAGGTGAGTCTTATTTTAGCAATATTGTGGAGAACTTTACAAAGCGTGGTGGCAAGGTCTTCGTCACGGGTATACAAGAGGACTTAAAAGCAGCGCTAATGCGTAATGGACTATATGCTCAAATTGGACAAGATCATTTTTTTGAACATACAGGAGAAGCTATAAATAGAGCATTGACACATTTAGATATGAATAAATGCCTTGGTTGTAAACATTTCGCCTTCCATGAATGCGCTGACTTTTCGAGTGACAGGCACGGAAAAGATTCTGACAATTGATAGTTTTTGAAGAGTGAAGCTCCACACGATGGATTGTCGTGTGGAGCTTTTCTATAGGGGTGCTACATTAAATGATTTGCCTTCATGTTCCTCGCAATACTGACAATAGGATAGTGAGTGAGCTTGTGAGGTTTGAAGTAAATAACTTTTGAGAATACTTGTATCAAAGAATGGGTAGTTTGAAGATATATCATGCTTGTAGAAATAATACGAGCTATAAGGGTAGTCCTCCATCTTGGCAACCATAGGGGGAGACGTTGAGATGGGATTGCGGTGAATATAGCGACTAACACTAAGCATGTCGAGTTGTGAGGGAACAAGGTCTGCAAAATATCGACTTTCGTAAAGATGACCGCAATAGTGATATTTCTTTTTAAAGTAATTGCTGTAGCGCCAATTTACATTGGCCATCACTTTGCCTAGTGGTACTTTGGGTGAACGAATCAGCAGGTGATAGTGGTTAGACATAACGCAATAGGTAACAATCTTAAACGAATATTTATGATAAGCATATTGCAATACACGAAAGAAAGCATCGTAATCTGCAACATTGTGAAATATAGTTTGACGATTATTACCGCGCACTACTACATGATGATAATGATCTGGGGACCAAAGCCGTTTTTTTCTTGGCACACGCTATTGCCTCCTTTAGCTTTTTTCTTTAGCATAAAAAAGCATGTAAAGAACGTCAATTAGACGGGAGTTACGAAAGTAATGACTATTTTTATTTTTCATCTGCATAGAAGGTTGAAATGAAAAATTGTTGGTGAAAATAATCATAAAAAATTTTTTTTAATAATTGTGTGGAAATTGTGTGCGTGTCAGGCACCATAAAAAGATGCTTGTGCTTTTTAGAACTTTCCATTAGAATAAATGCAATACATGTAAAGACATTGATGAGGAATAGTAAATTTGTGGTTCTTTTTAGAGAGCTAGCGGTTGGTGGAAGCTAGTAAGGATGCAAGTTGAACTCGCCTGCTGAGTCTGCATACGTAATATGTAATTGTTACGTTTGCCGTTATTTCCGCGTTAAGGAAGCTTGAGCCGAGTGTAATCACTAATTT
This sequence comes from Lysinibacillus sp. FSL M8-0337, assembly GCF_038593855.1. Lineage (NCBI taxonomy): Bacteria > Bacillati > Bacillota > Bacilli > Caryophanales > Bacillaceae > Lysinibacillus > Lysinibacillus sp. FSL M8-0337. The sequence goes on along the minus strand of NZ_CP151996.1, from coordinate 3,461,283 downwards.
GGGTGGTACCGCGGGAGTTAAGAATACTCTCGTCCCTTTCTGACAAAGGAAGGGGCGAGTTTTTTTATTTTTTAAATATTTTGTCAATTCTTACGATAAGTGGTACTGCACATATATAAGGAGGAAAAATAATGAGCTTTAATCATCAACAAGTTGAAAAAAAGTGGCAACAGTATTGGGATGTCAACAAAACATTCAAAACAGAAAATGAAACGGATAAACCGAAATTTTATGCGCTTGATATGTTCCCGTACCCATCAGGAGCGGGACTTCACGTAGGGCATCCAGAAGGATATACAGCAACAGATATCCTTTCACGTTTCAAACGTATGCAAGGCTTTAATGTTCTACATCCGATGGGATGGGATGCCTTCGGATTACCTGCAGAGCAATATGCACTTGATACTGGGAATGACCCAGCAGAATTTACAGCAAAAAATATTGCAACATTTAAACGTCAAATTCAAGAGTTAGGCTTTAGCTATGATTGGGATCGTGAAATTAACACAACAGATCCAGAATACTACAAATGGACGCAATGGATTTTCATTCAATTATATAAAAAGGGCTTAGCTTATGTAGATGAAGTGGCGGTAAACTGGTGCCCAGCTTTAGGTACAGTGCTAGCGAATGAAGAAGTGATTGATGGAAAGTCTGAACGTGGCGGACATCCAGTAGAACGTCGTCCAATGAAACAATGGATGCTTAAAATTACAGCGTATGCGGATCGTTTAATTGACGATTTAGAAGATGTAGATTGGCCAGAATCTATTAAAGACATGCAACGTAATTGGATTGGCCGTTCAGAGGGTGCAGAAGTAACATTTAGCATTGAAGGATCGGACAAAAACTTTACGGTATTTACAACACGCCCTGATACACTATTCGGTGCAACATATACAGTGCTTGCGCCAGAGCACAAACTAGTGGCTGAAATTACAACAGCTGAACAACAAGCTGCTGTCGATGCATATCTTGAAAAAGTAAAAATGAAATCAGACTTAGAGCGTACAGATTTAGCCAAAGAAAAAACAGGCGTATTTACAGGCGCTTATGCGGTAAATCCGATTAACGGCAAAAAAGTACCGATTTGGATTGCTGATTATGTGTTAGCTACTTACGGAACTGGTGCGATTATGGCTGTTCCTGCGCATGACGAACGTGATTATGAATTTGCTAAAGAGTTTGGTTTAGACATCGTTGCTGTGCTTGAAGGTGGCGATATTGACAAAGAAGCATTTACAGGTGACGGTCAACACATTAACTCTGATTTCCTTGATGGTTTAAATAAAGCAGATGGTATTGCTAAGGCGATTGAATGGTTAGAGGAAAAAGGTGTAGGGGAGAAAAAGATATCTTATCGTCTTCGTGACTGGTTATTCTCTCGTCAACGTTATTGGGGTGAGCCAATCCCAATGATCCATTGGGAAGATGGTACAACAACTCCAGTGCCAGAAGCAGAGTTACCATTAATGCTTCCAAAAACGGATAATATTCGTCCATCTGGCACAGGGGAATCACCATTAGCGAATATTACGGATTGGGTAAATGTTGTAGACCCTGAAACAGGCAAAAAAGGTCGTCGTGAAACCAATACAATGCCACAATGGGCAGGTTCTAGCTGGTACTTCCTACGTTATATTGACCCTAACAACAAAGAAGCGATTGCTGATCCAGAGTTGCTAAAACGTTGGTTACCAGTTGATATTTATATTGGTGGAGCAGAGCATGCAGTATTGCATTTACTATACGCGCGCTTCTGGCATAAAGTACTATACGATTTAGGGATAGTGCACACAAAAGAGCCATTCCAAAAATTATTTAACCAAGGTATGATTCTTGGTGAAGGTAATGAAAAAATGTCTAAATCAAAAGGCAATGTCGTGAACCCTGATGAAATCATAGAGTCACACGGTGCAGATACACTACGACTTTATGAAATGTTCATGGGTCCATTAGAGGCTTCAGTTGCATGGTCTACTAATGGTTTGGACGGAGCTCGTCGTTTCTTAGACCGCATCTGGCGTTTGTTTGTCAACGAAGAAGAAGGTACGCTATCAGCGAAAGTTCAAACTTCAGATGATACGTTTTTAGAAAAATCATATCACCAAACAGTGAAAAAAGTGACAGAAGACTATGAAGGTATTCGCTTCAATACTGCTATTTCACAAATGATGGTATTTATTAATGACTGCTACAAAGCAGAAGTACTTCCAACAGCCTATGCTGAAGGATTTGTGAAAATGCTAGCACCAATCGCTCCGCATATTGCTGAAGAGCTATGGCAACTATTAGGTCATGAAAATACATTATCTTATGAAGAATGGCCAACGTATGATGAGTCTAAGCTAGTGGACGATGAAGTGGAAGTTGCTGTTCAAGTGGCAGGTAAAGTACGTGCAAAAATTATCGTAGCAAAAGATGCTTCAAAAGAAGAAATTGAAAAAGTAGCATTAGCCGATGAAAAAGTACAAGAATATATGGCGGGCAAAGACTTGGTGAAAATTATTGTCATCCCAGGAAAGCTTGTTAATATTGTTGTTAAATAATTAAACAAAGAGCCGTGAAATACGTTGTAATAAGCGTACTTCACGGCTTTTTTTATAAATGCCGTTGGGAATAGGAACATTACATGCATTGGATGAACGATGGATGGATAGAGGGATTGAGCGGAAAGGAAGCGAACAGCAACCTGCTAACAATGTAATGGGAAGAAAAGATGGCAGGGGTTCAACCTATGATAGATGCTACATCGAATGTAGCCCAATTATGAAGTACTAGCATCAGCGCCAACAGATAAATCATATAGAGCGGAAAATATGGCACAAGCATGCAACCCAAAATGGCAATGTTTATAAGTTAACGTCAGTTATGGACGAAATAGAAAACAGCTCTAAGCAAATTAAAATGTAAGAAATAGGGACGATTCTAAAGTTTTAAAACGATGCTAACGAAAAAAGTGTCCAAAACAAGGGCACTTTTTTTGTTAAAGTGAAACCAACTTTAAAAATTTTACGACTATAGGATGAATGAATAAAGGAGGGGCTCTAGTGAGTGAGCATTTAACAGCCATTATGGAAGAGCACGGCGAGTATTGCCTTCGTGTGGCCTATTTATATGTACGAGACTGGTCGATTGCAGAAGAAATCGTACAGGATGTATTTCTGGCCTACTATTTGCAACAGCATCGCTTTGAACAAAGAGCTTCGCTTAAAACTTATTTAGTAAAAATTACAGTACATAAAAGTCATGATTATTTAAGAAGCTGGAAAAATAAACGCCATCAATTACTTAGTAAATTTCATTTTGGTATTAGTAAAAGAACGCCAGAAAGCGATGTCATTAAAGCGGCGGAACGAGTTACATTGCAAGCGGCATTATTTGAGTTACCTATTACTTATCGGGAAGTATTGATTCTTTATTATTATCAGGAATTAAAAGTACGTGAAATTGCAGATGTACTAGGTAATACAGAAAATACAGTGAAAACTAGGTTGCGTAGAGCAAGACAACTGTTACAAAGCAAGCTCGAACGAAGTGATTGGGAGGTGCTAGACGATGACATCTTTTAAAAAGAAGCTGAATGAGGAAATAGGTGAAACACCACGTTTTACGAAAGGATTACAGGAGCGCATTGTGCACCAAGCCACACAACAACAGTACAAACAAAATAGCAAATGGCAATATCCTACAATAATTGTAGGGATAATGGTGACGCTGCTTTTTTTGATTGCGAGTGGGCCATGGCAGCAAACGGAATATGTACAGCATGCCTCAATTGTTGAACTAGCGCAAAATGAAGAAATACAGCAGCTGTCCATTGCACAAAATTGGTATGAAGATTCATTTAAAGCGGGAAGAACAGGTTGGGTAATAGGGCAACAAGAGTACGCAAAAGGGACTGAGACAAAGCTGATTGAGAACATGCTTCAAAAGGCAGTGGTAAGCCAAAAATCAGAGGAGTATTACTTGATTAATAATTTATGGATAGAATTTAGTAATGGGCAAGTGGTAAAGCTCCAGATGTTTAAAAGTAATGAACAATTTGCCTTTCTCGATATAAAAACCAATAAGTTTTATGAGGTCAATGATGGGGAGGCTGTATCTGCATTTACAGACTTTAATTTTAAGAAATTGGACTTTAACTTTTTGGTCTTTCTCGTATGGATTGGTTTCATTTGGCTAGGGGCTTGGGTAGCGGAGAGAGCCGTTCGCTGGAAATTCCATATTTCAAAAGAGCCGAAGTATGTAAGTGACAATCATAAGAAAGTCGTATATCTTAATAAGTTCATCAATGTTATTGTTCTATGTATATTTAACTTAAAATCATGGATTATATTTATTGCTGCTGACTTTGTGCTTATTTTAGTTATATTGTTACCTAATTTAGCAATCGAATATTATTTTGGAAGACATGAAAAAAGACATTACGTAGCATTAACAACTACAACTTATACCTCTATTATATTTATCGCTTTCCTTATTTGGATTTTTTAAGTGTCAGGCACCGAAACAAATTCGAAAATTCAGAATCGTTTGGGTGCCTGGCACGTTATTTCATTTGTTCTGGTAGCCAAAGTGATATTTGTGGAAGAATGATAACGAGTGCTAAGAACACAATCATTAAAATAATAAAAGGAATAACGCCTTTAACTACTTCTCCGAGTTTTTCCTTTGCAATACCACTTACTACAAAGAGATTTAGACCGACAGGAGGTGTAATCATACCAAGCTCCATATTGATTGTCATAATAATCGCAAAGTGAATAAGGTTGATATCAAAATGAACAAGGATTGGTAGCAAGATTGGTAGCGTTATGAGAATAATGGATACTGCTTCTAAGAACATCCCCATGATAAAGAATAAAATATTGACGATAATCATGAAAATCCATTTGTTCAAGTCACTTTCCGCAATCCAAGCACCAACTTGTTGAGGAACTTGTGCGTTCGTTAAATATAAACCGAATAAAGATGCAGCACCGATAATTAAGAAAATCATCGCTGTAATATTAATAGACTCAACTAATACTTCACGGAAGTCTTTTAACTTCATTTCACGGTAGATAAATAGTGACACGACCAATCCGTAAAATACTGCAATCACAGCCGATTCAGTAGGTGTGACAACACCAGAATAAATCGTTCCTAAAATTAAAAATGGTAAGAAGCCACCCCAAATGGCTTTCAATGATTTACGCCAGCGTTCTTCCCAAGATGCCGGTTCATCGCCTTTAAACCCATTGCGTTTTGCATAGAAGATAGCAGCAACGATTAAAATACCCGTTAAAGCAAGACCTGGAATAACCCCAGCCATAAATAATTCACCGATAGATTGCTCGGAAGTTATACCATAAATGATTAAAGGAACACTTGGAGGAATTAAGATGCCTAGCGTACCACCGGCTGCTACAAGACCCATAGAGTAACGCTTTTTATAGCCAGCTGAAATCATGGCAGGAATCATAATGGAACCGATAGCAGCAGCAGTAGCAGGGGAAGAACCTGAAATCGCTGCGAATATCGCACAGGCAACAATGGTTACGACTGCGAGACCGCCAGGGAGATGTCCAATCCAAGCGCGTAATGCTTCTATTAAATACTTAGAAATGCCCCCACGTGCCATCAGTACGCCAGCAAGAACGAATCCCGGAATAGCCATCATCGGGAATGAATCGAGAGCTGTGAAAATACGCTGTGGAATCATATTCATATTAAAATCAATTTGGAAGAACACTAAAATCGTTGAAAGCGCTAAGCTCACTGCGACAGGTACACGTAAAAATAATAAAATAAAGAAACTAAGTAAGAGGATTAGCATATTCTTCGTCCTTTCCTCTTAAAATATTGACTAATCTTTCTACAAATCGTAGTAAAAATAATACACCTGAAATCGGCAGTACTAAGTAGACTACCCACATAGGAATGCCAATGTCTAGTGATACCATACCGGATGTATAACGGTTTTCAACTAAAATAAATCCATAGTACGTATAAATCAAACAAAAGACGATGCTTAAGCATGTTGCCACTAAATCTAAAATTCGTTTATTGGATGGTTTTAATTTATCGTATAAAATATCTACTTGGATGTGTTGATTGTGACGAAGTGCTAAACCAAAACCAAGAAATGTTCCCCAAATAATTGCGTAGCGCGCTAATTCTTCTACCCAAGCTTGAGGTTCGTTAAAAATATAACGCATCATTACACCGTAGAAGATCAGTGCAATTCCGATTACGAAAAAGAATCCAGCAAGGATTTCCTCTAAATAACCCCATAGTTTATGTAAAAATTTCATGCGGATACCTCCTTAAAATATGATGATAGTATTTTCCGATTTATAAAGTAGAACAAGGATTCATTCTTTCTATCAATTTTCAAAATATTGTAAGCGATTTACTTGAAGAAAAAGAGTGAGTGTCGATAAGTCATCGACACTCAATTTGAAGCACTTATTTTAAATCACGAATACCATTAATTAAATCTTCAGTAATCGCTTTGCCAAACTCTTCGTAAACGGGCTCAAGTTCAGCTTTGATAGCCTCTTTTTGAGCGGCTGTTAATTCAATTACTTCAATGCCAGAGTTCTTAATGTTTTCATACGATTTTGCGTTTTCTTCAGCAGCTAAATCCCAAGCTAACGTTGTGGCCTCATCTAAAGAATCTTCAATCGCTTTTAATAAATCGCTTGGAATCTTATCCCAGAAAGGTTTGTTTACAAAGATAGCGTAATCAAGACGACCGTGTTCAGAGACAGAGAAGTACTTTTGAACTTCTTGGTATTTTTGTGTATCGAAGTTGTTGAACGTATTTTCTTGTCCATCGACAGTTCCTTGTTGCAGAGCAGCGTATGTTTCACCGAATGAAATCGTAGCAGAGCCAGCTTTTAATGCTTTAAATTGTGCTTCAAGAACTTTACCAGCTTGTGCACGGAATTTTAATCCTTTAAAATCTTCTACATTTACAAGTGGGTGTTTGTTATTTGAAAAATGTTTAAAGCCATTTTCCCAAAATACTAAACCTTTAATATCATTTGCCGCTAATTGATCGGATTCAAGAATTGTTTTTGCTACGTCAGAATCAAAGAATTTACGAACATGCTCTTCATTTTCAAAAAGGTAAGGCATGTCCACGTATTGCCAACGAGGGTCAATTTTCACCATTTTTGTAACAGAAGGAGCAATCATATGTACGTTTCCAGATACTAATGCATCCAGTTCATCATTATCGCCATATAATTGAGAAGAAGGATAAACTTCAACTTTCACTTTACCGTCAGTTTTTTCCTCAACTAATTTTGCAAAAGCATCGGCAGCTTTTCCTTTAACACTGTCAATTGATGTAACGTGAGAAAATTTAATAACGAGCGGTTTGTCTTTTGTATAACCACCATCACCTTCAGCTGCTGGAGCAGAAGCTGTTTCTTTTTTGTCGCCTCCACACGCGGCTAATGCTAGTACAAGCACAGCCATCAGTGACATAAGAAGCCATTTTTTCATGTCAAATCCCCCTAAAAGTTTTGATTATAGTTGAAAGGATCCCCTTTAAACCCAAGTTAATGACGTGATTGGTTTTTTGGCAGTGCAAGTATATATTTCTTGCTATAGTTATTTGCGTAATACTTATACACTGGTTCAAATGCAGATTCCCATTGCTGAACATCTTCATCTGTAAAGTAATGAATATTGATACAACTACAAGCTTCCATTTCTTGCAAACGTTCTGTTGTGAGATTTTCTGCCAGTTGCCATTCCCATTCTTGTACCTCAGCAAGTGTTTCAATAAGCAATGTTTGAACATCCTTCGGTAAGGATTGCCAGAACTCATTGTTCATCAGTAGCAAATAACCTAAATAACCATGATTACTAATGCTTAAGTAGTCTTGTAAGGAATGAAGATTTTTACTTGTAATATTTGTTAATGTATTTTCCTGTCCATCTACATTGCCTTTTTGTAGTTGATGGAAGACTGTGTTGAAATCTATGCGTTTTGGATAGGCACCAACACTTAAAAATTGCTCTGCTAAAATATCGCTTGGCATGATGCGCATTCGTAAGTCCTTTAAGTCAGAGACATCTTGGATAGGGCGGATACTATTACTCAATTGTTTGAATCCACTATCCCAAACACCCATTGAAAACAGATTATGATCATTTAATTTCTTCATTAATGATTGACCCACTTCACTATCAATGTATGCATGTACTTCTTCCGCATTTTTAAATGCATAGGGTAAGTCCATCACTGACCATTCTGGAACGAGTGTTGTAATTTTTGAAATGGCTGGTGCGATCATTTGAATATCTCCACGTAAAAGCGCATTCATTTCTTCACCATCTTTATAAAGAACACCATTTGGAAAGACTTGAATTTCTACATGACCATTACTTCGTTGTTTAATCAGCTCGGCAAACTTTACTGCTGCCATTCCCTTTGGTGTGTTTTCACCAACTACATGTGAAAAGCGAATAACAATTTGTTCTTCATGACTTAATTGCTCATTGTCTGTAGGGTAATCTTGTTGTTGACAAGAAATTAACAGCACTGTCAGTAAAATGAGAACGCTCACAAATTGTTTGTGAATACGATTGCGCCACATATAAATTCACCTCTAATCTATTGAAGATGTGAACGCTTTTTATTGTATTGTATATTTTGAAATACTCAATATTATGGTATTAATGAACATTTTGGTATTTATGGTATATAACAATTTATTATTTTAATAAACTGTTACAAAACAGAGCGCGTACTTATTTTTTTATGAATAGGTAAGTGATTTTAACTGCTTTAATGTTATAGAAGCTTCTCAAAAGAAAAGAATCTGCACGCCTTGCATGGGAAAACGATAGCAAAGCAAAATCCTGAAGATAACGTGGAGATTGCTATGGCTTGTTGCTTACCCACAAAAGCGAGCAGATTCTTATATATTGCTATTAGTAATCAGAAAAGTGGATAGACGGCGCAGGATGTCATTATTTAATGGAATAGTATTTTGTAGGTCGTCCAACAGTTCCGTATTTTAATTCGATTTGCACTGTACCTTTTGTTGCTAAAAAGTCTAGGTACTTGCGGACAGTTACTCGCGCCATGCCAACATTTTGTGCAAGCTGTTCAGAAGTAATAGGTGCTTGAAGTGTTGTCAAGTAACCTAAAATTTGCTCCATCGTAATGTTGTTCAAGCCTTTAGGAAGTTCAAGCATTTCGTGCTGGATGCCTAACCACTGATCAATATTCTCTTGGTTAATTGTAGTGGTGCTTAGTAAACTTTTTGTAGCGTTTCGATATTGCTGTAAAGCTTTTTCGAAGCGATCAAAACGAAATGGCTTTATAAGATAATCGATTGCACCGAGTCGAAGGGACTCTTGTACAGTAGGTGCATCACGAGCGGCTGTAATCATAATAATATCGGATGGAATACGCTGCGCTCGAATTTTTAAAAATAATTCCATTCCGGTCATATCTGGTAAGAACATATCAAGTAAAATGAGATTAGGTTTTTGAATAATGATTTTGTCGTAGGCATCACGTCCGTTGACAGCCTCTCCGATAAGCTGAAAACCAGTCATTTTATTTAAAAACCCTTTGTTAACCTCAAGCACCATTGGATCGTCTTCTACGATAAAAACTGTGAGTTTGCTCATTGTTCGTCCATCACCCCTATATTAATTGTAATTGTTGTACCAATATGAACAGTGGATTCTACTTGAATTGTTCCCTTATTGGATTCGACAATTTGTTTGACTAGTGCAAGACCAATACCGTGTCCATCTTTTTGTTTCGTACTAAATCCGTAATCAAAAATACGCTGTGGTACGCCTTCAATTCCTTTACCACTGTCCTGCACTTCGATAATTAAAAAGTGCTTATCCCCAATGATCGTTAAGTGAACATCTTTATGCGGACATTCGAAGCAAGCTTCCATTGCATTGTCCAGTAAGTTGCCGATAATGGTGATAATGTCACCACACGATAAACCACTCATAAAATCCACAAGGTTCGAATCTTCATCAATTGTTAGTTCCACTCCTAGTTCCTTAGCACGTGAGTATTTGCCAAGCAATAAGCCTTGAATTGAATAATCTTGAAATTTATCATGCAAACTTTGAATGATTTCCTCTTCATCTGTAATTTCATCGATAATGAGGCTTAATGCATCGTCATTTCGTTCTAATTGAATAAGCCCTGCAATACTATGGAGACGGTTCATATATTCGTGTTGCTGTGCTCGCAAGGAATCGACAAGCATTTTAATACCCGTTAATTCTTCGGCAAGCATATTTGCTTCTTTACGGTCGGTTAACATGATGAGATATCCCGCATTTTGCTCCATAATCCGAATCGGAAATGTTCGAACTAAATACATTTGATCGAACATTAACAGTGGTCGATAGACTTCGTGCTGTTGAATGGTATCCTCTGCCAGCCAAGTGTTTTTAAATAATGATTTTCTGGAAACTTTATGCCCAAAGAAATGCGTATATTGCCTCGCTAATCGGTTAATAAATGTTACATTCCCGCTTTCATCAGTCGCCAAAATACCAATATCCATCGCTTGAATAATACCTGAGCGTTCTTCTACTAGCCGAGCAATTTCATAAGGTTCTAAATTAAATGTTTGGCGTTTTAAATGGTTAGCTACCCATACAGATCCACCTAAACCAATAACGAGTCCCCAAAAAAGAGAGACTAAAATATCAAATTGATATTGGTCTAAAAGGTTATACCATTTTGGTGCCAGCAGCCCAACGGTAATAACGCCAACCTGTTTGGTACCTTCCTCATTCATAATTGGTACAAATGCTCGTATGGAATAGCCAAGCACACCGTGTGCCTTTGATATGTACTCATGCTGTGAAAAAGCTTCTATTTCATCGCCACCTTCAAAAACTGTACCAAGTTTACTTTCAGATGGATGGGAGTAACGAATACGTTTCATATCAATGATAACAATGTAATCAACATCCGTTGTTAATCGGATGCGTTCAGCAATGGGTTGAATCACTTCAAAACCTTCTTTTGTGCCTACATGTTTTTGGACTTCTGTCAGCTGTGAAACGGTTCGTGCAATAGCTATTGCACGTGCACCGAATTCTTTTTCCAAAGCACCAGCAAGATTATGAATCATAATTGCACCACTCGTCGTGATAGAAAAAATAACAATTATGAACGAAAAGATAAACATTTTTAGTCGCAACGATATGTTCTTCATAAGTATGTAAAAGGAATGCTGAAATGGCAGCCCTTTATCATTTCATCACCTCTGTGGTATAAGATTTCGATCAGCAAGCGCATGGATTATGTAGATTAGCAAACCCTATTTTTCTAACAATGAACTAGGACTATCATTCTATAATAAAGTAACATAAAAGAATAGCTTGTTGTAATACAATTACCGCTTTAACGTATTCATTTCAATTGTGTACTATAACAATGAACTTATACGTTTTTTAAAGAAAAAAATATAAAAAGTGGGAAGTGCTATGAAGGTTTTGTTGTTCTAATATTCGTTGAGTGTTTTCGGTAAATCAAAAAATTTATATTTGAATAATAAAAAATAATAGGCATTTAAACTTGTAAAGTACGTTATACATATCGTTTGTGTAAATTAATTTACATTTTAAATGCTTACTGGTTGGATTTACATATGTTGTGATAACTTGATTTCTTTTGCGCAAAGAAAATTTGCTTCGATAAGTTTTTAAAATTCTCTTTTGTTCTTAATATTTCTGCCTATCAATTATTTGTATTTTCTTACCCTTTATATCGATAGGTTTTGTATCTAGTGGCAGCCTAGGAGAATACATGGCTTAATATGTGAAAATATGCACAAATTTAACTATTTCAAAATAATTTATTTAGTGTGAATAAGTACGGTAGAAAAATAATAATAGCTAAAATATGTTGGTGATATCGTTTGATAAACGCCTTTTTGCTTAGAGGCTGTAAGGATTTTGATGTTGTTGATATGTATTGACTAGTCGAAAACTTTTTGGAGAAATAATATTTTTTAGAAAAACATCTTGCATTCGAATAATTATAAGTGGTAAATTGTTTTACATGGACGTTCATAGAATCTTCACAGGTAGCAAAAGAGGGGAGAAATGAGAATTTATGAATAAAAATAGATGGTTAATTGCATTATCTGCAATCGCTATTCACCTTTCCATTGGTGGAGCCTATGCATACAGTGTATACAAGCTGCCGATTGTCACAGAAATGGGATGGAGTGAAACAAAGGTTACGATAGCCTTTACAATTATGATGGGGCTTGCTGGTTTTTCAGCAGCGTTATTTGGTAGTTTAGTAGAAAAAATGGGTCCACGTAAATCGGCCATGGTAGCAGCAGTACTGTTTGGAGCAGGACAAGCTGGTGCAGGTGTTGCAATCTCTATGGATTCTGTCACATTATACTGGTTAACTTACGGCTTACTTAGTGGTTTAGGTATGGGGATTGGTTATATCGCACCTGTCTCTACATTAGTAAAATGGTTCCCAGACCGTCGTGGTTTAGCTACAGGTATGGCTGTACTAGGATTTGGATCGGGAGCATTAATTACTGCACCGGTAGCAGCAAACTTAATGGAAGCAGTTGGAATTTCTACAACTTACTTTATTTTAGGGGCAAGTTACTTCACGTTAATGATTTTAGGGGCTTCTTATATAGCGCCGCCAAAACCAGGTTTTATGCCTGCGAATATGAAAGCGGCAGCAGAAAAAGGCAAGGATGTAGTGAAAAAAGATTTAGCAGTAATGTCAGCTCGTGAAGCTGTGAAAACAAAACATTTCTGGATGTTATGGTCAATGCATTTAGTCAATGTAACTGCGGGTATTATGATGATTTCTGTCGCATCACCGATGGCACAGGAAATTGTAGGTTTATCAGTTGCAGGAGCTGCAGCAATGGTAGGCGTTATGGGGTTATTCAATGGTGGCGGTCGCTTAATTTGGGCTGCTGTGTCGGATTATATTGGTCGTTCAAACGTCTTTGTAATATTCTTTACAGCACAACTTATTACATTTATCGTATTGCCGCATACGACAAACGTTATTATTTTCCAAGCACTTATTTTCTTAGTAGTTAGTTGTTATGGTGGCGGTTTCTCAAACCTACCTGCATTCGCAAGTGACCTATTTGGTACGAAGCAACTTGGTGTTATCCACGGTTATTTACTAACAACATGGTCTTTAGGTGGCGTTTTTGGTCCACTTCTAGTGAGCGCTATTAAAAATGCTTATGATAGTTACATTCCTGTATTCTATGTATTTGCAGGTTTAATTGCTATTTCATTAATTATTTCATTAACGCTACGTGCAGATGTGCGTAAACAAACAGCATTAAAAACAGCAGAGCAAAAGGTTGGAGACGTCTCCGCTACACGATAATTTTTACTTTCAATTCGCACTTGAAAAGTATAGCCGTATTAGTGTCATTTCGCATATGACGCTAATGCGGTTTTTTATTTGTAGCGATTGTTATACAACACTTGATTAATCTTCGTCTAACATATAACAGCTCATGTTTGATGTCAATAAGATTATGGTAAATAAAGTGATTTTGCTACTAAAAGAGAAATTTTGCAACGTTATTCTATTTATAGGTGACAGCAATTTACTATAAAAATAATCAAAATAATAGTATATGAAGGGCTATATGTCTGTAGTGATTGACTGTGACAAAGAATGGTGAATCTTTTCATGGCAATTAACGTATATAAGGGTATAAAGGAGGCGGACGCTATGGGAAAGTATTCATTAAATGAATTCATTAAGACAACGCAACAAGATGATTATGAGAACGAATATTTCGAGTTAGAAACAGAGCGTGTATTAGAGGTTAATTTAGATGGTGAAGTCTGGTCAAAAATGGGGGCTATGATTTCATACATAGGCGACATTAAGTTTGAGCGGGAACGTGTTTTAGAACATGGCCTTTCAAAAATGTTTAAAAAAGCATTAACAGGCGAAGGAACGCAACTTATGAAAGCAAAAGGAAAAGGGCGTCTCTATTTAGCGGATCAAGGGAAAAAGGTGACTATTTTTGATTTGAAGGATGAAAGTATTTGTGTCAACGGTAATGACTTGCTGGCATTTGAACCAAGTATTAATTGGGACATTCAATTAATGCGTAAAATGGCTGGTATTATGTCTGGAGGGCTGTTTAATGTAACGCTACAAGGAAGCGGTAAAGTAGCCATTACAACGCATTTCGAGCCGTTGACGTTGTTGGTAAAGCCTGGTGAAACAGTTTATACGGATCCTCATGCTACAGTTGCATGGTCAGGCAATTTAACACCTGAATTTAAAACAGATATTAGCTTCCGTACGTTTATTGGACGTGGCAGTGGTGAATCGATTCAAATGGCTTTCTCTGGCGAAGGGTTTGTCATTATCCAACCGTATGAAGAGGTTTATTTGTCTAGCGAAAGTTAAAAAAGTAGGGACAAAAATGCAAAAAGTGTTCGATTGACTGCTATCAATCGAACACTTTTTCGTTGTTGTCCGCTTTGGCGGTGCTTTCCGCTCAGCACAGTAAGCCGCAACCCTCGCTAACGTGCAGGTTGTTGCGTCTTACGTTCTGTGCTGTCCCGCAGGAGTCACCGCCTTCGCTACCATCAACTAGTGTAAACTTCTCATTTTTATTTACTGCAAAAGAATGAACTGCTAAGGTTTCATTCCTCTTCATAAAGGAAAAATCCCATCAATCGAACATTTTTTTGTTATACGGTTATGTTTGCTACGGCGGTGCTTTTTACTACTGTTTTTTAGCTTATATTTCGTCTCTTAGTCCTTGCTAAATGGAATCGAGTGATTACAAGTCAGCGTTCATTCCTGCAATTCGTCCTGTCACAAGTGCAGACGTAATATTATAGCCGCCTGTGTAGCCATGAATATCTAATATTTCTCCGCAGAAAAATAAACCTGCCTTTTTCTTAGACGCCATCGTTTTTGGTTCGATTTCTTTCACAGAAACGCCTCCACCTGTAACGAATGCTTTGTCGAGCGATTGTGTACCGCTAACCGTCATTGTGAAATTCACTAGTAAATGTGCTAGCGCGCGAATTTTTTCTTGAGATAATTCAATACCAGTCATTTGAACATCAATATTTGCACGGTCACATAAAAATAGCAGCCAGCGTTCTGGTGCGACGCCTTTCCAAACATTTTTCACTGCTTTTTTCGGTTCTTCTTTTATAAGCTTATTTAAATATTGCAGACATGTTTCCTCATTGAAATCTACAAGCGTTTGGATACGCATTGTGACAGGTTCATAACCCGTTTTCATTAACTCCTTGACGACAAACTGACTACAGCGTAATACAGCAGGGCCGCTTAATCCGAAATGCGTAAAGAGCATGTCCATTTGATGTGTTATTAGTGGCTTACCTTTTTTATTGAGAACGGATACCTCGACATCTCGTAATGCTAATCCTTGTAGCTCTCTCGTTTGAATAAACTCCTCTTTTGATAAAACGGGCACTTCTGTTGGAAAGAGTGTTGTCACATTATGTCCAGCACGTTCGGCCCAAGGGTAGCCATCGCCTGTTGAACCTGTTTGTGGCACTGCCTTGCCTCCAACTGCTACAATAATAGCCTTACAGCGTACTTCTGTCCCATCTTCTAAGCGCACACCAAGAATCTTTTCATCATCCATCAATAACTTGTTAACGGGTGTATGTAACCGTACTTCAACATGTAGTCGTTGCAATTGACGAATCAATGCATCGACTACATCTTGCGCACGGTTGGACATTGGGAACATACGACCATGGTCTTCTTCTTTTAATGCGACACCTAGCCCTTCGAAAAAGGCAATAATGTCCTCATTGTTATAAACAGTAAAGGGGCTATATAAAAAACGACCGTTGCCAGGAATATGTTTAACAATTTCTTCAACAGGTAGTCTGTTTGTTACGTTACAGCGACCACCGCCAGAAATCGCGAGCTTTTTCCCAAGCTTTGTCCCTTTTTCGAGAAGTAAAACTTTCTTTTTTCGTTCTCCAGCTGCGATGGCGGCCATTAATCCAGAGGGGCCACCACCGATAACGATTACATCATACATATATGTGAACTCACTTTCTTTTCATTATTAGGAACTTTTCCTATTATACATGAAGTCTATATAGAGGGCGGCTACTTTACATTGAAAATTATAATAAAGTGCTTTATAATTTTTTATCTATAATGACAGCATGAAATGAATGGCTTTTCGTGCTATGATGATAGAGGTTATGCACTAAATTATGAGGTGAAAAATAGATGTGCGGATTTATTGGCTATATTAATGGAACAAATGTGATTGATCATCACCAAACAATTGAAAATATGATGAATACAATTATTCACCGTGGACCAGATAGTGGTGGTATTCATAGTGACGATAAAGTAACGTTAGGTTTCCGTCGTTTAAGCATTATTGACTTATCAGATGTGGCAAATCAACCTCTTTATAGCCCAGATGGCAACATTGTGCTTGTTTTCAATGGGGAGATATATAATTTCCAAGAGTTGCGTAAGGACCTACAAGAAAAGGGTCATACATTTAAAACGAAATCGGATAGTGAAGTGTTAATCTTCGGTTATCTGCAGTATGGTGTAGAATTTGTCAAACAGCTTCGCGGTATGTTCGCATTCTGTATTTGGGATAAAAAGAATGATTTACAATTTATCGCGCGTGATGGCTTTGGTATTAAGCCACTGTACTACACTGAAAACACGACGGATGGAACATTTATTTTTGGTTCAGAAATTAAATCTTTCTTGCCTCATCCAGCATTCATTAAAGAATTAAACAAAAATGCATTACGTCCTTATTTAACGTTCCAATATTCTTCAATGGACGAAACATTCTTTAAAGGTGTATTTAAATTACCACCAGCGCACTATATGGTCATTAAAAATGGACAAAAACAAATTGTGCAATATTGGGATAAAAAATTCCATGCGAAAGAAGCGCCGATTGAAAAATATGTGGAAGATATTCGTTCAACAGTAAAAGAGTCAGTAGACGCCCACCAAATTAGTGATGTAAAGGTTGGTTCTTTCCTGTCTGGCGGTATTGATTCTAGTTATATTACATCATTGCTACGTCCTGATAAATCATTCTCTGTTGGTTTTTCGGACTATGAAGATATGTTCAATGAGACAAACTTAGCAAAGGATTTATCGGATACATTAAATATTCAAAACGAGCGTAAATATATTACAGCAGATGAGTGTTTTGAAGCTTTACCGAAAATTCAATGGCATATGGATGAGCCACAGTCAAACCCATCTTCTGTACCGCTTTACTTCCTATCGGAGCTAGCGGCGAAGGATGTAACAGTTGTACTTTCTGGTGAAGGTGCGGATGAGATTTTTGGAGGCTATTCGTGGTACCAAAACTCTGGCAGAATGCAAAAATACGAAAAGGTGCCATTTGGTCTACGTAAAGCATTGCGTGGCATTGCAGAGGCGCTTCCGAAAAACCAATATACACATTTCCTTGTAAAAGGTGGTCAAACCGTAGAGGAGCGCTTTATCGGTGAAGCGGTTGTATGGGATGAGGATGACGCATTAAACGTCTTAAAACCAGCATACAAAAACGGTCCTTCTGTACAAACAATTACGAAACGTATTTATGATGAAGTACCTGGTGATGATGATGTTACAAAAATGCAGTATTTAGATTTGAATTTATGGATGCCTGGAGATATTTTATTAAAGGCAGATAAAATGAGTATGGCGCACTCTATCGAATTACGTGTACCATTTTTAGACAAAGAAGTAATGGAGCTAGCAAAAAATATTCCATCAAGATATCGTGTCAATGATATTGATACGAAATATGTTCTTCGTCAAGCGGCACATCAGGAATTACCAGAAGAGTGGGCAAAGCGTCCGAAGCTTGGCTTCCCTGTACCAATTCGTCACTGGCTGCGTGAAGAAAAGTATTACAATATGGTCAAGGACATGTTTACAACGGACTTTGCCAATGAATTTTTCGATACGAAGCAACTAGTGGGTTATTTAGATGAACATTATGAAGGCAAAGCTAATCGTGGTCGCTATATTTGGACAGCTTATGTGTTCTTAGTATGGTATAAACAATTCTTTGTTGATATGTAACACAGAAGTAGCAGTTCAAAGAATCTAGTAGATTTTTTGAACCGCTATTTTTTTGGAAATATACAAGACAATTCATATCGATTTGTTCTAATGAACGGAGAATTGTGGATTTCAAAAACTTTTCTGTGTTTTTTGCATCTGTTTTCTTGTAAATATGTTAAGATAACAGTTGGTTTACTCGTTTTAATGTTTGAAAAGTGATGATGTTCCATCACTTATAAAAGCTTGATTTTACTAATGAATGGATGGATACGATGTCCAATTTAATGAAAGGTACTGCGATATTAACGTTAGGGATGTTTTTATCTAAGGTGCTTGGATTAATTTATATTTTTCCCTTTTATGCGATTGTTGGGCAGGAAAATATCGCGCTGTATCAATATGCATATATTCCTTACTCAATCATGCTCGCAATAGCCATTTCAGGTGCACCAATTGCTGTATCGAAATTTGTTTCTAAATACAATGCCTTAGGAGACTATCAATCAGGACGCAAGCTGATGAAGTCAGGTATCGTGATAATGTTGATAACGGGTATGGTGTCCTTTGCTGCCCTCTTTATCTTGGCAACACCGATTGGTGAACTTGTTATTAAAAGTGATGAACAGAAATTTACAGTCGAGCAAATTGCGTCTGTTATTCGCTGGGTAAGCTTTGCGCTTATTGTTGTTCCATTTATGAGTTTGTGGCGTGGCTTTTTCCAAGGCTATGACAAAATGGAACCGACAGCAGTTTCACAGTTAGTGGAACAAATTGTCCGAATTGTTGTGTTATTAGGCGGCTCTTTCTTAGTAGTAGTAGTTTTTAATGGCAAAGCGCAAACAGCAGTTTCCTTTGCGGTATTCGCAGCTTTTATCGGGGCAATTGGCGGCTTAATGGTGCTCTATTACTACTGGAAAAAATACCAACCTGAATTTAATTTATTGCGTAGTCAAAGTGTTACGTCGACCCAGCTACCAATGTCGGATATTTATAAAGAAGTGATAACGTATTCCATTCCGATGGTGTTTGTAGGGGTGGCTAATCCATTATTTCAATTAGTGGATATGGTAACGTTTAATGGTGCTATGAGTTCCATTGGTTTAGCCAAAGTAACGGATGAGTATTTATCAATGATTAACTTTACAACACATAAAGTTGTCATTATTCCTGTTATGTTAGCAACAAGTTTTTCAATGGCGTTAGTACCGACGATAACAAAATATTTTACACAAGGTGAGTATTTATCGTTACGCCATGCGATGGATAAAACGTATCAAATTTTAATTTTCATTACATTACCAGCAGTAGTGGGTATTTCATTATTAGCAAATGAAATTTACTTTATGCTTTACTCTGAAAGCGAGATGGGCGCAACGATTTTAGCTCATTATGCACCAGTAGCAATTTTATTTGCGTTGTTCCAAGTTACAGCCGCGTTGCTACAAGGTATTGACTTCCAAAAGTGGATTGTCTTCAGTCTACTATCAGGTATTTTAGTAAAGCTAACCCTTAATATTTCGTTTATTCGTTGGCTAGAAGCGGACGGAGCCATTTTGGCAACAGCGATTGGTTATAGTGTTTCAATTATTATTAATTTGCTAGTGCTTCGAAAAACGCTTAATTATAAATCAGAAATGGTTATACGTCGTGTCATGCTTATCTCACTTTTAACAGCTGCAATGGCTGTCAGTGTTTTAATCGTTCATAAGCTATTAGAACTTGTGATGGGACCAGTGGATGGTAAATTCTCTGCACTTGTCTATTCTGTTATTTGTGCAGCAGTAGGTGCTGCTGTTTATGGCTATTTGTCATTACGCTTAGGTTTAGCACAAAAACTACTTGGTGAGCGCATAACAAGAATTACAAGTAAATTGGGATTTAAATAGGAGGAACTATGCGTTTAGATAAATTACTAGCCAATATGGGCTATGGCTCACGAAAGGAAGTTAAGCAACTCCTAAAACAAAAGGCCGTTTCTGTTGATGGTACGTATGTAAAAGATGCGGCCTTGCATGTTGATCCAGAACAACAAAATGTTGTAGTGTTCGGTGAACGTGTTGTATATACAGAGTTCGTGTATTACATGATGAATAAGCCGCCAGGTGTTATTTCTGCAACAGAAGATTTACGAGATGAAACGGTAATTGACTTACTAGACCCACTACATCAACATTTTCAACCATTTCCAGTTGGTCGTTTAGATAAAGATACAGAGGGCTTGTTACTGTTAACGAATGATGGTGTTTTAGCCCATAACTTACTATCTCCAAAAAAGCATGTGCCTAAGGTGTACTATGCTATAATAGAGGGCATTGTTACGCAAGAGGATGGAGAACGATTTGCTCGTGGTGTTGAACTAGATGATGGCTACGTAACAAAGCCAGGCAAGCTCGTTATTCTGAAATCTGCCCCACAATCAGAAATTGAATTAACGATTCAAGAAGGTAAATTCCATCAGGTAAAACGGATGTTTGAAGCAGTAGGTAAACGTGTTATCTACTTAAAACGCCTTTCTATGGGGAGCTTACAACTTGATGAAAGCTTAGCATTAGGTGAATATCGCGAGTTAACGCCAGAAGAATTAGCAGGCTTACAAAATAGAGAGTAAAGAAAATCCTCGATGCTATACTTTTAGTATCGAGGATTTTTTTTATACAAGTTTGTCCCATTAACTGTATAATATGATATATCAATAAAATAACGTGGGAGAGGCTTGACGTACCGAAAATATTTTTTGTTCAAAAAATGATAGTGAAGATGAGTAGAGGACATGTTAATGAAAAAACTACGGATTAAATTATTAATATCTTTAATTGCCTTTGCATTAATACTTGTTGCTGTAATTTCTTATGTAAATAGACAAATTCTTGTGACAAATATTGAAACACAAGAAGCTAGTAATCGAACATTAATTGAAAATCATATTCTTGCAGATATGCAAACTGTAGATAATGCGCACTTTTATTTTGATAAAAACATTTCGGATCAGATGGAAAAAGAGTTAAAAGCATTAGCTACTTATTATAAGCAAAATCCAAAAATAGACACTTGGAACTTACAACAAATGAAAAATCAACATGGTATGGATATATACATATTGGATCAAACAAATACGGTAATTTATACTACATTTCAAAAAGATTTAGGTCTAAATTTTTCGCTTTGCTGTAAAAGCTTTTCGGCATTATTGGATGAACGAAGAGAGAGTGGGCAATTATATACAGATGGTATAGATATTTCGACCACAACTGGTGAGTACCGCAAATTTAGTTATTTAGCAACGCCTGATAAAAAGTATTTATTAGAGCTTGGTTTGAAATTAGATGAAGTCCCTGTCTTTCAAACATTTAACTTTGGAAAAACCGCTGCGTATTTAGTTGAAAAGTATAATGATTTGCTAGATGTTCGAACGATTAGTGCAGGTGGTGTTTTTTTCTCGGACACAGAATCCGCTCGGATAACTGTAAAAAATCAAACAAAAAAATTTCAGGATCATTTTAAGGCTGCACTACAAACGATGAAGCCAGCTGAATATCAGCAAATATTAGACGATGGCTATATCGAAACCTATCGTTTTTTACCGTATGAAGCAGAGACGGTGCGTGGTGCCTCAACAAAACGGGTAGTCTATGTCAAATATGGCAATCGTACAGAGTTAAATGCACTTGCCAATAATACAAAACAGTTTTGGTATGTTTTAATGATTGCATTAGTAACAGCGTTAATTATATTGGTCGTTATTAATAGGCTATTTTCTAAAACGATACATCTTGCAACCTATGATCCACTAACAAATGTATATAATCGTGCAACATACATTAGTAAAATGGATAAATTATTGAAAAAAAGAAAAGTCAATACGCCTGGTTTATTATTAATAGATTTGGATAATTTTAAGCAAGTAAATGATCGATTTGGACATGCTGAAGGAGATAGGATTCTTATTGAAACGGCTAAAATTTTAAAAGACGTCGTTAGAACAGAAGGTTTCGTTGTGAGATTTGGTGGAGATGAATTTGCAATTGTCCTATATGATACGAACAATGAACATATGGTACAAGTAGCAAATGCGATTTTGGAGAAAATCCGTAGATTAAAAAATGTAGAGAATCATAAATGGTCGGTTATTTCTGTGAGTATGGGCGGTGTAATTTGTGAAAAACCAAATGAAACCGAGTTAAGTTTATTTGAACGAGCAGATAAGGCTTTATATCAGTCTAAGAAAGCAGGGAAGGACCAATATTCTAGTTATCATGAAGTAGCTTCAACAGAAGAAAAATACAATTCATAAACGTAGTTTTACAACGGTTATAAGTAAAAGCACGAGACAAGTAGGTTGCCTACTGGACTCGTGCTTCTTTATTGTGTTTTGGGTCGATAAAATAGGGAACTACATAAAACAAGGGCAGCAATGACGATAAACATTGTATCAATATAGTGTGTTAACAGCCAGCCACCTATAATAGGACCAATAAAACCGCCTAAATTTTTAAATTGGGCCGCACCTAAATATGTAGCTTTCTGTGTCTCTGGGGCAATTTCATCAATCATGACATTCATTGTTGGGAAAGTAAATATTTCACCAATTGTAAAAAGAACCATTGCACAAATAAACAACGGGTAGTTAGTAGATAGGCCAAATAATGTTAAACCAATGACAAAGAACAAAATACCGATTAGAAGTATTGTTGGTGATGAGAAGCGCTCTGAAAAAATACTAATCGGTAATTGCAGTAAAAGCACAACCGCAGCATTTAATGAAATCAGTAGGGAATAGAGCTTGGCTCCATCTTCAATTTTGAGCTCAATAAGTTGAGGGAGTGTTGAGTCGAATTGGGAGTAGCCAATATTTATTAAGATTGCCCCGAAAATAAAGCTTAACAGTACACGATTTGTTAAAAGAATTGTAAAGGTTTGTAGCACTTTTGTGTGTATCATCGGCTTTTGCTGTTGCATTTTGTAACGATTCAAAACGAAAAATAAAAACATTGCATAAACAATATACATAGCGCCTGTTAACATAAACGGCACGCTAGGACTGGATAATGTCGCGATATATACACCAATAAGAGGTCCTATGACTGCGGCGATATTAATGGCTGTGTAGCGCAATGAAAACAAACGCTTTCGTTTATCAGCGGGAGTAAAGTCAATCATTAAAGCTTGTGTAGAAGGTTCAAAGAAGGAGCGACATAACCCGTTCAACGCATTTAAAATGACGAAAAACCAAATCGTATGCGCTGTTGCAAAGCCAAAGAACACAATACTCCATACGAGTATCGTAAGTAAAATAACACTTTTTCGACCAAAACGATCTGTTAAGTAGCCACCGAAAAACCCACCTACTGTAGAAATAAGTGGCGCGATACCAATGGTCAACCCTATTTGTAAAGGGGAGGCATCAATTTCGTTATGTAAATAGATAGCTAGAAAAGGCATTGCCATAAAGCTTGCAACGCGTGTGAAGATAGTTCCACCTAAAATAATCCAAACAAGTGGATGAAACATTTTGGATAGTTTCATAGAATTATCCTCCTCTCAACATGTAGAATGTTTCGAGTGTAACGGATAATAAAGTGCTTTGTAAATAGAAAAAAAGAATGACCCCGACGAAAGGTCATTCTTTTTCATACAAAAATGCTTTACGCAAAGTGCGCAAAAACTAAGACGTCAATTTTACTTTTTTACTCGTCGTTGTCCATTTGCCTCGACTTGGACTCATCACCAAATCGTTAAAGGCTAACACGTTCAAATCTCTTTGAACGGTGCGAGGAGTGATGCTAAACTCTTCGACTAAATCCTGTGTAGACACGGTTCCTTTGTCTAAAATAAACATGTACACATCTTTAATACGATTAAGCATTCGATCAGTAGTTGGTTTCATAAATGAACCACTCCTTCATCTTAATTCACTTGGCAAAGACTAGCGGACGACAATATGTGCGGAGTGCACTGAGGCTATTAAGTAGCTGCCTTAGACATCCCCTTTTCTAATTTTATGTTCAGAACAAATAATTCTGATAAATCTATTATATAGAATAACGATGTGATTTTCTAGTGAATGCCGTGGAAATTTACAATTAATTCATAAAGTTTGCGCTGTATTTTGTGGAGATTAGTGAAAAAGATGCTATATGTGGTAGTGTAAAGGAAAGATAAGAAATGATAGTTAGAAAGATGATTGAATTTTTTTTAGTAAAGAGTAGAATAATCTTATTATAAAATGGAGGAGGTACATAGAATGGATTGGTTACAGGCTGCAAAAGAAAGACAAGATGAATTAATTCAAGAGTTGCAAGAGCTTGTGCAAATTAATAGTGTACTGGATGAAAAAACAATAACTGCGGATGTGCCTTTTGGTGAAGGACCGTTAAAGGCATTGGAATGGTTGTTAGCAAAAGGGAAAGCACAAGGGTTACAAACAAAAAATGTTGATAATTATGCTGGACATATCGAAATGGGCCAAGGTGAAGAGTTACTGGGTATTTTATGTCACGTAGATGTTGTCCCTGTAGGTGATGAATCAAACTGGACGTATCCACCTTTTAGCGGCACGATTGCAGATGGCAAATTATTTGCGCGCGGTGCTATTGACGATAAGGGCCCAACAGTTGCTGCATGGATGGCAATGAAGCTTGTAAAAGATGCAGGTATTCAATTAAACAAACGTGTGCGTATGATTATCGGGACAGATGAAGAAACAGGCTTCCGCTGTGTCGACCACTATTTTAAAAACGAGGAAATGCCAACAATCGGTTTCGCTCCTGATGCGGATTTCCCACTGATTAATGCCGAAAAAGGCATTGCTGCGCTTGTATTGTCTCAAAAGCAGATTGGGGATGCAACGAAAGAACAGCTACTACTATTTAATGCTGGAAAGCGTTCAAATATGGTACCTGATTTTGCAAAAGCGACAGTTCAATTCGTATCTTCACCATTCGAACAGAATTTTCAAACATTTTTAAGTAAAAATCAGCTAGAAGGCTCTTTATTAATGGAGGGTTCTCACTATATAATAACTATCAAAGGAAAAGCAGCCCATGCAATGGAACCTGAAAAAGGTGTCAATGCAGCTGTTTACCTTGCAGCGTTTTTACAACAAGAGTTAACGACTGAAGGAAGTAAGCAATTTGTCGATTTTATCGTTGATGTATTCCATCAGGATCATTATGGTCACGCACTAGCATTACAATATGAAGATGACATGTCCGGACAAACAACATTAAATCCTGGTATTGTAACGTATGATGCAACGCAAGGTGGCAATATGGTTATTAGTTTCCGCTACTCTGTAACGTATCCATTTGATGACAAAATAACAGAAGCGCAACGATTAGCTGCAGACAAAGGATTTTCACTCGATATTCAAGAAAACTCAAAACCTCATTATGTTAGTGAGGACGATCCGTTAATCCAAACGTTAGCTGGTGTTTATCGCCGACAAACGGGAGATAACGAAACACCTTTGCTTTCAACTGGCGGTGGCACGTATGCACGCGTCTTGAAAAAAGGTGTGGCATTCGGCATGCTTTTCCCTGGGGATCCAGATGTCATGCATCGTGCGGATGAATATGTAATTGTTGATAAATTAGTACAAGCTGCTGCTATTTATGCGGAAGCCATTGCAGAACTAGCTGGGAAGTAAGTGTAAGTAAGAGCTTGATGTTCTTGCCAAAGAGATACAAAGCATCACACGCAAAGCACTTCACTGAAAAATCTACTTTGATTTACTGCATCTGGTCTTACTTCATTGTGTAGTGGGAATCATTGTACTTGAAAATGTGAAAATAACTTAAAAATGAAAAGGATGTTTTTAAACATGGCATACTCATTATGGAATGATCAAATCGTTGAAGAAGGATCTATTACAGTTTCACCAGAAGACCGTGGTTATCAATTTGGTGATGGTATTTACGAAGTAATCAAAGTATATAATGGACATATGTTCACAGCACAAGAGCACATTGATCGTTTCTATGCTAGTGCCGAAAAAATTCGTCTTGTTATCCCTTATACAAAAGATGTGTTACACAAATTATTGCATGATTTAATCGAAAAAAATAATTTAGAAACAGGTCATGTTTACTTCCAAATTACACGTGGAGCAACTTCTCGTAACCACATTTTCCCTGATGCAAGCGTACCAGCAATTCTAACAGGGAATGTTAAAACTGGTGAACGTTCAATTGAAAATTTCGAAAAAGGCGTAAAAGCAACATTGGTGGAAGATGTTCGTTGGTTACGTTGCGATATTAAATCTTTAAATTTACTTGGAGCGGTACTTGCGAAACAAGAAGCATCTGAAAAAGGTTGCTACGAAGCCATTTTACACCGTGGTGATATTATCACAGAATGTTCTTCTGCTAATGTCTATGGTATTAAAGATGGTAAACTTTATACGCACCCAGCAAATAACTACATCTTAAATGGTATTACACGCCAAGTGATATTAAAATGTGCAGCTGAAATAAATTTACCAGTGATTGAAGAGCCGATGACGAAAGGCGATTTATTAGCAATGGATGAAATTATTGTGTCTTCTGTTTCATCTGAAGTGACACCGGTTATTGATGTGGATGGTCAGCAAATTGGCGCAGGTGTTCCTGGTGAATGGACTCGTAAATTACAAAAAGCATTTGAGGCAAAATTACCAATTTCAATTAATGCTTAATATGTATAAATGATAAAAAAGAGCTACCTAAAACTTGGTTATTAGCTGAGTGATGAGGGTAGCTCTTTTTTATAGAACAAAATATGCATGTATTCTCCTGAAACGTCATGTAAAATAAAAAAGATAGCCTTTAGTCGATATCACGGTGATACCGACTAATAACGAGGCGAATTTGATATGGGGCAGTAAGATTGGAGTGACCAAAACATGGCACAATTAGTGAAAATACAAGATTATATTTCACGTTATCAAATTGATTTAGCTAGATATCCAACTCAATTTGTACGTTTAAAGAAAAGTCAATGGGATCGAATTAAACGTCAATGGGAATTGGGCGAAGATATTACCGAGTGGCAGCATACGGCGAATGAAAAAGACAATGATGCATTGGAAGAAAAAGAGCGCTTCTCACTCTTTAAAAAGATTTTTGC
The DNA here is from genome assembly GCF_038593855.1 of Lysinibacillus sp. FSL M8-0337. Lineage (NCBI taxonomy): Bacteria > Bacillati > Bacillota > Bacilli > Caryophanales > Bacillaceae > Lysinibacillus > Lysinibacillus sp. FSL M8-0337. The sequence goes on along the minus strand of NZ_CP151996.1, from coordinate 3,434,090 downwards.
AGGGCGACACAAAGAAGACGTGCAAGAAGATATTGAGCAAATCGACGTTACAAACGAATTAACAAATGACGAAGATATTATTCCTGAAGAAGAAACAACTTTATCATTTGAACCGAATATAGTGTACGCACCTCAGTCTATTCATGAGTTGAAGCGAATGTTTATAGATCAGTTTTTTCATTTCCAAATGAAGTGGGCGAGTTCCACTTTGCGAGAAAAATCTTATGTCGATCCTCGATTTTTACGTGATTCTTTGTTACGAACATTGCTACAAAAACTACCAGATAATTATTTAGTTTTTTACTATCCTATTTTGCAAGTGAGAAAGGCACCAATTGAGCTAGATGTTGTGTTAATGTCTCCTACGGAATGTATTTGTATTACTGTACTTGAGGCAGAGAATCAAGCAGTGTATGTAGGTGGAAGTGAACGTTTTTGGGAGAAAAAAGTGGGCACAAAAGATTCTAAAGTACTGAATCCAATGATTAATTTAAGTAGAATGGAATCTGTGTTAACTCAATTATTTAAGCAAGATCAAGTCGACATGCCGATTCGCAAAGTTATTTTAACACGCAATGGCTATTTCGATTATCCAGGCTCATCTTTTAACATTCGATTAGTGGATCGTCGTAATTATAATGAATGGTTGCATGCTTTAAGAAACGTATCATCTCCTATGAAGCATATGCAAATCCGCGCTGCACAAACAATTTTAAATAACGTCCAAACGACTTCGTTTAATCGTGATATTTGGCAACAGACATCTTCAAAAGCTGAGGACTAACAGATGCATGTATTATTTATTGTGAATGAGCGTGCAGGGAATGGCAAAGGGAAAATTGTTTGGAATAGACTACAACGACATTTAACGATTGATTATCAAGTGGCTCTGACACAATATGAAGGACATGGGCAAGAAATTGCGAGCGAATGGGCTCAAAACGGGCAAATAAAAAAGTTAATCATTGTTGTTGGTGGAGATGGCACCGTTCATGAGGTGGTTAGTGGCATTGTACATAATGATTTTGTTGTGATTGGTGTGATAAGTGCAGGCTCTGGTAACGACTTTGCACGTTATTTTCCAACATTTCAAAATGCAACACAAATTGAAGCTTACGTCAGAACGGAAATGCTTGAGCGTTCGATAGATATAGGAAAGATTCAACTAGGAACTATGCACGATGAAATATTCGTCAATAATGCAGGGCTTGGCTTTGATGCCTATGTCACAAAGCATATTAATAAGTCACGTCTAAAATACTATTTTAATAAAATTGGGTTAGGAAAACTATCTTATGCTGCGGCAGTAGTTAGGGGACTGTTTCGTTTTACTTGTTTCGATGTAACGGTTTATACAAACAATCAAACACAGCAATTTCAAAATGTATGGTTTGTAGCAACGAGCAATCAACCGTACTTTGGTGGAGGAATGAAAATTTCACCTATGTCTAATGCATTGGACGGCCAAATTGAATTAACCATTGTTCATAATATTGCAAGATGGAAGCTACTACTAGTTTTCGCTACTGTTTTTTTTGAGAAGCATACAAAATTCCGAGAAATAACTTTTTTACAAAGCAATCAATTTGAGATTGTTGTACATGCAAAGAGCGTTGATTGTCATACAGATGGTAACTACATTGGTGCAATTAAACAGGATACAATTGTGCGCTGTACAATCCAACAACAAGCATGGAAATGTATAAAATTAGAAAAAACAAAAAACGTCATTTCGCAATAATATCATGCGAATATGACGTTTTTACGTTATACTATAAAAAATCAATAATTTCACTATTAAGAAATGAGGAAGAAAATTGAGATTACGAAATAAGCCTTGGGCAGAGGAAATGATTACAAATCATCCAGAGGTGATTATTCCAAATCCTGAAGACTTTAAAGGAAATTGGCAAGCGGTTTTTGGCAACAATCACCCATTACACATTGAAGTAGGTACTGGGAAGGGTCAATTTGTAACCGGAATGGCTCTGCAAAATCCAGATATTAATTATATCGGTATTGAGCTTTATGATAGCGTCATCGTTTGCGCATTAGAAAACATTCTTGAAGCTAAATCTCCAGCGAATTTACGTTTGTTAAAAGTAAATGGCGCAGATTTAAATAAATTCTTTGAAAAAAATGATGTAGACCGCGTGTATTTGAATTTCTCAGATCCTTGGCCAAAATTACGCCATGCAAAGCGTCGTTTAACGCATGAGGGTTTTTTGAAATTATATGAGTCGATTCTAGTGGATAACGGGGAAGTTCATTTTAAAACGGACAACCGTGGACTGTTCGAGTATTCGTTAGTTAGTATGTCTGAATATGGTATGTTACTGAAGTATGTATCACTCGACCTACATGCAAATATGCCAGAAGATAATATTATGACAGAATACGAGCAGAAATTTTCTGCTAAAGGTCAGCCGATTTATCGCTTAGAATCGCAATTTATTACAAAATAATAGATAGCAGGGGGAGTAAGGATGGATCAGTTAAAGTTTCACAATATGACATTATCATGGCTAAACGGGGGTGTCACTTGCCTTGATGGCGGTGCAATGTTTGGCGTAGTACCAAAACCACTTTGGTCACGTAAATATCCAGTAAACGAAAACAATCAAATTGAATTACCAACAGAGCCTATTTTAATTCAATATGGTGAAAAAAATTACCTTATTGATACGGGTGTCGGTTTTAACAAATTAAATGAAAAGCAACTGCGAAACTATGGCGTAACAGAGGAATCGACGCTAGCTGATAGTTTACAAGAACTTGGTCTAACAACTGCTGATATTGATGCAGTCTTAATGACACATTTACATTTTGATCATGCGGGTGGTCTGACACAATGGGAAGGTGAAGTTTTAGTTCCTACATTCCCGAATGCCAAAATCTATGTAACACAAATTGAGTGGGATGAAATGCGTGAGCCAAATATTCGCTCGAAAAACACGTATTGGAAAGAAAACTGGGAGCCTGTACAGCATTTAGTTGAAACGTACGAAAGCTCTTTAGAGGTAGCTCCTGGCATTGAAATGATCCACACAGGTGGTCATAGTGATGGACATGCCATCATTAAGTTGTCACAAAATGGTGAGGTCATGATACATATGGCCGATATTATGCCAACTCATGCGCATCAAAATCCATTATGGGTGTTAGCATATGATGATTATCCGATGACGAGTGTATTTGCCAAGGAACGAATGATGAAAGAAGCTTTAGCAAACGGCTACAGTTTTATTTTCTACCATGATGCGTATTATCGAATGGTTAAATGGAATGAAACAGGTAAGGAAATGGTTGCTAAGTTAGAACGCAGCAGACAAGCGGTTATAACATTTTAATCATAGACATAGTAATTTTATACGTGAACGTCTAAAGTTCAGACACTAGACTACAGGCAAGCGAAAGATTTGACGCTTGCCTGTAGTCTTTTTTAGTTGTCTTGGTGTAATTGTTTATGTGCCTGGCACCGATATTTTTTGTGCAGTTTTCAGCTAGTTGTAAACGACTACTTTCTGACTATGGATGGAATATGCTGTTTACCAATATTAGTATACAATATTCTGAATATTTCATATTGACCGATTAGTCTAATATTAATATACTGAGATAACATCAACGAGAGTTATATTGTCAGAAGGGAAATGAAATACAATGAAAAATTTTATTAATAATGTACTAACCGGTATGAGTATGGGGATTGTCGTTTGTTTAATTCCAAACGCATTAGTTGGAGAAATATTAAAATTAATTATTCCCTACGTACCTCAGTTAGAAATTATTTTAAATACATCGGTTTTAGCTATGAGTCTATTGCCAGTTGTTATAGGTGTAATGACAGGTATTTGCTTTAAATTAACGCCTGTTCAAACATGTAGTGTTGGACTAGCTGCATTTGTCGGTAGCGGTGTCTACACAATTGATCCTGATACAGGCATTACCATCGCCGGTATAGGTGTGGTAATTAATATCGGGATTACGACAGCTTTGGCTGTACTTTTTGTGCAATTTTTAGGAAATAAGCTGAAAGATTTTACACTTCTTTTAATGCCTGCACTTGCTATGTTCGTACCTGGTTTAATCGGAAATGCCATTTTACCGTATGTGCGTACAGGCTCAGGCTATGTTGGTCTGATGATTGAGCATTTAACGACATTACAACCTGTTGTAATGGGCTCGCTAATTGCCATGATCTTCTCTATCTTAATCATTTCACCAATCTCTACAATCGGTGTTGCGACAGTTATTATGTTATCAGGCATCGGTGCAGGGGCAGCGAATCTCGGTGTTTGTGCATCTGGCGTTGGGATGTGTATTGCAAGTTATAAAGCAAATAATATTGGGACAGCGATTGCCCATGTTGCTTCAGCAAAAATTCAAATGCGTAATTTTTTCATGAAACCAAAAATAGCTTTTCCGATGATTATCACGGCGGGAATATTAGGGGCATTAGCAGGGCTGTTTGAAATCGTAGGTACTCCATATAGTGCAGGTTTCGGTTTAGGTGGTTTTGTTGGACCGTTAAAATATTTAAGTTTAGTCGGATGGACACCTTATACAATCACTGTAGCTATTACACTATTTATCGCCTTACCAATTATATTAAATGTCATCTTACTACGAATCTTCTCGATGAAATTAAAATGGATTACATCCAATGATTACAAAGTACATTATGAATAATGGAAAAGTCTCCGTATGGGGGCTTTTTTTTCGTGAACATTTTGGAAAATGTGATACACTAAAAGCTATACTAAAACACAAAAGAGAGTTGAAATAACGATGGCAACGGAGCAACCATTTTTACCAGTATTATTAGGATCAGATATGAATGCATACGGCATGGCCCGAGCATTTTATGAAGCATATGGCATTAAGCCACTTGTATTAGGACGTTCACATTTAACAGCAACACAGGATAGCCATATATTGGAGTTCCAAGAAATCGATCGTTTAAATGAACAGGACGTATTTGCACCAGCCCTTGCACAAGTTGCAAAACAATACGCTGATAAAAAATTACTGCTACTTGCTTGTGGCGATGATTATGCAAAACTAATTATTAAAAACAAACCGGTCCTACAGGAGCACTTTACAGTACCTTATATTGATGAGTCATTAATGGATGAAATATTATTGAAAGAAAATTTTTATAAAATGTGTGAGAAGTACGACTTTAAGTACCCTGGGACAACAACAGTCACAGCCAAAAACTATCAAGACTTTACACCACCATTTGACTATCCAATTATTTTAAAAGCGTCCAATTCAGTGGAATATTGGGCTTGTAAATTCCCAGGAAAGAAAAAGGTCTTCGTTGCACATGATGAAGCGGAAAAGACGGCTATCTTAAAAGCGATTTATAGCTCTACTTACCAAGATACAATGATTATTCAAGAATTCATCCCTGGTGATGATTCGTATATGCGTGTGTTAAATGCATATGTAGGGAAAGACGGGAAAGTGAAGCTAATGTGCCTAGGTAATCCAATTTTGGAAGAGCATTCGCCTGAAGGAATTGGTAGTTATGCAGCAATCGTAACGACATATGATAAAGCGCTAATGGATCAAGTGCGCCACTTTTTAGAGGATATCGGCTATACGGGCTTTGCTAACTTCGATATGAAGTATGATATTCGCGATAAACAGTATAAGTTATTTGAAATTAATTTACGTAACGGTCGCTCAAGCTATTATGTAACCGCAAGTGGTCATAATTTAATGAAATATGTAGCGGATGACCATATGTTAAATATTGAGCAACAGTTAACATATGTTGAGGATAAACATTTATGGATGATTATTCCGAAGGGTGTGCTATTTAAATACGCATCAAACGAAAAGCTTAAACTAGAAGCGCAAAAATTGATTCGTGAAGGGAAGTACACCAATTCACTTTACTTCGATAAAGATATGAATCCAAAGCGATGGGTAAAGCTTACGCTAAATAATCTAAACTATTACCGAAAATATAAAAAGTATTTTAATAATAAAGGTTTAGAAGAATAAGATTACTTAAAAGGAGGTATAACACTTATACCTCCTTTTATTTGATTTCTCTCGGAGTGAAGTGATTTACCCGCGAAAGAGAGAGAAATACCCGCGGAGCGAAGTGATTTACCCGCGAAAGAGAGAGGAATACCCGCGGAGTGAAGTCATTTACCCGCGAAACAATGAAAAATAACTTGAGCAACATCGTTCATTCTTTCCCTACATATATGTAGTTATAAAGAAAATAGCATATGGACGTATCACAATGTCCACATGCTATAGTAACGGATTATGTTTAGACTTCGATTAATTCTACGACAACGCCAGAGCGTGCGTCGGCAGCGAACTCGAATGTTTGCATTTCACCCTCGTGCATGCGTGAAATACCACCACGATAAACGGGAATTGTCATAAAACCATTTGTGAAATTATCTGTTTTCATAAAGATCCAAGAACCGTCTATTGGCGCATCTTTTTTAAATTCCTTTTTTATGTTTTCAAGTACTTGTCCTGCTGGCACATACGGAGAAACTTTTTCACTGGCTTCTTTAATAATGACTGCCGCGGCGAGGCCTGTTGCAACACCAATTAAAAAATCACGTAATTTCATGGGTTTTTTCCTCCTTTTCCTATAGCTCTATTTTAGCATAGCACAAAGAGTGAATGCACGTTCATTGCAAAGGACTTTTATGAAATATATCAATATTTCGACTTCTGAAATAATTATGATACAATAAGCAAGGAAGAAAATTCTACTTCGTGGGGAGAGAGTCATCATGAATGAGGAAACATTACAATTATTTAAAACTTTAACGGAATTACCGGGTGCACCAGGCAATGAACATGCAGTACGTGCATTTATGCGTTCAGAGCTACAGAAGTACTCAGATGAGGTTATCCAAGATCATTTAGGTGGTATTTTTGGTGTCAAGCATAGTGAAGTAGCAGATGCCCCTAAAATACTTGTAGCAGGTCATATGGACGAAGTAGCATTTATGGTTACATCTATTACTGATAATGGATTAATTCGTTTTCAAACACTTGGAGGCTGGTGGAACCAAGTGATGCTTGCACAACGTGTAGAAGTATATACTAAAAACGGTGCGATTCCAGGTGTAATTTCATCAATTCCACCGCATTTACTTACAGATGCAGAACGTGCAAAACCAATGGAAATCAAAAATATGCTGATTGATGTCGGCGCGGACAATAAAGAAGATGCGATTGCTCTTGGCGTTCGCCCAGGACAGTCGATCATCCCAGTATGTCCATTCACGCCAATGGCCAATCCGAAAAAAATTATGGCAAAAGCGTGGGATAATCGCTATGGCTGTGGACTGGCGATTGAATTAATGAAAGAAGTAAAAGATGAAAAATTAGCTTCACATTTATATTCAGGTGCCAATGTTATGGAAGAGGTTGGATTGCGCGGCGCACAAGTATCAGCGAATATGATACAACCTGATTTATTTTTCGCACTAGATGCATCACCTGCGAACGACATGTCCGGAGATAAAAACCAATTTGGTCAGCTTGGAAAAGGAACATTATTACGAATACTTGACCGTACGATGGTCACACACCGTGGTATGCGTGAATTTATTTTAGATACGGCAGAATCTAATCATATCCCATATCAGTATTTTGTATCGCAAGGCGGCACCGATGCTGGTCGTGTACATACATCAAATGACGGTGTACCAAGTGCTGTGATTGGTGTGTGCTCGCGTTATATCCATACGTCAGCATCAATCATTCATATTGATGACTATGCAGCAGCTAAAGCATTAATCGTAGAATTAGTGAAAACAGCAGATCGTTCGACATTAGAGACGATTCGCGCTAATGTATAAGTAACAGAAAAAGATGCCTTTAGGGCATCTTTTTCTATGTAAAGAAAGAGGGATAAGAATGGAAATAGCGATTGGGACGACGAACAAAGCGAAAATCCAGGCAGTGCAAGCGATTGTTAATCAATATTTTGAAAAAGTAAATTTTACATATGTTAAAGCCGCCTCACAAGTATCAGACCAACCTTTAACTACGGAAGAAACAAGATTAGGGGCCATCAATCGGGCGAAAAATACAGCCCTTGCGACCGATGCAGCACTATCCTTTGGACTTGAAGGTGGTGTCACGGAAATAGATGGTATGATGTATGTTTGCAATTGGGGAGCACTAACATTAGCTGATGGCACAACGTTTACGGCAGCAGGGGCACAAATTATTTTGCCAGAAGAAATTGCCCAGGAAATAAGGGATGGCAGGGAGCTTGGTCCTGTAATGGAACAATATACGCAACGTTTAGATATTCGTCAAGGCACAGGAGCTGTAGGTATTCTTACGCAAGGGATAGTGAGTAGACAGACGATGTTTGAGCATATTGTCGCGCTGCTTGTTGGACAATATTTGTTCACATTAGCACAATGATAGTGTTCTATAACTAGTGAGAACGGAGCAGTGAAGTTGCAACTTATCTAGAATTTTTTTAAAATAGAAAAAAGTTAGCAATGAAAGGAAGATTGAAATGTCTTATGCAAGGCTTCAAGCATTAGGTTTACTGCTATTACTATTGGGGCTTTCGGGTTGTAATCAATCGGTTGATGAACAAATTGCTAGTGGACTTCAAATGACGGAAAAGGTATTTGCTGAAGAGCCGGAAGCGTATACCGACAAAATTGGTCAAATTCAACTTTTTTTACCGTCAAAGTTCAAAATTGAGGATAGTTCAGATGACTATAATATTTTAATATCAAAAGGAACGAATTCCTTTATTCTTTTTATCAATGATCGTGAACAAGATGATAGTAAGCTTTATTATAATCTGCTAAAAGAAGATCGTTCAAAGAAAGTCATTAATGAAACTACATATGACAAGGATGGTATTTTCGGCTTCTCTGCGGTGTCTAAAACAGATAATAAAGATGAATTTGAGTTAATTGTTAGCAGTGGTGGTGTAAAAATGACGACTATTTCAACAGCAAATAATATTGAAAATAATCTTCATGAGATGACGAAAATCGTTCATTCGGTTAAGATTAAATAATTGCATCGTTTTGAAGAGCGGTTCACAAATCCATGTGAGCCGTTTCATTATGAAGAAAGGACGTGAGCGAATTGAAACAAATAAAATCAGAGCAACTTGTGTCCCTATTAAAAAAACAGTTAAATGAGCAAAAGTTTGATTTTCAATTTGATAAAAAGCAAGATAAATTACGCTTAAATCATAAAAAACTAGACAAAGGGATGGAGCTCTCTTTACCAGGGATTTTAGCAAAATATAATGAAAAGCAAGAAGCAGCGATTGCAGAAGTGGTCTATACGATTGAGCAAACTTTTTTAGCAATGGAACAGGAGCAGGAGCAAGGCTTTGAACAATCTGGGCACATCTATCCAGTTATTCGCGCCACATCTTATCCGAAAGCTTCGAAAGAAGGGCATGCTTTTATCACAACGGAGCATACTGCCGAAACACGTATTTTCTATGCGCTCGATTTAGGAAAAACGTATCGCTTTATTGATGAATCCATGTTAGAAACGTTAAAATTAACTGTAGAGCAAATCCGAGAAATGGCGCGTTTTTCTGTTAAACAATTGCCAACCAATTATAAGAAAGACGAAGTAGCTGGCAATGTCTTTTATTTTGTTAATGCCAATGATGGCTATGATGCCAGTCGTATTTTAAATGAAAGCTTTTTAAAAGATATGCGCTCAAAAATTGAAGGAGATATGACTGTATCTGTACCTCATCAAGATGTATTAATACTAGGTGATATTCGCAATGAAACAGGGTATGATGTATTAGCACAGATGACGATGCATTTCTTTACGGTAGGAACAGTACCGATTACGTCATTATCATTTATTTATGAAGATGGAGAGCTAGAACCGATCTTTATACTAGCAAAAAACAGAGTAAAGAAGGAGCAAGAAAAACAATGAATGTATTTTACAACAAAGAACATGTGGGAGATGTCCTATTAGTACAATTAGCAACAGAGGCAATTGTGAAAACAGAGGTAGAACGTGCTGGAGATATTGCCATTTTAATAGAAGCACAAACAGGGGAAATAAAAGCATTTAACTTATTTAATGCAAGCAAGTATATTCAAGTTGAAGCGCAGGGAAATGTAGAGATTACACCAGAATTTGTTGCACAGTTGGAAGCTGCTATTAAGAACAATGGAGCTACAATTAGCCTGGATGTAGATTTTTCACCTAAATTTGTTGTGGGCTATGTAGAGACAAAAGAAAAGCATCCAAATGCTGATAAATTAAGTATTTGTACTGTCAATGTAGGAGAAGAAACGCTACAAATTGTATGTGGTGCACCGAACGTTGATGCTGGTCAAAAAGTAGTCGTTGCTAAAATTGGAGCTGTTATGCCATCAGGTATGCTGATTAAAGAAGGTAATTTACGTGGTGTTGACTCTTTTGGTATGTTATGCTCAGCGCGTGAATTAGCCATTCCTAATGCACCATCTGAAAAAGGTATTTTAGTTTTATCTGAGGATGCTGTAGTAGGTAGTGCATTTGAAACACCAAGCCGTTAAACGAATAAATTTTAAGCAAAAATCGTTATGCTACCAATAGCTGGTGGTATAACGATTTTTTGTCTAGATTGAGCCTATAAATACGAGTTTCTATATCATTTTTATGGTATGCTTTTTGATGTGGACATTGAATATAGTTTTAGTACTTGATTTTAATAGTCTTAGACAATGTTATAAAAGAAGTGTAAGAGAAATGAGTGAAACAACGTGAATTGGTTTAAAAGAAAATTAGATAAAATTTTAAATAGAGATGACTATGAATATGAAGAATATTATGAAGAGTATGAGGAGCAACCAGAGCACCAACAGCCGATAAAGGAGACGCAAGCACCTACTCAAAAGGCTTTTCGTTTCCCTTTAATTGATGATGAACCAGAGATAGCGCAACCTTCTTCACAATCAAAAGAAATGTTTAATCAAATGGACGATGTATATGGCCAAATTGAAGATTTATCCTTACCAAAACATTTAAATCATCAAGTCGTGGATTCCCGTGTATATGACATAGAAGTTTCTGGAATTCGCGATCTTTTAGAAAATCGTTCGAAACGAACTGGCAGAACGACAATTTCACGCGTTCAACCTAAGCAAGAATATCCGACAAAAGCGAGTATGGTTTTTCGTGATGCACAAATTGAAGCAGCACCTGTTTTAAAAGAACCGCAAGCGAAACAGGAAAATACTGTCGAAAGCACGCCACAAAATCGAAAACGTTTTGTGCCAACGGATGTCCCTTCACCAGTTTATGGTTTTGCAAAACCAAGTCCAATCGAGCAATTATTAAATAAACGCAAGGAAGAACATGAAGCGGAAAAGCCCTCCATTGCTATGATTGCAAAAGAAGCGACAACAAATAAGCCTATTGAAAATATACTAGAAGAAAAAGAGCCTACCATTACGCCAAATGATTTACATGAACAGCTTGAAATATCAAGCCTAAAGGAAGTTCCAAAGCATTCAAGTGGATTTGAGGATGTTGAAGTGACAGAGCATAGTCAAGCAATCATTGATGCAAATGGCAAAGCTACTTCGAAGCAACCAATTATTTTTGAAGAAGTTGAAGTGACAGAGTCAAGCAAAGTAGCTTTTGAAGCAAATACGGACGCTATACCAAAGCAGCCGATTACATTTGAAGAAGTTGCAATTACAGAGCAAAGCGAACTGACAGATAAAGCAGAAAAAGAGCTACCTATACCACAAACTACATCTTTTGCTGTAAATTTTGAAGCTCAAATTAAAGATGCTGTGCAACAAGAACTAGCAGTTGAACAGCTATCAGCAGATCAATCCGAAATTCATGTAAAAGAAGTCGTTGTGGAACAATTACAAATAGAGAATTCCACAATTCATATTGGGGAAGTGACGGTTGTTCAGCCGTCAAATGAAGAAAATGAACAGCAGGTAGTTGAGGAGTCATATGTAAAGCAAGAAAAAAGTCGCATTCCATTTAATGTCTTAATGTTAAAAACAGATAAAGAAAAATGGCGAATTTCACAACAATTAAAATCGAAAGTGCCGGCGACTACAGAAAAAATTCAAAACGAGATAGCGGTTACTTCCGATGATGACAAAATCGACGATGGAGCATTGTCAGAACATGTTACTACATCTTCAATCGAGACATCATCCCAAGAACCATTTGCCAAAATGACACAATCAAATAATAATCCTGTTATTACAATGTCTCCTGTTGCAACAATGACGCGGATGCCAACTGAAAAACAGTCAAGTGAAGCGGATACACTTGAAGTAAAACCAGTATCACCGATTGTCACAAATGAAATACGTCAAGCAGAACAGTCAGCAAGTGAAGCAGATAACTTAGAAGGAAATCTTGTATCACCGATTATCACAAATGAAATACAGCAAGCAGAGCAGACAGTAATTGAAGTGGATACTCTTGAAGAAAATCTTACACCATCGTTTGTTGCAAATGATTTACACCAAGCAGAACAAACGGCAATTACAGTGGATGCAAATGAAGAAATTTCTGCAACGCTTTTGGTTGGAACGGATTTATTACATGAAAAAACTATCCAAAAATCAAATGATAATCAAAACATCATTGAAGAGAAACTTAATGATACATTGGAAATTTTAAATATAGAGCCTGAAAAAGAAATAAAACCTCAAAAGCCTATTCATGTGTACCAAAAGCCCACAGATGAATTTTTGGAGCCACCTGAGGAGAAAACACAGGATACAGAGTGGATGGAGCAACAAGGGGATACACTAGTTGAAGCACTATCTTATTTCCAAGTGTCAGCACAAATAGAATCGATTATGCAAGGTCCTGCCGTTACTCAATTTGAAATTACAGTTAGTCATGGTACAAAGGTAAGTAAAATTCGTAATTTAGCAGATGACTTAAAACTGGCTTTAGCTGCAAAAGACATTCGAATACAGGCACCGATTCCTGGAAAGAGTTCAATCGGAATAGAAATTCCTAACCGTGTATCTCGTGCTGTTCGTTTATCGGAAGTGACAAATAGTGCCTCATTCCTGGATTCTGATTCACCACTTGAAGCGGCACTAGGTCTCGATTTAACAGGGAAGCCAGTCACAATTGATTTACGTAAAATGCCACATGGCTTAATTGCTGGGGCGACTGGTTCAGGAAAGTCTGTTTGTATCAATTCCATTTTGGTTAGTTTATTATATAAAGCTGCACCGCATGAATTAAAACTTATGCTGATTGACCCAAAAATGGTAGAGCTTGCGCCATTCAATCATATTCCCCATTTAGTCAGTCCGGTTATTACGGATGTAAAGGCTGCAACAGCAGCGTTAAAATGGGCAGTAGAGGAGATGGAGCGTCGTTATCAGCTATTTGCACATGCGGGTGCGCGTGATATTACACGTTATAACGCTTTAGCAGATAAAAACAATGAGCATAGTTTAAAATTACCGTATATTTTAATTGTTATTGATGAGTTAGCAGACTTAATGATGATGTCGCCAGCAGATGTTGAGGAAGCGATTTGTCGTATTGCCCAGAAGGCACGTGCTTGTGGTATTCATTTAATTGTTGCCACGCAAAGACCTTCTGTCGATGTTATTACAGGTCTAATTAAATCCAATATCCCAACCCGTATTGCCTTTGCGGTTTCTTCACAAATCGATTCACGTACAATATTAGATGGGCAAGGGGCAGAGCGCTTACTGGGACGAGGCGATATGTTATATCTAGGTAATGGCATGTCGGCTCCTGTACGTTTGCAAGGGACGTTTGTAACAGATGATGAAATAGAAGCGATTATCGATCATGTTCGTGAGCAAGGTGAACCTGATTATATATTCGATCAAGAGGAACTTTTAAAGAAATCAGAAGTTACTGCAGAGCAAGATGATTTGTTTGAGGATGTCTGTCGCTTTGTTTATGAAGCCGGTGGGGCCTCTACTTCTCTTATTCAACGTAAATATCATATCGGTTATAATCGTGCTGCACGTTTAATTGATATGTTGGAATCACATGGTTTTGTGTCAGAAGCACGAGGTAGTAAACCGCGAGAAAGTTATATTACTGAGCAAGATTTAATTGCTATGTTTGAATAAGAATTGCGGTGTTTTCGTCAAGATTATCTGACTTTCGTCAAAATTAGTTTTTTTAGAAAAGTTGCACATTTATCCTTGTGCATAAATAGTGCTATAATAGACAAGATGTTTTAACATAGTACGTATTTTTCTGTACGTGTAAAGGTATTAATACCTAGTACAAAATACGATACACCTAATAGATGATAGATGGGATATTGTATTTCCCGGGGGGTTTAATTAATGACAGTTTTTCATTTCACAGGCATTAAAGGTTCTGGCATGAGTTCGCTTGCACAAATCTTATTTGATGCTGGTGAACAAGTACAGGGCTCAGATATTGATAAGTATTTCTTTACGGAACAACCGTTACGTGAACGAAATATTCCAATTCTTACTTTTAATGCGGATAATATTAAAGAAGGTATGACAATAATTGCAGGGAATGCTTTTCCTGATGACCATCCTGAATTAGTCCGAGCACGTGAAATCGGTGTAGAAATTATTCGTTATCACAAATTTCTTGGTGAGTATATTGGCAATTACACATCCATTGCCATTACAGGTGCACATGGCAAAACCTCTACAACGGGCTTAATGGCGCATGTTGTTGGTGGATATAAACCAACATCGTATTTAATCGGAGATGGTACAGGTGCAGGACATGAAAATGCAAACTTCTTTGTGATGGAAGCATGTGAGTATCGTCGACACTTTTTAGCCTATAATCCTGATTATGCAGTCATGACGAATATTGACTTTGACCATCCAGATTACTTCGCGAACATTGAAGATGTGTATGCAGCCTTTCAATCACTTGCCTTACAAGTGAAAAAAGCAATTATCGCATGTGGTGATGATGAGCATTTGCAACGTATTCAAGCGAAAGTACCTGTTGTTTATTATGGATTCGGAGCTGAAAATGACTTCGAAGCACGTAATGTTGAAAAAACAACGGAAGGCACAACATTTGATGTATTTGTTCGCAATGAATTTTATAGTACTTTCTTTATTCCGTTATTTGGCGACCATGCAGTGTTGAATACATTAGCTGTTATTACACTTTGCCAATACGAGGGTATTTCATCAGAAATCATTCAAGAACGTTTAAACACCTATAAAGGTGTAAAAAGACGTTTTACGGAATCGAAAATCGGGGATCATGTGTTAATTGATGATTACGCACATCACCCAACAGAAATACGTGCAACGATTCAATCGGCTAGACAAAAATATCCAGAACGTGAATTAGTAGCTATATTCCAGCCACACACATTCACACGTACGCAAGCATTTTTACAGGACTTTGCTGATAGCCTTAGTTTGGCAGATGCCGCATACCTTTGCGATATTTTTGGTTCTGCAAGGGAAACGCAAGGTGCACTGTCAATTCAAGATTTAGCCTCTCTTATTGAAGGCAGTGCTGTAATTACTACAGAAGGTATTGATGTTTTAACAAAGCATAAAGGCGCAGTGTTCTTATTTATGGGCGCAGGCGATGTGCACAAATTCCAAGATGCCTTTGAAGATGTACTAAAAAACAACGAAACAGCTTAATCCGTAAGGAATAAGCTGTTTTTCTAAAATTTGAGAAGGATTTAAGTTTTATTTGTCGAAGATAAGGTAAGTAATAGTATAGAGAGAATTCTTACTAGCAGGAGGTCTATTTTATGGAAGTCATTTTGTATATCGCAGCAATTATTGCAGCAATCGGTTTTTTATTTTTGTGTGTCAGCGTCGGTATGACGTTATTTTCGCTCAAATCAATTCTTAGTAGTTTATCGGGTACATTATCGGGCATTGAGAAACAAATGGAAGGCATTACACGTGAAACGACTTCTTTGTTAATTAAAACAAATAGCTTAGCCGAAGATATTCAAGAAAAATCTGAGCAGTTAAATT
Source organism: Lysinibacillus sp. FSL M8-0337 (assembly GCF_038593855.1). NCBI lineage: Bacteria > Bacillati > Bacillota > Bacilli > Caryophanales > Bacillaceae > Lysinibacillus > Lysinibacillus sp. FSL M8-0337. The sequence continues at coordinate 3,418,101 of NZ_CP151996.1, read as the reverse complement.
CTGTTGTTCATGCAGTGAAAGGAATGGGTGAGTCTGTAAACGGTTTAAATGCATCCGTACAGCAAATTACGTCTTCTATTTCTAAAAGCGTTGAACAGAACGAAGAAAAAATTGCGCAAGTTGTACAGTGGAGTAATGTCGCAATGGGCATTGCAGATAAATGGAAGAAGCGTAAAATAATTGAGCAGGCACCAGAAATAATGCCTGAGGATGTATATAATTTTGAACAAGTTCAAGCGGACAAGCCGAAAAGAAAATGGGGTCGCAAAAAATAATTATTATTTAGCAGGTGCTTTATTGACACCTGCTGAATATAAATAAAGCCTTAGGCGATTTTTATGTGTTGCTCGCAAGTAGTAATACAGACGTCTAGGCGCATTAGATTATAAAATGGGAGGAATTGTCCATGACTACACAAAAGCCAAACTTTAACGAAGTGAAAGAACAACAACTTGAAAGTACATTACCACAGCTTTATAATTCGCAGGAATCGATCTATGAAGAGGAGCGTGTAAACATGAAAGATTTCGTCATTGGCGCTTTAGTTGGAGGTATAGTGGGGGCAGCAGCAGGGTTATTATTAGCTCCAAAATCAGGGAAAGATTTACGTAGTGATGTGGCAGTGCAAGCCGTTAATTTAAAAGATAAAAGTGCAGACTTCTCGTCAACAGCGAAGGATAAAACTGTACAACTATCAAAACAAATTCAAGAGCAATCTTCACAATTGGTAGAGAAAGTTAAAACGCTTAAGTCCGCAAAAGCACCAACTGTTTTTGATGACGGTACGGTTTCTTTTGAAGGGGAAGAGCCACTTGATGAATTCATTGATGGTGTTGAAGTAAAACAAGAGGACGTAGCAGAAGCAACGGAACAAACTGTTGAAAAGCAAGAGGACGCACAAGAGGTTCGTGCGTAAACTAAAGGGGAATTTAGGATTTCCTATAGAACACTACACTAGTACTAGTTGATGATAGCGGTGGCGGGACTCCTGTGAGCATGTGGAATGTATCGTAAAGCACGCAGATAAGATGTTACAAACCGCGCAGGAAGCATCCGCCATAGCTTGACATTAACAACATAGCAAAAAAGTGTTAGATTGATTACAGTCAATCTAACACTTTTTCTTTTGGCACCTACTTTTACAATGATAAAGGTGCTTCTTCGAGTACAATTTCTAATTGATCGCCACCGAAAATTTCTGTATCAAAGGTTGCGGGTTGTCCGTTACGCAAAATCGTAAAGTTGCCTTTAAATGTTGTTGGGAGCTGCCAATTCGAGAAGCGGAATACATCCTGATAAATCCAAGGACTTCGATCTTTCTCTTGAATGCTAACTGTCGCTCCATTAGGAACCGTAGAAAGCGGTGAAACAACAGCTTGATTCACAAGTACTTCATTCGTCGTTTTTCTAAGCTCTAACAGTTCCTGTTGAAAATGGACAATGATTTTGTCCTCCAGCAACACATTCAGATGATCAGCGATTCGCTGTACTGTTGGTAACGATGGTTGCGAAAAAGTAATAGTATCGTTATGTTGAACAGCATAAGACAGCTTTCCTGGTTTTCCGTTAATTAGTAAATTCGCGGAAAACGCTGGTAAATATAATGGCTTGCCATCGACATATATAACATACGATTCAAATTGTTTTAGTATATGGGTATTGTTCGTCGATGTAAACACGTCTTCTACTGTTTCAGCTATTTCATATGAAATAATATCACGATCGTTTACGAGAGCATCCATTGAAACGGATGAACCGTTAACTGTAATTTTAGGTTCAATGACATATTTTGTTTCTTGAATTGTGATTGTTTTAATGACGGCTTGATCCACTATATCTCTTATTGTAGCAGTAGCCGGAAGACCATCTTGTCCTTCTATTAGCTGAATGGCATCACCCGTTTTAATAATTGTTTTTGTAGAGGATTGTTGTCCATTTACTAAAATTTGTGCTGGTTGGCCGTGGCCACCAGGTATAAAAATATCTTGTCCGTTCACACTAATGGATAAACCATGACCTGGCTTGCCATATAATTGTTTAGCACGAATATTGGCAGCTAAAAAGGCATCGCCAACAGTCATTTCTTTTAATTCAAAAAGGCGTACAATTTGTTCATTTACCGTTAAGCTCATATATTGAATCGGCATTTTCTTTGCAGCAATAGCTATGCCAATAGGTGTTACTAATTCAGGGGATGCTTTAATGTGCGCTTCCTTTGTTAAATTTTGAATGGCATCGACACCGCGAACGGCAATACGATTTGCTGGTAAATCAAGGACTAGACCGATTTCAGTTGTAAGGTTAGGTGTTAAACTACCTCCACCAACGAGCATTACGGCTTTAGGAGCAGTTCGATTATTAAGACGTAATATTTCTTCTCCAATCGCCTTTGCAAGTTGTTTAACAGCTGGTTCAATTGCAGTAAGCACTTCTTCTTTAGGATAATATTGATCGAATCCTAAAATATCTTGAATTAAAATCTCCTCTGAACAATGCAGTTGGCGCTTTGCCTCTTCCGCAACAGGGAAATCGAGCAAATAATGGTCACTAAGTGCTTCGGTGATTTCATCTCCTGCTGTCGGCACCATACCATAGGCAACAACTGTACTTTTATCGGTAATGGCAATATCTGATGTACCAGCACCAATATCGACAAGTGCAACATTTAAACGGCGCATCGTAGGTGGAATGAGCACATTAATGGCAGCAATGGGCTCTAATGTTAGTGCATCCATCTCTAAATTTGCCCGTTTTAATGCGGCAATCAGTGATTCCACTACAACACGAGGAAGGAAAGTGGCAATCACTTCGATTTGTGCCTCATCACCTTGCTGATCAAGAAGGCTACCGATTTCTTCACCATCTAGACGATAATAAAGGACCGAATAACCAACGCAATAATAGTGACTTGTTTTCGTATCCTCTTTATGTTGTAGGAGCTGTTGCTGGGCTTGTTGAACCGCCTGTAATTCTAAGCGACTAATATCTTCTTCAGTAAAAATAGGACGGTTACGAATATTAATGGTCACACTTGCCTGCTCCGTTTTTAATGAACGACCTGCAGCAGCAACACTAACTTTGGACAAAGGTCCATGCTTTTCTTCGAGCTCTTGTTTTATCTCATTAATTAACTCTGCCACGTACATGACATTATGTATTTGACCATCTACCATGGCCCGTTCTTTATGCTCTTTTACTAAAATATCTTGTACATGAAAATGATCATTATCTTCCTGTAAAATAATGCCAACAACAGAACGTGTACCGATATCAAGCGCAAATAATTTTGAACTCAATGTAATCGCTTCCTTCCTCGAAATATCTCAAAATAATTTAGCGAGTTGAAGCGCTAAATTAAAAATGCGTGACATTCTGAACAACTTTGATTATAATGATGCTAATATCTAAAAATGTAACATACATTTCAGAGTTCTGAAAGTGTCTGTCATGGGGAGAGGAGCAAGAAGTATGAGCCAAAAGGATTTAGAAAGCTTACGTAGTCAGATTGATGGATTAAACTTAGAAATTCTTCGTCTAATTAACGAACGTGCAGCTGTAGTAGATGAAATCGGTAAAATTAAAGAAAAACAAGGTGTTAATCGCTATGATCCATTGCGCGAACGACATATGCTTGATCTAATTAAAGAGCACAATCACGGTCCATTAAACCAAATGACGGTAGATTATATTTTTAAACAAATCTTTAAAACAGCTTTAAAACAACTTGAAGCGGATAAAAAGAAAGAATTACTTGTATCACGCAAGAAAAAATCAGAAGATACTGTCATTAATGTTAATGGTGAACTAATCGGCCAAGGAAAACCATCTTTCGTATTTGGTCCATGTGCTGTTGAATCATATGAGCAAGTAGCAGCTGTTGCAGCATCTATTAAAGCTAAAGGTGAAAAGTTAATCCGTGGTGGAGCATACAAACCTCGTACTTCTCCATATGACTTCCAAGGTCTTGGATTAGAAGGGCTTAAAATTTTAAAACGTGTATCGGAAGAATATGGTTTAGGTGTTATTACAGAAATTGTGACACCAGGTCATTTAGAAGAAGCGCTGGATTACATTGATGTGATTCAAATTGGTGCTCGTAATATGCAAAACTTCGAATTATTAAAAGCAGCTGGTGCTACAAACAAACCGGTACTATTAAAACGTGGTTTAGCAGCAACGATTGACGAGTTCATTCATGCAGCAGAATACATTATGTCTAAAGGAAATGAGAACATCATCCTTTGTGAACGTGGTATTCGTACGTACGAAAAAGCAACACGTAACACATTAGATATTTCAGCAGTCCCAATTTTAAAACAAGAAACACATTTACCAGTATTTGTCGATGTAACACATTCAACTGGTCGACGTGACTTATTATTACCATGTGCGAAAGCAGCAATTGCCATTGGAGCAGATGGTGTAATGGCAGAGGTGCATCCAGATCCATCTGTAGCACTTTCTGATTCACAACAACAAATGGATATTCCAACATTCGATACATTCTACGAAACGCTACAAAAATTCATGAAGAATCATGAAATTCATGCCTAATGATTTCACACCGCTTGCGCATTAAGCAGGCGGTGTTTACTATATCGTGACAATTTAATGTCTAGAACAGTACTATTTGTACTTGGTATTTCCGTTCACGTACGTACTTCTTCTTGAAAATGATGCGAAAATTATCGTATGATAAGGCTATAAAAGGAAAAAGGGAGGCACGTACGATGACTGTTACAATTTATGATGTTGCACGAGAAGCAAATGTTTCGATGGCAACCGTTTCTCGTGTAGTTAATGGTAACCAAAATGTAAAACCAGCAACACGAAAAAAAGTATTAGAAGTAATTGAACGATTAGAATATCGTCCGAACGCAGTAGCGCGAGGGTTAGCGAGTAAGAAAACAACAACAGTTGGCGTGATTATCCCAGATATTGCAAATAACGTTTATGCGGAGCTGGCACGTGGTGTGGAGGATATTGCGACAATGTATCGCTACAACATTATTCTTGCCAACTCGGACCAACATGAAGATAAAGAGCTACAGCTGCTAGATACAATGTTAGGCAAACAGGTGGACGGTATTGTCATGATGAGTGATGAAGTAACAGAGAAAATGCAACAATCGATGGATCATTCGCCAGTTCCGATAGTTCTTGCAGGTTCTGTAGATGAATCACAAACAATTGCCACTGTGAATATTGATTATTTCCAAGCAGCGTATGAAGCGATTTCGTTACTGATTCAAAACGGTCATACACGAATCGGCTTTGTAACAGGCCCACTTACTTATACAATTAATGGAAAATTCAAGCTTGAAGCTTATAAAAAAGCATTGCAAGATGCAGGCTTAAGTATAGATGAATCACTAATTGCTGCAGAGGAATCTAGCTATGATATGGGCTTAGAGGCATGGGAAACGTTATCTGCTCTAGAAAATCCTCCAACTGCTTATTTTGCAGGCAGCGATGAACTCGCTATCGGATTGATTCATGGTGCGCAGGATGCTGGGAAAAATGTGCCAGAGGATATCGAGGTCATCAGTTTTGAAAATTCTAAGTTAGCTCGTATGGTACGCCCACAGCTTACAAGTGTAGCACTACCGTTATATGATATCGGAGCTGTTGCGATGCGATTATTGACTAAACTTATGAATAAAGAGCCTGTTGAAGATGAAGCGGTTATTTTACCACATCGCATTGAACATCGACAATCTGTTAAAAGCAAATAACAAAAAACACGTAAATCTAATGGTAAGATTTGCGTGTTTTTTTATTGTAGTGAATTGTTTGGGTGACTGGCACCGGCTTAACTGCGCTTTTCAGTGCGAATAATATGTAGCGCTTTTTCTAACATTTGCGCGTTCTTTTCTTCAATTTCTGCCTTTCGTGGAATAGGCTCATAAAGAGGATTTGGGTCCTCCCATGTAGGAATAAACGGAACGGGTGCCTCCGGTTGCCAGCGCTCTAACCATGCTTGTGGTAAGGGACCTGTTGGTATTTCTTGATTGGTCATTTCTAACCATAGCATAGACCATGCGCGTGGCACAACACGCCAAATATCGTAGCCTCCACCACCAACCGCAATCCATTTGCCATCACAATATTCGTGCGCTAGCTTGTGCGCTAACTTAGGAATCTCCTTATAAATATTCATTGTACCGTATAAATGTGTTAATGGGTCAAAATAATGTGCATCTGCACCATTTTGCGTTAATACAACATCGGGTTTGAAAAATTCAAAGACTTCGCGCATTGCCTGTTCATAGATGTCTAAGAAACTATCATCCTCGGTAAATGCATCGATTGGAAAGTTAAATGAAGTTCCATAGCCTTGCCCATTGCCTCGTTCAGTTATATTACCTGTTCCAGGGAATAAGTAGCGACCTGTTTCATGAATTGATAATGTACAAACATCGGGGTCATCATAGAAACTCCATTGTACGCCATCCCCATGATGGGCATCCGTATCAACATATAGCACCCGCGCTTTGTATTTGTCCTGTAAATAACGTATAGCTACAGTACTATCATTATAAATACAAAAACCTGATGCGCGCCCACGGAAACCATGATGTAGCCCACCGCCCAGATTTAGCGCATGTTCGGCTTTTCCTTCCATCACATAATCGACAGCAGTTAATGTGCCACCTACAAGTTGGGCACTTGCTTCATGCATATTTTTAAAGATAGGTGTATCCTCCGTGCCTATCCCATAGCTTGCACATTGTGCCTCACTGAGTTTACCATGCCCTGCACTTTTTACAATTTCAATGTATTTTGGATCATGTGCGAGCAAGAGTTCTTCTTCTGTTGCAATACGTGCAGGAACGATATCGACATCATCGAGCGCCCCTATATTTTTTAGTAAATCCATCGTTAGCGTCAAGCGTTTGTGATTGAAAGGATGTGTATCTGAAAATTTATATCCGAGTTGCTCTGGCGAATAAACAAAGACAGCCTTTTTCATTATAAAGAAACACCTGGTAGATTAGGCCATAACACGTCGAAACCTTCTTTACGAAGATTCTCAATGATAGCAAGTGGGTTTAGTGTTTTTACTCGGACGCTTAAAATTTTATTTTGTGTATTTTCAGAATCAGGATATACTAAGACGCTTTGGACATTTGCATGATGTAGATTAAAAATTTTTGTAATTTCAAATAACACTCCCGGTGTATCACACACGCGTATTTCAATTTTAGAGCCGGGTTCAGTTGCACCAGTTAACTCAATATAAGTGTAGAGTAAGTCGGTTGTAGTGACGATACCGACAAGTTTTCCCCCAGAGACAATTGGTAAACAACCGATCTTCGTTTCATAAAAAGTGAGTGCAACTTCCTCTACAAAATCAAGAGGATGACCAACTAGTGGATTTTTTATCATAATATCTTCTACCTTGGCACTAAAGACAGGAGAATTGGGTTCATCCTTCAATGGCGAAGGCAGTGCTTCTTTAATATCTCGCTCTGTAATAACACCTAGAACATGGCGTTCATTGTCTATAACAGGTAAATGACGCACCTTCTTCTCACGCATTAATTTCAGCGCTTCTAACACAGTATTTGTAGGAGCCAGTGTATAAGGCTCGTCATTCATAATTTCTTCTACAATCATATACTCATCCCCTTGTGTTGGTTTTAATACATGAAGCGATTTCTAAAACGGAGCCTATCGAATCTTTCCATTGTTTCAGGAGGCACTCTTTTGCCTTCCCGAGCCATTAGGCAGTTAGCTGGATGTGATGTAATTTCAGGATCATCTGTAGCAAAATATTCGAAACCAGCCGAGCTCATCATCCGTTCCATCATTTTGCGATAATCCCATACATTTAACCCAGTCCCTTTTAAGTCCCAATGCCAATAATATTCAGTTGTAATAACAAGGTAATCCTCCATCTCATCCCCCATAAAGGACACCGAAAGCAAGGCTTTACCAGCCCCAGTCCCACGATAGTCAGGAATTACCTCAATGGCTCCTAACTCAATCATATTATCAATGCGGTCCTCTGCCCAACGTTCAAGCGGATCGGGATATAAATAGGTGACGTAGCCTACAATAATGTTGTCTTTCCGAATGATAATAATGCGACCTTCAGGAAGCCCTGCGATTTCTATAATGGCTTGCTGTTGTTGTTTAGGAGGTCTAAAGGCAACTAATCCCTCGTGGAATGTATACGTAGCTAATTTTTCTGGAGGAACAGGCCCTTCCACATAAACAGTACCATGCTTTGTCTCCTTTGTAACAGAAAAAAAAGTCTTTTTATGTTCCATAATTACACCACCTGAGTTTAATAATTCCATTATAGCTGATTTAAAGCCGGAAAACGCTTAAATTTACGAAATATAACTACATTTTTGGAAAAATAAAAATATTGAGACATTATTGAAAAATTCGTGTAAAATAGATGTATATTGCAACTGTTATTTAACAGATGAATGTTGTATTGTAAGCATTGTTCATATTTATAGCGCATAAACTGTTCTATAACAATTGCTACATAACGTATTTGTCTTTGGAGAAAGTGGCGAATTTTAATAGCATTCAGTAGCTGTTTTATATGGCGAAATTGTTTCAATTGCCATTATTTAAATTTAATTTTCCATATGGGGATGGAGGCTCTCTTTTTATCCTTTATAAGAGACTTCAAGGGAAATTATATTGCACGCAAGCAAAGTGCGAACGATGTGACAGGCAGCTACGCTTACGTCAAGGCGTAATTGCCAAGGGTATCGTGAGTGCGATTTGAAATTTGCTTACGAATGGACTAAAGCAAAAAAAGAAAGGGGTAATTTCATGGGGATGAAAACAATGGAGAAATTGAAAGCAATACCAGGGCACTATAATTTGCCAAATTATGAGGAGGCAGCAGCGAATCATGATTGGGCTGAAACTGAAAAGGCATTTAGTTGGCATAAAACAGGATTAGTAAACATGGCTTATGAGGCTATTGATCGCCATACAGAAACGTCTAGAAAAAATAAAGCCGCACTGTATTACACGGATGGAAAACGCAAAGAAGCCTATTCTTTTAATGAAATGAAAAGGCTGACAAACAAAGCTGCCAATGTTTTTAAATCTGCGACAAACTTAGAAAAAGGCGATCGTTTATTTATTTTTATGCCGCGTTCACCAGAGCTTTACTTTTCTTTATTAGGCGCATTAAAAATGGGGGTTATTGTAGGGCCTCTATTCGAAGCATTCATGGAAGGAGCGGTATATGACCGTCTTTCAGATAGCGATGCAAAAGTGTTAGTTACAACGCCTGAATTACTGGGTCGAGTACCGTTAGATAAACTTCCTAACTTGCAACATGTATTTTTAATAGGGTCTGATATAGAAGAAACACCGCAAATTTTAGATTTTAATAAACGGATGAAAGAGGCTGCTTCTACATTTGACATTGAGTGGATGGACCGAGAAGACGGTATGATTTTGCATTATACTTCTGGCTCGACAGGTGCTCCAAAAGGCGTGTTACACGTGCACAATGCAATGATTCAGCACTATCAATCTACACAATGGGTACTAGATTTAGGCGACCGTGATATTTATTGGTGTACAGCAGATCCAGGTTGGGTAACGGGGACATCCTATGGCATTTTTGGTCCATGGTTAAATGGTGTGACAATGCTGATTGTGGGTGGTCGCTTCTCACCACAAGCATGGTATCAAGCAATCGAGGATTACAGTGTTACAGTTTGGTATAGTGCGCCAACAGCTTTCCGTATGTTAATGGGGGCTGGTAGTGGAATGTTAGAAAATTATGATTTGTCATCATTACGCCATGTATTGTCTGTTGGAGAACCTCTTAACCCTGAAGTGATACGTTGGGGATGTGACGAATTAGGGCATCGTATTCATGATACGTGGTGGATGACCGAAACCGGCGCGCATATGATTTGTAACTATCCAAGTATGGATATTAAACCGGGTTCCATGGGGAAACCATTGCCTGGCGTCTATGCGACAATTGTAGATGATGCGGGGAATGAAGTACCACCATTTACTATGGGGAATTTAGCGGTACGTCGAGGTTGGCCTGCGATGATGCGTCAAATTTGGGGTAATCCTGAGCGATACGAATCATACTTCCTAAAAGGTGAGTGGTATGTGTCGGGTGATTCAGCTTATATGGATGATGAAGGATATTTTTGGTTCCAAGGTCGAGTAGATGATGTCATTATGACAGCTGGAGAACGTGTAGGACCATTCGAAGTAGAAAGCAAGCTACTAGAACATCCAGATGTCATTGAAGCAGGTGTAATTGGAAAACCAGACCCTGTTCGTGGAGAAATTATTAAAGCATTTGTATCTTTGCGTGAAGGTGTTGAACCATCAGATGCTTTAATTGAGAATATTCGCGAGTTTGTCAAAAGGGGATTATCAGCTCATGCGGCCCCGCGTGAAATTGAGTTTAAGGAAAAACTACCTAAAACAAGAAGTGGTAAAATTATGCGACGTGTGTTGAAGGCATGGGAGTTAAATTTACCAACTGGTGATCTTTCGACGATGGAAGATTAAGAAGGGGCAATAGGTAATTTATTTTTATTCAATCAGAAAACATATAGAAGGTAGGAATTCATTCGACTATGAAAGAGTTCCTACCTTCTTTTTTCTAAATTTATCGTAGCCATTCTGTATTACTGTAATTTATAACAGAAGATTAAGAAAATACTAGGATTAAATAAAAATTCAGTTGACTTAATATTTATGCAGACGTATACTATTTTTAACTTATTTTAGAGGTGAGTGGAATGAAAGTAGGAATTGTTGGTGCAACAGGTTATGGAGGATTAGAATTAATTCGTTTTTTACATAATCATCCAGCGGTTGAACAGATAGATTTATTTACATCTTCTGAAGAAGGTGTCGTTTTTTCTTCGAGGTTCGGACATTTAGTAACGATTATAGATTCGCCATTGCAAAAAATAGATTATGAAGCGTTATCGAAATTGGATGTAGTATTTGCAAGTACGCCTTCTGGTGTGACAAGTGAGTTATTACCACCTTTAGTTGGAAAAGGTCCGAAGTTAATTGATTTATCAGGTGATTTTCGTTTAAAGAATCCAGCAAGCTATGAACAATGGTACGGGAAAAAGGCAGCACCACTAGAAATTATTGAGCAAAGTGTTTATGGCTTAACAGAGTGGAATGCGCATAATGTAAAAAATGCCTCTCTTATTGCGAACCCAGGATGCTATCCAACAGCTGTTCTGCTGTCGTTATTACCTTTATTAAAAGCGCAATTGATCGACCCGAATTATCTCGTTATAGATGCGAAAAGTGGTATTTCTGGTGCTGGCAATAAACCATCGCAAACAACGCACTTTAGTGAAGTGAACGAAAGCTTCTCCATTTATAAAACAAATACACATCAACATATTCCAGAAATTGAGCAAGCCATTTCAATGTTTGCTAATGTGGAGACGACCATTACTTTTAATACACATTTAGTTCCAATGACACGTGGTATTTTATCGACAGCATACGCACCTGTAATGCCAGGCATCACAGAGGAACAATTAGTGGCTTGCTTACAAACAACATATGAAAAACATCCATTTGTACGGGTGATAACAGATATTAATAGCCTTACTACAAATCGTGTGAAGGGCTCTAACTATTGTGATATTTTCGTAAAAGTTGATAGCCGTACAAATCGAGCAACCATTGTTGCTGTTATTGATAATTTAGTTAAAGGTGCTGCTGGGCAAGCGATTCAAAATATGAATGTGCAATTGGATTTACCACAAACAACAGGCCTAGATGTCGTGCCATTGTTCATTTAAGTGCCAGTCACCCAAATGATTTTGAATATTTAGAATTATTTTGGTGCCAGTCACTCTTGAAACTGAGGAGGAATTAGTTAATGACATTAACAGCGTCAACAAACGTTATGAAAAAATTATCAAGTAAAAACATCGTATCGCCTCAAGGATTTAAAGCAGCGGGGTTACACTGTGGATTAAAGCATAAGAAAAAAGATTTAGCTATTTTAGTTAGTGACGTACCAGCAAGTGTAGCTGGCGTATTTACTACAAATGCGGTTCAAGCAGCACCATTAAAAGTTACGAAAGAAGTTGTCTACACAACGAAAAAAATGCAGGCAATAATTGTCAACTCTGGTAATGCTAATGCTTGTACGGGTAAGCAAGGTGTAAAGGATGCGCAAACAATGCAAGCTTTAACTGCTGAAAAGTTAGGGATTGCAGCAAATTTAGTTGGTGTGTGCTCAACGGGTGTAATTGGTGAAATTATGAATATGGAGCCAGTAGCTAGTGGGATATCGCAACTACAACCAAAAGATTGCTTAGAGAGTGCAATTGATTTTGCACAGGCCATTATGACAACTGATACTGTTATGAAAAATACAAGCTATAGCACAATCATTGATGGCAAAGAGATTATTATTGCAGGTGTAGCGAAAGGTTCGGGAATGATTGAACCTAATATGGCAACAATGCTAGGTTTTATCACAACAGATGCGAATATTGAATCGCATGTATTACAAGCAGCTTTATCAGATATTACGAACCTAACATTTAATGCCATTACAGTGGATGGGGATACATCGACAAATGATACGGTCGTCGTGATGGCAAATGGTGTAGCTGGCAATGATTCTTTAACATCAGCACACCCTGATTGGCATAACTTCTACTATACCTTAAAAACCGTGGCACAAGACTTAGCCAAAATGATCGCAAAAGATGGAGAAGGTGCAACGAAACTAATTGAGGTGGAAGTTGAAGGTGCTATTTCAGATGATGAGGCACGTAAAATCGCGAAAACAGTAGTTGGTTCGCCACTTGTTAAAACAGCTGTATTTGGGTGCGATGCGAACTGGGGACGTATTATTGCAGCGGTTGGCTATAGTGGCGCGACAGTTGACCCTGACAAAATTACCATTCAAATTGGTGGCGCAACAATGGTTGAAAACGGAGAGCCTATTGCCTTTTCAGAAGATGAATTAATCCAAATTTTAAAAATGCATGAAGTTAAAATACACGTGTCACTTGGTATAGGTGAAGGCAAAGGGCATGCTTGGGGATGTGACTTAACGTATGACTATGTTCAAATCAATGCATCATACCGCTCGTAAACGCATGGTGATTAAGCTAGGCGGTAGTACGCTTGAAGGCTTAAATGACGATTTTTTTGACAATTTTAAAAAGCTACAAGAAAGTGGCGTTGAACTGATTATTACACATGGGGGCGGCCCTGCTATTAATCGTGAGCTAGCTGCACGAGATATTGAATCTCATACATTAAATGGTATTCGCGTAACGAGTGAAGCAGCAATGGATGTTGTCCAGTCTACATTAATCGGGAATGTTAATCCTGCACTGGTACACGAGTTAACAACAGCGGGGATTGCGGCAGTCGGTTTAAATGGCTTTGATGGGCAATTACTTGTAGCAGACTTTTTAGACAAGGACATATACGGCTTTGTAGGTGAGATACAATCCGTGAACACATCGCTGTTAGAAGCATTAATTGCTGCTGGAATTGTGCCAGTCATCGCGTGTGTTGGAGCGAATCTAAAGGGTCAAGCGCTTAATATTAACGGAGACACTGTGGCGAGTGAAGTAGCCCTCGCTGTGGGCGCGGAGAGCTTACTTCTTGTTACGGATGTCTCCGGTATTCGTATTCAAGGTGACTATCAAACAGAAGTAACGCCTTCTTTAATAACACAGTGGATTGAGGAAGGTCATATTTACGGTGGAATGATTCCTAAAGTGCAAGGGGCAATCGAATGTCTAAATGCAGGAATTCCATCAGTGCAGATTGTTGGAGATACATTAGTAGGTACAACGATTTTGCCGTAAGGGGAAGGTATGGACGTCATGTTGTGGAGATGGCGTCCAAAAAAATAACTTGAGGAGCTGATAGAATGAGTGCTTTATTTGGAAACTATGGCAAACGTCGTGCACAAATCGTAAAAGGGCAAGGAACCGTTGTGGAAGATGCAAGTGGCAAAAAATATTTAGATTTCACAAGCGGCATTGCCGTTGTTAGTCTTGGGCATGCACACCCTGCTATTGTCAAAGCGATTCAAGAACAAAGTGAAAAACTTTGGCATATATCGAATTTATTTGATATACCTGGGCAAGAAAAAGTTGCTCAAAAATTAGTGGCAGATACACATTTGAAGTATGCGTTTTTCTGTAATAGTGGTGCTGAAGCTAATGAAGCGGCCATCAAACTAGCACGTAAGCATACTGGGAAACATCATATCATTACTTTTGAAAAATCATTCCATGGTCGCACGTTTGGCGCAATGTCAGCAACTGGTCAAGGCAAGGTACATAATGGATTTGGACCACTTGTCGATAAATTTACAACACTTCCATTCAATGATGTAGCGGCACTTGAAGCAACCGTTGACGATTCTGTGGCAGCCATTATGCTGGAGATGATTCAAGGTGAAGGTGGTGTGAATAGTGTCACGCCTGAATTTGCAGCTGCTATCGCAAAAATTTGCGAAGACAAAGGTATTTTATTAATTGTCGATGAGGTGCAAACTGGTATCGGAAGAACAGGAACGCGCTATGCATATGAGCAAACCGTATTACAACCCAATATTGTGACATTAGCAAAAGGCTTAGGCGGAGGATTCCCAGTAGGAGGAATGTTAGGAACAGCAGAGTTCTATGACACATTCGGTCCTGGGACGCATGGTACTACATTTGGTGGTAATCCATTAGCAATGCATGTTGCGGAAACGGTTCTTGATTATGTATTTGAGCCAAGTTTTTTAGAAAATGTGCAAGACTTATCTTCATATTTTGTGAAGCAATTGCAAGCCAATTTACCAACAAGTTATACGGTACAAGGGCAAGGATTATTACTTGGAATCGGTTGCGGTGATGCAGAAGTAGCACCTTATATTACAGCAGCGGAGGAAAAGGGTTTACTACTGGTAGGCGCAGGCCCAAATGTCATTCGACTTTTACCACCGCTTACAGTGACTAAAGCAGAGATTGACGAAGCTGTACAAATTTTAAAAACAATTTTACTATAATCTATAGTTGGCTTGTAAACTACTATAGATAAGCCGAAAAAAGTGTTAGGTTGACTGCAGTCAATCAAACACTTTTTTTGCTTTGCTGTGCGCTACGACAGTTGTTTTGTGGAAGCTTTCCTAACGATTCACTAGATATTTTATTGGAGTTGTTTGACTAATGTTGTAACAAGATTCGGAAGCCAATCGTTTAAATGGCTAAATTTGAAGCCAGCTGCTTCTGCTTTTGAATTCGACATATACCAATGTGTTGGAATGCCATACGGTGATTGTGATGTTTCATCACCGCCAATTAGTGATATTTTGGCTCTTTTTCCAGTTTCCTGCTCAATAAGTGCAAGTAATGCTTGTAATGAAATAGTACCTGTTGCTGTGGCGTTATACGGACCTTCAATCGGTGCAGTTCCAGCAAAATATAAAAATGCTGCTGCTTCATCATCGGTAATATAACTCATTTTTGCTTCAATATTTGGAATGGATATTGGTTGCCCATTTAAAATGCGCTCAACATGAAAATGTAGGCGACGAGTATAGTCATGCTCACCAAGGACAATTGGGAAACGTACAGCGACAACTGGAAATGATACTTCTTTAAAAAGGACAGCTTCTGCTTGACGTTTGCCTTCACCGTATGTGAAATCATCTCTATCGCCCATACGAATCTCGTAGTCATACGGATTAAAATCAGTTTCAGATTTCATCTTTCCATCCGCTTCATACGTCGAGAGCGTAGAGGTAAAGACGAGCTTTTTAGTTTTATTTTGTAAGATCTGCGCAATTTTCTGGGCCTCATTTGGAGAGTAACAAATATTATCGTAGACGATATCCCACGTTGTAGTAGCGAGTGCTTTTGTCAATGCTTCAACATCATTGCGATCAACCGAAAGCTGTTGAACTTGTGCTCCGAAAGGATTGCCGCTTTGACCGCGAGTTAAAATCGTAACGTCATGGTTATTCTCGAGGCAAAGCTCCACCAATTTTTTACCGAAAAAGCGTGTGCCCCCTAAAACTAGAATTTTCATGTTATCTACCCCTTTGTTTAGTAGTCCTCTTAATAATGACAAAAAAATAGGCTTACTACAATTGAAATTTCAATGTAGTAAGCCTAAATGATTATTCAGTTGGCGGTTCTGTAGGTGGTGTCGTCTCTCCGTTATTTCCTCCAGTAGAGCCGGAACCATTGTTACCATTAGACCCGTTGCCACTAGAGCCGGAACCATTGTTACCATTAGATCCGTTGCCGCTAGAGCCAGAGCCATTGCCACTAGAGCCGTTGCCGCTTGAACCGGAGCCATTGCCACTAGAGCCGTTGCCGTTAGAGCCAGAGCCATTGCCACCAGAACTAGAGCCATTATTGCCAGAGCCATTGCCGTTATTCCCATTCACTGGTGGAATAGGAACCTCTGGCGTCGTTGGTTGTTCGCCTTTGTCCTCTTCTTCTGGTTTTGTCTCACTACCACCTGTTGACGCAACATTTGACTGTGGTGAAGTTAAACCAGTAATGTCAACTGCTACAACTACATAAGCTTGTCCGCTTGCGACGGTTATACTTTGCGTTGCTTCTAGCACTGAAGTAACTAGTGTGTGACCACCATTTGTTACATTATAAATTCGATAGCCTACCACATCATTAGATGAGCCACTCCAAGACAGTGTATTGCCTGAAATGGATGCTGTTACAGCCGCTGGTGGACTACCATCTGCTGGGAAGTCGACAGCTGATACAGATGAATTTGATAGTGATGAATTTTTAGGAAGTAGGCTTGCAGGGTTCCCACCTAGTCTACCTAACATCCGTTTAATAAAGGCTTGGTTAATACCAGCGCCACTAGATTTTACAAATTCTGCTGGTGTGTTTGGATGTGCATTATACGTTTTACCTTTAATCGTTACGACGCTTGAGGAAGCGAGGCTATCATCAGGTCGTGACGGTAAAAATACTTTTGCGTTAAATAAATCTGAGCGTACCAATCCTGCATTTGCACAAGCAGCAGAAGGTGCTAGACCAGAAATACCACAGAATGAAGCAGTCACAACATTTTTTGGTGCCTTAAAGTTTGAAGGAGCATCAATTAATTTAGGATCTACATCATACATAGAATTCATTAAAGTACCCCATAGCTTGTTAATACGTACACTTGGTTGTAAATACGTATTATTAAAGGCATAAAGTGAGCGTTGTTTATCGTAGCCCATCCATACACCAAGTGAAACATTTGGATTATAGCCTACTAACCAGACATCATTATAGTTTTGGGAAGTACCTGTTTTAGCTGCAAAATCAGAAGAGAATTTTAATGTATTTCTTGCAACTGTACCTGTTCCTTTTGTTAAAACATCTCGTAACATATCCGTTACGATATAAGATGTCTCAGGGCTAAACACTTGTACAGGTTCAACTTTATGTTGGTAAATAAGATTTCCATCTTGGTCTTCGATTTTTTCAATCATATAAGCATCGATAAATTGACCACCGTTTGCAAAAGTTGCAAACGCATTTGTATTTTCTTCAACAGTTGTACCTTTTTGTAAAGCGCCAATCCCTGTTGCAAGGTTTGTATAGTCTTCAGGTTTTAATTGTGAGAAGTCCATTTTTGCTAAAAATTCAGCAGGACGTCTATTTAAAATATCATAGTATAAGCGTAGGGCTGAAATGTTTTGTGAGTCAGCTAATGCTTCACGTGCTGGAATAAGGCCACGCTCATCATTTGTCAAATAGTTGTTAGGACTCCAAGAGCCAATAGAGAACTTGACGTCAACTAATGGACTTCCTGCACCAATTACGCCATATTCAATGGCTGGGGCATAGACAAGTAATGGTTTCATAGTTGAACCGTTCGAGCGGTAAGCTTTAGTAGCGTGGTTTAATTGATTTGTTTTAAAATCACGACCACCTAGGAAGCTTAAAATTCGCCCTGTGCTATTTTCGATTAAAATACTACCAACTTGAACAGGCATTTGCACATCGATTTCCTCACCTGTTACAGGATCTTTGTCTTTACCCGTATATGTCTGACCGTAGTATTTAAAATTATCGGCTGCTTTTTGCATAGCATCAAACATATCCTTGTTGATAGTGGAATAAATACGATAACCTTTTGAACGAATGTCTCGGTCTGCCAAAATCGAATATTTTTCTTGTAATTTTTCTTCCGTTTTTAAACGTTCTGAATCAATACCATCTTCATTGGCTAGTTTTTCAGCAATAATTTCTTTTGCTCGTTCCTCTAGCTCAAACGTTAACCATGGATAACGATCCTCAGGACGTGCTTCTGGTGTACGGAAGTCTGCTGTAATATCATATGCGAGCGCATCTTCATACTGTTTTTCATTAATGTAGCCAGCTTCATTCATGCGGTAGAGCACCGTTTTCATACGATCGATGCCTAATTTTAATGCTTCTTCACTTTTTAGCACACCTGTATTTGTAAATGGTGTGTAAGTATAAGGTGCCTGAGGAATACCAGCTATGTAAGCGGCTTGAGGAAGCGTTAAATCCTTTGCTTTCACATTAAAAATACCTTCAGCTGCTGTTTCAATACCTGCGATATTACGCCCTGTTGCATTTCGACCATAAGGAATAATATTTAAGTACGCCTCTAATATTTCTTCCTTTGTCATAAAGTGCTCTAAGCGCATGGCAAGTAGCAGTTCCTTCGCTTTTCGCTCATAGGAAACTTCATTTGTTAACACTTGGTTTTTAATAAGTTGCTGTGTTAATGTAGAGCCACCTGTCTGTGTGGCAGAGTTTGTAACGTCTTGCAGCAATCCTCGAATAACAGCTTTTGGAACAATCCCATTATGTTCACGGAAATATTCATCTTCCGTTGCGAGTACTGCATTAATTAAGTCAGGGGCTACTGCGCTAAGAGACGTTTCACGACGTTCTAAATCTGTACGTAATTTTCCCATATAAATATCGTTGGCAAAATAAATTTCACTTGTTTCCTCATAGTTGAAGATAAGGTTTCGTAACTCTTCTTTCGAACGTAAAGGCTCTTCTTGTACAAGTGAGGCAAAATAGCCGGCGCCAACAGAACCAACAAATACAGTGCCTACCAATGCAAAGACTAAAAATAGTAAAAATAAGTTCCAGACGACGCTGCCTGAAATACGTAATGTCTTCATCCATTTTTGTTCGAGAAATGCATCGATCTTTACATTGATTTTCTCAATCCAATCCTTCAAGGTATCGACCTCCTAAAATCTTGTTTATTATAGCATATAATGAATTGTCTCGAACATAGTTATTGACATTGAAAGAGAATCGTATAGAATAATGCTTATAGTTTTCTAGTGATGAAGAGTTTGCAGTAGTGTCTATATTCCCTGTTTAGAGAGCCAGCGGTTGGTGAAAGCTGGTCATAATGTAGAGACGAATTACGTACTTGGAGCTTAGACGTGCGCGCCTGCGATAAAGGCGGCTGAATGAAGAGGAAGATGGATGACATCTTCAAGCTGGGTGGTACCGCGTTAGTTATTAACGTCCCTGCATGCAATTTGTTGCGTGTAGGGACTTTTTTGTTTCTACACGCTAAAAGATGACAATTTAGGAGGAAGAAACAATGACAAACGAATTATTACAAGATTTAGAATGGCGTGGATTGTTGTACCAACAAACGGATGCTGAGGGCATGGCAAAACTTCTAGCAGAACAGTCTGTTTCTCTATACTGTGGGGTAGATCCAACAGCTGACTCAATGCACATCGGTCACATCGTCCCTTTATTAACGCTTCGTCGCTTCCAAAAAGCTGGCCACCGTCCAATTTTACTTGTTGGTGGAGCAACAGGAATGATTGGGGACCCTTCTGGACGCTCTGAAGAACGTCAGCTTCAAACAGTGGAGCAAATTGACAAAAACGTGCAAGCCATTCGTGGACAATTAGAGCGTATTTTTGATTTTGCACAAGATGGAAATGGCGCGCAACTTGTTAATAACCGTGATTGGATTGGGAATATTAGTACAATTGAATTTTTACGTGATTACGGGAAATTAATCAATGTTAATTACATGTTAGCAAAAGATACAATTGCTTCACGTCTTGATTCAGGTATCTCATTTACGGAATTTGCTTATACATTAATTCAAGGTATTGATTACAATCACTTGTACAACAATTACAATTGTCGCATTCAAGTGGGTGGCTCTGATCAGTGGGGCAATATTACAACTGGTTTAGAAGTTATTCGTAAAACACATGAAGAAGAAACAAAAGCATTTGGTATTACAATTCCGTTAGTAACAAAAGCAGATGGTACAAAATTCGGTAAAACAGCTGGTGGTGCTGTATGGTTAGATAGCAAAAAAACATCTCCGTACGAATTCTACCAATTCTGGATTAATGCTGCGGATGCGGATGTTATTAAATACTTAAAAATCTTTACGTTCTTAACACGTGAAGAGATTGAAGCATTAGCTGTATCTGTGGAAGAGGAACCTCATTTACGTAAGGCACAAAAAGCTTTAGCAGAGGAAATGACACGCTTAATCCATGGTCAGGAAGCGCTAGACCAAGCTATTCGCATTACGGCTGCATTATTCTCTGGCGATTTAAAAGCACTTTCAGCACAGGAAATGAAGGATGCATTTAAAGATGTTCCTTCTATTGAAATGGCTAAAGAGGCAAAAAATATCGTAGATTTACTTGTGGAAGCAGGGATTTCATCTTCAAAACGTCAAGCTCGTGAAGATGTGACAAACGGTGCCATTAGCGTAAACGGTGAAAAAATCACAGATTTAGAATACAACGTCGATGCAAAAGATCGTTTAGAAGATGCCTTTAGCATTGTACGTCGCGGCAAGAAAAAATACCATATGGTCAAATTTGTTTAGGGTGTCAGGCACTCAAACAATTTTCACACAATTCAACCTCCCTTCGAATGTTTTAGTTCGAGGGGAGGTTTTTATTTTAGCAGTGTAAGAAATTAGGTAGAGTGATTTGCTGATAGCTTTCAGGGTGTAGCAGTTGAGCAAGTTTAAGTGCACCTTCCACTAATCGAGGGGATGGACGGCAATATAACCACTCTTCCATTACGTATACCTGTTGCATTTGAACCGCTTGTAGCTCGCTGGCACCTGGTCGTTTTAATAAATGGGCTGGTTTAATTCGCTCATAGGCAACACCTACCCACGCCATCAGTATATAATTTGGATTACGTCGAACAATTTCTTCCCACTCTGTTTGGACATTCGCTAACTCAAAATCGTGAAATAAATTTTGGCCTCCTGCAAGTTTGCTAATTTCGGTTAACCAATTGACTTGACCAGGCGTGAAAATAGGATTTGGCCACCACTCCCAATATAAAGTAGGGTGAGTGGAAACCGTTTGTGCCACCGCTTGAAGCTGGGCAATAAATTGTAAATATTCCGTTGCAACTTTTTGGGCGTGCTCCGTTACGCCACAAGCAGCACCTAGTGTTAGAAGATCTTGCGCTATTTCGTTTAATGAGTTGGCATTAAAAACAATGTGGGGAATGTTCCTTTCCTGTAATGCTTCTATATTTTTCTCCATGCCTGGTACACTTAACGAGGCAAGTACTAAATCGGGCTGCAATGCTTCTAATGCATCCATATCAATTGATAAATCGGGACCAAGCTTTGGTAATGCATGCACAGATGCAGGCCAATCTGAAAAATCATCAACACCTACAAGTTGATGGGTCAATCCTAAGTAAGCAACAAGCTCTGTGTTGCTTGGACAAATGGAAATTAAACGCATATGTTTCCCCCATATCTTTTTAAGAAAAGTATAGCTGTCACTAGGCACACATACAATAAGCGAAGGTTTTTTGTTCCACAGAAAATGACGTGCCTCCAGGAGACACGTCATTGTTATTAATATTTTAAGACAGTACAACCGCTTCAAGTGACTCTGTAGGTTTTCCTACAGGCCCCATTGCAGCAGTAATAATTTGTTTAATGTCCTCCAATGTAGCTTTACGAGGATTCGTTGCTGCACAAATGTCTAGCATTGCATTTTTAGCTAAAATTTCAATATCTTCATCCTTCGCACCTAACTCACGGAAGCCGCTTGGGATATTTAAATCTTTTGATAATTTTTCAATGGCAGTAATTGCTTTTTCAGCAGCATCACGTTTGCTAATCCCTTCAACATTTTCACCTAATAACTCAGCGATGCGTGCAAACCGCTCAGTACGTGCTGTTAAGTTGAAGCGGCACACATGTGGCAATAAAATCGCATTACATACACCGTGTGGTAAGTTGTAGAAGCCACCTAATTGATGAGCAATCGCATGTACATAGCCAAGTGAAGCATTATTGAATGCCATACCCGCTAAAAATTGCGCATACACCATTTGCTCACGTGCTTCTAAATCAGCACCGTTTGCGTAGGCACGAGGTAAAAATTCAGGCACTAGCTGAAGTACTTTTTCAGCACAGGCATCAGTAATTGGTGTTGCATTAGTCGATACAAACGATTCGATTGCATGTGTTAATGCATCTACACCCGTTGCAGCTGTTAGAGCTGGAGGTAAGCCAATCATTAACTCAGGGTCATTAATCGATACAAGTGGTGTCACATGTTTGTCAACAATCGCCATTTTTACTTTCCGAGCAGTATCTGTGATGATTGTAAAACGTGTCATTTCGCTTGCTGTACCAGCAGTTGTATTAATCGCGATTAATGGCACCAGTGGGTTTTCTGATTTGTCAACGCCTTCATAATCATGAATGCGTCCACCATTCGAAGCAATAAGTCCAATACCTTTTGCTGCATCATGTGCACTACCGCCTCCAAGCGATACGATAGAATCACAATTTTCTGCATGATAAACAGCAATTCCATCTTCGATGTTTTGATCTGTTGGATTTGGTTCTGCTTTAGGGAAAATTGCAACATCAATTCCAGCTGCTGTGATGATGTTAGCAATTTGTTCTGAGAGACCTAACTTGTGTAAGCCCTCATCTGTTACGATTAATGTCTTCTTCACTTCTAAATCATTTAAGCGCTTACCAACTTCTTGAATTGCTCCAGGTCCAAATAAGTTTGTTTTTGGCATTACAAATTGCTTTAGAACGTCTGACATATTTCCAACCCCTTTGAAATAATTGTTATTGCTTGAATGATGGCGAACCACCTTCCGAAATCCATATTATTCTATTTTTTTTGAAAGTTCAATACGTATTTTTATTAAAATTGTTAATTTTACCACTGTTATTATTTCACAAAAAAGTAAGTTTGGAATTGAGGTAGTAAAAGATAATAAGGAGTAGGAAGGTTGATTTAAATACATTTTAAGAAATGCTATCGTATAAAAGTAAAATATATTTTTTGGTATTCTGTTCTATTTTGCACCTTACTTGAATAGTAAATAACTGATATTTGATTGTTAATATATTAATAGTGTTTACGTTGTTTGGTGTGGGGATAATTATTATTTTAATGTACGGGAAAATAAGTGCTTTTTATTTTATTTAGGATGGAACAGTAAGTCATGTCCGTATTATTTATAATAAAATAGAAAAACACCAACCTTTGTATAATGAAATTGAAAAAAGCTACTACCAAATGCTAGATATTAATGTTAGTCTAAATTAAGCATGTGGTAAATCGTGGTAGGAGGTGTGGCTTATGACTAGGGAAAGACAATATCAAATTTTGAAACATGAATATGAGTTAATAGATTATATTTATTATTTACAATATGAAAAAGAAAAGGATGACATAGTTGTAAAAACGGCAGACGCCTATTTCATGGTATGGGAAGGTAGTACTTTTAAAGTGAACGGTGATGAATGTTCTTCAAAAGAGTTCTATGACATACTTGATAGATGTCAAAAACCTGTAGAATGCAATGGTATTGTTTTTGAGAAGAAGGGTAATGTATACGTAAGTACTAAAGAAATAGAAGTAAAAAAGGAAGTAATAAGTACAATAATTAAGTTTTAAGAAATGAAATCCCGGTGCCAGGCACGCAAACAACTCTGATAATTCACTTCAATTTATGAAAAAACATTGAATGGGTTGTGGGGAAGAAAGTCGTAAGTGAGAGAAATCGGACTTGCGGCTTCTTTGTATTTTTACTGCTAAACGTAGATTCGGCGATTATCAGATACAACGAGATCTACCGTTGTATCCAGTGCTAGGTACACGAACAATCAAAGTATTAGTTTTATAGAAACGCTGATGCAGCAACACTTATGCTATTACGCACCTATTTCTATGTACATGTTTCGCCAGTTAGTTCCAACGCCCCAAATTAATATTATTTTGTGCACGAATTGCATGACCCGGATTGCATGAATAGATAAAATAAGAAAAGCCCTAGAAACCTTTGCAACAAGGTTTCTAGGGCTTTTTGTGTTGCTAAATGCAACGAGCGTTTATTAACGAGAGTAGAACTCTACGATGAATGCTTCGTTGATTTCAGCAGATAGTTCAGAACGCTCTGGAAGGCGAGTGAATGTACCTTCTTTTTTATCTGCATCAAAAGTTAAGTAGTCAGGTACGAAGTTGTTTACTTCGATAGCTTCTGTAACTACAGCAAGGTTTTGAGATTTTTCACGAAGAGAAATCGTTTGACCTGGTTTAACGCTGAATGATGGGATATCAACGCGTTTGCCGTCTACTAAGATATGACCGTGGTTTACTAATTGACGAGCTCCACGACGAGTGCGAGCTAAACCTAAACGGTAAACTAAGTTGTCAAGGCGAGTTTCAAGAAGGATCATGAAGTTTTCACCGTGAACACCTTTCATTTTACCAGCGCGGTCGAATAGCGTACGGAATTGACGTTCGTTCATGCCGTACATGTGACGAAGTTTTTGTTTTTCTTGAAGTTGTAAACCGTATTCTGATAATTTTTTACGTTGGTTCGGGCCGTGTTGACCTGGTGCGTAAGGGCGTTTTTCGATTTCTTTACCAGTACCGCTTAGTGAGATACCAAGACGACGTGATAATTTCCAAGATGGACCTGTATAACGAGACATATTGTTGTCTCCTCCTTTAAATTTGGTTTTTTTGTTGTAAAACAAAAACCAGTAGTACCCATTCTTATACGCATTTTATTTTCATGTATTTTCGCCTATGCAGCCGTTAGGTTACACAATACACCATCTATTTTGCCACTGAGAGTTTTTGTGTAGTAATACTCAGTAAAATTGAGGAATAAAATACAGTAATAAGCTTATACCACTGCTGCGTTTATTTTACACAAACTTCATTGTAACTGCTTAGAGCGTAGACGTCAATTATTAGTATTGCAATTTTTAAAAAGAACTATAGTAGGAATTTCCTTGAGAGGAATTTAACACTAATACGAAATGGTTATTGATGCGGTAGTAAATGTAAAATGTAAAAGTAAGGTAGAATTACATAGTCAAAATGACACAAATTATGTATAATACATTATAAGTTAATAGTAATTGATTTGTACGTTATATAGAAAAGGTGATTTCATGACAGACCATTTACAAACGCTGAAATATATAAAATCTGATGTTTTGAGCATTTGGGTGAGTTCGAATGGAGGACTAGTCAGTTTTAATGAGTATTTTTATTCATTTAAACAGTGTCTAAAGAAGCACTTGAAAATTGAAAATGCGGCCTTTCTTAGTTTTGAGGGGAATAGTTTAATACCTGTAGAAGAATTGGCCTCGTTGACAATCGAAACAAAACTAAATGCTGTGTCATGGCTAATGATAGAAGCTAGCTTTTACCAACAGAAAGTTGTAAAGCTTCCTTATATACTAAAAGAAAAAACAGCCTATAATATGATGACAGATATGGTGCTTTTCCAGACGGAGGGCAAAGAGCCTATGGGTGTGTTACTTGTTGAAGCCACCGATACTTGGACGGACTTTATGACTTCGGATTACGGTGAAGAGTGTGTAGAAACGCTTACAAAAGTTTTACAAATGCTGATTGAAAATCTCGAAGTAAAGTTGAATGAAGACCAATATAGAAAACTTTATAACATGACCGATTTATTTCACTCAACAATGGATATTGATTTGATTTTAGAAAACGTTTTAAAAAATATTCGTGATAATTTTCCAGAATTTAATGTGGAACTTATATTATCTAACGATCAAGATCGCCATACGACTATTGATATTAAACTTTTTGATTATTTGTCTGAAAGACCGGCTACAATCGAAGCTTTTGTATCAGGAGAGTTGACTACTGAACTAGCTGGAGACTTGAATTGTCGTTTATTAAATGCCCCTATAAAAGGGAGACAAGCTATTTATGGCATTTTGCAAGTGAGTGCACCAACCACATATCTTTTTTCAGCAACGGAAAAAGACTTTGTGCGCATGTTAGCACAAGCATCTGGAAATGCGCTAGAAAATGCAAAATTATATCATCAATCGCATCGCCTCGTAAGTGACTTACAACTCATCAATGAAACATCGCATCGATTAAATATGCGCATTGATATTAATGAAATGTTACTTTTCCTACAAAAACAATTAATGAAGTCTTTCCAACCAATGGAAGTTTGTTTCGCTTTTAAAGATCATGCTACCTATGAAGTGACAGATGCTAGTACATCGTTATTTAAATCAGAAGAAGGCAATACTTATATTAGACATGTTGAACAACATTTTGAGCATACAAATGATCCACTCTTTATAGCAGATTTTAGCCGATTAACCCCAAATCAAATAGAATATCGTTCAATTATGGCGATTCCTATCTTAATGGAGGAAAAAATAAATGGCTTTAGTATCGTACTGCACAAAGAACCTTATTTCTTTTCATTTGATAGCTTTAAACTAATGCAATCTTTAATCCATCATTCTTCGTTAGCAATTGCCAACTCGATTTTACGAAATCAGCTACAAGAAATGGTTGACCGTGATCATTTAACAAAATTATATGCACGCAGTTATTTAGATCAATATGTAGAAAAATCTTTGAAAAAAGATCAATCAGGTATGTTCTTGCTTATTGACATTGACAATTTTAAACGCATTAATGATACCTACGGCCATCAAACAGGCGATAAGATTCTTGTGCAAATTGCCGTGAAACTAGAAGAAACAATAGGTGCAAGCGGTATTTGTGCTCGCTGGGGTGGAGAAGAAATGTCGGTGTATGTACCAAATGTTGGTGAGCAAGAGGCAATTGAACTAGCTTCAACAATAGTTGAAGTCATTCCGAATGCCACTGACCCTAAAGTAACGATTTCAGCGGGTCTTATAACATGGGATCAATACTATCGACCAGCTTTTCAAGCGGTTTTTCTACACGCCGATACAGCTTTATATGAAGCGAAAAACAATGGCAAAAATAGATTTTGTATCCATGATCGGACGTTACAAACAAATGCATAATAGATGGTTCACTATAAAAAATGCCCCGAAATGATATATTTATAATCCATTTCAGGGCATTTTTTAGTGGTTATGAGATAATATTGCGAAATATTAAATATGAAGCAATAGTGTTTCGACAAAATGTTCTAAGCCAGCTTGATCTTCCTGTGAAAAGCGATTTTTAATAGGGCTATCAATATCAAGAACGCCAATTACCTTCTCTTGTCGAATAAGTGGAATGACAATTTCAGATTGAGAGGCAGCATCGCACGCAATATGCCCTGGAAATGCGTGAACATCTTTTACGACAAGTGTCTCTTTTGTTGTTACAGCTGTTCCACATACACCGCGACCAATTGGAATTCTTACGCAAGCAGGTAAGCCTTGAAATGGTCCTAAAACTAGTTCATCCTCTTGTAAAAGGTAAAAGCCAACCCAGTTAATGTCTGTAAGAAATTGATTAAGCAAAGCAGATGCGTTGCCTAAATTGGCAATACGATCGGTTTCGCCAGTGAGTAATGCATCTAATTGTTTTGCTAATGTCTTGTATTGATCGGCAATAGATCCTTCGTAATTAATTTGTGTAAACATATGAGCACCTCGTTTAAACGTTATTTGTCTGGAAATATAGTTTTATAATGCTGATGTAAATCGACAGCAGCATGAGCATCTGAACCGAAAACAATAGGTAAACCAATCGTTTTACTATAATCAATAAAGGCAATTGGTGGATAGGGTTCCTGACAATATGTTTTACTTAAGCCAGCACTATTTAAATCTAATTCATATCCTTTTTGCTGCATAGTAGTTAATACTTCTTGGATGCGGCCAGCGTCATCAACTTGCTGATGATGGGCTAGTTGAAATTTATGAATAAGTGTTGGATGCCCGATGCGCTTCGGTTTGTATTGTCCTAAGTCAGCTTCAATAGATTGTAGGACAGTATCATAATATAAATGATAGAGTCGTTCAACAGAACCTACTTTTTGGGCAAAATTTATAAAACTTTCAGCAGAAAAATCAATGCATTCATACGTATTCTGCCATTGTAAAAAATGAACAGATAAAATGGCATCGTCTAAAAAATGTCCATATGTATCAAGAAAATGACGTGTTTCTTGCTCGAAGCCGACAATATAGTCGATTTCTAAACCGATGCGAATGCGAATATCCTGTGCATATTGTTTTTGAAGTCGTTGTAAGTCTTCCAAATAAGGCATTAAAAAATCTGGGCGCATACCACTATCCTTTTCAGGTGTAGGGTCTTGGAAATTAGAGGGTAATGGTGCATGTTCTGTAAATGTAATATCCGTAAAGTTTTCAGCAATTGCTTTTTCAATATATTGTGTAAATGAATCAGATGTCCCATGTGGGCAATAGGGGCTATGGATGTGCCCGTCTCTTTTCATACATTTTACACTCCTTTAACTATTAAAATGATAAATACATATTTACGCTCTATGTTCAATGACATAGGGGAAGCTGTCAATATGTAGGTCGTGAATACACTTTTCTGAAAATCACTTAAATTTTAGTACAAAAGGCGAAAACATAGTATATAATAAATACAACTAGCCAATTCGTTTATTGTAGAATAGGAGGCTTACGATGGAGTATATCATCATTCCGATTATCCTACTATTAATTTTAGCCATAGTAGGATTAATGATGCGAAGAAAACATACAACAATTATTGCACAACTTGAAAATGAAAAATTACAAATACAAAACAATCCCATAAATGAAGAAATTTCTAAAGTTAAATCTTTAAATATGAATGGCGAAACAGAGGAAATGTTTGAACGGTGGCGTAATAGTTGGGATGAAGTCATCGACGTACATATGACAAAAATTGATTCGCTTTTATTCGATGCTGAAGACCAAATCAATCGTCTTCGTTTTAAAAAAGCAACGTTGATTGAGCGTGAAATAGAGGATTATATTCGTAAGTGTGAAAAAGATAAAGATAAAATCTTAGAAGAACTTAATGAATTAATTGGCAGCGAAGAAAAAAACCGTATTGAAATTGAACAATTAAAAGAATATTATCGATCAGCACGCAAAACACTGCTTGCACATCAGCACTCATTTGGCGTAGCTTTACCAGCACTTGAACAAAAGTTAGAAGTGTTTGTACAAAAATTTGAAGAATTTGATGTACTGACAAGCGAGGGCAATTATTTACAAGCCCGTGAAATAGTAATTAGTTTAAATAATGAATCCCAACAAACGTTTGAATATATTAATGATGTGCCAACTATTTTAACGGAACTACAAGTAAAATTACCAGGTGCGATTCAAGAATTACGCAATGGTCAGCGTGAAATGGAAGAACAATCTTACTACTTGCATCATTTAGAACTTACAGAGGCGTTGGACAAACTGGAAGTGGAGTTTGCTTCGTTAAAAGAGGAACTAGCAGAGCTGAAGTTAACATCTGTAAAACCCCGTGTTGCTGAAATAAATGAAGAAATAGACCATTTTTATGACTTACTTGAAAAAGAAGTGATTGCTAAAAACTATGTCGACCAAAATTGTGAGCGCTTATTAGGATCAATTACGAATGTTATTAGCTCCACTCGATTAGTAAGTGATGAAGCAACATTTGTCCAGCAAAGCTACCACTTGAATGAAAAAGATGCAGAAATTCCAAAAGCGGCGCTAAAACAATTAGAAGCATTACAACGTCGCTATGATTTATTGGCGATGCGTGTGTCGGAGGAAAAATCGGCCTATTCAAGCTTACAAGAGGAATTAATTGAAATTAGTGAAGAATTGGAGCGCATACACGAAGAGCAAGGGCATTTATCGAATACAATGAAAAAACTTCGCATTGATGAAAATAAGGCTCGGACACAAGTGGACAACTTGAAAAAAACGCTACAAGAAACAGATCGTCTGTTAAATAAGGCGAATATTCCAGGTATTCCTGAAGAGATGGATGCGCGATTAGATGAGGCAGCGGAGCATATTTACGTTGTGATGCAAAGTCTACAAGAAGTACCGCTCAATATGGGAACTGTCCATAATAACTTAAATGCAGCGACACTTTGTGTTGAAGATGTTCACGCGAAAGCACATGAATTGATTGAAAACGTCATGCTTATCGAACGTATTATTCAATATGGCAATCGCCACCGTGCAACAAATCCAAAGTTAAATGCTCGTTTAAAAGAAGCAGAAGAGGCATTTCATCAATTCCGTTATGCAAAGGCTTTAGAAGAAGCAGGGACTGCAGTAGAGGAAATGGAGCCAGGTGCTTTGAAACGCATTGAGGCCATTGTTGCCGAAGAAGCGTTTACAAAGTCATAAACGCTTTGCAACAGTAACAAATATACAATAACAAGTGAAATAGCTGCCTAAAAAGTGAAATGACCTTTTTAGGCAGCTATTTTTTATGACCGTATTTTTATTTAATAAATTTTTCTTCAATTTTGGGGATTTCATGCTGAATAAATGTTTACCAAAATCTATTTTTGTAGTGTGAAAGCATCTAAAATTCACAGCATATAAGCTATGCTAAGCGGACTTAAAATGATGAAATTAGAATAATTAGTAGTCAATCGCGACAGATTGCGTTATGATAAATACCGTTAAATCAACGTTTTGAAAGTGTGTGAAAAATAATGAAAGTTAATACAATTTATCTTGATAATAGTGCTACAACAAAGCCTTATCAAGAAGTGATGCAAACATTTATGGCAGTAAATGAGCAATATTATGCAAATCCTGCATCAATCCATGCCATGGGTGTAGAATCAAATGCATTATTAATGCGTGCACGGGAGCAAGTAGCAGATATTTTGAAGACTGAAGCAAAAAATGTGCTATTTACTTCAGGTGGAACCGAATCGAATAATACAGCTATTTTAGGTTTAGCACGCGCTAATACGCATAAAGGGAAACATGTTTTAACAACGGAAATTGAGCATCTTTCTGTGTTAGAGTCAGTCAAACAGCTTGAAAAGGAAGGCTTTGAAATAGACTATTTACGTGTCAATAAACAAGGCGTTATTTCATTAGATGAGTTAAGAGCTAAAATACGTAAAGATACGATATTGGTTAGCATGATGCATGTCAATAATGAAATGGGCGCAATTCAACCTATTTTTGAAGCGGCTGCTATCGTCCATTCAGAAAGTAGAGCGGCATTTCATGTGGATGCAGTTCAAAGCTTTGGAAAACTGCCATTAACGTTTAAAGGGGAAGATGGGCCAGATTGTATTACGATTTCTGGACATAAAATACACGGATTTAAAGGTTCGGGTGTTTTAGCTTTTCGTAAGCAAATGCAATGGCAACCTTATGCTTTAGGTGGTGGACAGGAATTCGGCTTACGTAGTGGCACAGTAGCTGTACCTCAAGCGGTAGCATTGGCAAAAGCGGCTCGTATGGCAGTCGAAACAATGAAAGACCGTTCTAACAACTACCGTAATTGGCAACAGCAACTACGTACAGCGTTAGCACATTTTGGTGATATGGTGCATATCATCTCTACTCCAGCGTGTGCAGCTCATATTTTATCGTTTAGTGTACGTGATATAAAAGGTGAGGTACTTATCAATGCTTTGCAAAAACATGGCGTGATTGTTTCGACTTCCAGTGCTTGTTCTTCCAAACAAACAAAGACAAGCCATGTTGTCGAAGCCTTAAATATTGATGAACATTTTAAAAAAGGTGTTATTCGTATTAGTTTTGGTGCACATGTAACATCAGACGATATAGCACAATTAATACAAGTTATCAATACAGTATTGAAGGAACTTAAAGGAGAACGATTATGATGATTTGGAAAGAAATTTTAATTCGTTATGGCGAACTATCGACAAAAGGACGTAATAAAATGGATTTTATCCGTCGTTTACGTGAAAATATTCGCTATGCATTTGCAGATTTAGGCCATTTACACATTCGCACAGAACGCGACCGAATGTTTATTGCCATTGAAGATGAGGCACAAATGAATGTTTTATTAGCAGGCTTACCGAAAATTTTTGGGATTCAATCATTTAGCCCAGTTGCTGCCTGTGAAAAAGATATGGATGCCATGAAACAACTTGCGATTACGATTATGGATACATTTAAAGATCAACAGCTAACATTTAAAGTTGAAGTGAAACGTACAGATAAAACATTCCCATTAGATTCTCACAGCATTCAGCGTGAAATTGGTGGGTATGTTTTACCGCAATATCAAAACTTATCAGTAAAAGTGAAACATCCAGATGTAGAATTACGAGTAGAGGTGCGCCACGATTCTACCTATATGATGGCGCAAGTGATTCCAGGCGCAGGTGGTATGCCAGTTGGCTCAAACGGCAAATCATTATTAATGCTGTCAGGCGGTATTGATAGTCCTGTTGCTGGGTATTTAATGATGAAACGTGGTGTACGTTTAGAAGCAATTCATTTCTTTAGCCCACCATATACAAGTCAAAATTCATTGGAAAAAGTAAAAGTGCTTGCAAATGAACTAACAAAATTTGGTGCAAGTATTCGCCTGCATGTTATTCCGTTTACAGAAATCCAAGTCCTTATTAAAGACAAAGTGCCGTCCAATGTGTCAATGACAACGACACGTCGCATGATGTTAAAGGTTGCAGATAAAGTGCGTGAGGAAATTAATGCACTTGCCATTGTTACAGGTGAAAGTCTTGGACAAGTAGCAAGCCAGACGCTAGAAAGTTTAACTGCGATTAATGCTGTAACGAATACACCAATTTTACGTCCGCTTATTTCTAATGATAAATTAGAAATTATTGATATTGCTGAAAAAATCGGCACATATGAAACGTCAATTCAGCCATTTGAGGATTGCTGTACAATTTTTACCCCAGCTAGTCCGAAAACAAAGCCAAAGCTTGAAAAAGTAGAGCATTATGAAAGCTTTTCTGATTTTGATGAACTAATCGAACGTGCTGTGAAAAACCGTGAAGTGTACATTTTCCCGAAAAAAGAACAGCCTACAGATAAATTTGCAGATCTTTTATAAAAAATTTATGGATTTAAACTAAAAAAATGTTCTTTTCTTATAAAGACCAATAACGACATTATAATAAGAAGGAAACCGTCTCAAATTTGTAATTTGGGACGGTTTTTTTATGTTTTCTAGTCTTTTTCCTTTAGAGTTACATTTTACCTATAAAATTTTCGTATTAAAAATCGAATATCGCACATTCTATATTCACAAGGAGGTGAGAGACATGACAAACAACAACAGTTCAAACAAGCTTGCAGTACCTGGTGTACAACAAGCACTTGATCAAATGAAATACGAAATTGCACAAGAATTTGGTGTTCAATTAGGAGCTGACGCATCAGCTCGTGCTAACGGTTCCGTTGGTGGTGAAATCACTAAACGTCTTGTACAAATGGCAGAATCTCAATTAAAAGGTATGCCAAAACAATAATTGCAGAAAACGCATTTATTGAACTTAAAACCAGTGACCGTAAAAGGCACTGGTTTTAGTTTGTTTATTTTTACTTTTTTTATGACTGCGTAACTCGAATAATTCAATCAATACGATTTAAAGGTCTCTACGGTTTGGTGAATATTATGAC
The DNA here is from genome assembly GCF_038593855.1 of Lysinibacillus sp. FSL M8-0337. NCBI lineage: Bacteria > Bacillati > Bacillota > Bacilli > Caryophanales > Bacillaceae > Lysinibacillus > Lysinibacillus sp. FSL M8-0337. Next base: position 3,384,222 of record NZ_CP151996.1, on the reverse strand, counting down.
TATCACAAATAGCGGAAATAACTGCTACACCGTCTGCACCAGCTTTGAATACTGTTTCTGCATTCTGACAGTTAATGCCACCAATTGCTACAATCGGCAACTCGGGATAATGACGACGTGCTTGTTGTAAAAATTCAGTACCACTTGGCGCTTTGGCATCATTTTTAGAAGTGGTAGCAAAAATGGGACCAATACCTACATAATCTGCTCCATTTTCTATAGCGATGTGTAATTCATCCGCTGTATGAACCGAAACACCAAGTATTATTTCCGCACCAATTTTTTCTCGTACTAATGAGATGGGAAAATCATCTTGTCCAATATGAATACCGTCTGCCTTGAGTTTTAAAGCAAGCTCAATATCATCATTTACGATAAATGGAACATTGTAGTGACGACATCGTTTTTGGCATTGACGGGCAAAATGTTCATAATCTTCATTTGTCAGTGCATCTATTCCTTTTTCTCGGAATTGGAACATCGTAATGCCAGCTTGCAATGCTTCCTCTAGTATTGCTAATGGTTGTTTGATTTTGGCATTCGCTGTGCCCATTATAAAATAAAGCTGCAAATCACTGCGTTTCACCTATGATCACCTCGCAACTTTCTTTGAATTTTTGGTAAGCAAAATGATTGGTTGGTCCATTGCCATGACCAATTGATAAGTTATGAGTAATGGCTAATTGAATGAATTTCTTAGCCTCAATAATGGCTTGCTCTATCGGCATTTGACGGCCGATAAAAGCTGTTAATGCGGCAGAAAATGTACACCCTGTCCCGTGTGTATTTTTCGTCGCAATTCGACTAGTCTGCATTGAGAATGATTTGCCATCTTTAAAAAACACATAATCTACAGCAAAATCTTCGTTCGCTAGATGACCACCTTTGATAATCACGCATTGAACACCTAGCTGTAATAACGATTGCGCCGCAAGTCGAATGTCAGACACGGTTTCGATTTTTCTTGCAGTTAATGTTTCAGCTTCTGGTATATTCGGCGTTACAATCGTGGCAAGTGGTAATAAATTGTTTCTTAATGCCTCAACAGCCTCTTGTTGTAATAAAGTTTCACCGCCCTTTGCAATCATGACAGGATCAACAATAAGAGGGATGGTTAAATTCGTCATAGCTAGCGCAATTGTACGAATAATATCAGAGGAAAAAAGCATGCCAGTCTTAATGGCACTAATTGGAAAATCCTCTAAGAGAGCATGAAATTGTTTATTTATAAAGGCTTGTTCAATTGGTAGCACATCCATGACACCTTGTGTGTTTTGGGCAGTTAAAGCTGTAATTACGGACGTTCCGAATACATCTAATTCTTGAAATGTTTTTAAATCCGCTTGGATACCTGCACCGCCACCGCTATCAGAGCCCGCTATTGTTGTAACAATGTGCATTAACTATCACCATCCTGAGATAAACGATGCAATTCATTTAAGACAGCTACTGCGAAATCTCCATTATAAGGAGCAGCTGAATGAGCATTTTCAGCAATTTTTTTATAGCTCGTTAATGTATCACATAATTGGGAAAAAGGCTCATTACCCGCAATATAAGCAGCACAACAAATGGCACTTAATAAACAGCCAGTACCTGTCACTTCTGTCATTCGAGTATGACCACCAACAATCCATTGCGCAAGGTTCCCATCGGTTATGAAATCTTTTTCACCCGTTACAATCACGATGCAATTATATTTTTTTGCTATTTCTTTTGCTTTATCCTCAACAGAAATGGAACCAGTACCACTATCAACGCCTTTTTGTTGCCATTGTACATTAGCAATCGCGGCAAGTTCGCCAACATTACAGCGGATAACAGCAAAATGAATTGTGTCTAATAACTGTAGTACCGTTTGTTTGCGGTATGCTGTAGCGCCAGCGGCTACTGGGTCCAAAATTACTGGTACACCAAGGGCATTCGCTTTTTTTCCTGCAAGTAACATCGACTCTTTTGTGCGTGTAGTAAGCGTTCCTATATTTACCAATAACGCTGATGCGATGGATACCATTTCTTCGACTTCCTGCGGATCATCCGCCATTACCGGTGATGCACCAATGGCTAGTAAGCCATTTGCTTGAAAATTTGCCACTACATAATTGGTTATGCAGTGAATCAACGGTTGTTTTTTACGAATCGTTTGAAAAATCATTGTAGTCCTCCTCTTTTGGTGGACGTAAGCATGCAAAAAAAGCTCTTTTCGTTCGGGCACAAGGCACACGTAAAAAGAGCTTTTCATCAATAATAAGATGTGTATTGCTCCCTACGTCAGTATTAACTAACAGGTTCAAAGGGTCAGGTTTTACCTTCTCAACTCACTAGAGTCCCCCTGCAATCATGAAAATTTTAGTTGACCAAAATGTAACATACCTTTTCGTAGTATTCAATAGCATTTTATCATTATTTGGAAAGCAGTGACTGATGCCATATACTAAACCATGATAATTGTCATGACTTTTTTAAAATAGGGTCCTTCCATTGAAAATCGTAAAAAATGAGTTTTATAATGAACCTAGTATTAAGGAGGAAGTTATGATGAAAAGACAGGATTTAATTGCACCAGAATGGTATAACATTGTGGAGGAAATTGAAAAGTACGCTCAAGATCCATCTAAAAATGCATTAATTGTTTATAATGACAACGAAGAAATTCAATATATTACATACGCAAATTTACTGGAAAAGGCGAATCAGGCTGCCCATGTATTTACTTCGCAGGGATTAACGAAGGGCGATGTGCTATTAGTGATGGTTCCAAGATCTGTCGAAGCTTATATTGTTTACATTGCGGCACTGAAAGCGGGTTTAACTATTATCCCTAGCTCTGAAATGTTACGTACAAAGGATATTGAATATCGTATTACACATGCCAATGCCAAAGGTATTATCGCCTATGAGCCATATATTGAGCAATTTGACGACGTAACAAATTTAAAAGGGATTATGCAATTCGTTATTGGTCACGCACATGCACCATGGCAACCATTGCTTGAAAAAATGAAGGAGCATCCTACAAATTATCTAAACCCTACACCGACAAAAAGTACAGATAATGCCTTTTTAGCTTATACAAGTGGAACAACAGGGAATCCTAAGGCAGCTGTTCATACACATAGCTGGGGTTATGCGCATTTACGTACGACAGCACCGAATTGGTTAGGCGTACAAGAAAATGATATAGTTTGGGCTACTGCTGCACCTGGTTGGCAAAAGTGGATTTGGAGTCCGTTCCTAGCAACGTTAGGTAGCGGAGCAACAGCATTTGTCTATAAAGGAAAATTTGATGCTTCTACTTACTTGTCATTGCTAGAAAAATTTAAAGTGAATGTGTTATGTTGTACCCCAACAGAATATCGCTTTATGGCCACACTTAACAATTTACAGGACTATAATTTAAGTGCCATCCGTCAAGCTGTATCAGCGGGTGAACCGTTAAATAGTGAAGTCGTTAAAGTGTTTTCAAAAACTTTTAATATTCAAGTGCGTGATGGCTATGGCCAAACAGAAAATACATTGCTTGTTGGGACACTGGTTGGCATGGATGCTCGCGTTGGCTCTATGGGTAAACCGACACCAGGCAATACAGTCGAAATTATTGATGATTTTGGAAATCCTGTTGCGGATGGCGTTGTTGGAGATATTGCTGTCCATCGTCAAACACCTGCACTGTTTAAAAAGTATTTCAAAGACCCAGAACGCACTAGCATGCAATTCCGTGGAGATTGGTATATTACCGGTGACCGAGCATATAAAGATGCAGATGGCTATTTTTGGTTTGAGGGACGTGGTGATGATGTCATTATTTCGTCAGGCTATACAATTGGGCCATTTGAAGTGGAAGATGCCTTAATGAAGCACCCTACTGTCAAAGAAGCTGCTGTTGTGGCAAGCCCTGATGAAGTAAGAGGAAATATAGTGAAAGCCTTTATCGTCTTGCGTGAAGGAGTGACAGGTGATGATACGCTTATTCAAAAGCTACAAAACCATGTGAAGCTGATGACAGCACCCTATAAATATCCACGGGCAATTGAATTTGTTGAAGCATTACCAAAGACTGCATCTGGAAAAATCCGACGTGTCGAATTACGACAACAAGAAAAAGCCCATTACACACACCAATAATTATTTCCTAGGAAATAATGTCGAAAAATCAAAGTTCATGCTTTATGATGAACTTTTGATTTTTTTGTACTCTCCCTATTTTGTTTATGGCAAATTCATAAACATGAGAAAAACTTTTACATAAAAATTACTTAAAAGTGAAACGTTTTGGACATTTAGACGTATAACGTGAAGAGGAGGCGATTATATGAATACAAAAAGGTGGATAGCCTTAGCAGTTGCAGCTGTATTATTAGTGTTTTCATTAGGACTTAACACGATTATGGCGATTTTTAAATCAGATTTCTTTAGTAATTTTGATAGCGTAATGGCTGGCAAAAATTTAGATGTATACGAAACGGTTATTGAAGGTGAAGATTATACAAAACGTATCGCATATTTGAAAGTGGATGGGACGATTCAAGATGTTGGGTCGAATACATTATGGCAATCCGTTGCTTACGATCACCAGTTTTTCTTAAATCAATTGGATAATATTTTAGCTGATGATACAGTACAGGGAATTGTACTAAGTGTGAATACTCCAGGTGGTGGAGTAAAGGAATCGGCAGAAATTTATAAGAAATTGTTAGAAATTAAAGAAGAGCGTCAAATTCCTATCTATGTGTCAATGGATTCTATGGCAGCGTCGGGTGGTTACTACATTTCAGCACCAGCAGATAAAATTTATGCACATCGTGATACAATAACAGGTTCTATTGGTGTCATTATGCAATCTATTAATTATCAGGAATTAGCCGAAAAAGTGGGCGTGAAATTTGAAACGTTTAAATCAGGGCAACATAAAGATATGCTAAGCCCTACACGTGAAATTACTGCAGAAGAACGTGCTATGATGCAAGATATGATTAATGAATCATATGAAGAGTTCGTTGATATAGTTGAAAAAGGGCGCAATATGTCTGAAGCGGATGTCAAAAAGGTAGCTGATGGTCGAATTCTTGGTGGTACAAAGGCACTTGAAGCAGGCTTAATTGACGAAATAGGCGATGAGCAAGCGGCAATTGCAGCTTTACGACAAGATTTTGGATTAGAGGATGCTGTTCTTTTCGAATACTCGTATAATCAAGGAGGCTTACCGTCATTAATTGGCATGAAAGTTGGTTCACTATTTGGTCCTTCGGCTGAAGAAAAAATGTTGATGAAAATTATGACGGAATATAAGGCACCAAAAATGATGTATTTATATGGTGAATACTAAGGAGGGCATACCATGACAAACAATGATTTCGTTTTGCAAGGGGCACCCTCGATAAGCCAAGAATTACTAGATAAAACAGTGACGCCTACAGTGATGACAAACTATCAATTGAAGACCGCAGGATTTTGGGTACGTTTTTGGGCATTTGTCCTAGATGGATTAGTTATTTCTGCTATTATAGGAATTGCTGTTAATCCAATATTTTACTTAATGGACTGGTCATTATCAGAATCGGTATGGTATGCACCTATCTCAATTATTTCAGCTGTTCTTTATTATTGTTACTTTGTCTTGATGACGAAATTTTTCGGGCAAACTTTAGGGAAAATGGCATTGGGGTTACGCGTTGTATCGCTGAAACAGGATAAACTACAATGGTCAGATGTGCTGTTCAGAGAATGGATTGGTCGCTTAATCAGTAATATCTTTACGCCGCTGTATATTTTAGTTGCTATTTTACCGGACAATCAAGGTATACATGATTACTTTGCTGAGACTACGGTTGTTCATGAAAAAGTGTATATAGCAAAAGAGACTGTGCAAGCAACGGTACAAACGCCAGCAACTATTCAGGAAGCCGCTAAAGAACCTGAAAAGTTGGAGGAAAAACCTGAGGAATGATCAGCAGGTAAAACACAACTTTAAGTGACTTTTAAATTTTTAATTTGTAAAGTGTTAGATGATTACAGTCATCTAACATTTTTTAGTAATTATCTTCAAAAATGTGTGTGAACAGTGTAAATAGGAGTGGTAGCTGACAAGCCATCACATTAATTGCATGAAGATAAGCTGTCCTAGTTGCAATTATTTCCCTACATTTAGTAAGATTATGTACATATGATGATTAGGAGGCGTTAACATGGCACAAATTACATTTAAAAAGGGTCCAGTAACACTAATAGGTAACGAAGTAAAGGTTGGAGACCAAGCACCGGATTTCACAGTATTAGCAAATGATTTATCACCTGTTTCTTTAAAAGATTCAGAAGGTAAAATTCGCTTGTTTAGCGTAGTCCCATCATTAGATACAGGTGTATGTGATGCACAAACGCGCCGTTTTAATGAGGAAGCTGCAAATTTAGGCGATGATGTAGTAATTTATACAGTATCAGTTGACCTGCCATTTGCTCAAAAACGTTGGTGCGGAGCTGCAGGAATTGATGCTGTTCAAACAGTTTCAGATCATCGTGACCTGTCATTTGGTGAAGCATATGGCGTATATATTAAAGAATTACGCCTTCTAGCACGCGCCGTTTTTGTGGTAGATGCAACTGGCAAAGTGACTTATGTCGAGTATGTACCTGAGGCTACAGATCATCCAAACTATGAAGCAGCAATTGCAGCAGTGAAAGCACTAGCATAATTTGCTTCTTTTAGGCTAAGATAATACTAGACAAAAGGGCTGTGACAGGTTTTGTCACGGCTCTTTTCTGCGTGAAAGGAAGTTATGTATGGAAAAAATTGAAAAACTATTTGGGATGCTGAATGAGCATGCAGAAAAAATAGAAAAAGAGCAAGATGCGACATTGCTTGAAGGTGTGCTTGATGGACTAGAGGCATGGCTTGATGGAGAAGTAGATTTCTCCCAACAAGGAGCAACGAAAGAAGATGTGCGTAAATCTATTCAAATTGCGATTTTAAAAGGGATGCGTAAAGGTTCCCAGCCAAATCATCAAATGACACCAGATACGCTTGGTCTATTAGTTGGTTATTTTGTTGAACAAATTTTTGCGGATCGATTAGAGAAAGAAAAGCTGACAATCATGGATCCAGCAGTGGGAACAGGTAATTTATTGTTAACAGTTATGAATTTACTTGATGGAAAATTAGAAGCATCAGGTGTGGAGGTAGATGAGTTACTTATCCAATTAGCTGCAGCAACAGCAGATTTAACAGAGCAACCAGTTTCTTTATATCGCCAAGATGCGTTGCAAGACTTATTGGTGGATCCTGTAGATGCGATTGTTTGTGATTTACCAGTCGGATACTATCCGAATGAGGAAGTAGCACTAGATTATGAGCTTTGTGCTTCTGAAGGCATGAGCTATGCTCATCATTTATTTATTGAGCAATCTATCAATTATACGAAAGACGGAGGCTATTTATTTTTCTTAGCGCCAACACATCTTTTTGAATCGGAACAGTCGAAGCAACTGCATAAGTACATCCAAAAGCATGCTTGGATTCAAGCGATTATTCAATTGCCAGAAACAATGTTTGCCAATAAAGCACTTGAAAAAAGTATTGTGATTTTACAAAAGCAAGGGGAAGCTTTTAAAGCCCCGAAAGAAGTATTATTGGCGAAAGTACCAAATATGCAAAATAAACAAGCGCTTGCAATGTTTTTTGAGAAAGTGAAGATGTGGCAAGAAGGAAAATAAAATAATAAAAAAGGTATCCAATTTTGGATACCTTTTTATGTATTGCGATTAAGCTTCTGGTGTACGGATAACAAGTACGTCGCAATTTGCAGAACGTACGATTGCTTCAGATACTGAACCGATTAGGAAGCGTTCTACTGCATTTAAACCAGTAGCGCCACAGATAATTAAATCTGCATCAACGATTTTAGAAAGCTCTTTTGTAATAATATTTTTAGGAGATCCATACTCGATTACAAGGTTTACGTTTGTTAAGCCTTCTTCTTCAGCTTGTTTTTTGTAACCATTTAATAATTCTTCAGAGAAAGCTTGTGCACGCTCTGCAATTGAACGGTCATATGCTTCAATAGCAGCGAATGAACGCGTATCAATAACATTTACTAGGTTTAAAACCGCACCTTCGTTACGTTTAGCAACGTCGATTGATTTACGAAAAGCGTACTCTGCCTCTTTAGAACCGTCTACTGCAACTACAATGCTTTTATAATGATTAGCCATTTGTATTACCTCCCTATTTGTATAATGATATTATATCAAATGATTTTCTAAAGGAAATACTTTCCGAAGAAAATTTGTGAAAAAGTGAAGGCATTTACTGTACAATGCCTCTTATCTCTTTAATAATCTAACTATTTGATATTTTATAAATATTGTAAATTTAATTAGTATTTGCTTTAATTAAAGCATTTTTTGCACATGTTTGGTAAGATGGAAATGCAAGGGGTGCATCATTTACGATGAATCGTATTTTGATGAATATTGCTTAGTTCATAGGTTATGAAAGGGGATTGGAAATATGAAGATTGGTATTCCAAAGGAAATTAAAAACAACGAAAATCGCGTAGCAATGACACCAGCAGGGGTTGTCTCCTTAACGCATGTTGGGCACGAAGTGTATATTGAAACAGGAGCTGGTATCGGTTCAAGTTTTACAGATGCAGATTACGTAGCAGCAGGTGCACATATCGTTGCGTCGGCAAAAGAAGCATGGGCTCAAGAAATGATCTTAAAAGTAAAAGAACCCGTAGCATCGGAATACGATTACTTTTATGAGGGACAAATCTTATTTACCTACTTGCACTTAGCGCCAGAGCGTGAATTAACGCAGGCATTAATAGAGAAAAAAGTTGTAGGTATTGCCTATGAAACGGTTCAACTTGGCAATGGTTCATTACCTTTATTAACACCAATGAGTGAAGTAGCTGGTAAAATGGCAACTCAAATTGGTGCGCAATATTTAGAGAAAAATCACGGTGGTAAAGGGATTTTACTAGGTGGGGTATCAGGTGTACAACGCGGTAAAGTAACAGTAATTGGTGGCGGAATCGCCGGAACAAACGCTGCGAAAATTGCAGTTGGTATGGGAGCAGATGTAACAGTTATTGATTTAAGTCCAGAACGTCTACGTCAATTAGAAGATATGTTTGGCCGCGATGTTCAAACATTAATGTCTAACCCATATAATATTGCAGAATCTGTGAAACACTCTGATTTAGTTGTCGGTGCTGTTCTAATTCCTGGAGCAAAGGCACCAAAGTTAGTTTCGGAAGAAATGATTCAATCAATGCAACCAGGTTCTGTTGTTGTGGATATTGCCATTGACCAAGGTGGAATTTTTGCGACATCTGATCGTGTTACAACACATGATGATCCAACGTATGTTAAGCATGGGGTCGTCCACTATGCTGTTGCCAATATGCCAGGTGCAGTGCCACGTACTTCAACGATTGCTTTAACAAATAATACAATCCCGTATGCATTGCAAATTGCCAATAAAGGCTATAAGCAAGCATGTATTGATAATCCTGCATTGAAAAAAGGTGTGAATGCATTAGAGGGGCATATTACTTATAAAGCGGTAGCAGAAGCACAAGGCTTGCCATATGTGAATGTGGATGAATTAATACAATAATAATGCATGACTAAAATAAATATATCTTGCGGTAGCTATTCGTTACGTATGGATACATCTGAACCGTAAAATGTCAAAAGAAGGATAGCAGTGTCCATTTTAAATAAGTGGATTAGCATTTTCCTTTTACAATAAATAAAAAATTAGAAGATAGCACTAGTTGTTGGTAGTGTAGGCGGTGACTCCTGCTCTGCTATATCAGACGTGGGCATTCCGCGATGTGGCTTACAGTGTCCCCGCGGAATGTCCCGCCATAGCGGACAACAACGATAGAGAAAAAGTGTTAGATTGACTTTAGTCAATCTAACACTTTTTCTCTTTTGTCACTGTGGAAAAGAATCCATAGAAACTGAGTTATCCTCTACATCGTAAAATACCTTGTCTTACAGTACGATTAAGTCTTTAGGGAATTTTGTTAATACTTCCACACCATCTTTTGTAACCACGACATCATCTTCAATACGAACACCTGTCACATCAGATTTGTAAACACCAGGTTCGATTGTAAATACCATGCCTTCTTCCATCATCATGTCATTTGTTCCTGTAATAGATGGGAATTCATGAACGGAAATGCCAAGCCCATGACCAAGTCGATGTGTGAAATATTCACCAAATCCTGCGTCTGTAATAGTATCGCGCGCAATTTTATCTAAATCCATTGCACGTACTCCAGGCTTTACAGCTGCAATGGCATTGGTATTAGCCGCTAATACAGCATGATAGATTGCCTTTTGTGGAGCAGATGGTTCACCAAAAGCTACTGTACGTGTAATATCAGAGCAATAACCATCGTAAATTACCCCTAGATCAAATAACACCATATCGCCTTTTTCGATTTTACGTGAACCAGGTTTACCATGTGGTGAAGCCGATTTTGGTCCACTTAATACCATTGTTTCAAAGGACATTTTACAGCCTTTTTCTTGAATAGCACTTTCAATAGCAGTTAAAATCTCCATTTCAGTTTTACCTTCGGCAATTTCTTTACAACCTACTTCAATCGCATAATCGGCAAGTTGAGCCGCTTTGCGTAGCTTATTTAACTCATTTTCATCTTTAATCACACGCATGGCATTAATTTTTTCATCAAGGCGTACGAATTGAGCTTGTGGAAATGATTGTTGTAAAGCTTCTAAACGTTCTACGATAAGCTGTGCTTTTTCAATCGCGAATGTTGATGGATTTACGTTGCGCTTCTTAATCGCTTGTGCAAGAACATCCATAGCATTATCTGTATCTTGATGACCGATTATTTCATATGACCAGCCGGCAGCTTGTGCATCTGGGATTTCCATTTGTGGACAAATTAAAAAAGGTTGTGCTTCTTTAAAAATCATCACACCTAGTAATCGTTCGTGGGGATTACTTTTAAAACCTGATACGTAATAGACATTATCGGGAGTCGTTACGAATGCGGCATCAATTTGATTTTTTTGTAAATAGTTTTGGATTTCTTGTACTTTTGACATCATCCATTTCCTCCTCATAATTGCATCTAGTTTTTTGCTGATGTTAGTTTAAAACATCATTTTTCAAGTGGCTTCATTAGGTAGCAATGCAATGCTTACGTTTATTTGGAGCACCCGCAGCGCGGTTATAACAAAAAATGATTTAGCACGACGTTTCTTTTCTCGGCATGTACATGTCAAAGGAAAAGCTAGCACTATAGCACTTTTCATATCCTGTACAAGCATATCAAAAAAAGGGAAAAAGCGCATGGATAGCGAATTAAAAGATGGAGCAAATATTATGCGTGTTGGGAGGAACGTTTTTATGCAAATTAGTTATCATGGTCATTCTGTCGTTAAAATTCAGACAAATGATCAAACAATTTTAATTGACCCTTTCATTAATGGAAATAGCCAAACCGATTTGAAGGTTACAGATGAGGCACCAGATATTATTTTACTTACACATGGGCATAATGATCATGTAGGTGATACGGTGGAACTTGCTAAGAAAAAGGATGCGCTTGTTATTGCACCAAATGAATTAGCAAACTGGATTTCATGGCAAGGTGTGAAAGCGCATCCAATGCATATTGGTGGAGCAAAACAGTTCGATTTTGGGAAGGTGAAGTTTACACAGGCTTTCCACGGCTCCTCTTATATAACAGAAGACAATGAAATCATTTACATGGGAATGCCTGCCGGCGTGCTATTATTTATCGAGGGATTAACGATTTATCATGCGGGGGATACAGCGCTATTTAGTGATATGAAATTAATTGGTGAACGTCATCCGATTGATATAGCCTTTATTCCAATTGGAGATAACTTTACGATGGGCCCTGAAGATGCTGCATGTGCTGTAGAATTTTTAAAACCAAAAATTGTTGTACCGATACATTATAATACATTCCCTCCAATTGAGCAGGATCCGCAAATTTTTGCAAATTTAGTGCAAAATGCAGAGGTTCAAATTTTAAAAGCTGGTGAAAAAGTAAACTGTTCCTAATCATTTACGGTGCTGTACTATAATAATTGACACCACGTGCGTAGTTGAAATAATAGGAAACGTTAAACATTTTACACCTTTATACTCAATATTTTCTCAAAAAATATGGTACACTAAGAACAGAATTCATTGCTTGAGAAATAGGTGATATTTTGTCAACAAAACATGAGAAGATTTTACAATACATCGAGTCACTACCCGTGGGCGATAAAATTTCAGTACGACAAATTGCAAAAGAGATGCAAGTTAGTGAGGGAACGGCTTACCGCGCCATCAAAGAAGCGGAAAATCGTCGGTTAGTAAGTTCTATTGAGCGTGTCGGAACAATTCGTATTGAGAAGAAAAAGAAAGAAAACATCGAACGGTTAACATTTGCAGAAATTGTTAATATTGTAGATGGCCAAGTGTTAGGTGGTAAAACAGGTCTACATAAAACATTAACAAAATTTGTAATCGGTGCGATGCAATTAGAAGATATGATGCGTTATACAGATGCTGGTAGCTTACTTATCGTCGGAAACCGTATAAAAGCGCACGAAAATGCGCTACGTGCAGGTGCTGCTGTATTAATTACCGGCGGCTTTGACACAACAGATGACAATAAGCAACTTGCCGATGCATTGGATTTACCGATTATTTCTACTAGCTATGATACTTTTACCGTTGCCACGATGATTAACCGTGCTATTTATGACCAGTTAATTAAAAAAGATATTTTATTTATTGAGGATATCTATGTACCAATGGTTGAGACATCGGTGTTACGCAATGATGAAACGATCCATCATTTCCACAAGTTGAATGAGCGTACAACACATGGTGCATTCCCAGTAGTAACTGCAAACAATAAATTGGTCGGAATGATTACTGTTAAAGACGTTATTGGTAGGGAAGAGGACGAGCTGATTGAAAAGGTTATGACGAAAAATCCAATTGCTGGTTCAATGAAAATGAGCGTCGCGTCTGCAGGACACCGCATGATTTGGGAAGGAATCGATTTACTGCCGATTGTCAATGACGATAATGTTCTACAAGGGGTTATTAGTCGTCAAGATGTGCTTAAGGCATTGCAACTGGCACAAAGACAGCCTCAACATGGTGAAACAATTGATGATTTAGTAAAAAATGAGATGAAAGTACTAGGTGATGAAGATTTAATCGTTGAGTTTAAAGTGACACCGCAAATGACAAACCAATATGGGGCTATTTCTTACGGAGCATTTACAACTTTACTAGCCGAAGTTGGATCATTTGCATTAAAGCGTCGAAAACGTGGCGATGCAGTGGCAGAAAACATGACGATTTATTTCATTAAGCCTGTTCAAATGGAGAGCACACTTACTGTTAAACCTCGCATATTAGATATGAGTCGGAAGTTTGTTAAGATGGACTTCGAAGTATTTAATGAGCAGATGCTTGTCGGTAAGGCGATGATGATGTTCCAGCTATTGGAGCGCTGATTACACAAAAAGGGATGGCCTAGTGCAAATACTAGGTCATCCCTTTAATCGTTATGTTCAATAATATGTGCCAGACATTTAGGAATTAACGGTTGATACGATATTCTTCATCCACAAATTGACCATAGTGGCGAGCTTTTTTAATATTTTCTACAATAACAAAGATGCCTAATATCACAAGAATTGCTACAATGATAAATGTAAACATTCCAGGGAATAAGTAAGCTTGGTTCAAAGAAAATGCAAGTATAAAGGAACCAAAGCCTATATTCGCCTTACTTTTGTACCAATTTTTAGCAATAGGTAATGGAGAACGGAACTGTTTTGTTTTAAAATAAAAATAAAAGACAAATGATATGATAATTGCGAAGACAAAAATTAAATTGAGCATAGTAAACCTCCTAGCATAACTAGACATTATTGTAACGATTATTGAAGAAAAATGCTAACGGTTATTACTATCATTTTGGGGGAAATCATTTTGAAAAGACAAATCATCGACACAATTGCTGCATATGAGACAATCGTTATACATCGCCATGTGCGTCCTGATCCGGATGCGTACGGATCACAATTAGGGTTAAAAGAGTTGATTTTAGCCAATTATCCCGATAAAAAAGTGTACGCTGTAGGCCAGCATGATACGTCTTTATCGTTTTTAGCAGAGCCCGATCAAATTGCGGATGCTGTTTACGAAAATGCTTTAGTTATTGTGACAGATACAGCGAATACGGAGCGTATTGACGATCAACGCTATACAAAAGGTAAGATGGTTGTAAAAATTGATCATCATCCGAATGACGACCAATACGGCGATTTATTGTGGGTAGATACAACAGCAAGTTCGTGCAGTGAAATGATTTATGAGCTTTTTGAAACAGGTAAAGAAACATTAGATTGGCGACTATCGGATGCCTCTGCTAGATTATTATTTGCTGGAATTGTAGGAGATACTGGGCGTTTCCAGTTCCCAAGTACGACCGTAAAAACATTTAAAGTGGCAGCAGAACTCATTACATATCATTTTGATCGAAATCAAATTTTCGATGGGATGTATGAAATGGAACAAAAATTATTAACTTTACAAGGTTATATTTATCAAAACTTCATAATGGATGAACATGGAGCGGCGTATGTTAAACTGACAAAGGAATTACTTGCTGACTTTAACGTTGTGCCGTCAGAGGCATCTCTATTAGTCGGTTGTTTAGGCAGTGTAAAGGGAATTTGTGCTTGGGTTATATTCATAGAAGAGGAAGACCAAATTCGAGTTCGTCTCCGTTCTAAAGGTCCGATTATTAACACATTGGCAAAGGAATTTAATGGTGGGGGACATCCTCTTGCTTCAGGGGCAACTGCCTATTCATGGCAAGAAGCAGAGCTTGTCGCGGCACGTTTACAAGAAATTTGTCAATCATATCATTCGTAATTGAAAGGCGGGGATTCTTTTGACACATGTATATACACAAATGCATACGAGCGCGGATTTATTGCAAAGCACGATTCGGCTTGAACAATTGATCCCTTTTTTACAAGAGCAAAATACGCAGGCCTGTGCAATTGTCAATTCGAAATTGTACGGGCTTTTGCCTTTTTGTCAAGCGATGCAGCAAGCAAATATCCATGCGGTAATAGGGCTTACAATAAAGGTGCAGTGGGATGAAAAAACAATCCCGCTTGTGCTGTATGCGCAAACACAGGAAGGTTATCAGCATCTACTAAAGATTAGTAGTGCTGTTTCTATTCGACAAGACGAGGTATTGCCTTGGAAATGGCTTGAAGGCTATGCGGCAGGATGTATAGCATTACTGTCAACGATTGATATAGCCGATAGTGCAGAGTGGCAAGCAATGACAAGTGCGCTACAGCAAGTGTTTGGAAAACGTCTATATGCAGGGATTGCAAGACCAGGAGGAATAATAACAGACAATGAAGCGATGATTTCGCAGTGGTGTGAAGCCGAAAATATTGCCATTGTAGCTACGCAGCGCTGCTATTTTTTACGACCAGAAGACCATTTTGCTTATGAAGTGGCCAGAGCAATCGATACAGGGGAAAAGCTTCAAAACACGATGCTTACAGCGCATTTAGAAAACTATTTTGTACCAACAGAGGAACAGTGGAAAGGTTGGTTTAACGATCGTTCAGAATGGCTTGAAGCAAGTGCCAGCATGCTGGCTAGCTGTGTAGCAAAAATTCCAGAAACACATGTTCAAATGCCTACATTTCCTGTACAAGAGGGGGAAACAGCCGAAAACTTGCTTGTCAAAGAGGCATTTTTAGGGTTAGCTGCACGTTTGAAAGTGTCTGAGCTACCTATAGTTTATCGAGAGCGACTACAATATGAGCTTGAAATCATCTGTTCAATGGGCTATGCTGATTATTTTTTAATTGTTGCAGATTTTATGCATTTTGCCAAAGAACAGCGTATTTTAACTGGACCAGGTCGTGGATCTTCCGCAAGTTCTCTCGTTGCTTTTAGTCTCGCTATAACACAGGTCGACCCACTCGCCTATGGTTTATTATTTGAACGCTTTTTAAATCCTGAGCGTGTTACATTGCCTGATATTGATATTGACTTTGTGGACAGTAAACGACATCAAGTCATTCAATACGTCGTACAAAAATATGGCAAGGCTAATGTCGCACAAATTATTACTTTTGGTACTTTGTCTGCAAAAGCAGTGGCGAGAGATGTGGCGCGTGTGTTTGGGTTTGAGGCTGAAGTGATGGAAAAAATATCGAAAATGATACCCAATAAACCAGGGATGACTTTACAAAGAGCAGTTGCAGAATCACCAAATTTTCAAACTTGGTTAGCGGAAAATGAATATCATCAACGTTGGTATGAAGTGGCATTAAAACTAGAAGGCTTGCCGCGAAATTCCTCTACCCATGCGGCGGGTGTTGTGTTAGCACCGACACCTTTAGTGAATACAATTCCAATTGAAGATGGACATGATGGTGTGTATATTACGCAGTGGCCAATGGGTGATGTGGAGGCGCGTGGGCTTGTAAAGATGGACTTTTTAGGTTTGCGCAATTTAACAATTTTAGAGCAAGTACGTTGGTCTATTTATAAAGCTGGGGGACCATGGATAGAATTTGACCTTATTCCAATGCATGACGAGCTGACGTTCCAATTGCTTCAAAAGGGTGATACAGTTGGTATTTTTCAGCTAGAATCAGAAGGGATGAAACAAGCATTACGTGATATTCATCCAAGCCATTTTTCAGATATTGTAGCTGTCAATGCACTTTACCGTCCGGGACCAATGGACTTTATCCCTGTGTACGCTAGAAGAAAAGCAGGCAAGGAGCAAGTGTCGATGCCCCATCCGTTACTGGAACCTATTTTACGCGAAACATTTGGTGTTATTGTTTATCAGGAGCAAATTATGCACATTGCAGCAACGATGGCAGGTTTTACAATGGGGCAGGCGGATTTATTGCGTCGGGCGGTGAGTAAGAAAAATCGTGATATTTTAGACGAGCAACGAGCTGCCTTTGTCAATGGGGCATTGAACCAAGGGTTTGATCGACATATTGCAGAAGATGTCTATGCGCTAATTGTCCGCTTTGCAGACTACGGCTTCCCAAAAAGTCATGCTGTTGCCTATAGTGTCATCTCATATCAAATGGCGTATTTAAAGGCGCATTATCCGCAAAGTTTTTATGCTGCATTATTAACGAATGCAACGGGAAATGCGGAAAAAATTCAGCAACTAGTAGCGGAAGCGAAAGATAAAGGAATTCCATTTTATCCACCTTCGCTGTTGCACAGTACAAAATTCTTTTTAGTTGAAAAGGATGGAATTCGCTTTAGTTTATCCGGCGTTAAAGGTGTGCCACATACGTTTATAGAGAAGATAGTGGCAGTGCGCAAAACAAATCCAGAAGCTTTTCATAATTTATTTGATTTGGCAGTCGCTTTAAGTGCACAACATTTCAAACCAAAAGTAATGGAAATTTTAGTTTATGCAGGTGTGCTTGATTATCTAGGAAAAGATCGTGCGGTGCTCATAGCTACTTTAGAGGCAGCGCTAATGCATGCAGAACTGTTGCGCCCAACAGAAGATGTAGATATTGAAACGGCAACTGCCTTTACTTTTGGGAAACCGAAGTATATGCAAGCAGAAGCGATGTCCCAGAAGGAAAAACTCCAGCATGAAAAAGAAAGTCTAGGCTTTTATATATCAGCTCATCCTGTTTCAGAAGTAAGAAATTACTGGGCAGATGTGAATATTACATGTGCAGAACTGAAGCATGCACGTGAGGGAATGTATGTCAAAATGATTGGTCTGATTGACGAAGTAAAAAAAATCAGAACGAAAAAAGGAGAGCAGATGGCTTTTGTCCAACTCCAAGATGAGTTTGGTACAGTATCTGTGACATTATTCCCGCAAGTATTTCAACTCGTACAGGAAATATTGTTGGAAGATGGGTTCCTATATATTGAGGGCACGCTGGAAAAACGTTTTGGGAAACCACAAGTGAAAGTAAAACATGCACAATCGACTGAAAAATTATGAAATTAAACAAGAATTTAGAAACTGCATAGAATTCTATGCAGTTTTTTCTTTACTTTTCATCAGTTATTTTGTAAGATATAGTCAATGCTAAAAAGTGGTCAGACCACTTTTGACAACGGGAGTTAATCATATGGATAAACAAACCGAACAAAAAAAAGTGTTTTTAGAAATCGTTCAGCAATTGCGTCAACTGATTCGAATGGAAAAAATTCAAGCGGGAGAAAAGCTTCCTTCTGAACGTGTATTATCAGAAAGGTTAGGTGTTGGGCGATCCTCTGTAAGGGAGGCACTGCGCAGTTTAGAGTTACTTGGACTCATAGAAACACGCCACGGTGGGGGTACATTCCTTGCCTCAACACATAAGCATCAGCTTGTTGAAGTACTGTCGATGTTTATATTAGAAGATGAAAAATCAAAAAAAGATGTCGAATTAACGCGACAAATTCATGAAAAGGAAGCAATTCGCGTAATAAGTTGTACAGAGATTCTTCGTACACTACCTGTGTGGGACAGTTTTTTTGTGAAGCTGGAGATTGAAGGAACAGTCAATTGTCGCGATGTGTTACGAGAAATAATTATTACATCAGGCAATCGGCTTTCGCTGAAAATCTGGTTTCAACTTGCAGCTTATGACGGTGACCGTTTAAATCGAAACTCAACGGAAGATGAAAAACTTATCCTTCAAACAATGTTGAAGTCGATGCAGCTTGGTTATGAAAAAGAAGCTTTACGAGCTTACGAGCAGTGGATGGGTACTGGTCAAACTTTTTAAACAACAAAGGGGGAGTCAAACATGGCAATACGCGACATATTTAGCGCAAATCGAAAAAAGAAACAGGATGGTCAAGAAAAGGCATTTCCAGAAGGACTCATGACAAAATGTCCAGAATGCCGCCATATCCAGTTAACAAAAGAATTAGAGAAGCATCACAAAGTATGCACGAAATGTGGTCACCATTTTAAAATGACGGCACAGGAGCGTGTAGCAGACTTCTTAGATGAAGGTTCGTTCGTTTCTATGGACGATCATTTACAAACAAGCAATCCACTAAATTTCCCTGCCTATGTAGAGAAAATTAATGCGGATCAACAAAAAACAGGTTTAAATGAAGCGGTATTGACAGGGTTAGGCACACTGGATGGGGAAGAGATTGTCGTTGCCATTATGGATTCTCATTTCCGTATGGGGTCAATGGGCTCTGTTGTTGGAGAAAAGATAACACGCGCTGTTGAAAAAGCAACAGCATTACGTGTACCATTTATTATTTTCACTGCAAGTGGTGGCGCACGAATGCAAGAAGGTGTTTTATCGTTAATGCAAATGGCAAAAACGAGTGTGGCGTTAAAACGTCATAGCGATCAAGGGCTATTATTTATTTCTATTTTAACGCACCCAACGACAGGCGGTGTTTCTGCAAGTTTTGCCTCAGTGGGGGATATTAATATTGCGGAACCTCAAGCACTTATCGGCTTTGCAGGTAGACGTGTAATTGAAGAGACGGTAAGAGAAAAACTACCGAATGATTTCCAAACAGCAGAATTTTTATTAGAACATGGTCAACTAGATGCCATCTTCCATCGCAAAGATTTACGTAAACAAGTAGCTGTGCTTGTAAAAATGCATACGAAGGGTGGCGTACAACATGTCTAAAAATTTAGCCTTTGAAGAACCAGTAGTACAATTACGTGAAAAAATTGATGAATTAAAAACGATTGCTGCTGATGCGGATGTAGATATGACCGGTGAGATTGAAAAGCTGGAAACACGTTTAACGCAATTGGAGCAATCAATCTATGCCAATATGAAGCCGTGGGATCGAGTGCAAGTGGCACGTCATCCAGAACGACCAACAACGTTACAATATATTGAAGCGATGTGCGAAAACTTTATTGAACTACATGGTGATCGTACGTTTGGAGATGATGCGGCGATACTTGGTGGGATTGCTCTTTTTGAAGGACAACCTGTCACTATCATCGGTCATCAACGTGGCAAGTCTACAAAAGAAAATATTCGTCGTAATTTCGGTATGCCACATCCAGAAGGCTATCGTAAGGCGTTACGCTTAATGAAACAAGCTGAAAAGTTTAATCGTCCAATCATTTGTTTTATTGATACAAAAGGTGCTTACCCAGGGAAGGCAGCAGAAGAACGTGGTCAAAGTGAAGCGATTGCTCGTAATCTAGTAGAAATGGCAGGGTTATCCGTACCGGTTATTAGCATTGTTATAGGAGAAGGTGGTAGTGGCGGTGCTTTAGCTTTAGGTGTAGCAAACCGTGTGTTCATGTTAGAGAACTCTACTTATTCAGTTATTTCTCCAGAAGGTGCGGCTTCAATTCTATGGCGTGATGGTAGTCTTGCAAAGCAGGCGGCTGAGGCAATGCGCATTACTGCACCTGATTTAAAAGAGCTTGGTGTCATTGATGGGATTATTCCTGAAATCACTGGCGGTGCTCATCGCAATGTAGCAAAACAAGCTATGTATATAAAGGAATGTATTAGTGACACACTAAAAGCGTTGAATTCTTTAAATGGTGAGCAACTAATTGAAGACCGCTATGAAAAATTTAAAAAAATCGGACAATATACAGAAGTGTAGACCAAACACATAACAAAGCGCTGACTGTCTAAACGTTAATTTATAACGAAGAATTTTTAAGAAATGTTAAATTTTAGATGCTTTGTGATGGGAAGAATGTGTGAAAGCGCATTCTTTTCATTTTTTATGTAAAAGTTATGTTTTTCTAACGTCAGAACCCTTACATAGTTTGTTTTTTCATGTTAATGTGAATAATATTAGATAACACTGCAGGAGGTTGTTCGACAATGAAGAAAATTGCCGTATTAACAAGTGGTGGAGATGCACCTGGCATGAACGCAGCCATTCGAGCAGTCGTTCGTAAGGCAGCTTATCATGGACTAGATGTTGTTGGAATTAAGCATGGCTATGAAGGTTTAATTAAAGGATCTTTTGAGCTACTTGATTTAGGCTCTGTAGGTGGCATCATTCAAAGAGGGGGTACGAATTTATTTTCAGCTCGTTGCCCTGAATTTAAAGAGGATGCTGTCCAACAACAAGGTATTGCTAAAATGCGAGAAGCAGGTATTGAAGGTCTAGTTGTTATCGGGGGTGATGGTTCCTATCGAGGTGCAATGGACCTTGTAAAAAAAGGTTTCCCAGTTGTTGGTGTGCCTGGAACGATTGATAACGATGTTCCTGGAACAGAATACACAATTGGCTTTGATACTGCGCTGAATACAGTCGTTGATTCAATCGATAAAATTCGTGATACGGCGACTTCCCATGAAAACTCTTTTATTGTTGAAGTTATGGGGCGCGATGCTGGTGATATCGCATTATGGGCAGGCCTTGCAGCAGGTGCTGAAACCGTCTTAATTCCCGAGGAAGATTATGATTTAGACGACATCGTATCGCGTCTAGAGCGTGGTGAAGCACGAGGGAAAAAGCATAGTATCATTATTGTAGCAGAGGGTGTAATGTCAGGAAGCGATTTGGCAAAACTACTAAAGGAAAAGACGGGAAAAGAGACGCGTGTTTCAGTTCTTGGTCATATTCAACGCGGTGGTTCTCCAACAGCACGTGATCGTGTCCTCGCAAGTCAATTTGGTGCACATGCTGTAGAATTATTAATGGAAGGTAAATCTGGTCGAGCTGTAGGCATACGCAACCATACAGTGATTGACTATGATATGCCAGAAGCTTTTGAAAAGCATCATGAGTCAGATGTAAGCTTGTATACTTTAATGAAAGAACTATCAATATAATTTGGCGTAAAACGGAGTGGGCAGAAAATGAGAAAAACAAAAATCGTATGTACAATTGGTCCAGCAAGTGAGTCACCGGAAGTTTTAGAAAAACTAATTGAGGCAGGTATGAATGTAGCCCGCTTAAATTTTTCACATGGTTCACATGAAGAACATGAAGTGCGCATTAATTTAATACGTGAAGTTGCAGATAAGTTAGGAAAACCAGTAGGTATTTTGCTCGACACAAAAGGACCTGAAATCCGTACGCATAATATGCAAAATGGAGAACTGCATTTAACAGCAGGTCAGGTAATCGATATTTCGATGACAGAAGTAGAAGGAACAGAGGCTAGCTTCTCTGTTACGTATGATCGACTAATCGAAGACGTAGAACAAAACTCCATTATTTTATTGGATGATGGTTTAATTCAATTACGTGTGCTAGCAACAGATACGGAAAAAGGGCTTATCCACACAATCGTAGAAAATGCTGGGGTCTTAAAAAATAAAAAAGGTGTTAACGTCCCTGGCGTTTCAGTGCAATTACCAGGTATTACTGAAAAAGATGCACAAGATATATTATTTGGTATTAAGCAAGGTGTCGATTTTATTGCCGCTTCATTCGTTCGTCGAGCGAAAGATGTATTAGAAATTCGTGAATTACTTGAGCAAAATGGTGGTAGTCATATTCAAATTATCCCAAAAATCGAGAACCAAGAAGGTGTCGATAATATTGACGAAATCATTTTAGTATCAGATGGATTAATGGTTGCACGTGGTGACCTTGGCGTAGAAATTCCAGCCGAAGAGGTACCTTTAGTTCAAAAGAAATTAATTCTAAAATGTAATCAAGTTGGTAAACCAGTTATTACAGCTACTCAAATGTTAGACTCAATGCAACGTAATCCTCGTCCAACACGAGCAGAAGCAAGTGACGTTGCGAACGCCATTATTGATGGAACGGATGCGATCATGCTATCTGGTGAAACAGCAGCAGGAATTTACCCAGTGGAATCTGTACAAACGATGAATAAAATTGCACAGCGTACTGAAAATTCATTGGATTATAAAGCAATCGTTTCAACACGTAGTCGTGAAAAAGAAGCGAATATGACAGAGGCTATTTCTCAGGCAGTAGCTTACACTTCGATAAACTTAGGCGTAAAAGCGGTATTGGCACCGACAGAAAGCGGAAATACAGCGAGAATGATTGCAAAATATCGTCCTGGTGTACCAATTGTTGCTGTTACGGGCTCTGCTAATACAGCCAATACACTAACGCTTGTGTGGGGTGTCTATCCTGTAGTATGTCAACGTGTTACAACGACAGACGAAATTTTAGAACTGGCAGTAGACGAAAGCTTAAAACATGGCTATGTCACACATGGTGATGCAGTTGTGATTACGGCTGGTGTTCCTGTTGGTGAAGCAGGTACTACAAACTTAATGAAAGTTCACATTATTGGTGATCTACTGGCGCGCGGTCAAGGAATCGGCAAAGCGTCTGTAATCGGTAAGACAGTCGTAGCAAAAAATGCGGCAGAAGCATTAGCATATGACACAGATGGCTGCATTTTAGTAACGTTAGGTTCAGATCGCGATATGATGCCAGCGATTGAAAATTGCATCGGCCTTATTACAGAGGAAGGCGGACTGACTAGTCATGCTGCTGTTGTAGGGCTAAGCCTTGGTATCCCTGTAATTGTCGGCGTAAAAGAAGCGACAACATTAATTCGCCACGGTCAGGAAATAACAATGGATGCTGAAACAGGTGTTATTTATAAAGGACATGCAAGTGTACTTTAATAAATAATGACAAGGCTCTAGTAGGGGGAACCGTACTAGAGCCTTTTACATAACAAGTGAAAAATAGTATTTACATGTATTTGTTTTTTAGATGAAACTTATTGGGCTATAATAACGTATAGAAGGTATAGCTTTTTCAATAGAAAGGAGAAAAATATGAAAAAATTTTTTCTTAGTTTTGTTGTATATGCATTAGCCGAACTGGCGTTATTAATAGTTATTGGTCAAAATATTGGCGTTTTCAATACATTATTACTTGTTGTCGCAACGACAATTATTGGTATTTATATAGCGAAAAATAAAGGTATTAATTCCGTGAAAAACGTAAAACATATGGTAGCACGAGGAGAAGCTCCGGGACCTGCATTAGTCGATGCAATGTTGAATTTTAGTGGCGGTGTACTTTTAGCACTACCAGGTTTTATAACAGATGTTATCGGGTTGTTATTGCTGTTACCAATAACACGGAAATTATTCCAACCGCTCGTATTTTACTGGATGCGTAAAAAAATGAAAAAAGGACAATTTATCATTGTTCAAAAATAGATTTTTCTTTCAACTTAACAGCTAAAAATAAAAATAGTGGGCTAAGTAAAATACCATAAAAGCCGAATAATAAAATGGAGGCAGCGCTGATGAAAAACGTGTGAAATGTTCGCAATTGCAGTGTGTTCGACCAAAGCATAGATTCAGCGAGCTGCCTTGTAAGTTGGACAAACAAATACAATAGTAAAATGGCGACACATAAAAAGGTATTACCATTAAAATAAAAGTAAATGCTCATTGGAACAAGAAAAACGCCAATGCCGAAAAAGGGTAGTACGTCCGCAAAAGCAACAATAAATGCTTTCGTAATAGCTTGTTCAAATTGGAATATCATAAAGCCAGCGCAAAGAATGAGCAGTGTAATCGTAAATAACTGAAATTCCACAAATACAAAGTAATGAAACAGTTGCATAACTTTAGAAAAATGAGATTGCCATTCATTTCGATATTTTTTAGGGGCATATTGGAAAAACCAATAACGAGATTTCCTTGTTTCTAATAAGGCAAAATAATATGCAACAAGAAATATAAAAACTTCAATGACGTGCTTCATAAATATTTGAAATAAATTTGCTGTATAAACGACGATTGAATCAAAAATAGACAATGATTTCTCCTGTAAAAACTGCATGAAAATGGATTCATATTCAGTAAATAATGGGAAGTTTTGGAGTGTGTCTCGTATTTCTGGAAAGATGAGTATTATGCTGTTTATTGATATAATAATGAGGAGAACAATGCAAGAAAGTATCAATATTTCAACGATAATAGCGGCAATCCAATAAGCGATTTTACAGTACTTATGAAGAAAATTTATTATAGGATATGTGGTAAATGATAAAAATATAGCAAGAGATACAGGTAATACGAACCAAAGAATTACTAAATAGAAAATAAACCAGAAAACATTAATAGTTCTTTCGTATGAAAAATATTTAATATTCCTCATTTTTACAAAATCACCCCGATTCAAATGAAAAAATATTGTCAAAATATACAAAACACCCTCTTTAGTACGTATATATAGTCGCTCGTCCGACTTTTTCTTTATTTAAAGGATTTTCATTCACAAAGCTGTCAAAAATGATTATAATAGCAATGTAAGCGATTTACTTAATGGTTCATGTGAGCAAAAAACGTAAATGCTATGTTTGAAAAAGCGTTTACAATAAAAATTATTAGTATGAGGGAGCGATAATTTATGTCAGCAACAAAAGGTTTAGAAGGTATCGTAGCAGCGGAATCTAAAATCAGTTCAATTATCGATGACACACTTACATATGTTGGTTACAACATTGATGATTTAGCAGACAACGCATCATTTGAAGAGGTAATTTACCTACTATGGCACACTCGTTTACCTAAAGCGGACGAGCTTGCTGAGTTAAAACAACAATTAGCAGACAACATGTCTATTCCACAAGCAATTGTAGACCAATTCAAAACGTACCCACTTTCAACTGTACATCCAATGGCTGCACTTCGTACGGCAGTATCTTTACTTGGTGTATTCGATGAAGAAGCGGATGTGATGGATCCAGAAGCTAACTACCGTAAAGCTATCCGTCTACAAGCTAAAATTGCAACAGTTGTGACTGCATTTGCACGTGTACGCAAAGGCTTAGAGCCAATCCAACCAAAAGCAGAGCTTAGCTATGCAGCAAACTTCCTATATATGTTAAAAGGCGAAGAGCCAGCAGCAATCGAAGTAGAAGCGTTCGATAAAGCATTAGTATTACATGCTGACCACGAATTAAATGCCTCTACATTTACAGCACGTGTATGTGTAGCTACATTATCAGATGTTTATTCTGGCGTAACTGCAGCTATCGGTGCATTAAAAGGACCACTTCATGGCGGTGCAAATGAGCAAGTTATGAAGATGTTAACTGAAATTGGTTCTCTTGAAAACGTTGAATCTTACATTCAAAATAAATTAGACAACAAAGAAAAAATCATGGGCTTCGGTCACCGCGTATACCGCAAAGGCGACCCACGTGCACCACACTTACGTGTAATGTCACAAAAGTTAACTGAACTAACTGGTAAACCAGAACTTTATCAAATGTCAGTTAAAATCCATGACATGATCGTTGAACAAAAGAAATTACCTGCTAACGTAGACTTCTTCTCTGCATCAGTGTACGATTCTTTAGGTATCGATCATGACTTATTCACACCAATTTTTGCAGTTTCACGTACTTCTGGTTGGGTAGCACATATTCTTGAACAATATGCTAACAACCGCCTAATCCGTCCACGTGCAGAGTATGTTGGACCAGGCATGCAAAAATATGTTCCAATCAGCGAGCGCTAATTTGGAATTTATGCTAGAATATTTGGGACTGTGTTACCTATAACACAGTCCTATGATTATGAATTTAGGAGGCAACATCCATGTCAAACAAAATTGTAGTTGAAAACGGCGTACTTAATGTACCAAACAACCCAGTAATCCCATTCATCGAAGGTGATGGAATCGGTCCAGATATTTGGGCAGCAGCATCTCGCGTAATTGACGCAGCTGTAGAAAAAGCTTATAACGGCGAAAAGAAAATCGAATGGTTAGAAGTTTTAGCTGGTGAAAAAGCATTCAACCAAACGGGTGAATGGTTACCACAAGATACTTTAGACAAAATTAACGAATACCTAATTGCAATCAAAGGTCCTCTTACTACACCAATCGGTGGTGGTATCCGCTCTCTAAACGTAGCATTACGTCAACAACTTGATTTATATGTTTGCTTACGTCCAGTACGTCACTTTGACGGAGTACCTTCTCCAGTTAAACGTCCAGAAGACGTTGATATGGTTATCTTCCGCGAAAACACAGAAGACATCTACGCAGGTATCGAATTCGAATCAGGCTCTGAACAAGCTCAAAAAATCATCAACTTCCTACAAACTGAATTTGGTGTTAACCAAATCCGTTTCCCAGAAACTTCAGGTATCGGTGTAAAACCTGTATCTAAAGAAGGTACTGAGCGTTTAGTACGTTCTGCTATCGAATATGCAATTAAACATAACCGTCCTTCTGTGACTTTAGTTCACAAAGGAAACATCATGAAATTCACTGAAGGTGGATTCAAAAAATGGGGTTATGAATTAGCTGAAACTGAATTTGCTGATCAAACATTCACTTGGAACCAATATGATGCAATCAAAGCTGACCAAGGTGAAGAAGCAGCAAACAAAGCACAAGCAGAAGCTTTAGCAGCTGGTAAAATCTTAGTAAAAGATTCAATCGCTGATATCTTCTTACAACAAATTTTAACTCGTCCAACTGAGTTTGATGTAGTAGCTACAATGAACTTAAATGGTGACTATATTTCTGATGCATTAGCTGCTCAAGTTGGTGGTATCGGTATCGCTCCAGGCGCGAACATTAACTACGTAACTGGTCACGCGATCTTCGAAGCTACTCACGGTACAGCTCCAAAATATGCTGGCTTAGATAAAGTTAACCCATCTTCAGTATTACTTTCAGGTGTATTAATGCTTGAACACTTAGGATGGCAAGAAGCGGCTGACATGATCACTAAATCTGTAGAACAAACAATCTCTTCAAAAGTTGTAACTTATGACTTCGCTCGTTTAATGGACGGCGCTACAGAAGTGAAATGTTCAGAATTCGCTAACGAACTAATTAAAAACCTATAATTTTTACGAAATAGCGTAAAAATGATCACTGTAACAATCCGGAATGTGTCAACAGACGTTTGTTTCATGTAAAATTGGTTTGCTACAGTAATATTAGTACCTGGTTTAATCGAGGGAGAGAGAATTTATTCTCCTCCCTTTTTTAGCATATATCCTAAATTAAAAGGAGCGTATTCAAATGACTTTGAAACGTAAAAAAATCTCAGTAATCGGTGGCGGATTCACCGGCGCAACGGCAGCTTTTTTAGCAGCACAAAAAGAACTTGGCGATGTTGTATTAGTTGATATCCCACAAGCTGAAAATCCAACAAAGGGTAAAGCTTTAGATATGTGGGAAGCTGCGCCAATACAAGGTTTTGATTCTTTTGTAAAAGGTACTTCTAACTATGCAGATACTGCTGATTCTGATGTAGTCATCATTACTGCAGGTGTCGCACGTAAACCTGGCATGAGCCGTGACGACTTAGTTCAAATCAACCAAGGCGTTATGAAAACTGTTTCAAAAGAAATCGCTGCTCATTCACCAAACGCAACCATTCTCGTATTGACAAATCCCGTTGATGCGATGACTTACACAGTATTTAAAGAAACTGGCTTTCCAAAAAACCGCGTAATCGGACAATCAGGTGTACTTGATACCGCTCGATTCTGTGCTTTTGTAGCTGAAGAGCTAAACATCTCTGTAAAAGACATTACTGGTTTTGTATTAGGTGGTCATGGTGATACAATGGTACCACTTACTCGTTATTCTTTTGCGGGTGGTATTCCTTTAGAAACTTTAATCGCTCCAGAGCGTTTAGCAGCAATTGTAGATCGCACGCGCAATGGTGGTGCAGAAATCGTCAACTTACTTGGTAACGGTTCCGCATACTATGCTCCAGCAGCAGCACTTGTTGAAATGGCTGAAGCAATCATTAAAGATCAAAAGCGTATACTTCCATCTATCGCCTACCTAGAAGGTGAATATGGTTACAATGATATTTATTTAGGAGTACCAACATTACTTGGTGCAAACGGTATTGAAAAAATCTTTGAACTGGCATTAACGGATGAAGAAAAAGCTGCATTAGATAATTCTGCTGACGCTGTCAAAGCAGTTATGAAAGTTTTAGCTTAATCAAAGTTTATGAAATCGAGTAAGATTCATTCTTACTCGATTTTTTTATGCAGAAAAATATTAAAAAAAACCACTTTTGTACTTTATACTATGCCTAGTTATAAAATGGTTATTCTGCTTTTCGTTGTACTTTTAGAATAAAATTGATACTATGAAGGTAGTATGATAGAAAAGGGGTTGGCGTATCTTTGCTTCAAAAGAACAGTAAGCTTGGTCTCACTATTGATGAAATTACAGTTGGCGAGAAAATTCATATTACTGAAAAAATAGAAGATAAGGATTTATTGCTTTATTTAGGACTTACAAATGATAGTAATCCATTATATATTCAACATGAATATGCAGCGATGACGCCTTTTAAAAAGCCAATTGTACCAACTATTATGTTAAATGGCATAATTACGTCAGCTGTCTCAAAGTATATACCTGGACCAGGAGCGCGTATTATCGAACAACATTTAACGTATTTAGGACCACTCTATCATTATGAATTATTTGATACGTTTTTAGAGGTAACAGCAGTCAATAAAGTACAGAATACTATTACTGTATCTGTGCTCTCCTATAATGAACAAAAGCAGCTTGTAATTGAAGGTACATTGCTGGTGACACCACCACTGGCATTATAGCGAGCGTCTTAAGATTTGAAATGGGGGTTTCAAATCACTAACGGAGGCAATATACATGACAAAGACAATTTTAGTTGTAGAAGATGAGTTTTCTATTGCGACCTTATTAAAATATAATTTAGAACAGGCGGGCTATTTAGTTGAGACGGCAGCCGATGGTCTAGAAGGGCTAAATAGAGCCATGGAAATCCAGCCCGATTTAATCCTTTTGGACTTAATGCTTCCAAAGTTAGATGGTATGGAAGTTTGTAAGCAAATTCGTCAACAACGAATGAATACACCGATTATTATGTTAACAGCAAAAGATGATGAATTCGATAAAGTACTTGGTTTGGAATTAGGCGCTGACGATTATATGACAAAGCCTTTTAGTCCACGTGAAGTATTAGCACGTGTTAAAGCGGTTTTAAGACGCTTTACACAAAATGTTGTGATTGAGGATAAGGATGCATCTCAAGAAAAAATGTACGAATTTGGACAATTACGAGTATTTCCTGAGCGTTTTGAAGTATTTTTACAAGAGGAAGCATTGGAATTTACACCGAAAGAATTTGAGTTGCTTATTTATTTACTCGAAAACAAAAACCGTGTCTTAACGCGCGATCAGCTTTTAAGCGCTGTTTGGAAGTATGATTTTGCAGGCGATACTCGTATTGTAGATGTGCACATTAGTCACCTCCGCGATAAAATTGAAGAAAATAGTCGTAAACCGATGTTTATTAAAACAATTCGTGGTCTTGGCTATAAATTTGAGGAGCCGAAAACTTCATGAAATCAATGAGTAACCGCTTATTCTTGACATTCATGCTCTCACTCGGAACGATTCTAGCTGTCCTAATGATTGTTATAGGTCAGCTTTTTCCTGTTTATGTAGAACAATACAAAGAGCAGGCGAGCTCATCAAGTCAAGAAGCAATCGAAAAAGTACTAGAGGAACGCCATATTACTTTATCTGAGGAAGATAAAAAAGCATTAGTTGCATCTCAAACAATCGAAATACAGGACTCGCTCTTGTCATACGTGCGTGCTCGTCTGTATGGTGTTTTGGCGATATTATTTACGATTACGCTGTTATTAATAGCCGTTGTAAGTCGTTATATGATTGTCAATTTCACCGCGCCGATTGATAATGTAACCGAAACGGCACTGGAATTAGCAAAGGGAAATTACCGTGCTCGTGCACACGAAAATGAGCAGGAACGCATGATGCCTCTCAGTCATTCCATCAATATTTTAGCGCGTAATTTACAGGATATTACAACGATTCGTGAAGTAGAAGAAGAAAGACTAAAAACGTTAATTGAAAACATGGGAAGCTCACTTATGATGATTGGACGTGAAGGAAATATTTCAATCGTCAACCGCGTGTTTTTAGAGCGCTTTGGCATGCAACTAGAGGATGTACAAGGAAAAGTTTTTCGTACGATTGGTTTACCGAAAACGCTTGAGCAATTTATAGACCACGTATTTTTAACAGAAATGCCCTATCGCCAACAAATAAAAATGGAAGTACAGCAGGAATTATATAATAAAGAAGTGTACGGTGCACCTGTTATTGGCGACCACGGACGTTGGCTAGGCGTTGTCATTGTTATGCATGATATAACAGAGCTTGTTCGCTTAGAGCAAATACGGAAAGACTTTGTAGCCAATGTATCACACGAACTGCGTACGCCGATTACATCCATTAAAGGCTTTTCTGAAACACTGCTTGATGGTGCATACAAGGATGAAAAGATGCTGCTGTCTTTTTTAGAAATTATGCATAAAGAGAGCAATCGTCTTCAAATGCTCATCCAAGATTTATTGGAGTTATCTAAAATCGAGCAACATGGTTTCACGGTAAATATTATGCCTATGGGCTTGCAGGATGTACTGATACGTGGTGCAGAACTAACAGGACCACGACTCGATGAAAAAAATATGAGTTTTCATGTGGATATTGCTCGTGATGTGGAAGTAATGGGGGATGCGAATCGCGTTATTCAAATTGTAACGAATTTAATTACAAACGCAATCACCTATTCACCTGAAGATACAACCGTCACAATCCGCTTGAAGGAAAATGATATGTATGGAATTATTGAAATTGAAGATGAAGGTATAGGGATTGAAAAGCATGAAATTGCACGTGTCTTTGAACGTTTTTATCGTGTCGATCGTGCACGTAGTAGAAATTCGGGTGGAACTGGTTTAGGGCTAGCCATTGTTAAGCATTTAGTGGAGGCACATCATGGGCGAATTCAGGTAGAAAGTAAAGTAGGGGTTGGCACAAAAATGATTGTAATGATTCCTAAAAAATTAACAAATTCTTTACAATAATTATATGTAAGGTTCAAAATAGAGGGCTATACTGTTTTATAGAAACCCCCTATTTTGTGAAGACGAAAATAATTTTAAAAAAATCTTGATAACTTGTATGAAGATTTTTATGGTTGCTACTTTAGCTTTCGCCACAGAAGAATCTATTTCCAAATTTATTTTGGGAATGGATTTTTTCTGTTTTACACGTAGTAGATTTAGGTGTAAAGTATAGTAGCATAAAAAATTGAGAGAAGGTTGACCATGAAAATCGTCAAAAGTTTCGTGCAAATTGGCTATCTTTATATAATATTATTTATTGGAAATAGCATTGCTCGTTTACTTCACTTGCCGATTCCCGGTAGTATAATTGGACTTGTTTTATTATTTTTAATGTTACAGTTTCGTCTTATTAAGTTAGAATGGATTGAGTTAGGCGCAGGGTTATTACTTAGTGAATTGTTATTGTTTTTCATACCTTCCGCGATAGGTATCATTGATTATGATGCATTATTTGGTATACAAGGTGTGAAAGTAATACTTGTTATTTCAGTCAGTGCATTTGTAGTAATGTTAGTGACGGGTTATACTGCGCAGTGGTTAGAGAGAAAGAAAGGTGATCCTGCATGAACATAGTGATTGCTGTCATCAGTTTATTAGGGACCATAGCGATTTTTTATGCTTGCAAAGCGCTCTATCAAAAGTATAGTAAAGAATGGCTTACGCCAATTTTGATTAGCCCGTTAGTTATTATTTTATTGTTGCTAGTAACTGGTACATCCTATGAATCTTATAATGCAGGGGCTGATATTTTATCGAATTTATTAGGGCCTGCAACCGTTGCATTTGCTGTACCGATTTATAAAAATTTTGATCTATTAAAAAAACATGCATTTGAAATTGTCCTTAGCATTGCAATCGGGTCAGCCGTTGCAATCGCTTCTTCCTTTATTATAGCGTTAGTAGTTGGGCTAAATGATGAGCTTGTTCATAGTTTAGTGCCACGTTCTGTCACAACGCCTATTGCGATGGATATTTCCAATATGATAGGTGGTTCACCTACGCTTACTGCTGTTTTTGTTATGACAACGGGTATTTTAGCTAGTCTGCTTGCACCAATCGTGATGCGGATATGTCGTTTCCAAAAGCCATCTGCAAGAGGGTTGATGCTTGGCATGGGCGCGCATGGAACGGGTACGTCAAAAGCATTTGAATTAGGGGAACTAGAAGGTACTTTTGCTAGTTTAGCGATGATTGTAGCTGCCCTAATAAGCATTGTGTTGTCAGCTACATTTTTCCCAGTGTTAGAACATTTCGTTATGAATATCCTGTTACCTTCATGGTGACGGGATATTTTTTTGTAATTGTATGTGTGCCAGTCACTCAAACAATTTATCTAATTTTACTTTATGAAATTATTTTGAATCTTTTTAAGAAATATCCCGTATACAATAGTACTAAGCATAAGGGAGGAACAGACATGAGTGTGAAAAGGACACTAATGATGGTAGGGCTTGGGATTTTCGGCATTGTAGCACTAATTGCTGTATTTACTTCATGGTACACAGTCGATGAATCGGAGCAAGCAGTTGTCATCACGTTTGGCCGTGCTGATGAAACGGTAACAAATCCAGGTTTACATTTTAAATTGCCTTGGCCTGTACAATCCGTTGAGATTTTGTCGAGAGAAACATTTAGTTTACAGTTTGGCTATAAGCAAAATAAAGAAGGCGAATTGGAAGCATATGATGTTGAAACGAAAATGATTACAGGTGATGAATATATTGTTCTAACAGATCTTGTAGTGCAATGGAAAATTACAGATCCTAGCAAGTACTTATTTAATGCACAAAATCCAGAAGAAATATTACATAGCGCTACATCAAGCGCCATTCGGTCAATTATTGGTAGTTCAACAATTGATGCTGCGTTAACAGATGGAAAAGCGGATATTGAAGCAAAAACGAGAGAATTGCTTGTTTCACTGATAGAAAAATATGATATTGGTATCGGTGTTCTAGGTGTCAAATTGCAGGATGTTGAACTACCAAATGCAGAGGTACGTGCAGCATTTACAGCGGTAACAGATGCACGTGAGACAAAAAATACAAAAACCAATGAAGCGCAAAAATATAAAAACCAACGCATTAGTGAAGCGAATGGTGAAAAAGATGCCATCATTTCAAAAGCAAATGGTGCAAAAACAGCACGTATTGAACAAGCTTATGGTGATGTAGCAGTGTTCAATAAAATGTATGAACAATATAAGGGCAATCAACAAATAACACGAGAACGTTTAATTTTAGAAACGCTCGAAAATGTTCTTCCAAAGGCACAAATTTATATTATGAATGATGATGGTAGTACGATGAAGTATTTGCCATTACAAGCATTACAACCAACAGCACAACAGGAGCCAAAAGAGCAACAGACACCAACAGACAAAAAAGAAGGGAGCGGTAATTAATGGACCAGAAAAATAAAGATCTTGAAAAATTTCTAAATTTTTTATCAGGGAAATCAAAAAATACTGCTCCAAGTGATGGAGACAATGTTATCAAGATGTCAAAAAAGGGCCCGTTGAATCCTAAAAAATACATTTCTCTTGTTGTCACATTAACTGTTGTATTTGCTATTGCCATTATTCTTTTTGCTAATGTATATATCGTAAAAGAATCTGAATATGCTGTTGTTCGACAATTTGGGGAAGTAGTAAAATTTGAACGGAATCCAGGGCTTAAAATGAAAGTACCATTTATTCAAAGTGTAACAACGCTACCGAAAAATCAAATGACCTATAATATTTCAGAGGAAGAGATTAATACAAAGGACAAAAAACGTATCATTATTGATAATTATGCAGTATGGCGCATTACAGACCCAAAAGCATTAATCTCCAATGCGGGTACGCTGACAAAGGCGGAATCTAGAATGGAGGAGTTTATTTATTCTGTCATTCGAACAGAGCTTGGTCAACTTAAATACGATGAAATCATTAATGATGAAAATTCCTCACGAGGTAGTTTAAATGATCGTGTAACAGCACGTGTGAATGAATTATTGCTAAACGATAAATACGGAATTGAAGTAGTAGATGTACGTATCCGTCGAACGGATTTGCCAGCAGAAAATGAGCAATCTGTATTTACGCGTATGGTTTCAGAACGACAATCAACTGCACAACTATATTTATCAGAAGGTGATGCGGATAAACGCCGTATCGAAGCACAAACAGATAGAGAAGTGCAAGAAATGCTAGCAACAGCCAATAAAGAAGCAGCATTGATACAAGCAGAAGGAGAAGCGGAGGCAGCGAAAATTTACAATAGCTCCTTCTCTAAAGACCCCGAATTTTATTCGCTCTACCGTACGTTAGAATCGTACAAGAAAACCGTTGGTGAGGATACGGTGATTATCTTGCCGTCTACTTCACCGTATGCAAAAGTGTTATCAGGCTATATAGAGTAATACTGGAATCCTTGCAGGGGTTAATAAAGAATATACTAAATATAATAGATAGTACTAGTTGTTAGGAGCTAAGCGGTGACTTCTGCTCTGAACGCACACAGCGTAAGACGCGAGCATTCCGCGCGTTAGCGAGGGTTGTGGCTTACGTGTGCTGTGCAGAAAGCACCGCCGAAGTGGACAACAACGGCACAGCAAAAAAGTGTTAGATTGACGACAATCAATCTAACACTTTTTCACTTTTGACCTTGTAGTAATGCTAGTGTCCAATCTATGAAAATAATTCTAACAAATAATTGGTTGTGTTATAGACTGCTATTTTCTGATAAAATGATGTTGTTTAGAAATGATAGATGGGGGTAATAGCTGTGAAACTAACCATTAGCACGTGGCTCCAAAACCTAGGGATTGCTTGTAGCATCGCATCGTTTTTTACACTTTTCTTTCGTATATCTGATTTTGCTTGGATGACGAACAGTGTTTATCATATACCGGTATTTTTTGTTATTTTATTTTTATTAGGATTAGTCATTGCAGAGGATGTACGCAAAGCTTTTAAAAAAATATTTTGGTACGAGAAACGGCAAGAGAAACGCCCAATTTGGCAGGTGGGCATTGGTTTTATTTTCTTCCTCGCGCAAATCGGCGTGGTCATGGTGTTTAGTGCAGGACTAACACAGTTAAAGCTAGGCGGTATGCCGCTATTTTTTGTTATTGCTTTTATGAATGCTTTCATGATGACAGTTATTTATGAAGAAATTTTCTTCCGTAAAGAAAGAGCTAAAAATGTTAGTCAATAGGAGTAGAGTCGATTGCATGTGCAATTGACTTTTTTTATGGATTTAACTGAAAATATCATGGAATGTTCCGTGATTTTAATTTTTCAACTGATCTGCGTCCCTATGATTGGTAAAAAGTCTGTTTTCCCGATAAAGTAGAGGAAAGAGGCATTTTCAAACATACGTTTTCGTTTTACAATGAAAAGAACGACAACTTCAGGAGGAAATAAGATGACTAAGGAAAAATTGCTATTACTAGACGGTAATAGTTTAGCTTACCGCGCTTTTTTTGCATTGCCACTGCTAACAAATGATAGCGGTATTCATACCAACGCAGTGTACGGCTTTACAACGATGTTGCAACGAATTTTGGAGGAAGAACAACCGACGAAGATGCTCGTTGCTTTCGATGCAGGTAAAACGACATTTCGTCACGATACATTTACGGAATATAAAGGTGGCCGTCAAAAAACGCCACCAGAACTTTCAGAGCAGTTTCCTTATATTCGCAAACTGATTGATGCTTATGGAATTAAACGCTATGAACTTGATATGTACGAAGCGGACGATATTATTGGCACATTGGCAAAAGAAGCAGCAGGACAAGATATGGAAGTAATTATCGTGTCAGGAGACCGTGACCTTACCCAGCTCGCAACGGACAAGGTAACAGTGTACATTACGAAAAAAGGCATTACAGAAATCGAAAAAAACACACCTGCATTTATCGAAGAAAAGTATGGCTTAACACCTCTTCAAATTATAGATATGAAAGGTCTAATGGGGGATGCCTCTGATAATATTCCTGGAGTACCCGGTGTTGGCGAAAAAACGGCTGTTAAATTGTTAAAAGAGCATGGCTCAGTTGAGGCACTGTATGGAGCGATGGATACGTTAAAGGCTTCCAAGATGAAAGAAAAGCTTGTTGCCAATGAAGAGCAGGCATTAATGAGTAAAAAGCTTGCTACAATTTTTACTGAAGCACCGATTGATTTAACGTTAAATGACCTTGCTTATGGTGGACCAAATGAAGAAGAACTAATAAGTGTGTGGCAGGAGCTCGGCTTCAAATCACTATTAGATAAAAGTAATTTTACTGTGGAAGAACACCAACAGGCACCATTTGCTTTTGACATTGTACAAGAAGTGAAGCCAGAGCACTTAAAGGACGTTATGGCGATACATGTAGAGTTAGAAGATGAGCATTATCATACTTGTCAGCAACTAGGTATTGCTTTAACGGATGGCACAGCGACGATTTATGTGCCATTTGAAGTGGCTTCTACATCAGATTTGCTACGTCGGTGGTTAGAAGACGCTACGAAGATTAAATATATAACAGATACGAAGGCAGCACAGGCGGCTTTAAAGCGTGTGGGTATTCGTTTAGCAGGGGTGGAGTTTGACCTATTGCTTGCATCCTATATTAATAACCCTGCACTTAGCGGTGATGATGTGGCAACACTTGCAAAAGATTTAGGCTATCGAGAAGTGCAAGCAAATGAGGCGGTCTATGGAAAAGGAGCAAAACGTGCTATACCGGCAAGTGATGTACTAGCTGAACATGTTAGTCGTAAAGCGTTTGCTGTGTGGACATTACAACCTAAACTAGAGGCATTGTTAAAGGAAAATGAACAGTTTGAACTGTATAAAAACTTAGAACTACCACTTGCGTCGATTTTAAGTGAAATGGAAAGTGAAGGGATTACAGTAAATCGTGCCACACTTGAAACGATGGGGCAGGAGCTAAGTAATAAATTAGTAGTGATTGAGCAGGAAATTTATGCGGAAGCGGGCGAAGCATTCAATATAAATTCACCGAAGCAATTAGGTGTTATCCTTTTTGACAAGCTTGGTTTACCAGTGATTAAAAAAACGAAAACAGGTTATTCCACAGCAGCAGATGTGTTGGAAAAATTAAAGCCAGAGCATGCCATTATCGAGCATATTTTACTGTACCGTCAGCTTGGCAAGTTACAATCAACGTATATTGAAGGCTTGCTAAAAGAAATTCATAAAGAGGACGGAAAAGTACACACACGCTTCCAACAGGCATTAACGTCAACAGGTCGCCTAAGCTCAACGGATCCTAACCTACAGAATATTCCAATTCGTTTAGAGGAAGGGCGAAAAATTCGTCAGGCATTTGTGCCATCACAAGAAGATTGGATTCTTTTCTCTGCAGATTACTCTCAAATTGAGTTGCGTGTACTTGCTCATATGTCAGAGGATAAAAACTTAGTGGAAGCTTTCCGTGAAGGCATGGATGTTCATACACGTACCGCGATGGATGTTTTCCATGTAACCGCAGAAGAAGTTGATAGCAACATGCGTAGAGCTGCCAAGGCAGTTAACTTTGGTATCGTTTATGGCATTAGTGATTATGGTTTATCACAAAATTTAGATATCACACGTAAGGAAGCAGCCATTTTTATTGAGAAATATTTTGCCAGCTTCCCTGGTGTAAAAAACTATATGGAGGAGATTGTCCAAGACGCAAAATTTAATGGTTTTGTCACAACGTTATTGAATCGTCGTCGCTATTTACCAGATATCACGAGTTCGAATTTCAATCTACGAAGCTTTGCAGAGCGCACAGCGATGAATACGCCGATTCAAGGAAGTGCGGCAGATATTATTAAAAAAGCAATGATTGATATGGATGCTCGCTTGAAAAAGGAAAACATGCAAGCAAAACTTCTTTTACAGGTGCACGATGAATTAATTTTTGAAGCTCCTAGAGAAGAAATTGCCATGCTCGAAAAAATTGTACCAGAGGTTATGGAAAATGCCATTGAGTTGATTGTTCCATTGAAAGTGGACTTCAACTATGGGGCAACTTGGTACGAAGCAAAGTAAGGAGGGGTAAAATGCCTGAATTACCAGAGGTAGAAGGTGTCGTGCAGGCATTAAAGCCGGAAGTTGAAGGTCGCACAATTAAACAGGTTCAACTGTCAGAAATTATCCGTTTTTCTTATGATGAAGGAAAGCAATGTATTGTCAAGCAAGCTGAGCCTGATGCATTTGAGATGGCATTATCTCAGATGACGATTACGAAGATTGAGCGCCGTGCAAAATATATATTTTTTCATTTGATGAAAGAAGACGTGTCCTATGTATTGGTCAGTCATTTAGGCATGACAGGTGCATGGTTTATCGTTAACACGCCCGATGAAATCAATGAGGAAAAATTTAAAAAACATATTCATGCAACGTTTCAAATGGCAGATGGTGGCTATTTAATTTATTCAGATATTCGCCGTTTTGGTGAGTTGCGATTTTTAACGAAAATTGAAGATCATGCGCCACTGACAAAAATGGCACCTGAACCGTTTGATGAGACAGCATGTGATTATTTTATAGCCAAATCCATGTTACCGAAATACGAGAAAAAAGCTGTTAAAGAAGTGATTATGGACGGACAAGTGATTTCGGGCTGTGGCAATATATATGCGACAGAAGCATTATTTGCACAAAAAATTCATCCTGCCCGCAAAATGAACCGCATAAGTGAAAAACGAAAACGTGCACTTTTTGAGGCAATTGTTGACGTCCTGCGCCAGAGCATTGATGCGGGAGGTTCAACGATTTCGGATTATCGTAATATTAATGGCGAGGCAGGGAGCATGCAAAACCGATTACAAATGTACGGTAAGAAGCTATGCCCAGTGTGTGGAACAGGGACGAGTCAAATGACAATTGGTGGACGTACATCCGTGTATTGTCCTAATTGTCAACATTAAAGGGGAATTTACTATGATTATCGGACTAACAGGAAGTATTGCAAGTGGTAAAAGTACAGTCGCCAAAATGATGACAGCGCTTGGTTTACCGATTGTCGATGCAGATGTTGTAGCGCGTGATGTTGTGGAACCAGGAACGGAGACGTTGGCACTTATTGTCCAAAATTTCGGTGCAGACATTTTACTTGAAGATGGCAATTTAAATCGTCCAAAGCTTGGTGATATTATTTTTCACGAGCCAGCGAAACGCAAAATTTTAAATGATATTATGCACCCTGCTATTCGTCAGGAAATGTTACGCCAACGCGATGCATATATAGATGCTGGACAAAAGCATGTTGTGATGGATATTCCATTACTGTTTGAAAGTAAATTGGAGCATTTTGTAGAGCGAATACTTGTTGTTTCAGTTAGTGAAGAGGTGCAGCTTCGACGATTAATGGAGCGCAATCAATTATCAAAGGAAGATGCGCTAGCTCGTATGCATTCACAGTTACCCATGTCTGTGAAAGAAAAAAGTGCACATGCGGTGATTTACAACAATGAAAATTTACAACAAACAGAAGAGCAGTTAAAGAAAATTCTGACGCATTGGGGCGTACTTTAGTCAAAAAGCGCAACGTTAATTACTACACATAGAAGTTCAAAGAGGCTGGGACATAACTAGAGAAATTATTCTTGCTTTTACAATAAATAAAAATTTAGAAGGGTTCATTAGTTGTTGGTAGCGGAGGCGGTGACTCCTGCGGCGCAGCAAAAAAGTGTTAGATTGACTGCCATCAATCTAACACTTTTTCTCTTTTGACCTAGCCTCTTAGTTATTTTTCACCCTCTTGTTACACATCTTAGGTTAGTTGGCGTGCTCGCCCGTAGAAGAAATCAATCAGTATGTAGCCAAAGGTATTCTATGCACAGCAATTATTGCTGTGCATTTTTTTGTTTATAAGCGTAATAATAAGCATGAAGTACTGAATTTTTTTATTTCAAAAAAGGTGCTATTTTTCAGAAAATAAGAACTTTTTTATTATGGATATATAATGTTCATCTTTTTTAAAATTGTGTTATACTAATCAGCATAAAGTATATAATGAATATGAGTATGCACTCACAGGAGGATTTTATAATGACAGTATCAGTTGCTATTAACGGTTTCGGACGTATCGGACGTATGGTTTTCCGCCAAGCGATCGTACAGGAAGGTTTAAATATTGTTGCAATTAACGCAAGCTACCCAGCGGAAACGTTAGCACATTTGATTAAGTATGACACAAATCACGGAACATTCGAAGGTACGGTTGAACCAGCAGACGATGCTTTAATTGTAAATGGTAAACGTGTCCAAATTATTAGCGAACGTGATCCATTAAAATTACCATGGGCTACAATGGGCGTGGATATTGTAATTGAAGCAACTGGTAAATTCAATGATCGTGAGAAAGCAGCAATGCACCTTGAAGCAGGCGCAAAGAAAGTAATCTTAACAGCACCAGGTAAAAACGAAGATGTTACGATTGTTTTAGGTGTAAATGATGAAAAGCTTGATGTTGAAAAACATGATGTTATTTCAAATGCTTCTTGTACAACAAACTGCTTAGCACCAGTTGCAAAAGTGTTAAATGATACATTTGGTATCGAAAGCGGTTTAATGACAACAGTTCACGCATATACAAATGACCAAAAAAACTTAGATAACCCACATAAAGATTTACGTCGTGCGCGAGGTTGTGCACAATCGATTATTCCAACATCTACAGGTGCTGCAAAAGCATTAAAATTAGTGTTACCAGAATTAGAAGGCAAAATTCACGGTATGGCACTTCGCGTTCCAACACCAAACGTATCACTAGTTGACCTTGTTGTAGATTTAAATACAGACGTGACAGTTGATTCGGTTAATGCTGCATTTGTCAAAGCAGCAACAGAAGGGCCAATGAAAGGCATTTTAAACTTCTCAATTGAGCCACTTGTATCTGCTGATTACAACACAACAACTTACTCATCTACAGTTGATGGACTTTCAACAATGGTGATGGGTAATCGTAAAGTAAAAGTACTTGCTTGGTACGACAATGAGTGGGGCTATTCTGCACGTGTTGTAGACCTAGTGAAAAAAGTTGCAAAAGCGCTAGAAACAGTTAACGCATAATGAACGCTATTGGCACATTGAAATCTTATGGTTTCAATGTGCTTTTTTTGTTAGGTACGATGTAAAGCAAATTGTTTGAGTGCCTGGCACCAAATGAACTTTTCTTATTTGTAGGAAATTTGTTATAATACAAATATCAAATTGTTGTGGAATCAGGAGAGTAAAAATATGAGATGTCCTTCTTGCCAATTTAACGGAACACGCGTAGTGGATTCCAGGCCAGTAGATGATAATAAAGAAATTCGTAGACGTCGTGAATGTGAGTCGTGTGGCTTTCGTTTTACAACGTTTGAAAAAATTGAAGAAACACCGTTAGTCGTTGTGAAAAAAGAAGGCTCACGGGAAGAGTTTAGCCGCGAGAAGGTACTGCGCGGTCTTATTCGTGCTTGTGAAAAACGTCCGGTTGCTTTAGATGTTTTAGAGGGACTTGTACTATCTATTGAAAAAGACCTTCGCCGTATTGGGAACGCTGAAGTACGTTCAGAGGATGTTGGAGAAATGGTGATGGATCGTTTGGCAAAAATTGATGAGGTGGCCTATGTTCGTTTTGCCTCGGTTTATCGTCAGTTTAAGGATATCAATGTATTTATTGAGGAAATAAAAGAAATTATTCAACGTCAAACAGAGCAAAAATCTTAGGGAAAACAGAGAGGGTGAATGACGTTGATTCATTTGTATAAAGAATTGCAACCCGCAGATACTTTTGACATTCGTCTACCTCATGCGCTTTCCACGATGGAACGTCAATTAGTAACATTATTTTATCAACCTTTAACGGGTGCTGAGCCAATCAGTCTTTATTTAACACTATGGGCTGAAGCAGAGCAAATGCCTAAACAGCAAATGAATCATTATTATTTAATGAATGTGCTAGGACTACCAATCGGTAAAGTGTTCGAAGCACGCATCGCACTTGAAGCAATCGGTTTATTGCGAACTTGGAAAAAAGAAGAGGCAGAACAGCGAAGCTTTTTATACGAGCTTATACGCCCGCTTGATGCAGATAGCTTTATGAAAGATCCTTTATTATCAATGTTTTTGTTTAGTAAAATCGGAGAGCAGGCATATCGGAAGTTGCGCCAACGTTTTATTCAGCCAGTAAGGGGTACAGCATATAAAGATGTATCACGCGCCTTTATGGATGTTTTTAAACCGGTTAATACCAATATTCCTACCGATTTGCAGGGTGGCATAGATAGCAAAGAAAATGCACAAAAGGTTTATCCGTTTTATTTTGAGCAATTTGATTTTGAGTTGCTACAGGCAGGATTATCTGACCAGTTAGTACCCGCAAATTTACTTACGCTTGAAGTGCGTGAAACAATTGCCAAATTAGCATTCCTCTATCATTTAACGGCATTGGATATGCAAAAAGTTGTTATTTTAGCGCTTGATGATGAGTTGGGTATTTCACAAGAACGATTACGCAAAGCGGCAGCCGATTTTTATAAGCTTACTGTTTCAAAAGAGCCACCAAAGCTTGCCAAAGTATACGCGCCACCGGTTGAGGAAGATGCTGTTCAAAAAACAAAAGATCAGGAGTTGCAACATTATTTAGAGTCAACACCTCCTGTCCAAGTGTTGCGAGATATTAATAACGGCAAAGAGCCATTACAAACATCTGTACAATTAGCTGAGAGCTTAATCGTTCAGCATGGGATGCCAGTAGGCGTGGTCAATGCACTGCTTGAATATGTCATGCTATCTACGGATATGAAGCTTCCTAAAAAGTATGTGGAAACCATTGCCGATCATTGGGTACGAAAAAACATTAAGACGGCAAAGGAAGCAATGGAGCTTGCACGTCAAGAACATGATAAATATACAACGTGGAAAAATAAACCACAGGTGCCGGCTAAAAATAATAATCAGTATGTCAAAGGGCGAGCGGATAATCAGCGTAAGGAAAAAGTACCTGAATGGTTTTATAAACGCAATGAGCAACCAGACGAGAGTGCTTCTTCAAGTACGATGGATTTTGAAAAAGAGCGCCAAAAAATATTAGCAATGCTTGGAAAAAGCGATAAGTAAAGTAGGTGAACGGTAATCGAACCAATTAATAAAGCATTAAAAAGAGCCATTAATGTACCATCATTTCAAGAGCGATATGAAGCGATGAGGCGAGAGATTTTAGAACATCCTCGTGTGCAGGCCTTTTTAGCAGAACACGCAGAAGAACTAAGCTACGATGCTGTTGAGCGCAATTTACCAAAGCTTCATGAATTTATTAGTCAATCGACGGTGTGCTGTGGTTGTGATCATACAGCGCATTGCACCAATTATTTAAAAGGTTTTATTCCGACTTTACGTGTTGTACGTAATACGGTTGAAATTGATTACGTACGCTGTGAACAAAAGGTGCGTGAGGACGAACGTCGGGATGTTGCAAATATGATTGCTAGTATGCATATGCCGAAAGATGTGTTGCAAGCGACAATCCAAGATTTAATGATTGATGATGAATCCCGTGTGCTTATCGCGCAACGGGCGG
This sequence comes from Lysinibacillus sp. FSL M8-0337, assembly GCF_038593855.1. Lineage (NCBI taxonomy): Bacteria > Bacillati > Bacillota > Bacilli > Caryophanales > Bacillaceae > Lysinibacillus > Lysinibacillus sp. FSL M8-0337. The sequence continues at coordinate 3,339,699 of NZ_CP151996.1, read as the reverse complement.
CACAATTTGTTAAGAAAACAGAGGAAACAGGGCAGCTACCAACGAAAGGCTTTTATTTATATGGGAAGTTTGGTGTAGGGAAATCCTTTGTGCTTGGTGCACTTGCGAATGAACTGGCTTCCAAAAAAATCCGTTCAGTGGTCGTTTTTGTACCAGAATTTTTACGTGAAATGAAAAATGCAATCGGTGATAATACGTTAAATGAAAAAATAGATTATGTGAAAAAAGCGCCGGTATTGATGCTTGATGATTTAGGGGCAGAAACAATGTCAGCATGGACACGTGATGAAATTTTAGGAACAATCTTCCATTATCGAATGGCAGAACAATTGCCAACATTCATTACCTCTAATTTTAACTATGATGAATTAGAGCATCACTTAGCACAGTCCCAAAAAGGGGATATTGAGGTTGTAAAGGCTGGACGTATTATGGAACGTGTGAAAGCTTTGACGGAGCCAATAGAAATGCGTGGCAAAAATCGACGTTTGTAACATTGACAGTTGCATTTTACGACAATCGAGCGTATACTGTCTCATATACTATATAGCACAATGCAATGATGAGGACATGAATTTTGTGTAACGGCTTTTAGAGAGGGAAGTCATCGGCTGTAAGCTTCCTAGTTTGGACACATTTTTTACTACCTACTGAGCAGCGAAAGGGAATAATCTTTCGCCGGTCCCTAGCCCGTTAGCTAGCCTTGAGCTTCGTCTGATGATTTTATCGGAAGGAAGAAGGGTGGAACCACGAGCATACGCTTCGTCCCTTTTGTGAGGGACGGGGCTTTTTTGTTTTTTAGGGTTTTTTGTGCAAGCTTACGTTAACCATAAGATTCGCTGTTTCATCATGCATCACTAAATTTAACCAAACAAGGAGTGCAACAAAATGTCAGACATGATTAAATTAACGTTCCCAGATGGCGCTGTAAAGGAATTTGCAAAAGGTACATCTACTGATGATGTGGCATTATCTATTAGCCCAGGACTTCGTAAAAAAGCTTATGCAGGGAAAGTAAATGGGGAATTAGTAGACTTAAAAACACCAATTGAAGAAAATGCAACAATTGCCATTATTACACAAGATGATGAGGCAGCATTAGAAATTCTTCGTCACTCAACAGCCCATTTAACAGCACAAGCGATTAAACGCTTATTCCCTGAAGTAAAACTTGGTATTGGTCCGGTTATTGAGGGAGGCTTCTACTACGATATTGATGCACCAACACCAATTACTGCTGAAGATTTACCAGCAATCGAAAAAGAAATGAAAAAAATCATTGCTGAAAATCTAGAAGTAGAGCGTAAAAACGTTAGCCGTGCAGAAGCACAAGCAATTTATGAAGAAATCGACGACGAATATAAATTAGAATTACTTGAAGCGATTCCCGCTGATGAGCAAGTGTCTATTTACTACCAAGGGGAATTTTTCGACCTATGTCGCGGTATTCACGTACCTTCAACAGGTAAACTTCGTGAGTTCAAATTATTATCATTAGCAGGTGCCTATTGGAGAGGGAACTCTGATAACAAAATGCTACAACGTATTTACGGTACAGCTTTCTTCAAAAAAGAAGAATTAAAGCACCACCTTCAAATGTTGGAAGAAGCAAAAGAACGTGACCACCGTAAAATCGGGAAAGAATTAGAATTATTCACTACTTCTCAAAAAGTAGGTCAAGGTTTACCACTTTGGTTACCAAATGGTGCAACAATCCGTCGTGTGATTGAACGTTATATCGTAGATAAAGAATTAGCGCTTGGTTATAAACATGTCTATACACCAGTACTTGGTTCTAAAGAGCTTTATCAAACTTCAGGTCACTGGGATCATTATCAAGATTCCATTTTCCCACCAATGGAAATGGATAATGAGACATTAATTATGCGTCCGATGAACTGTCCACACCATATGATGGTTTACAAAAACAGCATGCACTCTTATCGAAATTTACCATTACGTATTGCTGAACTTGGAACAATGCACCGTTATGAAATGTCGGGCGCTGTTTCAGGGTTACAACGTGTACGTGGGATGACGTTAAATGATGCACATATCTTTGTTCGTCCAGACCAAATTAAAGCAGAGTTCCAAAAAGTTGTGCAGTTAATTTTAGAAGTGTACAAAGACTTTGATTTAAAAGATTATTCATTCCGTCTATCTTATCGTGATCCAGCAGATACAGAGAAGTACTTCGATGACGATGCAATGTGGGAAAAAGCACAAAGCATGTTAAAAGAAGCAATGGATGAGCTTGGCTTAGATTACTTTGAAGCAGAAGGTGAAGCGGCGTTCTATGGCCCTAAACTTGACGTACAAGTAAAAACTGCCATTGGTAAAGAAGAAACATTATCAACTGTACAATTAGACTTCTTATTACCAGAACGCTTTGACTTAACATATGTAGGTGAAGATGGTAAACCACATCGTCCAGTCGTTATTCACCGTGGTGTTGTGTCAACAATGGAACGTTTCGTTGCCTTCTTAATTGAGGAATATAAAGGGGCATTCCCAACTTGGTTAGCACCAGTACAAGTAGAAGTAATCCCAGTATCAAACGAAGCGCACTTCGACTATGCGAAACAAATCGAAGAGCAGTTGACAGCAGCTGGATTACGTGTGGAAATGGATGATCGTGAAGAAAAACTAGGGTACAAAATCCGTGAAGCACAAATGAAAAAGATTCCTTACATGCTTGTTATTGGCGATAAAGAAGTTGAAGCCAACGGTGTGAACGTGCGTCGTTACGGCTCAAAAGATTCAGAAACAATTTCATTCGAAGAGTTCTTAGCGAATATTAAAGCGGAAGTTGCACGTTTTTAATTAATAAGGTACTTGATTATCTTTAATTCTTTGTATTATAATGACGTATAAACTGTAAGTGTATTACACATACTAATTATGAGATTGTAAAAATATTTGACAATCTAAATTGTACATGCTAATATAATTAAGGTTAATGAATACAAAGTTTGTGGTTGAAGTAGAGGCTGCCCGCTTCTCACCTGATACAACGCTTAGGCTGTGAACAGGTATGACACGTTGAATTGTTTTGCGTACACTTACGCATGCACATATAGCGGGCGGACATCTTCAAAAATGTCCGTCCTTTTTTTATGGACATGACAAGAGGATGTACCGTTCAACCGGGCAAGGCTTTGCCCAAACCATGTATTCGCGACAACTACTTGGAGGTGGATTACTATTAGCAAAGACATGTATGTAAACGAAGGCATTCGCGCACGTGAACTTCGATTAATCGATCACAATGGTGACCAGCTTGGTGTAAAGACACGTAACGAAGCGCTAGAAATCGCCACTCGTGTAAACTTGGATCTTGTCCTTGTGGCCCCTCAAGCCAAGCCGCCAGTCGCTCGTATCATGGACTATGGTAAATTTAAGTTTGAACAGCAAAAGAAAGACCGTGAAATTCGTAAAAATCAAAAAGTCATCGTAATGAAAGAGGTTCGCTTGAGCCCAACAATCGATGAACATGATTTCCAAACGAAGCTACGTAATGCGATTAAATTCCTTGAAAAAGGTGATAAAGTAAAATGTAGCCTACGTTTCAAAGGTCGTGCGATTACACACAAAGATATTGGTCAACGTGTGTTAGATCGTTTTGCTGAAGCTTGTGCTGAAGTATCTACGGTTGAACAAAAACCGAAGATGGAAGGCCGAAGCATGTTCTTAGTTCTTCAACCAAAGAACGAGAAATAATATTAGACGAACAGTTTAGGAGGAATTCGACATGCCAAAAATGAAAACTCACCGTGGAGCTGCGAAACGTTTCAAAAAAACGGGTTCAGGTAAATTAAAATATGACCGTGCTTACGGAAGCCACTTATTCGCAAACAAATCTACGAAACAAAAACGTCACCTACGTAAAGCGAACGTTGTATCATCTGGTGACTTCAAACGCATCAAATCATTACTTGTTTACATGAAATGATTGATAACACAAAATAAACTAATATTCATTTTTTAATGAAAAGCAGGAGGTAATTCATATGCCACGCGTAAAAGGCGGAACAGTGACGCGCAAACGTCGTAAAAAAGTATTGAAATTAGCTAAAGGTTACTATGGTTCTAAACATACATTATATAAAGTTGCTAACCAAGCAGTAATGAAATCAGGTCAATATGCATACCGTGACCGTCGTCAGAAAAAACGTGATTTCCGTAAATTATGGATCACTCGTATCAACGCAGCTGCTCGCATGAACGGTCTTTCTTACAGCCGTTTAATGCACGGTTTAAAAGTTGCTGGTATCGAAGTTAACCGTAAAATGTTAGCTGACTTAGCTGTAACAGATGCTTCAGCATTCACACAATTAGCAGAAGCTGCTAAAAAAGCAGTAGCGAAATAAAAAAGAGCGACTAAGTCGCTCTTTTTTATTTCTGCCCCGAAAGCGGAAGCGACAGGGGCAAAATAAGGTTTCTGCCCCGAAAGCGGAAGCGGCAGGGGCAAAATAAATAAATTTCTGCCTCGAAAGCAAAGCGACTGAGGCAAAAAATAATTGGCATTGAAGCGAAGCGACAAGTGCGAATAAATTAGTGTATAGTGAAGACTGGTGGGGTTATTTCATCAGTCTTTTTTACATAGGAGGTTGTGTTAATGGCTCAAGCTTTACTTGCCTATATGGCAATTGTTTCAGTTGTATTGCTTGTGATGATGGGCATGGATAAATCACGTGCAAAAAAGCAGGAGTGGCGCATTGCGGAGCGTACATTGTTTACCTTGGCAATTGCAGGAGGTGCTGTCGGTGGCGTATTAGGTATGTATTTATTCCGTCATAAAACACGCCATAACAGTTTTGCCTTTGGCTTTCCATTGATTGCAGCAATTCAAATTTTTATAATCGTGCAATTATGGAGTAGCTCATTATAAAAACGTAAATTGTATAAAATTGTGTGCGTGACTGGCACTGACGCACATGCGTGGCACAACCTCATGAAGAGGATGTGTCACGCATAAGTTGTTCAATGGGTTGCTTCCAGTTGATTTTCGCGTTAGGATAGTTAAATAAAATTTCTTGTTGGAGATATTCGAAGTCACTCCTTGTAAATCCTTGTAAAGTTGCAGTGTCGCGGGCACCAACAAAAATTGTAACGACCTCAAATGCATCTTCGGTCGTACCTAAGTATTTTTCACCTTCAAACAGCGCACCCTTATAAGAAATAAAGAAATTCTTTCGAACATTTTTTACGTCATCATAAAAGTAATATTGGCCCTTTTCATAGGCCTCATCGAGTTTTCGTTTAGGATCGGTTATATATCGAATCGCTTTATAGAATACATAGATAATAAGCGCAATCACAGCAAGTCGAATAAGTAACGGTAACATCTTAAAATTCCCCCTTGAAGAAAGGTTATTCCTACCTATACGATTGGGGGTGACATTTAGTTTCACTTTATACAAAAAATTTTTAGAAATTTAGGAGAAAAAAATGAACTTACAACAATTATTTACGATGCAAAAAGAACTTGATAATTTTATTGAAAAAACACAAAAAATCGAACACGATGTCTTTAAAGAAAAAGGCTTAGCGTTAATGGTTGAGCTGGCGGAACTTGCTAATGAAACACGTTGCTTTAAGTTTTGGAGTACGAAAGGGCCATCAGCGCGGGAAGTGATTTTAGAGGAGTATGTGGATTCGATTCACTTTATTTTATCGCTAGGGTTATTAAAAGGCTATACGGCTATAGAAAAATGGCCAGTTGTTGAAGAGAAGCGTGATTTAACAGAGACATTTTTAATGACGCAAAACTACATATTAACATTTATAAGCCACCCAACAGAGCATAGTTATGCAGCGATTTGGCAATGCTATGGGTTACTTGCATATAATCTCGGTTTTACATTTGAGGATGTCGTGTCAGCGTATATTGAAAAAAACGAAGAAAATTATAATCGCCAACGTAGTGGCTATTAATTTACTAGACTAAAAAGTAAAAAAAACATCAATTTTCAGACGACTCACTAGGAATATTTCGGTAAACGAAGTATAATAGAGGGGATACAAAATGTAGGAGGCAAAAGGATGACACAACTAGATTCAACTTTGCAAATGTTTAAAGATTTAACAGATGCGAATGGCATTGCGGGCAACGAGCGTGCACCACGCGAGGTTATGAAAAAATACATCGCACCATATGCAGATACTGTAGAAACAGATCATTTAGGGAGCGTCATCGCTAAAAAAGTAGGCGATGAAAACGGCCCTAAAATTATGGTAGCTGGTCATTTAGATGAAGTAGGCTTTATGGTCACTCAAATCGATGATAAAGGATTCATCAAATTCCAAACAGTGGGTGGATGGTGGAGCCAAGTAATGCTTGCGCAACGCGTGACAATTACAACACGCAAAGGTGAAGAAATTATTGGGGTAATCGGTTCTAAACCACCTCATATTTTACCAGCCGATGTACGTAACAAAGTGGTAGACATTAAAGATATGTTTATCGACGTGGGTGCTGCTTCTAAAGAAGAAGTACTTGAATGGGGAGTATGTCCAGGTGACATGGTAACACCTTATTTCGAATTCAATGTCATGAAAAATGATAAGTATTTATTAGCAAAAGCATGGGATAACCGCATTGGCTGTGCAATTGCCATTGATGTCATGAAAGCATTGAAAGATGAAAAACATCCAAATATCCTATATTCTGTAGGGAATGTACAAGAAGAAGTAGGTCTTCGTGGAGCGAAAACAGCAACTCATAAAATTCAACCAGATATCGGTTTTGCTGTTGATGTAGGTGTTGCAGGTGATACGCCAGGGGTAACACCGAAAGAGTCAACTAGTAAAATGGGTGCAGGTCCACAAATCGTTGTCTACGATGCATCAATGGTTTCACACCGTGGTTTACGTGAATTTGTTTTAGATGTGGCGGATGAAAACAATATTCCATATCAATTTGAAGCAATGGCTGGTGGCGGTACAGACGCTGGTTCAATCCACGTAACAGCTAATGGTGTACCTGCTTTATCAATCGGTATTGCGACACGTTATATCCACTCACATGCAGGGATTTTACACCGTGATGACTACGATAACGCTGTTAAGCTAATGGTTGAAGTCATCAAAAAATTAGACCGTGATGCTGTGAACAAAATAACATTTGATTAATCGTTATAATAAGTATAAATAATGCAGTATGGCCTTCTAACAATTTGTTAGAAGGTTTTTTTATGTTTTAGCATGCCCTAACAATACGAGTGGGCATGCTTACGGAGGATAGAAAGGTAATATTTCAATGTAAATCAATGTTTATTTATTGTAATACGATAAAAATTGTATTAAAATCATATTGAATATAAACCAATGAGGTGTTTTCATGAAAATAGCAACAACTTTGTTTTTAAAAATAGCGGTCATACTCATGGCTATCCCAGTTTTAGCACTATGTATTTTGCTTGTACCGGAGCTAGGGAAGCTTTCAGAAAAGTTATTACCTGCGTTTTCTTCGATACAATATATCGTATCCATTATTTTGTATGCATCTTCCATTCCGTTTTACTTTGCTTTGTATCAGGCGTTTCAACTATTACGCTACATTGATCAAAACAAAGCCTTTTCGGAACTGTCTGTTACATCTTTAAAGAAGATTAAATATTGTGCCATTATCATAAGTAGTTTACATGTCCTGATTTTGCCACTTTTTTACCTTTTTGCTGAGAAAGACGATGCACCAGGTGTGATTTTTGTTGGACTGCTTGTACCTTTTGCATCTATGGTAATAGCAGTATTTGCTGCTGTTCTTCAACGACTTTTACAGGAAGCGGTCGATATTAAATCTGAAAACGATTTAGTTGTTTGAGGTGAGTAACTTAGCATTACGAATGCTTTTTTAATAGCAACTTATGTATTTTCTTTACCATGTTTTATTACGTGCTATCAATGTATATAAGCTGTTGCTTAACATGAATAGGAACAGACATGTTCAGAAGTATCAGTCAAGGCTTTAAAAGTGATCAAGTTCTGTGCTATTGTTATCAGTGCTTTTGTTGTAGCGGGAATTCTCGTTGTTGCGATTTTAAGTAAAGGTGATAGAGTGGAATTGCTGGCATTCGGTTTGTATTTTACATTTGCTACGAATGTTATCGCAATCAGATGTTTTCCTAACGCTTGAATAAAGAAATCGTAGACATAAAATCAGAAAATGATTGAATAGTGTGAGGTTGAGGATATGGCGATAATTATTAACATCGATGTGATGTTAGCTAAACGAAAAATGAGCGTAACAGAGCTTTCGGAAAAGGTTGGCATAACAATGGCGAATCTTTCTATTTTAAAAAATGGAAAGGCAAAAGCAATTCGCTTAACTACTTTAGAGTCGATTTGCAAGGCGTTAGACTGTCAGCCTGGCGATATTTTAGAATATCGAAGTGATACTGAAGAGTAGTAGAATATCTAGAATAGCTTTAAATAACTGCATAAGTGTGACCAGAGCAGGCCTTCGGGTAGGCTCTTTTTTTATGATAACAAACAGGTTATATGAAATGGTTATCAATGTAACTATGGCAGTAGTATGCTGACAATACATTCCGTATGCATAAATATTCAAATTGACGTATTTTTGTCACAAATAACTGATGAATTCTAATTTTTGAAAATAAACATAAAAATTCAGTTGATTTTATATTTATGCATGTGTATACTAAGTTCAACAGTAACAAAAGCAAGGAGCGAAGGCTATGAAATTATTAGAAGAGGTACAGTTAAAGTTAGTGTCAAGCTTAAAAGGAAAAGACTTACTAACTTTGCTAGACTATACAAGTGAAGAAGTTCAGCAGTTAGTTGCATTATCATCTCAACTAAAAATTATTACAAAAGAAGGTAAATGTCCGAAATTACTTGAAGGTAAAACACTCGGCATGATTTTTGAAAAACATTCAACGCGTACTCGTATTTCATTTGAAGTAGGCATGGAACAATTGGGCGGTAAAGGTATGTTTATGCATGCACGTGATTTACAAATTGGACGCGGTGAATCAATTTATGATACTGCACATGTGTTATCAGGTTATTTAGATGGCATTATGATTCGTGCAAACTCTCATGCAATGGTTAAAGAGTTAGCTGAGCATGCAACAATTCCTGTTATTAATGGTTTAACGGATATTTATCATCCTTGTCAGGCATTGGCAGATTTAGAAACAATCTTTGAAAATAAAGGTGAATTACAAGGTCTTAAAATTGCCTATGTTGGAGACGGCAATAATGTAGCGCACTCATTAGTAGTCGCTTCTGCACATGTAGGAATGCATGTAGCTGTTGCAACGCCTGTTGGCTATGAGTGTGATGCGGAAGTTATCGCAAAAGCACAAAAGATTGCAGAGAAAAATGGTAGTACCATTACGATTACAAATGATCCTGTAACAGCAGTCCAAGATGCAGATGTTGTATACGCAGATGTTTGGACATCAATGGGGCAAGAAGAGGAAGCTGCAAAACGTTTACAAGATTTTGCTGGTTATCAAATCAACGATGAACTTGTTGCACATGCAAAGTCAGACTATATGTTCTTACACTGCTTACCAGCTCATCGCGAAGAAGAAGTGGCAACATCAGTTATAGATGGCCCTAATTCTTACATCTTTGAGCAAGCAGAAAATAGACTTCATGCTCAAAAAGCTGTTCTAGCTTCTATTATGGCTTAACGTTAGGCTAGATAACTTTCTTATGGAGAGTTGCTATATAGAGAGTTCACATTGACAACAGTGGGTGTCATCTGTGAATAACATAAAGTAGCATACAGACAGAGGGATGTAGCTGCGCGCGATGTACGTTGTCAAGATGGATGACCTCATCGCTACATAGTGAAAGTAACCTGGGAGACGCTGGGTTGCTTTTTTTTTTATGTTTATTGATAATAACATAGTTTTCCAATCTGTTATAGAGAAAATTGATGGATATCGATATAATAGGGACAATACGAAATTTTAGGAGGGCTTTATTTGAACATTGATCATATCGAGGCATTTTTATATGTTGTCCATTATAAAAGCATTCATAAGGCTGCCAATGCATTGTTTTTATCACAGCCAACAGTTACAGCTCGTATCAAATCATTGGAACGTGAGTTAAACGTTGAATTATTTTATCGTGATGCAAGGAGTGTCATTTTATCAGAGAAAGGAAAAGATTTTTTACCATTTGCCACACAGATTGTGCAAACGTTTCAGCAAGGAAAAAAACAATTACAGGAAACGCAAACAACAAATGAAGTTTGTATTGGTACGAACGGTGTGACAGCTCAATATTTTTTGGCATATGCCTTACCTAAATGGAAGGAAAGCTTTCCTCACATGCGCTTTCAAATCATCACAGGTCCTACAACAATCCTATTAGAAAAATTACAGAGTCACCAAATTGATATAGGGTTTATGCAATATGTGCATCAACAAGGAGTATGCAATGAGTTGTTATTAAGCAATGCAGTAAAGCTCGTGATGCATCGGGACCATCCATTGATACAAGGGGTAGTGCTAAAGGCAAAAGAATTAGCGCAGCAAAAAATGGTGTTTTTTGAATGTGGCGCATTTGATTGGAACTATGTCCATAAAATGTTCGAGGTAGAAGGCGTATCGGCAAATATTGAAGTGCGAACAGACCATTTAGAAGTAGCGAAGGCATTTATTCGAACGAAAGGTTATATGAGCTTTTTGCCACATCTATGTGTGAAAAACGAGCTTGAAAGCGGCGAGTTTGTTGAGATTGATGTGAAACATTTATTCGATATGAACCAGCATATTTTTTTAACTTATTTGAAGAAAGATACACTGGAACCTGCTTTTTGGGACAATATTTTAAATACAGCTATTCAGTTTGAAAATACCCAAACGTTTTCATGATAAAAAAATTTATAGCTCGAAAAATTTTTTCTATTATAAGACCTATTGCATAATCGTTTAATGAACGGTAATATCTTCCTCAATCCTATTTTATTTATGCATGTCTGCCCGACAGTATAAGTGAAATATTATTTTTTAACTAAAAACATACTTAACCACTAAGTTTAGTAAAAATAAAAATTTTTAAGGAGGAGAACAGGTATGGTTAGACAGGATAAAATTCGATTTGGGGCGATTATTCATGGTGTAGGTGGCAATATTTCGAGCTGGCGTCACCCAAAAGTAGCAAGCAATCAAAGTGTAAGCTTGCCGTTTTATATACAACAAGCGCAGAAGGCGGAACAAGGGAAGTTTGATGTTGCTTTTATTGCAGATGGTTTATTTATTAATGAAAAGTCAATCCCTCATTTTTTAAATCGTTTTGAGCCGTTAACGTTATTATCGGCACTAGCAGTTTCAACAAACCACATTGGACTTGTAGGGACGGTATCCACATCCTATAGTGAACCATTTACAGTAGCACGACAGTTTGCATCGCTCGATCATATTAGCAATGGGCGAGCAGGATGGAATGTGGTGACGACACCATTAGAGAGCACGGCGTTAAATTATAATAAAACAATTGACCAGCATCCTAGTCATGCAGAACGTTACCAAATTGCTGAGGAATACTTAGAGGTGACAAAGGGACTTTGGGACTCATGGGATGATGATGCTTTTATAGCAGATGTGGAAAATGACGTATTTTTTGATCCAGCAAAGCTACACACCTTACAACATAAGGGGAAATACTTTTCGGTACAAGGCCCACTCAATATTGCGCGCTCAAAACAAGGGCAACCTGTTATTTTCCAAGCAGGGTCTTCGGATGCGGGTATCCGCTTAGCCGCAAAGGATGCGGATGCCATATTTACGCATGGTGCATCGCTCGAAGAAGCACAGAAGTTTTATAAAAAAGTCAAAACAGCGGTTGCAGATGTTGGACGAAATCCCGATGAAGTGAAGATTTTCCCAGGAATATCACCTATTATCGGAGACACAATCGAAGAAGCCGAGGCAAAGTATCAAGAAATAGTAGAGCTTGTTTCCATTGAACGTGCACTTGCCTATCTTGGTCGTTATTTTGATCATCATGATTTTACTCAGTATGATGTGGATGCATTATTCCCAGAGCTAGGTGACATTGGAGCAAATAGCTTCCGTAGCACGACCGATTATATAAAAACCTATGCAAAAGAAGAAGGGCTCACACTTCGTCAAGTGGCATTACGTGAAGCTACACCGAAAACGACATTTTTTGGTACTGCTGAACAGATTGCTGATTTAGTACAAGAATGGTTTGAAAAAGAAGCAGCGGATGGCTTTATTGTAGCTGTAACAGTGCCTGATGCACTTGATGATTTTGTCGATAAAGTAGTACCTATCTTGCAGGCACGAGGTCTATACAGAGAGCAATATGAGGCAGATACATTGCGAGGTAATTTAGGATTACCATTTAAAGAAAGTCGTTATGTCACACAGTCTGTTTAAAAACCAAGTAAACTTATTTGAATAAAAATATTTTAAGGAGGTATTGTATGAGTTATTCTTTAGGCATTTTAGACCAAAGCCCAATTATCGACAATGCAACAAACGAGCAAGCATTGCAAAATACAGTAGCGTTAGCACAAAGGGCTGAGCAGTTAGGATATACGCGTTTTTGGGTGTCAGAACATCATAATACCGATACATTAGCAGGCACATCACCAGAAGTTTTAGTATCGTATTTACTTGCAAAAACGACCTCAATTCGTATTGGCTCAGGGGGTGTTATGTTACAACATTATAGCCCATACAAAGTGGCAGAAAATTTCCATGTGCTCGCAACGTTAGAACCAGGGAGAGTAGATTTGGGCATTGGAAAAGCGCCAGGAGGTCTACCGTTGTCCACAAAGGCATTGCAATTTGGCACGGTGAACAATGGTGAGGACTTTGAGGAACGACTAACGTTTTTACAGCAATTAATGGACAACGCGCTACCATCAGAGCATGAGCTAAATGGAGTTCAGGCAACACCTATTCCTAAAGTAAAACCGTCGTTATTTTTACTTGGCGCAAGCCCCCAAAGTGCAGCCCTTGCAGGTAAGCTTGGCATTGCCTTTGTTTTTGCACGCTTTATCAATAGTGATCCAGCAGTTTTACAGGAAGCCGCTAAGACCTATCGCACACATTTTCCAAATGGTCATTTTGCATTATCAATTGCAACCCTTGCCGCACCAACAAAAGAGGAGGCACAGGCATTAGTAGGAGAACAAAAAATTACGAAAGTACATTTGGCAAGTGGTCGTAGTTTGACGCTACAATCGGTGGAATTAGCAGAAAAATTCGGGCAGGAATCAGGAGAAGCGTTCACTGTACAGCAGTATGATGCAGATGTTTTATACGGTACGCCTGAAGAGATAAAAGCCACATTTGATGCCTTTCACAAGCAATATCAAATTGATGAGTTTATTTTGCATACACCGATTTTAAAGGCATTTGAACGACAGCGGTCATTTGACTTATTAAGTCCAGTAAATTTACATTTACAACAACATGAAGCAGTAAGTTAAGGAGGATTATCCAACATGGCAAAAAAAATAGATGTAGTTGTATGGTCAAAGCAAGGTTGTAGCTATTGTGAGGAAGTTAAAGCCTATTTACAAGGGCAAGGAATTACCTATAGAACAGTTGATGTTACACATAACGATGCTTTTCGTGACATTCTTGATACAAAGTATGGCGTACGCTATGTGCCAGTAGTTGAAATTGGTTCAAGTGAGGATGGTGTGTACAAAGCCGTTACAGAACTTGGGCTTGAACATATTAAGACAGCACTTGCTATTCATTTACCAACACAAGTTTAGGAAAGGGAGTGATACGATGAGGAAATTAACGTTTTATTTAACATGCGTACTGATGTTATTTTTAACGGCTTGCTCAAGTACAGAAAAATCACAAATAGATAGTAGTAAAGATGCAAAAGCACAAGGTAAAAATAACGTTCAAACAATACTAGTTGGAACAGGTACGCAATTTCCTAATATTTGCTTCCTTGATGATAAGGGGAATTTAACAGGCTATGATGTGGAGCTTGTCAGAGCGATTGATGAAAAGCTACCGGAGTATAATTTTGAATTTAAAACAATGGAATTTTCAAACTTATTACTAAGTTTAGAAACAGGGAAGATTGATTTAATCGCACATCAGATGGAGGTCAATAGTGAACGGGAAGAAAAATTTCTATTTAACAAGGAGCCATATAATGTATTCCCATTACAAGTAACGGTCAATGCGAAAAATAATGACATCCAATCGATTGCTGATTTAACAGGCAAAAATGTCAGTGTGTCGCCAACGAGCAACTCTGCTGTTTTTATTGAAAAATATAATAAAGAGCATAATTTAGGGGCAAATATTGTGTACTCCTCTGGATCAGTGGATGTTAATAATCAACTTGCGACAGGTCGTCTTGATGCGATTATTACAACCCCATTTGCAGTGAAGTACTATAACGAAAGCAATGAAGCTCAACAAAAAGTAGTGGGTGACGCACTATTAAACTCGAAAGTTTACTTCCTACTAAATAAAGATGAAGTACCTTTACAGGAGCGTATTGATGAGGCGATTAGAGAGCTTAAAACAGAAGGCGTAATTAGCGAGCTTAGTAAAAAATGGTTAGGTGATGACTATACTGTAGATTTCTAACACATAAGAGAGGATGAGGGAAGTATGGGCAATGATTTTGACTGGATGCTAATAGCGAATGTACTTCCGATATTGCTTCAATATTTACCCGTAACACTGGAGATTTTATTTTTTTCGATTGTTTTTGGCATATTGTTTGGTATCGTAGTTGCCCTACCAAAGCTATTGCAAATACCCATTTTAAAACAAATGGTTACGATTTATATTTCGTTTATTCGTGGTACGCCTATTTTAATCCAGTTGTTTCTAGTGTTTTACGGCATACCTGCTCTATTAAAGATGATTCATATTGATGTAACAAGAATGGATGCTATGTATTTTGTCATCATAACGTATACATTCAGTAATGCTGCATCGTTTGCAGAAATTTTTAGAGCGGCTATTTTAACGATTGACCGTGGGCAATTAGAAGCAGCTTACGCTGTCGGCTTAAATCGAGCGCAAGCATTTTTACGTATTATCTTGCCACAGGCGCTACGTATCGCCTTTCCAAATATGTCGAATACAATGATTAGCTCGTTAAAGGATACGTCATTGGCATTTTCGATTGGTGTTATGGATATGGTCGGTCGAGGAGAAACGCTGATTGCTTCGACTACAAGAGCACTAGAAATCTATTTGGCACTATCAGTCGTTTATTATGTGATTGTGTTGTTCGCAGAAAAGGTGTTGAAACGTAATGAACGCTATCTCAACCGTTATATGAAAGAAGTAGCGATGAGCTAGGGAGGAACAAACAATGACTATAGATATAGCGTTTATATGGCACGCTTTACAGGAAATTTTTAAGGTATTGCCTTTAACTTTGTTTATGACATGTACACCTGTTTGTTTAGGTATTTTAATCGGCATCATCGTCGCCTTTGTTCGCATAAAACAACTAAAAATACTAGCACCGTTATTAAATTTTTACGTTTCTTTTTTCAGAGGCACACCGATTATTATGCATATTATGCTTATTTACTTTGGAATACCAATTGTTGTAGATGCAATTGCACAAGCTTTGAAATTGGACTTTCAGTCAAATACGATTCCAATATTATTTTTTGTCTTACTAGCGTTGACGTTAAGTGCGGGGGCTTATGCTTCAGAAATTATACGATCTGGTATTTTAGGTGTGCCACAAGGGCAATTAGAAGCGGCGTATGCAGTTGGGCTAACGTTTTCGCAGGCAATGCGACGCTTAATATTACCTCAAGCATTTAGTCAATCCATACCGAATTTTACAAATGTCTTTATTGGGTTTTTACATGCAACGTCTTTGGCATTTTTTGTCTCAATTAAAGAGTTAACAGGCGCAGCGAATATCGTAGCTTCCGTTAATTTAAAGTTTTTAGAGGCATTTATAGCAGTCGGCTTAATCTATTGGGGTGTTTCTATAGTTGTGGAATGGTTTGCTCACCAAATCGAACATAGGGTGACGGCTTATCGTAAGGGTAGTATCTAGTTGTGTGCAATTTCAACGTATGAGTGCTTATCCAGTTTTCTAATCAAAAAAGAAGTGAAAGGAGTGTTGTTGATGACAGTAGCACAAATTGTTATTGAACATTTACGACAAGAAGATTATCCAGCTTATTTGGAAGTGCTTGTGGAGAGTTATGCGCAGTATGAGAAAGATTACAAAGACCCAGCGCATTGGGCTCAATATTTACAAGATATTCGGGCGTCTGTTGGCAATCCAAATGCAGAGACGATATTAGTTGCAAAGCGTGAGCAGGAAATTGTAGGAGGCTTGCAACTATTTACAAATGCTGAAAAAGCATACGGTCTTCCTGAACTTGGTATTGAGTCAACGATTGTACGCTTATTAGCAGTTCATCCGAAAGGGAGGGGGCAAGGTGTGGCTAAAAAATTATTACAAGAAAGCTTTGCTTTTGCTCGCAAGCGTCAAGATCAATCTCTCTATTTACATTCTGGAGATATTATGCAAGTTGCCATCAACCTTTATTTATCACTAGGTTTTGTCCGAGACGAGTCAAAAGAGTTTTATAAAGGTGATATCTTGGTGAAAAGCTTCCGCTATGATTTATAACCAATAACCCGCTGAAAAGTAATCAACGGGTATTGTTAGGTGTTTCAAGAAAATCATTTACGAAGAAGAAGATTATCTCGTCGAAACAATGGTTCCACGTGCACTTGGTACAGAGCGTGAAACAGGTGCCTGTCACCTTTAATCACGTTAAAAACACGACCTTCTCCTGAGTTGGAGGGGTCGTGTTTTTTCTCAATAAATGAAAGCAAAAATTTATCGCTACTACAAGTTGAAAATTTTTCCTGGATTCATAATATTATGTGGGTCAAGTGCTGCTTTAATGCTTTTCATAACAAGTAATGAGGCACCGTGCTCCATCGATTGATATTTCATCTTCCCAATCCCTACACCATGTTCTCCTGTACAAGTTCCACCGCGAAGTAACGCATACTGTACAATATGTTCATTAAAACGGTCAGCTTGAGCTTTTTCCTGCGCATTCGTTGGGTCTAACATTAATAAGGCATGGAAATTGCCGTCCCCGACATGTCCGACAATACCTCCTACTAGACCGACTGAGTTTAATTGTTCGCGTGCATAGAGTATCGTTTCCGCTAATTTTGAAATCGGTACGCAGACGTCGGTTGACATCAGTTTTTTACCAGGGTACGCATGAATATATGCATAGGCTAAAGAATGACGTGCCTCCCACAGCTTATTGCGTGCTGCATTGTCTTGTTCAAATTGGACACTTTTACAGCCGAAATCCTCAAAGATTTCTGAAGCAAATTCAATATCTGCACGCATACCTGCATCATTGCCGTGGAATTCTAAAAATAGCGTAGGTTTTTCATCATACGTTGTTTCATTATAAATATTCACTTGTGTAATAGAAGCTTCATCGACTAGTTCAACGCGACCAACGGAGATGCCTGCCTGTAATAATGCGGCTACTGCACTGACAGCATCGCCTACTGTTTCAAAGACGGCGCGGCCAGCAGTCACAAATTCTGGAATACCGTAAACTTGCAATGTCAGTTCTGTAAAGCATCCTAACGTACCTTCTGAACCGACAAATAAACCGTTCAAATGATAGCCAGAAGAAGATTTCGCTGCTAAGTTGCCCGTATGAATTACAGTTCCGTCTGCAAGTACTACTTCTAAATCCCGTACTTGGTCGCGCATTACGCCGTAACGAACTGCTGTCGTACCGCTGGCGTTTGTTGCTGCCATACCACCAAGTGTCGCATCCGCTCCTGGATCTACCGTAAATTGTAGTCCATGTTTTTTTAGTTCTTTATTTAATTGTGCACGTGTCACACCTGGTTGCACTTTTACTAATAAATCTTCTGGACGAATCTCTAAAATTGCATTCATTTCAGAAAAATCGATAGATATACCATTGGCAATCGGAATAGCATTGCCTTCTAAACTTGAGCCAACACCAAATGGAACAACGGGTATAAGATTGGCATGTGCGATTTTCATGATGGCACTTACGTCTCCTGTAGAACGTGGGAAGACGACGATATCTGGTAAGTTCATCGCATGATGAGATTCATCTTTGCCATGTAGTTCTCGTACTGTGTCGTTTGTCGACACTTGCTCATCCGATAATACCTCTCTAAGTTGGTTTACTAGTAGCTCTATTGCAACAGTCATTCCAATCCCTCCAAACTTTCTGATAAATCTAATTTATCATGCGATTAGTGGAATTGGAATGAAGTGTTCATAAAAAATCAGTGTGCAAATACTTTTTCAAGCTTTTGTACGAATGCATCTTGTTCTTCAGCAGTTGATTGTTGCCACCATTTTTCAAAAAATACACCAAGCCCAGGAAGTAGATGCTCCTCACCACGTGAAATAGCATCTTGCACTATATCCTTAAATTCTGCTGCTGATTGTCCATGTACGTTTGCTGATATGGCATCTCTTATTTGAAAATTCATCTATTTCGCCTCCTTAGTCATAATGTGTCCAGTGAAAAAAGAAATATGTATCATCTGAAGGTAAAACATACGATTTGTTTAAATACTTCTTAATATTTCTGCTAAATTAAGGCGAGTTTTTAACTATTTCGTTGATGATTTTTTATAAAAGCGTTTTTCGACGATTTTGTAGTCGCACGTTAAGCTATTAACACCTAGGAATAATGGACTGTGCACAAGTCGTTAGGAAAGTAATAGTGTCACAAGGCAAGCACAAACAACTTCTTTCGCCACAACAGCCATTTGAGGAAATATTAGAATTAGTCCAACCGATGATTACCTCTATCTTATTAAAGTGCCATATTTACAAAGATTTTGCGTATTATCGTCATATTGCAGCAATTGCTGTGTGGAAAGCTTATCAAAAGGCCAATCCATCGAACGGGCAGTTTTCTGCTTATATTTATACAACTGTTAAAGGAGAAATTTTGAAAGAACTATCAAAGAATAAACAATTCCAAGACAACGTGACATTTCTAGCTGATGACAAATTAAACCGTATAAGGTGTCAGCGGGAACAAATTAATCGACTAGAGGCATGCTTATTAGTAGAGACGATCATGGGTAATTTAAATGAGTTAGACCGAAAGATACTGCAACTTTATTACCTAGAGGGCTATACGTATGATGAAATAGCTAAAGAACTACATCTGTCTGTAGCGGCAGTCAAAAAGAGACGTACTAGACTGATGTGTAAGCTCCGTAGCCATTACCGTCAATAAAGATATTACTACAAAAAGATAGTAAAAGTATGCTAATATCAAAATAAATTGAATATTAGCATACTTTCGCTTGGTGCATACAAAGTCTAATAAAAGTGCTATGATTTGTAAGAAGTCTAAGATATATACAATTTCAATATCGTTGCTATGAATTAATAGATATAAATACCTATCTATTTAAAATGAGTTTAACTTGGTATGGAGGGTTAGTATTGGAAAACGCGCGTAATAATATAGTTATAGACAAAAAGGAGCTTGGATTTAGTGCGATACCGTTGCTACTATTACTACCACTAATCGTTTTTAACCATCAGCTTTTTGCTATTTTTGAAGGTAGCTTTGTTTATTTAAGTTTAATCATGAAAATTTTAATCGTAGTTTTTACTATGACCATTGCTATTCATTCATGGTTAACCTTTTCACAGCTATTATCAAATCAAACATTATACATAGGTAGTATATTTTTCGTTGTTGCTTTGTTAGAAATTGCGAACATTGTTATCGCGGTTTCTCAAAGCCTAGACATAATGTTAATAAGCGTTTGGATACAGATTTTCATGCGCTTCGCTTTAGTAATTGGTGTATTACTTATGATTGTAAAGCCTAGAAAAAAGTTAACGTTGGCACATCGTAGGATTGCTTATGGCATTGCTGTTTTAACTGTTGCCTTAGTACTCATGATATTGTATAAGGTACAACCATTTATTGGAGGCAATCAATTTGTGACAACAATACAAAGTAGCGTGCAATTATTAACTGCGCTGTTACAAGGTGTTTCAATCTATTTTTTAAGTAAGCATTATAAGGAGGCACCTAAACAAACTGTATGGCTAATGAGTGGGTCAGTTTACTTGATTTTGAGCGATTTTTTATTTGTTTGTAGCAATAACTTTAGTGGTATTTGGATGTTCGCTGCACTCTTTTATCAATTTTTTGCATATTATATTTTTTTAAAGGCTATCTACTATACATCAGTTGAAAAGCCCTATCAACAGCTATTAAAAATTAAGCTAGACTTGGAACAGTCGCAAAAGGAACTAACTTTTCAAGCTTATCATGATGATATTACCCAACTTCCGAATGAGCGTCTTCTTTTAAAAACATTAAAGGAGAAGCTGCGTAAGGATGGTAGGCAACAGGCCATTATCTCCATTGAAATTGATCGTCTGGCAACCATTAGTGACTCCTTAGGCATTAGTTATTCTAATAAGATGATGAAACTTGTAGCTGAAAGAATTCAAGCGATGCTGCCACCACATTATTTTGCGACAAAGTTACGGGAGAGCCAGTTTGTTATTTATATTAATCATGTACAAACAAAAGAAGAATTGATACAGTTTTGCTTGAATTTAAAAAGTGTCATGAATCAACCGCTGCAAGTACAACTTTTTTCATTAAAAGGCAATGTCAATATTGGCATTGCATTCAATGACGCCAATTGTTCGGCGGAACAGTTATTGACGCATGCGCAGCTAGCAATGCGTGAAGCGAGCCAACTACCGCAACGTCTTCTATTTTACCAACAGCACATGTCAACCGGTGTGGCAGATCGTATTTTACTAGAGCAGGAGTTACATAGGGCGCTCGAGCGTCAGGAATTTTATTTGGCTTATCAGCCACAAATTAATTTGAAAACAGGAAAAATAGAATCTGTCGAGGCGCTAGTGCGCTGGCGTCACCCAGATCGGGGACTTGTCCCACCTGATACGTTTATCGAGATAGCAGAAGAGTCAGGGCTAATTATTCCTTTGGGTAAATGGATTCTTGAAACAGCATGCTTACAAGTAAAAGCA
Organism: Lysinibacillus sp. FSL M8-0337; assembly: GCF_038593855.1. Classification (NCBI taxonomy): domain Bacteria; kingdom Bacillati; phylum Bacillota; class Bacilli; order Caryophanales; family Bacillaceae; genus Lysinibacillus; species Lysinibacillus sp. FSL M8-0337. The sequence continues at coordinate 3,318,636 of NZ_CP151996.1, read as the reverse complement.
TGGGAAGCGCAAGGCTTGCCGCCAATGAAAGTTGCGGTTAATTTATCTCTTGGCCAATTATTTCAGCAAGATTTAGTACAAATGGTGAGAGAGATTTTGCAACGAAGTAAGTTGGAACCAAGCTATCTTCAATTGGAGATTACAGAAAGTATGACAATGAATATTGATCAAATGACGCAGTTATTACATGAATTAAAGGCACTGGGGATTCAAATAGCTGTCGATGATTTTGGGACAGGTTACTCGTCTTTATCATATTTAAAAGATTTTCCAATCGACTGTTTAAAAATTGATCGTGCTTTCGTACATAATATTCAACATGACCCAAATGATGAAGCGCTCGTGTCCATGATTCTTTCAATGGCAAAGCATTTACGTTTAAAAGTTGTCGCTGAGGGGATAGAGGAAATTGCGCAACTTGCTTTCCTTGTTGCAGGGGATTGCGATTATATACAAGGTTATTTATTTAGTAAGCCTATTTCAGCTGAACAGCTTGCAACAACGTTTAAAGACTTACATATGCATGCAAATGACATTTTAGAGCGTTTTAACGGGGAAGAATACAACATTTAAAAAGATAGTGAATGAAAATGGTAAATCCGCTTTGACTTAATTAGGCTGCAAAAAGATTGCACCTAATTAAGTACAATGCGGATTTTTGGGGAGGCCTCATTATTTTAATGAACGAGGTATTCTTCTTTCAATTCTGAAATATTGACTTCAGAGCGTTCTTCTAGCGAGCGTCGTAAATGCACAGTGGCTGTTTTGCGATCATCATGTAGCTTGTCAATCCATATAGAAACGCCATTGTAGCTCACTTCATATTCCGATGGAGAGGCAACAATTTCTTGTGCGCGTTGATACTCCAATTGAATACCCCCTTATTTTTTTTGCTTGTTTTTCGTCACAGCATTAATAAGTTCTGTGAATTCTTGGGAAAACTCTTCTTTTACTTTATCAGGTGCAATTTTTTGGTTTTTTGGTGTCTGTGGTAATGAACCTTTATTTTGGCTTTTCCCTTGTTTATTATCTCTTCCCATTGTGCTATCTCCTTTCAGTTTGATATTTCTTAATATGGCTTTCAAGTGCTATTTTTATCATGGGAAATACTAGGGAAACATAAGAAATTCATGAAAGGATGTCAAAAGGTTTGGCCTAGATTAATAAAAGCTTATGAAAGATAGGCGTTTCGGGAAATTCTAGTAGTAGTCCTTATTTTTTTATAGAGAAATCATTTTCTAATAGCGCCCAATTTTGAGGGAACGGAAAACCTAAAGCCCAATAGCTCACACCACGAAGATGATACTGCTTGAGTAGGTCGAATTTAGCTTGAGCGCTTCTGGCGTCTTCAAACCAAACCTCATGATTTCTTCCTTGCTTGTCAACGTAGCGGAAAAATGGTGATTGTGTAGTGCGATCATATTGAATTGTAGCGCTGAACTGTTTGGCTCTTGTAATGGCTTCTTGCGGGCTAAAGGTTTCCGCTTCTTGCCCTTTGACATGAGGAACTAGCCAATCCCGTGCATAAATTTGAAAGCCTAAAAAAATTTTATTAGCGGGAATTATTGTTAGAGCGTATTCTACAACTTTCTTCATTTCATTGATGGGCGAGATGGCCTGTGGAGGTCCAAGGCGATAGCCCCATTCATAGGTCATTAACACAACAAAATCCACAATTTTGCCATGCGCCTCATAATCATATGCTTCATATGTTGACCCTGCTGAAGAAGGTCTTGTTTTTGGAGCAAGTGCAGTTGATACTAAATAACCTTGTGGGTGTAGACGATCAACGGCTAATTGAAGGAATTGGTTGTACTGTTCTCGGTCTGTTGGAAGGACGTTTTCAAAGTCTATGTTTAACACTTTATAGCCTTTATCCTGCATCACATGTAATAGATTATCCACCACTTTTTCACGTAACGGTTCGTTAGATAAAATAATATGGGCTAAGTTGGAGCCGCTTTCTGTAGATGTAAAATTTGTAATAGTTAGCATTGGTAGGATGTTTTGCGATTGTGCTGCGTCAATCATTGCCTGGTCATTAATCGGTTGTAATGTACCGTCTTCCTCTATCATATAAGCAAACGGGCTAAAAAAAGTGAGAAGATGACCGATTGCATGTAATGACTGAACAGCTTCTTCAGGCGGTTGATACGTATAGGCATTTACTTCAATGGAAGGCTTGGCTCTAGGAATAACTAACTGTGAACCGACAAAAATCATATTTGGATTTGTCATGCTATTTTCTTCTACAATCGCTTGAACGGTTGTACCATAGTGGCTAGCGATTTGTGATAATGTTTCGCCAGCTTGTACAGTATGTGTAATGGGAGGAATAATCAGTTTTGTTCCAGGTGTTAAAACATCTGGATTCGTAAGGTGATTCATATGAATAATTGTTTGCATGGATACGTTATATTGTTTGGCAATCGTCGATAATGTGTCCCCTTTTTTGACGATATGCGTTGTGTAAGCAGAAGGAATCACGAGTGATTGTCCGATTATTAATTGATTTGGGTTAGATAACGCATTTAATTGAATAATCGCTTGCAGTGGCACAGCATAACGGTTTGCAATGTGCCATAATGTTTCACCAGCACGCACTACATGTATTAACATTGTTCTCCCCCTAATAGGTTTTGTTAATGCATCATATGAAACAAAATAGATAGCTGATGATGAAATGCCATGTTATTTTTCATTCTTTCCCATTTTAAAATGCATATTTTTTCCTCAATAAATATACATAGTATAGTACATGCGCATTGCATTATTGGAGAAAGGGGCTGTATGTTGAAGAAAGTAAAGCTCACAGGAAGAATTGTTAGTCCAGGTGATCCAGATTACGATGAAGCGAGGACAAATAATAACTTAAGTTTGCCAAAATTCCCGAGTAAAATTGTCTTTTGCCAAAGGACGAAAGATGTCGTGAATGCGTTAAAATGGGTTAGGGAAAATAATGAGGACTTCCGAATCAGGAGTGGGCGTCATAGTTATGAAAATTATTCCTTAATCAATCACGGTTTAGTCATTGATGTGAGTGAAATGAACGACATAACCATTAATTTAGATTATGGAACTGCTCGCATTGAGGCGGGTGCGAACTTAGGGCAAGTATACCGTACATTATGGGAACATGGTATGACAATCCCAGGAGGAACTGAAAGTAGTGTAGGAATTGTGGGTTTAACGCTTGGTGGAGGTATCGGTATGCTTTCTCGTCCTTTTGGGCTTACTTGCGATCAATTAATTGAAATTGAAATGGTTGGAGCGAGTGGTCATCAAGGAGCGGAGCTGATTCGAGCAAATCGGCAGATGAATAGTGATTTATTTTGGGCTAGCTGTGGTGGCGGTGGGGGGAATTTCGGAGTTGTCACAGCACTTACGTTTAAGCTACATCCTATAGCGGAAGTGTCTCTTTTCAATATTACATGGGACTGGGATGATTTTGAGGTTGCTTTTGATGCATGGCAGAAATGGGCGCCTTATACAGATGAACGTTTAACCTCACAAATAGAGCTAAAAGCAAAGGAAGTAGGGGACATTGTTGTGCAAGGTATATTTGTTGGCGCGGCATCGGAATTAAAAAAGCTATTACGACCATTAAGGAAAAGTGGTTCACCAACGGATGTATGGATAAAAGAAGTCCCGTACATGAAAGCGGTACGATTTTTTGATGTCCCGAGTGGTAACCAGCCGGCACTCCGTAAAAGATCAGGTTCCTTTATTGAAAAACCATTTCCTCATGCTGCCATCTTGACTATGAAGCAATTTTTAGCAAATGCGCCCAACAGAAATGCGAGCATCTGGCACCAATCGCTAAGAGGTGCTGTTAGTCACATTGCACCAAATCGTACTGCCTATTACTATCGGGACGCTCTTATTGCCCAAGAGTACATCACTTCATGGGAACAAACTCAAGATGAAAAGGAAAATGTGCAGTGGGTGGAAGAGTTAAGAAGGACATTATCCCCGTTTACAATGGGTGATTATGTGAACTTTCCAGATCAATCGATTGAAAACTGGCCAACTGCATACTATGGGCGTAATTTCAGACGGTTAAGAGAAGTGAAAACCAAATACGATCCTTTCAATGTATTTCGATTCCAGCAAAGTATCCCTCCGATTCGAAAATGGCTGTAGTGAAAGTAAAGTTTGGACATAAGGAAAAAGTGTTAGATTGCGTGCGCACAATCTAACACTTTTTGCTATGTTTTAAAGGTAAACTGGCGAATTTCTCAATAGCTTGCATATCCTCCGTTGTGTGCTTTTCCGCAGGGGTTCCTGTTGTAGCTAGCCTCAACTAGTTACTAAATTTTTTTGTAAAAGAGCTATTTTTCACAGCAAAAATGGAAAAACACAGAGCCCTTGTTTCGAAATTATTAAAAAATTATGCCCGATGCCTTTTATTATTCATTTCACACTCGTTATTTCCCTTGATAATTATTGAATACACCGTCAAAATGGAGATATTACATATATTTCTAGAGGGAGTAAATGCGATGAAGGATGTAGTTGTACGCAATAATGTGAAAATAATCGGCAAAGGGAAGCAACCAATATTATTTGCACATGGATTTGGTTGCGATCAAAATATGTGGCGTTATATTACACCTGCATTTGAGGAACACTATCAAATTATTTTATTTGATTATGTTGGTTCAGGTAATTCTGATTTTAATGCCTATCAATCTCAAAAATACCAGTCACTTCAGGGTTACAAACAGGATGTTTTGGATATCATTGAGACACTTGAACTGCAACAGGTCATTTTTATTGGTCATTCTATTAGTTCAATGATTGGCTTACTTGCCTCCATTGAACGCCCAGATTATTTTGAAAAACTAATCATGATTGGCCCTTCACCTCGTTATTTAAATGATAGAGATGGCTATGTTGGTGGATTTGAGCTAAGTGACATTATCGAAATATTAGATATGATGGAAATGAACTTTTTGGGTTGGGCTAGTTTTCTAGCGCCTATTGCTATGAATAATCCTGAATCTCCAAAATTAACAAATGAGCTTGAACAAACTTTTAAATCAGCAGACCCGGTCATTGCAAGGGAGTTTGCAGAAGTTACTTTTTTATCGGATCATCGAAGTGATTTATCTAAGGCAAGTGTCCCTATTTTAATCATGCAATGTTCGGATGATAGTATCGTTCCAATTGAGGTTGGAGAATATCTACATCAGCATTTAAAAGCTAGTACGTTGCGTTTAATGACAGCAAAAGGCCATTATCCACATATTAGCCATCCGCAAGAAACGATTGATTTAATTACACAATTTCTTTAATGGAAAATGAAAGGATTATTATCAGACATGGATAAACGATTGAACTATGCACCTTGTGGATTTATTGCCATTACACTTGATGGCATCATGATTGAGGTGAATCAGACCTTTCTGCAGTGGATGGGTTATGAACGGGTGGATATATTACACCAGCATATTGAAATTCTCATGTCAAAGCCTAACAAAATGATTTTTCATTCATATTTTTACCCGACCATTAATTTGCACGATTATGTGGAAGAATTATTCATCAGTTTAAAGCATGACAATGGTACAGCCATTCCTTTTCTGTTGAACGGTCGGAAATATGCGGTGGGAGAGGTAGAATGTATTGATTGCATTTTTGTGCCGATGAAAAAGCGCATTGATTATGAATTAGAATTACGTGCGGCTAAAAAGCAACTAGAGGCAGCTTATTTAGAAAAGGATCAAGCATTAGCAAAATTAAAGCAAATCCATTTGGCAATTGAGCACAAACAAGAAGAGCTATTAAATATGAACGCTACGCTTGTAGAACTTTCCATTACGGATAAGCTAACAGGCTTGAAAAACAGAAGATTTTTTCAAGATAAACTTGAGGAACAGTTTGCTATGTTCAGTAAAACGGGGATCCCTTTCTCACTATTAATTTTGGATATCGATCATTTTAAAAAGGTCAATGATACATTTGGACACCAAGTAGGAGATGAGGTGCTTGCCCAATTGGCGCAAATTTTAGATGCACAAGCTCGTCCTGGCGATGTAGTAGCGCGCTATGGTGGAGAAGAATTTGTCATTATTTTACCTGATACCAGTGTCGATGATTGTTGGGCTATTGCCGAACACCTTCGTCAAACGGTTGAGCAGGCTCAATGGCAGACAGGAAGCATTACGATAAGTATCGGCATTGCCACAGCAACCGAGAACGATTCCGATGCGACGATTTTGAAAAAGGCGGATCAGGCTTTATATACTTCGAAAGAGAACGGAAGAAACAGAGTAAGTGTATTTGAGTGACTGGCACGCAAACAATTCTGACAATTCACTACGTTTTACTGGACTATGTAATTTGCGGTTTTCTACTGTATAATAATGAACAGTAAATAGGATAAAGGCGGTACAAACTACGATGAAAAGAATAGAATCTACGCAAAATGCGTTAGTGAAATATTGGAAAAAGCTAGCAACTACGCGAAAAGAGCGGGAACGTTCGGGTGAGTTTTTAGTTGAAGGCTTCCATTTAGTAGAAGAAGCGTTGAAAAACGACAATCAAGTGTTACAGCTCATTGTGCGCGAGGGTGTTGATTTACCGTTGCTATGGCCAATCGACAATGTAGCAATGGTGGAAGTAACAGCAGCAGTAGCAAAAGAATTTGCTGAAACAGAGACCTCTCAAGGAGTTTTTGCAGTATGCAAACAGCTAGCAGTAGAAGAAGATGCAATGGCTTCTTGGCGCAAGGTACTTCTAATTGATGCTGTGCAAGACCCAGGTAATATTGGCACAATGATTCGAACAGCAGATGCTGCTGGTCTCGATGCAGTGATTTTAGGCAAAGGTTGTGCAGATTTATATAACCCGAAAACACTGCGTTCTGCCCAAGGGTCACATTTCCATATTCCTGTAATCCGTGGTGAATTAGAAGATTGGATTGATATGCTTCAGGGCAATGGTGTACCTGTATTTGGGACAGCTCTTGATGAGGATGCAGTCGTTTATCATGAAATTCAGCATACGGGTGCTTTTGCGATTATGATGGGCAATGAAGGTAGTGGCATTAATCCACAGCTATTAGCGATGACAGATCAAAACATTATTATTCCCATTTTCGGACAAGCAGAATCGTTAAATGTCGCTGTTGCAACAGGTATTGTGTTATATGGCTTTGTCAAATAAAAATTGGTATATAATGGAGGTTAATACCGATAAACAAGTGTAAATCACCTGTAAAGTAAACCTTCCAACAACGCCGATAAAATAATGCTAAAGTGAAGCTTGCACAGATGCCCCTTGATTTGAAGTGGTATCATATTGTATAATCACATTTAAAATGTAATTCTGTATAATGAAATGCTTTGACCAGGAAGTAGTAAAGATTGTGAATGGACGACAGGGAGCGTAGGCCGGAGATTGAGAGCCAGCGCCGAACCAATGCAATTTTGAATTCATCCTGCGAGCAGCTACCGGGACCAGCAAGAATAGATGCTGTAAAGGTAAGCCGGCTTCAATCGAGTCGTTATGGCAATGAAGTGATTGTGCGCACTAAAAGCGCGCAATAACTAGGGTGGTACCGCGAATATGTCCTCGTCCCTTTTTTGGGGGCGAGGTTTTTTTATGCCATTTGAGCAAGCGGGCATTTATATGATCAAGGAGGTTTTTTACATGGAAGAGCAATTAAAGCAGTTAGAACAAGAAGCGCTAGCAAAAATTGAAGCAGCAGCAAATCTAAAAGAATTAAATGATGTGCGTGTCGCTTATTTAGGGAAAAAGGGACCCATCACAGACTTACTAAAAGGAATGGGGAAATTATCGGCTGAAGAACGTCCAAAAATGGGGGCTTTAGTTAATACAGTTCGTGAAAATGTTACAGCAGTGTTAGAAACAAAAGCGACTGTATTAGAAGAAGCAGCAATTGCCGAAAAATTAGCAAGTGAGTCGATTGATGTCACATTACCAGGGCGTGCTATTAAAGTAGGTAACCGTCATCCTTTAACACGCGTTATTGAAGAAATTGAAGATTTATTTATCGGCATGGGTTATGAAATTGCGGAAGGTCCAGAAGTGGAAAAGGATTACTATAACTTTGAAGCGTTAAACTTACCAAAAGGTCACCCTGCACGTGATATGCAGGATTCATTCTATATTTCCGAGGAAATATTATTACGTACACATACGTCTCCAGTTCAGGCACGTACAATGGAAGCGAAAAAAGGCGAATCGATTCGTATTATTTGTCCAGGGAAAGTATTCCGTCGTGATAATGATGATGCAACACACTCTCACCAATTCATGCAAATTGAAGGTTTAGTTATTGGTGAAAATATTCGTATGAGTGATCTGAAAGGGACATTAGATACACTAGCGAAAAAAATGTTCGGTGCTGACCGTGAGATTCGTCTGCGTCCAAGTTTCTTCCCATTCACAGAGCCGTCTGTTGAAATGGACATTTCTTGCTTCAAATGCGGTGGTGCAGGTTGTAACGTATGTAAAGGCACAGGCTGGATTGAGATTTTAGGTGCAGGTATGGTACACCCAAATGTACTTGAAATGGCTGGTTATGATCCGAAGAAAGTTTCTGGTTTCGCATTTGGTATTGGAGCAGAACGTATCGCTATGTTGAAATATGGCGTCGACGATATTCGTCATTTCTATACAAGTGACACACGTTTCTTATCACAATTCGAGCGAACAGAGGCGTAAGGGGGACTATAAATGTTAGTATCATTAGAATGGTTAAAAGATTATGTAAGTACACAAGGCTTAGCGCCTGAAGAATTAGCAGAAAAAATTACTCGCTCAGGCATTGAAGTAGACGCAGTAATTGACCGTGCAAGCGGTATGGATAAAATTGTTGTCGGCTATGTTGTATCAAAAGAAAAACACCCTGAAGCTGATAAATTAAATATTTGCCAAGTAGATGTTGGAGAAGAAGCACCACAACAAATTATTTGTGGAGCGCCAAACGTGGATGCAGGTCAAAAAGTAATTGTTGCGCGTCCAGGTGCACATTTACCAGGTGGCATTAAAATTAAAAAAGCAAAACTACGTGGGCACGAATCGAACGGTATGATTTGTTCATTACAAGAGCTTGGTATTGAAGGGAAGGTAGTACCGAAAGCTTATGCAGAGGGCATTTACGTGTTACCAGCAGATGCAGAAGTGGGCGCTGATGCGCTAGCGCTTTTAGGTCTTCGTGATACAGTGCTTGAGCTTGGCTTAACACCAAACCGCTCAGATGCGCTTTCGATGTTAGGGGTAGCTTATGAGGTGGGTGCTATTCTATCAGAGGAAGTAAAGTACCCAGAAATCGCTTATAGCACATCTTCTGACAAAGCGGAGGATTTACTAAAGCTTCGTGTCGAAGACTTACAAGCGAACCCAATGTACGTAGCGAAAGTTGTAAAAAACGTTAAAATAGCAGAATCACCAATGTGGTTACAGCACCGTTTGATGGCAGCTGGCGTACGTCCACACAACAATGTAGTCGATGTGACAAACTATATTTTAATGGAATATGGTCAACCACTTCATGCATTTGACTATGATAGCTTAGCAACAGGTGAAATCGTTGTGCGTAAAGCAACAGAAGGTGAAAAAATCACGACTTTAGATGACCAAGAGCGTACATTAAAGGCATCTGATTTAGTGATTACGAATGGCAAAGAGCCAGTGGCAATTGCAGGCGTAATGGGTGGAGCCAATTCGGAAGTAACAGCATCTACAACGACCGTTGTTATTGAATCTGCTTATTTCGATGGCTTAACAGTACGTCAAACTTCACGCAATCTAGGTCTTCGTTCAGATGCTTCAGCTCGCTTTGAAAAAGGTGTTGACCCTAACCGTGTTGTGCCTGCAGCTGAACGTGCAGCGGCATTGCTTGCTGAATTAGCTGGCGGTGAAGTGTTAGAAGGCACTTGTATCGTAGATGAATTAGATAAAACACCAGCACGTGTTGTAGTCTCTCCAGATTTTATTAACGAACGTCTTGGTATGAAAATTTCATTAGAAGATATGCTTTCGATTTTAGAGCGTTTGAAATTCGGTGTAGAAGCAGCAAATGGCTTATTAATCATTGATGCACCAACACGTCGTCAAGATATTAAAATCGAAGAAGATATCGTCGAAGAGATTGCACGTTTATATGGCTACGATGAAATCCCTATGACTTTACCAGAAGGTGCCAACCAAGTTGGGCAACTGACAGCTTATCAAGCAAATCGTCGCGTTGTACGTAACTATATGGAAGGTGCGGGGCTTTATCAAGCGGTTACTTATTCATTAACGTCTGAGGCGTTATCACAACGCTTTGCACTAAAAGCGGAGCCCGTAACACGTTTATTAATGCCAATGAGTGAAGAACGTTCAACACTTCGTCAAAGCTTAATTCCACATTTAATCGAAGCGGCGGCATATAATGTAGCACGTAAAGCGGATAGCGTAGCATTATACGAGGTTGGTTCTGTCTTCCTTGGTCAAACAGCAGAGGGCTTACCGTTTGAGGAAGAGCATGTAGCAGCTGTGTTAACGGGTAAATGGTTAGATCATGCTTGGCAAGGTGAGAAAAAAGAAGTTGATTTCTTCGTATTGAAAGGTATTATCGAGGGTGTTATTGGCAAGCTTGGTTTAACAGAGCGCATTACGTTTGTGAAAGCAGAAGTAGCTGGCTTACATCCTGGTCGTACCGCTAGCATTTTATTAGATGGCGAACAAGTGGGTATTATCGGCGGTTTACATCCTGCGGAGCAAAAAGCAAGGGGTGTAAAAGATACGTACGTGATGGAAATGAATCTAGTAGCATTACTACAAGCCAATGCAAGTGAAGCGCCACTTGGCTATAAACCGGTGCCTCGTTTCCCAGCGATGTCTCGTGATATCGCACTTGTGATGAATCGCGCAACAACAGCGGGTGAAGTAGTAACGATTATTCGTTCGGCAGGAGTGAAACTGTTGAAGGATATTAAAGTATTCGATGTTTATGAAGGTGAAAAAATGGAGGCAGGTAAAAAATCTGTTGCCTTCTCCCTCACATACTTCGATCCAGAACGCACGTTAACAGATGAAGAAGTTGTTGCTGCGCATAATAAAGTATTGAAAGCCATTGCTACAATTGAAGGAACAGAAGTACGTTAATTTACATTAATTATAAGCTGTCTCGAATACGGAGATAGCGCAGAATGTTGACAAAAGGCATCCAGAGGTTCGCTCTAGATGCCTTTTGTCTTTTTTATATTATTGATGAGCATAAAATAGTTTTGCAATTATATTCACCTGATTGCAGCAAAGGGCTGGAGACTCCTGCGGGACAGCACAGCACATAAGATGCGGGCATTCCACGCTTTTAGCGAGGGTTGCGGCTTACTGGCTGAGCGGAAAGCTTCCAGTCCGTAGCAGAAATCAACGGCAGAAACCCCTATAAATCTATTTTAACTTCCGAGCTTTTTCGGTGTTGGCAAAATGCCATTTCGTAATGGAGCGTAAAAATTCCTCGCCTTGTCCACGCCAAATACGGGCTGCTAAGGCATCAACCTTGCTAGATGCACCTTTTTGTAACGTCACGCCAGCAAGCTCACTGAGTCGATCCATTTCTTTTAAGAATGCTGCACGAGCCAAAATGGAAGCGGTGGCAACGGAAACATGTAATTGTTCTGCTTTCGTTGAAAATAGGACGCCATCTCGGACAATTTCACGCTCATTTTTTAAATAATTATAATACACCCCGCGTTCTGCAAACTGATCAATTAAAATATGTGCAGGTTTTTCGGGCGCCATTTTCGCTAATGTATGTCCAAGTGCCTTATTATGCATCATCGCTTTCATTTTGCCCTGTGAATAGCCTTTTGCTTGTAAAGCATTATATTTTTCATTGCGCAATACGAGTACGCTATGAATACATGCCGCACGTAAATCAGGGGCAATTTTTCGCATATAGTCATCCGTAAGCATTTTAGAATCTTTCACGCCAAGTTCATTAATCAATTCTATTTTTGAAGAAGGAACGTAAACGGCTGCCACTGTTATCGGTCCGAAATAATCGCCAGTTCCTGTTTCGTCAGAGCCTAACACAGACATGGCGGCAAAACCTGCTGGAAGTGTATCTCCTTTTACACCAACAGTTGAAGCCTTTTGCGTAGCTGATGCCCCAGAGCTTCCCCATCGTGCGGCTTCTCGCTCAGCACCGCCTCCTTGAAACATACATTTTCCTGATTTATACATCGTAATGGCTGTATCAGGCAGTTTTGCGGCGAACACAACACCAGGTGCTTTTCGCTCCACATAATAATTTGCGTAGTAGGACATTACCTCTTTTTGTGCAGTTGTTGAAATTAAAAGTACAATATTTGACATTAAACCGTTCCTTTCTATCCTCATTGTTCACAATTTTATACCTTTCATGGTATGATAATATATAGCTTTTTTGTATGGACGTTGCTCATAACGAATAAAACTGTGAGCAAAAAGATTTTACTGGAGGGTGCGACTATGGAAAATCAAGAAAAGAATAAAATTTCTGTGGAAATATATGGTCATACATATAAAATGGTCGGCTCCGAATCCATTGGACATATGCGACTTGTCGCTTCTATTGTTGATGACCGTATGCGCGAAATGAATTTACATAATCCCTCACTTGATAGCACAAAGCTTGCCGTCCTTACAGCCGTAAATACGGTGCATGATTATTTACTCTTAAAAGAGCAAATAGAATTACTAGAAGAAGAATTGAAAAAATTAAAGGGTTGAAGTAAATGCTAGATTTAATTATATTAGTAGTTCTATTAGGTGGACTGCTAGTGGGGGCAAAACGTGGCTTCATTGTACAAATGATGCATATAGTTAGCTTTGTTGTTGCCCTAATTGTTGCGTATATTTATTATAAGCCATTAGCACAGAAATTTGTGTTTTGGGTGCCATATCCAGGTGTTACAGATTCGGGAAGCCTTGGAGTTGTCATTGACAGCTTAGATTTAGACCGAACATTTTATCGTGTCATTGCGTTTGCGGTTATTTTCTTTGCAGTAAAGATTGCCTTGCAAATAGTGGCATCCATCTTTGATTTCATTGCGTATTTACCAGTGTTAAGTACGGTCAATCGCTGGCTTGGTGCACTGCTTGGCATGATTGAAAATTATTTGATTTTGTTTATTGTATTGTATGTTATGGCATTAGTACCGATTGATTTCATTCAGAATTTAATGTCGAAGTCGTTTATATCAGGCCTTATTTTGGAACATACGCCGATTATTACAAAGATGTTCCAAAATTGGTGGTATATTTATCTCCATGCTTCCTAATACAATTTGGCATCTACGCATGGAAAATTGAATGTAGTATTCACTCATTTGACCGTAGAAATCTGCTAAATGGCGAAATTTCTGTTAAGGGCATAGCTGTTTTGTGCACAAGCCGATTGTAAAATTTGTTGAATGTTGATTGCCTATCGCAATGTAAGCTAAAACAAAGTTGCGCAAAAGCCGTAATGAATAGGCAATAGTAAATGATGCACTTCTCTCGGACTAGAGGGAAGTGTTTTTACGATAGGGGGAATTCTAAATGAACAAAAAAACAATTATTCGTACATTAGAAAAAATTGCATTATATATGGAGTTACAAGGTGAAAATCCGTTCAAAGTATCCGCATTCCGCAAAGCTGCAGCAGCATTAGAAGGTGACGAGCGCTCGCTTAGTGAGATGGAGGATGTAACAAAGCTTAAAGGAATCGGTAAAGGCACCGCTGCTGTTATTGAAGACTTAATCGAGACAGGTGAATCGAGTCTGCTTAAAGAATTACAAGATATTGTCCCGAAAGGATTACTGCCATTACTGAAGTTACCAGGCTTAGGCGGCAAAAAGATTGCGAAGCTTCACCAAGAGCTAGGCATAGACTCTGCTGAAAGCTTACAAGCTGCATGTGAAGCGGGTAAAGTGCGCGAGCTATCAGGCTTTGCCGCCAAAACAGAAGAAAAGATTTTAAAGGAACTTGCTAATTTTGCCAATCGTTCAGAACGTTTGCCAATTTGGCAACTTGAGCCTGTCGTTTTACAAATTGAAGCACTTCTCGGTAGTATGGAAGAAGTGACGCGTTTTTCCGTAGCAGGCAGTTTCCGTCGTGCATCTGAAACAAGTAAAGATATTGATTTTATTGTTGTCACTGAAGCAGTAGAGACGGTACGAGAAAAAATATTGAGTGCACTCGCTATTCAAGAGGTAGTGGCAGCCGGAGATACAAAAATTTCCGTTATTTTAGATTTAGATGATGCTGTAAGTGTTGATTTTCGATTAGTAAAGGATGTTGAGTATGCCACAGCCTTGCACCATTTTACAGGCTCAAAAGAGCATAACGTTCGCATGCGCCAACTTGCCAAAACACGTGGGGAAAAAATTAGTGAGTATGGTGTAGAGCAAGCAGATGGTTCTGTGCTGACATTTGCAGACGAAGCGGCATTTTTTGCCCATTTTGATATGCCATTTATCCCGCCTAGCTTACGAACAGGGTCAACAGAGTTTGACCGGCAAAGTGAAGTCAAGGATTTAGTTAAGCTAGAGGATATTGTTGCTGATTTGCATATGCATACAACATGGTCAGATGGCGCGTACTCTGTGGCGGAAATGGGCGAGGCGCTTATTTCCCGTGGTTATCAATATAGCGTTATTACCGATCACTCACAATATTTAAAAGTGGCAAATGGTTTAACACCTGCACGCTTAGTGAAGCAACGAGCTGAAATTGATGCTTTTAACGAAACACATTCTGACTTTTATTTATATGCAGGCACAGAAATGGATATTTTACCAGATGGTTCGTTAGATTTTGATGATGAAGTACTGCGGAAATTGGATTTCGTGATTGCCTCCATTCATTCGAGTTTTACACAATCACAGGATAAAATTATGGCGCGATTACATACCGCGATGCAAAATCCGTATGTACATATGATTGCTCATCCGACGGGTCGCATTATTGAAGACCGGGCTGGTTATAATCCAAATATCGCGCAGTTGATTGAATGGGCAAAGGAATATGGTAAAATTTTAGAGTTGAACGCCAATCCCTATCGTTTAGATTTATGCGTTGAGCATTTAGAAATGGCTGTTGCAGCAGGTGTACCAGTAGCGATTAATACCGATGCACATGATATTGCGCATTTACGTTTTATGGATATTGGTGTGCGCTATGCAAATAGGGCATGGCTGAAAAAAGATATGATTGTCAATACATGGACGAGCGAACAGTTCGAGTCGTTCATTCGACGAAATAAATAGGTTGAGGAGGTGTTCTCAGTGATCGCAGACCGCGCATTGAAAACACTAGAATATGATAAGGTACGTCAACAAGTGGCTACATACTGTACTTCTTCAATCGGCAAATCAGCCATTGATGAACTTGTGCCACAAACAGACTTTGAAAAAGTCGTTCAATTATTAGAAGAAATGGATGAAGGGCTATCCATTTTACGTGTAAAAGGCAATGTGCCAATGGGTGGTATTTTCGATGTACGACCAGCAGCAAGACGTGCTCAAATCGGAGGCATGCTTTCAGCGATGGAATTAATGGAAGTGTCTAGTACGATTCGAGCTAGCCGAATACTGCGGAATTTCTTAGAAGATTTAGAGTCAGATGAAATTATTGAAATCCCTCATTTTATCGCTAAAAAGGAAATGATGCCTGTATTAACAGGTTTACAGCATGAAATTAATAACTGTATTGATGACAATGGTGCTGTTTTAGATTCTGCAAGTCAAACGTTGCGCTCTATTCGCCAGTCTCTACGAGCAGAAGAGGCTAAAGTGCGTTCAAAGCTAGAGAGCTTAACGCGAGGAAGTAATGCAGCCAAAATGCTTTCAGATGCAATTGTAACGATTCGTAACGACCGTTATGTGATTCCAGTTAAACAAGAATACCGCTATCACTATGGTGGCATTGTGCATGACCAATCATCGTCTGGTCAAACGTTATTTATTGAACCAGATTCAGTTGTACAAGCGAATAACGAAATACACCGTCTCAAAATGAAAGAGCAAGTTGAAATTGAGCGCATTTTGCTTGCGTTAAGTGCAATGGTTGAAGAGGTGGCACCTGATTTATTTAATTTAGTAAAACTATTAGGTGAGATTGACGTTATTTTGGCAAAGGGTAAGTATGGCCAAGCCAATAAATGTACGATGCCTAAAATGAACAAGGATGGTTATATCCGTCTTGTGCGCGCACGCCATCCGCTATTACCTATCGAAACGGCGGTTGCCAATGACATCGAATTTGGCAAAGATATTACGGCTATTGTAATTACAGGACCCAACACGGGTGGTAAAACCGTGACGTTAAAAACAGTAGGCCTTTGTACATTAATGGCACAAGCAGGCTTACCGGTGCCGGCATTAGACGGTTCAGAGCTAGCGGTATTTGAGCAACTTTTTGCTGATATTGGTGATGAGCAATCAATTGAACAATCGCTTTCAACATTTTCATCACATATGGTGAACATTGTCGACATTTTACAGCAATTTGATCACGAATCACTTGTGTTATTCGATGAATTAGGGGCCGGAACGGATCCACAAGAAGGAGCTGCCTTAGCGATTTCTATTTTAGATGAAGTGCATGGTCGTGGCGCTCGTGTCATGGCAACGACGCACTATCCTGAATTAAAAGCGTACGGCTATAATCGCCCTGGTGTTGCTAATGCAAGTGTGGAATTCGATATTGAAACGTTGAGTCCGACTTATCGCTTACTTATTGGTGTACCGGGTCGCTCCAATGCTTTTGAAATTTCTAGTCGTCTCGGTTTGCCAGAGTCAATTATCGATCGTGCTAAAAGCTTTACAGGAACGGATCGTCATGAGGTGGAATCCATGATTGCGTCCTTAGAAGCAACTAGACGCCAATCAGAGGATGATGCAGAGCGTTCCCATGATTTACTACTAGAGTCCGAAGCACTACGTAAAGAGCTTCAGGACAAGCTTCAAGCTTACGAAGAACGCAAAGAAGCCCTTGATAAAAAAGCGAAAGAAAAAGCACGCAAAATTGTCGAAGAAGCGAAACGAGAAGCTGAAACGATTATTTCAGAGCTTCGAGAAATGCGTAAAAATGCCGATCAAGTAGTGAAAGAACACGAGCTGATTGAGGCGCGGAAACGATTGGAAGAAGCGACACCACTTGAGCATAACAAAGTATTGAAAAAAGCAGCACAAGTCAAGGCGCGAGCACAAAACTTGGTTGTCGGTGATGAGGTAAAGGTGTTAAGCTATGGTCAACGAGGTACGTTGCTTGAAAAAGTGTCTGATGTTGAATGGGTTGTACAAATGGGCATTTTAAAAATGAAAATTGCCGATACCGATCTTGAATACATTAAACCAGAGAAAGCACCTATACAACGTGTTGCTGGTGTGAAAAATCGAGATAGCCATGTGAAATTAGAATTAGATTTACGTGGGGAGCGCTATGAGGATGCCTTAATTCGCACTGAAAAATATATAGATGATGCGCTACTTGCAAACTATGGTCGAGTGTCGATTATCCACGGTGTTGGAACAGGAGCATTACGTCAGGGCATTCAAAGTTACCTGAAAAAACATAAACGGGTGAAATCCTTCCGTTTTGGAGAAGCAGGCGAAGGTGGATTTGGCGTCACTGTTGTGGAATTGAAATAAGCTGTAAAGGGGACGGAGAAAATGCTAAATTCTAGCTTTTGGCGATATCCAATTATCGAAACGGCAGGATATTTTAGTGTTGTTGTGTTATGTTTAGTCGTCTCGATGGCATTGTTCGAAGTCGTTACGAAATATAAAAACTGGGAAGAAATAAAAAATGGTAATGTAGCTGTGGCGCTTGCAACGGGTGGTAAAATATTAGGTATTTGTAATATTTTTCGATATTCAATTGCTCGCCATAGCACGCTGAGTGAAATGATTGGTTGGGGACTATTTGGCTTCACGTTGCTAATTGTTGCATATTTCTTATTTGAATTTATGACCCCTCGTTTTAACGTAGATCAAGAAATTGCTAACGACAATCGCTCAGTTGGCTTTATTTCCTTTACGATTTCAGTCGGTTTATCGTTTGTTATTGGGGCAAGTATTGCATAGGAGTGTTATAGGATGGAAAAATTAGCGAAAGTTCTAATCGTAGTCTGTATCGCATTTTTGGCAGTCGGCGTCTACTATATGTTGACCGTATAATGAGACGAGGGATTTAACTGTAGGTAAACTTGAATTTCAAGTTTGTCTACAGTTTTTTTTGTTTAGAAATCTGTAGGAATCGCCACAAAACCAATCGCACGTTGATGGAAACTGCTTTTTTAAAAAAATTTTTCTAATATAGAAATATAATGGCAATCAGTTGCATAAAAAGCAAAACAATGAATGAGTATTCATAATGATATCAACGGAGAAGACATTAAGGGGTAGTAATATAAATGTTGTTAAATGCATAATAATTAATCGAAAATGCATTTATTTTCTATTTTACGTTTGAAAGTACATTCCTTTTTCATTATAATTAAAATAAGAATTTACAAAGTTTGGGACAAAGGGGAGAGGACGTATGACAGCAAAACCATGGCTAGCAAATTATCCTGAAGAAGTACCACCGTCTTTAACGTTTGAGGAAATTCCTGTGCAAGAGTTTTTAACGCGTGCCTATAAAAAGAAGCCATCGAAAGTGGCAATTCATTTCATGGGTAAGGATTTGACGTATACCGAGTTATATGAATCTGCACTTAAGTTTGCAAACTACTTACAAGCACTTGGCGTGGAAAAAGGAGATCGTGTAGCGATTATGCTACCAAACACGCCACAAAGTGTAATCGCTTACTATGGGGCAATGTATGCCGGCGCAGTCGTAGTACAGACAAATCCACTTTACACTGAACGAGAATTGCAGTACCAAATGGCGGACGCTGGTGCGAAGGTAATTTTAGTAATGGATATCTTGTATCCACGTGTTATGAAAATCATGAAAGAAACGAATCTTGAAAATGTCATTGTAACAGCAATTAAAGATTACTTACCATTTCCAAAAAATTTAGTATATCCATTTATTCAAAAAAAGCAGTACGGTTTTAGTGTGAAAGTAGAGCATAGTGGACAAAATCATTTATTTACAGAAATCATGAAGTCTTCACCTGTAAAAATGATTGAACTGCCATTTGATTTCGAAGAAGACCTTGCATTGCTTCAATATACAGGAGGGACGACAGGGTACCCGAAAGGCGTTATGTTAACGCATAAAAACTTAATTGCCAATACGACAATGTGTGATGCCTGGATGTATAAATGCGTACATGGCGAGGAAACAATTATGGGTATTCTGCCATTCTTCCACGTCTATGGTATGACAACTGTGATGCTACTATCTGTTTTTACCCAAAATAGAATGGTATTGTTGCCGAAGTTTGATGCTGAAACAGCTTTAAAAACAATTGATAAGCAAAAGCCAACATTGTTCCCTGGTGCACCGACATTATATATTGGTTTATTAAATCATCCAGATATTGCGAAGTATGATTTATCGTCTATTAAAGCATGTTTAAGTGGTTCCGCTTCACTGCCTGTAGAAGTACAGGAACAATTTGAGGCCGTAACAGGTGGGAAGCTTGTGGAAGGTTATGGGTTAACTGAAACCTCTCCCGTAACGCACGCAACACCCATTTGGGGTAACCGGGTTATCGGTTCAGTAGGTTTACCGTGGCCGAATACCGATTCTGTCATTTTACGTACGGGGGATACAGAACAACTTGCTGTCGGTGAAGTAGGTGAAATTGCTGTCAAAGGTCCACAGGTTATGAAGGGCTATTGGAATCGTCCAGAAGATACGGCTGCAACTTTTGCAGATGGCTGGTTTTTAACAGGAGACCTTGGCTATATGGATGAGAAAGGTTACTTCTATGTGGTGGACAGGAAAAAGGATTTAATTATTGCGGGTGGCTTTAATATTTATCCTCGTGAAGTCGAAGAAGTTTTGTATGAACGGGAAGAAATTCAAGAATGCGTTGTAGCAGGTATTCCTGATCCGTATCGAGGAGAAACAGTAAAAGCATATATTGTATTAAAAGAAGGATATTCGATTACTGAAGACGAATTAAATAAATACTGTCGTCAGCACTTGGCTGCTTTTAAAGTGCCACGCATTTATGAATTCCGAGATGAACTACCAAAAACAGCTGTTGGAAAAATTTTGCGTCGTTCCTTAGTGGATGAAGAAAAAACAAAATTAGCGAATAAAGAAGCAAAATAACTACGTGTGAAAGTATTGACAAGCGCGAGTGTAAAATATAATATGAAAATATGAATGAATAACCATTCATATTTTCATATTTTTTTTGTTTCTATTGACCACGCCGTATTTAGCTAGGATGTACCGCTCAAATTTTTGTATCGGGAACTTCAGCACTTATTAGTACTGATTGGCAAATAAGCAAAGTGCCACAGATGGAAATGGGCGTGCGTATGTTTTTTAGGTGGTGATATAAAGATGAAACGAGATAAGCCAAAATATAAGCAAATTATTGATGCAGCTGTCTTCGTTATTGCAGAAAATGGGTATCACCAAGCGCAAGTATCGAAGATCGCAAAACAAGCTGGGGTGGCTGACGGAACGATCTATTTATATTTTAAAAATAAAGAAGATATATTAATTTCTGTCTTTAATGAAAAAATGGCTGTTTTTGTAGAGTCATTACAAGATATAATAGAAAATGGAAGCACGTCGAAAGACAAACTTTCACGCATGATTGAAAATCATTTTAATGTTCTAGCTACAGATCGATCATTAGCGACTGTGACTCAATTAGAACTTCGTCAATCAAATAAAGATTTACGCCAAAAGATCAATGCAGTATTAAGAGATTACTTGCAATTGCTTGATCAGATTCTAATTGAAGGTATGGTTACTGGTGAGTTCAATCAAACGATGGATGTACGTTTGGCACGTCAAATGGTATTTGGCACAATTGACGAAACGATTACATCGTGGGTGATGAATGACTATCGATATGATTTGATAGAACAGGTTCCGAAAGTTCAGGCATTAATCCTGAACGGCATTAAAGCTTAAAAGGATGTGGAGAAATGGAATTTCTAAGTTGGAAAGTAGAAGATGGAGTAGCAATTATTACGATTGCACGTCCTCCAGCAAACGCATTATCTCGTGGAATCATTGCAGAAGTAGATGCTGTGCTAGATGCCGTAGAAAACGATGACGCTGTACGTGTCCTTGTACTTCATGGTGAAGGCCGTTTCTTCTCAGCGGGTGCAGACATTAAGGAATTTACAGAAGTTGAGTCTGGAGATGAATTCACAAAGCTTGCAGGCAATGGGCAACAAGTATTTGAACGTGTTGAAACGTTCTCAAAACCTGTTATTGCAGCGATTCACGGTGCAGCACTTGGCGGTGGTCTCGAACTAGCAATGAGTTGCCATATGCGCTTTGTAACGGAATCTGCGAAATTAGGGTTGCCTGAATTACAACTAGGTCTTATTCCAGGCTTTGGTGGCACACAACGTTTACCACGTTATGTTGGCGTAGCGAAAGCAGCGGAGATGATGTTTACAAGCGAACCTATTTCAGGAGCAGAAGCTGTGCAATGGGGCTTAGCGAACCGTGCATTTACCGATGAATCATTACTTGAGGAAACGCTAAAGATTGCTAAAAAAGTCGCTAAGAAGAGCCCAATCGCTTTGAAAGAAGCAATTCAAGCATTGCAATATGCGAAGCCGGCTTCATTCTATGAAGGTATTGAAGCAGAAGCTAAATCCTTTGGTACGGTCTTTGTATCAGCAGATGCTAAAGAAGGTATTCAAGCATTTATTGAAAAACGCGAGCCTGTGTTTACTGGCAAATAGTTTTCCATCAGTGTAGGTAACGACTGAAAGGGGAGTTCATCTACGTTGAAAATATATAATATTTACAAGTTTACTTGGAAATCAAAAAACGTTGCAGGGGGTATGAATATATGAATATTTTTGCATTAATTAAACGTACGTTTGATACAGAAGAAAAAATCGTTGTGTCAGGTGGTAAAATCCAAGAGGACGGCGCTGAATTCATTATTAATCCTTATGATGAATATGCAATTGAGGAAGCAATCCAAGTTCGTGACGCAGCTGGTGGTAAAGTAACAGTTGTCACAATTGGTGGCGAAGACGCAGAGAAACAATTACGTACAGCGTTAGCCATGGGTGCTGACGAAGCGGTTCTTATTAATACAGAAGATGATCTAGATGAATTAGATCAAAATGCAGCTGCTTATATTTTAGCTGAGTACTTAAAAGATAAAGAGGCGGACTTAATTTTAACAGGCAATGTGGCAATTGACGGCGGTTCTGGTCAAGTAGGCCCACGAGTTGCCGATTTATTAGGCATTAACTATGTAACAACTATTACAAACCTTGAAATCGATGGCACATCTGCAAAAATCGTGCGCGATATCGAAGGAGATTCAGAAGTAATTGAAACATCTTTACCACTTTTAGTAACTGCTCAACAAGGTTTAAATGAGCCACGTTACCCATCTTTACCAGGCATCATGAAGGCGAAGAAGAAACCGCTTGCAGAGCTTGAATTAGATGATTTAGATATCGATGAAGATGATGTTGAGGTAAAAGTAGAAACAGTCGACATTTACTTGCCAGCTCAAAAAGCAGCAGGTCGTATTTTAGAAGGCGAGCTTTCTGCTCAAGCAAAAGAGCTAGTCAACCTACTTCATTCAGAAGCGAAAGTAGTTTAAGTCATTTGTTAACGCAAATCGAATCTTAAAGGGTAACGGAGGGAATATACTATGTCAAAAAAAGTATTAGTATTAGGTGAAGTTCGTGAAGGAAGCTTACGTAATGTATCTTTCGAGGCAATTGCAGCAGCAAAACAAATCGCTGATGGCGGCGAAGTTGTAGGCGTACTTTTAGGGGATGCGGTTGCAGGGTTAGCAAGTGCATTATTCGAGCATGGGGCAGATCGTGTTGTGACAGTGGAGCATCCACATTTAAAACAATATACATCAGATGGCTATGGACAAGCTTTATTAGCTGTTATCGAGCAAGAAAATCCAACAGGCATCGTATTTGGTCATACAGCTAACGGTAAAGATTTATCGCCTAAAATTGCGAGTAAATTACAAGCAGGACTTGTTTCTGACGTCACTTCGATTGAAGGTGCCGGTGACGATGTAGTCTTCATCCGTCCAATTTATTCTGGTAAGGCTTTTGAAAAGGTAAAAGTAAAAGATGGCGTAGTGTTAGCTTCTATCCGTCCAAACAATATTGCACCTTTAGAAAAAGCGCCAGGTAAAACAGGTGATGTATCGTCTATTACGGTTGATATTACAAACTTACGTTCCATCATTAAAGAGGTTGTACGTAAATCTTCAGAAGGCGTAGATCTTTCAGAAGCCAAAGTGGTAGTAGCAGGTGGTCGTGGTGTTAAATCAGAGGAAGGCTTCGAACCGCTAAAAGAATTAGCAGATTTACTTGGTGGTGCAGTTGGTGCATCTCGTGGAGCATGCGATGCTGAGTATTGTGATTATTCATTACAAATCGGTCAAACGGGTAAGGTTGTGACACCAGACCTTTATATCGCAGCAGGTATTTCTGGGGCTATCCAACATTTAGCGGGTATGTCAAACTCAAAAGTCATTGTAGCGATTAATAAAGATCCTGAGGCAAATATCTTTAAAGTAGCAGACTACGGTATCGTAGGAGATTTATTCGAAGTGATTCCATTGCTAATTGAAGAATTTAAAGCGTTAAAAGTGAACGCATAAGCTAGGGGTCTTCCCTAGCTTTTTTAATGCTTGAGAGAAGAAAAAATGGAGAATAGTGAAATAGGGGAACAGGATGCCGATTGTATGTAAAGCCTAAATTAGACATTGCAGGCAGATTGTTCGCTCAACATAAATTAACCATGCTATACTACAAACATAGTAAGTTTAAGGAGGATTTCAAATGGCAATTGTACATGCAACAGATGCGACGTTCCAAGATGATATTAAAGAAGGCTTAGTATTAGTCGACTTTTGGGCTGCTTGGTGTGGACCATGTAAAATGATTGGACCAGTTCTTGAAGAAATGGATGCTGCGGGTAGTGCTGCTAAAATCGTCAAAGTTGACGTAGATAACAACCAAGGTACTGCTGCACAATACCAAATCATGTCTATTCCTTCACTGCTTTTATTCAAAAATGGTGAATTAGTAGACAAAACTGTTGGTTTCCAACCAAAAGAAGCATTAGAAGCTTTCATCGCAAAACATGCTTAATTCGTAAAAAAAGAGCTGAGCCATCTTTAGATGTGCTCGGCTTTTTTTCGTTATATAATAAAAGAGAAGCACCGTTAAATGTTGATATTTGATATCCGTTTAGGCATCGCAAATGGCGCTTTTATTTAGCATCAAAAAAAGGGGGGCAGGTAGGCGATGAATGATTTAATTAAACGAAAGCTTGATATTTTACCAGATCAGCCTGGCTGCTATTTGATGAAAGATCGACAAGGGACAATTATTTATGTAGGTAAGGCAAAGGTGCTAAAAAATCGAGTGCGCTCCTATTTTACAGGAACACACGAAGGCAAAACACAACGCCTTGTTGGCGAAATTGAAGATTTTGAGTATATTGTGACTTCATCAAATTTGGAGGCACTTATTTTAGAGTTGAACCTTATAAAGCTACACGATCCTAAATACAATATCATGCTTACAGATGATAAAACGTATCCGTATTTGAAAATTACGAACGAGAAATATCCACGACTTATTACAACACGTAAAGTAAAAAAAGATAAGGCGAAATATTTTGGCCCTTATCCAAATGCTTATGCAGCAAGTGAGACGAAAAAGCTGCTGGATAGACTATATCCACTGCGAAAATGTGTGCAATTACCAGCCAAGGTTTGCTTGTACTATCATATGGGACAGTGTTTAGCTCCGTGTGTAAAGGATATTGATGCTCACATCTATCACGATATGATTGAAGATATGACGAAGTTCTTAAATGGCGGTGTTGAGACAGTAAAAAAAGAACTGGAGGACAAGATGCTAGTTGCTGCAGAGCAACTAGAATTTGAGCGCGCGAAGGAGTTCCGCGATCAAATTGCACATATTGAGACGGTTATGCAAAAACAAAAAATCGTGTCTAGTGATACGACCAACCGTGATGTCTTTGGTTATGCAGTTGAAAAAGGTTGGATGTGTGTGCAA
Source organism: Lysinibacillus sp. FSL M8-0337 (assembly GCF_038593855.1). Lineage (NCBI taxonomy): Bacteria > Bacillati > Bacillota > Bacilli > Caryophanales > Bacillaceae > Lysinibacillus > Lysinibacillus sp. FSL M8-0337. The sequence continues at coordinate 3,293,463 of NZ_CP151996.1, read as the reverse complement.
GTGTTTTTCGTTCGTCAAGGCAAGTTAATTGAAAGGGATGTCTCCATTTTCCCAATTTATCAGGACGTGGAGGAAGAATTTTTAACGTTTGTCGGACGCTTTTATGAAAAGCTAGAGCATATTAAACCGAAAGAAATTTTCATTCCACAGGCTATTGATGCGGCAATTTTAACCGAATTATTAGGGGTTAAAGTACTGACACCCAAGCGAGGGCAAAAGAAAGAGCTAGTTGATTTGGCTATGAAAAATGCGGAAATTGCTGTGGCAGCTAAATTCCAATTGATTGAACGACAAGAAGAACGTACAATTGGCGCATGCGAAGCACTAGGCGAAGCAATGGGCATTTCAGCACCACTGCGCATTGAAGCATTCGATAATAGTCATATGCATGGTACGGATGCAGTATCAGCAATGGTTGTTTTTATTGATGGTAAACCGGCAAAGAAAGAATATCGTAAATACAAAACACGAACAGCCGCAAAACATGACGATTACGGGGCAATGCAGGAAGTGATACGACGCCGTTACACGAGGGTATTAAAAGAAGGCTTGCCATTGCCCGATTTAGTGCTAATAGATGGCGGTAAAGGACAGATGGAAGTGGCACGAGAAGTGTTGGAAGATGAACTTGGTCTTGTTATTCCGATCGCTGGTTTAGCAAAAGATGATAAGCATAATACATCTCAGCTCTTATTCGGAGATCCGCCTGATGTTGTCGCATTAAAACGAACGAGTGATGGCTTTTATTTACTTCAACGTATTCAGGATGAAGTGCACCGTTTTGCTATTACATTCCTACGTCAACAGCATGAAAAAAATGCTATTCAATCTGTACTCGATGGCATTGAAGGTGTTGGACCGAAACGAAAGCAACAGCTATTGAAGCATTTTGGCTCAGTTAAAAAGATTCGTGAGGCGAGTGAGCTTGCCCTTCAAGAAGCAGGAATGCCTGCAAACTTAGCGAACATTATTTACACTTATTTTCAGCAGCAGACGTTGTCAAAGGATTAGACATATGCTAATGTTGGAATAGAACATGGCAATGGTAATACCATTATGTTCTAACGATCCTTGTATGAACGATTGTGCAGTAAAGCATAATAACGCAGCATTTTCATAAAAGGAAAAAATTACATTTCACTATTTTAAGTGATGATAGAGGTGCAAGGTTCAATAGTAGCACATCGAAGGATGGACAAATCCAGTGATGATGTGTGAAAGGGGAGCTTGCCGAAGTGAAGTATCGTTGTTCCGATACTTTGCTGGTTTTGCATTTAACAGATGTAGGACTGTCGAATCTTGACGTTTCGGAGAGCTATCACACATGCGCAAGCTATTTTATTGTACATGTTGCAGGCAGCTTTCACGTTATGTGAAGGCTGCCTTTTTGCTGTTCTAGAAACGAATCTAAAAAAGGAGAATGATGAAAATGGCAAGTATTGTATTGAAATTTGGTGGACCTGCAATCGCCTCAACAGAGCGGATTCAGGAGGTCGCTAAAATTGCAATGGCAAAAAAAGAGCGTGGCTATGATGTAGTAGTAGTGACAGCAGCGATGGGACGTACAGCTAAAGACTTAACGAAAATGGTACGTGCATTATCAGATGATGCCTCTAAACGTGAGATGGATGTACTGTTATCGACGAGCTCACAACTATCAAGTGCACTATTTGCAATCGCTTTGCAAGAGGCCGGTTATGATGCAGTGTCATTAACTGGCTGGCAAGCTGGTGTGCAGACAGATGCAAAACATTTTAATGCACGTATTGATCAAATCGATGTTCGTCGCATGCAAGGGCATATGACGCAAGGACAAATTGTTGTCGTTGCTGGGGAACAAGGGATAAATGCTGCCAACAATATTACAACACTTGGTAAGGGTGGAGCGGAAACGACAGCAGTAGCCATTGCAGCAGCATTAGATGCGGAGCGTGTTGAGATTTATACAAATGTCGATGGTGTCTATACAGCTGATCCAAGTCATATTGAAAAAGCGAGAAAGTTACAGGAGATTTCCTATGATGAAATGTTGGAACTTTCGCATTTAGGGTCACATATTCTACATCCACGTGCAGTGGAGTTGGCAAAAAAATTCCAAATACCGGTGATTATTCGTTCAAGTGTAGTGGATACAGTCGGTACTTTATTGAAGGAGGAAGTTGAAATGGAGAAAAATTTAATTGTACGTGGTGTTGCTTTCGAAGCAGATATTATTCGTCTAACAATTGGCTATGATACATATTCTACTGCTTCGTTAGCAGATATGTTTGCGATACTGGCAGAAAACCGCATTAATGTTGATATTATTGTTCAAGCTATTATTGAAGGTGTGAAACCATCTGTATCCTTTACCATTTTAAAAGAGGAATTCGCTGAAGCTTTACGTGTGTTAGAAAATAGTAAATTGTCGCTTGGTTTTAGCTTTGCTGATTTTGAGATTGGCTTAGCGAAAGTTTCGATTATTGGATCTGGGATGGCATCGAATCCTGGAGTAGCTGCCAGAATGTTTGATCGCTTACGTCGAGAGGATATTCCAGTAAAAATGGTGAGTACGTCGGAAATTAAAGTCTCTGTTGTTGTACCGCAAGACGAAATGATTCGTGCTGCCAATGCATTACACGAGGAGTTTAATTTAGAAGAAGAGATTCACAAACAGTAACTACTATATAAAAATGATAAAAGGCATCAAGAGTAACATCTTGTTGCCTTTTGTCTACACGCATAAGGTTTGCTTTTCTACCAAAAAAATCCTTTAGACTTTTATTCATTTGTTATTGTATTCATAATGCGTTCTTTAACATCCCATTTGATTGTAAACGTGACAAGCTGTTGTTTTTCACGCTTCTCATCATAACATTCAGTCAAGTAACCTTTTACTTGCTGAATTTGTTCAGCAATAAAGCCTGCTTCAAGTCTAAAGCTACGATTTTGAATTTGTAAAAGGGTTGGTTCATTCACTAAATGGAAAATACGTCCATCTTTAGACTCCTTTGTCAATACTAGAGTACCCCAGCACGCATCTGCGAAAAATGCGATAAGTTCATCTTGACTTTTACAAGGAAACTTCCGCGCAAGCTCCTTGCCAGCCCAATATAGTACGTCATCCTCATGTTTACCGAGTATTGAAGATAGGACATGATCACGAATTAACTCATATCCAAATGATGAGATAGTATTAGATGGATTATTTAACATAGAAATCCTTCTTTCTTAGAATTTTCTTATAATTTAGCACCAATAAAGTAATGATAGATTTTTCGAGAAGAAACGACACGTTATGTACTAGATTACTTCTTTAATAAGGTCTAGCAAAAACTCTATGTTACCTTGACGCTCGTAGCTCTTGAGAGTACAATAAACATGTCATAATATTGTACCATGATGAAATACACAGTCAATGGAGTATCATTTACAAAATGATGACTTCTTTTGTTGTGCTATTTTAAGTACTAAGGGGGGTAACAGTCTTGTCGAAAGATCGAGAGTTTTTATGGCGTCGCTTACATTCTCTACTTGGGATCATTCCAGTAGGTCTGTTTTTAACGATGCACCTATTCATTAACTTTACAGCAACAGGCGGAGCAGAAAGTTACAATGATGCTACCGCAGTAATGGAAAAAATTCCATTTCTTATCCTAGTTGAGTGGATTGTCATCTACATTCCATTAATGTTCCACGCATTTTATGGTGTGTTCATTGCATTCACAGCTACACCAAATACAGGGCGTTTCAGCACATACCGTAACTGGATGTTCTCATTACAACGCTTCACAGGTGTATTTTTAGTAATTTTCATTGCATGGCATATTTTCCAAACTCGTATTCAAAAAGCGCTTGGTACACACGTTGATTACGACATGATGGCAAATATCGTTGCAAATCCATTTATGCTTGGATTCTACATTGTTGGTATTTTATCAGCAACTTTCCACTTAACAAATGGTTTGTGGTCATTCTTAGTAAGCTGGGGTATTACACAATCACCACAGTCTCAAAAGATTGCTACTTATGTAACAAACGTTCTTTTCGTAATTCTAAGTGTAGTTGGTGTGGCTGCTATTTTAGCTTTCGTATAATTCAATAGAAGCTACTATAAGAGTACATGCAATCATTGCAATTTTTTAAGAGGAGTGAGAAATAATCATGGCGAAAAGCAAAATAATTGTTGTCGGCGGCGGTTTAGCTGGTCTGATGGCAACGATTAAAGCAGCTGAAGTTGGTACTGAAGTTGATTTATTCTCATTAGTTCCTGTAAAACGCTCACACTCTGTATGTGCGCAAGGCGGAATTAATGGTGCCGTAAATACAAAAGGTGAAGGGGATTCTCCTTGGATTCACTTTGATGATACAGTATATGGTGGGGATTTCTTAGCGAACCAACCACCAGTTAAAGGTATGTGTGATGCTGCCCCTGGTATTATTCACTTAATGGACCGTATGGGTGTAATGTTCAACCGTACACCAGAAGGTTTACTTGATTTCCGCCGTTTCGGTGGTACGTTAATGCACCGTACAGCATTCTCAGGTGCTACAACTGGTCAGCAATTACTATACGCGCTGGACGAGCAAGTTCGTTCTCACGAAGTAGCTGGTTTAGTTAACAAATATGAACACTGGGAATTCCTTGGTGTTGTTATCGATGATGACGGCGTTTGCCGCGGTATCGTAGCTCAAAACATGCGTACAGAAGAAATTCAATCATTCCGTGCAGACGCTGTTATTATGGCGACTGGTGGCCCTGGTATTATCTTCGGTAAAACAACAAACTCTGTTATTAACACAGGTTCTGCTGCTTCTATCGTATACCAACAAGGTGCTTCATATGCGAATGGTGAGTTCATTCAAATTCACCCAACAGCGATTCCTGGGGACGACAAAAACCGTCTAATGTCAGAATCTGCTCGTGGTGAAGGTGGCCGTATTTGGACATATAAAGACGGTAAACCTTGGTACTTCTTAGAAGAAAAATACCCTGCATATGGTAACTTAGTACCACGTGATATCGCAACACGTGAAATTTTCGACGTTTGTGTAAACCAAAAACTTGGTATCAACGGCGAAAACATGGTATACCTAGATCTTTCTCATAAAGATCCACATGAATTAGATGTAAAACTTGGTGGTATCATTGAAATCTACGAAAAATTCGTAGGTGATGACCCACGTAAATTACCAATGAAAATTTTCCCTGCAGTTCACTACTCTATGGGTGGATTATGGGTTGACTACAACCAAATGACTGAAATTCCTGGTCTATTCGCAGCAGGTGAATGTGATTACTCTCAACATGGTGCAAACCGTCTTGGTGCAAACTCATTATTATCTGCAATTTATGGCGGTATGGTTGCTGGTCCAAATGCAGTAGATTACGTTAAACATCTTAAAAAGCATGCTGAAGATTTATCGCAAGATATTTATGATGTACGTGTTAAAGAAGAACAAGCTAAGTGGGATGCTATCATGAAAATGGACGGCACAGAAAACGCTTACCTTCTTCACAAAGAGCTTGGTGAGTTAATGACTGCTACAATGACAGTTGTACGTTATAACGACCAACTTGAAGAAACATATAAAAAACTTGGTGAATTCCAAAAACGTTGGGAAAACATTAACATCAACGATACTCAAAAATGGAGTAACCAAGGTGCTCACTTTACACGTCAGTTGAAAAACATGCTTTACCTAGCGAAAGTAATGACAAAAGGCGCTTTACTACGTAATGAATCTCGTGGTGCGCACTATAAACCAGACTTCCCGCAACGTGATGATGAAAACTTCTTAAAAACAACGATGGCGAAATTCGACCCAGCTACGGGCGAGCCAGTTATCACATATCAAGAAGTAGACGTTTCATTAATCCCACCACGTAAACGTGACTACTCTGCGAAAGGAGACTAAGAATTATGGAAATCGCAGCTAATACTGGAAGAATGGTAAAAGTTGAAATTTTACGTCAAGATACACAAGGTGGCCAAAGCTACTGGCAGAAATTCGAAGTTCCTTACCGTCATGGTATGAACGTTATTTCTGTGTTAATGGAGATTCAAAAAAATCCAGTGATGGCAAACGGTGAAAAAACTACACCAGTTTCATGGGATATGAACTGTCTTGAAGAAGTTTGTGGCGCATGTTCAATGGTAATCAATGGTCGTCCTCGTCAATCATGTTCAACATTGATTGATCAATTGACTGAACCAGTTCGCCTTGAGCCAATGAAAACTTTCCCGGTTGTACGTGACTTACAAGTTGACCGTGATCGTATGTTCAACGCACTGAAAAAAGTTAAAGCATGGGTACCAATCGATGGTACGTATGATTTAGGTGAAGGTCCACGTATGCCAGAAGGTAAACGTCAATGGGCTTATGAATTATCTAAATGTATGACTTGTGGTGTATGTATGGAAGCATGTCCAAACGTGTCTGAAAAAGCTTCATTCATTGGACCAGCACCATTATCACAAGTACGTCTATTTAACACTCACCCAACAGGTGCAATGATTAAAGACGAACGTTTAAATGCAATTATGGGTGACGGCGGTCTTGCTAACTGCGGTAACTCTCAAAACTGTGTAGCTGCTTGTCCTAAAGGTATTCCTTTAACAACATCTATCGCATCTTTAAACCGTGCAACAACAGTGCAAATGTTCCGTAACTTCTTCGGTTCTGACCATTACGTTGACTAATTGTACAATGCTACTCCCTTACACAATAGTGTAAGGGAGTTTTTTTATAGACTGTTAGATAGAAGATGAGTGAAATCATGAATAAAACACTAAAATTTCTGATTTTTCTATCATAATTGCCTATATTCCTATATAATGAATTTGTATTCATTTTTGAACTATGGTAATACGAATAGATTAACAGTAGGCAATCACACAAAGGGGTTGGGGATATGAAAGCAAATTATATTGAAGACTTTGAGAAATGGGCAGAGGATTTTTCATTTTATATTGAGGTACGTGTTCGTTTTTCAGAAACGGATATGTATGGGCATATGAATAATACCGTTAGCTTTACATATTTTGAACAGGCTAGAATCGATTATTTTAATCATTTAGGCATCTTAATGCCTTCTGCATTGGATGACAAGGTAAAGGGTATTCCGATTGTAGCAGATTTACAATGTGATTATCGAAAGCAAGTTTTCTTTAATGATGTACTTCGTATATATACAAAAGTAGCGAAATTAGGTAACTCATCAATGGATATCCATTACTTGGCGAAAAATCAAAAGGATGAAGTATGCTTTACAGGTCGTGGTACAGTAGTACAAATGGATCCACGAACAGGTAAAAGCGTGCCGATATCAGAAGAAGAAAAGGCGCAATTAGCACAGTTAGCGATTATGTAATTTGCTATTCAGTGAGTGCTTCATCCTTGTAAGTGAGGTAGAATGGAGGGCACGGGATTCCACTTGGCAAGTATCACAGATTGTTTAGAGCATGCTCGAAAAAATAAGTCAAAGTGTTTTTATTTACAATTTTACCCATTTTTATGCGCTATAAAAGAAGAACTTCCGAAATTTTTGTGGAAACTCGGTGTATTCATGAAAATAGCCGTCACCGCTCAACACTCCTTAACATAAGTTACAATACGTGCGGGGGAGGAGGGTGTGACTGAAAATGAATGGCTCTCATCATCGTTCTCTTTTAACAAACCGAGAACGTGAAATATTTGCGCTTTTATTAGCTGAAAAAACAACGAGGGATATTGCAGAGCAGCTTGGTATTAGTGAAAAAACAGTGCGAAATCACATTTCCAATACAATTCAAAAGCTAGGTGTAACAAATCGATCTCAAGCGTTAATTGAGCTGTTACGCTTAGAAGAATTCAAATTAGACTAATGGACACTTGCTATTTCGTGAAAAAAACGACAAAATAGAACTATTCAACGCATGTTTAGGAGTGGAATAGTTATATGTCGGATGAAGTAACAAAGCACTCACCTGAAACCGTTGCAACGGTTGAAAAGGAACTACGCTATATTGCGGCCATTGTGAAGCAAAAAGGAAGAGAAATTGTTTCACAATATACAATTACGCCGCCACAATTTGTTGCATTACAGTGGTTAGAAGAGCTCGGTGATATTACAATTGGCGATTTATCAAACCGTTTATACTTAGCTTTTAGTACGACAACAGATTTAGTGGATCGAATGGAGAAAAATGAATTAGTCAAGCGAGTGCGTGATGAAAATGATCGCCGGGTCGTTGTCGTTCATCTTCTCGAAAAAGGCGAACGAATTATTCAAGAGGTTATTGAAAAAAGACAGCAATATTTACAAGAAATGCTTGTAGGATTTAACGAACAAGAAGTCGCGCAATTATCGAGCTATTTACAAAAACTACATGTACACATGAAACAGGATTGAGGCGGAAAGTATGAATGCCCCGATAGGCGTTATTGATTCAGGAGTAGGCGGTCTAACCGTAGCAAAGGAAATAATAAAACGATTACCAAACGAAACGATTTATTATATCGGTGATACAGCAAGATGTCCGTATGGTCCACGAACTCGACAGGAAGTACGGAATTTTACTTGGCAAATGGCCAAAGCACTCGAAAAAATGAATATTAAGATGCTCGTCATAGCTTGTAATACAGCGACTGCAGTAGCACTCGAAAGTTTACAACGTAATATGCCTTTTCCGGTACTAGGCGTTATTAATGCTGGCGCACGTGCAGCTGTAAAGAAAACGAAGCGACATGAAGTCGTTGTGCTTGCAACAGAAGGTACAATTAAAAGTGGGGCGTATGAAGAAGCCTTATTGTCTTTGAATACGTCTACCCACATTATTCCATTGGCTTGTCCAACGTTCGTACCACTAGTAGAAAGCGGCGAATATAAAGGACAATTTGCAAATAATTTAATTGCAGAAGGCTTAAAACCGTTAAAAAACGAACAATTTGATACGGTCATTTTAGGATGTACGCATTACCCGATTTTGCAAAAACAAATTGAAGCTGTCGTCGGAGAAGATGTTTTCGTGCTATCTTCTGCGGAAGAAACAGCAAAGGATGTCGAGGAAATGCTTGCGTATAATGGTACTTTAGCAGATACAAATGCTAAGCCTGCACATAAATTTTATGCAACGGGTTCTGTGCCCATTTTCCGTTCCATTGCAGAAAATTGGTTAGAACAAGGTACGCTTGACATACACCGTATTACATTAAAATAAAATCAGCTTAGCTTACGAGCTAGGCTGATTTTTTTATGCGTCATTATATTGGAATAGACAATTTTACATAAACAAATAAATCGCAACGAACATCGCTGCACTTCCTGCCATTACAAAGACATGCCATATTGCGTGGTTGTACTTTATTTTTTTGTTTTTATAAAAAAATGTGCCAGCAGTGTAAAAAATACCGCCGATTAAAAGTGTCATAAACCCGTCGAATGAGATATAGGCAACCAATGGTTTATAGGCAAAGACAATCAGCCATCCCATGCCAATGTAAACAATCAACGAGATTCTTTTGAAACGATGGACGAAAAATTGTTTTAAGACGATGCCGATAAAGGCAAGAACCCATTCGATGATAAATATGCTCATTCCTAATTTTCCACCTACGGCAATGAGCGCTACAGGTGTATATGTTCCTGCGATTAATAAGAAGATGGAGCTATGATCTAATTTTTTCAAAAGCACTTTATGTGTGGGCAGTGCATGATATAAGGTCGATGCTATGTATAAACAAAACATCGAAATACCAAAAATAATGTAACTAATAAGCTCGGTGTTTGTACCGGTTGTTAAAGCTTTATGCACTAATAGAAGGGTAGCAGGAACTGTTAAAAATGCACCAATCCCATGTGTTAGCGCATTCCAAAATTCTTCCTTTATGGTATAACTACTATGCTCAACTGTTGATTGAGACATGACCATCACCTCTTTCTTTATTATATTACTATAACAGCTTAAGATTTTTCATTGTAGATGAAAATGTAATGCAATTGATATGATAAATATCATATATTGCATGTAGTAAATCGTCGCATCAGTGGAAAATATGATAAAATAAGGGCGCGAAAGATTTTAGGAGGCACGATGAATGATGACAAGATTTGATGGTAGAGATGCAGATGCATTGCGTCCTGTAAAAATGGATAGCGAGTATTTATTGCATCCAGAAGGCTCAGTATTGATCCAAGTTGGAAATACGAAAGTAATTTGTACAGCAACAGTTGAAGATAAAGTACCGGGTTTTTTACGCGGACAGGGAAAAGGTTGGATTACAGCTGAGTATTCGATGTTACCTCGTGCCACAGCACAACGAACACCACGTGAATCGTCACGCGGGAAAGTGAACGGACGTACAATGGAAATTCAACGTCTGATTGGTCGTGCATTGCGTGCTATCGTCGATTTAGAAGCGTTAGGAGAACGTACAGTATGGATTGACTGTGATGTGATTCAAGCAGACGGCGGAACACGAACTGCTTCCATTACAGGGGCATTTGTCGCGATGACACAGGCGATTGCCAAGCTTGCGGAAGAAAAACAACTAGAAAAATTCCCTGTTACCGATTTTTTAGCGGCTACAAGTGTTGGCATTGTTGAAGAGCAAGGTGCCGTTTTAGACTTAAATTATATAGAAGATGTAGATGCAGCGGTAGATATGAATATCGTCATGACCGGAGCAGGCCGTTTTGTAGAATTACAAGGGACTGGTGAAGAAGCGACCTTTTCACGTGAGGAGTTAAATAACTTGCTTGCATTAGGCGAAAAGGGCATTCGCGAGCTTATTGACTTACAAAAACAGGCGCTTGGAGAAATAGCTCATAAAGTAGGAGGAAACTGCTAATATGAAACAAGTTGTAATTGCTACAAAAAACAAAGGCAAAGCAAAAGATTTCGAAGCATTGTTTGGGCCGCTCGGTTATGAAGTGGTGACAATGTTTGAGGTCGCACCGGACATGGAAATTGAAGAAACAGGCACAACATTTGAAGAAAATGCCGTGTTAAAAGCAGAGGCTTTAGCAAAAGAGCTTGCAACGATTGTTATTGCGGATGATAGTGGTTTAGCTGTAGATGCGCTTAATGGGGAGCCAGGTGTTTATTCGGCACGCTATGCTGGTGATCATGATGATGCGGCGAATATGGTAAAACTATTGCATAATTTACAAGGTGTAGAAGATGACAAGCGTACAGCTCGCTTTTGCTGCTGTATTGCGATTGCAGGTCCTGATTTTGAAACGACAACAGTGTTCGGCACGTGCGAAGGTGTCATTGCACATGAAAAACGTGGAACTAATGGCTTTGGCTATGACCCTGTCTTTTTTGTACCAAGTTTAAATCGTATGATGGCTGAATTAACACCAGAAGAAAAAGGGGCTATTTCTCACCGAGGAAATGCCATTCGCAAGTTAAAGGAACAATTGCCAAATCTTATTAAGTAAGAGGTGATATCCATGCAAATAGTGGTCATGAGTGATACACATGGAGATAGCCATGTTATTGACCGAGTACGTGGCTTTTATCCGCAGGTCGAAATAATGATTCATTGTGGGGATAGCGAACTGCCCTTTTCCCATGCTGCATTAGATGGCATGAAAAAAGTAAGGGGAAATTGTGATCTTGATAAAGCTTTTCCAGAGGAAATAATTGTGCAAGCAGGAGATGCTGCCCTTTTTGTGACACATGGTCATTTATTTAATGTCAAATCATCCATGTTGGCATTATCGTATCGAGCAAAGGAAGTCGCTGCACATATTGTGTGCTTCGGACATTCACATCTATTAGGTTCCGAGATGATTGATGATGTCTTATTTATCAATCCAGGAAGTTTATTAAAGCCAAGAGGTGGCAATGAAAAAAGCTTTGCAGTTATAGATATTCAAGCTAGCTATTTTCAGGTGGATTTCTTCACAGAGAACAATGAATGTATGTCAACGCATACGTTTATTCGGAAATAACTCAAACTTATTAAAAACGCTTAAGATTCTATGAAAAGAGAGTTTAAGCGTTTTTCTATTTATGGATTACAAAGGCTTGGAAAATACGTCCACGAATGAATTGCATGTTAGTAGAAAGACTAAATGAAAAGAACAAGGGTGATAAAATGACTAAGGCAAACAATATTGGTTGGAATTTTGATAATAGCTATGCTCGTCTACCAAGTTCATTCTATAGCCAACTTCAATTAAATCGCGTGCATGCGCCCAAATTGGCGATTCTAAATGAAGCAGTGGCAAAGTCCCTTGGATTAGATTATAGTGCGCTTCAACAAGAAGATGGTATTGAGGTTCTTGCAGGTAACGAGATACCAAAGGGAGCATTGCCGCTTGCACAGGCATATGCAGGACATCAATTTGGGCATTTTAATATGTTAGGGGACGGTAGAGCACTCCTTCTAGGCGAACAAATAACACCTTTAGGGGAGCGCTATGACATCGGACTCAAAGGTTCAGGACGAACACCTTACTCTAGAGGAGGAGACGGCCGCGCAGCACTTGGTCCGATGCTTCGTGAATATATTATTAGCGAAGCAATGTTTGCGTTAGGCATCCCAACTTCCCGTAGTTTGGCAGTAGTGACAACAGGAGAAACAGTACTTCGTGAAACAGAACTACCTGGTGCGATTTTGACGCGTGTTGCAAGTAGTCATTTACGTGTAGGGACATTTCAATATGCGGCACAATGGGGTAGCGATGAAGAGCTTCAGAAGTTAGCTGATTATGCAATCCAACGCCATTTCCCAATGATTGAACAGACGCAAAATCGCTATTTGAGCTTGCTTCAAGAAGTTATGAAAAGACAGGCAGCTCTTATTGCCAAATGGCAACTAGTCGGCTTTATCCATGGTGTAATGAACACAGATAATATGACGATTAGCGGTGAAACGATTGATTATGGTCCTTGTGCTTTTATGGATCGTTATAATCCAGCAACAGTTTTTAGCTCCATCGACCGACAAGGACGCTATGCCTATGGCAATCAGCCGCCTATTGGAGGATGGAATATTACGCGTTTTGCTGAAACGCTCCTTCCACTTATCCATGACGACCCTGAAGATGCTGTAGCATTAGCTCAGCAAGTAATTGAACAATATCCGCAGTTGTATTATACAAACTGGTTAGCGGGAATGCGAGCAAAGCTTGGTCTCTTTAATGAAGAACAGCAAGATGCCACACTGGTAGATGAACTTTTAACGTTAATGGAAAAGCATGAAGCTGATTATACAAATACATTCCGTTCACTAACGTTTCAAAGATGTGAAGGAACGGCACTTTTTGATAGTAAGGAATTTAAAAAGTGGTACGAACAGTGGCAAGCAAGAAGACAAAGGCAAGAACCATCCAAAGCACAATCACAGCAGTTAATGCGAGACACGAACCCTGCAGTTATTCCGCGAAACCATCGGGTAGAAGAAGCGTTAGAAGCGGCTGTTACACGCGGTGATTACCGTGTTATGGATAAGCTATTACAGGCGCTATCTCAACCATACGCGCATTTAGCGGAACAAGAAGCATATGCCACACTACCAGAACCATCCAACTGTCCATACCAAACGTTTTGTGGCACATAATTGACTGAAAACAAAGGATTATTTCTTGTCCTTTGTTTTTATTTTGTCGTAACACGAGGGAGCGGTAACAGCACAAAACCTTTGCGCATACGCTATGGATGACTAATAGAAAAGGAGACGGTGCAACGTGCATCAATATTCAAAAGGTTGGTTTGTCAAAGAGCTACGCGCAAAAGGAATTTTAGTGCATCCTCAATTAAAAACACATCTAGGCAAGTTTAAAGAATCTGAATTACGAAATTTATATTACCGCTACGTGGAACTACAACAAACCGATACGGAGCAATCATAGTCTTTTTCACCAATACGAAAAACCAGATTGATGGACAAATGCACATTGTCGATGAATCTGGTTTTTTATTTATTATGAATAAAAGCGGTAGCAAAACTGCATGACGATCGCATTTGCAATCATGTCCGACATAGCAAGTGCCTCTGCCTCTATATCATCAAACACTTGCACGTCTGATTGATAGTCTTTTTGAATCATCGTCACGGCTTCTTTTTTCGTTAAAGCTAAATGGCGATAAAACATTTGCTGCACAGCTTCTTTAGTTAAATATGGATTAATGGAACTTAAAAATATGGCAATGTCATCTGCATTACGATACCATTCTTGTTCTTTTGCCGCTGCTGTTGCCGCATCTCCTTTATTCGCCGCTGTGACAAGCTGCGCTGCAATAAGTAAATGCTCTTTTATCAACTCTGCATAGCGATCTGCTATTTGATCGCCATAAAATGGGCGCAGACAATTGCCTAAATCCGTCGCATTGCGTAAAAGACGTGCTTGCACAAATGGTAAATCCGGCAAATTAAAGACAATACTTATAATGGTCATCCTCGTCCAATTAACATGCTCCATCCACAACAGTCGATTCATCGCCATAAAATCAGACTCTGCTTTACTAATGCACCTGCGATGATCCTGTTGTGGCTGTAAAAAGTGCCGAATAGGCGCAGTATATTGGTTGGATGGAGCCGTATAGATGGCGCTTAAAGAATTCCCGTAATAGCTGTTTGAATATGGAAACAATGCACATTCACTCCCTTAAAAAATTCATTCTAGTGTAGAATACTCTACACGATCCTTGAATGTGCAAAAATCAAGGCACGTTTCATTATTCCTCATAGATCATTTTCTTTGTCATGCCTCCATCGACCGTAATATTAATCCCTGTGACAAATCGATTAGCTGGATTTGTTAAGTACAAACATGCTTGCGCAATATCTTCCGGCACACCAACACGCCCAACTAGATGTTGTTCATGATCGATAGCACGTAGCTGTTCATAATCACCTGTTTCAATCCAACCAGGTGATATACAATTGACCGTAATGTTATCTGGACCGAAAGAGCGGGCTAATGCATGCGTTAACGCTACAATACCGCCCTTGGAAGCGGCATACGCTTCACTATAAGGCTCAGACATAAAAGCCCTTGTAGAGGCTAAAGAAACAATCGAACCACCAAGCTCATTTGTCCGCATGATTTTAGCCGCTTCTCTAGAACAAAATAAAACACTCGTTAAATTCGTTTGTAAAAGATTATGCCATTGCGCAACCGTAATATCATAAGGTGACACATGCTCAAACTTACCCGCATTATTAATTAAAATCGTAATCGTCCCAAAATGTTGGACCGTTTGCTGCATTAACGCAACAATATCTTGTTCCTTTGTCACATCCGCCTCCACAAACAATGCCGAATACCCTTGCTCATTACACTCTTGCGCTAATTGATGACCCAGTTCTACATTCACATCTGCAATTACAACCTTGGCACCACGCTGTGCATATGCACGTACAATCCCTTCTCCAATTCCTTGCGCACCACCAGTCACCACAACCACCGACTTTTCAAACATACACATACCTCCATTTTTGCTTATTATTTTAACAAAAAATAAGACAATGTAATGCAGTGAAATAACATAAAGAAAGCTATAGCTTCATACAATAAATAGGTATATAATATTTTCAAGGCAAACCTTGCCTCCATAGTAAAATTCATGTTGACATTATGTAATAAAGGACATATAATAAATATTGTCTTTCCTAAGAGGTTTTTAGGAACACACACCATGTCTCAGTAGCTCAGCAGGATAGAGCAACGGCCTTCTAAGCCGTCGGTCGGGGGTTCGAATCCCTCCTGGGACGTCTAAAGGTTCAGATAGAACAAGTTTGAACCAACTGAAAAGCGCTTCAAATCCTTTAATATCAAGGGTTTGGGGCGATTTTCCTTTTTTTGAGAATCCGTTAGAAAAGGATAGAAAATGAAAAGATTCTACACATTTTCTACACAAAATAAGGTATTACTAAATCGTTTGGTGACTGTTATAGAACTAAGCCGCAATAAGGTTAATTGCATACAAATTGCCGAGCAAACTTCAAGACA
This sequence comes from Lysinibacillus sp. FSL M8-0337, assembly GCF_038593855.1. NCBI lineage: Bacteria > Bacillati > Bacillota > Bacilli > Caryophanales > Bacillaceae > Lysinibacillus > Lysinibacillus sp. FSL M8-0337. Next base: position 3,277,532 of record NZ_CP151996.1, on the reverse strand, counting down.
ACTGATATTCCATTAATTTTTATTAATCAATCAATTCTTTTTTAATCATTTAAATAGTGCCCTTAGAAAGTGCAGTTTCCCGATAAATATTTATTAATGTAGGGTTTTAAAAAAGTTTGATCATTAAGTTTGATTAGTCGTTTGAAAAATAATAAATTTGTGTTTATAAATGTAATTGAGTTATTCAACAAACGGGCCATTTAATTGAATAACACTTCTAAATTAAAAATAGGGTTTTATGTTAATTTTGATGTGAGTTTGTGAAACAATGTACTTAAGCTAATGAGGCAGTTTAGTTCAATAAGAAATCCGTTTTTTTGTTTATAATAAAACTAATAAATATGTTCTTTAGAGGAGTTTGTTAAGTGGAAATAAACGAACGAAAGGAAAAGATTAATTTACTTCAAATGAAAAGTAAAAGAAATACCATTATTAAAGAAATGAAAATCAAAGATATTCACTTAACTCTTGATTCTTTCTTAGAACCTCAACATTCCTATGATTTACTTGATGATTTATTTAATAAAATAGATAAGCCCGTTGAAAATAAAGAGGAATTTAAGTTTGGACATTGTAAAGATAAAGCAGCTAAAGAACTAAGGTTGCTATACAAGAAAATTCCAAAGCAACTTCAAGAAAAGGAAGTTATTTTGTTTCATTTAAATTATCGTGAAACAGGTGCGATTATTTTAAGATTGGAAGATATTTTTAGAGATATAAATTGGATAGTTAATTTTAGTGGATATTCAAACGGTGCTTTTGATTTTGTTGTTGTTGAACCGACCTTTAATTATGGAATTTGTATTGAAAGGTTTGAATATTGGGATACCTTTACTATAAGGGGTTTATTCAACTAACGAGGGCTTTAGTTCAATAACAATCTTCAACAATCGGGCGCAATTCTGTAGCAAAAATTGCGCTATTTCTTTTTTGGGGGTTATTTTATAGTGTATGAAAACTGTCATTTTGTCAGTGTATATTTTGGGAAAATTTGATAAAATTTAAATAATTATAATTAGAAGGAGGCGGTACATTATGAAAATCGCGAACATATTTAACGGGGTGAATCTATTTTAAGGGAAGAGCGTATAAAAAATATGAAAAAACTAGGGACTCTATACTTTTTTTGCGGAAAAATGGGAGCTGGAAAAACGACTAAATCAAAACAAGTGGCTTTAGAGAAGCAAGCAGTATTGTTATCTGAGGATGAATGGCTTGCATCTCTTTACCCTAATCAGATTACAACATTTGAAGACTACCTTAAATTCTCAGCGCAACTCAAGCCGATGATGAAAAAGCATGTCCAAAACATATTAAGTGTTGGTACAGATGTAGTCATGGATTTTCCAGGTAATACTCAACAACAGCGAAAATGGTTTTTGGATATTGCATCAGAGATAAATGCGAACCATCAACTAATTTTCCTTAATTTAAATAATGAGCAATGCTTACGTCAAATTGCACAAAGGTGTATCGAACAACCCGAAAGAGCAACTTTTGACACAGAAGAGACGTTTATTCATGTTACTAATTTTTTTGAAGAACCAGAAGTATCCGAGGGATTAAATATTTTAGAGTTTAGTGGGGAAGAATAATAAGGTTTGCAACATATCCTTGAAGATTTATAAAGTATGTAAAAAATACCGAAAGAGATCAGCGATAGTTTCTATTAAAGGTATTGTTCGGATTTAGATGATTACATTAAAGGCGATTGGCATTCTAGTAATTCACCCTACCCTGTAAGGTATAGAGGGTGATTTACTTTTTTTTTGAAAAAGTAAATGACAACGCAAGAATCGTTACAATAAGTGTAGCGAAACTAAACATGAGCGTTATAGACTCATAAACTGTCATTGGAACCATCTCCTTTATTTTCGTTTGAAACGAATTTTTGGAATAAAAGATGACCAATCACCCTTAATATCTCGACCAACTACATGTAGAAATTATACCTTTATTGGCGTTTAATATTAAAAAAGCGAACACTAATTCTTTTGTACGATTATAAGGGAATTAGTGTTTTTTAATTTGTTACGATACATTCTGCAATCTCTGGAAAATCAATAAATGGATTCCGATTGCCTTGAAGTTCATGGATAGCTAGGTTGCGATGCTTTTCATAGGTAGATACTGGAAAAGATTGATGCCATTTTAACAATAAAGAGACATTCTCTAGTTCTTTTTTTATTATGTTTGGATAGCGAATTAGGAAATAGAGTGTTGCTCTAGCAACGATTCCTTTGCCGTATTCTGGTTCGAATTTACTTTCTTCAGCTTTGCCGCAGCCATCTTTGATTCCTAAAATTAATCCTTCAGGGATATAATCATGGAAATCGTAATAAGGGTAGTTGCTGCGACTGCTATTGCAGGTAGGATTGCAGGCGAATAAATGATGCAAGTCTCCTCTCATAGGTTCTTTTTTATCGAACCATGATTGAGGCACTACATGTTCACAGTTAAATAAATTATCCGATAAGATGCTTATTAACCCTTTTGCCTGCATTTCGTGGAGCAGAACGTCCTCCTCTATAACAGAAAGTGGATCCATCCTTTTTCCAGAATAAAGGCTTTTTAATGAACCGTTTTCCTGTAAATCAACCCAAGGGTACACATAACGGTGCGGGCTGTAGTTTAACTGATCTGTATGTGTTTTTTCAAGCAATGTGTGAAGGTTGTCCAAAAGATTAGCATCCGTGAATGAAATGCTATGATAGTATTGATTTCTGACTTCCTTATCTTTCTTTTCGTCATAATAGGGTCGATTTTCCTTATAGTTTAAAAAGTCTGACTTGGCCGTTTCCAATTCACAGTATAGCAAATCTAGTTTGTCCATTATATTTTCAACGCCTGTCCAGATAATTTTTGGGTGAATACATCCGATAAGTATTTCTCTGTTGTTAAGTACAGCATTCCGTTGCCTTCGAGTTTTGGCGAGTTTCCTAAAGGAATCGTTCTTTTTATTAATTGTGCATACAGCTCAGCCTCTGTCAGATTTCGCTCAAAGTTTCTGTTGGCATTCTCTTTTATGAGTGCAAGTGCACCAGATATATGCGGTGTTGCCATCGAAGTTCCGCTTAGTTTTGCATAAGTTCCGTTTAAATACGTGGAAAGGATTTCTTCACCAGGGGCTACTAAGTCGACTTCATTATTCGAATTTGAAAAATTAGAAGATCTGCGTTGGAGGTTAATCGATCCGACGCTGATGACTTCATTGTAGCATCCAGGATAGGCCAGTTCATTTGAAGAACTCTGTCCATCTCCCTCATTACCAGCAGCACAAACTACTAGAATTTGATTAGTGATTGCGTTTTGAATAGCTTGGTGTAACTCAGGTACATCGACAGAACCTCCGAGGCTCATGGAGATGATATCCACCCTTTGTTCAACTGCATAGTTAATACCCTTTATGATCCAGTCATATTGCCCTGATCCATATTTATCAAGCACTTTTAAAATTAATAAACTTGCTTCAGGTGCAACACCAACTACTCCGGTGCCATTATTGATTGCAGCGATTGTGCCAGCCACATGGGTTCCATGGCCATTATAATCGATGTATTGATCAGGTTGTCCATCATCATCATGAGTGAAATTCCACCCACCGATAATACGCCCACTCAAATCAGGATGGGTGATGTCGCAGCCTGTGTCCAATATCGCTACAGTAATCCCCTTCCCTTTAGAATCCTCCCAAACTTTTGGAGCTGCAATAAGTTCAATACCTTCTGGCACCACTTCGACCACTTCGACCACTTCATTCACTTGAAACGGAATTAAATGTAACTTTTGCTTCATTTGTATCCCTCCTGAAAGAAATTAGGTTTTAAGTGTAATATTGGTAATTAATAATATTCTAACAATTCAGAATTAAGATTAACAGTTACAATAGATGTGTTTTTATCTAAAATATCAGATTTTTAATAGTGAAAATAGTATTGGTATCTATTAGTCAATATCGCATGATAACATCTTAAAGATTGTGGATGTTTGTACTTAAAATAAACTGCATTGGAGAAGTTGAATTTCATGGAACAGAAGATGCTTATAAAGGTATCGAATTAATACGTGTACATAAACTTTCTAAAAATACAACATTAGCTGAAGTAGAAAATCTATTCTCTATGCTATTTCACAAAGGTGAAAAGGGCTATAAAAATCCAAAACAATGCGTGGGTAAAATTACAATTCGAGCAAAAAAAGAAAATGGTGAAATTGTATAAGAAGGACACGATTGAGGGGGAAAATGGAATTTAAAGTTTTCAACAAACGGGCGCGATTTGGAATAAGTATTAGCGTTCGTTTTCATTAAAGGGCCATTAAATTGAGCAACATATTTTAAAGAATATTGTTAAGGGCAAAAGAAAATGTGAGGATTTTCATTTAAACAAAATGGACCAAAAATATTTAAATCAATTCATCAATATTAAATTTGAAATATTTGGAGAGAGTGAGAAATAGATAAAGAATATTTACTTTAATATTAAAGTGTTTTAAAATCCTTTAAATACTTAAATTTACAAGGAGGCATATTATGGATCAAAACATTCCTGAATCAATTGATGAATATATTTTACAATATCCTCAAGAGATTCAAGAAATATTAAAAACAATAAGAAAGGTTATAAAGGAATCAGCACCAAATGCCGAGGAAAAAATAAGTTACCGAATGCCTACTTTTGTATTAAACGGAAATCTGGTACATTTTGCTGCATACAAAAACCATATAGGCTTCTACCCAACTTCAAGCGGGATTAATAATTTTCAGCATGAATTATCGGGATATAAAACCTCTAAAGGTGCAGTTCAATTCCCAATTGGAAAACCCATCCCTTATGGATTAATTAGTCAAATAGTAAAATTTAGAGTTGCTGAAAACCAAAGTAAAGTGGAAGGGAAAATAAAAAAGAAATAATTTGATGGCAAATTTCCTTTTGTTTATGAACTGTAACAGACATCATAATAACAGGATTTTTCAACAATCGGCGCGATTCTATAATATGGATCAGCGCTCGTTTTCATTAGAGGGTTAGATTATTGAATGTAAAAGAGGGGACAGAGTATGGATAACCAATTTTTCTGTTCCACTATTTATACCAAGGTCGTACACATTTGTTTCATTCCACAATCGAGCCATATTGTTGAATAACATTCTTTTATGGAAAGTTACCAAACGGCGGTTTGATAACTTATTAGTTATTATTTAAAAGAAAATCTAAAAACAATTCAGAACTAGTATTTGGCTGCATGTTTAATCGTGTGCATACATGTACAGGGCGTATAATTTCTATGTTTTTTACATAAATCCTCTGCAGTTGTTTAGTATCTAAATACCTTTCAACAGCAATAGATGGAGATAAAGTAATACCATAACCTGAAAGAACTGCTTGAACCGATTCCGTTAATCCATTAAAAACTAAACCTATTTTAGGAAATGGCACACCTTGAGTATGACAAATGGATTGAAAAAGTTTTCTTGTTGAACTCCCTTCTTCTCGCATAACAAATGAGTATTGAACAAGTTCATCTAAAGTGACCTCTTTATTTGCTAATTTATGCTTTGGGTGAGTAACAAAATAAAACTCAATATCTTTCCAATGTTTACTTACTATATTAGACTCATCTATATTTTCAGTAACAATAATTCCTATATCTGCCTTATAATTTAGCAAATTATGAATCATGTCTTTCGTGTTTCCTGATTGAAGTACGAATTGAATATGCTCATTTTCATCTTTATACTTCGAAATGAATGGTGGAAGTATAGCCGTAGCTGGTAAATAGGTCGACGCAATGACAATTGTTTCAGCTGCTTGTTTTTTTATATTCGCGATTTTTGTTTCTATCGAGGTTTCTAATGAAAAAAGGTTTTCCGCCTCTTTTGCAAGAATGCGTCCTACTTTCGTTAATTGAATTCCTCTACCTTTCGATTGGATCAATGTCACATCAAGCTCTTTTTCTAAATGGCGAATTTGTATCGTTACAGCTGGCTGACTCAAACATAGATACTCTGAGGCCTTTGTTACATTTTCAAATTCAGCTACCGTTTTAAATATTCTTAAAGCGTGTAGATTCATGAAAATCCCCCTTGTATAAATATTATTTATGAATATTACTTAATTATATATTAGATTTATTGATAATAGCGTTGTATGGTTTGTATAAAAAGTTGAGGGAAAAATAATGAGAACATTGATTAATCTTTCAATGATATTTGCAGGTGGGATTTTTCTATTATTACAAATTAATTCTACAACAAACATCCCGTTTCTCAGTATCATTATTTGCATTGGCATGTTAGGTTCATTTATAGGGACACTTGCAGGAGGCGGGGGCTTAATTACGTTACCTGCAATGCTACTACTTGGAATTCCTATTCATTTTAGTATCGCAACAAATAAATTTTCTTCAGGAATCGCATCATTATCTAGTTTATTTGTTCTTCTAAAGACAAAAGAGTTGAATATGAAAATAATGAAATCCTACATTATTTCTTCGATTATCGGAGGAGGCATTGGTGCGCTAGTTACGTCAATTCTTCCAGAGAAATGGCTAAATCTAATTGCAGTTTGTTTGCTCATATTTACATTTTTTGTATCTATTAAAAGTAAGAAATGGTATAGCGAACTACAAGCAAATAATACAAACCTTAATAATAATCATTCTTCTAAAGTGATGTCATTCTTTATTGGGATGTATGATGGAGGATTTGGTCCTGGGTCATCAACATTCAGTATTTTATACTTTATAAAATCTAAAAATACTTATGTAAAGGCAACACAAATGAGCAGAGTGTTAAATTTCGGTAGCTGTTTTGGGGCATTTATCATTTTTTATCAAACGGGTTATTTACAATGGGATTATGCTATTGCTTTGGCTACGGGATCTATCATTGGTACACAAGTTGCATTAAAAATCGTATCAAAAATACCTTTAAAAATTGCTAAAGGGTTAGTAACTACCATCCTAATTTTATTAATCGTTCAAGTAGCATGGCAATTTAAGTAGATATGCAGTACTAAATCACGATCTTCAGCAATCGGGCGCTTTTCTTGAAGATTAATGAGTTGTATAGGCAGCTCTTTTTTCTTATTCAACTAACGGTGCAGTTTAGTTGAATAAGTAATGTTTCAATAACTAGGAGGTAATTAATAGAAAGATACTAAGAACAATGGTTTTGATTTTCTTATTGTAAGAGAAGATAAAATACATGATTATCTACGATTAGCTGGCTCATATGCAGTATTCAAGTGCCACGACAAATATCTTTTAGGTTATAACACTTGGAGAAAGCAATGGGAATTGCCAGCAGGACAATGAGAAAAGAATGAAACGTCAAAGGATTGTGCAATCAGAGAACTTTAAGAAATATTAAAAATTTAGGAACAAGTTTGAACCAACTGAAAAGCGCTTCAAATCCTTTAATATCAGGGTTTGGGGCGCTTTTTAAGTTAGAAAAGGATAGAACATGAAAAGTTTCTCCACATTTTCTCTACAAAAAAAGTGTTGCTAAGTTGCTTCGTGACTGTTATGAACTATGCTGCAAAAAGGTTTAGGGTAACTATAAATAGCCGAGCAGACTTCAAGGTAACCTATATTTCATTTATTTTATTAATCAATCAATTCTTTTTTAATCATTTAAATAGTGTGTGGAGAAAGGGCAGTTTCACAATAAATATTTTTTAATGAAGGATTTTAAAAAAGTTTGATTAGTCGTTTGCAAAATCATAAGTGTATTTATCAACAAACGGGCCATTTGATTGAATATAGCTTAGAAACATAAATTGGATTTTTTGTGTTATTATTTACAAGTGAGTTCTAATATATTTTCTGTAACTCGTTAGTTATCTTAAATCATTAGGGAAGTAAAACCGAAAAAATTGGATTAAAAATAATGTACTTATTTAGACGGGAGATAGCTATGATGGATTCTGATAAAGAAATACTTTGCTAACTCAAATCATTCGTGTGAAGGAACAAGATGAATAAAAAGTTTAAAGGAGAGAAATCAAAATGAGTGTAGAAATTTATACTGAAGAACGATCTGAAGAAAGTATTCAATTTGAAAAATGGATAACTTCCCAAGGTAATAAAAAGAGTTTTTCTAGTATTGAAAACACCAAAAGCTTCCTTAAGCAAAGGGGAACTGAAAATACTAAGCCTTATGTTATTGAGGAAAATGTTAAATTTTCAAGTGATATTCAGGAGTTGACATTCGAGGGCATGCAAGTCTTCACATTAAATGACCTAAAGTCCTCGAATCAAAAAGTTATTCTTTATATACACGGTGGTGCTTGGACGAGTCAACCTTTAGATTTACACTGGTTGTTTATGGATAATATGGCACAATCTTTAGATGCGAAAATTATTGTTCCTATTTATCCTAAAGTACCTCATTTTAACTATAAGGATACCTATCCGAAAATCCTAAACCTATATAAAGAAATTCTTGGAACTGTTGAAAGTATAAATCAATTGACTATCATGGGAGATTCGGCTGGCGGAAATATTTCACTTGGACTGGCCCATCTTTTAAAGATGGAAGATCTGCCTCAACCGAAAGATATTATTTTATTATCTGCATGTGTTGATATGAGTTTGAGCAATCCTCTTATACCTGAATATGATGAAAAAGATCCTCTGTTAGCTCGTGAAGGAATGGAAGAAATTACAAAGATATGGGCAGCTGATAAAAGTGTAACGGATCCTTTGATTAGTCCAATTTATGGTGAATTTAAAGGACTTGGGAAGATCACTCATTTTATTGGAACACATGAAGCTTTATATCCAGATGCTATGAAACTTGATGAAAAACTAACAGAACAAGGAATTGAAATCAATACCTTTGTTTATCCTCAAATGATCCATGTGTTTGTTGTTATGCCAATTCCTGAAGCCAAAGATGCTCAACAGAAAATAATTAATATAATTAGTAACTAAGTGTTTTCTTTTAAGTCTTATGGAACAGTTGTTTTATATGGAAATGTAGGCAGGTTAGCAGGCAATAGGTAGAAATCACAAACTTGATATTAGGCAATCGGGCGCATTTCTTTTATAAGGAGTGCGTCTAGTGGGGATACGATGAAATTATTCCGTTAAGTTATATAATCTTTATTCAATCATTATTTCGAAATATACCTAAATCCCACTTTGGGGACGTTAAACGTTAATACACGAGGGGGCGAAAAAATGGATTATACTAAAATTTATAATGAGGAACTGATTGCCTCAGTAAAAGAGAAAATAAAGTCAGTCGGTGAAATTAAAGCGGTGAAGTTTTTAAGAGAGCAAACAGGTATGTCCTTAATACAGGCAAAAAAATTTGTAGATTTTTGTAAAGAATAGATATAAAAATTAGAGTCAATAAATTAACCTGTGTTTTATTGCAACAACGATTTATAACGTATACATTAACAAACCTAATAACGTTCCAAAACGCAAGTTTGGTGACACACTTTAAAAGCCAAGAATGTTGTGAAATCAACACGTTCGTGGCTTTTTGTATGAACATTGTTTTATGGGTTGTTTTATGCACTTTAAGCGCTGTATTTATACGAGCGTATAGCAAGGCTTTAGAGCGTTTAAATATGAATCTATATAAATCATCTTCTATAAAAGAAACTCCATATAAAAAACGTCCAGTACATTTTTACAATTGGTTAAATGAAGGTGATAGCCTTCAACTATTAATGGTGCATGGTGAACCATCGTTAGAATGATAAATGGAAATATTTATTCAAATTAATTTTTTATGAGGTATTATTAAACTATATTATTTGTGAAAAGCATAGAGGGGGAAGTTTATTTTAAATGAGAAAAGTTTACTTGTTATTTGCTATTATTGGCACAGTATTTCCATATTATTTTTTGGTGCAATTCTTGAACGAAAATGGATTTGATTTAGGGTTATTAATAGATTTATTATTTGCAAACTCGATATCGACCTTCTTCGCTGTTGACTTTTTTATTTCATGTTTTGTTTTTATCATCTTTATGTTTAATGAGTCGAGAAAGTATAACATTAAAGAAAAGTGGATATGTCTATTAACTTTGTTTACAGTTGGTTTATCATTGGCATTACCATTATTTTTGTTTTTCAGACAGCCATATATAAAGAAATAAGGGTGTTAACTAATATAGGCTTTAATTAAATACTCCGTGATAGGTGATCTTTAACAATACGTTCTAATAGATAAGTTAATAAATTACGCATTTATTCACTAATTGGTGTCCTAGAGGTGCTTGAATTAGAATTTTATATTGTTATTGGATTTATTTTCAATTTACTAGAAATAGTAGATGTGTTTAGGAATATTGTTAAACGAAATTTAGGTGTGAAATTTTCTTTTTCTTATAATTATTTGGCCTTATTTCGAAGGGATTTTTTGAAATTAATTGTACTATGAGGCACTCAAAATGTTTATTTTGTATTGAGTGAAATTTTAATTATGATACCATATAGATTAATACATATTTGGAGGAATAATTATGGAAAATAGTAAGATAAAGTTATTATTATTACTAAGTTTATTTTATGTTTTAATTTTATCAGCATGTAATCAGAAAGAAGAAAGTGTTGATAAATCAGGTGAGAATGAACAAGAAAAAGTAGAAACTTTAAATCAAGAGGAAAAAGAAAAAGTAAATACATCAAATCAAGATGGTTTAGTTGAAAGTGTCGAGAAAATTTCCAAAAATGAAGAGATTGCTGAAGACAATCATTTAAATACATCTTTGACATTAGTTTTAGAAGATGTTATTCCTAGGGACCCAAGTATTGATGATAATGTCTATGGATATGAATTAAATTTTATTATGAAATATATGAACCATACAGATAAAGACATAAAAGGATTTATAGCAGAAACATATTTTTATGATATGTTTGGTGAATTAGTATACACATTAGATTGCAAATATGAGTGGGATGTTATTCCTGCAAATGGTTCTTCAAATTTCAATACTGCTGTTGATTTAAATCAATTCAAAGATGAAGATATGCGTTTTTATAATTTGCCATTTGAGAATATGAAATTTAAATACAAAATTAAATCCATAATCTTTACGGATGGAACAAGTATTTAAAAAAGTAAAGCCTTACAACAAGTTTTGTAAGGCTATTTTATTTTGGAACCCTGCAGCGCCTTAACCTTTTTACATCAAAGGTTTGAGACGCTTTTTCTTTATTAGAATACATAAGAAAATGAACTGTGCAGGGAAGTCTTGCGCGGTTGTTACACGCTTAGTTATAAATGATTTTTTTGACCATCGCTAGCATTGGTAAACCTGTTGCTACCAAAAACGGATCATCGTATATAATTTGTTCTTTATGTTGTGCCATTTGTTTGAGTTTAGTTCGTTATGGTGGTTCGTTTTTACAATTACTTTACGCCAGGGACCCAACCTACATTACGTTTCATCATGTTCATTAGGGGCTCTGGAATATTGTTATCACGGCTCATATCCATTTCAGTAATAACGGGTTCACCAGCGGCTACTTTTTCCACCCAGTGAGCTTCAATTAATAGCTCACGACCAAGTGCAAGTAAATCAGCACCTGTTTCCATCGCTTCTTTCGCATCTTCTGGTGAATAAATGGAACCAACACCGATAAATGGTATTCGTCCGTCAATGATGCGTTTTAAAATTTTAATACGGTTTTCTTTTTCACCGCTATAACGATGTGCTTTAGAGCGGAAATCACCTAATGAAATGTGCAAGTAATCGAGCTTTTCATCTGCTAAACGATTGACAAGTTGAACCGTTTCATCTAGCGTGATACCGTCTTCTTCAGGCTCTTCTGGGCTAAAACGATAACCAATGATAAATTGATCATTCGCATATTGCGCTTTAGCACGGTTTACACTTTCGATAATTTCTAATAAGAATGTCATACGTTTTTCAACAGAGCCACCATAACGGTCTGTCCGTTTATTTGTAAAGCCTGAGAAGAATTGTTGTAATAGATACGTATTTGCACCGTGAATCTCCACACCGTCAAATCCTGCTTCAATAGCGCGACGTGTCGTTTCACCAAATGCTACGACGATTTCCTCAATTTCTTCTACCGTTAATGCACGTGCCACCCCGCCATCTGCTGCAACGGTTTCACTTGCGCTTACGATATCGCCATTTGGCACAAGGTCGCGTACTGCTTGGCGACCGCCGTGATATATTTGTAAAATTGCTTTTGCGCCACCGTCGTGAATCGCATCAGCAATACGTTTTAAGCTCAAAATATATTCATCGCTATGTGCCGAAATTTGACCTGGGAAGCCTTTCCCATTAGGAAGTACGTAAGCACATGCTGTAATCACCGCACCGACGCCATATGAGCGTTCACGGTAATATGTAATCTCCGCATCTGATACCGTATCATCCGCATTTGCTGAGTAAGTGGTCATTGGTGCCATTAAGTAACGATTACGAATTTTGACGCCGTTATGAAAAGTAAATGGTGTTAAAAAAGTTGTCATGTTATTCACTCCTTCTAAAACAAGAGTAAATTTATAGGATTTAAAAGTCAAAGATCATGCTTACGGCTATCTTCTATTTACTACATCATAATGAAAAAATCAGAAATGGCTTAAAATATTGATCCACAGCATACTGTCATAATTGGAGCCTTTGAAAACGACTATTCGTTATTTCACTCTTACACAATGCGCAAGATACATCTTACTTCACGTTAGCGGCACGAAGGACACTTACGTATTCTAATAAAACATAGAAAAAAAGCGTCCAAAGAGTCGCTTTTTTCCATGTCATTAGCTTCCAATATCGTGTAACCTTTTAAACTAGCCCATTACTTAGGTATCGTAGAAAACAACTCAACATCATCAAAGTAATGAATCGCATCTTTATCTTGGTCATAAATATATAGTCCATAACCATTTTTATTTTGTACTAGCTCTTTTATTTCACTAGTAGTCATCGGTTTTTCTACTTCTATATTAAGAGTAACAATATATTTTAGTGCATTAAATTCCATAATAGCTCCAGGAACTAACCCTGTACTATCTTTGTTTATTATTGAAGAAATATTTTCGGGTATCTTCAATTCAAAATAATATTTACTATCAATTTGTCTTAACACATCATAAAGCTGGGGACTGATTCTGTATGAAATTTTAAATTCCACTAATTTATCATTAGCGTTTACTTTAAATTCATCAACTCCAAAATTTGGTGGAATAAATTGCTTTTCTAAAGAAACGGTACTACTGACTTCTTCCATTTGTTGTTGATGATTATTTTGTTTTTCCTCTAATTGCTGATTGTTACTTTGTTTATCTTCAATTTGTACATTATTATCGCATGCTACAAGAACAAAAATAGATGTTAAAATAACTAGAATAAAAATAAAATATTTACGCTTAATTTTTATCATTGTTTAACCTTATCGCTCCAACTAGTATACGTCCATTTTCCTGTCACAGTCTTAGAACTTATTACTTTGCCTGCACTCCATAGTTTTTCAGTTCCACTTGCTTGAACCCAACTGCTTCCTGCTCTTAACAAATAATTTGAATTGGCGGGAATAGACCATGTGATTGAAAGTGTTTTTGTAGTGGATGTACCTAGTTCTACTTGAGTTGAAACCCCAACTTCAGCCACCATTGACTTAAAAGTAGCACTAGTAGCAACATTAGCTGAAGAAGATTGCGTAACAGCTACTGAATAACTAACAGAATCCGTGACTGAACTAGGATTTTTAGCTAAATGTTGAAATTCTAGTTGATTGTTTCTAGAGGAACTAGAATGCACATATTCATACCCTGACATATCACTGGCATATGGCGCAACACTTGGCAAAGTTTCAAGCGGGGCGTTATCGTATTCTGTATAGTCCTCCGAGTTTGTAAAGTCTACTGAGTTTGTAAGCTCTACAGATTCTTCAGCACTAGCACCACTAACAGCATGTAAAGAAAGTAAACATAACATTGATGTTGCTAATAAGGTTTTCTTCATAAACATCCTCCATTCAACATACAAATTTTAACCTAAAATTTTCCAATAATTAGGTTAGTGAAATTATATAGTACCTTTTCTTAATTTTCAAATTTTTTACATAAACGTTTATTTGTTTTTTATACAGATGTTTTAAAAACAATCAAGGTTTGTACTCTCTTTTTGTATTGTATGTATCTATAAACTCGACTATTTATATGACTAAACATGTTGGTGAAAAGAGGCATTTGAAGGGCAGCGTAAGGTAAATAGACGCCAAATGAAAAGGGATATCCCGCATGTCATCTATAAATCATGGCTAAAATGTATTCTCATCAGAGAAAATGATTTATTTGTTGTCGTACTTCTAACATAAAACAGATTCTCTGAAAAGAAAAAGACCACCCCAAATGAAGTGGTCAAAATAGATAATAGGCAAAATGGTCTTATTTTATAATGAAGTCGACTTACTTTTTTTCTCATCCATAATTAGGTCTTCTTCATGTTTTGGGCGAGGGGGTTCAGTATGCCCGACACGCGCATTAGGTTTTTTAATATTGGATGGTTTTGTTGACTCGTCTGTTGCAAATTCTGTATCTTTTTTATCCCTTTTCATTTCGACACCTCCTAAAAATAGTATTTAACTTATCCCAATAAAATATCCTTGTTTATTTCAACTTCACACTTACAAAATTTTTCATTCCCACCAATCTATGATGGGTGTCTAAAAAAGTGAGGTAAACAACAGAAAAGCGCTTCAAATCCTTTAGAATCAAAGGGTTTGAAGTGCTTTCCTTTTTGGGGAATATGTTAGAAAGGGACAGAAATGAAAAGTTTCTACCATTTTCAGTGGCTGAAGAAACTACTTCTAGGTTGTTGCACAAATCCTCTGAAAGTTAAGTGTAATTTATATACAATTAGCCGAAGTCCTTAATATTTTAAGAATGAAGAGATTTTATTATTTATTTGTAATATATAGTATAATAATAGGTAATTTGATATTTATTAGATGTTGGTCAATTTGGAAGTGAGATGATAGAATATTGAATCAACATTTTGACTTAATCTATAGAACATCTGTATAAATAGGGAAAAGTTCTCGGTTTAGCAGAATTAAAAAGAATCATTTTTTAATTCTAAAATTTCAAAAATCTGTTGTCATATAATTAAAGGGAGAATGAAATTGAATATTAATGAAACTGAAAAATTGAAAAAATTAGTTGAGAAATATTTATCAGAAATCAGCGAGTATGTAAAAATTGGTATTAAATTTGGAGAAGAGGATAGAATTGAAGAGGAAACAATTTCATCTAAATTGAATGAGGGGCAATTGTTTGAAGATGAAGATTTTAATAAAGTGGAGAGAATTAGATATAAAGTAGATAAACAACTATTTACTATTTTAATAGAAGGATTTACCTCAGACAATTCATATTTATTTTGGAATAAAGAACAATTCTCCTTTATTCGATTTCTATTGGATTCAATTTTATTAGAAATGGATGAAAATGATATAGGTAGTTCCTTAGATAAAATGTTAAATGAGAATATAAATTTTAAATTATTAAATACTGCAATAGAATTTACAAATTCAGTTCTAAAAATTGAAAGAAATAAGGAATTAAAAAATAATTTTTTAAATTATATTGAAAAAATATCAATGCTTAATTACGAGGGAATTAGTGTTTCTGCAAAATTATTAATAATAAACGAAGATGACAGAAAAAATAATATAGATATGGTGGTAAATTTTAAACAACCAATCGAATATAAAGAAACAAAAAAAATAAGAAAAATTTTTGAAATGTCTTCTGAAAATATATTTGTAATAGGTGATACATACAGAATTTTTGGTCTCGGGAAATTTAAAGATGCTAGTTTTTCAAAAGGAAGTAAATTAGAAGATAGGATAGTAGTGATTAATTTTGAGGGTAAACTGGATTATAAAATTAATTTAATTGAGTTTAATGATTCTTCAAGTAATACCAAAGATTTTAGAGAAAAATTAATAATAGGCTTTAAAGATAAGTCCATCATTTTAAATAAATTTGAATTTCCAACTGATAAACTGAAAGGTGAAATTAATGAAACCTTTAAAAATTATTTCCATGGTAAAAATTACGATGCTCTTCAAATAAGTGAAAAAGTTTCTTCAGTATGCAAAATAATTAGACATGCCTCCCATCAAAAAAGTGGAACTATGGTGGTGATTACTACACCGAAATTAGCTGAAAGCGAAATTAATAGACTTAATAGTCAATGTTTTAGAGTAGATGAGATTGATATATTTAATTTAGGTAATCCTACTATTTCTAAAACACTTATCAATCAATTAACTAGTATAGATGGGGCACTCTATATCGATATTGAAAGTAAATTCCATGCCATTGGAGTGATATTAGATGGACTTGCCACTGATGAAGCAGATAGTTCGAGGGGGGCAAGATATAATTCAGCTATCAGATATCAAAAAATGGAAAAATATCAAAAAAAGAAAATTGTAAATAATGACTGTGTAGTAGTAGTGCTTTCTGAAGATGGAATGGTAGATATTGTTGGTAATAGTATTAAAAATTACGAATCCAATAAAAACGAACTAAATCTATTATTTGATAAAAGTAGTTTTAATGAAGTAATACAAAAAGCTTCTCAATATATAGGAGAAAATGAATCTATTATAGAATATTATTTAATACGGGCAAAAGCTTATACTAAATTAGACAAAATTGCTGAAGCAGTAATCGACTATGATAATGCTATAAGAATCAATTCATTTGATAGTCAAACATATGTTAGTCGTGGGATTCTTAAAAGAAAATTAGGGGAAATTAAAGAAGCCTTATTAGATTACAGTAAAGCCATAAAAATAAATCCAAACTATACAACTGCGTACAATAACCGAGGAATTTTGTATTATGATAATTCGAAGTATGAGGAAGCATTAGCGGATTACAATAAAGCCATAAAAATAAATCCAAACTATGCAGTCGGGTACTATAATCGAGGAATCTTAAATAAAAAAATAGAGAAAAATAAAGAGGCTTTATTAGATTACAGTAAGGCGATAGAACTAAATCCAAATTATGCAGAAGCGTACAATAACCGAGGAATCTTATATTATGATAATTCGAAGTATAAGGAAGCATTAGCGGATTACAGTAAAGCCATAAAAATAAATCCAAACTATGCAACCGCGTACAATAACCGAGGAATCTTAAATAAACAATTAGAGAAAAATGGAGAGGCCTTATCAGACTACAGTAAAGCGATAGAAATAAATCCAAATCATGCAGACGCGTATAATAACCGAGGGAACTTATATAAAGATATAGGAAAGTACAAAGAAGCATTAGCAGATTACAGTAAAGCCATAAAAATAAATCCAAACTATGCAACCGCGTATAATAACCGAGGGATTTTAAATAAACAATTAGAGAAAAATGAAGAAGCTTTATTAGATTACAGTAAAGCGATAGAACTAAATCCAAATTATGCAGAAGCGTACAATAATCGAGGAATTTTAAATAAAAAATTAGAGAAAAATAAAGAGGCTTTATTAGATTACAGTAAAGCGATAGAAATAAATCCAAATTATGCAGACGCGTACAATAACCGAGGAATCTTAAATAAAAAATTAGAGAAAAATAAAGAGGCCTTATTAGATTACAGTAAAGCAATAGAACTAAATCCAAATTATGTAGACGCGTACAATAACCGAGGAGTCTTAAATAAAAAATTAGAGAGAAATGAAGAGGCTTTATCAGACTATAGTAAAGCGATAGAAATAAACCCAAACCATGCACTAGTGTACAATAACCGAGGGATCTTAAATAAAAAATTAGAGAAAAATAAAGAGGCCTTATTAGATTACAGTAAAGCAATAGAACTAAACCCAAATTATGCAGACGCGTACAATAATCGAGGAAACTTATATAAAGATATAGGGAAGTATAAAGAAGCTCTAGATGATTACGATAAAGCCATAGAACTGAATCCAAATTATACATTAGCATACAATAACCGAGAAAGTTTATTAAGTCTTATAGGATAAAACGGTAAAATATAGAAATGCAATCTCTAAGCTTTATTCAATCAGAGCTTAAATAAAGTAAATGTGGGCACCACCCTACAGCAAACATTAAGCAAAAACTCAGAAATACCAAGGATTCGGGCGAAATTAGAGGCCTTTATAGGACGTCAATTGATCAAAAAAGAAAAACGTTTAAAACCCTATGAACACAGGGTTTTGGACGTTTTTTAGTTTGACTAGCTGAGGAATTAAGCTACTGCGCTACTGGGTAAATTTGCTAAAAGAACGTTGGAAGAAACGTGAAAAATCGTGTTAATCCTGTTATGTAGAAGGAAATAATTTAGGAATAGAACATCCTTGATTTAAGTTTGAGTATTAAAGCTGCCTAATACCATGAAATCGACCACTACGCCACTTACGGGGTTTTCTGAACCTAAAACGTTAATGCCTAAAACTGTTACACCACTTATATTTGTAACATTAGCAGAGACATATTTTGCAGCGATGTTCTTTTCTCTCATTTGTACCCTCGGTCTGGCATTAATCGATGAATTGGTGGAATAGACGCTTGACACTGCGTAGTCGATTGTGGATAACAATGTATTGCCCGTAGCTAATGCATTATCTGTAAAATAAAACGTCGCTACACCATTAGCATCTGATGTAGCTTGCCCATAGATAATACGCATTTCCTTTTTAGGATTGGACTCGCCTGCTCTAAACACATGAAATAATGTCGGTGATAATGTAATAACTTCAATGCTCATAGCCATCCTCCATTGCATTTTACAATAGCCTATGAACTATTGCTTCGTTTAATACTTTAAATATGCATTATTAAACTTTTCGTTAGAAGCAGACGATTAACACGATATTTATGGAGAATGCATACAACAAGAAATGAATAAGTAGTAAAATATAGGAATGGAGTGATTTTAAAAAACACTTAAGGAGAGAACATAAATGGGCAGGAAGCGAAAAACCTTACCGAAAAATTTCGAGGAACTCATTGAAGTAGGCGATATATCAGCATTAAAAGAGGTATTTTCACAATGTGAATTAGATGCCCGTGGTGGTTACAGTAAATCAACAGCTTTGAGTTTTTTTAAAGTACCGAATGATTTGGTTCGCTGGCTTGTGGAGCAGGGGGCTGATATTAATGCGCGTGATAGTTACGGAAGAACGGCTCTACATAAACAGGCAATGAGTTGGTGCGGAAATATAGAATTGCTGCTTGAGTTGGGTGCAGCGATAGAAGCACTGGATTATCAAAATGAGACACCTTTATTTGCAGCGGCAGGGTCATTTAATCCAAATGCAGTTTACACATTAGTTGGCAAAGGCGCAAATCTTAGTGCAGAAAACAAGATGAAGCAAACACCCTTAGAAAAAGCTTTGGAAACGTGTCGAAACATAGATATCGTCAATATGGCAAAGGTTGCTGAAATTTTGCTAAACGCTGGAGCAACTGTAACGCAGGATATGCAAAACGCTATTAAGCGAATTGGCAACGATTTTGAATTTCACCGAGATAACTTTAATAAGGAATATTTGAATCAAACGGATGAGGCTCTTTACCGTCTATATCAGCTATTTGCTGTTCCCCCAGTCGGAAAACGAAAAACGCATGATGGCAGCTCTCCAATAACGGTATCCACAAAAGGTTGGCAGGCGCAGCATAATGAACTATGGAGTTTACTTATTCCTTCACAAGGTCATGCGAAAACCGTACAGGGTGAGGTGATTCGTATTACTGGTAAAGTAGCTTATGAAATTTTAGATAACGGCGGTATCAACTGGGATAATCAATATCGTAAGATGCTCCATAGTTTGAGCCATTATTTTCGTATGGGCACACCATTCAACCCTGCTACCTTGCAGGAGGCTGAAACATTAGTGAAAAAACTTCATAACGGCAATGGTAATGATGAACCTGCAAGACTGTGCGAACTAGCTGTGCATTGGGTACTTAGCAATCCGAATCCAATGACATTGGAACAGCCAGATTATAAGCGATAACTACGTATGACTTGTTCAGCCCATAAGCATCTAATGCACTAGCAATCCTCTTGCTTTACCAGCTGAAAAGGAGAATCGGGCAGATAAAATGACAGAACAATGTTATTAAATCATTAAACATATTTGGAGGGATTATTTCACTATGAGTTATGATGTTCATATCGGGAAGTTAATTAGTGGGAGAAGAGAATTAGAAGGTAAGGGAAGTTATCTACTTTGTACGGCCAATCAAACGATTCAAGAAATAACGACATTTGGTTCCGAAGATGGGATATTCATTAGTACACGTGATTTGGAGAATGCCCTTTACGACTTCTGCCAATCTGCCATTGCTAACTATATAGAAGAAGGAGGAAATAAAGATGTGTATACTTTCTCGCTCTATACGGATAGCTATAATGGAAGCTATATAGTGTACATTAATAATCGGGATTCTTTAGAGCAAACGGTTGCTCAATACTACGCCCAATATCAAGAAAGTTACTTAAGAACTGGTAGCAAGTTTTACAATCAAACCCTAGAGCAAATCTATAGTTCCTGTAAATTTAGTGAAGGCGATTATCCCTTTATGTACGACGAGTTGCCGAATGGCCTTGAAACCTATCTTGAAATGTTCACCTGTATTAGCCAAGAAACACCCGAGTATTTAAGCAATGAGGAAAACTACATATTTGAAAAGACCATTATAGATTCAGAACTCTTTTTAATTGCCATCCAAGTTATTCATCGATTGCAAAACGACCTAAAGCAATTGAATCGTACCAAGGACTTTATTGCTTACGTGTCAGCCGCGGATGGCGTTGGTGGTGACTATTTGACATTAAGTCAGCTTATAAGAAAAACTGTACCCGAAGATCAATTGTATCAATCAATGCCTGACTTAATGAAGAAAGATATGGAATTCCGTTCTGCTGTCGAAGCTATACAGCAACGCCCCCTTGTTGAACAGGTAAAACATTGGGTAGATGTGATCGAAAGAGGAGAGTTTGGTAAAGGAAGCATGCGAAGCTTCTGGCGAACAGATTATGAGGCTTATGAACAACTAGTGGAACTTGGAGGTCACGCCATCCCACATATTCAGGAGCATCTGAACAGTGAACTTAAAGATGAGACTAGGCGCATTCTAATGGTGGTGTTAGAAGATATGGAAAAACAAGGTGCTCGCTTATAATTTTTATAAAAATCGCATAAGGCGAAGGGGGAATCCAGTATGACGGACCGGATACCATGTAAGACGGAAGGTTGTAGCGCAACAATACTGCCGACTACAGCAGCCAAAACAGGTGGTATTTGTATGCCATGCCATCAGGAGCATGCACGAAAAAAGCAACAAGCGTATATTGAGCAGCACCGCAAAACGGTTAATCCCTATGAAGGACTTACGAATTATGTGGACATTCTTAAAGTAATGCATGCGCCGAGAACGTATGACCCACTTATCCAATACATTCCTTATCCGTTAAGCAAGGAGAAGATATACACAGCGTTATCAGAACAAGAAGCGGACAATATGCTGAAATATGCCATGGAATTACTCGCTATAAACAATGAAAGTGAAGCAGAGGAAATTCTATTGTCGCTAGTATGCTATCGAAATAAAAATATCGCCAATGCTTTACCTGAACTGATGGAGCGTAGCTTGTTTCATTATCCACTTGTTTTTAAAGATGCACCACCAGATATACAACAGCTCCTTTTAGAGCGTGTTAAATGGGATCAAGATAACCGAAACCATCTTCTCCTTGTGCTCGGTTGGATTGGTAATGCCATGGTCATAGAGCAGTTTCGGCAATGGCGAAAACAGCCGCCAATATGGACAGAGCAGTTGTATGTAACGCCAGAAACCTACGCTCTTGAAGGCGGATGGGAGCTTAGCCGTGAAGGAAAGAGGCGTGACCTAATTAACCATGTCTGCTATGCAATTAGGCAAACAGATCAACAAATTGAAGATTTCAATGAAGAGCAGTATGCGCATTTTCTTGAGACAAGTCATTCAACCTGTCCGTGGTGTCATAGGAAGTTAACGAAATTAATGGACGTGGCTACCTCTCATCCATCCTTGACTATCTCAACATGCACAAGAACTTGCAGGTAATAACCTGTGATTTATGTGGAAGCTTTAGCACAATCTACATGGAGTTGGACAATGATGGTGTGCCTGTTTGGAGCCGTTATAATCAAAAACCAGCGTATCTTCCAGAGATTGAAGAATTAAACAGCTCTATTGAAATCATACCTAGGTTAGCCCTTGCACATGAGCCACAATCACCATACTATGCTGCGCTTTGCACGATGTCACAATTAAATTCGCAGATTGGTGGTTATCCAAGCTGGGTGCAGGATCCAACATATCCGCTTTGCCCTTGCTGTGAGCAAAGAATGCGTTTTATAGGGCAGATTGATTATGCTGATTTTGATGAATATGCTGAAGGTATTTTTTATATGTTTGTCTGTCCAAAAGACAATATTACAGCAACTATCTATCAGCAAAGCTAAATAACGTTACTGTGTCAAAGGGGGAATAACCTTGCATTGGAAGGAAGTGAGCAAGGCAGATAATCTGCCACTTGTCCACAAGGCAGCGATGGAACTGGATGTGAATGAACGGGACGAGCGGGGGAGGACACCGCTGATGCTTTTTTTAACTAATCGTATGCCTGTACAAGCGATTGAAATATTAATTGAGCACGGAGCAGAACTTGAAGCACAAGATAAACTGGGTGAAACGCCACTTAAAAAAGCTGTAAAGTTCAAGCAAGTGGATGCTATATTGATGCTGATTGAAGCGGGAGCCGAACTGGATTCGCCACTGGGTATTTTAGCGACGGCTTGGAATGCAGCTCGTACAGATAAAAAGCTTGCTGATTTTTCTACTTGCAACAAAAGGAGCGGTTCGCCTTTCGTTGACAATGGAAGAGCAAAGCTTTGTTGAGGAGCTGTTGTATGAAGAGTCACAGAACAAACTATGCGAGAAGATAGCACACATTAATTCGCCAGAAATATTACACGCCATTGTGAACGGATATAACTGGGATGATGGTCCGGAACCGATGCTGTCCGTTTTTCATAATCCAGCAACGCCTGAAATTACACTTCTTGATATGTATGATTTGTTAGATGGGGATTACTGGATGGACAAGAGGGATTCACATGATTTACTAAACACAGAAGAGGAGAAGCGCTTTACGGAGCTTGCTGTTGCACTGTATAAAAGATTAGAGCAGTGCCGTCACTAATGATAAGAAGAGCCCGCTTTGCAAGCGAGCTCTTTGTATTATTAGTAAGCATGTAATTTATTGATGACTTTCTTTGCAAACACATTGCTAGAGCGAATAATTCCATGTTCTTGTATAATCAGCCCTTCGTTGAGGCGATGATCGAGCCAATCTGTAATAAAGGAAGGCGCATACCCACCTAGACCGAACTCACTGCCAAATGCGATGATGTTTTGATAAGCTTCTATATATTGGTCGTAACTAGTTTCAGGATACGACTTCGTATATAACCAAAATTGCACATCATACATGGTATAGGATAATGGATCTGCATGAAAACTAAAATGGCCTTTCTCTTCGACAATCAGTGTACATATGCTACGGATTTTCTGTTCCACTTGTTCCACCTCTGTTACACGAGAGCACAGCTCCTCCAGCAGAGGGGAAAACTTCCCGTTTGCTACTTTAGCCAGGGCTTCTTCTTTGTCTTCTTCAGAAGTATCATATTGTTCTTCATTCACTAAGCCTTTAATAAACGCTTCAAAATTATCGGCAAGGAACGTAATCTCATAATCATCTTCTTGATCGACATGAATCACTTCAGGTTCACCATCTCGACCACATGCTCGATAGTCTAACATCACGACATCATGCCCGGCTGAAGGACAATCACAAATAACTACTCCAATGTCTGGATATCCCCATTCCTCTATCATAAACGGACTACCCAAATCTCCGCATAGGGAATAGCTTTTCTCACGTCCAATACCCATAATACCTGTAATGGCAATATGATCTTCCGCCCAGGAAGTTGCCATCTCTGTTGGAAAGCAAGTATTCCTCGGTACTCCGCCATTGTGTTGCTTCATTAAATAAATATACGAAGCGGGGAGTTTATAACCAAGTTCTTTCTCTATAGAGGCAATTAGTTCATCTGACGGTGGTTCAGATTGATAGGATGTTCTTGCATACTCGCTATCTTCCCAAAATGAACTTAGAGACATATTTGAAAAAGGAATCCTCTTTTCTACGGAACCGCCACGCTCGGAGTAAGCCTTCTTCTGGGCAAGCCGAAGTGCTTCACTTTTTTGCTTCTTAGCTTTAAGGGTACTCTGTCTTAAAAAATACTCGGTGCTGCGATCTCCGGAATCTAATTGGTCAGATATGCTGAAAGCTTGAGCTGCTTCCTCATAGCGGTTTAAATAATAGAAAGCAAAGCCTACCCGATAATGCCATAGCGCATCTTGTTTACCTGCCTCAGAAATTTTACTAAAATGATTGAGCGCTTCTTCGTAGAGACCCAAATTGTTATAGGCTCTAGCCAAAATGCTAATCAATTCATCGTCTCGTTCTTCTTCAGGAATCGCTAAAAGTGTATCGACAATTCGCTGATGCTCATCTACTTCATGCCACTCGTTCAATTGATTTATAAGCTTTTGTTCCATTTCTACCTCCAAATGATTTCTCAATAAATACTACATATGTATCTGATAAATCTCTACCTTTAAATAGTAACATCTATAAATGAAGGATTCTAGAATTTTCCTGTATGTTACAATTAAGACGAAATGAAATTTTGTTCATGGTATTTATTAAATCAATACATTATGAGTGTAAAAAATAAAAGTATGTAAATTTAGGGTAAAATAGTAAAATATATAATTATATTAACATTTTAGTTATTTTATAAATGTATAGAGGAGAAATTGTATTGAAGAAAAGTTGGATTTTTATTTTGTGTTTAAGTTTATTTTTAGTAGCATGCTCTAATGAAAAAGTTGGTGATCAAACAAACAGTGAACAAAAAGAAAAAAGTATAGGTTCTTTGGTAAAAGAGATAAATAACTATGTGATTAATAAAGAGTATACAAAAGCAGTTGAAATTTATGAAGAATTAGGGGATTTAACGAGCAATAATTATGATGAAGATATAGAAGAATTAATTGCAAAAGAGAAAGGTTATAAAAATGATATACGTATTGTAAATGAAATAAAAGAACATTTAGATGAGGCGTTATTCAATCCAGAAAGTTTACAGTTACATAAAGTTTTTATTGAAAAATTTTCAATGGATGATGAGGATTATGAAATTTATATAGATTACTCAGCAATGAATAAAATGGGCGGTTATGCGCGAGATTATTTGGAATGGGAAGTTAAAAACAGTGCTTTGCAGAACTTTACTCAAATTGAACCTGAGCTGTTTAAACAACAGTTAGAACTGCACAAAAGTACAATTATTGATGATAGCTATGAATTTGATTTAAGTTTGATTAAAGAATAAATATATAATAACTGGATAGAGTAACAGCTAATTAGCTGTCAGTATGCGTGGAAATTTCCCCCTAGGACATTATTGTAAGCCTAAAATCCACAACAGTTGTAAGGTTTATGAGTTTGGTATTGGACTTATTTTTAATATTGCCTTGATAAGTAATTAAATTGCTTACTTCAACCATGAAATGTCTTTTTATTATTCTTCAACATCTCATTGATTACTTCATTCCCATTTATCCCATGCTATAGATAGATGGGGGGTGCTGGCTAATGGATTATGAATATACCGTGAAGTTTTACTTTAATGAAAGCCGTGAAGAAGAATATAAAATTAAACAGAATATTGGACAAGAAACATTTGTAGAAGAACTGTCTAATGGATTCAATGAAAAGCCTTGGTATTCATTTACCGAAACTGAACATTTTAAAACGATATTAATTAGTACGAAAGAAGTGTATAAGGTATCGGTCGTGCAAAATGTTGTCACATTTGATTAATCCAATGCATTAAGTCACATCCAATTGTGGGGTGGCTTTTTCTTATGTCCCGCATATGTTTGTGAAAAAAGGTATGCTAAAATAGAAATACAAAGCAATGAGGGGAGTATACACCATGTTTGGATATAAAGAACCAGACCTTACAACTTATTTGAAGAATCGGAAAAATATAATCGTAGAAAATTACAAGGTAACTTTGTTATCAAAAATTTTACCTAAAGTGATTATTTTTTACGTAATTGCGTGGCTTTATAAAGGATTTAATACAAGAGCAGGTCTGAATGAGACTGCTAGTGAAGTGATGTTAAGAATATCAATAGAACTGATTATGCCAACGATTTTGTTATTTATATTAGCTGCTCTTATTCTTTGGTTATTTAGAATAAGGACATATAAGCAAGAAATGAAAAAGGTAGAGCAGTTAGAGTCGATCCTTCAAATCTTAAAAGAAAAATATTTTCCGTTCACTTCTTGGAATGATGTGCAGGCAAACAAAGGTTTCATAAACCCGACTATTTTTCCTCTCCAACCTCAACTGGTAAATGTTCCGAATAATGAACAACCCGAATACATAAAACAACAAATAAATGAATTAGATGGCTTAAAGTTATATAGTGATAATGCCACGAAGGTTTTTGAAACGATTAAAAGTCTCGATTTTGGCTATCCGACTTATGTCTCTTTAATACTTGACTCATTCATTCAAAAGGGAACAATTGATATTGAATTACTTACTAATCAACAAATGCTGATTAGAGCATACAATGATGAATGGGCAAAGGCGTATCATACATATGAAAAAAATGAGGGGATTGCTAGTGCTGGTAATCGAGGCGAAGAGCGTGTAGAAAATGAGTTAAAGATGCTTTCTGAATATTGTTCATACTTATCAAATGTTCGGATAGAAGTAGATGGACAATCGGTAGAAACGGATAATATAATTTTTTCACCAAATGGTATCTTTATATTAGAGGTTAAAAACTTCTCTGAGAGTGGTTCATACAGCTTAAAAATTGCAAAGGATGGACAATGGCAACGAGTATATGCTAATAGTGTTCAACCGATGAAGGATGTCACAGCACAAAACAACCGCCATATTTTCTTAAAAGAACGACTGATCCGAGAACAATGGACATTACTTTATGGAGAAGCTGCTCCAAAAATTCAACTTCGTACCTTAATTGTCATTGCCAATGATAAAGTTATGATAGAAAATGAATCAGATATCCAAGTTATTCGAATATCACAAATTTATCACCAAATTCAAAAATTTAATGATAATCTATCTCAAGATACTTTAAACAAAGTGAAAAGCATTATACAATCCAATCGTCTTCCGCCAAAGGTCTATCCAATTGAAAATTATAACCATCAATTGCGTGACGCCCGAAAAATGATTAATCTTGTAGAAGGCTATGGGGCAGACATATTCCATTTGATTCATGAATACAAAAATGAGGCAAGTAAAGGTACAAAAAAATAAGTCAGTTTAGAACAAACTTTGAAAAGACACATACCACTTAGGCATGTGTCTTTTCATTATTTTATGCTGTAAGAGCTCTTTTTCCAAGAAACTATTAAAAATATTTTTCCTCCGAAGCATTGTCAATTCACAAATGTTACCTCGACGTTACTATGAAACGAAAATGTGCGTACTTTTATTTCCTCTTGCTGGACTTCATAATGAGAAAGCAATCAAGCAATCAAGCAATCAAGCAATCAAGCAATCAAGCAATCAAGCAATCAAGCAAACAGACAAATGGAGGAATAAAAATGATTCAACATTTACAAGATACAATCACATTAAATAACGGTTTACAAATGCCTGGAATGGGGTTAGGTGTTTTTCAAGTAGAAAATGATGCTACTGCTGAGATGGTGAAAAACGCCATAGAGGTTGGCTATCGAAGTATTGATACTGCTGCTATTTACGGCAATGAAGTGGGCGTAGGTGAAGGTATTAACTTAGCGCTTGCATCTACTAACTTGCGTCGTGAAGACTTATTTATTACATCAAAAGTATGGAATGACGGATTAAGCTATGACGATACCATTGCGGCATATGAAGAAAGCCTACAAAAACTAGGATTAGAATATTTAGATCTTTACCTTATTCATTGGCCAGGTAAAGACAAGTATGCAGAAAGTTGGAGAGCACTTGAAGATTTATATGAACAAGGCAAAATCAAAGCAATTGGCGTATGTAATTTCACAATAGCGCACTTAGAAAACCTATTATCATTTGCTCGTATCAAACCTGTTGTCAATCAGGTAGAATTTCACCCACATTTACAGCAAGTGGAGCTTCGCACATTTTGTGATAAGCACCAAATTCACCTAGAAGCATGGGCACCATTAATGCAAGGTGGACTGCTTGAAGATGACACGATTGCACAAATTGCAACTAAATATGGAAAATCTATTGCTCAAGTTATTTTACGTTGGGATGTGCAAAATGGTGTTATTACAATTCCAAAATCTGTACGTAGAGAACGCATGCTGCAAAATGCTGATATTTTTGACTTTCATTTAACAGACGAAGAAATGGCTATTATCAATTTGATGAACCTTGAACAACGTGTTGGACCAAACCCAGATGAATTCGACTTTGCACTATAAGCATTCAAAAGGAAAAGAGACTGTCTAGTATGTGACAGTCTCTTTCTTCTCTTATTACGATGTATGCTGCATCGCGATATCTTCATCACGCTGTTTTAAAACGACGTCTTCACCTTTATTTTGTAATACTTCAACATGCTTTTCGCCCCATGTGCAAAGCATATTCAAAATAGGTTCCATTTCTTCTCCATAAGGCGTTAAGGAATATTCAACTTTCGGCGGAACTTGATTGAAGACCATGCGATTAATTAATCCAGCTTGCTCTAGTTCTCTTAATTGACTAGTAAGCATTTTTTGCGAAATTTTTGGAATCAATCGTCGAAATTCATTTGTGCGAATTTTACCATGGTGGTTTAAATGACATAGAATGATTGGTTTCCATTTTCCACCTATCACTTCAAGCGTTGCTTCAACACCAATATTATAAATTTTTTGCATGGTAACCCCCGTAATATTCAATAGTAACTAAAAGTACTCTATAGACATTTTAGATATGTATGGATATTACTACACTTAAAAGGAAAAATCAAAGGAGATCGTTATTGTATGTCACATTTAAAAAAGCCAAATGCTAAATTAACTTTGTTAGCACTTGCAATTAGTGCTTTTGGTATAGGGTCCACTGAATTTATCAGTGTAGGGCTACTACCATTAATAAAAGATGATTTTGATATATCGTTAAGCACAGCCGGATTAACTGTTTCGATATATGCAATAGGTGTAACTATTGGTGCGCCATTACTAACAGCCTTAACATCTAGCCTTCGTCGCAAAACGGTTTTATTGCTTGTAATGGTCATTTTTATAATTGGTAATTTAATAGCAGCGTTAGCACCTATTTTCTCTATTTTAATTATTGGACGTATTATTTCAGCGTTAGCACACGGTGTTTTTATGTCCATCGCTTCTGTTATTGCGGCAGATGTAGTTGAACCACATAAACGAGCAAGTGCCATCGCTTTTATGTTTACAGGTTTAACATTAGCGACTGTAACAGGGGTTCCACTTGGTACCTTTATTGGTCAAGTAATGGACTGGCGCATGTCTTTTCTCTTTATTGTGGTAATTGGTGTCTTAGGTTTAATTAGTAACGCAATGTTAGTACCTAATCATTTATCAAAAGGCAATCCAATCTCTTTGCGTGATATCGGCCAAGTACTAGGTAATATTCGCATGTTACTCATACTTTTCATTACTGCAATTGGCTATGGTGGTGCCTTTGTTGCTTACACCTATATTTCACCTATTTTAGAGCAATACATGGGGTATTCACCCTATGCTGTTGTTGTAATTTTAGCTGTTTATGGTATATGTGTTGCAATTGGTAATACATTAGGAGGCCACTTTGCTAATCGAAATCCACTTCGTTCAATCTTTATCATTTTTCTTGGACTTGCCTTTGCATTACTTGGCATTAACTTTACATTGAACTCACCAATTATCGGTTTAATGATGGTACTGTTAATGGGACTATTTATGTTCATGAATGTCCCAGGGTTGCAACTATATGCAGTGATTTTGTCTGAAAAATATGTACCAACAGCTATTTCGATGGCTTCCGCATTGAATATTTCTGCTTTTAACATTGGTATATTTCTAGGATCTTATATTGGGGGCTTTATTATTCGCCATCAATCGTTAGCATATACACCGCTTTATGGATTTTTCATGGTTCTGCTTGCAGCAATTGTTACACTATTATGGATACTTTTCGATAGAAAGAGAAAATAGATTGTCAGTTTCATAAGTAACGATATTGAAAAAGGAAGCTCAAAAAAGGCTTCCTTTTTGTTGATATTATTTTAGCTAAAATATATAAATGCAAATCGAACCTTATTGTCGCGCTATAGAAGAGGGCGATCAGTTCGTATGTTTCGTTTCATACTGGATGTTTACTTTGATTTTGTGCAAGTCCCTATCAATTTTTGAAATTAACATATGTATTTCTTCATTTTCTGAAGCGTTAAACGTTTCTCCTCTTCGTTTGCTTAACGTGACTGTTTGATTGATTAACCGCAAACAAGATTTAATTAACGCTAAATCTGTTTTGATTGCTTCTTTATTTAAAATGTCTATTTCATCCATTAATATTCACCCCCACTATAAATAATACAATATCAGTAATAATTAACCAATGCACAGCGCTGTCTTTAAAAAACTAAGGAACTATATAGTAACCAGTTCATCTGTTGTTCATCTTGCCTTTGTAAAATAAATCTGGGCAATAAGTGTATGCATTCTTATAACGGTACATTTAAATTTGTGCTATGAATCGGGTGATTGAAATGCTAATAGTGGCTACAATATTTATTACAGCAGCATTAATTTTTTATTCAGTAGGCGTTTGGTCAGAAAAATTTCAAAAAACATTAAAATTGTGGCATGTGATCATTTTTTGGATAGGCTTCATATGCGATACGCTTGGAACGACCTTGATGGAAAAAATGGCTACAGAAGGATTTTTATTTAGTTTTCATGGTGTAACAGGTTTATTAGCTATTGTCTTAATGTTATTTCATGCCATTTGGGCTTCCGTTGTATTGGTGAAAAATGACTCGAAAATGAAGCATAAGTTTCATAAGTTAAGCATGGTCGTATGGTTTATCTGGTTGATTCCTTATATATCCGGAATGATATTTGGGATGATTAATAAATTTTAGTTGGTACTTTGAAAAGGTTGAATCAGTTATAAAAATTACACTTTTATTATTATGTCACAATACTTTCATTTGATATTCAAATCATATATGGTATTGTGTTGAATGGGGCATTTACTGAATTCCAATTTTCAATAGGCGCTATCTAAATCAACATTATATTTTAGCTCTAAAAAATAAATGTACGAGCAAAATAACATCCAATTAGATGGTTACAATTAATGTAAATCCCTTTTAATTGAGTAGTGGATGAAACATCCCTCTTGAGACACTGAGCAATGAAGGTGATACAAATAAATTACTTGCTACTACATTAATAAATTATGAAAGAGCTGATAAGATATGACATGGGGTTTAGTTATGACAATAGTGATTGGATCTATTGTTAAATTGGTAATGAGTCCTCCAAGCATCGTTGTAGGATGGACTGTCAGTAAATTTGAACTGCACAAAAAACTGGATGCAAAAGATGTTACCGTAACCTATAACGGAAAGAAATTAGAAGAAGAAGAAAAAAGTAGATTTACTAACTATTTTAATGAAGCTTCATTTTTAAAAAAGCATTATATTTTCCCAGGTAATGAAAAGTTATTTTTAGAACCTGAATCAAATGTCACACCATTTGTTATCAATTTGAAAAAAGGCAAAAAGGATATACATTTCTTTGTTTTTAATTATGATAATCACGTTGATATCGTGAAGAAATACAAGGAAAATATCGTTTCATACAGTGTAAGTTCTGATTGTTTACAAAACTTTTCAACGTCCAAAGGTTTAGTATAAAAAGCTTTCATAGCAAATGATTCAACCAGTTGTCGCTATTATAGCGGCGAACACCTAGTGGAGAAATTGCAATACAGAATTAATGATAAAGGCACTTACTAAATTGTAAGTGCCTTTTATTGCGTCGTCTTTTTTAAAATAGTAAAAAAATTGCTATCGTTTGAGATTGTATAGTCCTCTTTTGTACTGATGACAGTCAGTGATTTATTATGTGAATCAAGGAACATCGCATAACCTGTATTTAATGTGAAGTTGATTCGGTAATCATAATTAAGCAAGGATGCTGATGCTTTTTCAAATTTGGCATTTTTAAAAGATTCTATAAGTTTTTATTTCTGTAAATATATCTTTGTTTTTCATATAGACCTCTCTTTATCCTTTTTTTTATAAAATTATTGCAAAATGCTGCAATTATAAAGAATAGCATTTGCAATTCATTTACGAAAGATCATAAAATTTTTACGTCGTATTTATTTGAAATTGACTAGGATGGATTTTGTTTATAAAATTTGTGTACTGTGTTTAGTAAGTTAATGGTTTTTACAGCACAAAATAGCTTTAAGTTAGCAGCATTTGCCTTCTATAAGAATTAGCAAATACATGAATTACACGTGATTTTCTTACTAATGGTTAGAGGTTAGTTAAAATTATTAATAATACATGGCGTTTGAATGGATGGTGTCAGTAAATGTTAACAGAAAATATAAGGTCAGCTAAAAGAGGAAAAAATGAACGGAATGGTATTCACAATTGGCATCCCTATTATGCTAGTTACTCTGAATACTTTGTGGAGGATATGCTAGATTATTTAGGAGCTAATGAGAGCTCGATTGTACTCGATCCTTGGATGGGTAGTGGGACAACGGCTTTAGTGTGCCAAAAGAGAGGAATCAAATCTTTTGGTATAGATATCAACCCAGTGATGGTCATTTTTTCGAAAGCTAAAACTAGAAATTTAATTGAATTGAATTTGGATAGTATCGGAAATGCTATTAAGGAAACTGCTAGTCATGTGAAACTTGCAGAAGATGAATTTTTAAATAATGAAGACACATTAGAATTTGTAAGTGATAAACATCTAAATGTGTTAAATAAAATTCAACTAGCTATCGACGATGTTTGTAAGCATCACAGCGATATTTCGGATGCCCCATTATCAGATACAATACGAGCTTTTTACTTTGCAGTTCTATTTAGATGTTTAAGGTACGTAGGGAAATTCAAGATAGGTAAAAATCCAACATGGTTAGTGAATGAAATACGTAAAGCGAGAACTGACGAAGTAGATACATATCATTTATTTTATCATTATGTAAAGGCCATGATAAAAGACTTAGAAACATACTATACGAATATTTTAAATTGTGACTATTCCTATCCCTCTTTGTATGAAGGGGATAGTAAAAAAATGATTTTTTCTGATTGTACCGCAGATAATATCATTACTTCTCCTCCGTATTTAACACGCATTGATTACGCTGTTTCTACAAAGCCAGAACTATTGTTTTTAGGCTATAAACAAGATACGGATTTTGATAGAGTGAGAAGAGCAACTATGGGAGCTCCTGTTATTGCTGATAAAAATATAGACATAAACGAAAAATGGGGTAGTTGTATTTGTTCCTTTTTAAAACAGGTGAAAGAACATCATGCAAAAGCCTCCCAAAGTTATTACCTACCTATATTTCTACAGTATTTTAGAGATGCATTTGAGTCATTATATGAAATCAAACGAGTGTTAAAACCAAATGGAAAAGCTTGTCTTGTGGTGCAATCTTCTTATTATAAAGATGTAGAAGCTAAACTAGGAGAAATGTATGTGGAAATGGCTCAATCCCTTAATTTAGAAGCACAAATTATTAAACGAGATGTTGTGAAACATCATTTAGCCAATGTTAATACGAAATCTTCGAAATATGTGAAAAATAAAATTTACTATGAGGATGCTGTTCTTATAAGAAAGAAGGGGAAAAATTGACGGAGTATAGTAGCCATAGAGAACAAGTAGCACAAGTTCATGGTGTGTCAGATAGACAAAATATTGTCGAAAATGCTTTATTACACGCATTCGAACCTTTTATTTTTATAAAAGAAGTACCATTTATTAATTTTGGTAATATGACTGCTGGTGAATTAGCGAATGCATTTCGCGCTTACCCTATCGTGGTCAAATCCATTTTAGCGACGGTAAATGTTGCAGGAAGGGCGATTAAGCGAGATTTAGATATATCTATTGATACATATAGTGATAAGTTACCGAAAGAAAAAGCGGCAATTTTAGCAGGTTATATTAAACCGATGTTGCCCAATGAACTTGCAATTCCTGCAATATGTGAATTGGATAGATGGTTTTATGTAGATAAAGAAATAAGAAAATTTAAAGGTAGTTGGGAAAAAGCGATTCTTACTATTTTAAAAAAGAATGCCGTAACAGATGATTTTAAAAAAGTTAAGTTTGAATGGGATGGGGAAAACTTTCAATTAGATGCAGTACATCCATCCAATGCGCCCTATAAGGTTGGTATCGATGTCAGAAGAATTGAGGCAAAACAAGATATCCATAAAAGGGCAGATGAAATCATCAATAAGGCGAGAAAATTTAAAAAAATTTGTCCAAATGCTAGCTTTTACGCAATAATCTATTACCCATTTACGAGTGAACATATTAATTTACAAACCAGATTAAAAGATGAACATATTAATGGTGTTTTTTTTGCTACCGAATCATTTTCAAGCATTGAACAGCAGACAAAGTATATTTTAAGTTCAGAAGGTTTACTGAAGGACGAGATTTATTAGATAATGAATAAATAATAGGTTATGAAGCAAAGTTAGAAATAATAAGGAGGAAACAACTATGTCAAAGAAAAATAAAGCGTTATCACTCGAACAATGTGAGGAATTACTTCAAACTTTGCAAGAGCGATTTGAGAAAAATATGAATCGCCATCAAGGTCTTGATTGGACTTCAGTACAAGCAAAGCTCGAGACGAAAGCTGAAAAACTATGGTCACTCAATGAAATGGAAAGCACTGGCGGTGAGCCTGATGTCGTAGGTTATGACGAAAATACGGGGGAGTTTATTTTTTATGATTGTGCAACGGAGAGCCCGAAAGGTCGCAGAAGTGTTTGTTACGATCGTGAAGCATTGGAGTCAAGGAAGAAGCACCAACCAGAAAATACTGCGATAGATATGGCAACGGCTATGGGCATTGAACTTTTAACAGAAGAACAATACCGAGCATTGCAGGAACTAGGTGCTTTCGATTTAAAAACGTCGAGCTGGGTACAAACACCTGCAAATATTCGAAAACTGGGCGGGGCCATTTTCTGTGATCGTCGCTACGATACAGTCTTTATGTACCACAATGGAGCGGATTCCTACTATGCTGCAAGAGGCTTCCGTGGTGCGCTTAAAGTATAAATATAAAAAAACTTCGGAGAGCTTTCTAGAGCGTTTATGCTGTTTAGAAAGCTTTTATTTATTACAATTTAGTATCAAGGGGAGTGGTTATGTGATTTTCAGCAAAGTATTTGAGGAGGAACCAAATAGTACACATTGCACAAATACAATTTTTAGGGAAGCTGTTAGAGCCATCATTTTAAATCAAAATAAAGTTTTGCTAGTTCATTCAAATAAGGGAGATTACAAATTTCCAGGAGGGGGACTAGAGGACAATGAAACTCATTTACAAGGGTTAGTACGGGAAGTAAGGGAAGAAACAGGTTATGTGAATTGCTATGTTTATAACAAGCTGGGCTTGATTTATGAAAAGAAAGTGGATGATGATGACGACAACACATTATTCCAAATGACATCCCATTATTATCTTTGTGAATTAAATGGTACAAGGATGATAGCACAGCAACTAGAAGCATACGAATCTGAACTGCAATTTACTCCGAAATGGGTATTAATTGATGAAGCAATTAAACAAAATGAAAACTTGGGGAATACATTAGAGAACAACCGATGGCTACAGCGTGAAACCTTTGTTTTAAAAAGAGCTGAAAAGATACGTAGCGTCAGGATTTCATAAAAAATCATAGCGTACTATCGTATGCTCCTAATAGATTGAAACGGATGAAGCATGCGATTTTTTATATCCAATCATTCATATAACATGGTTAAAACTAAAATTTCTTTTTACGAGCGTTTGAGGGCTAATCACCAAAGGAGAGCCCAAATGAAGGGTAACAGTATTAAAGCTATCATAATAACGAAAACAGTCATCCATGCAAATTAGCAGGGTGACTGTTTCTTTCATATGAAAGCGGGAGCTAGTGAGAAATGTAAAGATAGTATTTCAACCAGCTCGTCTATTTTGAAAAACAATGAAAAGGGTCACTAGGCTGGGCATAACCCTTTTTAAAGAGAGGTGCGATCAATCTGTATGTTAGAATTAGCAGTCTTCTTTGCTATTTATGAAAGTAGCGCCAACAATAATTAAAAGAATAAATAATACAACGATTAGAGCGAATGTTGAACCATAGCCATTGTTATTACCGTATTCATAGTTACCACAATAATTGTTGTTCCAACTGCCCCCTACATTTCCGCCGAAGTATCCCATGGAAAATCCCTCCTTTCTTCAATATATAGTATGTAAACTATAAAGAAGTGGAGGGGTGTTTATCCATTGGGGTAAGAAAAATAATGAAATCGCCACAAAAACCATTTGTTCTTCGGTTCGTTACTGGTTACATTGCGACCCAGTGATTTTTAGAAATTTCCACAAGTTGTGTATTGTCTAAGTTAAAACGGTTCACCATCAACTCTTCCTCGGTCATGACTTGGCGTTTCTTTTGTTTTTCAATGGCTGGGTCTGGAATCGGAATAGACTGTAGTAACATCTTTGTATAAGGATGTTGTGGATTGGCATACAGCTCTTCGCTCTCTGCTAATTCTACAATTTTTCCTCCATACATAACGGCAACGCGATCGCTAATATGTTTGACCATCGACAAATCGTGGGCGATAAATAAATAGGTTAAACCTAAACGTTGTTGTAAGTCTTTCAGTAAATCCACTACTTGCTTTTGAATGGAAACATCTAGAGCAGACAGTGGTTCATCACATACTATAAAATTTGGCTCGACAGCTAAAGCACGTGCAATGCCAATACGTTGACGTTGCCCGCCACTAAATTCATGAGGGTAGCGTAAAGCATGTTCCTTTTTTAAGCCTACTAGTTCGAGTAATTCTTCAACTCGTGCACGACGTTGTTCTGTTGATGTCGTTAATTTATGTACATCAAGCGCTTCCCCGATAATATCCAGCACCTTTTTACGAGGGTTTAGTGATGAATAGGGGTCTTGGAAAATAATTTGCATATGACGTCGCATACTTTTTAACTCATTTTTAGATAAGCGTGTAACAGGTACCCCTTTATACAACACTTCACCGTCTGTTGGTTCATGGAGCTGTAAAATCGTACGCCCGGTTGTTGATTTGCCTGAACCAGATTCACCAACGAGCCCCAATGTCTCGCCAGGGAAAATACGGAATGATAAATCATCGACTGCCTTTAAAAGCTCACCTTTCTTTAAATCGAAATGCTTTGATAAATTGCGAACTTCAATAAGCGGTACAGTTAAATCTATATCTTGTGCTAGATGGGGTGGCTGTTTCGGTTCTTTTTTTTCATGAAGCTTTGGCAGAGCGTGTAACAGACGCTTTGTATAGGGGTGCTGTGGATTAGCAAATATTTCTTCTGTAGTGCCTTCCTCAACGATTTCTCCCTCTTTCATGACAATGACACGATCACACATACCGGCAACTACACCTAAATCATGCGTAATTAAGATGATAGATGTCCCTAGACGCTCTTGCATTTGTTTCATAATGCTTAAAATTTGTGCTTGGATAGTGACATCCAGAGCTGTTGTTGGTTCGTCAGCAATTAACAGGGCAGGGTTACAGGCAAGGGCCATGGTTATCATGACACGTTGACGCATACCACCACTAAATTCATGCGGGTACTGATGATAACGCTCCTCACTATTTTTTATACCAACAGATTTTAATAATTCAATCGTCTTTTCGTATGCTTGCTTTTTAGACAGTTTTTGATGCTTCATTAAACCTTCAGCAATTTGTTCACCAACACGAATGGTTGGATTAGTGGATGTCATCGGGTCTTGGAAAATCATACTAATATCTTTTCCCCGAATCGCTTCCATTTGCTTTTCCGATTGTGTCACTAGATTGTCCCCTTGGAAAAGAATTGTTCCAGACTTTAAAAAAGAAGGGGGGGAAGGAAGAAGACGCATAATGGAGCGAGCCGTTACACTTTTACCGCTACCCGATTCGCCTACAATGCCCACTGTTTCTCCTTTATTGACATAAAAGTTAACACCTTTTACTGCTTCAAATTCACTCTCTCCCGTAATAAAAGAAACGCGTAAATCTTGTATTTCAAGAATTTTTTCACTCATCTTATGCTCATCCTTTTATAAATTTTAAATATTCTTGTTGACGAAATGTAGTCGTTCATACATACTATACTATACAGGTAGGGATTGTACAATATAACCTGTCATGTAAATTATTTCGTTTGATTTTCATACCTTACTACTATAGTAAACGCAGAAAGGAGGAAATACATGATTAATTTTCAGAATATTAAAAAGTTTGAGGAGAATTATTATTTCAAACGGATTTTTAGTGAGATAACGAGGAAACATAGTTATTCAATTGCGCTATTTTTACTAGGATTCCCAGTTCATGTTGTTACATATTTTTTATATTTGTTAAAAAAGAATGAAAATTTATATGTGCCGTTGTTTGCACAAATGAAACAACAATTTATTTCAGAGGGAAAAGTACATGCTTGGGCAGCGGAATATAAGCAACAGGAACAAACAAAGGCTGCATTTTTTAATGAATTGCTGAATGAACGTCAACTGGATGCAGTTGTTAATCAATTAACAGAACAAAAGCTACATAGAGAAATAGAAAAAATATTAACAAAGGATGGTTTAGCAAAGCCTTCCTATAAGAGTTATTTTAGCGAACTGCTTGGAAATCCACTGTTTTTAGTTTTGTCATTTATTCCAGGCGTTTTTATGTATATTTTCCTTATTTTATGTAGTAACGCATTTAGTCGGTTTATCGTTGAACGTTTAGTTCAAAGTGCCTTTGTCATCGTTGGTGTTGCCACATTAGTCTTTACGATTTTATATTTATCGCCATTTGATCCTGCTCGTAATTTGTTAGGTATTGAGGCTACACCTGAACAAGTTGCAAATTTTAATAAAATATATGGACTCGATCAACCTTACTTAGTGCAACTATGGCATTCATTATCTGGGCTGTTTACGTTTGATTTAGGCAATTCGTTTGAAGGTAAGGAAAATATTACGCAAAGTATTATGAATAAATTTCCTGTGACATTGGAAATTGCCCTATTGTCATTACTAATGGCGGTGGCAATTGCCATTCCTGTTGGGATTATCTCAGCAGTAAGACCGAATTCCTTTGCAGATTATGCATTTATGTTGATTGCACTTATTGGTTTATCCATACCGAGCTTCTGGCAAGGTTTGATTTTTATTTTAACGTTTTCATTAAAATTACAATGGTTC
Organism: Lysinibacillus sp. FSL M8-0337; assembly: GCF_038593855.1. NCBI lineage: Bacteria > Bacillati > Bacillota > Bacilli > Caryophanales > Bacillaceae > Lysinibacillus > Lysinibacillus sp. FSL M8-0337. The sequence goes on along the minus strand of NZ_CP151996.1, from coordinate 3,237,900 downwards.
CCGGCTACGTATAATCCGAATAATTGGTTATCCATTGTTATGCCAGTTGTTGTATTAGGTACTTCTATTACAGCATCGATTGCTCGCATGACAAGGTCGAGCATGCTTGAAGTGATTCATGAGGATTATATTATTACAGCCAAAGCGAAAGGATTAAGTGAGCGCAAGGTTATCACAAAGCATGCGATTCGCAATGCAATGATTCCTATTGTTACGGTAATCGGTCTGTTATTTGGTGGTATGCTTGGCGGTGCTTCTGTTACGGAAAAAGTATTTAACATCAGTGGTATTGGGAGCTATATCGTTGATAAACAATTTATTCCGGATATACCGGCACTCCTTGGAGGGGTTGTCTATATTGCGATTACGATTTCGATTGTCAACATGGTGATTGATGTGTTATATGCATTCTTTGATCCACGTATTCGTTCAAAAATGAAGAAATCTTAGGAGGAGAGGGGATAGTGTGAAATTCATCTCGAATGTAAAGCTGCTAATGAAAATAACGCAAGAATATGTCAATGCACAGTTTACCATTGTCTTTTCTGCTATTTTTTCAGTGTTGTTTTTACTAAATAGTTTTAATTTTGCTGACGGTGTATGGCGTCCCTATGTCCTTGGGTTTTTTATAATTTACGTTACGACAACTTTGTATATATGGGTCGCAACGTGGCAAATAAAAAAGGATTTAGCAAAACAACGGGAAATTCAAAAGCGAACACGACTGTTTGGTTACCCATTAATGCTAACAGTCGTTGTGGGCAATGTCTTTGCGGCAGGTTTTGGTTTTATGCTCGCAACGAAAAATAAAACGGCAGAATATACTTTTGCTATTTACGCCTTAATTACACAAATTTTTATAATCGTTATTTCAGCATTGAATTTATTTAAACCCTATGTAGTCGATACATTTTTATTCGCAATGGGTGCGTTTTTAGCACTCGCTGTCTTTTATGCCGTGATGGCTGTACTTGTCGCACGTTACGTTACGGCTAGTAATGCGCCAAAATGGATGATACCACTTGGTGTGGTGTTACTTTTACCTACACTAACTGGCAATTTATTTTCATTACTGCTTGGCTTGACATTAATTAAAAAAGCGCGCAATACAGATCCATCGGCAGTAGAAAAATGGCAAAAAATATGGAGTAAAATCTTGCGCAATACGATGGCTGTATTCGGCATGTTCTTCATTATTTTTATGTTCTCGCTGTCAGTCGTGAGTTCATGGACATTTGATTACGACTTTGCAGTGCAAAATAATTATAGTGCCTTGCTGCAAACACCTTCTTTAGAATATCCGCTCGGAACTGATAATTTTGGTCGAGATTTATTTTCTAGAATCGTATTTGGTGCTCAAATTTCATTAATCGTTGGTTTCTTTTCTACGATTATACCAGCTGTAATAGGAGGCTCATTCGGTGCATTTTCAGGCTATTACGGAAAAAATACAGATAATATTATCATGCGTTTGCTAGATATTTTATATGCTGTCCCAGGGATTTTACTAGCTATTGCAATTATTGCAGCATTTGGCGCAAATACAGTGAACTTAATTATTGCATTGAGCGTGGGGGCTATTCCAACCTATGCAAGAACGATGCGCGCCAATGTGATGCAAATTGCCAATTTTGAATTTGTTGAATCAGCAAAGGCGTTAGGGGTATCAGATGCCGCCATTATTTTTAAACATATCGTACCGAACGCTCTTGCGCCGATGATAGTAAAAGCGACTTTAACAATTGGCGGAGCGGTCATATCGACTAGTAGTTTAAGCTTCCTTGGACTCGGTATAGAGCCGCATATACCAGAATGGGGCAATATTTTAAAAGTTGGTAGTACGTATTTAGAAACCAATTCTTATGTGGCTATTTTCCCAGGGTTATGCATTATGTTACTCGTCTTATCGTTTAACTTTTTCGGCGATGGATTACGCGATGCCCTTGATCCGAAAACAAATTAACTTATTATATTGGAGGAAAAGACAGATGAACAAAAAATTATTTACATTGGCTACATCAGCAACTGTTGCTGCGGTGGCGTTAGCTGGTTGTGTAGAAACAAAATCAAATGTAGAAAATAAAGATAATCAATCAGAAACAGCTAGTACTAAACCAGTTCTTGAAGTGCTAGGGATGGCTTCACAAGAACAAGATATGAATATTGTACGAGACCAATTAGTGAAAAATGGTTTTGAAGTGAAGTTAAATATTCAACCAGACTTTGGTTCTTACTCGGCACAAAAAGATGCTGGCAACTATGATGTAGCGATATCTAGCTGGACAACTGTAACCGGCAATCCAGACTATGCAGTAAGAGGATTATTTAAAACAGGTGGAGATTACAGTGAGACTGCCGATGCCACTGTCGATAAATTAATAGATGAAGCAAGTACGTTAACGGGGGATGCTGCAAAAGAGAAGTATAAAGAGCTAGAGCAAGCACTAGTGTTTGATAATGCGTATATTGCACCATTATATATTTCTCAAAAGTTCCAAGGAATTTATGCAAAAGAAGTAAATCCAGACACTGTCCGTTTACCAAAATCACGTGCACAAGCATGGGAAACAATTTCATTTAATGATACCGCTAAAAATGCAACAGATACATTAGTTTTACATCAAGGGATTGCTTCCTTAACTTCTCTTGACCCGGTAAAAGGAAATGACGGTTCCATTAATACATTAAATACAAATATGTATGTACGATTAGTGAATTTATCTGATACAGATGAGGTCGTTTCTAATGGTTCACTATCTTATAATCACGCAATTTCCGAAAATAACAAAGAATACTATTTCGTCTTACGCGATGATATCAATTTTGCTAAGGTGGAAAATGGCAAAGCGGTAGATACTGGCGATTTAGTATCGGCTGAAGACGTTGTATTCTCTTTACAACGCGCAAAAGATCAAAATTCAGTACCAGATCACCGCACATACTCTATTCATGAGAATATTGATTCTGTAGAAATTGTTTCAGATTTGACTGCACTTGAAGCAGTGAAAACAGCTGACGGTCAATCAGTTTTAGAGGAATTATCGGCTAAACTTCCTGCAGCGATTGCACAAGTTGTAACGGACGAAGCGAGTGTAGACAATGCAGCAGGTAAATATCAAGTTGTGAAAATAACAACACCGAATCCTTTCCCACAAGTGCTAAACTATTTAGCTCACCAATCGGGCGGAATTGTCTCTGAAGCGGCAGTTAAAGCAGTCAATACATTTGACGTAGCAAGTTATGACCCAAATGTAAATGTGGCATACGGTGACCAAGCTACTGTAACGGAAGGGGCAACATATGCCAATCATTTAGCGGCATCTGGACCTTACATTTTAGTTCAAAAAAATGATTATGAAGCAACGTTTGTCAAAAACCCAGCTTACCAAGTAGGGACTGAAAACGAGCCGAAAATCAATCATATTAACGTTCGATTCATTGAAGATAATGACTCAGCACTTTCTGCTCTACGTAATGGTGAAATTGACGTATTACAATCTGTGCCTGAAACGAAAATTGATGTTGTAAAAGGTGATGCAAACTTAGCGTTAAAAACAGCGGATAGTAATGCCGTATCCTATTTACTAATCAATCCAAAAGGCCGTGAAGTTTCGAAATCTGCAGACTTGCGTAAAGCCATCCTTTACTCGATTAACCAAGATGAATTTATTAGTTTCTATCAAAGTAATAAAAAACCAGCCGTTTCAACAGTTTCCCCACTTGTTGATACAGGTCTAACACTAACAGCAGATAGCACAAAGGTAAAAGAATTCCTAAGTGCTTATAAAGCTAGTAAATAAAGTATCTGCCACTTTATGTAAAGCACTTCAAAGCCATTTTTTATGGATGAAGTGCTTTTTTAGTACAAAGCTACATTATTTGTTTAAAATTGGAACTTTTCTGTGTTTTAATCGTATATGGAGAAAAAGATAAAGAAGGGGAGTTAGGCATATGCGAAAGAAAGATGTACTTATTATGCTAGTCACTTTGATTGTAGAAGGAATCATTACTTATTTGATTGCATCGTTTTTCTCTATTCGATTTATCGAAATTATGTTTTTTGTTGGCTTTGCCATTGCTGGCGGAATTTTTTACTTTTTGAGTAGTGGTGGACCAATGGCTAGATACAATGAAGTTCAAGTTACTGCGCAAACAGGAATCATTCACAAAAGCGAGCGATTTACTACCAAGAAAGGTCCGATATTTTTGGCTTCGGTATTATTTTGCTTAATTGGACTGGTGTTTTTTCTCCTACTAATTGCAGAGATTATTCCACCTAGTGCAAAGTAATATAGAAAAGTTATGCAGCTTTTATACCTATATTTAAAAAGCCATTCTAACCATTATCCGACGGTTAGAATGGCTTTTGCTGTTGACATGATAAAACAAAATAGAGGACATTCTAGTGTCAGTTGTAAATCAACGTAACGAATAATTCGCATAGTAATTGGAAAGTACTTTAAGAAAAAGTCGGAGTTGATCGTTGTGATATTTAATCAAGATAAAGAAATTTACTGCTATAGCTGTCGTAAAAAGACGGTCTTTACATGTAAAGATCGACACAATAAAAGCGGAGTAGAAAGTCATTGCAGTGAATGTAGTGGCATTTGGTTTGAATGGCAAAATCGAGCCGTTGAGCGAGAAATGGAAAAGTGGGTTGAATATAACCACAAAATCGTCAATTAATACTAGTACTTCCACAAATAATGTTATTCTTCCTTGTAAAATATTAGATGAAAAGAAAAACCTTGCTTAAAATATTACGAGATTTTGCTTAAATGTGATACAAAATATCCATTTCAATCACCTATTTAGAACTTAAGGCTTGCCAATATGGCTATGTCTGATTTAGTTGTATATAATAAAATAAAGTTAATTCGTGAAGGTGATAGTATTGGACGACATAGTCATAACAGGGTATGGCATTAAAGCTCCTGGAATTTTAGATAAACATAGTTTTTTAAATGTATTAGAAAAAGGTATTTGTACACAGCGTGTTTTAAACAATGCGCATCAGCCTCAAGCCAATATCGTTGCGGGCGTAATTGATCAGAACTTTCAGGAGATTAATGGCGTAAATTATCGCCGACATCCACGTTCTGTAAGAATGGCAATTGCCGCGACATTGGATGCAATCGAAATGGCAAATTTAAAAGATGTTCAACCACATCGAATTGCTGTCATTATGGGGACATCCGCTGGAGCGATTTTGGAAATTGAAAAATATGCCGCGGATGGTTTTGATTTAAGAAAATTCCCGATTCATGGAGTTGCACTTGTTGATACCCATACGCTTTCGAGCTCTGTTGCAGAAGCTATCGGATCGTGTGGTTCGGCATTTACCGTCACAACTGGTTGCAGTGCTAGTTTAGATGCTATTTTAATAGGGAAACAATTATTACAGTCTGGAAGTGTCGATGCTTGCATTGTAGGAGGAACAGAGGCTCCTTTAGGCCAATGGACAATTAATGGCTTTAAAAAATTGAGGTCTCTTTCAACGGAGAGCTCAATCGAAAAAGCGGGTGTTCCCTTTTCAACGCTGCATCAAGGCTTTGTTTTATCCGAAGGAGCTGGCGTTATGATTTTAGAACGTAAACAAACCGCAAATGCACGAGGACAGAGCATTTACGGGAAGGTTGAACGGGTTATTTCAAGAAATGAAGGGCAGAAACTATTAAATTCTGATAGTACTGGTAGACATATGTTAGAGGTTTTTCAAGAGACGGTTGGGGATACACGACCAAGTTATATAAATAGTCAGGCATTAGGCATAGCATTGAATGATCAAATTGAACGATTTATTTTAAAAGAAACATTTGGATCAAATGTGCCCATTACTTCTATTAAAGGAATGATCGGTCACACGTTTGGCGCAATGGGGGCAATGCAAATCATATCCGCTTTGTTGTCAATGGAATATGGGTTTATCCCGCCAACGATTAAAACATTAGGGCATGGATTTGAAGATATACCGATTGTTTATGAAACGAGGCATCAAGCGGTAGAGTCTGTATGTATTACTACTCATGGAAGTAGCGGGAATAATGCTTGTTTATTACTGACACATACTTAGGAGGCTCTTTATATGTTTTTTATTTTTTTACTTTTGTTATCTTGTATTCCCATTTGTGTTGGAATTACGATTTTAGTGTTATTCAAAAAAAATAAACTATCCAAAATTATTTTTCTATTTCTTCTTTTGGCGTCTTTTTGGCACATAGATGTTTCATTTTTATATGCTGTTCAAATGTTTAGCCAAGAGACCATTATGTTCTTTTTCAAGCTTTTTCGATTTGGGTCAATTATGTTAACACCAACCATTTTTTATGTTGGATATACGATTGTTCAAGAAATGCTCCCATCGGAGTATCAAAAAAAGTGGGGGTCTATTGTTAATCGGACTACTGTGTTCATCTCTTATGCGTTTGCTTTATTTGTTTACATAATAGGATGGAGCTCTAAAAGTATTCGTGGATTAGAACTTATTCAAATGGATACAAGTGTTTTTTACTTTCCTGTTGATGGAGAGTTATCATGGATTTTTAATTTTAATGTATTTCTATTTATCGTCACAATTATTATTTGTTTGTTGATTAGTTTAGATGTACAACATAAAAGTGAACGTTCTTTTTTATTTTATTTTACTATTTTCACGTCCATCGGCTTTGCTATTGGTTATTTAAATATGTTTCCAACTTCCAGATTGTACCCAAGCTCGATTGCTATTTTAGTCTTTGCGATTTCTATCTTGATTCTTTCGAGTAGAATGCACCTTGAAATCGTCAAAAATATGAATAAAAAGCTATACGAGCAAAAGCAGTTTTTATTCAGGGTCATTGATTTAAATCCGAATTATATTTATGCGCAAGATGAAAGTGGTCGTTATACGTTAATGAACAAATCTTATGCACAGTTAATGGGCATGAGCTTTCAAGATATGATTGGGAAAACGGACGGAGATTTACTAGCTGACTTCACTGATGGAGAAGATTGCAACAATCCAGACAATATGTTTAAGTTGCCAGAAAAGTATTTTATAAAAGAAGAAGCTATTACATCTGCTTCCGGGGAAGTTGTATGGGTACAAACGGTCAAAGTTCCGATTCATATCAATGATAGTGCTACATTACTGGCAGTTTCCACTGATATTACGGAACGCAAGCGCTATGAAGATGAAATCAAGTTTCAAGCTAATCATGATGCATTAACAGGGTTACCAAATAGAAGGATGTTCAATGAAGATTTAATAGCGCTTTTAGAACAAGCAAAACTTGAAGGAAGTCAAAATGCCATATTATTCTTTGATCTCGATCGTTTTAAATATATTAATGATTCACTTGGGCACGATGTGGGTGATCTCTTATTGATTGAAGTATCAAGGCGTATTGAAATATTGCTAAAAGAAAAACATAGCAAGGCAACGATCTATCGACTCGGTGGAGATGAATTTACCATTTTACTGCCTTATTATGATGCTTGTGAAAGTGAGAGATTTGCTAAAGATTTGTTATGTCAATTTAATACAGCGTTTTGGATTGATGGAAGTGAGTATTTCATTACACCGAGTATTGGTATTAGCACTTTCCCTAATGATGGGTATGATGCGAATACATTGATTAAGCATGCAGATACAGCCATGTACTACGTAAAAGAACGAGGGAAAAATAACTATCAATTATTTACTTCAGAAATGCAACAACACTTCTACCGCAAGATGATGATTGAAAAGCAATTACGAACGGCATTAGATAATGAGGAGTTTGAGCTTTATTACCAGCCTATTATTGATGTGAAAACGAATGAAATTATTGCTATGGAATCACTCATTAGATGGAATAATGAGGTGCTTGGTCAAGTTACCCCAGATGAATTTATTTCAGTTATGGAAGAAACAGGGATGATTATTCCGATAGGTAAATGGATATTGACGACAGCCATTGCACAAACTGCCCGCTGGCACAATGAAACAAATAAGCCTTTAAAAATAAGTATTAATGTATCGGTGAAGCAGCTACTTGAATCAACATTTGTAGAAAGTGTAAAGCAAGCAATAGAGGATACATCATTCGATGCATCCTATGTTGTGTTGGAGATTACGGAGAGTATTGCGATGTACGCTGAGTCAATGATTGAAAAATTATATGCATTGAAAAAACTAGGAATCAGTCTATCAATGGATGATTTCGGCACAGGCTATTCATCGCTTAGCTATTTAAATAAATATCCATTGGATTCCTTAAAAATTGATAAATCATTTGTTATTGGGATGAACCAAGATGATGAAAACAAAGCGCTTGTCAAAACCATTATAGCGATAGCCAAGCAGCTCGATTTGAAAGTAATAGCGGAAGGAGTAGAAGGGGAGGAAGAATACGAATTCTTAGCCGAAATTGGCTGTGACTATGCGCAAGGTTATTTGTTTAGCCGACCACTGCCTGTCGCAGCATTTAAAGCGCAATGGCTTACCATTAACTGATGTACGCCCTATTCATTAACGGTTAAAATTTGTTAGCTAGGCTTTCTCTTTTGAGGAAGCCTTTGCTGTAACAATTACTATAATTGTATGGCGACTATACGGTTGAACAAAACAATGGAGATAGACAAATAGATTAAAAGGAGCGAATGGTGTTTATGAAAAAATGGATAGTATTCTTTACGCTAATAATATGCTTAAGCTTTCAATCAAATACAGAAGCAAAGGTTATTTGGGATGGTGCGGAAATTACAAAAGGGCAAACAGGTAAATTAACCTTTTCAAAAGATGTGAAAATATATAAAAAAAATGCTGATGGCACGTTCACCTCACTCGTTGTCAAGAAAGGGGAATTTTATCGTGTGTACGGCCACGAGTATTCAACTGTTGGCAAAGTATACAAGATGAGTGGCGGCTATCGTGTACAAGCAACCAATTTAGTGATTTACAAGGATGTTCCGTTAGCTATTCAACAACAAGTAGCAGGTGAAAAGTTTACGGTTGGCACACCTATATTTGCAAGCTCAGCAAAAGGCGTTTCTATTAAAGAAGCCCCGAATAGTTCAGCAAAAACTATTATGCATACGCCATATGGAACTGTCTTTAAAGTAGTCGAGCTAAGTGGAGATTATGTAAAAGTAGAATACAATCCAAGAACGGATTCGACAATTGATTATGTATGGGGATATATACCGCAAGACTATGTTTCCAATTTACCTGAAGGAACTATTCAATATGTAAAAGAAAATGTTGATGTATCCGTTCGTCCTGGCTGGCAAAGTCAATCATTAAAGACGGGCACATCTGTTGCAGTCTATTTCACAACAGCAGATGGTCGTGCCTACGTGTCTTCAAATAAAATATATGGATACCTCCCTGCAAGTGCTTTATCTAAAACGCCAATCATGGACAAGGAGCTACTAAGTTTAGCTGAACCGTCGAACATTTTATTTGATGCAACGAAAAAGATTTCCTTATCACAAACAGCCCCAGATTACTATTTAGCCGAGTTTTCACCGACTGCTAGTAATCGCTGGCAAGGCTATATGCAACTAGTAAATGATGATGAAATTAGTGGAGGCAAACAACTAGCAGGAGTTCTTAGCTATGCACTTGTAAATAATAAGCTAACTTATCATTTAGCAAGTGAATTACACGATCATAAAATAACGATTCAGTTCCCGCTAAAAGTAAATGATACAATTTATATCAATGGAAATGAGCAAAAAGTGACCAAAATATATGAGCACTTATCTTTAAATATAACAGGTGGTTATGAAACATTTAACAATGTAGTAATCGCAGGAGATTATATTATTGCTAAAGGATTAGTGAAGGGTCGTTACGATTATTGGGTTCAATAAGTCTAAGCTAGACCTTGTTAAAGCGCTGATAACTATGCTTTGGGACAGTAAGGAGCGATTAATAAAATGATATATCGATTTTTATTGATAATGGCGACATTCATCTTTATACTCAATTTATTTGTTCTTCCTACATTTTTTGCCATTGAGTCAGATAATACAGGTACTTTTATTGGCTTAATAATCATAGTGGTTATACTTAATCATCTATTAAAAAACAATGCTAAAAATTGATTTTACAAAATATATTTCGTGTAGCGCATTTGAATGGCGATGTGCTACACGATTTTTTTGAAATAAAATTAGATAACCAGATGCATTAGATTACCTAATCTTTTTGTCTTTTAAAAGACCGTAAATGGATTTAAATTGAAAAAAATTGCCCAAAAGATTAAAAAAATGAGCTCATGGACTAAATTAATGGTACAGTTGTAAGTATATTTTAATAGTGAGTAGGAGAACGAATATGATAGAAATTAAAACATCTCCATTAAGTGATGGAGAATTCAATAGAGGGGTATTTGCTACGTGCGATATCCAAAAAGGAGAGCTGTTGCATGAAGCACCAGTCATTTCTTATCCAAATGAACAGCATCAATATATCGAGCAAACATTGCTTGGAGATTATGCTTTTGAATATGGAATAGGTCAATCTGCAATTCTTCTTGGCTATGGGATGTTGTTTAACCATTCTTATGAACCAAATGCAACCTATGAGATTAATTTTAGAAACCAGACATTTGATTTCTTTGCTTTCAAAGACATTAAGGCTGGGGAAGAAATATGTATTAATTATAACGGTGATGTAGATAATCAAGACCAATTATGGTTTAATGAGAAATAATAAAGAGTGAACAGAAGCTAGGACAAAAGAGAAAAGGTGTTAGATTGATTGCAGTCAATCTAACACCTTTTTTGCTGCGCCATTGTTGTTCGCTACAGCGGTGCTTTCCGCTCATCACAGTAAGCCGCAACCCTCGCTAACGCGTGGAATGCCAGCGTCTTACATTGTGTGCTGTTCTGAGCAGGAGTCACCACCTCCGCTACCAACAACTAGTGAACACTTCTAATGTTTTATTTATTGCAAAAGCAAGAATAGCTAAGTTCTCCATATAGAAAAATTTACGAACATCTTTCCTCTGTTCCTTAAATTTTTTTAGTTATGTCCCAGCCTCTTTTGAAAAGATTTAAAAGAATATGAATAAAGAAATTGAAAGTTGTTTATACTAGCACTAGACAAAGGAAATTTTGTAGTATATAATAAAATTAATAAGATCGTTTGCGAAGAAACAATGAATTCACATGTTACAAAGAGTAATCGTGTTATTTGTTCGGTACTTTTTGTAATATGTGAATTTTTTTCTTTTGAGGAAATCGGATATTATTAAATACAATTAATGGAGGTCATTTAAATGACACAACAAGGTACAGTAAAATGGTTTAACGCAGAAAAAGGTTTTGGTTTCATCGAAGTTGAAGGCGGAAACGATGTATTCGCTCACTTCTCAGCTATCCAAGGTGACGGTTTCAAATCACTTGACGAAGGTCAAAAAGTGGAATTCTCTGTAGAAGAAGGCCAACGCGGACCTCAAGCTACAAACATCGTTAAACTTTAATTTTTATTAAACTGACGATAGGCATCTTCATTGATGCTTTAGACTGTAGGCAAACTCAAAGCAATTTGAGATTTGTCTACAGTCTTTTTTAATTTCCATGCTATTGAGATAACTGACAATAAGCCCATTCATTGAAGCTTTCTAACAGCATGTGTACGCTCTTTTAAACATTGAATGATTCTTTCCCTTTATATGAAGAGAAAAGGTAATAGGGAGCGTAGAGAAGCGCTTAAAACGTATCTGTACTTCTGTAAATGGTTTTATGCAAACAGAGAACTTAACTTTGCTTAAATAAAGAAATAAAAAACACTATGAATAAACTTGTTTGTATTTCGTGTCTTTAGGATAGACTGCAATCAACAGCAAAGGAGGGTATCGAATTGTTACAAATTGAATCTAATATTGTCGGAAAAGAAATAAGCTTTGGTTACTTACGTGATCATATAGAAAGACATGGGTTTACAATTGGAGGAAATTGGGAGTATCACAAAGGAAGTTTTGATACGATTTTATCGAGTGAGGGTGGAGAAACCATCTATTTGCGAGTGCCTTTTATTGTAACGCAAGGTGAACTAGATTTTTATGATGCACAAATTCGTTTTCAGAACCCATTTGTTATTAAACATGTAACAAACGTCGGATTGGATTATGATGAGGGCTCTTTGCTAGATGCAACGGGAGCGAGCCAATTCCAAACACCGCTTGATAAAGATGGCTATATACATGATAAAAGTAAATGGATAGAGATTGGTGAAAAGGTAGTGGCTGATAAAGTTCTCCCTTATTTTCACTAGTAATTGTTTTACGCTAGTCACACTTTTAAAAAGTAGTGGCTTTTATTATGCCTATAAACTTAGTGACAAATCTTCTTAAAATAGTTTCTTAATTTATAGTGGTCATGTATCGTTATGCCAGCTTGTTATATTGTACCTTGGTCATAGTAGAGCGCGTGACTTTCATAAAGTTTGTCAATTCCTTCACTATAATAAGGCATTCTACCATTAGCTATATCGATAGGAACCCATTCAATGTTGTTTATTTCATCGGGCAATGCTATTTCTTCTACCCCACCTATGATGTGCGCTTCAAAAGTGAAAAATAAAGCGTGATGATTCCTGCTTGTTAATTTTGATTCATTTACTGCGAGTAATTTACCTACTTCCACAAGATAGCCTGTTTCTTCATGGACTTCACGGATTGTAGCTTCTATCAGCGTTTCATCTAGTTCTACTTTTCCACCAGGAAGTGACCAATGTCCTTCGTGATTATGAACCATTAATAGATGATGATCGGTATTTTTGATTAATGCATAGACGACTTTCACTTCTTCCATTAGCCTCTCCTTAGCTTTCTTTTTTGTTAAATACATACATAATAGCGTATTGGAACTTATTTGGAAAGGGAATATTGTGAATAGGTACTCTCTAGTCTTAGTTGAATTGAAAATATGGTAGTAGACGGTCAATATCTTTATTTTACTAGTCATCCTACAGATAGACGGGGGAATCCATTCCTTTTATGATATAATGATTGAGAAAACTTTGAATGCGTAAGAAAAGATGAGGGGGATTAATGATGGCTACGAATTATAAAAAAATCGCTGTCGCAATAGATTTTTCTGAACAGTCGTTGAAAGCGTGTGAGCGCGCGGTAAAATTGGCAAAAGAATATGGCGCAACATTACAATTAGTGAATGTGATCGATACGAAATCGTTTGGTGCTATTACTGCATATGACTTAAAGTATGCAGAGAAATTGAAAGAGGACCATCTTACTAAAATCGAAAAGTTAAGATTAGAGGCTCAAACAGCTGGCGTAACAGAGGTATTGGCTGTTGTAGAAACAGGTTCACCAAAAAGCATTCTTACGCAACTGCCTGCTGTAGACTTAATTGTATGTGGTGCAACGGGCTTAAATCAGTTAGAAAAAATGGTAATCGGTTCAGTAGCGGAGCGTATTGTCCGTTTAGCTACATGTGATGTGCTAATCGTTCGCTAATACGAATTTAATGAACGAATAACAGCCTAGAGCAAGTTCACTATTTTTTTACAATCTAAAGCTAGTTTCGATATTTTCGAGACTGGCTTTTTTGTTGTATTTTAAAAGCCGAGAAAATGAGGACATTTTCTCGGCTCTTTTTATTAGTAACCCCAGATCATTGCGAATAATGTACCAAGGATTGTTACAACAGCTACGAATACTGAATATAAAATTGTTGTATATAACGTTTTCTTATCTTCAGATTCCCCGATGTGCATGAATAATACTAATTGAACAGTTGCTTGCGCAAGTGCAGTCACTAACAGGATCGCAAATGCCATATTGTAAGACATATCAAATTTCACAACTGCTAAAGCGATAATTGTTAATAATAGTGAGAAGCCGAAGCCCATCACATGTTGTTTTGGGAATAGTTCCTTCATCAGCTAATCAGTCCTTTCAAGTAGACGAAGCTGAAGATGAAAATCCAAACTACGTCTAGGAAGTGCCAGTACAGTGAGAAGATAAACGCTTTGTTAGCCGTTTGTGGGTTTAAGCCACGTTTTGCTACTTGGATTAAAATTGCAACGCCCCAGAAGAAACCGAATGTTACGTGGGCACCGTGCGTACCAAGTAAAGTCATTAATGAAGATAAAAATGCACTTGTTGTAATTGTTGCACCTTCATGAACATAAGTGACGAACTCGTCAATCTCAATAGCTAAGAAGCCAAGACCTAAGATAAGGGTAATGATGAAGAATGTCATCATTGCTTTTTTGTTGCCAAGACGCATAGCATGAACGCCAAGACCGATTGTAAAACTACTTGCTAGAAGTAGGAATGTTTCTAGTAATACTGGTGTTAACTCGAAAATCTCAGCACCATTCGGGCCACTGCCTGTGCGATTGTGAAGCACAAAGTAAACAGCAAAGAGTGTAGCGAATAACATGATTTCGGCGCCAAGGAAAACCCAGAATCCAAAAATCTTTAAGCGGTTTTCTTCTGTACTATATTCTAATGGAAGTGAAGAATCGATTTTCATATTATTTATCACCTCTCAAACTTTTTTCAGTTTCCATAATTTCTTCAACTGAAATGTAACGACCATGATCATCTTCAAATGAACGATGAGCCATGAAGCCAAATACAACAAGCATGCTGATGATGGCTGGAATCCATAGATTAAATACTGCAAAGAATGCTGCTAGGAATAAGAAACCACTTGTCCAGAAAGGCGTACCTGTGTTGTTAGGCATGTGGATTTTCTCGATTTTACCTGCAGTAATATCGCGACCTTCTTTTTTCGCAAACCAGAACTCATCTAAACGTGTAATTGTTGGTACTACTGCAAAGTTGTATTCAGGAACTGGAGAATGAGTAGCCCATTCTAATGAACGACCATCCCACACATCTGCTTTCTCGTTACGAGGCATATGTTTCCAGCTGTAGTAAATGTTATAGCAAATTAACGCAAAGCCGACTGCAAGTCCAAGTGCACCGATGAACGATAGCAGGTTAAGTGGACCATAACCAGTAGATTCAGAGTAAGTGTACATACGACGAGCGTAACCATCTAAACCTAAAATAAATAGAGGGAAGAACGCTACGTTGAAGCTGATAGCGATAAACCAGAAACCAGCTTTCCCTAATTTCTCATTTAAACGGAAACCGAACATTTTTGGCCACCAGAAGTGGTAACCTGCAAGTACACCAAATACTGTACCTGGAATTAATACATAGTGGAAGTGGGCAACTAAGAACATCGTATTATGATATTGATAGTCGGCACTTGCCATCGCGAGCATTACACCTGTAACCCCACCGATTGTGAAAATCGGGATAAAGCCAAGTGCATAAAGCATTGGGGTAGTAAATTGAATCTTACCGTGCCTCATAGTGAGCAACCAGTTGAACATCTTAACCCCTGTTGGAACAGCAATCGCCATTGTTGTAATAGAGAATACACTGTTTACCATAACGCCGTGACCCATTGTATAGAAGTGGTGGGCCCATACTAAGAATGATAGTAATGAAATAACAACCATACTCATTACCATTGATTTGTAACCGTATAAGTTTTTACGAGCAAATGTTGCAATAACTTCAGAGAAGATACCGAAGGCAGGAAGAATAACGATGTAAACTTCAGGATGTCCCCAAACCCAGAATAGGTTGGCCCAAAGCATGTCCATACCGCCGTCTGTCATCGCAAAGAATTTTGTACCGAATTGACGGTCTAACATCATTAATGCAAGTGCTACAGTTAATACTGGGAAAGCAAATACGATAATAACGTTTGTGATTAAAATTGACCAAGTAAACATTGGCATTTTCATTAAAGTCATACCAGGAGCACGCATTTTAAAGATTGTCGTGATGAAGTTAACACCAGTCAATAACGTACCGATCCCTGATAATTGTAGTGCTAAAGAATAATAGTTGTTCCCAACAGTTGGACTAAATTCTGTACCTGCTAATGGGAAGTAGGCTGTCCAACCTGAATCTGGTGAACCACCAATAATGAATGATAGGTTCAGTAAACCACAACCTGCTGCGAATGCCCAGAAGCTGACAGCGTTTAGACGTGGGAACGCAACGTCACGAGCACCGATTTGTAATGGAATAACGATGTTCATTAAACCGATAACAAATGGCATTGCCATGAATAAAATCATGATTAAACCGTGCGTAGTGAAAATCTCATTATAGTGTTGTGCATCAAGTAGTCCGTTATCAGGAACTGCTGTTTGTGCACGCATTAAAAGTGCGTCGATACCACCGCGGAAAAGCATTAAAAGTGCAACGGCGATATACATAATACCGATTTTTTTATGATCGACTGTTGATAGCCAGTTTTTATAGAAGTAGCCCCATTTTTTAAAATACGTAAGGCCTGCTACGACAACTACTGCTCCAACTACGATACTAATAGCTGCTGCTAAAATCATCGGTTCTTGCAGTGGATGGAATAATTCTTCCATACTCATAGGATGCGCTCCTTTCAAATTTGAAAATTAGTGTGAATGTGTTTCGGCATCTGTTTTGGAATGATCCATATCTTCATGGTTCATATCTTCGTCAGACATGTCCATGTTCCCATGGTCCATACCTTCCATATCCATGTCACCATGTGCCATTGGTGCAGGGCTGAAATCTAAGTGAGTAGAAGAGTAGCTTGAACGACCTACATGTTCAGCTGCTAATAATTCTTTGAATTTTTCTTCAGTTAATGGTTTTTCGTTCGCTTTTACGTCTTTAACCCATTGATCGAAGTCTGCTTGTGTCATAGATTGTGCTTCAAATTCCATTTCCGCGAATCCGCGACCATTAAAGTTTGAGTTACGCCCCATGAATGAGCCAACTTCATCAGCTGCAAGGTGAATAGTTGTTAACATGTCACTCATCGCATATTTTTGACCAGCTAACTGTGGAATCCAGAAACTTGTAATTGGACCGAATGAATACAGTTTGAATTCAATAGGACGATCTGTTGGAATGTTTACATAGTTCACAGTTTCAATACCTTGTTCAGGATAGCTGAAGTGCCATTTCCAGTTTGAAGATGCTGCATAAATAACAAGTGGTTCTTTATTGTCATAACCTTCTGGTGTTGTTTCTACCGTACTAGTAGTTTTTACAGTAACAATTGCTAGGAATGCTACGATAATAATAGGAATAACTGTCCATGTAATTTCAAGTACATGACTACCTTCTTCATGAGGTGGCTCATAATCGGCAGAAGCTTTTGATGCACGGTATTTTGTTAGCATAAATGCAAAAAGCACATACACGACTAGTAAAATAACTGCCATTGTAATAATGGATAAAATAATTGTGTTTGATAATGTTTGAGCATTTGGTCCTTTTGGATTGAAAACAGTTAATGGTTCACAACCAGACAGGATTGCGATAGCGCCAAATGCTAGTAACATTAAGCTAAATTTTTTATTCATGTTTGACTCCTTTCTATAAAACGGCTATTCATAAATTTCATGTGTAGTAGTATTGATTCACATTTATAAATAGTGGGTATTGAGGTCACCTCTTTTATCTGATGTACCAATCAAATACGTTTGCATTAACAATGACAATGGCATGGTTCAATATGAAGCATAAAGTCTAGTAAATGATTGGTCTTTTGCAAGCGTTCACAAACATGATGATGTATGCACCATAAATTGGACAATTTTTCAATGTAGATGGTCGCACCATGTCTTTGTTTGCATATAGGATTATACGCCCGCTTCACTAGAAAAAAAAATATTTAATTATAGAACTGATAATGAATAGGGGGTGATTATGAACATTTTTTGAACAAAAAAAGCTATTTTACTATTGGTATTTTAAGGTTTTGTTAAATTAACACTGTATAAACGTTGAAAATACTGCGTTTGTCGTATTTAACTAAGTAAATAATTTTTTTGTGAAAATTATCATTTCACATTTTAGACGATGTTTTGTAATAAAGTCCATGATGCAACTATGTTTTCGGTACTTTTTTGTTGCGTTTTATCTAAAAAAGGAGTATGAGAAAAGTCGGTTTTAAGTGCTTGAAAGGATAAATTTTCTATGTAAGGGATGATTATAAAGGGGGATATTGGTACATTGTTGAAATTATGTTAACATAATTAAACGATTTGAAAAATTAACAAATATTAGTATATTAATATTGGTTTTCGCAAAAAGAACATCCAAATGCGTTGGATGTTCTGGTTTGCATTTAAGAACCGAGCTTCAACCACTTTGCGATTTGCAAATACAGTGTGTTTTGAAGTTTTGGTGCTAGGTTATTCATTTTTAAAGCGAAATACAAAGTTTTCATTGCGTTCAATGTGCAAGTACGCCCACTAAAAAAGCTTTGATTGTAACCTTGTGTTACTAAATGCATTTCGAATTTATCAAAAACTTGCTCTACCCATTCAGATAGTGCTTCCTCGGAATAATTCCTTGCTAATAATGCTTCAATAATATTTACAAGGCGCTCTTCCTCGTCGTTGATAAAAACAACATCTTTCCAAGTTACTAGTTTAAGTGCATGTAAGATAGAAGGAGCATGTTGCAAATCAAACTTCGGATGTTTAATTGTCATTGCCGCTAAATCTGCCCCGTGTGCAACACTATGTGCCCAGCCTTTACCTTCTACAAATCCTCTTGTATCATTTTCAAGTAACAAATAGCGCCCTATTTTTTTAAAGAAAGATTGTAAGCTTGTGTCATTTAAAATAAGGAGTTCACTATCTTTTGCCAAAATGCCTGCTACAAGTAAAGCTGAAAAAGAGCGAGTGAAAACACTATCCGTCATTTGTTCGCCAATGTTAGCGTATAGGAAATCTTCGCTGGTTGCTGTGTCAAATAAACCTTGTAATTGCTGAGCACTTAGGAAATTATCGCTCAATAAGTCGATAAATAGTCTATATATCAGGTGATCGCGTAGTTCGCCGTCTGTTGAACCGATATGCGCTACCATTTCCTTTAGCAACCATTCGCCCTCTTTATTAAAAAAAGCTTGCCGTTCGGAAAGTGTCATAGATGAAAATGTTTGTAATGTTTCTTTAATCTCCATGCTGAATGCCTCCAAAAATAAATCTCTCATTCATTATACATTTTTACTCAAGAAATTTGTCTGTAGTGAATTATTTAATGCTTACTTTCACAATAGGAATACCGGAAACTATAGAAAGCTGATATGATAATAGCGCAAAGGCTGATCAATTCATAGCCTGATTCACGACAAAAAGACATACTTTTAGTATGTCCAAGGCTGCGGTTAAATGTAGTTTTACATAAACGTGTTTTATTTTGCTTCCTATAAAATAACGGCAGATTTGATGCCGAGTGGCCATTCAATCATTGTATTTTGATTTGTTTTTAATTCCATAAGGATACTAGCATTTTTGATGGCATCTAAAAGCCACTCACTATAATAGAGAGTGGGATGAGGATGCTGTAAAATACGTTTCATATCATTTATGTCAATTTGCAAAAGTTTATAGTTGCATTCAATATGAACGCTTTGGGGAATAATAAAAAGTGACGCTTGATGTTGATGGCCAATCGAGATGGAACCGGGAATATTGCCATGCATACTTGTAATATGTGTCGTTGCTTCTTTTGTAAACGTATTTAATTTTGTCTGTGTAAATAATTCAAAGTCAATTGAATAATCTTGTAGCGGACCGTGTGCTGTCGTAATCGATATAACTTTAATAGATAATTCCTCAAAAACGGGGGAGATGCGACTATCAAATTCCATGATTGTATCCATTAATGGCATGTATTACACTCCTTATGAACAACTTGTATTGGTCTTGCTGACAATGAATATAATGATGTCTGTTATGAAGGAAAAATAAAATGGGTATTATTAATTATAATTCAATTAATTACAAATTATGAATAGAAATTCAATAGTTTTTGTTAAAAATAAACAATTAGTAAATCTAAAGAGGTGAGAAAATGACAAAGCATAAGCGACATGTTATGAAACATGACAATATTGTTGTTTTTCCTGGTGCCATCCAAACATTAATTCGAGAGGGCCATATGTTGGCGGAAAAATACCAATATGAAGATGCAGTGGCATGCTTTGAAAAGGCGTTTTTATATGAAAGTGGTGATGAAAAAGCCTTATGCACCTATGCATATGCTTTATATGAGCTGAAGCGCTATGTGGAGGCAAAGGAAGTGTGTGAACAACTGCTAGCTCTGGGCACCTCAATGTATGTGGAAGTAATGGAACTATACATTACAATATGTATGCAGTTGAAGGAATACCATCAAGTGGAGTCGATAATAACTACTTTGATAGAAGAAAATGTACTTCCAGAAGCTCAACTAGAAAAATTCGAACGCTTAAAAAGTATAAATAGTGAAGTGGCTAAAAAGCTTCAACAAAGAGAAGCCGTACAAGAACTTATTGAAGAACAAGAATATGATTTGGAGAAGTTCATCGCTTTAACACCAAATGAGCAATCGTTGCGACTGCATCGTTTAATGGATACCAATGTTCGGCAATTAAAAAATGCATTAAAGGCTATTATCGAATGTGCTGATATCCACCCATTTGTGCAAAGTCTTGCATTAATTTTACTTGTTGAGCAAGAAGTTTCGATTGATATTATCGTTTCTAAATTTAAACAAACTAAAACGGTTAATCCAATACATCTGGCATTGCCGAATCAATTAAAACAATATAATGACATAAAAAAAATGATAGAATCTAAATTAGAGCAAGACCCATCAACGTTGGAAATGGTACAATATTTAATGGCTAAGCATGCTATTGTTACTTATCCATTTGAATGGTTTCCTTTTGAAGCCGATGATATTGCATATAGCTATATAGATTTTGTACAATCGATGCTTGGTAAGGTTCAGGAAATGGACTATGAAATCATTGACTTTTTACAAATGTTAGAAAAACTAACAGAACTCCATGAAGTATGAAATAAGTTGAAACTATACGCATCTATGATATACTAAAATGGTTGTCAAAATCGTAGTTACGAATAAATTGTCTAACATTAAAAATTGATCAACCAAATCCTTTACTTCACATTAAGTAGGCGGATTTAATGTCAATGGCTTTAACTTTCTAGTAGGGTATGAAAACTTGAGCTAAATGTTAAGTCGCTGGCATATGTTGCGGATTTTTTTAACAAATCCGGACGCAATTACGTCAAGCGTGATTGAAATTTAGATTATTTTGGAGGTATTTATACATGTCAGCAAAATGGGAAAAACAAGAAGGTAATATCGGTACTCTAACAATTGAAGTACCAGCTGCAGAAGTAGACGCAGCGATGGACCAAGCATTCAAAAAAGTTGTAAAACAAATTAACGTACCAGGTTTCCGTAAAGGTAAAATGCCTCGTAAAATGTTTGAACAACGTTTTGGTATTGAATCTTTATACCAAGATGCTTTAGAAATCATCGTTCCAGATTCTTATGCAAAAGCAATCGACGAAGCTGGTATTATGCCAGTTGATTACCCAGAAATTTCTGGTACAGAAAACTTCGTACATGGTCAAGATTTCTCATTCACTGCACAAGTAACAGTGAAACCAGAACCAAAACTTGGCGACTACAAAGGCTTAGAAGTTACGAAACTTCCAGTTGAAGTAACAGACGAAGAAGTTGAAGCTCAAATCCAAGAGCAATTAGCGCGTAAAGCAGAACTTGAGATCAAAGAAGATGAAGCAATCGTAGAAGGCGACACAGCGGTAATTGACTTTGAAGGCTTTGTAGGTGAAGAAGCATTCGAAGGCGGAAAAGGCGAAGATTACCCATTAGAAATCGGTTCAGGTTCATTTATTCCAGGATTTGAAGAGCAATTAGTAGGTGTAAAAGCTGGCGAAGCAAAAGACGTTGTTGTAACTTTCCCAGAAGAATACCACGCTGCTGAATTAGCTGGTAAAGAAGCTACTTTCAAAGTTACTGTAAAAGAAGTGAAAACAAAAGTACTTCCAGAGCTAAACGATGAGTTTGCAAAAGAATTAGATCCAGAAGTTGAAGGCGTAGAAGCATTACGTGCAAAAATTAAAGAACAAACAGCGACACAAAAACAAGCAGAATCAGATGCTACACTTCGTGATGAATTAGTAGAAAAAGCTGCTGACAATGCAGAGTTTGAAGTACCAGCTGGAATGGTTAACTCTGAAACAGATCGCATGTTACAAGAGTTCGGTCAACGTTTACAAATGCAAGGTATGAACCTAGAGCTTTACCACCAATTCTCTGGTCAATCAGAAGAAGATCTACGTGGTCAAATGAAAGAAGAAGCTGAAAGCCGTGTACGTGTTTCATTAACACTTGAAGCAATCGCTGACGCTGAAAAAATCGAAGCTACTGAAGCTGACATCGAAGCTGAATTAGAAAAAATGGCAGCTCAATTCAATATGACGAAAGAACAAATTACTGGTGCGTTAGGCGGTACTGCTGTTCTTGAAAATGATATCAAAATCCAAAAAACAGTTGAATTTTTAGTAGAAAACGCTAAAATTACTGAATAAGATTTTTTAACGTAACTAGATAGAAAAATTAAGAAAACAAGGTACGGCGCTAAACCGTGCCTTGTTTTATCACACATAGCTTTTTAGTTTAGACTAAAGGGGCCCCAACCTCTCAAGGTCGAGGAATGAAAAAATCCAATTTTTACTAACTGTTATGCTTTTGGAGGCAACTTTAGTTAATATCTTATACATAGTATTGTTGTTTAATTTTTCACACGATGCTAAACTTTAACTTCATTGTAGTAAAGCCGACAAGTAGCAGTAGTATAGTGTCTCCGTTAAAATGGAAGAAGAACGCACTTAGGTTTTACGACTGAGGGAGCTAAAACCTCAAAAATGAAGCTGAAAAATCAGACAGTGGTCATGGGTTCGTCTGAAAGCTCGCATCAACACGAATTATTTGCATAAAAGCAAGTAGACAGCCATTAATGTTTTTGCGCAAATGCTGCAATTACTTAGCTAACTGGTCGATCGTTTGAATAGACTTGAAAATAATTCAAAATTTAGATGCATTTGCGCCATGACGTAAATGTTGCAATCAATTTATTTGATAATGATTCAATAATCTTGTAAGATTGTAGCTTGAATAGGGGTGAAACATATTGTTCAAATTTAATGATGAAAAAGGCAATTTAAAATGCTCATTCTGTGGGAAGCCACAGGAACAAGTACGTAAATTAGTTGCAGGTCCTGGTGTTTATATTTGTGATGAATGTATCGAACTTTGTTCAGAAATCGTTGTAGAAGAACTAGGTGTTGAGGAAGAAATTGATTTCCAAGATATTCCGAAACCAAAAGAAATCTTATCGATTTTAAATGAGTATGTTATTGGACAAGAGCGTGCTAAAAAAGCCTTAGCGGTTGCGGTTTACAATCACTACAAACGCATCAATACAAACAGTAAAATTGATGATGTGGAATTAGCAAAATCGAACATTGTGTTAATCGGCCCAACTGGTAGCGGTAAAACATTATTAGCTCAAACATTAGCACGTATATTAAACGTTCCATTCGCAATTGCAGATGCTACTTCTTTGACAGAAGCTGGTTATGTAGGTGAAGACGTTGAAAATATCTTATTAAAATTAATCCAATCAGCAGATTATGATATCGAACGTGCAGAAAAAGGGATCATCTATATTGATGAAATCGATAAAGTTGCACGTAAATCAGAAAATCCATCGATTACACGTGATGTTTCTGGAGAAGGTGTCCAACAGGCATTGCTAAAAATTTTAGAAGGTACAGTTGCAAGTGTGCCTCCACAGGGCGGACGTAAGCATCCACACCAAGAGTTTTTACAAATTGATACAACAAATATTTTATTTATCGTAGGCGGAGCATTTGATGGTATTGAATCCATCATTAAACGTCGTCAAGGTGAAAAAGTGATTGGTTTCGGTTCAGATCCTAATAAAGTTGAAGTGGACGAAGGTTCATTAATGTCGAAATTAATTCCTGAAGATTTGTTGAAATTTGGTCTTATTCCAGAATTCATCGGTCGTTTGCCAGTACTTGCAAGCCTAGAACAATTGAATGAGGCTGCACTTGTACAAATTTTGACGGAACCAAAAAATGCGCTAGCGAAGCAATATCAAAAAATGCTTGAACTAGATGGTGTTGAGCTTGAGTTTGATGAAGGTGCCCTTTCTGAAATTGCAAAGGAAGCAATTGAGCGTAAAACAGGTGCACGTGGTCTTCGTTCAATTATTGAGTCAACAATGCTTGAAGTAATGTACGAATTACCTTCACGTGATGACGTGAAAAAATGTATCATTACGGCAAAAACAATTACGGATAAAGAGAAACCGAAATTGCTTCTTGAAGATGGCACTGAACTCGATGAAGGTAGCGACACAAAAACTTCAGCATAATAAACAGACAAAAGCTGTCTATTGTTATGAGAAAAAGAGTAACTTAGCTGACTTCGATTGTGCAATGTTCGCACATATCGAGAGTCAGCTTTTTATTCATACATAAAGCCGGCGACTGTAAATAAATGAAATTTTTGGCTCGTTTGAATAGATAGTGTGAATCGGTTTTTTAAACACATACTAGAAGCGCGGGATTGTGAACAAGAAAATTTTTGACGGAGGTGAATACCCGCATGGTAACAATTCAAAAAACAACAAATGTACCATTATTGCCTTTACGTGGACTTTTAGTATACCCGTCGATGGTGTTACATATTGATGTGGGTAGAAATCGTTCTGTAGCGGCGCTTGAACAAGCAATGTTAGAGGACCAATTGATTTTATTGGTGACACAAAAAGAAATGCACGATGAACAGCCAGAAGAACAGGATTTATATCAAGTCGGTACGATGGCGTATGTAAAGCAAATGCTTAAATTGCCAAACGGCACACTACGTATTTTAGTTGAAGGTGTTGCGCGTGCAACTTGGTCTAATTATCAAGCATTAGAGAAATTTACAGTTGTTGATATTGATGTAAAAGAGGATAAAGTTGAGAAAGATGTAGAAACGCAGGCCTTAATGCGTACATTGCTAACGTATTTTGAAAGATACGCTAAATCCTCCAACAAAATCACGACAGAAACGATTAATACAGTGGCTGATATTGAAGAACCAAGCCGCCTTGCTGATATTATAGCCTCGCATTTACCAATCAAAATTGCGGATAAACAAGAAGTTTTAGAAATGTTAAATGTTAAAAAACGTTTAGATCATTTAATTATTCGCTTGCATGATGAACAAGAGGTGCTGGACCTTGAAAAGAAAATTAATACAAAAGTAAAGCAATCAATGGAGCGTACACAAAAAGAATATTACTTACGCGAACAAATGAAAGCTATTCAAACAGAGCTAGGGGATCGAGAAGGAAAAACTGGTGAAGTTGCGGAATTGCGTAAACAAATCGATGAAACGGGCATGCCTGACTCGACAAAAGAAGCGGCACTAAAAGAGCTTGATCGATATGAAAAATTACCGAGTGCTAGCGCGGAAAGTGGCGTTATTCGCAATTACATTGACTGGTTAGTCTCCTTACCTTGGACAAAGGCAACCGAGGATCGAATGAATATTACGCATGCTGAGGAAATTTTAAACCGCGATCATGATGGGTTAGATAAAGTAAAGGAACGTGTGCTAGAATATTTAGCTGTGCGTCAGTTGAAAAATTCATTACGTGGTCCAATTCTTTGTTTAGCTGGCCCTCCAGGTGTGGGTAAAACCTCATTAGCACGTTCAATTGCGGAAAGTTTAGATCGCAAATTTATTCGAATTTCTTTAGGTGGCGTGCGCGATGAATCTGAAATTCGAGGCCATCGTCGTACGTATGTTGGTGCAATGCCAGGTCGTATTATTCAAGGGATGAAAAAAGCTGGTACGATTAATCCGGTATTTTTACTTGATGAAATTGATAAAATGTCTAATGATTTCCGAGGAGATCCTGCAGCAGCAATGCTAGAAGTGTTGGACCCTGCGCAAAACAACACATTTAGTGATCATTACATTGAAGAACCATATGATTTATCTAACGTTTTATTTATTGCAACAGCCAATGATTTAAGTACAATTCCTGGCCCTTTATTGGACCGTATGGAAGTCATCTCGATTGCAGGCTATACAGAAATTGAAAAAGCGCAAATAACAAAAAATCATTTAATACCAAAGCAATTAAAAGAACATGGCTTGAAGAAAACACAAGTTGTTATTAAAGACGAAGCGGTGCTGGATATCATACGCTATTATACGCGTGAGGCAGGTGTCCGTGGTTTAGAGCGCCAAATTGCAACGCTGTGCCGTAAAATCGCTAAAGTTATTGTGTCTGGCGAAAAGAAACGTGTTACAGTAAGTTCCAAATCGGTTATCGAATACCTTGGAAAACACCGTTTCCGCTATGGACAAGCGGAAGAGGAAAATCAGATTGGTGTCGCAACTGGGCTAGCGTATACAACCGTTGGCGGTGACACGTTGCAAATTGAGGTTTCTTTAACTCCTGGTAAAGGAAAAATACAGTTAACGGGGAAACTCGGAGATGTTATGAAGGAATCGGCACAAACGGCATTGTCCTATGTGCGTACAAAAATAGAAGAACTTCATGTGGATTCGGAATATTTCGAGACGCATGATATCCACATCCATGTACCAGAAGGCGCAGTACCAAAGGATGGCCCTTCAGCAGGTATTACGATGGCAACAGCAATTGTTTCTGCGATTTTACATCGCCCGATTCGTCGTGAAGTAGGCATGACAGGTGAAATTACATTACGTGGTCGCGTTCTACCGATTGGCGGTTTGAAAGAAAAAACATTAAGTGCACACAGAGCAGGTTTAACAACGATCATTTGCCCAAAAGATAATGAACGTGATATTGAAGATATTCCTGAAAGTGTACGCGAAAATTTAACATTTAAACTAGTGTCATCTGCTGATGAAGTATTAGCAATTGCACTAGACGGAGGTTTTTAAGGAAATGAAAGTCCATAATGTCGAAATGGTCATAAGTGCAGTAAGACCGGACCAATACCCAGAAGATGGACTGCCAGAATTTGCATTAGCAGGTCGCTCAAATGTTGGGAAATCATCTTTTATTAACA
This sequence comes from Lysinibacillus sp. FSL M8-0337, assembly GCF_038593855.1. Taxonomy (NCBI): domain Bacteria; kingdom Bacillati; phylum Bacillota; class Bacilli; order Caryophanales; family Bacillaceae; genus Lysinibacillus; species Lysinibacillus sp. FSL M8-0337. Next base: position 3,210,896 of record NZ_CP151996.1, on the reverse strand, counting down.
GAATGATTGGACGTAAAGCGTTAGCGCGTATTTCTTCTAAACCTGGGAAGACCCAAACGCTAAATTTTTACAAAATCGAAGAACAACTGTTTTTCGTCGATGTTCCGGGATATGGTTATGCCAAAGTCTCAAAAACAGAGCGTGAAGCTTGGGGGAAAATGATTGAACGTTACATTACGGGCCGTGAAGAATTAAAAGCGGTCGTTCAAATTGTAGACTTACGTCATCCTCCAACTGCTGATGATCGTATGATGTATGATTTTTTAAAACATTACAGTATCCCTTGTATCGTAATTGCAACGAAGGCAGATAAAATTCCAAAAGGTAAGTGGGATAAGCACAAAAAAGTTGTCAAGGAAACATTAGATATGGATAAAAATGATCCGCTCATTGTGTTCTCTTCTGAAAAAGGCATCGGTTTTGAAGAAGCTTGGCGTACAATTGAAAATAAAATGTAAACTAAAAACATCTATTGCATCTTATGTAGCACAGTAGATGTTTTTTTGCATTTTGAAGAAGCATATCGTAGCAATTATTTTTCATGAAAAGCGCTTTGAAACTTTTTTATTACTAGCATGAAAGTTATGGACAAATATAAGAAAATTGCTTGATGAACGCTAAAATTAGCCGATAAATGAAATAGGAGGTGGACTAGAATGGATATTGCAGCTTTATCAATCGCAATGAATCAATCAAATCTTATGCAAAATGTCTCTTTAGCTGTTACAAAGCAAGCGATGGAGATGCAACAGCAAAATACTGAACAGTTAGTTGAAATGTTAGATGCTCCACATCCAACAGCCGGACATACAATTGATATCCAAGTATGATGTTTACAGGGTAGCTTGAAATTGGAAGCTACCTCTACCTTTTTGTCTATGGTAGATTCGAAAAAATAGAAAAACATGTGAAAATGTAACTTTTTGAATAAGAAAAACTACCAATAATACGATATACTATTTATAAATAACAATTTTATAAGGAGGCGGGAATTGTTGAAGAAGATTCCATACATATTGATTGTTCTATGTTTAATGGTATTTAGTTTACCATCAATACCAACTGTTCAGGCCGCACAGTTAGTAACAGGAACCTTCGTAGATGTAACGTATTCAGAATATACGAATGCAAGCGGGCAAGTAGAAAAACAGCTAAGTAAAATCACTTTAGAAAATGCGAGTGGTCGCCAAGTAACGTACAATATTAGCAATAGTGCCCGCCTGTACATTAATAATACGGAAACAACGATTGAAGGTTTTAAACTGGGTATGAAAGTAGAAGCTGAAATCTCCCTGCGTAGTGTAGTGGAGCTTCGTGGTACTTCCAACACTACTGAGGAAACGACAACAGTCGCACAAAATCCTAAAACGATAGCCGGCGTAATCACAAGCATTGATCCAAATGGTATGTTCATTATGGTAAAGCCAGATGTCGGTAAAGAAACTACATATTATTTGAATAAGGACACAGCGTTTCAAAAAGCTTCCTCATCAGTTGATATTAGTGGGCTGTATGTAGGAGATCGTGTAAAGCTTCATCTGAAAAATACTAGTACTTCGATTGTGACAAAAGTAGATATTAGTGAGACGGGAACATTAGTTGAAAACCTGTACAAAGGTGAAATACAATCGGTTAATATCAATGCAAACAAATTAACGCTTAAAAATCAAAATGCCTTTGTGAACTGGCAATTTGGTACAGCGTCAACAACTGCACTATCTACAATGAGTTTTTCTACAAAGGTGCCTATTTACGTTGGAAATACGAAAATAGAAAAGGGCCAGTTGAAAAATTATATTGGTAGCGAAGCATATTACGCGACAGTGAAGCAATTTGGTAAAGAGGTTATTGAGAAGATTGTTGTATTGAAAAATAATGAACGTACGTACTATGAGCCAATGATTGCAGTCGATACAGATTACCAATTATTAAAGCTGAAAAATGCGGGTACGCTGTACTTCCACGATGGATCGATTTTAATTCGGAATGGCCGTTTTGTTCAACCAACTGGATTATTAGCATATGGTACTGCCTTTGTTATTACTGACGGTACTGCTCGTGATCATTATGCACAAGTGGTGGATGTAACAAGCGATAGCTTTATGTCACCAAACTTAGCATCACATGAATTGTATTATGGTCGTTTAATTCAAGCAGATGGCTATTTAATTGAAATTGATGATGCAATGAAAATCGAATCAAATGTTTTCAAGAAAACAGATAAGACTGTACTATCTGTGAGTAATACGACAAAGGCAATGGTTGATGATGGCAATAAAACATACAGTGTCATGCCAGATATTGAACTGTATTTATCAGAAGGGGATTATGGTTACTTCTATGTGAACAATGGGCATGTACAAGCTCTTCACATGTTAGATAATGCAAAACCAGTTGCTCCATTAATGCTAGTAGGTAAACTTCAGTCAGTAAAATCGACATATCCAGCTACTATTAATGTGAAAAGTGTGAGTCAATGGCAAAATGGTCGTTGGTATGAGGCGGGCCAAATGGTTGATATGAATATTGATCAAGCGACGCTCATTAAAGCAGGGAAAGTTATTCAACCATCTGATTTGAAACCTTCCGATCGTTTAGTCGTGCTATCTGACCGTTTTGTAAAGGCACATTTTATTCTAGTAGATTAATAAGATAGAAGCTATCTCTCTATGTAGGGATAGCTTCATCTGTGCATATGCATGGGAAGAAAGAGAGGGAAAAACAGATGCGAAAACATGTATTGAAAGTGCTGTTAGCCTTTATGATGGTGTTCGTTATGGGGACTAGTATACTAGCAGATGCTTCTGCCACATCGGTGGAAACGACTGGTGCCGTGAAAAATGAATATACATATGAAGAAGCCGTGTTCATTACTGGAACACCAATTATTTTTAAAGGTACGAGTAAAGATATTAAAATTACTCAAAAAGAATCAAAAGGGAAATTAACAGAAACGTATAATTTAAAATTAAAAGCAAGTAATGGCGCGACATTAACAAGAAATATTGCATATGAATCAGATGTTGTTAACTATGCTACGATTGGGCAAAAGACATCGAATGGAGTTGTGAAAAAGTACGCTGAGAAAATTGTCGTCGGCAGAATAACGTATACATTAGCAGACTACCAGTTTTCACAAGGAACTGTAACAGATAACCGCGCAGCATCTGATTACTACTCAGGAAATGTTATTTCAAGAAAAACATATACCTATCAGACAGGCTCAGGCAACAACGCAAAAACAAATACTGTAACAATAGAAACAGATAGTCGTCATGCAGGGTACGAAAATTTCTGGGGAGCTACAGAAACTCAAATTACAGAATCTGTTTATTCGTACAGTGATGGTACAACAAGCCATGTGAAAAATCGCCTATCAACAAGCAAATCACGTGTGCTCAATTATGAGGAAAATCCAGGCAGTTTAGCTAGCTTTGATGGAGGCTATGCGGTCGTTAGCGAAAAGGACGTAATTTCAGAATATACGTATGATTTAGCTTCTGGACAAAAAGGTAAAGTGGATTTAAATACAGAATTTACGCCGACTATCGAACGTCTGATCATTCCGAAATTCCGTGATTTATCGAATCATTATGCAAAAGCTGCTATTGAAAAACTATACTCATTAGGTATCTATTCCGATACAAGTAATTTCTTTTCACCAAATACGCCGATGAAACGAATTGACTTTACTATCGCAATTGGTAAAGCAGTCGATCTTCGTGTTATGGAAGAAAAGAATACGAAAAAAACATCTACAAGTGTCTTTAAAGATGTTAAACGTACGATTAAAGATTACGCCTATATTGAATCGGCAGTCAATAAAGGCATTATTAATGGTGTGACACCAGATTATTTCAAACCAGATAATCCAATTACACGTGCGCAAGCTGCGGCAATATTTGTCCGTGCATTAGGGCTTGAAAACAAAGCGCCAGATCCTGGTTATGTTACAAAATTTAAAGACGATGCACAAATTCCTAACTATTCAAGAGATGGTATTTATATCGTCAATGAGCTTGGTCTTATGACAGGCGACCCTGTAACAGGTCGATTTAATCCAAACCAACCATTAACTCGTGCCCAAGCATCGGCTGTGCTTGAGCGTTTCTTAAACTATTTAGAGAATGATTTAAAACAAAACTACCGAGACGATATATTATTCTTTAACTAATGAAAGGACTGAAATGAATGCAATATGCGAAAAAGGCATTGCTATTATTGGCCTGCTTTGTACTAGCCTTTATGACTGTAACACCAATGGTCTCACTAGCTGCTACTACAATCCAAGATGTGCCAACAACGGATAGTAAATACAAAGCTATTTCTTGGGCAGTCGATAATGATTTACTAGCATTAAATAGTGCGAATAACTTTTTGCCAAACGAACAAGTAACAGAGCGAGAGCTTGTCACAATGTTTGCAAAGCTTGATAAAAACTATGCGTTATCCTATAACGAAAGTGTTGCCTATAATTTTTATAGTGATTTATATTTGCCATTCGAGGGAACACATGTAATGGCAAATCGTTCAAAAGCCATTACACGCGGTCACTTTGCACGTATATATGCTGCATTTAAAGGATTAGATTTAGATGAACCGCAGGCAGTCCAATATTTATATACAAATGATATTTCAACTGGCAGTACAGGCAAAAAAACATTTGCTGATTTTAATCCCTCTACGAAACTATCTCGTGGTGATGCAGCCGAGTTTTTATATCGTAGTGTACAAAATGGTTCCTTTGCTGTCCTAGGTTTAAAAAAATCTGCGGCAGGTCGTGATAATGATAAAATAACGTTACCAGCAGGCTTTATGGGTTCAAATAGCGGAGAGTTTGAAGAACCCAAGGATAATGATAGTGATTTTACAGGTCCTGACTACGTTAATAATGCCCTGCAAAGTATTGAAGTTGAAAAACCAGATTTAATTGCAAACGGTGAGGATATGACGCCGATTACAGTATCTTTAAAGGCATGTAACGGTGACCCAATTGCTGATGATAAGTCCTATACGTTCCGAGTGACGTCTTCAGAGGGAGCAGATATTGTCAATTCAGCTGGAGAAGCTGTTCGCAACGTTCAATCGGACGGTTCAACTGTAACAGCATTTGTGAAAGCGAAAAAGCTAACAAAATCAGTACGTGATACGATAAGTTTTGAACTTATTAACAACACAGACCCTAGCATGAAGTGTCTTGTTGGAGAAAAATTAAATGCACACGTGCGTTACGCGCCGCAGCCAGAATTGCGCATTGATTTTAAAGTATATGACCCAACGAATACAGATGACAACGGTACTGTAACACCACCTTATGTACAATACGAAAAGCCACCTGAGTTTTTCACTGAAAATGTCATTGATGTTTATGGTCCCGTGCCATTAAATCCTGATGCAGATGAAAAACGTTTTAGTATCGGACAACAAACGAATGTTACCAATTCTCTAGGCGTTGTACAAAATATGTATTTACAATATGGTGGCGCGGATCCGAAGTATCCCGCTCTCGGTTATGAGAATGCGATTTTACAATTCGAAAACTATAATATCTCTGTATATTTATTTGAAAAAATATTGAACGATCGTCTAAAAGATTCTGTGACAACACCAGCGAAGACTGAGATTATGTATATGATTTCAGAGGATGGTCGCCCGATTTATCGCATCCAAGGAATTGATGATAATATTGCTTCACAAGTGGAAAATATTAATCCAGTCGGTACGATTATTCAGTTAATGAGTCCGAAATATATGCCGGAAGAAAAGAATTTAACATTAGAGCATTATGATAGTGTGATGAAAATTTATGCTATATTAACGGGCTTAAGTAACTATGAACGTACAGTATTATTAAAATACCAAGGCGGTAAATTGCTAGGACAAGTAGAAGCTTATAAAAAACGTGTTGAGGCGTTAAAAGAAAGTGCAGATGCTGCGGCAAGACCATCTGGTAAGGACCGATATACACAAGTTATGGTAACGTTAGTGCGTCCAGGTGGGGAACCAATTACGGACTATCAAGGAACTGTAAAAATCAAATTTGATGGTGTAGAAAAAACGGCATCCTTTGTCACAAATACTTCGGATTATTTGAATAATACAGGTGGTCCAGGGACTGCGGTAGCTTACTTTGACTCGATCATTTATGGGAAATCTAAAATAGAAGCTACACTTGTCAATAAAGTTGACCCTCGTTATGCAACAATATTGAAGTCTATTACGGATAAAACGATTACGAAAGAAATCTTTACAAATCCTTACTTTAGTAAAAATGCTTGTAGTTTAGCAACTGAAGTCGCATATGTAGTGGATTATTCTTCTTCTATGAAACGTATCGACCAAACGAATTATCGCGGCACAAAAATGATGGAATTAATCAATCAAATTCAGGCAAAAAATAATATTGTCATTGAAACGAATACAAGCGCAACAGTATTAGGTGAAGGCAGTACAGAAAATGTCCTAAAGAAAGACCTGTATCGTACATCGACGGATAAGGGAGCTACAGATATCTTTACGGGTATAGAATTGGCTCTTACTAAGTTCTCGAATGATACTAAAACTTCGAAATCCATTATTGTTGTATCTGATGGAAAAACTAGTAAATCGAAGATGACGAAAGTTATTAACGATGCGAAAAAGAAAGGCATTAAAATTTACACTGTAAGTATGGGTAAGAAAAACCAAATTAATGAGGCAATACTTACACAAATGGCTACAGAAACAGGTGGCACTTACTATCATGCAATTGATAATTACCAGTTCCATCAGGTCGCTCAAAAAATAATTGATGCGATTCTATGTAAAACTGCGCCATCGAGCTGTATCAACCCTGATGATTTATTTGAGGAAGCAGCAGTATCCATACGAAAAGGCTATATTACAATGAATGCAAGAATTGATAGTAATTGTTCAAATGTTGCAAATGTCGTTGTTCGTTATTCCTCTGTCAGCGGTGATGTTCAATTTGATCTTAAAAAGCGAAGCGATAGTGTGTTTATGTTGACAAAAAATGTCCAAACTATGGTTGATTTTAAAGTCAATGGCGACATCGAGTTTTTAGCTTATGATAAAGACGGAAAAATAATTTCGCAGAAAACCGTTAAAATTACAAATTCATAAAAGCTCTCAATGTAGAGCTATTCGACTGTAGACGACAATATGCTTAGTTTGTCTACAGTCTTTTTCTATTATGTAAAAGAGGTAAGTGCCATTTTTAGAGAAAGCTATCTAGCAGAACATTCTATTTTTGAAATTTCCTTGACATAGTGGAACGGCATTAGCTAGTGTGCAGTTTTTAAATTTGATACAATACGTATAATTTGTTAAACTTAGTTTATAATAATTCTAAAGTAGAAAATGAATTATAGTTCTTCATGACATGTTCACAAATAATAGATGAACTATTGTCGAACTGTGCTATAATGAGATTTGTGAATTAGAACGTGTGAGGTGTTATTCATGCATACCATCGTAGTAGGCTTGAATTATAAATCAGCGCCAGTTGAAATTAGGGAAAAGCTATCTTTCGTAGAAAGCGAGTTACCGCAAGCAATGGAAGCGCTGCAAAAACAAAAAAGCATATTGGAAAATGTTATCGTTTCAACTTGTAATCGAACAGAAATATATGCAGTCGTCGATCAATTGCATACTGGACGTCACTTTGTGAAGCAATTTTTAGCAAATTGGTTCAACTTGCCTGTGGAGACTTTTTCTTCTTACTTAACAATTCGAGAAGAAGATGAGGCATTAGAACATTTATTTAAAGTAACAGCTGGAATTGATTCAATGGTGCTTGGTGAAACACAAATTTTAGGACAAGTGAAAAAAAGCTTCTTAAATGGACAAGAGATTGGGACGACAGGTACGGTCTACAATCAGTTATTTAAACAAGCAGTTACATTTGCGAAGCGAGCACATAGTGAAACAGCTATTGGGGAGAATGCGGTATCTGTTTCTTATGCAGCAGTAGAATTAGCAAAGAAAATTTTTGGATCTTTACAACGCAAGCACGTCGCTATTTTAGGGGCAGGTAAAATGGGTGAACTTGCTATCGAGAACTTGTATGGTAACGGCGTAGGAAAAGTGACGGTTATTAATCGTACTTTTGAAAAAGCTGAAAGTTTAGCAGCCAAGTTCCAAGGTGAAGCGAAGTCAATGAGGGAATTACAATGCTCACTACTTGAAGCGGATATTTTAATTACGTCCACAGGTGCTACAGATTTTGTCATTGATTATGAGCTAATGCAACTTGTTGAACGTCTGCGTAAAGGTAAACCACTGTTTATGGTCGACATTGCGGTACCCCGTGATATTGATCCACGTGTTGGTGATCTGCCAAACGTATTCTTATATGATATCGATGATTTACAAGGTATTGTTGAAGCTAACTTGGCAGAGCGCGAACGTGCGGCAGCGGAAATTACACAAATGATTGATAAAGAGGTTGTTCAATTTAAAGATTGGTTTGCAACGCTTGGTGTCGTGCCAGTCATTTCAGCTTTACGTAAAAAAGCAAACCAAATTCAACAAGAAACAATGGTCAGTATTGAAAATAAAATGCCAGAGTTAACGGATCGAGAACGTAAGATTTTAAGTAAGCATACAAAATCAATCATAAATCAATTGTTAAAAGAGCCAATTTTACAAGCTAAGGAAATGGCAAATTCACCAAAAGCAAATGAACAGTTACGTTTATTCCAACAAATTTTTGGCATAGAGGATGCTGTGGAAGATGAAGTGGATATGATGAGCAAGCAAGAGCTTGAGCGTAAAGAACGTTTACGATCATCGCAAACACCTACTGAACCAAAGTACTCTTTCTAAGATGTCTAGACATTCGAGCTCCACAATCGCTTGAGGCTCACGATTTGAGTCATGTAGCAATTTTTTGCTTATTGCATGGTTTTGCTGACGTGTGCGAACTTGAAATTACATGAGGCGTTTTCGTATCTGTATGGTAAACTAAAGATACGAAAACGTCTTTTTTAGGCTGGGATACTGTTTATAGTAGCTTTAGCACTTTTTGAAATAAAGAAGGGATGTCCATTGGCTGATTTGACAATGACAAGGCTCTATGAAGTGATGATCGTCTTGTATGCGATCAGTCTAGTGTTTTACTTTACTGATTACTTTTATAAACAAGTACGTGCAAGGCGTATTGCTTTTTGGCTTGTTTCATTTGTATGGGTAATTCAAAGTGCCATTATTATACTAACTTTTATCGAAACAAAGCGTTTCCCGATATTATCCTTATATGAAGGAATTCTGTTCTATTCTTGGTTGCTAGTAACATTATCGATTATTCTCCATTGTATAGCGAGAGTCGATTTACCAGTATTTATTATCAATATACTAGGATTTTTATTTGCTAGTATTTTTACATTTATGCCGAAAAGGCCAACGGGAGCAGTAGGCGATACATTAATTTCGGAAATGCTCTTTATTCATATTTCATTTGCGATATTATCGTATGCTGCTTTCACGTTAACTTTTGTGTTTGCGATATTATATTTAGTTTTATATCGCTTATTAAAAAAGAAAAAATGGTCACAATTATGGACACGTTTGCCATCATTACAGCAAACGAGCAATTGGATGAACGTATCATTTTTTATAGGGATTCCAATGTTATTCATAAGTTTAATATTAGGCTTTGAATGGGCATTATTAAGACTAGAGAGTTTATCTATCTTTGATGCGAAGATAATAGGGTCCTTTATTATTTTAGTATTATATTGCTGTATTTTATATGTGAATCGCAAAAGTAAGCTGACGGGTACTAATTATGCATGGGTTCATATTTATGCTTACTTATTAGTTGTCGTAAATTTCTTTTTAGGAAGTAGCTTATCTCGATTCCATTTATGGTATTAGAAGAAAGGTTGGAGACTGTTGAGAAAAATTATTGTAGGTTCTAGGAGAAGTAAATTAGCATTAACGCAAACAAATTGGTTCATCAATGAGCTAAAGGCAGCAGGTGCGCCGTTTGAATTTGAAGTAAAAGAAATTGTAACTAAAGGCGATCAAATTTTAGATGTTCAACTTTCTAAAGTTGGTGGTAAAGGGCTTTTTGTAAAAGAAATTGAACAGGCGCTTTTTGACAAGGAAATTGATTTTGCTGTTCATTCGATGAAGGACATGCCTGCCATACTACCAGAAGGTTTAGTTATTGGTTGTATTCCACCTCGTGAGGATGCGCGCGATGCATTTATTTCTAAAGGTCATGTGAAATTTGCAGATCTTCCTGCAGGAGCAGTAGTGGGGACAAGCTCTCTACGACGAAGCGCTCAACTCTTAACATTGCGTCCTGATATTGAAATAAAATGGATTCGCGGAAATGTCGATACACGTTTAGCAAAACTTGAAACAGATGAATATGATGCCATTATTTTAGCTGCGGCAGGTTTAAAGAGACTGGGCTGGAGCGATGATGTCGTAACAGAGTTTTTATCAGTGGAGGACTGTCTTCCAGCTGTAGCACAAGGGTCTTTAGGGATTGAATGTCGACAAGACGATGCGGAATTATTAGCTGAACTAGCAAAATTAACTGACAGTGCTACATGGAAAGAAGCACATGCAGAACGTGCTTTCTTAGCTGCTATGGACGGTGGTTGTCAAGTGCCTATCGCAGGTTATGCCAAGTATAATGGGGAAGAGATTACACTAACAGGGCTAGTTGCCGCACCAGATGCAGCAGTTATTTATAAAGAGACTGTAGTAGGTACTGATGCCGAAGCAATTGGTCATGAACTAGCTGACATGTTAACGAAACAAGGTGCCTATGATTTAATTCAACGTGTTAAGGCAGAGCAAGATGCTAAATAATTTACCTTTGCAGGGTAAAACAATTATTTTAACTGGAACGTCTAAAACAGCAACAGTTGGAGACGATATTTCCGCTTTAGGTGGTCAGGCAGTTTTTGCCCCATTAATAGAAACTTGCGAAATAATTGATCGAAATGATGATGTGCAATTAGAATTTGCACGTCAATTTAACTGGTTAATCTTTACGAGTCAAAATGCGGTAGATGCTTTTGCTAGTAAGATGAATCGTTGTCATTTAAGTGCAAGCCATTTTCAAGGGAACATTGCATCGATTGGAACGAAAACGACTGCGGCATTAGAAAAGTTAGGCTTTCAAGTTAGCTTTATGCCTTCTATATTTAGTGCCGATGTATTTGTTAAAGAGTTTCCTATTGTTGCAGGGCACAATCCAACATGTTTATTTATTCGTGGGGAAAAAGCGAAAAAGACATTAAAGGAAGGGTTGCCCTTCAAATTAAATGAATGGACGGTTTATGAAACGATTGAGCGCCACGACCAAAAACAAGTAATTATCGACTGTATCCAGCAACATTCAGATGTTACCGTCATTTTTGCAAGTCCTTCGGCTGTAGATGTCTATGCAATGGATGTAGCGTCAGTCGTTGGATGGAAAGCGGTACGTGTGGCGGCAATCGGACACATTACAGAAGCAGCTATTGTAAACCACGGTGCAACTGTAGACATTATGCCGAGTATTTATACAATGCAAGCAGTCATCGAGGAATTAACGAAAGTAGAGGAAAGAACATGACAAATTTACAATTTCAAAGACATCGTCGTTTACGCGCAAATGCAATGATACGATCTATGGTAAAAGAAACTTACTTACACAAAGAGGACTTAATTTATCCTATTTTCGTGATGGAAGGCGAAGATATTAAGAATGAAGTTCAGTCAATGCCAGGTGTTTTTCAATTCTCATTAGATAATCTTGGTGCTGAAGTGGATGAAGTGGTTGCTTTAGGTATTCCAGCAGTTATTTTATTTGGTTTACCAGCTGAAAAAGATGAAGTGGGGACAGGTGCTTTCCACGATCATGGAATTGTTCAAGAAGCGACACGCCTTATTAAAGAGCGTCATCCAGAGCTGTTAGTGATTGCTGATACATGTCTGTGTGAGTTTACAGACCATGGTCATTGCGGCTTGATTGAGGGCGATCAAATTTTAAATGACGCTTCTTTAGATGTTTTAGCACGTACTGCCGTATCACAAGCAAAAGCTGGTGCAGATATTATTGCACCGTCAAATATGATGGATGGCTTTGTTACTGCCATACGTACTGGTCTTGACGCAGCGGGCTTTGAAAATGTACCAATTATGTCCTATGCCGTAAAATATGCATCGAGCTATTACGGCCCTTTCCGTGATGCGGCTGATGGAGCACCACAATTTGGTGATCGTAAATCATACCAAATGGACCCATCAAATCGCATGGAAGCTTTCCGTGAAGCAGAATCTGATATTGAAGAAGGTGCGGATTTCTTAATCGTGAAACCTGCCCTAAGCTATTTAGATATTATTCGAGATATGAAAAATAACTACACATTACCGATTGTTGCTTATAACGTTTCTGGTGAATATGCAATGATTAAAGCTGCAGCTATCAATGGTTGGATTGAAGAGAAAAAAGTAGTGCTTGAAACATTGCTAGGTATGAAACGAGCAGGCTCGGATTTAATTATCACTTATCATGCTAAAGATGTAGCACGTTGGTTGGAGGAGAAATAATGGCGCGTTCTTACGAAAAATCAAAACAAGCATATGCAGAAGCTATCAACTTAATGCCAGGTGGGGTTAGTAGTCCCGTACGTGCATTTAAATCAGTAAATATGGATCCAATATTTATGGAATCTGGTCATGGTGCAATAATTACAGACATTGATGGCAATGAATATATTGACTATGTGCTATCATGGGGCCCTTTAATTTTAGGGCATACTCATCCGGAAGTTGTAAAAGCCATTGCAGAAACTGCAGCGAAAGGTTCTTCTTTTGGAGCTCCTAGCTATACAGAAAATCGTTTAGCTAAGCTAGTATTAGAACGTTTACCTGGCATGGAGATGATTCGCTTTGTATCGTCAGGGACAGAGGCAACAATGTCTGCATTACGTGTAGCACGTGGTGTAACTGGTCGCGACAAAATTTTAAAATTTGAAGGCTCTTATCATGGTCATGGCGATTCATTATTGATAAAAGCTGGTTCAGGTGTGGCGACATTAGGCCTACCTGATAGCCCTGGTGTACCTGCAGATATTGCACGTAATACATTAACGGTAGCTTACAATGATTTAGAAGGTGCTAAACAAGTATTTGAAAAATTTGGTGCAGAGCTTGCGGCAGTGATTGTTGAGCCAGTGGCAGGGAATATGGGCGTTGTCCCACCACAGCCAGGTTTCCTAGAAGGCTTACGTGAATTAACAACAGAGCATGGTGCGCTGCTAATCTTTGATGAGGTTATGACAGGCTTCCGTGTTGACTATGGCTGTGCGCAAGGTTACTTTGCTGTAACACCAGATATGACAACGCTAGGGAAAGTAATTGGCGGCGGTCTACCTGTAGGTGCTTTCGCGGGTAAGAAGGAAGTGATGGAGCAAGTAGCACCAGCAGGTCCAATTTATCAAGCTGGTACATTATCAGGTAATCCATTAGCAATGACAGCAGGCTATGAAACGTTATCCCGACTTGATGAAAACGCCTATGAGTATTTCAAAAAGTTAGGAGACCAACTAGAAGCAGGATTTAGAGCTGCAGCTACAAAGTATAATATTCCACATACGGTGAATCGCGCTGGCTCCATGATTGGTTTCTTCTTTACAAACGAAGATGTAATCGATTTTGCTTCAGCGAAAACGTCTGATTTACAATTATTTGCGGAATACTTCCGTTTAATGGCAGAAGAAGGTATTTTCTTACCGCCTTCACAATTTGAAGGATTATTTATTTCTACTGCACATACAGAGGAACATATCGCGAAAACGGTCGATGCTTTCCATAAAGTGTTTGCCCAATTAGCAAAATAAGTGATCTAAAGCCATCCATTGGGGTGGCTTTTTTTTGTCAAAATTAAAACTTTCAGCATAGCCAAATAGTGGGCGTTTTAGTTTATAATAGAGCTATTCAGAAAAGAAAGTAGTGGTTTTGAAATGGCAACAGGCACACATACAGTAGAAGTACCCGTAGCAATTGAACATGTTTGGGAATTCGTGAGTGACATGGAAAAATGGGCAAAGCTTGTCCCAGGTTATAATGCACATACGATGATAGATGATAAACACTCTACGTGGACATTTAAAGGTAATGTTGGTGTACTGAAAAAAACGGTAGAAGTAGAGATTACAATTTTAGAGTGGACAGCACCTTCAAAAGTAACTTTTGAATTAAAAGGTCTATCAGATAATTTCACAGGAAATGGCTATTTCTTAGCGGAAAGCATTGATGCAAACAATACAAAAATGACAGGCTTTTTAGAAGTTACAGCAGGAGGCTTAGCTGGTCCTGTATTAAATCCAATCTTCAAGCCAATCGTTCCAAAAGCTACCCAAATGTTGACAGATCGCGTAGCAAATAAAATTAAAATGGTAAACGTATAAGCGTAAAGGCATGCCTGAATTAAAATCAGGCATGCTTTTTTATTGGTAAAAATCTTGTAACAAACGTTGGCTAGCATACATTCTGATTGCAATTCATATGATGCTAAGGGAGGGATTATTATCGAACAGAAAACTTGGAGTATGCGTGAAACATTTTGTTTTCCGGGATATGGTTGCCCAACAGAAATTGCGGCTGTGCAAATAAAGCCGCAATGGCAATCGATGCAATTAGAAGACTCGTTAAGATTAAATGGGATTTATCATATCACAGCGCATGTACGCTTCGATTTTCAAGACATGCAAACGTTCATGGATGCCGAAGATTTAATCAGTATTGATGCACTCGATATTCAAGGAGATACTGGCTATTTTGAATATGCAGTCCCATTAAATGTTGATTTACCAAAAGAGGCAGCGATTGAAGATTTAATGGTGAAAGACATTCGTCCAATACTGTCCAATCAAATGTGTCAGCTTGAATGGACAGTGACGAGTACATTTCGAAGTGACGCAATACCAATGCCAGTAGTAGAAAAAGTCGATGTTGTCGAGGAACAGGTTGTTGTAGCCAAGACGCAACTTCCTATAGAGGAGTCTACGTTTATTGAGCAAACTGTCCAAGTAATGAAAACGACACCTGTAGAAGCATCCGCAAAAGCTAAACAATCGGTACCAGCCGAACAACAAAGAATTGTCCTTAGAGAATCTTCCAGTCACTCTGCTGTGCGTGAATCAAGTTCCTGGAATGAAGTAGAAACAATGATTTGGGATTTAACAGAAGACTATACTCCGCTCAAAGTTCGTGTATCAAATGATATCTTTTAAAAGTAAATAGCATAGAAGTAGTAAAAGTAATAAGATGATAAGATCGCCAGAAGTTGGGATGATGATAACACGGATAAACTGAAAACCACAAATCGGTACAATAATTGTTCTACAATAAAATCGGAATTGTCGTAGCCAAGGTGGTAAAAGCCAAGGGTTATACTTACGTCGTCGCATATGAATAGTCACTTCCTTTTCTATTTACTTTTTTAAGACTAGCTGAAATTAACTAAATCACTTGAAAAAATAGATGAATTTGCGGTACAATGTGGAAAGCTGAATATGGATGCTATGACAGGGAAGAGTAAATTATTTGTGCATTTATAGAGAGGAAACGGTAGCTGAAAAGTTTCTATTTGTGCGTAATCGAACGTAGCCCTCGAGCAGCTTTAGTGAACTAATAGTAGTTAAAGCCGGTTAAACACCGTTAACGAATTGAGAGCCAGCTGTAATAAGCTTAAGACATCCAGCATGAATTCTTCCTTCTTAATGTATAAGGGCATTTAAAGTGCGCTAATAGGAGAAGTAGTGATGTGCGAGTGTTGCTTATCTTACTCTGCTGGAATTAAAGGTGGTACCGCGAACTTAAACTCCTTCGTCCTTTTGTTGACGATAGGAGTTTTTTTATTTGCTAAAAAGATGTCTGCATTTTATTAGCGAATAATCCAAAGGCATTTGTCACTGATTTATTTGATGTGAATACACTGGTAAATCAAGACGGGTAATTATGAAGCTTGCCTAAGCGCATAAATGTCAAAAATTATTTCACAACAGGAGGAGTCAATATGACAGAAAACATTTCAATGCCAACGAAATACGATCCGCAGTCTATTGAAACGGGTCGCTATGAATGGTGGCTACAAGGTAAATTTTTTGAAGCGCAACCTGAAAGCGGGAAGGAACCTTATTCAATCGTTATTCCACCACCGAACGTAACAGGGAAATTGCATCTTGGTCATGCATGGGATACAACATTACAAGATATATTAATTCGTATGAAGCGTATGCAAGGTTATGATGCACTTTGGTTACCAGGAATGGACCATGCAGGTATCGCTACACAAGCAAAAGTAGAGGCAAAACTACGTGAAGATAATATTACACGTTATGATTTAGGACGTGAAAAATTCCTAGAAAAAACTTGGAAATGGAAAGAGGAGTACGCTGGGCATATTCGCGCGCAATGGGCGAAGCTTGGCCTTGCATTAGACTACTCTCGTGAACGTTTCACACTCGATAAAGGTTTATCGGATGCCGTTAAAACGGTTTTCGTGCAATTATATGAAAAAGGCTTAATTTATCGTGGGGAGCGTATCATTAACTGGGACCCAGCAGCGAAAACAGCCTTATCGGATATTGAAGTTATCTATCAGGATGTACAAGGTGCATTCTATCATATGAAGTACCCATTAGCAGATGGTTCTGGCTATGTGGAAGTTGCAACGACACGTCCTGAAACAATGCTTGGGGACTCTGGCGTAGCAGTTCACCCGAAAGATGAGCGTTACCAACATTTAATCGGTAAAACGGTTATTTTACCAATCGTGGGCCGTGAAATTCCTATCGTAGCAGATGATTATGTTGATATGGAATTCGGTACAGGTGTAGTAAAAATGACACCAGCTCATGATCCGAACGACTTTGAAGTTGGTAATCGTCATAACTTAGAACGTATTCTGGTAATGAACGAAGATGGCACAATGAATGAACTTGCGGGTAAATACAATGGTATGGATCGTTTTGAATGCCGTAAGCAAATTGTTGCCGATTTACAAGAAGCAGGTGTCCTAATCAATATTGAAGAGCATATGCACTCTGTAGGACATTCTGAACGTTCTGGTGCAGTTGTAGAACCTTATCTTTCAGCACAATGGTTCGTTAAAATGCAACCACTTGCAGATGCCTCTTTAGAACTGCAAAAAGACGAGGAAGGTAAAGTTCACTTCGTTCCATCACGTTTTGAAAACACATATTCTCGTTGGATGGAAAATATCCGTGACTGGTGTATCTCTCGCCAATTATGGTGGGGACACCAAATTCCTGCATGGTATCACAATGAAACAGGTGAAATTTACGTAGGTAAAGAAGCGCCTGCAGACGCAGAAAATTGGACACAGGATGAAGATGTGTTAGATACATGGTTCTCATCAGCACTATGGCCATTTTCTACAATGGGTTGGCCTGACGAGGCAAATGAAGAATATCAACGTTACTATCCAACAAGTACGCTTGTAACAGGATACGATATTATTTTCTTCTGGGTATCTCGAATGATTTTCCAAGGTATTGAATTTACTGGACAACGCCCATTCAAAGATGTATTAATCCACGGATTAGTACGTGATGGCGAAGGACGTAAGATGAGTAAATCACTTGGTAATGGTGTGGACCCAATGGATGTTATTGAGAAATACGGAGCGGATTCACTGCGTTATTTCTTAGCAACAGGTTCATCTCCAGGTCAAGATTTACGATATACAACGGAAAAAGTAGAATCTGTTTGGAACTTTGCTAATAAAATTTGGAATGCTTCCCGTTTCGCACTTATGAACATGGATGGAATGACATATGATGAAATCGACTTAACTGGTGAAAAATCAGTAGCCGATAAATGGATTTTAACGCGCTTGAATGAAACAATTGAACGTGTGACTTCATTAGCAGAACGTTATGAGTTTGGTGAAGTAGGTCGTGAACTATATAATTTCATTTGGGATGATTTCTGTTCTTGGTATATTGAAATGGCGAAACTACCGCTGAATGGTGAAGATGAGGCTGCTAAGAAAACAACTCGATCTATATTAGCTTACGTATTAGACCAAACAATGCGTCTATTACATCCGTTTATGCCATTCATCACAGAAGAAATTTGGCAACATTTACCTCATGAAGGTGAGTCAATTACAGTGGCAGCATGGCCTACTGTGCGTACGGATCTTCACTTTGCTGAAGAAGCAGACAATATGAAGCTCCTTATGGATATTATACGTTCGGTGCGTAATATTCGTGCGGAAGTTAACACACCTATGAGCAAAAAAGTACCATTGTTCATTTCTGCTAAAGATAGTGCAACAGTTGCTACTTTGGAAGCGAATAAAGCCTACTTAGAAAAATTCTGTAATCCTGAGACGTTAACAATTGGTGAAGGCTTAGAGGCTCCGAGTCAATCAATGACGGCAGTCGTAACAGGAGCAGAGCTATTCTTACCGCTTGTAGGTCTTATCAATCTAGAAGAAGAAATCGCACGTCTAGAAAAAGAACTAGAAAAGTGGGCGAAAGAAGTGAAGCTTGTTACTGGTAAGCTGTCCAATGAAAAATTTGTTTCAAAGGCTCCAGAAGCATTAGTAAATGCAGAACGCGAAAAATTAGCGGATTATGAAGAGAAACATGCAGTGGTATTAAAACGTTTAGAAGAATTAAAAAACATGTAATAGCATAGTGATTTGAAGAAACAGCAGATGGCGAAATAGTCATTTGCTGTTTTTCTTTTTATGAATCAAAAGTTATGTATTGAGTTAGGAAAAAATATATAGTATTATCTATTTTAGTTAGTATAATAGATAAAGGCAAACTATCCGAAAGGGTAGGACGCAAAGCCTAGGGTCTAAGGTGAAGAGAAATGAGTATTTTTCAAACTATGATCGCCTGGTTACCATTAAATGAAATTTTTATTTAATTTTATGGCCATTCTATGTCGAGTAGAATGGTCTTTTACTTTGAATGCAAGAATAACGGGGGTTTATTATGTCAGGAAATATTGGAACAATTGTAGTGAAAGTAAACAAAGCTTGTGATGATTTAGATTTTGTGAGCGCTAGGGGCATTATAGAAGCAAATCTTTTAAAGTTATCTGAGGCAAAATATTATCGACTATTAAATGCAAGTGGACGTGTTCTTATTAAGCATATTCTAGCGGATAATAAGGGGCAAAAAGATACGAAGATTTCATTAACACGTACAGATTTACTAGTGATAAATAAGATTAATGAGTATTGTTCAAATTTTGATATTTCGATGCTGAAAAGAACATTAAAAAATTCGTTAGAACTAGTGCAAAGATCCGATGTTCTGCCACTTTTAAATAATGATGCAAAAATAATTTTAGATGATATGGGAGCGCTATTAGGCATCCATCAATTACAATAATTTGTTGTTTATTTGAAAAAAACTAGTTAAAAACACACATATGATCACTCCTACAGTGGTTTTCTGTGTGTTTTTAAATTTGTATCAGAATTGTTTGTGTGCCAGTCACCCTTTATACTGGAGTGAAAGGGAGTGTTTCTTTTGTTTACTACGATAAAAGCATGTACAGATTTTATTTTTACATTAAAGGCGGTTGATCATAAACGTGAACCTTTAGTCATGATGCGTGAAGTATTGGCGCGTTTAGGGGACCCGCATAACAAGCTGCGCGCTATCCATTTAGCAGGTTCCAATGGCAAGGGGTCCACCGTAAATGTACTGAGAGAAATGCTAGAGAATGCAGGATATCGGGTTGGTGCTTTTACTTCACCACATTTAACACGTGTCAATGAACGTATGACCATCAATGGAAAACAAATTCCGGACGAGCAATTTTTACAGTATATGAATAACGTAGCTTCAATTATTGAGGCAAATTATAATGGGGACTATCCAAGCTTTTTTGAGGTCGTCACACTTATTATGTTCCAATATTTCGCAGATGAAGAAGTGGATTTTGCGCTAATTGAAACGGGGCTTGGTGGACGACTAGATGCGACGAATGTCATAACACCACTTGTATCCATCATCACAACGATTTCTTTAGAGCATACGGCCTTTTTAGGCGATACATATGCGAAGATTGCTTTTGAGAAGGCAGGTATTATTAAAGAAGGTGTACCCGTAGTAGTTGGTGTGCAAAATAAAGAAGCACTTGCTACGATTCAAAAGGTTGCACAAGAACGTCATGCTAGATGTCTGGTTCTAGGGGATGATTTTAACATTGTTGCACAGGAGCAGGAGATGGGCATGCAATCATTCCATTATCACAATGCATATCTTGATCTAACAAATATTCAATTAAAAATGGCAGGAGCGCATCAAATCGCTAATGCGAGTCTAGCTATTACAGCGATGGATATATTACGTGAACAAGGGCTCATTCATTTATCCGAAGAGTCGATGCGGCAAGCGCTACAACATGCACAGTGGGCAGGTCGCTTTGAACAATTCCCTAATAATATTGTATTAGATGGTGCTCATAACTCTGAAGGAACAGCCGCATTGATTCAAACATTACAGAAGGTCTATCCAAATCAACGCTATCGATTTATTTATGCAGCACTTTCTGATAAAGACCATGCCAATAGTATTGCGTTAATGGATGCAGTCGCAACTTCTATAGCTTTTACCCAAATCGGACTGCCCAATGCCATGCCAGCTGAACAGTTAGCGATGCTGTCAACGCATCAAGACAAACAATATAACGAAAATTGGCAAGTGATAGTGAGTGAAGTTATACAACATAAGGACCAACAAGATATTGTCGTGATTACAGGTTCACTGTATTTTATAGCTGAAGTTCGCCAATGGATACAGGAGGGAGCACAATGATTCCACAGTTAGATGACTATAAGGAAAAATGGGCTTTAACGAGTGATGATGTAATTAAGCCAGGGCTTACAGCGATTGAAGAAGCATTGGCACTTGTAGGGAATCCAGAAAGAACATTGCAAATTGTGCACCTTGCAGGCACGAATGGCAAAGGCTCAACATTAACATTTTTAGAGTCAATTGCGCAGGAACATGGCTTAAAAGTAGGCAAGTTCATGTCTCCATGCATTTTGAATGTGCACGACCAAATTCAAGTAATGCAACAACCTATTTCAGCACTAGAGATGGATCGCGTTTTTCAACAAATGAAAAATGCGGGGCTTAGCGGTAAACTAACGGATTTCGAACTTTTAACAGTCGCTGCATTTTTGCATTTTGTCCATTGTGATGTCGATATTGCATTAATCGAAGCGGGTATGGGGGGCTTACTAGATAGTACGAATGTAGTGTTACCTATTGTCTCGATTATTCCGAGTATAGCGCTAGAGCATACCAAATTTTTAGGTCCGACCATTGAAAGTATTGCACAGCATAAAGCAGGGATTATTAAACAGCATCGACCAGTTGTCATCGGGGATTTACCTTGGGAAGCAAAGAACATTATTGAGAGAGAAGCTAATGCAAAGCAAGCACCTGTTCTAGAGCTGAACAAGCAATTTCATATTGTGCGGATGCATGACTATGAGAACTATAAAAATGATAATTTGGACTTACATATCACAAATCTTACACGTCATATGAAAGGACCTCATCAAGGAAATAATATGGCATTAGCCATGACTGCTTTTTTGGAAGTCGCTGCTGCGCTAAATGTAGCAATCAATGTGGCGAGTATACGCCATGGTATTGAAATGGCAAGCATTTTAGGACGATTTGAAGAGGTGTTGCCATATATTATTTTTGATGGTGCGCATAATCCAGCTAGTGCAGAAAAATTGGTAGAAACAGTTCGCCAAGCATTTCCTAATGAGTCGATTACCTTTGTGATTGGCATATTAGGTGATAAGGATGTAAAAGGCGTTTTACAGTACTTAGAGCAAATTAGTGAGACATTTTATTTTGTTGATTTTGATAATCCACGTGCGATGTCAGCAGAAGATATGTTGGCATTATGTCATGCGCCGCAAAAAGCAATTTTGCATAATACAATTCCATTTTTACAACAACAATCAGAGAAGAAGTGTAGAACAATCGTAACCGGCTCTTTATATTTATTAACAGAAGTGCGCGGTAGCCTGCTTGGTGTAAACGAAAATTAGTGACCGACATCTTTTCCATCCCATTCGGCATACTTCTACCGAAAGCTACGTAATATTACGTATAGCTATTAACTGCAATGTGTATGGACATAGTGTTAGATAGACAATACAATGCGCACTGTACATTTCGTTTTGACTAGTGTAATTAACTTTTGTATAAGATGACAGGTTAAACAACTCGATAGGCAGTTCTTTAAAAATAAAGGCGATATTTGCTAGTTCATAGCGATAAATTTTTTAGGCGAGACGACAGCAGTCTCGTTAATTAGGAAGGAGAACGTTGATATGACAAGGGTTATAAAAATGTGGTAACAATATTGGTAACAATTAATTTTCTTTTTGCTTAAATTCAATTACTTGGGCAGGCTTGAAGTCGTTTTCCATTTGGATGACGGCTTCTTGTTCTGTTGATGGATATAAGTGCGAATAGGTATTAAGTGTTGTGGCAACATTAGAATGACCTAATCGTTTTGCGACAACAGATACAATTGTTCCTTTATTTATTAAATATGAAGCATGAGAATGTCGAAAATCATGTATGCGTATTTTCTTTACGCCTGACAAATTTACATACTTTTCGAATCGTACGCTTAATGCGGTAACTGAAATGCTGTCTTTAATTTCACCAAATACTACATAACTCATTTTAGGACTTTTCTCCAATTTTATAGCTTTTAATAAATTCATAACATTTTTAGGCATCAATATTTTCCTTGTGGACGACGTTGTTTTTGTTGTTGTAATCTGTCCATAATAATTATTTTTATCTATATTGATTACGTTACTTTCAAAATCTAAGTCAGCCCATGTTAAAGCGAGTAATTCCCCTTTCCTCATGCCACTGTAATAAAGTGTCATGAATAATGCGTAATAAAGGTCGTCATCCACACATTTTATGAAAGCTTTGAACTCCTCTAACGTCCAAAAGTTAATATGCTTTCGCTCTTCTAAATCAACATTACCAGCAATTGTAGCCGGATTATCACGAACGTATTCTTGACGCTTTGCATAATTAAAAATAGCTGATAAAATACTGTGTATCTTTTTAATGTGTGCAGGAGATTTTTCACCAATTAGGGTGTCTTGAAAATCCACTACATCACGAGCGCGAATGTTTTTAATTTGCTTGCGTTTAAAATACGGAATCAAATGTACTCGAACTACACTTTCAATTTTCTTGTATGATGAAACTTTTCTGCGTTTTTTGTACCATTCCATATATTTATTTGCTACAAATTCAAAAGTTACTACTTCTTCTACGATGTCCTCAGCTTCTAGTTTTGCCTCAGCAAGTAATGCCGCCTTTTCTGTTTTAAAACCTCTTCGTTTCACTTGTTTTTTTGAACCGTCAGGTTGTTCAATTCTTGTGATAAAGTACCACGTATCCCTTGCTTCATCTTTGTATACTGTCATGATAATTTTCCTTTCAAAAATTTGCTATAAGAAAAGAGCAAGACGGATGAGCCTGCTCTTATTTCTGTAATGCTTAAACGTTTAAGTATTAATCTAAATTAACAATATAAGTGACCACTTTACCATGTAGTCTTAAGTCTTCATTAACTTTTTCTACAGTGTGGTCTGTAAATATTGGGTCTGTAGAATTTGGTCTAAATATGAATTTATCGTCAGATTCATAAAAAAACTTGACTGAATAATCATAGCCATTACTGTAAACAACTATATCTCCGTTTTTTAAATCTCCTACAGAACAACTCTTCACTGCTATTAATGAATCATGCGGGATAGTTTTGTTCATTGATTCACCGTTTACTCTCATAAAGAAAATATCTTCACAACCAGCGTATTTACCAAGAAGTTCATCTGGTACTGTAATGGTCTCGATTTCATCTACACACTCAACATCTATTGGTAATCCAGCAGATATTTTTACAGTAGGTAAAAAACGGTAAGTATAATCATTGCCCTCTTTTAATTCTGTTGTATCTTCTTCTAACAAATTTTCAACGGTAATACCTAGAGTACGACATAATTTAATTACATTATCAATTGAAGAATTCACTAGATTATTTTCAATCATAGATCGTACTGTCGTATATGGCACTCCGGATTGTCTTGAAATAGAGGAAACATTAAATCCTCTCTCCCTCATAAAATTGGTTAATTTCTCACCTCTTTGCAATTATCTCACCACCTTTCTTATATTGTGTTACGGAATATCGTAACTTATGTATAAATAGTATCATTTAAAATACTGAAAGTAAACATTTAAATGCGACTAATCGTAGTTTTTGTTGTATTTATCGTTGACGCATTACGATGCATCGTATATATTTAATTCAAGGGTTACGACACATCGTAATTCTATTAAATATATATTCTAAAGAGTGAGGTGAAACAGAATGAACAAGCCTTATCCGAATTTAGAAGCTGAAATGGCAAGATGCGGAATTAAACAAAAAGATATCGCTGGGTTGCTTAAAAAACGAACTGCGACTATTTCAGAAAAGATGAATGGAAAATCAAAATTCGATATTGATGAAGCTTACGCTATAAAAAAAGCGTTTTTCCCAAATTGTATGCTGGATTACTTGTTCAGCAGAGAAGCAGTAGTCGCATGAAATTCAAAATCAATCGGTAATGAATGTTAATGCGCTGTGATACCAAGCCAATGACGGTATATATATTCAAATTTATAGCTTATGTGACGGTAGCAACGTTAATGGAGATATCCCTAAAGTTAAACAAGATGAAGCGTTACGATTTATACAATTATGGCGACCTTCTACATCATTACAGATGGAAATTGATGGTTATAACAGTCAAATTGCTTTTGATTGAGGTGAACTAATTGGCAGTACATTACAAACTATATGTAGCTCGTAAAGAAAACAGATTGAAACAAAAAGATGTTGCTAAGTATATAGGCATTCACGTTTGCACTTACAGTCGTAAAGAGACTGGCGAAAAAGAGTTTACATTGTCCGAAGCATTCAAGCTTGCCGAAATGTTCGATACTACTGTGGATAAGCTTTTCGGAGGTGAAACCAAATGAACACAACCAACAAACAATGGTTAGCGATGTCAGATAAGGAAAAACAGGCTGCTTTAAATAAGCGAGTGAAGATGGTGAAAACAAATGAACATTAAACCAGTACCAGTTGCATTAGTCGGTGAAGCCTTAACAAGTGTTACACCATTGTATGAGCTACACCAAATTGCTTGCGAGCTACCTTTAAACGTTCTATCAGATGTTAAACAGCGAATAGGTGACTGGCTAGCAAGTGGTGGCAAAGAAACTGATCCATACATTAAGCAACAAGTTGCTTATGCAAAGAAAGTTTACCAAGCATTGAGAGGAGGTGAAACCAAATGAAAGCCGTCGATGCTTTGAATGAGTACAAAGCAAAAGGTGAACTAGTAGACGAAGTTTTAGTCCAAATCGTAACTAGTGAGATTGAGCTATTACTTAAACATTTAGCTCGATTAGAAATACAGACAATGAAATTAGTTGTTGATAAAGACGAGGAAAATAAGCAATTACGTAAAGCATTGTCTTATTATGCTGACGAAAAACATTATGAGCTTTATTGCATTGGTGAACCTATTCCTTGTGACATAACAGAAGACGGAGGGTACATTGCACGTCAAGCTTTGGCAGGTGAATCAGATGAAAAATAATTTACGAGTATTAATGGCTCAAAATTACGTAAATATTACACAGCTTTCAAAAGCAATAGGTATATCAAGGAATACACTCACTAGCATCTATTATGAAAAAACTACTCAAATAAATATTAAAACACTTACTTCGCTTTGTAATTATTTTGAATGTACGCCTAATGATTTGATTGTCATTATGAAAGACGGTGATTGATTGCGTATAGGCAACACCCATGCTGATGTTTATGACCGTGAAACGGATTACTGGCAAGACATTGAAGAAGCACAGAATGCCCAAATAGAGGCACAGAAAAGCTTGTCAAAGGCTATAACCGATGACAATGCAGTATACAAGGAAGGTGAAAAGGGATGAAACTTCAATCTGCAGATGAAATGAAAAAAATTTCTGGAAGTAATTTTAGTAAATTGAAGGCAAATGCATTGGAAAGCGATGAATTTAAAAAACTTATTAAAGGGATTGAAACGCAAGCTGAAAAAGGTCTTTGTGAGTACACATATTACCACAATACAGACAAACAAATTGTATCCATTTTTCAATCGGTACTACTAGAGAATGGCTACAAAGCTAGTAGGCATCTTTCAGGTTTAGGTCTAACTATTAAATGGTAGGGGTGATTTAGTTGTTTGAGGACTTTTTCAAAACAGCTGTAGCTAAAGCTATTGAAATGGCGGTAAAGGAAGGACATTTGATTAAGGAAGATAGTACTTACTTAAATCCAAAAACTATTAATTTAGTGAATGAAATCGAAGAAATGAACCGCCAACATTTGATTGATAAGGCTTTAGCTAATAATGATCGTGAGCTGTTCATGCAATTAACTAGTTAAAAGGGGCTGAGACTAATGAATGATAAGGATGATATTACTTATGACAAATATGGACGTATGCAGTACCATTCAGAGTTTCATTTTTCTCATGGTAAACCTTTTAGTGAATCGGAACTTGAATACATTTGTAAGTTTTATGAGGTGGACCACACTAGAATGATTTCATTTGCAATTGGAAGGACAGAACACACTATTCGATCAAAAGTAGACTCTCTAAGAAAAAAAGGACTATTCAATCATTATAAAAATCTTAATAAGCATTGGTAGGTGGATTGTTTGAAAACAGTTGAAGATTATCCAAGCGAAGATATGTACGGTACTGAAATTCAAAAAGGGGATATTTATTATATTTTTGGTGAATCGGTCGTCTTAGAAAGTAATTTAGATGATTACATTACAGAACATCTAAAAGGTGAAATGTTTCTTGCTAAATAAAAAGAGCCTAAACCGTTGCACCGGTCATAGGCTCACATACAAATATTTTCTACGCAATTATAACACGAAATGAGGTAAAAAATTGTGGAAATTAAATTCAATCAATTAACCTTGCAGAATTTTAAAAGCCACAAGGATCTTGTAGTTAAGTTTGGCGACATGACTAAGATCCTTGCGGATAATGCAAAAGGTAAAAGCTCCATTGGTGAAGCAATTACATTCCTATTATACGGTAACGACTTATTGGGTAGCAAATTAGACCCTTCGCCAATAACATACCAAGCTGATAACACACTTGTAACTCTACGTTTAATTGTTGATGATGGGGAGCTTCTTTTAGGCCGTGAAATCGCGAAAGGGCGTAATAAGTTCTATGTAAATGAGGTACCTTCCAAAGCAACTGAATTTAATGAGGTAGTAGAAAAGCTTTTTGATAAGGATTTATTCTTATCGCTATTTAACCCAAGCTACTTTTTCACATTACATTGGGAAAAGCAGCGTCAAATGATTTTAAAATATACAACTGCACCTGCTAATAAAGAAGTTTTAAAAGAGTTACCTAAACCACAATCGGACAAGTTGGCCACTTTAGTTAAAAAACATTCTTTAGAGGATTTAGATAAAATACATCGATCCAATAAAACTAAGTTGGACAAACAATATATAGCTGCTCAGAGCCGCGCCAAGACGTTAAGAGAGCAGTTAGAACAAAATGCTCCAACAGTTCCATTAGATTCGCTAAATGTGGAATTGAAACACCTTGTTAAAGAACGAAACAGCATTGAAGCCGTGACTGATAAAGCTCAAACGGTAAATGGAAGAATCAATATTCTAAATAACCAAATTAACGTTCTGACGCAAGAACGTGACGAAATTAAAGACCGATTTAATCAGCTCAAAAGCGAACAAATACAAGATACATGCCGTGTTTGTAATCAAACATTGCAAGATGAAGCTATCAAAGCTGTTGAAGCTGAAAAAGAGCAACGTATTCAACAGGTTAAATCGAAGTTCCAACAAGCTGTAGATAAACGAAAAGCTTTGGAAGAAGAACTTAAAACACTTGAATATGTGGATGTATCAGAGCAATTGGAAAAAGCACGCTTACTTCAAGAAAAGATTAATCCAATAGAATATGAAATCTCTAAGTATAGAGAGTATAAGTTTTTAGAGGAACAAGTTATTGCTGCAGAAGCCAATGAAAAAGAAACGCTTGAATCACTTAATGAGTCCATTTTTATCCTAGATGCTATAAAGGATTTCAAAGCCAAAGAAGCTGAATTGCAAGTCAAAAAGGTTCAAGACTTGTTCGATAATTTATCGATAAAACTGTTTGAAGAAGTGAAAACAACTGGCGAAAACAAACCAACTTTCGTTGTTCAAATGGATGGTAAAGACTATATGAAACTTTCATTTAGCGAACAAACTAGAGCAGGGCTTGAAATTCGAGATGTCTTGTCAGAGCAAAGTGATCTTATTGTACCTTGCTTTGTAGATAACGCAGAAACCATTACTAAGTTCAAGGAACCGAATGGACAACTAATAATAAGCCGCGTTGTTGCTGGAAAAGACCTAACAATTGAAAGTGAGGATAAATAAATGAGTGAAAATCATGTGGAAAAACGAATTTATAATGGCTGGGCATTTACAGCTAATGAAAGAGAAAAGGCAAAAATAAACCGCGAAATCCATGATGAACTAATGAAAAAGTACAAGATTTATAGACATGATCTTAGGTTTACTCCTGATGTCGATTTGGAAAAGTATGACGTTGTCATTGGTAGAGAGCCAGGTTATGCACACTCTAAGTACAATGTCATTAAAAATGGCCCAAATCTTACTACAGATGAATTGCTATTAATTTGTGATGGCGGAAATTTATGTTTTGGTGGCAGCAAAATAACGAGTAATCAATTGCGAGTAAGTGAAGATTGATTAAATGGGAGGTCATTTGAATGCATGTTAAAGAAATCACAGTCGGCTACACATATACCAAAAATCTTGGAAACTTTGAAAACGTGAAAGTTGATGCAGCTGTAACTATTTCTGTAGAACCAGGGCAAGATGCAGATGAACTCTACAGCAAAGCTTTTGAAAGCATGAAAAAACAAATCAAAAAAGGCTTAAACGTAGCCCAGGGAGGATTTTAATTATGAATGGAAATTTACCAACTTTAACACCTGAAATTTCAGAAGCATTTGCACCTGCAGTATTAGAGGTTATTCGTAACTCTATTGCACCTACAGCTAATGATCAGGAATTTCTACTATTCGCTCACAAGGCTGCTTCATACGGCTTAGATCCATTCAAAAATGAAATTTTCTTCATCAAGTATGGCAATCAAGCACGTATTCAATTTGCAGCCGAGGCTTACCTTTCAAAAGCGCGCGAACAAGAAGGCTTTATTCCACCGGATACACAAATGGTGCATGAGAACGATGAATTTAAAATTGCCATGAATAAAGAATCAAAGCAAATGGAAGTTGTACAACATGAAATTGGCTTCCCACGTGGAAAGATTATTGGTGCCTATTCAGTTGCTTATCGCGAAGGATACCCACCTGTCACGGTCATTATGGACGTTGATGAAGTATCTCATATGTTCACCGGTCAAAACAAAGATAACTGGAACAAATGGACAAGTGACATGTTCGGTAAACATGTTCAGCAACGTGCATTGAAAAAACAGTATGGATTGTCATTTGAAGATGTAACGATTACACAAAATGATGTACCGCAACCTGTTACGCAACAACGCAGAGACATTACACCTAATCAGGAACAGTTAGAGCCGCCAGTTGAACAGCCTGCACTAACTCGTGCAGAAGAATTACGCGAGGAAATTAACGCTAAGTTGAAACAGCTTGGCATTAAAACGAAAAAGGCATTGAAAGAATACCTGGATAAAAATGCTCCAAATATCGATCCTGAGACAGCAACAGAGGCTGAAATGATTGGTTTGATTGAGCTACTAAATATGAATATCGAAATGCTTGCTTCACAGTCAAACAATGATGATTTACTCGAGTAAAAACTATGAAACTACCACAAACAATAGTTTATGAGAGGAATAAAGACTGTGAGCTATGTGGACAAGAAATGAACGCAAATGAATACAACTTATACCGTGGGTTAGAAATATGCCCACGGTGCCATGAGGAGTTGAAACGGAAGTGAGAGAGATTAAGTTTAAGGCTTTTGTTAACAACCGGATACACGGCGTAGGGGTTTATCCGGTTGGAAGTATTAACTTTTATCCCTTTACATGCCAGGTAGACATAGATGGAGAATTAATTAGTTTCTTTGATTTCGATAATTTAAAGCTTATCCAGTTTACAGGATTAAAGGACAAAAACGGCAAGGAGATTTATGAAGGGGATATTATTAAATATTCATTTAGAGATGGCAATGATATCAA
The DNA here is from genome assembly GCF_038593855.1 of Lysinibacillus sp. FSL M8-0337. Lineage (NCBI taxonomy): Bacteria > Bacillati > Bacillota > Bacilli > Caryophanales > Bacillaceae > Lysinibacillus > Lysinibacillus sp. FSL M8-0337. Next base: position 3,180,493 of record NZ_CP151996.1, on the reverse strand, counting down.
TACTAGATTCATGCAAATTTATAATGACGGCGTAAATTTCAAAATGAAAGAACTATATCGGGACTATTGGTTAGAAAAAGTTGATGGTGTATTGAAAATTAAACATGGTCATTTAACAAAATACAGAGGAGAAACAAATTTGTTATGTGATGTATCAGCATTAGTTATCTATTGGTATGAGGTAATCGGCAACATTTACGAAAATCCTAAATTGCTAGGTGGTGACAGTCAATGAGAGAAACTAAGTACAGAGCTTGGGACAAGAAATTAAAAGAAATGTTTCCTGTGCATGAGTTAGTGTTCAATAGGTTTGACGGAGCACCGACCACAATAAAAGGTTACACGCACGATGAGAAAGATGTGTGGAACGTACATGGTGGTCACTTCATGAAGTATGCTAACGCTCCTCGTTATGAATTGTTGGAATACACAGGCTTAAAGGACAAGAATGGCAATGAAATTTATGAAGGTGATTTTGTTCATATTCATATTCCAATAATCGGTTCAGAAGTCACTGACTTTTTTGGTACGGTGAAATTCTACGAAGGTGCTTTCTGGGTAGACGATAACGAAGTCGCAATTCCTTTATGGTCGGAAATCAATATACCTTTTATTGTTGGAAACATTTACGAAAACCCCGAACTACTGGAGGAATACTTATGAAAGTTGACATCCTAGCAAGTGGTTCAAGTGGAAACTGCATAGCATTAACAACCAATGAATCTACCATCCTAATCGATGCAGGTATTGCTAAAACCAAAATAGAGAAACGGCTATTGGAAGTGGGCATTACACCAAATAGCGTAAAAGCAATCTTTGTCACACACGCTCATAGTGACCATATTAAAGGTCTGCCACTGGCCAATAAATATAAAATTCCTGTTTATGCTGGTGAGCGTGAATGGAAAAACATCACTACAGTTGAAGATGAATTAATTAGGCCGATTGGCGTTGGAGGTATTTTCGGTTGTGACCACTTTATAGTAAGCCATTTTAATGTTCATCACGACGCAATCGATCCGAGGGGATACGTTGTATGGACTTTAGATAATTTTAAAGTATCTATTTGTTTAGACACTGGCCTGGTTGATAAAAGCATGTTGAACGCCATGAGGCATAGTGACATTTACATCATCGAAGCCAACCATGAACCACGAATGGTTGAAGCATCTGATTACCCTAACAGCGTTAAGGCAAGGATATTGAGTCACGTTGGCCACTTATCAAATGAACAAACGGCACAAGCCCTCAGAGAGCTTGTAATAGGCAAAGGTGAACGGATCTATCTTACACATTTAAGTAGCAAGAACAACCTCCCTACGCTTGCGGAAATGACCGTTAAAAGGGAGTTATTAAAAAAGGGATACCAAGCAGGCAATCACTACGAATTGAAGGTCATTTAATGCATCCTTATGAATTAATTTTAACTGCTATGTTGAAATTACAAATTGAAAACATAGAGCTTAAAAGGCAATTAGAGTCCATTCAATCTAAAAGCATTACTGGATCAGTTGCGGATCGCATTGATGATTGGTTAAACAGACCATACACAGGTAGTAGTCGCAAAGATATTGAGGAATTTTCAGAGGAACTCATTGAATACATGAGCAGCCAATTGAAAGCATGAATAGGGTGAGTGATCATGGCAAGTCCACAACTCAAAAATGGGCATACACGGATTGCCAATGAAATCTTCGATCATATCATGAAGACCAATCTCAATGGCACACAATTCCGTTTGGTATTGGCCATTTGGAGATACACGTATGGTTTTCAGCGAAAAACAAATGAAATGTCCACAAGCTTTTTAACAAAAGCTATTAACGCCAACAGAACTCAAGTAAACAGAGAACTAACAACATTGATTGATAGAAACATAATCTCGGTTATTGGGATTGGTGCAAAAGGAGCGAAAATCATGGGATTTAATAAAAATTATAAAGAGTGGGATGAACAGTTGCCGTCTAATGAGATAGATTCTGAAATCCCTGCTCCAACTAAACAAGCAAAAAAATTAAAATATGATGAAGAAAATACTTATTACAAAATGGCAGTCTATTTTCATGAAAAAGTTGCTGCAGTTGCAAACGAGGCTGGAATATCTCACTTAATTAAGAAATCCAACATGCAAACTTGGGCTGATGATATGCGAAAGCTAATTGAAATAGACAAAGTTGATAAGCACTTGGCCAAACAAGTTATGGATTGGGTAACACAGGATTCATTTTGGTGCACCAATATTTTATCAGCGAAAAAACTTAGAGATAAGTTTATGGAACTAGCAATAAAGATGAATGCTGAAAAGAAACCTGTTCAACCAAAGCAAAAGCCGCAATATGATCCAAGAGATAAAGAAATAGCGTTCCAGCGATGGGTACAAGATGGGAATGATCCAAATGGCTTTGATTGGAGCAACTGAATATGAAATTGAAGCCGAGCAATCGGTGTTAGGTGCAATATTTCTTGAACCAAGTGTGATTGATGACATTATATTTCTTGAAGCACGAGACTTCATTAGTCCAAGACATCAGCAAATATATAGAGTAATGAAATGGCTGGATGCTAAGAATCAACCGATTGACATTACAACCGTTACAGAACTGTACATGCAACATAACAAAATGGATGAATTAAGTATTTCTTATTTAGCAGAATTAGCCGTTTCCTGTCCTACTGCTTCAAATATTGTATCCTATGCCAATATCGTTCGTTCTAGGGCGATAAGAAGACGTGGCACAGAAATAGGACAAAAAATCATGAATCTCTTACATGAGGATTTTGAAACAGACGATGATTATTTTGCTGAAATTGAAAAATTAGCATCAGAAGTACGACCAGAAGATGATGGAAAGATGCAAAGTTTGAGAGATTCACGGCAAGGTTATTTCGAACATCTTTTAAAACGAGCTGAATTTATACCTACTGGATTTAAACACTATGACAAATGGGCGCATGGTCTTTGGAGAGGTTGGCTGTTCGTTAGTGCTGGACGTCCTAGTGTTGGTAAAACAGCAATGCTGCTTCAAAGAATTATGGGTGTGGCCAAAAGTGGACCTGTATTAATTTGGTCACAAGAAATGGACAAGTACCAATTGTTTGATCGGATGATTTCAAATTCAACAGGCATTCAATATGGCCGCATTAAAAATAAGGACTTAAAGCCTGAGGAATTAGGAGTCATTGAATTTGCCTATAAAGAGCTAGAAAAGTTACCAATCTTTGTCCAGGATTCATCAGGTGTAACAATCGAGGAAGTAAGGGCTACAGCAAGGCGTTTTAAGAAGCGATACGGACAAATTGCAATGATTGCCGTCGACTATCTACAAATTATGAAGATTCCACAGCGAAAAAATGAAACAAGGGCACAGGCTATAGGTAATGTAACAACTACTGCCAAGCAAATAGCCCGTGACATGAATTGTTGCTTTATGATGTTATCGCAAATGACCAGAGAAAGCGACAATGTTAAAAAGCCGCAGTTATCACATTTAAAAGAATCATCATCCATTGAGCAAGACGCTGACGTTGTGGAATTTTTATGGCATGATCCAGCTGATAAAGCGCAACACGGCAAGGTCATTCAACAGTTCTTTGCAAAAGGACGAGACGTTGGGATGAATGAGTTTAAGTTGTTATTTATGGGATGGAAACAGAAATTTGTTGAGCTAGACAATCAGTAGAAAGAAGGTGCGATAATGCGAGGACGCTGTATACAAGCTCCAGATAAATCAAACCTTGTGGAAGGTGAAATATACTATCTGTTTCCACATGGGGGATTAGCTTATAACGTAAGCAGATTTCCGCATCCAGGTGCTCATTTTGGTACCTATCAAAAGAGTAGATTTGAGCTTGTAGACGTTGCTAGTGATGAGACTGTGAAAGCACCAAAAAAATATCTAGCTCGCGTTGTAAAACCTCCATCACATTCTTACTTGATTGGCGAGGAATACATTATCACTGAACCAGGAGCAAATGGCTATTACAGTGTATTTTCAAAAAATCGACCTAGTGTTGCACCTGTTGGATCGTTTAAAAATAATCGTTGCTTTGAAATCATTGAAACTTTTGAGGATATAGAAGTAAATTTGGTGAACGAAACACCCAAAATGGTGCAGAAAAAGGTGGAAACGGCGCACGATATGACAGTAATGGTGAACACACCTTTGAAAAAACAAGAATATGAGCAGTTGAGCTTATTTTGAGATAACCGTGATGAATATATGAAAGATATTGTACAGGAGGGAGTGAGGACTTGAAACAAATAAACGTAATATCAATCAGCGGTGGCAAAGACAGTACAGCAATGTGGCTCCTGGCACTCGAACGAGATACACCAAACTTAAAAGTGGTTTTTAGTGATGTTGGACATGAACATCCAGAAACCTATAAATATATTGATTATCTTGAAAAAGAGTTAGGACCTATTACAAGAATTAAACCTGACTTTAGCCAACAGATCATGCGTAAACGTGAAGTAGTAGACACTAAATGGCGCAAAGAAGGCGTATCAGAAACGATTATTAAGCAAGCTTTAGAAGTGCTGCATCCTACAGGTAATCCATTTTTAGATTTATGTATATGGAAAGGTCGTTTCCCTTCAACAATGTCCCGGTTTTGCACTGTTGAATTAAAAGTTAGACCGATGTTTGACCAAATATACGTACCAATCTTTGAGGCGGGCAACCATGTTGTTAGCTGGCAAGGAATCAGAGCAAACGAAAGTTTAAAACGTTCGAAGATGACCGAAACGGAAGAAACGCCAGAAGGTTATACAATCTATCGACCAATACTAAATTGGGATGTCTACGACGTTTTTAAGCAACATGATAAGCACGGAATAAAACCAAACCCACTGTATAAGCAAGGTATGGGGCGTGTCGGTTGTATGCCATGTATTAATAGCAAAAAAGAAGAATTGTACGAGATTGCTAGACGATTCCCGGAAGAAATTGAGAGAGTTGCATGCTGGGAAGAAATTGTGTCAAAAGCCTCTAAACGTGGATCATCAACATTCTTTACTAGTGATGACAGAGGACACGGAATCCATGATGTAGTTGAATGGTCAAAAACAACTTATGGCGGAGTACAATACGACCTTTTAAAACTGATGGAGGAAGTACCTATGTGTTCAAGCCAGTATGGGTTATGTGAGTGATACTGAACAATTTGAGAAATAAATACAATAAAAGATTTGGAGGATCATTATGAGATTCATTGGTATAGATCCATCAACTAAAACAGGATTTGTCGCACTTGATGAAAGTGGCCAAGTACTTAGAGCCAAAGAATTAACTGGCATAGGTGATAAAGATCCTTATCGAATGATTACCCTTATTGACGAAGTTATGGCCCACATGCAAAAGGGCGACATAATTACAATTGAGGGATTTGGATTTGCAACACAGCAAGGTATACAGCTTGGCGGAATCGGTTGGGGTATGCGAATGTCTCTAACTAGACGGGGGTTTAAATACTACGAAGTTGCTCCTAATGCTGTTAAGAAGTTCGTAAATGTTACTGGCTTTACTGGTGAAGTTGGAAACAAAAAGCGTCTTGCTGGTGCAGAAAAGAAAAAAGAAGTTATGAAAGCAGTAAAAGATCATTATAGATTTTCACATAAAAGTGACAACGTTGTTGATGCATATATTTTAGCTCAAATTGCGAGAATCATGTACCAGTTTTATAGACCTGATTTTATTGGTTGTCCTGTCTATCAAGCGGAAGTAGTTAAATCAATCTTAGGAAATAAAAGTATTGAAATGGAGAGTGTGAAGAATGGCTAAAGTTGAAGTAGATGTTCTTTTTAAAAAGATACAAAAAGATGATAAAAAAGAAGTTTTAGAGTTTCATATCCTTGGTGACGATGTTAAGTATAAATCAGAATTAATCGGTATGGCAGGCAGCATTGTAATTGTTGAAATTGCAGATGTTAAATTATCTGCAGAGATGAAATCTATTCAGCGCGATAGCAAGAAAGTTGTACTCAAATTTGAAGCTAAAGGCGATAGTGAAGAAAAAACTATTCAACTTTATCCAAAAGCAGGCTTTAACATCAAATTAACGCTTGAACAAAGCCAAATGAGCATTGAAGAATTTGAGGAAGGGCACGAGGGCGTTGAGTATAAGGTTGATGGGGATGGAAGTGTGTCGGTACCACCTGGTCAGATGAGTATGGATGAAGTCGATAAACTAGATAATGATGATTTACTAGATTGATACCAATTGCCCTGGTTGATGCCAGGGTATCTTTCTTGTTATAGAAGGAGGAAACAAACTTGGACTTTGAATTGCCCGAATTAGATAGAAAAGCCACACAAGCAGCTGTCGAGCGAGAATTAGAGAAATACCGCATTTTTAAACATTTAACCTTTGAAGAAAGGGAGGCTGCTACCACATCACATATTAATGACATTGGTGGAGGAAAGGCTAACTTGACGAGTGACCAAACAGGCTCAATAGCTATATACAACGTTGATGAAAAGAGTATAAGACGTAAATATTGCGAGCGTGTAGAACGTGCAGTTAAGAGGCTGCCACCAATGGAAAGATTCTTGATCGAAACAAGATACATGGCTGATGATGCCGAATACTTAACAGATATGAAAGTCTATTGTTTCAAATTTCAACCGCCTATTTCTGCAACTACTTACGATAAAATTCGTTGGAAAGCTTTCTACAAACTAGCCTTGGATTTAAATATAGCTCGCACTATGTAGAAAAAAAGTAGAAAAATAATAGAAAAAAAGTAGAAAAATAAAATGAAAATATTAGCAATTTAAAATGAAGCATTTGCTTTTATACATGTTAAATTAATATCATCGGGAATTGATTAAGGGAGACCTTAGTTAATTCCTTTTTCATTTTCATAGGTATTAACTGTCGCGGATTAGCGTCACCTATAATGTCGCTAATTAGCGTCACTTATGTCGCGGATTAGCGTCTAGTAATGTCGCTAATTAGCGTCTAGTGAAACGAGTTCCTTCATATAATGCAAAATCTCTAAAGAAAACAATAAAGAAAACAATAAAGAAAACTAACTAGCAAATACATTTTGCTAGGAAGAAATCTATTTAAAATTGAAAGGAGCAATCAATAAATGAAAGTACCAATTAGAACAACAGCTAATGGCACTGAGTATTGGGATAGTGAAGCAAAGAAGATATTATTTGCACCTGCAGGTATGAGACCATCTTTTGAAGTAACCGATAATCCTGAGTCAATGATATATGTAGAAGTTAAACCATTAACAGAAGCACCAGTAATTAATTTACAGGGCATGACTGCTACACAACTGAGAGAGTATGCCGAAGAAAACAATATCGATGTACCAGGTAATTTAAAGAAGCCTGATACAATACGTGAGTACATTGAGGAACAATTAGCAGTTGATGCAGAATGAAATATTGTAGTGAACAAGGATGCCGACAGTTAGTTAGTAAAGGTCGGTATTGTGATAATCATAGAAGAAAGAAAAGGAATGTAGGTGCCAGCAATAAGCCGTTCTATAGCACGGAGGCATGGAGGGATTTAAAGGCTGATTGTTATCGGCGAGATAAAGGAAGATGTACACGATGTAATAAGTTTGTCTTTGGTAAGACAGCACAGCATCATCACATCATACCAATCAATAAGAGGCCAGACTTAAAGCTTGATCCAGGCAACGTCACAACCTTATGTCCAACGTGTCACATGATAGTTGAACATGAGACAAAGCCGAAGCCAAAACATAATTTCAAATGGTGATAGCCCCCCTACCAAATTAATATTTTGGCCATTTTACGGTAGACCGTATGAGCATGGAAACGCGCGCCTCAAATTGATTTTTTGAAAAAATTTAAGTGTGACAAAGGCAGGTGAATAGGTATTGACCAAAAAACATGAACAGGCATTTGAGCTTTTTAAAGAGAGCGAAGGAAGTCTTTCAAATGCAGAAATAGCAACGTCTGTTGGTGCTGCAGAGTCTACAGTTAGAAAGTGGAAAAGTCGCTATAAATGGCTTGAACAATTGGGCGTAGTTCAGAATGTCACAGTTGAGGAAAAAGAAAGTGTGACGAAAAGTAAACCTTCTAATCGTGAACTGCAGCATAAACGAATAATTGATTCATTGGTGGAGGCCGGAACCTATTCACCTGCTTTGGATTTGTTAATTGAAGTGTACCTGGATTGTTTCGAAGAATATGAACAAGCAAAAGACGTTGGTGAAAATACTGAGAAGCTAAGAAAAGAATTAGCTAGATTACTTGGCCAACTTGGATTAGATGGCAAAAACAAAGACCTCATTAAAAAATCAGGAACATTACTTGCTAAAGGAGACGAGGAAAAGAAAAAAGAACCGGATCCTGATGTGAATGAAAGTAGTAAGCTTGTTCAATTTAGGCAGAGGAAAATGCGACCATGATAGATTTTGATGTAAATTATGCTGATGAATTTGTAAAAGAGTTCGATTCTAATCCAAAAGCTTATCCACACAGTATTAAATTAATGGTGAAGCGATATAAACGATGGAAGAAGCGTAAAGACATTTGGTTTGATAATGATAAAGCCAATGACATGTTATATTTCACCGAAACATTCTTGAAACATGCAAAAGGGAAATGGGCTGGCCAACCATTAATCTTAGAATCATGGCAGAAGTTTTACTTTGCTAACATTTACGGCTGGCAGCGAGAAAATGAATTTGGAAAAGCTGTGCGAGTTGTTCGAAATGCATACCTGCAGGTGCCAAAGAAAAACGGTAAAACAATTATGGGTGGTAGTCCTGTAATTTATGGTATGTATGGCGAGGGTGTTAAAGGCGCTGATTTCTATATATCAGCAAATACATTTGAACAATGCCAAAACGCTGCTATTCCTATCGGCCTAACGATTGAAAATAGTCCGGATTTGCGTCCAGGAACACGAATTTACAAGGGTAAAGAGGATTCAGTCCGTTCTATCAAGTACACCTTTGTAGAAGACGGTATAAAATACGCCAACACGTTAAAAGTTTTAACGAAGGATAATGCAGGGAACGAGGGTAAAAATCCATATTGTAACTATTTCGATGAAGTCCACGCCCAAATGGATCGTGAGCAATATGATAACTTGCGTTCTGCTCAAATTGCCCAGGAAGAACCTTTAAACATCATCACAACAACAGCTGGTAAACAAACAGGAGCATTAGGTGCTCAAATTCATGCTTATGCCAAAGAAGCAATGAAGAATGACAATGATGATTCTTGGTTTGTAATGATTTATGAACCAAACAAGGGCTATGATTGGGAAGACCGCGAAGTGTGGCGAATGGTAAATCCGAATATCGGTGTATCAGTGAGCATGGAGTTTTTAGAGAATGCATTTAAAGAAGCTCAAAATAATAGCTTCAATCGTGCTGAATTTTTATCTAAGCACCTCAATGTATTCGTAAACTATGCAGAGACATATTTCGATCTTGAGCAATTAGAAAAAATGCTTGTTGAAGATCTTGGAGAGATTGAAGGTTTAACATGTGTTGTTGGTGTCGACTTATCGAGACGCACTGATTTAACATGCGTGAGTATAAACGTCCCTACATCTACTGATGATGGAGAATCAATATTAAAAGTAAAACAGAGGTACTTCATTCCTGAATTTGGGATAGAGGAAAAAGAGCTGCAGCGAAATGTTCCCTATAAAGAGCTTGCAGAAAAAGGATTTGTTACATTATGTCCAGGAAAAACAGTTGATGAAGAAATTGTAAATGAATATGTTGAATGGGTATTTGAAAACTTTGATTTACGACAAATAAATTATGATCCAGCGTTGGCTGAAAAACTTGTTGAACAGTGGGAAATGTTAGGCGTACCATGCGTAGAAGTTTCTCAATATCCAACCGTTATGAATGAACCGTTAGATGATTTTGAAATTCTTCTTTTGCAGGATAAAGTAATAACAGATAATCCATTACTAATTTTCTGTGCATCTAATGCCAAAGTCATAACAAATATAAACAATTTAAAAACACCATCCAAGCGAAAAAGCCCTGAACATATTGACGGTTTTGTCGCTTTTTTAATTGGCCATAAAGAGACATTAAATATGATGGCCGAAAGTATGGATGGCTTAGATGAATATGTGAAATCAATTTATCGGTAAAGCGAGGTGAGAAAGTGGGAATAAGAGATAGGCTTTCAAGATATTTAGTAAAAAAACTTGAAAAGCGAGGCTTAATAGAGGATTCATTAGGCGGGAGTGTTCGGTTAAATGGATGGTTTGCTAATGATGAAAACATCTTACAGTCAAGTGATGTGTACGAACTATTACAAGACATAAGTAGTCAAATAGCATTGGCCCAGGTAGTAGTTGAAGACCAGGAAACAGGCAAGGACATCACGAGCCATCATGTTCTAAAATTGTTACGAAATCCAAATAAATATTTAACCGGCACAGAATTTATGAAGTTGATGGTGAACACTTATTTAGTAGAAGGTAAGGTTTTTCCCTTTTACACAGGCAAGGAAATTCATATTGTATCGAATGTTGAAACTGAAATAGACAGTCAACTAACCGAACATTTTAAAATAAACGGCACTGAGATACCTTCAAGTATGATTCGTCATATTAAAAATATTGGTCTCAATCATTTAACAGGGGTTGGACTAAAGCAGTTAGGTAAGGATACGTTAGAGGGCGTTATGAGTGCTGAAAAGGTACTGACAGATAAGTATAGAAAGGGCGGTATTCTTGCATTCTTATTAAAATTAGATGCTCATATCAATCCGAAAAATGGTGCTCAATCGATTCTAATCAATTCAATCCTGGATCAACTAGAAGGAATTGACGATAGTAGGACAATAAAGCTTATTCCGTTAGGAAAAGGATATGAAATTAGTGATTTAAAGAGTCCGATTGATGATTCTAAAAACCTGGCTTACTTAAATGTTTATAAAAAGGATCTTGGAAAGTTTTTAAATATTGATGTTGAAACTTACAGATCAATGTTAAAGACGGACTTAGAGAAAGCCATGATGTACTTACACAATAAGTCTATTAAATCTATCATGCAAAACTTTGAAGACCATTTGAGTCTTCTTTTTTTCGGTCAAAATTCGAATTTACGTTTGAAATTCAAGATTAATATTTTGGACTTTGTACCATACAGCACGAAAACAAATATTGCTTATAACCTTGTTAGAACAATGGTCGCAACGCCTGACGATGCTCGTGATGAATTACTAGGCTTTGATCGACTATTCACGGAAGAATCGATGAAGTTATATATTTCGAAAGATTTAATTGCAGGTGAAGACATTAATAAAGCAACAGATAACAGCTTGAAAGGGGGTGACGAGGGTGGCCAAGCAAAAGGAGATTCGGACGCTTGATATTCAAGGACTTCAAACGAGAAGCCAGGGCGATAGCGAAACGAATGTGATTGAGGGTTATGCAGCTGTATTTAATTCCCCTACAGATATATGGGGAATGTTTACAGAAATTATTGCGCCAGGTGCTTTTGCTGATGCAATTGCTTCAAATGACGACATACGCGCTTTATTTAACCACGATTGGAACAATGTTTTAGGAAGAACCAAGAGTGGAACATTGCGCTTGTCAGAGGACGCTAGGGGGCTTAAATTCGAAGTCGATTTGCCAAATACAACATTGGCTAGGGATTTATCGGAGAGCTTGAAGCGTGGAGATATTTCTCAATGCTCATTTGGTTTCGTTCCTACAAGTGAAACTTGGGATTACGAACCGGAAATACCTGTCCGAACAATTAACAGTGTTGAACTACATGAAATCAGTGTGGTAAGTATTCCAGCATATGAAGATACAGAAGTATCGTTGCGCTCGAAAGAAGCGAATAAATCGATTGAACAACGATTGAAATTAATACAACAAATAAATTCAGTTTTGGAGGAAAACAAACATGAATAAAAAACTATTAAAAGCATTACAGAAACGTTTAAAGGGGCGCTTAACAGAATTACGCTCACAATTAGAAGCTGGCGATATTGCAGATGATGCAATCGAAGGTGTTACGACTGAAATTCAAGAACTATCTGACGAGCTTAAAGAAACGGAACAAGCGCTTGCTGATTTTGAAGAAAATACAGGGAATGAAGATTCTGAAAATCGTAGCGGTGGCAATTCTAACGAGGACGAGGACAAAAAAGAAGACGACGAAGATGATGAAGAAGAAGACACAAATAAAAAAGATCCTGAAAATCGTAGTGGAGGCATTTCACAATCAGCACAAGCTGCAGTAAACGCTATTGGAAATGCGTTATCAACACGTAACGCTAAATCTACTAAAAAACGTGAAGCTGAAATCCGTTCAGCTTTTGCTAACTTTGTTGTTGGTAACATTTCAGAGTCAGAGGCACGCTCACTTGGTATAGAAGCAGGAAATGGATCTGTAACAGTACCGAAAGTAATTGCAAAAGAAGTTATTACTTATGCTCAAGAAGCCAATTTACTAAGAAAATATGGTACTTATGTGCCTACTGACGCGGATATTAAATACCCTGTACTTGTTAAAAAGGCAGCTGCTAATGTCAATAAAAAAGAACGTTCAGCCGAAATTACAGAAACAGACATCGAGTTTGATTCAATCGATTTAGATCCAGCAGAATTTGACGCGCTTGCTACGATTACAAAAAAATTATTAAAACGTACGGGTGTAAACATTGAGCAAATTGTAATCGATGAATTGAAAAAAGCTTATGTTCGTAAAGAAATCAATTACATGTTCAATGGTAACGATGCAGGGAACGAGAATCCAGGGGCTTTAGCGAAGAAAGCTGTTGCTTATTATGAATCAACTGCAGTATCACTTGAGACAGATGGATGGTCACAACGTTTATATGCTCAATTAGTTAAAATGAAGGGCCAACCAGTTACAGAAGTGCTTAAAAAATCAATGTGGATGGTCAACCGCGCTGCATTAACAGTTTTGGAGGGTATGACAGATACAACAGGTCGCCCATTACTGTATGAAGCACCTAATGGAGCAGGCTATAAATTAATTGGTCATCCGTTAGATTTTACTGATGCTACAGATGGAACAGATCCAACTAAACCAGTGTTCTATTTTGGTGATTTTTCAGCATTCTACATTCAAGAAATTAAAGGTGGAATGGAATTACAAAAATTAATCGAAAAGTTTAGCGGTACAAATAAAATTGGTTTCCAAATTTACAATCTTATTGACGGCCAATTAATTTATTCACCATTCGAGCCAGCTGTTTACCGTTATGAAGTAGGAGCCACTAAACCAGGGAGCTGATTAGATGGATGAACTATTAGAACAATTTAAGGAACATATTCGAGAGGACGGTGAAGGAGATGCTTCACTGTCCTTTTATTTAAGAAATGCCAGGAGATATGTAAAAACTGCAACAGGTGCCGAACAAGAATATTTGGTACTAATGGTTGCAGGAATTATGTATGAATACCGTGTTGCAGATGATGAATTGCAAAAAGCACTTGACGCCATCACACCTTTTATTGTTCAGGAGGCTTATAGCGATGCCGAAACACCAAGCTAATAAACTGACAAAGAGAATTAGTATTTGGGGTAATGTGGAGGTCGAAAATCGGCTAGAAGAAACGACTTATAAATTTGAAGAAATCAAAAAGATTTGGTCCGAAATTATTCCACAGACAGGATCGCTTCAAAAACAAGTAGCTGATACCATTCTCACAAATGTTACGCATAAAATTAAGGTGCGATATACAGCTGGGCATGACATCACAAAAGAAATGAAAATTAAATTTAAAAATCATACTTTCGAAATCAAATATATTATTGATCCTTATTTTGAAAACAAATGGCTAGAAATCTTTGTCCAGGAGGTGTTGCAATGAGTATTCAAATGGATGGACTCACTCAATTTCAGAAAGATTTATTTGATGTTGCAACCAAGGAACTGCCAAAAGAAGCTCCAAAGTTAATGCGTAAAATTGGCAACAAAGCTAAATCAAAAGTGGCAAAAAAAGCGCGTAGCCTAGTGAAGAAAAAGAACAACATCTACCATAAAAAATGGAAACGAGGAAAAGTCTTTATAGGCTATCGTGGCGAGTTGGTTGTCCGTGTAATTAACTCAGCACCACATGCACATTTGGTTGAGGATGGTCACTGGATGGTAGACCATGAAGGTAATAAAACAGGCGATTTTGTTCATGGGAAAAAACCACTTGATAAGGGTATGCGAGAATTTGAAACGTCAGGTGATGTTGAAAAGGAAACAGTGAAATGGCTAGATGATTTGTTGAGGAAAAAGAAACTATGATTACATTTGAAAATATTAGAACAACAGTGGCCAGGAACTTAAAAGCAAATTTTGAAGGTCTGAAAGTAACTAGTGAATCAGTAAAGAAAGGCTTCAAACGTCCATCTTTTAAAGTTGAACTTGATAATGTGAAGCGTGAGGGCTATTTAACACAAGTTGAAAAGTCTTGCACGGTTCGCATTTTTTATTTTCCTACAGATGAAAATGATAATGCAATTGAATTGCTAGATGTTCAAGAAGCACTTGGTAATTTATTTGACCTTAAATTTTCTGTAGGAGATCGCCATTTAGATATAGTCGAACCAAACTTTGATGAGATAGATGGTGTATTGCAATTTGAATTTGACCTACAATTCTTTGACGGCCGTGAATACGGTGAGGGAAGTTCAAGTTCAAATACTGATATTGAGGATGAAATTAAAAACGGGAAAGAATGGTATGAGAAACATCCAATTGAGCTTATGGGTGAGTTGGATGACGAGGAAGGGGATTAAACAATGGGCCTACCACAAATTATTATTGAGTTTAATGGGAAAGCCGTTACAGCTATTAAGCGTAGCCAGCTTGGAATTGTTGCATTGATACTAAAAGACGACGTGCAAACGGCTGATACAGTAACGTATAAAAGCATAGAGGAAGTAAAAACCGATGCATGGTCAGCAGAAAACTTAGATTACATTCAAAAAACTTTCATGGGTACACCAAGTAAAGTCATTATTGAACGCTTGGCAACAACTGCAGTTGATTATAATGCCGCATTAACACGCTTAAACAATAAGCGATTTAACTACTTGGCCATTCCAGGTATCGAAGACAAAGACACAACAATTATTGCAACTTGGATTAAGACTAAACGTGACAATAATAAGAAAACATTTAAGGCAGTTTTACCAAACTGTGATGCAGATCATGAAGGAATCATTAATTTCACAACAACAGGAATTAAAGTTGGCGAGAAGGATTATACAACTGCAGAATACACAGCGCGGATTGCTGGCATCCTGGCAGGGTTGCCATTTACACGTTCATCTACTTATTACGAGTTGAATGAAATAGATGTTATTACAGATATCGAAGATCCTGACACAGCTGTCGATAATGGTGAGCTAATACTTATTAACGATGGTGAAAACATTAAAATCGGACGAGGTGTTAACAGTCTGACAACAACAACGGGCAAAAAAACAGAAGACTTTAAATCAATCCGTGTTATGGAAGTACAGGACTTAATAAAAGACGATATTCGCACCACATTTGATAAAAATTACATCGGTAAACACAACAACACCTACGATAATCAAGTGTTGTTTATCCGTTCAATTAATGCTTACTATGATGGCTTAGAAGGAGAGGAAATTCTTGATCCGAACTATGACAACAAAGCTGAAATAAATGTACAAAAACAACGCTCTGCGTGGGAGTCAACTGGTGTAGATACTACGGATTGGGATGACCAAAAAGTAAAAGAAATGTCCTTTAAAAAGAATGTATTCTTAGGCAGCAACATTAAGATTGTAGACGCTATCGAGGACTTAGATATGGATATTGCAATTTAAGGAGGGATTGACACATGGGTAAATTAAAATCTAATCGCGTAATTAATGGCACATTCGGCAGCGTATGGGTTAATAACGAAAAATGGCTTGATGTTGAGGAATTTGAAGCTAAAGTAACTATTGATTATGAAGATATCAACATGGCCGAAGATTTGGCTACGCATAAGAAAATGACAGGCTGGACAGGTGAAGGGAATTTAAAAGCGAAAAAAGTATATAGTCGCGGAGCAAACTTACTAGCAGAGGCAGTTAAAAAAGGTATAGTTCCCGAGATAAATATGGTTGGTAAATTAGCAGATCCTGACGCATTCGGTACAGAGCGAATTGCTATTGGTGAAGTTACATTTAGTGAATTCATGCTTATGCAATTCGCACAAAAAACAATTGGTACAGAGGAATTACCTTTTAGTTTTGCAGATTACGATCTTATTGATTCAATTACAGCTTAAAACAATCGGAGGGAAATTAGAATGAGTGAAACAACTAAAAAACGATTAACAGTTACAGATTTGATGAAGGAAAAGGAAAAATTTCAAACAAAAAATGACGAAGTTGCAGTAGTTTTGGTTGAGCGTTTAAATGCAGAAGTGGTTATTCGTAAACCTGAAAAATCATTGTGTGTCGATGCATTACGAATGACTCGGGATAAAAACAATGATACAGATGCCGATGTGTACATGGTGTATAACACTATGACAGAACCTGACTTGAAGAATAAGGAGCTACAAAAAGAATTTGGTTGTGTACTACCCACTGATATTGTAGAAAAAATCTTTGAAGCTGGAGAAATAGCAAGTCTATCAGAAATGGCATTTGATTTAGCTAAGTACAAAGATGGTGGCGTTACAATTGTAAAAAACTAATTGATAGTGATGATGATTTTTATTTTCTTCATCACTATGTTCAAAAGGGCCGCAAACTTGATGAATTGTTAAATTTACCTTATGACGAGAAGTTGTTCATGACAGCAAGTTTGGATAAGGAACTAGAGGAAAGAAACAAATATGTAAAAGCTGGAGCGATGGTAACAGTACCGTTCTAGCTTTTTTCTTTTGTAAAGGCGGTGAGGAATTGGCGAATAGGGTTATATCGGCAGTTCTTACATTACAAGATCGTGATTTTTCCAGTAATTTAAGGCGGGCCGGTGATCGAGCAGATGATTTTGGTCGGGGTGTTGTAAGAGTAGGTAATCAGATTCAACGCTTTGGACAAGGGGCAACTAGAGTTTTTAAATCAGTAGCAATGGGCGCTGGTGCTTTGGGTGCAACTGGAATCGCTGCATTTGGCGCAAGTGTTGCAAAATCGATAGTTGATACAGATGGAGCTTTCAAACGCTTAGAAGCACGTACAGGAGCAACAGGCGCTGAATTAAAAGGCCTTGAAAATGTGGCCAAAGATGTGTTCAAAGCAGGGTTTGGTGAAAACATGGATCAAGTAGCTGATGATGTTTCTACTTTAAGTGCTATGTTTAAAAATTTAAAAGGAGATTCATTAACAGAGGTAGCCAAAGGAGCTGCAACTATTTCACAAGCTTGGGGATCTGAATCGAAAGAAGTAGGTAGAGCTGTCCAAGCAATGACCAACAATTTTAATGGGTTAGGAGAAAATAAAGCATTAGATTTAATGACTTTTGCATTCCAAAAAACTGGTGATTATTCAGACGACCTACTTGATACGTTTAGCGAATACAGTATGCATTTTAGTAAGCTAGGACTGAGCGCTGAAGAATTTACAGGAATCTTAATTCGAGGTGCTGAAAATGGTGCATTCAACATGGATTTTGTGGCAGATGGTGTTAAAGAGTTAGGTATTCGTGTTATTGATGAATCTAAGACAACAGCAGAAGGTTTCAAAGCAATAGGTTTTAATGCAGAGGAAATGGCCAAAAAATTCGCAACAGGCGGTGAAGAAGCTAATACGGCATTTCAGGCTACAATTGCAGGTTTAGCAGCAATGAAGAATCCTATTGAAAGAAATGCCGCAGGTGTAGCATTATTTGGTACTAAATGGGAAGATGTGCGCGAAGATGTTATTTTATCAATGGCTGATTCAGCAGCAGCCGTTGAAGGTTTCGAAGGAGCAACAGGACGAGCAGCCGATGCACTACAAAGTAGCTTTAAATCGAAATTAACACAGTCATGGCGAGAGTTGCAGACCGGTATAGCCGATGTTGTAAACGGTGCAGGCGCACAAGAATTTTTACAAGGAGTTGCTCAAAAAGCTGATGAATTAGTACCGAAAATTCAAGGTATTGTGGAAAAGGCTTTTGAATTTGGTAATACAGTGAGAGAGAACTGGGGACCAATTAAAGAAACGCTCATTGGAGTGAGCACAGCAGCTGGTGTACTAGCGGTTGGAATGGGCACTTTAAAAGTGATTACTACTGTTACCACGATGGTGCAAGGCTTTAAAACAGCTATGGGACTTGCAACAGCAGGACAATGGGCAATGAACACGGCAATGCTTGCTAGTCCACTTACTTGGGTAGTAATCGGAATTGCAGCAGTAGTTGCTGCAGGTGTTTTACTATATCGAAATTGGGATGTTGTAAAACAAAAAGCAAGTGAATTGTGGCAAAGATTACTCGATAATCCAATGCTAGCACTTGTAGCTGGTCCAATCGGAGCACTCATTGCTGCAGGAATCACGCTATATCAAAATTGGGACAAGGTTCGCGCTGGTTGGGATACAACGTGGAACACTATTAAAAGCGCGGCTGGAAGTGGTGTTAATTTTGTTATCGATAAGCTCAATGGGCTTATTAAGGTAATTAATAAAATCCCTGGTGTAAACATCCCCATTGTCCCTAAAGTCAGTTGGGGAGATGTAAAAACGGGTGTGGACAGTATTAATAAAGCCTCAGCGGGTGGTAAAGTACCGCAGTATGATGTTGGTTCTAACCGTATTGAGGAGGATCACCTAGCACAAATCCATAAAGGCGAAATGATTATTCCAGCTCGACAAGCTGAACGTGTACGTGCTGCAGGTGGGAATATTGATAACATAGATAAAATGGTTCAACCGTCACCTGTTGCTGTAGCGACGCCTACAACTACAGGAAGTACCCCTCAGCCCGCAACTGCAAATAACAGCAATGTACAGGTAATTATTGAAAACTTAAATGCTAAAGGTGTTACAGCAATGGAAGTGGCGAATGAACTTGTGCCATTACTACAATTAAGATTGGCCAATTTATAGGGAGGTTGAATAGATGGATATTTTTTTAAGTACAATGGACCGCAAGCAGATTATTCAACTTCCTATAGTGCCAGCTGAATTTAAAATTCCTAGCCCTGTGAATAATGAAGTTTTCACTACGATTAATCAAGGTGACATTAAATTACTTGGTCGTAGAGGCTTGAAATCTCTTACGATTGATTCTTTTTTTCCTTCAAAGGTGTATCCATTTTCACGAAACAATAAATATTTTGGGTGGGAGTATTACGAGATCATTGAGGGCTGGATAGACAAAAGAATGCCGATTCGACTGATTATGTCCAATACTCCTATTAATATGCTAGTGACGATTGAAAACTTTGAGTCAGGGCTACAAGATGGTTCAGGTGATGTTTATTATTCGTTGGCTCTATCAGAATTTAAAGAGATTATTTTAGAAACAAAGAAGGTGAAATGATGGCTCATGAACTATGGCTAATTAAAGGTGATACCATGACAAATATTACACCTTTGCTTGGCACATTAACCTGGCGTAGCAACATGGAGGAATTAGGGGACGAAATTAATTTTAGTATCGCTTTTACTGATACAAATTACTTCCCTGTGAATCCATGTGATATTGGTGATATGGTGGCTCTATACAACAATGGTAAGGAAATAACGCGAGCTATTATTGTGGACGAGTTGAAAAATGGAAGATCACCAATTGCATACGCTGCCTTTGATTATGCCTTTTACTTAAATAAATCTACAGCTGTATATCAGTTTAATAAATTGTCTGCAGACGCTTGTATCAAGAAAATAGCTAAAGATTTTAATATCCAAATAGGTAACATCGTATCTATTCCCAAAGCCATTACGGAAATATTCAATGATAAAAAAGTAAGCGAAATTATCAAAGACATTCTAACGACTGCAGAACAATCATTAGGCGTAAAATATCTCATGGAAATGCGCCAGGGCAAACTATACATCGAAAAACAAAGTGATGTAGTAGTAACCGGTACATTTCGATTATTTGAAGGTGGTCCACAATATGATATTCATTCAGCGCTTATGAACCCTTCTAAAAGGCGTAGCATTACAGAAATGGCTAATACAATTCAGGTTGTTGGTAACAATGACAAAGTAGTTTTAACCAAGTCTGATAATAAAATGGCTGAGAAGTATGGCCGTATTACTAAAGTGATAAAGCTAGATCAAAATGAAAAGAAAAGCGCTAAACAGGTGGCTGAAAATGAATTAAAGCAGTTATCAAAAGTGTCAGAAGAAAATAGCGTTGATTTGATGGGCCATGATGATTTTAGAGCAGGCCGTCTATTCGCACTAGAAGAACCAACTACAGGCATTAAGGGTACTTTCTTGATTAAAGATGTATTGCATACGATTAGCAAAGGCATACACACAATGAAACCTACGTTAGAGGTGAAGTAAATGGATCCTATTACAACTTTAGCAAGGATGTTAAAAGAAAATGAAAATCCTAAGCAAGTGTCAATGTCTACAGGCATTGTTATTTCGCCACCTCCTAGTGCTCAAATACGGTTAAATGAAACCGTCATTCTTAGTAATAGTCAATTAGTTTTTGCTGCTCATGTCCTTGAAGATTATGAACGTGAAATTGAGCTAGAGGGTGATATTCGATTTACAGATAATCAACTTCAATCATTTGAAGCGAAAGAAGTGAAATCTAAAACAAAAGACACGCTAAAAGAAGGTGACGAGGTAATATTGTTACCAACTGCAGATGAACAGCTTTATTTTGTTGTAGGTAGGGCGGTGAGGTTCGAATAATGTTACCTAAGATTGCTCAACTAGAATTTAATACGCAAGAAATTGAAACGGACTTACCTCCACTTGGTAAGTCTTTTTTGTATGACTTTGATAAAGGTGATTTTGTCTTTAAAAATGGAAAAATGATTGAGATTCATGGCTTGGAAACCTTAAAGCAATGGATTTTAAAAGTGTTAAAGACTGAGCGCTTTCGCTTTAGGATTTATAAAGATATTCCTTATGGCGTGACATTAGAGGATTTAATAGGTTCTAGCCTACCACGTGCCTTTATTGAAGCAGAAATTAAACGCGAGGTTACAGCTTCATTGTTAGAACATACACACATTCAAGAGATTCAGGAATGGCAGTTTAGCCATGATGGAAAATGGATGCGGATAAAATTTAGAGTCGTCACGGTAGAAGGTGCATTCGAAATTGACGAGCCAATAAAGAAGGTGGCAGCGTAGATGGAAGATGAAAAAATCATTCATGATCGAATGATGACCAATATTAGCAATGATTACGATAAGTCTAAAGGTAACTTTGTTTATGATGTGACAAAGCCGGTGGCCGTAGAATTTGCTGGACAACAAAAGAAAATTGCTGCAGTACAAGAAAAACTGGATGTTGAAAAATTAACCGGTGACGAGCTTACTCGATTTGTTTATCAACGCACAGGAATTAGCCGTAAACCTGCTACACAAGCAACAACAACCGTCATTGTTTCGGGTACAGCTGGCACACTTGTAAAAGTTGGCGAGTTAGTTGGTACAGACACAATTTTATACACAGTCCTTGAAGAAGCTGTTCTAAATGAAAGTGGTTTTGCTCATGTTCGAGTGCAATGTAATGAGTTTGGCCAAATAGGAAACGTGCCAGCGAACACCATTATAAATTTCCCTGCATCTATCAATGGTTTGGTGAATGTGTACAATCCTGATGCTGTTGTTGATGGTTACGATGAGGAAACAGATTATGATTTACGCCAACGCTATTACGATAAGTTACAGCGTCCAGGTAAAGCCGGAAACAAATATCAATATCGTGAATGGGCATTAGAAGTAACAGGTGTTGGTGATGCGAAAGTATTTCCGCGCTATAATGGTCCACTGACAATGAAAGTGGTCGTGATCGATGCGAACAAATTACCCGCAACGAGCGAATTAATTGAAGATGTAAAAATGCATATTGAAATAGAAATGCCGTTTGGCGTTGAGGATTTGCTTGTTAAATCTGCAGAAGCGTTATTAATTAATCTGTCAGTAGCCTTATCATTAATGCCTGGTTACACAGAGGAAGTAGTCAAAACAAATATTAAAAAGAACATTACAACGCATTTGAAAGAGATAGCTTTTAAAACATCATTTGTAAGCTATGCAAAGGTTGGGGCGCTCATTATTGATAGTGATGGTGTTTTAGATTATCAGAATCTATTAATCAATGGATCAACTGCTAATGTGGTTATTCCTGATGATGGGGTGCCAGTAATGGGAGGTATTAATGAATGAATCACATGACAGTGTATTTAAAAAATAAAGTTCTAACGGACAATTTACGAACAACGCCAGTCTTTGTTGCCTTGTTCAATGGAGACATTGAAGTAACTACAGCAAGCTACTCACGACAACTAGGCGTATTTGCATCACCTACAGATGGCCAAACATCCAACAGCGCTGATATTCTGTTTCCTATTGCTGCAGAGTCATGGGGAGATATTACGCACATTGGGATTCTTGATGCTAAAACAGGTGGTAATTTGCTGTTTAAATCGCAAGCAGAGTTTACGAAAAACATCGATATATCTAGCCAATACAAGATTCCTAAAAACTATTTAATTGTCCGATTGAGGTAGGTGATAAACCATGCATGCAATACCACAATCTGAATGGGGCCAAGTGTCAGTGTTTACCTGGGGCGATCTAACACCGCACCAATGGGAGTGCTTTAGACTTGCCTTGATGATTACTGAAACAGAGCTACAGACGCAAGGTGTTTCAATTGCTTCAACCGGTGCAACAAATGAGGTCATCACAGAGCAGATTACCCAAGGTGTTAAGGTGGTTCAATCACCTATTATCATGCAGACAAGAGCTGAAATGATTACAAGTATTGTTGTTTCCACAAAAGATTATCTATCGGACATGATGAAGTATTTACCTTTGTATGAGCGTAAATCCAATACCTTTAGAACGATACTTACAGCCGATGATCGGGAGCTTCGAAATACAGAACAACAGCTTGAAATTGTAAATAGAAACATTTTTATCGATACGGCCATTGAAGCCTTGCCTATTTATGAACGTGATCTTGGCATTAAACCAAATAACACACTACGCTATGACCAACGTAGGGAACAGATTTCTTCAAGAAATCGAGCAAGCTTTGACCAAACGACTAAAGAGACAATTAAAGCCGTAGCTTCTGCTTATAGTAATGGTGAAGTAGACATTAACCCAACAAATATACCTGGCGTATATGAAATCAAATTTGTTGGTACAAAGGGCATTCCTGATAACTTGGAAGGTCTTATACAAGCAATTGAAATCATTGTGCCAGCACATTTAGAGTTCGGTTATGCGTATACCTTCAACGTTTGGGAATTTGTCAGCAATAGAACCTGGGGAAGTGTAACAAACATGACCTGGGATGAAATTAAGATATATGAAAATGAGGTGAGCTAATGGAACATACACCCAATTTGGGTTTAAAGAAGCCCGGATCAACAGACAACGTATTAATCACAGACATTAATGAAAATATGGATGTCTTGGATGCTGCAATTAGTGAACTAAAGGAAGGGACAGCATCTATTCCCGATTTAGAGACCGTTGATAAAACATTGGCTGGAGCAATTAATGAGGTCAAGCAAGAATCAAGCACAGTGAAACAAGAACTTGATACACATTCGGGAAATATGGCTAAACATAATCAGTTTGTAAATGGTGCTAATAAAAAGATACAAGTAGTGTTAGGGTGGAACGATACATTAAATTGTCCAACTATGGAATACGTGGAGGTAGCTGAATAATGCCTTATAATATGCCAAGTTATGAAAAGCAACAAGAAATTAAAACTACAGTCGATGATATTAAAAATACTACTAATTTAACAAAAACAAGTGTAGACCAAGTTAAGCAAGATGTAGCTAACGCAAATACAAAACTAGATAAATTAGGTAATACAGGTGGAACTGCAATTTTCGATACTAATGGAAGCTACAGTTGGACGTGCCCAGATGGTGTCAGAAAAGTGTGGTTAACCATTTTCGGTGGCGGAGGTGGCGGCGGAGGTGGAGGTGCAACTACCGCGTCCGTTGGCGGAGGTGGAGGTGCTTACATTTATCGCTTGGCAACAAACGTAGTGCCTGGTAACGGATATCCTATAGTAGTAGGTAATGGCGGAAGTGGCGCGCCATCTATGGGTGCTTCTCAGTCAGTAAATGCTGGCGCAGGCGGCACGTCATCTGCAATGGGATTTAGTTGTTTAGGAGGTTGGGGGGCGCAATATATAGCTGGGTCACAAAACCATCTTCCCGGTAGAGGTGGCTCATCCACTAGTTGGTATTCTGTAAGGGGCGCAGACGGCGGTAATGATAGCTTTTTCGCAAACGCAGGTAGGCCATATGGCAACCCTCAAGGTGGAGCTGCAACTGGTGGAGGTGGTGGCTATCAAGCTGGCGGCGACGGTGGCGGAGGTATAGGTGGCGCAGGTGCGGGCGGCGGAGGTGGTATCGCGAACCAATCTGGCGGAAATGGCGGCAAAGGATTAGTAATCATTGAATGGTAGGAGGCAAACAAATGCGACGTTATGCACAAATTGTAGACAATAAAGCTTATTGGATTTTTGAGGAAGTGAAAAGACCACCTTATCCTGATGATTTACTCTTTATTGATATTACAGGACGTAATGATATTCAAGAAGGTTGGGATTACAATAGTGAAACAGGAGAGTTCACAGCTCCTGTCATTCCAGAGCCAACACCAATCGAACCACAGCCAACAGTTGAAGAAATGCAGGCACAAACATTATTAAACACTGAATACCTAGTATCACGTAGTGAGCTAGGATTGGGAGGAAACTAAAATGACAGTATATGAATTATGTAAGTTTTTAATTGAGCGTAAACGTTATGAGCAGGCTGCTATGCAGAATAAAGTGAATGTTTTTTACGCTAATAACCAATTGAAAGATGATGAATATACACAGCTACTAACAGAAATAGACGCACAACAAACGCAAGCATAGGCTTAGCGTTATTTTTATGCCTTCCACTTTGTGGAGGGCTTTTATTATGGAAAAAGGAAGTGTTGTAATGGAATTAACAGCTATCGTAGGTGTGCTAAGTGCTTTGTTTGGGATGCTTTTCACATACCTCGCATTTTTGAAAAACAGAGATAAAGACGTGCAACAAAGTGCTGCAGAATCAGCCGTTATCAGTACGAAATTAGATTCTATTAATAACGGTGTAGAAAACATACGAGTTGACATGAAAGTCGAGCAAAAGGCGCGTATGGACTTATCAGAACGTGTTACACGCGTTGAAGAATCAAGTAAGCAAGCGCACAAACGAATCGATGAATTGGGGGATAAAGTGTATGAAAATTAATTGGAAAGTACGTTTACAACATAAGCAATTTTGGGTGTCATTAATTGCATTACTTATTGTGCTCGCTAATCAAATTGCGGGCATTTTTTATGTTGATATTACGATTTATAATGCACAAATTACTGCTCTTTCAGAGACGGTATTAAGTATTTTAGGATTGCTTGGTATTATCATCGACCCTACAACAAAAGGGGCGTCAGATAGCACGCAGGCAATGGATTATGACAAACCTAAGGACGGTGGACAATAATGGTTGTAACTCGTAAAAAATTAGTACCTGACGTACAAGCGAACAAGGTTACTTATGGAAAAGGAAACGCTAAAAAGTTTATCGTTGTTCATGAAACAGATAATACACGTTCCGGAGCAGATGCAGACGCGCACGCACGTTTACAATACAATGGTAATAGTCGTTCAGCTTCCTGGCATTATACTGTGGACGACAAAGAAGCTGTACAATCTTTTGAACATGCTTGGAGATGTTGGGCAGCAGGAAGCACGACAGGTAATAATCAAGGTATACAAGTAGAGGTTTGCGTAAATGGTGATGGTAACTATCCAAAGGCAATGCAAAATGCTGCAGAGTTAGTTGCCAAAATCATGAAGGATGAAAACATTCCAATTAGTAATGTTGTTCAGCACAATTATTTTAGCGGCAAAAATTGCCCTCGAAATGTACGTGAAGGTAAAATTACATGGTCACAATTTATTACAATGGTTAAAAATGCAAGTGGTAATGTACAGCAACAAAAACCAGTTAGCGATAATAATAAATACCGTGTACTTACTGGCACATACGCCACACGACAAGCTGCCGAAAATGTCTTAGATGTATTAAAACATCGTTTCGGATGGGTTGCGTATAGTGAGCAAGATGGTGTTAAATGGCGTGTTAAAACAGGTACATTTACTGGAATGGCTGCAGCACAAGCGGGAGCTAGTAAAATTAAAACAGCTAAGTTAGCCCAGGTAACAAATATTGTAGCTGAATGATTTAAAGCCCAGGTACTCAATTAATTTTGAGCCTGGGCTTTTTTTAATCTATTCATTGTCTTTTATTTTTACTTCTGATCCAAACCACATTTTCATTAATGAAGACGTTATTAACCATGCCCCATGTGATTTTTTTATTAATCCTGCCTCAAATGCTGCTTGAAATTTCGCATCATCTTTCGCAATAGTGCGGATTCGACTATGTATTGTATCATTACTTATACCCCATCTTTCAGAAGCTTCTGGAATAGTCATGACATCATTTAGTGTAAACATATTAATCACCCTCTATATCCCTAATAATTGTTTTTTCTTCGCGTCAAATTCTTCTTGCGTTAATATCCCATCATCCAATAAGTCTTTCAATTCACGAATTTCATCGGCAACATCAAACATATCCTTTTTCTCTTTAGCTGCAGGAGCAGATGATGTTTTGGCCATTGTTTTTAAGTTCTCAATACCTGCTTTAATTTCAAGTGCAATATGCGCTGGTACATCGTCAATGATTGCTTTGTTTCCAGTAGATACGATTTCAATCTTTGAGTAAACAAGCTTATTAGAAATGTTAATGCTGCTAATCGAGGATAAAGGGATGCTTCTTTCATCATTTGAAACAATACCTTTGATTTCATGTAAGATAATACGTTTGTCTGTTACATAAAGCTGTTTTGTACCTTTTACAGATGCACATACAGCAAGTAGTGTTTCACCTTGATCTGTGAGCTTATCATCAAACATTTGAATCTGTTTAGACATTGCTTTCTTCTTTCCAAAGCCTGCAAATTTTATTGTTTCTGCTATTGTATCCATGTAATCGCTCCTTACAGATAATTGTAATTTCATTCTATAGAAAATCTTACCAATAGTACATATAAAAAAACAGACAACCAATTAGTTATCTGTTACTTAAAATTTGCGTCCATCCTCTAAAACAAAATGAGCCTCATATTTTGCATCTAATGCGTTTGCGATTTCCTCTAATTCATTTTCACTAAAATTATCTCTCTTTAGCTTATTAGAAATATTGGATTGGGAAGTGCCTAACATTTCAGCCAGTTTACCAGCTGTTACATCTCTTTCAACCATTAACAACTTAATTTTCTTTGCCATGCTCATGTTTTTACACCACCTCAATAATTATTGTTACCACTATTATATCTTATAAATACACTGAAATAAAATATAATTTCACTTTTTAGTGTAATTTTATTTACATTTTCATTAGTGTGGGATATATTATTATCAAAGAGTGTAATTTTTACACTTTTAAGTGAAAGCGAGGTGAAAACGATGGCATTTGAATACTTAGCTCAATATATAACATTCGAATCAGTAGCAGATATGGATAAGAGTGTGGAGGATCACATGGCGGCTCATTATTACGATTTAACAGAATCAGAGCGTGCCATCGTTTATAAACTTGCTTCTCACAGTTTGGAACATACTGGAGCATGTCATTTAAAAGCTTCTACAATTGCTGATGCATTGGAGATCAGTACCAAGACAGTTTATCGAAGTGTTAAAAAATTAGAGTCATTAGGCATCATTGAAAAAGTACCAGGAACGAAATTAAACGGCATCAAAGGGGCTAGTATTTATCGCATTTTACCTTATGTCCCATCGAGCGTGTCCCAACGAATGACATCCGATGAAGCTAGTAATGACGAGGTTTGTCGTCCACAATCTGAAAACCAACCATCTAATTCATTTAATCTTTTAAGTTCTAAACAAGCAAATAATATTATGAGTCTTGGTAATGAATTGGCTTTGCATGCAGAAAAGAAAAAAGAGTATATGAATGAGTATCAAGTTATGCTGTTCGATTTCATGAATAGTTTGCCGTTAGCTGATAACTTGAAAGATGAATTGCACAAGGTTGTATTGGCTACACAGGTTCAAAGTGTATCTGACTTCATTAAAGCTAAAAATGTTCTATTCAAAATTGCTATGGATATTAAAGAAGGTACGTTAACTGTAGCAAGTACATTAAGAGCCGTATTTGTAGGGGCGTATAGAAAGGCTGTAGAGCGTTCAAATAATAGGTTATATAAATCACACTCTATAGAAGAAACTCCATATAAAGAACGTCCAGTGCCTTTTTACAATTGGTTAAATGAACGTGATAACAGTACACAAATATGTAGTAAACCCAATTTAGAAAATTGGTTAGAATGGTGATCGCTATGAACTATAGGGGAAAGAAAAAGGGGTTTAGTCAATTTGGAGTTCATAGCGATTCCCCCTTACAGACTTCATCATTTACTTATCTGGAATGTTTTAAACAACAAATTATTTATAGAGAGGTGAATAGTATATGTCTCATTTCGAATACATGGAACAACAAGGGCAATTAACGATATTTGATTTAATGGACCAATATGAAGAAATGCAATTTAAAAAGCTTTCCATTAATGTTAATAAGCCTGTTGATAAAAAGAAGTATATAGAATCTCGTGTAAGAGTGTATATTGTGCGAAGATAGGAAAAAGACCACCTTTTTAGGGGCGGTCTGTGGTAACAATTTTGGTAACAAGTTATTTGATTTATTGAGCAAGTATATTTAATGACTTCTATACAAAATGCAATAAATAGGCATATTAGATATTTTAAATCATATAAAATATATGAATGGTAGACGACAGCAGTCTCGTCTTTTTTTATGTTGATTTTGATAGGTTGAAGGAAGAGGTGATGAACGTATGAAAATAGTTAGTCATGTAATTAGAAAACAAGTAGTGCGTGCAATGCTAATTGGTGGTATTGTTGGGCTTTTTGGTGTAGCGATTTTTTTAGGGGTTCTCCAAGCTAGTACCCAATTTTCTTTAAAAAAGGAAAGTGAAGTAGCGAACAATAAAACCGAAACCGAGGCAGAATCTGCAACAATTCCGACAACAGGCGGTACTGCAAACTCAACTATGTTTTTTGCAAGTCAAGCGGGCGTATTTTCGAATTATGCAAGTGCAAGTGCCTTTGTCTCTGAACATCCGTCATTGCAAGAAAGTGCAATTGTAGAAGTAGAGGGCAAGTTTTATGTATGGACAAGTATAGTGAACGAAGAAAGTGAGTTAGTGTTTCTAAAGGACCCACCAACATTTAAAAAAGTGTTTAGTGTTAGTGGTGAAAGTTGCAAGGAGGCGACAATTGCTGAAGTGATAAAAGTATTAGCTGATAAAAATACGACAAAATTAAATTTTAAAGAGGTAACAAAGGATTCCACTCTTCCTGCTGATTGGCAAAGTATTGGCAAGGCAGCAACCTCTATTTCTAGTGATTTAAGTATCGTACGTCTTCAAATTTTTGCACATTATAAGTCTAAAAATGCTTGTCTTCAAACGAAATTTTAAGTCGAATCGTTAGCTATATGAGCGTTATCTTGATTTTTTGAAAATTTTCAAAAACCGTATTCTCCGTTATGATAGAGAGAAGGAGGAATGGTGAAATCATGTTTGAAAGAAATCATAAATTAGTACTTGCTTCTGCTTCACCACGACGAAAGGAACTGCTTGCTATGTTGGACCTTCCGTTTGAAATTGTAACAAGTGATGTAGAAGAGACAAGTGTAAAAGCAACAACCATGCAGGATTATGTAACAGGTGTGGCACTGCTAAAAACACGAGATGTAGCTAAGAAAGTGCCAGCAGCAACGATTATTGGCGCAGATACAATCGTCGTTTTTAACAATGAGTTACTGCATAAGCCAAAAACACGGGAGGAAGCTATTTCACACTTATCTCGTTTATCAGGCAAGCGTCATGCGGTGATGACAGCAGTTGCCATCATTGAACCGAATGGTATAGAAACAACATTTGTAGAAGAAACAGCAGTTGTATTCCATACTTTATCTCAGGAGCTTATAGAAGCCTATGTAGCATCTGGAGACCCTTATGATAAGGCGGGCGGTTATGGTATTCAAACAGCTGGAACCCTTTTAGTTGAACGAATTGAAGGAGATTACAACAATGTTGTAGGCTTACCACTTGCAGCGTTGTTTGCGCAATTGATAGCGAAGCATATTATTCAATTTGCGAAGGAGTGAAGCTATTGCCAACCGATGTTTTACCAAAAACGATGATTCGTGACGTCAATAGGGCAGATCGACCACGTGAAAGACTACTGCGTCAAGGTGCAATGAGCTTATCGAATCAAGAGCTATTAGCTATTTTACTAAGGACAGGTACTAAGGAAGAATCAGTTCTTGCACTGGCGAATCGTGTGTTAAGTACATTTGAACGTTTACACCATTTAAAACATGCAACCATTGAAGAAATGATTGCCATCAAAGGTATAGGGGAGGTAAAGGCAATCCAAATTTTGGCTGCCATAGAGCTTGGCCGGCGCTTGTCTCAAAAGCAAAATGATGATAAGTTTACCGTTCGTTCTCCGCAAGATGCCGCTGCATACCTTATGCCGGATATGACCTCTCTAAGTCAAGAACATTTTGTTGCCCTTTTCCTTAATGTCAAAAATCAAATTATGCATAAGAAAACGATATTTATTGGGAGCCTAAATGCCTCCATTGTGCATCCGAGAGAAATCTTCCGTGAGGCTGTCAAGCGCTCTGCCGCTTCTATTATTTGTGCGCATAATCATCCAAGCGGAATACCTACCCCCAGTCCAGAAGATATTGAGGTAACGAAAAGAATTCAGGAGGCTGGCTTTATTATTGGCATTGAGTTACTGGATCACATCATTATCGGTGACCACCAATTTATTAGCTTAAAAGAAAAAGGATATTTTTAGTCTTAATAAAGTAAAGGCTTTCCTACATACGTTTGTGCATTGAACTGTTGTTGGATAAAGTTGTAGGCATGTCAAATTCTGCGCGAAACGAAATAAAGATAAGGGCTTTAACATCCTCCGTAGAGCGCGTGCAATATGTTACGAGACAGATTAAGAAGAGAAAGTGCAACGAACCCAAGAAAGCGCTTGAAACGGCTCATTGCTTTTTTATTTCAGATACATCGTAATGCACATTGAAGTTATTTGGACAAGTTTAAAGAGGCTGGGATATAACTAAAAAAATTTAAGGAACATAGGAAAGGTGTTCATAAATTTTTGCTATATGGAGAACTTAGCTAGTCTTGCTTTTGCAATAAATAAAAATTTAGAAGTTCTCACTAGTTGTTGGTAGCGGAGGCGGTGAATCCCGCGGAAAGCACCACCGAAGCGAACAACAACCGCGCAGCAATAAAGTGTTAGATTGATGGCAGTCAATCTAACACTTTTTCTCTTTTGTCCCAGCCTCTTTTTAGATTTTTTGCGAAAGGTACTTAAGGGCTTTAAATGGTTGTAAATACTTCCAAAGAAGATATCAGTTTTTAAAAGATAAAATTTTTATAGTATAATCTAGAAGTAGTATAGTTGTAGCAATTTTAAAAGTGGGTTAACTCAAAACGAACCTTTTTAATTGAATGACGTTATTGTATTCGTAGAAATATCTATAGCATTCACAAAAATTGGTAGCCTATAATGCGTTGTCTTACATGAAAAAAAATAATATGCTAATCTATACGTACTATTTTTAGTTTACGAGGGAATTAAAATAGTAAGTTTTCTGCAAGAAGCGGTATGTGGCACTACAAATTCTTGCATTTATCCGTTATAATGAACGGTATGATTTTATGTCAACGATAGTATGGCTTAAATAGAAAGGGAGTACACAATTTGTTTGGATTAGGTAGTAAAGATGTCGGGATTGACCTTGGCACAGCGAATACATTAGTTTTTATTAAAGGGAAGGGCATCGTTTTACGCGAGCCTTCTGTAGTAGCAAAGAATACAAAAACAGGAGATATCGTTGCAGTTGGTAATGATGCAAAAAATATGATTGGCCGTACACCTGGATCTATCGTGGCGATTCGTCCGATGAAAGATGGGGTTATTGCTGATTTTGATATTACAACAGCGATGATTGAATATTACTTAAAAGAAGCTTGTAAAAATTCTGGTGGTAATTGGAAAAAACCGAATGTGATGATTTGTGTGCCATATGGTATTACATCGGTTGAGCAACGTGCAGTTATCGATGCCTCTCGTCAAGCAGGTGCAAAAGAGGCGTTTACAATTGAGGAGCCATTTGCAGCAGCGATTGGAGCGAACTTACCTGTTTGGGATCCAACAGGGTCTATGGTAGTTGATATCGGTGGTGGTACAACAGAGGTAGCAGTTATTTCTTTAGGTGGTATCGTAACGAGTGAGTCTGTACGTGTCGGTGGGGATGCAATGGATCAAGCGATCATTTCCTATATCCGTAAATCGTATAACTTAACGATTGGTGAGCGTACAGCTGAAGCAGTAAAAATGGAGATTGGTACAGCATTTGCTGAAGGTCCAGATGAAAAAATGGAGATTAGAGGTCGTGACCTATTAACGGGCTTACCAAAAACGATTGAAATTTCATCTCAAGAAATTTCAGAATCATTGCGTGAAGCGGTATCGTCAATTATTGATGGTGTACGAAAAACGTTGGAACAAACACCTCCAGAGTTATCTGCTGACGTGATGGAGAGAGGTATCGTGTTAACA
This sequence comes from Lysinibacillus sp. FSL M8-0337, assembly GCF_038593855.1. Taxonomy (NCBI): domain Bacteria; kingdom Bacillati; phylum Bacillota; class Bacilli; order Caryophanales; family Bacillaceae; genus Lysinibacillus; species Lysinibacillus sp. FSL M8-0337. The sequence goes on along the minus strand of NZ_CP151996.1, from coordinate 3,147,611 downwards.
GGTGGTGGCGCGTTATTAACGAACTTAGACAAAGTTATTAGCCGTGAAACCAATATGCCAGTATTTATTGCTGAAGATCCATTAGATTGTGTCGCTATTGGGACAGGTAAAGCATTAGATCATATTGATTTAATTCGTCAACAACAAGTAAAAGGGTAAGGAGGTTTAGGCAATGCCACAGTTTTTTTTCAATAAGAAAGTAATACTGCTACTTGTGGGCATGGTTTTTCTTGTGGCATTGATTAGCTTCTCATTACGAGATCGGACGAATGCAACTTTACCAGAGCAAATTATTAAAGATACAGTCGGCGTCGCACAAGCTATTGTTGCGAAGCCGGCAAATTACATAACTGGTATTTTTAATAATATTGACTCCCTCTTAAACACGTACGAAGAAAATAAACGTTTAAAAGCACGCTTAGAAGATTTTGCAGCTGTACAAGCCGAAGCATTGGTTTTAAAATCTGAAAATGAAAAGCTAATGGAACTTTCAAAAGCTGAAAGTTTAAAAGCTTTTAATCCAATTCAAGCAACGGTGATTGCTAGAAATCCTGACCAATGGGAAGAAAAAATTATTTTAGATAAAGGTTCTTCTCATGGGGTAGAAAAAAATATGGCAGTTATGACAGCGAAAGGGCTAGTAGGTAAAATTACGCTCGTAACCCCTTTCACATCTGAAGTAGAGCTTTTATATACAAACAATCCTAACTACCGTGTTTCCGCGATGGTTTTAGGAGAAAAAGAGGCATACGGTTTAATCGAGGGCTTTGATAAAGAACGAAATGAACTCATTATGAAGCGAATCGATTCTAGCTTAACGGTGAAAGAAGGAGAAAAAGTAGTTTCTTCTGGTCTTGGTGGTATTTTCCCTAAAGGTGTACCAATCGGAGAAATTACGGAAGTAAGTACAGATGATTTTGGCTTAACAAAAATGGCTTATGTAAAACCATCTGCAGATTTTTCGATTTTAGAAAATGTTGTTATTGCTAAACGAACATTGACAATTATTGATGGTTCAGATGGTGATGCGACAAATGAAGATTTATCAAATCCACAAAAGGCTACTGTAGAGGGGGAAAAGTAATGGTTCGATTTCTCATTCCCTCTGTTGCAGTATTGCTATTTTTACTAGAACCAGAGTTTGCTATGCTTTCACCGATTGAAGTAAGTGGGCATATCTATTATCTAGTACCCCGATTTTTAATTTTATACTTAATATTTATATCCATCTATTACAGCCGTCAACGTGCGGTAATGTATGGACTTTTTTTTGGTGTCTTGTATGATGTGTTTTACATTGATATTATTGGATTATATTCGGTACTCTATCCACTTATTTGTTTTTTAGCAGGGTCTATCGTGAAAATAATTCATCAGCACTTAGTTGTGACAACAACTATTTCAGTTGTTTTAGTAGCAATTTTAGAATTCGTACTCTATCAATTCTTCTATCTAATCGCTTTTACAACAATACCGTTAACGGAATTCTTACAATCACGACTACTGCCAACAATCATTGCTAATACATTATTTTTAATGATTCTTGGTTGGGCCTTCAAGTATCTAATTAATGCGCGTGTCTTACAGAGAGCACGTGAAGTTTCTTAATAACAAGAGCAACGTGAGGTGAGGCATTCATGAAAAAACAATTAGTTAATATGAAGGGGACAAAGGACGGTTTTGTTCTTCGTTTAGACGATCAATGTTCGTATGCCGATTTAGTAGAAGAGCTAAAAGGAAAAGTTTCGGAAGGCGGTATCGATGGCAAGGTAGATGTCCAATTACATTTAGGCTATCGATACTGTTCGGATGAACAAGTAAAAGAGCTAGTAAAAATTGTTCAAGAAACGGAACAGCTAATTGTAGCAAAAGTGCAAAGTGAAGTACTGACTGTCCATGAAAGCAACCAGAAAATGATAGAAAGCCAACAAGATACATATGTAGGAGTGGTCAGGTCGGGACAAATTCTACGTGCCTCGGGGGATATAGTAATTGTGGGGAATGTGAATCCGAATGGACGTGTAGAAGCTGGTGGTAATGTATATGTCCTTGGTAGGCTAAAGGGAATTGTGCATGCAGGTGTACATGGCAACAAGGAAGCCATTATTGCGGCATCTCGTTTAGAAGCCACACATATAATGATTGCCGATCAAGTTGAGGCAATGTCAGATGAACATGTAAAAGCGATTAATCAAGCAGACATGGCTTGTGCATTTATCGGCTATGATGGGCGTATTACGTACGATCAAATTCATGCGTTAAAAAATATTCGACCATTGTTAAATGTGTCTAAGGGAGGAAGCTAGTGTGGGAGAAGCAATCGTCATAACCTCAGGTAAGGGCGGTGTCGGTAAAACGACAACAACGGCTAACCTCGGGACTGCATTGGCTCTACAAGGGAAAAAAGTATGTTTAGTAGATACAGATATTGGTTTAAGAAATTTAGATGTAATTTTAGGTCTCGAAAACCGTATTATTTATGATTTAGTTGATGTTGTTGAAGGACGTTGTAAAATCCATCAAGCGTTAATTAAAGATAAACGTGTAGATGATAAACTATTTTTATTACCTGCTGCTCAAACAACAGATAAGAACGCTGTCACACCTGAGCAAATGGAGAGCTTAGTAGAGGAATTAAAAAGAGACTATGATTATGTTTTAATTGATTGTCCAGCGGGAATTGAGCAAGGCTATCGTAATGCAGTAGCTGGTGCAGACCATGCTATTGTCGTAACGACACCAGAAATTTCTGCTGTTCGCGATGCGGATCGAATTATCGGACTGCTTGAGCAGGAAGAAATTACTGCGCCAAAACTTATCATTAACCGTATTCGTCAGCATATGATGAAAAATGGCGATACGCTAGATGTCAATGAAATTACGACGCACTTATCAATTGACCTGTTGGGTATTATCGTCGATAGTGAAGGTGTTATCTCTTCCTCAAATAAAGGTGAGCCAATCGTAATGGATCCAGCGAATAAAGCATCTTTAGGATACCGTAATATTGCGCGCCGTATTTTAGGTGAATCTGTGCCGCTCATGGCTATAGAGGATGAGCAAAGAGGTATGTTTTCAAAAATTAAAGCATTGTTTTCAAGATAATTTAAACCTTTTCGTGCGTATGCGCGGAAAGGTTTTTTATGTTCAGGTTGAATTGTGTGAGTGACTGGCACGTTTTTTTGTGCATGAATGGACATGCTGCCTCATATAGTGTGAAAAAAGGATGAGAGCTTGTTTAAAAAATGGAAATGGGTAGTTATGATTTTGCTTGTGGCTACAATCATACTAGTGATTCGATTAGAAGACCAAGGTGTAATAGAAACACCGGTGCGAAAGCTTGTAACAACTTCAGCAGATATGACATATTTAAGTGAGCTCGGAAAAAGTTGGCTTAAAAAAGAGGATGAAACGATAATGGTTTCAAGTGATGTAGGGCAAACTGAGCTATTAACATTCGCCAATGCGCAAGTTTTTAAAGAAGGTTTTTTGTTGCAATATGAAGTGGGCCTCCCTGTTTATGCGGGGCAAAGTGGACTCGTTGTTTTTACAGGCCATACAAAATATACAGGTAAAACGATGACGATTAGCTATGAAGATGGTACAACCGTCACTTACGGCATGCTTGATAGTTTAGCACAGCTTCCATATACGACTGTGCAGGCGAATGATTTAATTGGCATGAAGCAGACTGGACAACTCTATATTTCGATTGAAAAGGAAAAAACTCATTATAATTTAGAACAAATTGTACAGTGGCTTGAGTCGACGGAGACCGATGAAAGTTAAGTTGCACTTACTTTGTATCCCTCTGATCTTATTCATGATTTTTAGTGGCCAAATTGCTTACTATGCAATTATTTTAACTTCGTTGCTCTGGCATGAAGCGGGTCATTTATTGGTCGCGATGCTTTGTGGCGTTAAGATAAAATCATGTGTTATTTCACCTTATGGAGGGGAAATTGAATTTGAAAATCCAGCAGCTGTGCAGACATCTTCACTACTTTGGATTGCACTAGGAGGACCAATCACCACAATACTGGGGATTGGCCTTGCTTTTTTCATGCCGGAGTTAATTGCAACACGATTAATTAATGTACAACTAGTGTTGCTAGCAATCAATCTCTTACCAATCATTCCACTCGACGGTGGCAGAATAGTATTAGCCTGTTTGTTTTTATTTTATCCAAGCGTGCGATTAGTTGAATATTATTATTCGCTTTCTCTCATTTTTGCCTCTATACTATTCATAATAACTTTAATAAATTTACCACAAACCATTTTTTTAGCTATTCTTTGCCTATTTATATGGCTACAAGTACTAAAAGAATGGAAATATCGCAAGTATCGTGTAGCATTTGAGAAATATGTAATGAACAGGTTGACTTGATAGAATTCGTGTGGTAGTATTTTAATGTTATTGTTTGTAGCACCCGTGCTACTACAACCGCTCTGGGAAGGTTTAAGTATCTTTGGATCACCTTCATATACAGGCGAGTCTGAGTCTAAGAGGAGGTGCAGTAAAATGTACGCAATTATTGAAACTGGTGGTAAACAAATCAAAGTAGAAGCTGGTCAAGAAATCTATGTTGAGAAATTAGGCGTAGAAGCTGACGAGGTTGTAACTTTCGATAAAGTTCTATTCGTAGGTGGCGAAAACGTAAAAGTTGGAGCTCCATTCGTAGAAGGCGCTACAGTAACAGCTAAAGCTGTGAAAGAAGGCCGTCAAAAGAAAATCGTTGTTTTCAAATTGAAAGCTAAAAAGAACTACCGTCGTAAACAAGGTCACCGTCAACCTTATACAAAATTAGTTGTTGAATCAATCAATGCTTAATTGTGAGGTGTAACATGATAAAAGTTACGATACATCATGATGAAAATAGACATGTGTCTGCATTCGAATTTTCAGGACATGCTGAGTACGACGAATCAGGTAAAGATTTAGTATGTGCAGGTGCATCTACCATTGCGATTGGCACGGTAAATGCAATTTATGCGCTACTACAATTACAACCAGAAGTTGAACAAGCAGCTGAAGGTGGAGGCTACCTGAAGGTAGATTTACCAACAGATTTAGAGCCTGAAATTGATACAAAACTACAATTAATTGTCCAAGTGATGACTGCCCAAGTGTATTCTATGGTGCAAAATTACGGACAATATATCCAAATCAACTACAACCAAGTAGGAGGTGGAACAGAATGAAATTGTTATTAGCATTAGACCTTCAACTTTTCGCATCGAAAAAAGGGGTAGGTTCTACTAAAAACGGACGTGACTCTGAGTCTAAACGTCTTGGCGCTAAACGTGCTGATGGCCAATTCGTAACTGGTGGTTCTATTCTTTACCGTCAACGCGGTACAAAAATTTACCCAGGTACAAACGTAGGTCGTGGTGGTGATGATACACTATTTGCTAAAGTGGATGGCGTTGTTAAATTCGAACGCTTAGGTCGCGATCGCAAACAAGTATCAGTATACCCAGCTACACAAGAAGCTTAATTTTAATAAAGTAGACATAAAGCGGAGGACTGCATTTATTGCAGTCCTTTTTTTGGCTAAATTTCAATGAAGAATTAAGGGAAAAATACATCAAAACTTGTTATACTAGTTAAGATAACTTTATTGGAGTGAATGGGATGAACAATCAATCACTAACCATTAGTGAGGTACTACGTTTTGCAAATCATGATTATGTGAATCAACTTCAACTGATTCGCATGAATTTAGATTTAGGTAGAATTGATGAATCGAAAGAACTTATTCAACACTATTCGGAACAGCTACGAGTATTGTCTATCATGAATCGTCTACAATTACCACAAACAATGGAGTGGCTACAAACAGCAGGATGGCGCTATCCGGCGTTACCGCTGGAGCTTAATGGTGAGATCAAAAAACCAGTCACAAATAATATTGACAAGGATGTTGTAGAGTACTTAAACAAAACAGTTATGCATGTTTATGATACATTAGATCCATTTACGGAGCAGCGCTTAGCGATTGATGTACGTGTTGACGATCATACATTTGTTTTGGCATTTACGCTAAATGGACTGTGGAGTGCAGACGCATTCACCGAAAAAGGTTTGAAACAATTCGACATTCAAACAATTGTGCAGACAAATACGTGCTGGCAATATGTGTTGAGTGCAAATAGGGAGTGAATTAAATGTTTGTCGATCACGTAAAGATATATGTAAAAGGTGGCGATGGCGGTGATGGAATGGTTGCCTTCCGCCGTGAAAAATATGTGCCAAATGGTGGTCCAGCTGGAGGCGATGGTGGTCACGGAGGGAACGTTGTATTTGAAGTAGAAGAAGGTCTACGTACGTTAATGGATTTCCGTTATAAACGCCATTTCAAAGCTGATCGTGGAGAGCACGGGATGAGTAAAGGGATGCACGGAAAACGCGCTGAAGATTTAATTGTTAAAGTGCCACCAGGTACAGTTGTAATGAATGAAGAAACAGGTGCTGTAATCGCGGATTTAGTTGAGCATGGCCAACAAGCCATTATAGCAAAAGCAGGTCGTGGTGGACGTGGGAATTCTCGCTTTGCTACACCAGCGAACCCTGCTCCTGAACTTTCTGAAAAAGGTGAGCCAGGACAAGAATTAAATGTTATATTAGAGTTAAAAGTGCTAGCAGATGTTGGGCTAGTAGGTTTCCCAAGTGTTGGTAAATCAACACTGTTATCAGTTGTCTCTGCAGCAAAACCAAAAATTGGTGCTTATCATTTTACAACAATTGTACCGAATTTAGGCATGATTGAAACAGAAGATCACCGAAGCTTTGCCATGGCGGATTTACCAGGACTTATTGAAGGAGCGCATGAAGGGGTAGGATTAGGGCATCAATTTTTACGCCATATTGAGCGTACCCGTGTCATTGTGCATGTAATCGATATGTCAGGCATGGAAGGTCGGGACCCTTACGAAGATTATTTAACAATTAACGAAGAGTTAAAACAATATAACCTTCGTTTAACGGAACGTCCTCAAATTATTGTAGCAAATAAAATGGATATGCCAGAAGCAGAAGAAAACTTAGTGGAATTCCGCAAAAAGGTGGGCGAAGATGTGCAAATCTTCCCAATCTCAGCGATTTCACGCCAAGGCTTAAAAGAATTGTTATTTGCTATTGCTGATTTACTTGAAGTAACGCCAGAGTTCCCTCTATTTGATGATTTAGAGGAACAATCGGACGCGACAGTAATGTACAAGCATGAATCACAAGGTGAAGATTTCGAGATTACACGTGATGATGACGGCACATTTATCATTAGTGGTTACTCGATTGAACGTCTATTTAAAATGACTGACTTTAGTCGTGAAGATGGTATTCGCCGTTTTGCTCGCCAATTACGAGGTATGGGTGTGGATGAGGCATTGCGTGAACGTGGTGCACAAAATGGTGATACAGTTCGTCTGCAAGAGTTTGAGTTTGAATTTGTAGATTAAGACAGGTGTTTTAGGGGGAAGCGTATGAAGAATGTTGCGAATCAGCGATATTATTTAGTTCGTGAAGATGTATTAACGGATGCTATGCAAAAAACGTTGGAGGCGAAGCACTTACTATCGAGTGGTTCAGTTTCCTCCATTTGGGATGCGGTCAAGCAAGTGGATCTATCGCGCAGTGCGTTTTACAAATATCGTGATGCTGTATTTCCTTTTCACTCCATTGTACAGGAGCGCATTTTAACAGTCTTTTTACAGCTTCAAGATCGAAAAGGAACATTGGCAAAGTTATTAGAAACTGTGACAAATTCTCATTGTAATGTACTGACAATACATCAAACCATTCCAATTCAAGGACGTGCAAATGTTACATTATCATTGGATGTGACGAGTATGACTTCTGAACTTGATGACTTAATACAGCAGTTAAAAAGGCTCGATTTCGTAGAGTCAGCTGAAGTCATTAGTTCTGGTGCATTGTAAAGGGGCTGTTTGTAAAGCCCCTTTGTCTTTTAGTAGTTAATGCTGGTAGATGTTGATACAAAATTTCGCTTCCTTTCCGCATGCGATGAGCAAGCCTCGCCGAAGTTAAAACCTCAGTGGGGTTTCGCTTAACTCGCGATCCTGCAGAAATACTGCGGAATTTTTTTGAAATTTCCAATCAACATTTGTAAAGGCTGCAATAGAAATGCACAATTACATTTCAAACAGCTAGCAAAAGCAGTACGTATTTTCACAATACTTTTTAGAGAAGGCTGTTTTACATAGCCTCTTCTTTTTTAGCAAGAGTTTTCCAAACATTAAAAATGTTTAATATACTACGAATTGTAGCGGAGGAGGTCATTTTGATGACAGAGCAACAGTGGGAAAAGCGTATTGCATATTTAGGACCAGAAGCATCATTTACATATTTAGCTACAAAATCTATTTTTCCAACTGACTGGCTTGTTCCATGTACAACAATCCCAGAATGTATTGAGGCCGTGGCAGAGGGGAAAGTTGATTTAGCAGTTGTACCATTAGAAAATGCACTAGAGGGCTCAGTTCCGCTAACACTGGATTATTTATTCCATGAGGCAACGCTTTATGTAACCGGTGAACTACAGCTAAAAATTCAACAACACTTAATGGTCAATGAAGCGCAGAAGGACAATTGGGAATCGATTGAAGGTGTTTATTCACATCCGCATGCATTAGCTCAATGCCACAAATATTTATTTTATCGTTTTAGTGATGTACCGTTACATCAAACAACATCAACAGCAGCCGCTGCAAAATTTGTATCCGAAAATCCTGATAAATGTATTGCTGCAGTTGGTAATGCAGCCGCCGCCGCAAAATACGGTTTAACTATCGTGCAAGACAATATTCATGACTTTCATTTTAATCATACTCGTTTCTTTGTATTATCAAAACAAAATAAGCGATTACCACAGGAATTATCAGAAGGGCAAGCAAAGACAACTTTTATGATTACATTACCGACAGATCGCTCAGGGGCTTTACACCAAGTTTTATCGGTATTTGCATGGCGACAATTAAATTTAAGTAAAATTGAATCACGTCCATTAAAAACAGGTCTTGGAGATTATTTCTTCATGATTGATGTTTTAGCAGATGAAAAAGACCCAATGATGCGAGGAGCTATGGAGGAACTGGCGGCACTTGGTTGCAAGGTGAAGTCGCTTGGTACATACTTTACGTATTTAACAACATCTGACGAAGAATAACAGCAACTTAGGAGGTGATACATGTGGGTGGCATTATATTATTTGATGGCATTTGTAATTTTTGTAATAGTAGTGTGCAATTTATTATTAAACGTGACCAAGCGGCGTTTTTTAAATTTGCTTCGATTCAAAGTGAAGTTGGTCAAGCACTTCTTGAACAATACAAAGTACCAACAAATATAAATAGTGTGATTTACATTGAGCAAGGAAAAGTATACGTTGAATCAACGGCAGCACTTAACATTACTAGACACTTAGATGGCTTATGGCCTGTGTTTTATGTGTTGATTGCTATACCACCTTGTATACGAAATACCGCCTATCAACTTTTTGCTAAAAATCGCTATCGTCTTTTTGGTCAAAAGCAAGCTTGTTTATTACCTTCACCATCACAACGCGAGCGTTTTCTGGAACAACGATAAACAGCATAAAAAATCCACTACGAATGCTACAGGAACGTAAGCCGCTACAAGCCATGAGCTAGCTGGCTGCTTACGTTGTGCTGTATGGAAATCGGAGTGGATTTTTACATTGGAATTTTCAGAATTGTTTGCGTGACTGGCACGCCGGATTATTGATCTGTGATTAGATAGCCTTTTTTTTGTAGGGACTGCTCTATTAAGTCTAAAATGTCCACTGACGGTGCAGAAATAACATGGAGATGCGTGCCACCTGTAAGTGCAGATAAGTAGTTGGCTTGTGTGTCGTCTACACGTTGTACAAATTTATCGACATCATGCCGATTGGAGACCATTAAAGAAGCGGTAATTTCTCCGTAGATGGGGTGCTCAACAATCACGTTTTTCACCGTTCCACCGCAGTCTACGATTGTTAACAATTCGTCTTTGGCGTCTTCAGGTGTGTGAAAACAAGGAATTGTTCGTTCAACAGTTTGATTGAGTTGCTCTTGGTGCATATAAATATAGCCTTGGCTTGTTGCAATGATTGGTTCGTTTCTAGCCTTTAATAATGTCATATCATTCACAATAACTTGTCTAGAAACATTTGCAAATTTAGCGAAGTCTGTCCCAGTAATAGGTGTGTTGCTTTTTTTTAGCAGTTCTAGAAGTTGCAGTCGGCGTTCCTCGCCTAACATTTTTTTCATAAAAGATCACCTCTGCCGTGTAATAAAGGAAGTAGTATTCCTTATGCATTAGTGTACCATGAAGCATTTCCACCATGCGTGAATTTTTTGTATCCAAATGAAACATTGAACATATGATACGTAGAGAGGAAGGGAGGAAAAAATTGCGTATTCATATTGTTCAAAAGGGAGATACATTGTGGAAGATTGCCAAGGAGTACGGTATTTCATTTGAGGATTTAAAACGACTCAATGCCCATCTTGCCAACCCTGATTATATTGTTCCGGGCATGGAAATTATTTTGCCTGAAAAAATAAATAAGGAAACTCATAAAGAAACACATAAAGAAACACAAGTCCATAAAGAGATGCCTACTACTCAAACAAGGCCAAGTAAGGAAAGTGTAAAAAAAGAGGTGCAAAAGCCGATGCCGGCACCACCTCCGATTGTGGTTCAACCACCAGCACCGATGCCGATGCCAGAGCCGCAAATGATACCAATACCATTCCCGATGCCGATGCCAATGCCGATGCCGCAACCACAGCAACCGATGTGGGTGCCACAGCCAGTAGAACTTAGCTGGAACCAACAATTAGTAATGCCACAGCAACCGGCACCTATACCAGCACCACCAGTAGCACAACCAGCTCCGCCACCACCGCCGCCAGCACCAGCACCCGCGCCACCAGTTCAACATGTACCGCATATGCCGATGGTGCCTCATTGTTCTAGTTGCCATCAGCCAGTGCATCATCAAATGTGGTGGCATATGCCAATGCAACCACAAATAGAGGCTTACACAATGCCGCAGCAACCGATGCCATGTGCTATGCCACAACAACAACCAATGCATTATGCTATGCCAGCTAATGCGGTAGGGGGAGAAAATTTCCTAGAATCGAGCACATCGCCATTCTTTAACCCGAATGCCGGACAAATGCAGCCTCAATTTGAGCAAATGCCAATGATGCCAATGATGCCAATGAATCAATCTTGTGGATGTGGCACACAACACGGAATGGGGCAGTCTTGTGGATGTGGCTCACAGCACGGAATGGGGCAATCTTGTGGATGTGGCTCTCAGCCGGTAATGATGCCAAATTGGCAATTTGACCCATGCCATTGTCCGCCACCATGTTCAGCTGGACCATGGATGTCACCGCACTTTTTCCCAGGCGGGATGACGCCTTATCGATGGTAAAAAAGCCTATATTGTCGAGGAAGTAAAGCCTAATATTTGGAAGTACAAATATCAATCTAAACATTATTTTGTAAAACGAGCAAAGCAGTTAGAAATAGCAGATAAAGTGAGGGCAATTCATCGCCATTTGGGACGACTAGAACCCTCACTCATCCTGCCGTTAGTAAAAAGTGATGATGATCAACTCATTGTTCAAATGTGGCAAGAGGGAAGTCATAGTGCGAATTTTGCTTATAAAAAAGATAGAGAACAATCTTTAAAGCTATTAATCGATTTGCATGACACGAACCAAAAAATTGCGTGGCAACGAGTACCAGGTTTGCATACCTTTTCTCAGCTTTTAAAATGGCAGATGCGTCATATGCGTTTTAAAAGTAGGCGAAATGACTTGCGAGCATTTTTAACGAGAGAAGAAGTGGAGCAAATTATTCATTTCAGCGAAAAGGCTTTGCAGTTAATGGAACTAGAAGATGTGCAGGAAAAAGACATTACGCTATTACATGGTGATGTGGTGCACCATAATTTCTTATGGTGTACAGATGGAGAATTACGTTTAATCGATTTTGACTTAGCCCATCTCGGAGAAGCGGATGATGAATATATATTATGGCTGCATCGCGTGTTGCCCGCAGTAGATTATGATCTTGCTAGTATTTTAAGAGAATTACCAGCACTTGAACGGTTAGATAAAAGAAAGTTCCATCGTTTAAAGTTTCCAAATGAGCTGTTGCGAGAATGGTTATTTGCTATCGATTTACCGTTAGAACAACAGCTAGTATTTTTAGATTATTTAATACCATTTACTAAGCGAGCGCTAACATACTGGCCGAAACTGTGGTACGATATTGATAGAGTGATGAAGAGATGACCGTCCCCGAGGCGGTCATTTTTGTATGGAATCGGGGCTATTGCTATAGCATATAGTCGAGCATTCGTTCGCTATATGCTATAATCGAAGACGATGAATGTGAGGGATATACTATGTATGATTATTTAAAAGGTCAAGTAGTGCGTATTACGCCAGAGTATGTCGTACTTGAGCAACAAGGGATAGGTTGGCAATTGAATACACCGAATCCATTTGCATTTCGTGCGTCAGCAGTTGAACAACAAATTTACGTACACTTGCATGTTCGGGAAGATGCACAAGTGCTGTATGGTTTTCCGAATTTAGACCAACGAGAGTTATTCCGAAAATTAATTTTAGTGTCAGGCATTGGACCTAAAGGTGCACTAGCGATTTTAGCGACAGGTAATCCTCAACAAGTGATTGGTGCCATTGAACGAGAAGATGAAACGTTTTTAGTGAAATTTCCAGGTGTCGGTAAAAAGACAGCACGTCAAATGATTCTAGATTTAAAAGGTAAACTTGGTTCTTTACTAGACACAATGGAACTACCTAGTTCGGAAGATGAGCTGCCTTTATTTGGCGTTAATCCATATAAGCATGAACTAGAAGAAGCCATTCTAGCATTAATGGCTCTAGGATACTCGGAAAAAGAACTCGATAAAATCCGACCGCAACTAGAAGATAATGACAAGCTGGAAACAACAGATGCGTATATGAAGCAAGCATTGCAGTTGTTATTAAAGCTGAAATAATGGAAGGGAGGCAGGTACATGTCGGAACGTATGATAGCAAGTGAAGCTGGCCGTTATGATGAACAATTTGAATTATCTCTTAGACCCCAAAGATTAGCACAATATATTGGGCAGCATAAGGTGAAAGAAAATTTACAAATTTTCATTGAAGCAGCAAAGCTTCGGCAGGAAAGTTTAGATCATGTACTATTATATGGTCCTCCTGGATTGGGAAAGACGACATTAGCCGCTGTCATTGCAAATGAAATGAATGTTAATGTTCGTATGACGAGTGGTCCTGCCATTGAACGTCCAGGAGATTTAGCAGCGATATTAAGCTCATTGGAGCCTGGAGATGTATTGTTTATTGATGAGATTCATCGTCTTCCACGTGCAATTGAAGAGGTGCTATATCCAGCTATGGAGGATTTTTGCTTAGATATTGTTGTTGGAAAAGGACCGGAAGCTCGTTCAGTGCGTCTTGATTTGCCACCGTTTACGCTCGTTGGTGCAACGACAAGAGCCGGTGCGTTATCCGCCCCGCTACGAGATCGATTTGGTGTACTGTTACGATTAGAGTATTACGATAATACGTCACTTGCTGAAATTGTCGTAAGAAGTGCCCATTTATTTGATGTGGATATTGAGCAAATAGCGGCAGGCGAAATGGCGAGACGTTCTCGTGGTACACCACGTATTGCTAACCGTTTACTGAAACGAGTGCGAGATTATGCACAAGTGCTTGGAGATGGTATGATAACGGAGGACCTTGCTAAGCAAGCGCTAGAGCTTTTACAAGTGGATCCTAGAGGGCTTGACCATATTGACCATAAGCTTGTGACCAATATGATTGAGCGCTTCAGTGGTGGCCCAGTAGGCTTAGATACACTTGCTGCTTCAATAGGTGAAGAACGTGTGACGATAGAAGATGTGTACGAGCCATATTTAATGCAGATTGGCTTTATTCAACGTACACCGCGTGGACGCGTCGCAACGCATCTGGCTTACGAACATTTTGGATATGATTATCCACAACAAACATAAAAGAAGGAAGTTTTTTTCATGCGTGTAGAAGATTTTGATTTTGAATTACCAGAGGAGCTTATCGCACAAACGCCCCTTGTCGATCGTACGGCAAGTCGGTTAATGGTTGTGACACCGGGCTCAGAAAAAGTCGAGCATCATCATTTTGCTCATATTTTAGAGGAGTTACATGCTGGTGACTGCCTTGTACTAAATGATACAAGAGTATTACCTGCTCGTTTAATGGGTGTAAAAGAAGAAACGGGTGCTCATATTGAAGTATTGCTCTTAAAGCAAACGGCTGGAACGGATGAATGGGAAACACTTGTAAAACCAGCGAAACGTGTTAAAGTAGGTACCGTTGTCACATTTGGAGACGGTTTACTAACAGCTACTTGTACAGCAGAGCTAGACCACGGTGGTCGTATGTTTGAATTCAAATATGATGGCATTTTCTATGAAATTTTAGAGCAACTTGGCGAAATGCCATTGCCTCCATATATTCGCGAAAAATTAGATGATAGTGAGCGTTATCAAACTGTTTACGCGAAAGAACGTGGCTCGGCAGCAGCACCTACGGCAGGTCTTCATTTTACACAAGAATTATTAGCGCAAGTACGAGCAAAAGGTGTCGAGATTGTTTTTATTACACTACATGTTGGACTTGGCACATTCCGCCCAGTAAGTGTGGATTCGATCGAAAACCATGAAATGCACGCTGAATTTTATAGTGTGACAGAAGAAGCCGCAGCTACGATTAACCGTGTAAAAGCAAATGGCGGACATGTCATTGCTGTTGGTACAACATCTACTCGAACGCTCGAAACAATTGGCTCTAAATATGGAGAAGTGCGCGCAGAGCAAGGATGGACATCTATTTTTATTTATCCAGGCTATCAATTTACAGTGGTGGATGGTTTAATTACAAACTTCCATTTACCGAAGTCAACATTAGTAATGCTTGTCAGTACACTTGCGACAAAAGATACGATTTTAAGCGCCTACCATCAAGCAGTAGAAGAAAAATATCGCTTCTTTAGCTTTGGTGATGCTATGTTTATACGTCCTAGTTTACAAAAATAATTCATTTCTGTTGCAACATCAAAAGAGATGCAACAGGAATTTTGATTTGTCCAATTGATTAATCAAGCAAGAAATCGGAGTACTGTTTTTACTTTAGATAAGAGAGGATTTAACATTTTATGACACAACCAGCAATTCGTTATGAACTACTTCATACATGTAAGCAAACAGGAGCACGTCTTGGCATCGTCCATACACCACATGGCTCTTTTGAAACACCAGCATTTATGCCTGTAGGGACACAAGCAACCGTTAAAACAATGTCTCCAGAAGAATTAAAAGAAATGAATGCAGGCATTATTCTTTCGAATACGTACCATTTATGGCTGCGTCCAGGGAATGATATTGTGAAGGAAGCAGGTGGCCTGCATAAATTTATGAACTGGGATCGTCCAATCTTAACGGATTCAGGTGGCTTCCAAGTATTCTCGTTAAGTCAATTCCGTAAAATTGAAGAGGAAGGTGTGCACTTCCGTAATCATTTAAACGGGGACAAGCTGTTTTTAAGTCCAGAAAAAGCGATGGAAATTCAAAATGATTTAGGGTCGGATATTATGATGGCATTCGATGAATGTCCGCCTTACCCTGCAACATATGATTATATGCTACAATCAGTTGATAGAACGACTCGTTGGGCAAAGCGATGCAAAGAAGCACATGCTCGCCCAGAAGATCAAGGATTATTTGGTATTATTCAAGGTGGAGAATACGAAGAATTACGTCGTCGCTCTGCAGAAGCATTAGTAGAACTTGATTTTCCAGGTTATGCAATTGGAGGCTTATCAGTAGGCGAACCGAAAGATGTGATGAATCGAGTGCTAGAGTTTACAACACCGTTAATGCCGACTAATAAGCCGCGCTATTTAATGGGTGTAGGTTCACCAGACTCTCTAATTGACGGTGCTATTCGAGGCATTGATATGTTTGACTGTGTATTACCGACACGAATTGCCCGTAATGGTACATTAATGACGTCTGAAGGTCGTTTAGTTGTTAAAAACGCTAAATATGCCCGTGATTTTGGTCCAATCGATCCAAACTGTGATTGCTATACTTGTAAAAACTATTCTCGTGCATATGTGCGCCATTTAATTCGCACGGAAGAGACATTTGGTATTCGTTTAACTTCTTATCATAATCTACATTTTTTACTGAAGTTAATGGAGCAAGTGCGTGAGGCGATTCGTGAGGATCGTCTAGGTGATTTCCGAGAAGAATTTTTCGAAAAGTACGGTTTTAATGGACCGAATGCAAAAAACTTCTAAAATTGGAATGATACTTAGCGAAAATTTACCTGTTATAGAAAAACTATTGATAATATAGAAAAATTTTGGGCTTGTTCATCGCTTTTTTAGGGTGAAATAGTCTATACTAAAAAAGTGAGATTTGGAAAGGGGGCTAGCATTTTGAATATGGAATCAATATTAGGATTTGCACCGATCATATTGATGTTCGTGGCGATGTGGTTCATTTTAATCCGTCCTGCAAAAAAAAGACAGCAGGAAACGCAAAATATGCAAAGTAGCTTACAGCGTGGAGATAAAGTTATTACAATAGGTGGCTTGCATGGTGTTATCGACTCAATTGAGGACACAGCTGTCACTTTAGTAATCGCTGATAATGTGCGCGTTAAATTTGACCGTCAAGCAATCGGACGTGTCGTAAATGATCAAGTTTAATATGATTAGGCGTTGTCCCAAATAACCTTTGGACAACGCCTTTGCCATTTTAAAGGCTATGTCGAAATGCGTATAATTTTGCCACAATTTTTTGTATAAAAAGCAACAGATACGGTCACCTTGATAAAGTGGGGGTGTTCGTATGGAAGAATATTTAGCAATTATTTTTAGAACATGTTTTTTATATGTTTTTATACTTATTGTTTTTCGACTAATGGGCAAGCGAGAAGTCGGTGAACTATCTGTTATTGATTTAGTCGTTTTCGTCTTGATTGCAGAAGTAGCTGCCTTTGCGCTGGATGATTATGAAAACCCATTATTTAATGCTATTTTACCGATTATTATTTTGCTCTTTATTCAAATATTGAGTGCTTATTTATCGTTGAAGTATAAGAAAATACGTGATTTGGTTGATGGCGATCCAGCACTGCTTGTCAAAGATGGGATTATCCAAGAAAGCGAGATGCGAAAACAGCGCTATAATTTAGATGACCTTTGTCAGCAACTACGTGAAAATGGCATCTCCTCTGTTACGGAAATTGCGTATGCCTATTTAGAGCCTTCTGGTAATCTTTCCGTTTATAAAAAAGATGAAAAGGCCTTTGTCTATCCGCTTATTATTGATGGTGATATCCAAGATAGACATTTAATGCTTATCCATAAAGATGAAAAATGGTTAATGGAAGAGTTAGCTAAAAGTAATATTCATGATAGTAGCACGGTGTTCTTTTGTATATGGGAGGACAGTCGACTTCATATTCAATTGAAGGAACATTAGACCTTTTTGGCTAATTTCCGAATATAGTGGAAATCTGTAAAACGTAATTGATTAGACATTAATAATAACGTAAAGAGTAAAAATAATGTGACACAGCTACTTAAAATAAATGGTAGTGGCAGTATTTGCATAAAGAAATACTGGGCAATACAAACGGCAATAAAACAACTATAAGGTACAACAAACATACGGAAGCCGGCGCGTAAATTTTTGCGCTGTCTGACCGTAGCGATATGCAAGAAAGATGTGAGCAAAACGCCAAAGCCAATGGCTACAACAGCCCCTTTTTCTTGGATTCCAGGTTGAGAGGCCAGTACAAACATAACGAATAGTTTACCGAGTCCACCATAAATGGAGTTCATCATGGCAGCGCGCGCTTCACCAACTGCCTGCAAAATGGAATGTAATGGACTTTGAATATAATAAAAATAAAATATAGGTGCTAAAATTTTCACATAGCCTCGATTTTCTTCTAAGTGAAATAATTTCATGGCTAGCTCGTCACCGTGAACGAAAAAATAAGTGGCGGCGATGCAGCCTACTAAAGAAGATAAGCGCAGCGAAACGGAAATACGTTCCTGTAAAAGCGCATTGTGTTGGCGTGCAACAGCATCACTAACGGCAGGAATAAGGACAATGGAAAGTGCTGTAGACACAAAGGCTGGGAATAGTAGCAAGGGCACTAAAACCCCTGAAATGACCCCATATAAAATGGTAGCGGCAGAGGCCGTTAACCCTGCCATCGTTAATGCTTTTAAAAAAATAATCGGTTCTAAAAACCAAGTGAAGGAGCCAAATAGTTTGCTTCCTGCAGACGGGATGGCTACCCGTAGCATTGGTGAAGCCGGATAAGACTCCACTTTGCTTTTCTTTGGTAATAATTTCTTCTTTGAAACGGCGTAATGGAGCCATAAATACAGGAACGCAACAACTTCAGCTAAAAGTGTGATACCCATAGCAGAAGCCGCCGTTATGGAAGCATTATTATAAGCTGCAACTAATGGTAGCATAAAGGTAATAAAGCCGATGCGGACAACTTGTTCAAGCATTTGTGCCCAAGCAGTTGGTGTGATTTTAGCAACGCCCTGTAAATAAGCGCGGAGCAATCCTGAACCGACCGAAACAGGCACGGCAAACAGTGCAATCCAAAGTGTAAATGTTGTTTGTTCATTATGTAATAGTGTAGTAGAAATATAAGGTATTGTTAGGGCTACAAGTGGCATAAAAACAATCATGCCAATAAATGACCAAATGATTGCGGTACGCATCACGCCAAAAATGTTTTCTCGTTTATTTTTTGCTAGTAATTCTGCTACAATTTTAGCTACAGCGATAGGTAGTCCAAGTTGAATGAGTGAGATGAAGAAAATAAATGCAGGATAGGCGGTCATATAAATACCGACTGCTTCTTCACCAGCAATGCGCATAAACTGCATTCTATAAAAGAAGCCAAAAAGTTTAGATAAAAAAATAACAAACATTAAAAATAGTGTACCTCGTACAAAAGAACTCATGCCATCCGTCCCTTCTCAAGCCGCAAAAATTCATTTACACTATTTGTATGCAAACACTTCTTACGATACAACTTTGATTGGAGATGATTCAAAATGAGTATGCAACATGCACAACTATTTGAAAAAATTCGTCCGGCAATTGATAGTAAGATTGCAGAGTTTAAGTATTATAAATATGATGCGATTTCCGCAGAAGAATTATGGCGTTATTGTGTAGAAAAAAAATGGCGCAAAAAAAATGTCGAGCAATTACGCTTATATGAAATTATCGCAACTATATTTGCAGTATCGCCTTCAGATATTGTATCATTCAATCAAGTAGAATTTTTACAAAGTGATGATTGGTTTGCAGAAATAAACACCGAGGAATTAAAATCGTTGCTTGGGCCATTAAAAACACAAGAAGAATATGTCGTTTCTGTAAAAGATTAATAAGAATACTACAGTGTTGAATTGACACCAAGCGCAACGTGTTTCATAATGAGTGTGTTGCGCTTTTTTACTTTGTACAAGCCATGTCGAAAAATAGGCTGTAAAAGATTGTAAGGGATTTTTCTTTCCCTACATAATTGTTCCGCTTACTATTCATAATGAAATGGAAGACGCATACGGAATTTGCGCGTTATTGAACGATTGAAATAAGTAAAGCAAACCTTTTGAAGCACAAGCTACATAATTCTAAAGGAAAAGGAGGAATACACGTTTCAAAAGGTATTGCTAGTATACTTGTTTGCAGTGTAAGGGATGCCCTTGCACCAATTCGAGGAGGATTTATAGATGAAATTAAGAAGTCGAATTGTTGCATTCGTGCTACTTTTGGTGCTATTTGCAGCTTCCATGGGTACGACTGTAGATGGCGTCTTAAAGGACATTAAGCTTGGTCTTGATTTACAAGGCGGGTTTGAGGTACTTTATGAGGTCAATGAATTAAAAGAAGGACAAAAAATCACACCAGAAGTTGTAACCGCAACGGCAACTGCTCTTGGTAACCGTGTCAATGCAATTGGGGTAAGTGAACCAAGCATTCAGGTTGAAGACAAAAACCGTATTCGTGTGCAATTAGCGGGGGTTGAAGACCAAGAATCTGCTCGTAAAATGCTATCTACTTCTGCGAATTTAACATTCCGTGATGTGGATGACAATTTACTACTAGATGGTGATGATTTAAAAGCTGATGGTGCAAAGGATTCCTTTGACCAACAAAACCGTCCAATCGTTTCGCTAACGTTAAAAGATGCGAAAAAATTTGCAGATATTACAAGTAAAATTGCTGCTAAACCACAAGGTCAAAACTTACTTGTTGTATGGCTAGACTTTGAAGAGGGTGTCGATTCTTATAAAGCAGAATCGCAAAAAGCGAAGCCTCGCTATGCATCTGCAGCAACAGTAAGTCAAACGTTAAATACAACAGATGTTATGATTAGCGGTAATTTTACAGTTGAAGAAACAAAAAATTTAGCAGGCATTTTAAATGCTGGTGCACTTCCTGTGAAACTTGATGAGATTTACTCTACATCAGTGGGCGCACAATTCGGTGACCAAGCATTGAAAAGTACAGTGTTTGCAGGTATTGTGGGCGTAATTGTTATTTTCCTATTTATGCTATTCTACTACCGTTTACCGGGCTTTATCTCAATCATTACACTTGCTATTTTTACATTCTTAGTTCTTCTTGTGTTCGACTGGATTAATGCCGTATTGACATTGCCAGGTATTGCAGCGATCGTGCTCGGAATAGGGATGGCCGTGGATGCGAATATTCTAGCGGCAGAACGTATTCGAGAAGAGCTTCGAGTAGGTTATTCTACTAAACAAGCCTTTCAAATTGGTTCTAAACAATCATTATCAGCGATTGTCGATGCACAGTTAACAACTTTATTAGCTGCAGCAGTACTGTTTTATTGGGGAACAAGCTCTGTTAAAGGATTTGCAACAACATTAATCATTAGTATTTTACTAAGCTTCCTAACGGCTGTGTGGGGTTCACGTGTACTACTAGGGTTACTTGTAAATAGTGGTTACTTCAATAATCCAGCATGGTTTGGTATTCCAAAATCGAAACAACATAATTTGGATGAAAAAATCAGCACATTAAATTTATCAACAAAA
The DNA here is from genome assembly GCF_038593855.1 of Lysinibacillus sp. FSL M8-0337. Classification (NCBI taxonomy): domain Bacteria; kingdom Bacillati; phylum Bacillota; class Bacilli; order Caryophanales; family Bacillaceae; genus Lysinibacillus; species Lysinibacillus sp. FSL M8-0337. The sequence continues at coordinate 3,126,370 of NZ_CP151996.1, read as the reverse complement.
TTTGATCGTTTCGACTTTGTACACAACCGTAAAAAGTTCTATACATTCTCGTTAGCTATTTTTGTAGCAGGGATTGTTGTACTTGGCATTTTCCGCTTAAATCTTGGTATTGACTTCTCAAGTGGTACACGAGCGCAAATAGAAGCAGATCAAACTTTAACGAAAGAAGAAGTTTCAAAATATGTGACTAGCATCGGTTTCCCATCTGATGATATTGTTCTTTCAGGTGAGAAAAATAACATGGCGGTTATCCGTTATAAAGATGACTTATCACAAAGTGAAATTATAAAATTCAAAAAGGTAGTTGGTGAGAAATATGGCCATGAGCCTGGAGTAAGTACAGTTTCTCCAACTATCGGTAAAGAGCTAGTGAAAAATGCTATTAAAGCATTATCACTTGCTGCACTTGGCATCATCATTTATGTAGCCATTCGATTTGAATGGCGTATGGGTGTAGGTGCGATTATGTCACTACTACATGATGTATTCTTAATTATTGCTGTCTTTAGCTTTATGCGCTTAGAAGTGGATATTACGTTTATTGCTGCCGTACTGACAATTGTTGGTTACTCTATTAACGATACAATTGTTACATTTGACCGGATGCGTGAAAACTTAGCGCAATATGATACAATTAAAGACCGTGAAGTATTAGCGAACATTGTTAATAAATCGTTGCGTCAAACGATGGGACGTTCGGTGAATACGGTGTTAACTGTAATTATCGTAGTCGTGTCACTCCTTATTTTCGGTGCACCATCTATTGAAACGTTCTCTATCGCATTGTTAATCGGTTTAATTACAGGTATGTATTCTTCTATCTGTATCGCAGCCCAAATCTGGTACTCATTAAAAGTACGTGAGATGAAAAAATCAGATGGTCAACTGCGTAAAAAAGAGAAAAAACAATGGGGAACAGACGAGCCTACTGTTTAATAAATACTTAAAAGAGCCCTCTCAACTGATGTTGAGAGGGCTCTTTTTAATGTTAGGATTAGTAGTTTTACTAAATCTTAATTATTGAAACTTTTGTTGAAAATATCAATGTATTTAATAATGGTACTTTATAGTGTCAATGATAAATTATTTCGTGCCTAATTAGTCCCGTGTACTGTGAATATTTATAAAAATATACTTCTTCTTTATATCTTTTGTATAGTAAAGGAAACTGTTCGTGTGGTTTGGTATATCTAATGTGTTTGTAATATACACTACCTCTTTCAGAAGAAACTGAGGAAAAAATTGCTGTTGCTATAGAAGCTAGAACACCTACTATTACATTTTTTGTAAGTATTGCGGCCAGTGCTCCTATTAGTGCAGCTTTAGTTAAGCCAGTAACATTAATCTGTCCATAGTTTGTAAATTCATAGACCCATGTTGAACCAATTCCAGCTCCTTGGTCAATTGATAAAGGGACTGGTCTATGGTTTTGTAAGAGTGGAGATTGAGAGTAATTGATTATAGTATCTTCTTTTTCAATTTCTGCAAATTGTTTTAAAGAATTTACTATTTCATCAGGTATTTTTTCACCGTTTAAAAGCATTTCATTTTTTATTGTGTCGTAAACAATGTTTTCAGTTATGTATCCGTCATCTACAATCACCGTTTTTATAGCGTTATTAATATTTATTGTGACATTGAAAATTTCATTATTTGCAGTGTCGGTTAAGATAAAGTTTTTATTGTTGGTTGATACTTCTGCTATTGCTAAGGGGGGAGAGAAATTAAAAAATACTAGTAGAATTAACAATGTGAGATTTAACAATTTTTTCATGATTATACTCCTTTCTTAATTAAAAAGACTATAAATATGATATAAAAATTATATATAATAAATACGATAAAATAAACCAAAAAGTGATTTTATAGGAGGAATTTTCGATGAAATTGCTGAAAATCGTATTAAGTTTATTGATTGTACTGGTGGGCTCTTTCTTTTTAAATACAACAGTAAAAGATGAATTCTTTAAAAATATTGTATTGGATATTTTTGGGGTTATGTTTTTGTTTGTCGGTCTGTTTTATCTCGTAAAAACAATGAAAGTGCCTCACAAATACAACAAGAAATAAGCTGCTTTTTAATCTTTTTATCAGAATTGGTTGACAATTATTGTAGGTTGGCATAGAATAAGGCTAACTTTTCGTTCGGTATATGGTAGAAGGTCTCGGGAGCGGGATCGACCTTAGAACAGATGAGCAGAGCATAGACGAGAATAGCTGAGAAATTGTTGAATAAGAGTAGTAGCATAAGTGTGCAATGTAGAGAGTCAGTGGTCGGTGTAAACTGATTTGTAGCTTATGTGAATGGACTTATGAGAGTTGCTATGTATAATAGCAAACGGATTCCCCACGTTATCGGGGGTGCTTCCATTCTGACGGTTGTTTTACACAACTGTTGATTAGGCGCATGCCTGTAAATCCTTCGCCTGAAACCACAGCGATTGATTTATTTTACGATAGGTAAATGGTTGAAGCACATAAGTGAGAGCTTTTTCGCTCTAATATGAGGTGGCAACGCGGTCATGATCGTCCTCTGTAATTAGGAATTTTCCTTTTTGCAGAGGGCTTTTTTGTTTTGTTTTGATGCTTTTCCCAACTCGTATATGCAAATTTATTTTAATAAAGGGGTTTTGTCGATATGCAAACAACCAGTTCAAGAACAAAGATGAAAACAATCAATGGGGATTCATTGACACCAATCTTAATTTTTAGACGCTTGCAAGGCACCCATAAATTTTTACTGGAGAGTTCAGCACAGCATGAAGGCGCAGGCCGTTATTCTTTTATCGGCGCTAATCCACGAAAAACCTATAAAGGTGTGGGCGATGTGATAGAGGAATATTCCTATAAAACAGGAAAAACGTATACACATAAAGGTGATCTTTTTGTACTGTTGAAGCGCTTGATGCCACGTATTTCTAATACAACCGAATTTCCCTTTTCAGGTGGTGCCATTGGTTATATTGGTAGTAATGCAACGAACATCGTTTTAAATCATCAAGGCATGTTAGAACTACCAGATGTTTATTTCCATGTCTATGAAACCATTATTGTTTTTGACCATCTAACGGATGAGGTGACTTGCATTCATACGAACATTGATGCTGAAAAAAAAGAGCCAAATTTAGAGGAGCTAGCTCAACAGTTGTTAACGGGCAATGAAGAGGAGGATACTACATGGAGTTATGATGGGTTAACAACGCTATCAGATCAAGAACTTGAATCCACTGTGACATCGTTAACTAAGACGTTAAGCGAAGAGCATACACGTGTTGTCCTGTCCAAACGCTTTATTGCTAATATTCAAGGAGATGCATTTGCGCTCTATCGCCAATTACGTAAAAAAACGCCTGCGCCGTATATGTATTTTGTCACTTTCGATGATCATATTGTGATGGGAACATCACCTGAAAGTTTAGTTCGAGTACAAGGTGAACACGTCATTGCGACGCCAACGGAAGGCTCTTGTGCACGAGGTGCAACAAACGTAGAAGATTTAGATAATGAACGTCAGCTATATGAAAATATTGAGGTAAGGAAATCACATGCAAGTCTTGTTACGGCTATACAACAAAAACTAGCCACTGTCTGTTTCCCTGATTCTATCAAGCTAGTTGAAACGATGAAAATTGAGCGGTCAAAGCAAGCAATGCATATGACATCACGTCTGGAGGGGCAGCGGTTACCGATGCTTCATGCAGTAGATGTATTGGCTGCTATGATGCCAACATTTACATCAATTAATATCCCAGAGGGGCAAATAAAAGAAAAAACAGCTCAAACAGCAGATGTTTTTGGTGGAGCTATTGGCTTTATAGGGTTTAATGGGCATTTAGATTTTTCATTAACAGGCAAATCCATTGTAGTGGAAAACGAAAGGCTGCATACACAATCCACTGTTATGGTAACTAAATATGCCAATGTCGGCAGTGTACTGACACAAGTAACAGCAGAACAACAGTTGTTTTTACAACATTTGGAAAATGAAAGTGAGGCTAAATGATGGACAGCATACAAAGAAAGGTACAGCAACGACAGCATTTAATGTATGAAGAAATGATTGAAGCTGCACAATGGATGTTCCAACAGGAAACGCCAAAAGATGCTATCGCCAAATTTTTAATAGACTTATCTGCAAAGGGTGAAACGGCACATGAAGTTGCAGCATTAGCCACTGTAATGCGTTCGTTTGCACTCCAAGTACCAGCAGCAGCTGGGGTTTATATGGATAACTGTGGTACAGGCGGAGACGGCTTAAATACATTTAATATTAGTACCGCATCAGCCTTTGTCTTGGCAGGAGCAGGCGTTAAAATGGCGAAGCACGGGAACCGCAAAATTTCTTCTGCATCAGGTAGTGCAGATGTGTTAGAGGCTTTAGGTATTCATACGAATATTTCCATTGAACAAACACTGACACTTTTAGAAACAGAAGGAATTGCCTTTTTATATGCTCCAAATGTCCATCCGAAATTGAAACGCATTGGGGAAGTACGACGTGCCTTAGGAAAGCCCACTATTTTTAATCTTGTTGGTCCGCTAACAAATCCTGTCCCATTAGCAACGCAATTTACGGGCATTAATCGTCCCAACTTTGTAATGGAATATGCTTCTGTTTTACAAATGTTAGGACGGGAGCGGGCGATTGTCGTTTCTGGTCCGAAAGGGTTAGATGAAGCATCACTTGCCGGTCAAAATACAGCCATCTTAGTAGATAAAGGTGACTTAATTCCATTTGCCTTAACAGCAGAAGATGTCGGGCTACACTATGCACCCCTAGAAGCGATACGCGGTGGCAATGCTGATGAAAATGCAACTATTATGCGTAAATTACTCGCTGGTGAACAAAGTGCCTATTTCGATACGGTATTGTTAAATGCCGCAATAGGTTTGTTCAGCCAAGGAACAGCACAAACCGTTCACGAAGGTGTTGAAATGGCAAAAGATAGTATTTTCAGCGGCCGTGCATTGCAGAAATTAGAGGCAGTTGTAGCCTTTAGTGAAAAAATAAAAGAAGTGGAGATTGGGCTATGAATATATTAACTAAAATAATTGAACAGAAGAAAATAGAAGTAGACGCATTGATTACACAGCCAGATCCATTAGCCAATTTCAACGAGATAAAACGTGACGCTCTTTTTGCAACGTTAAAGTCTGCTGATACTTTACAAGTCATCGCCGAAATGAAGCGCGCATCTCCATCCAAAGGTCTTATTGCAGAGGGCGCTAATCCAGTAAAACAGGCAAAAATTTATGCACAAGCTGGTGCAGCCGCCATTTCGGTTTTAACAGATAAAACGTTTTTTCAAGGTTCGTTTGAAGATTTAGCAGCCGTTGCGAAGGCGGTTCAAACGCCACTTCTGTGTAAAGACTTTATGATTGACCGTGTGCAAATTCGCTTTGCGAAGGCTGCTGGAGCATCAATCATTTTACTTATTGCTGCAGCACTTGACGATGCAATGTTACAAGATTTATATCGTTTCGCCACAAGTTTAGGTCTTGAAGTATTAGTTGAAGTGCACGATATTGAAGAGCTTGAACGAGCACTCGCTGTTGGGGCAAAACTAATAGGGGTTAATAACCGAGATTTGCGTACATTTGAAGTCGATTTAGAGCGAACACAGGAAATTGCAGAGGCTTTTCCATTTGGGGAGCAACGTGTGCTTATTAGCGAAAGCGGTATTTGGCATAGTGATGATGCCAAAAAGGTTGCAGCGATGGGGGCAAGTGCTGTTCTTGTAGGAGAATCATTAATGCGCAGTGACGATGCAGGTGTAGCACTTCAACAATTACAAGTAAATAAAGCAGGTGCATCACTATGACGAAAGTGAAAATTTGTGGTTTGAAAGAAGTCCAACATGTGCAAGCCGCAGTGCAGGCAGGTGCAGACGCCATCGGTTTTGTCTTTGCGCCAAGCAAACGTCAAGTAACCATTGAACAAGCGCAACAATTGGCCAAACATGTACCCGATGGAATAAAGAAAATTGGTGTCTTTGTCAATCCAACGCCTGAAGAATTACGTTCGGCAGTATTAACTGTGCCATTGGATTATGTCCAGTATCATGGTGAGGAATCTCCTGAGTTTATTATTCAACAAGGCTATCCATCAATTAAGGCTTTGTCTGTCCGTTGTGCAGAGGATGTGCAGGCGGCTACTAACTACGATGTGGATTATTACTTATTTGATGCACCAGGCACAGATTATAAAGGTGGTAGTGGACATACGTTTGATTGGACATTACTTGAAGCTGCTGGTATTCCACAACATAAGCTAATTTTAGCTGGTGGGTTAAAATTAGACAATATTCAAGAGGCACTGTCACTCGTATCACCTTTTATGGTAGATGTTTCAAGTGGTGTGGAAACAGAGGGTAGTAAGGATACAGCAAAAATAACAGCATTTCTACAAGCAGTAAAGAGGGGGAGAGTATAATGCATTCATTGGCAAATAGCGTACCAACAAAGGAAGGACGCTACGGAAAATTTGGTGGGCAGTATGTCCCGGAAACTTTAATGACAGCATTAATTGAATTAGAAGCGGCGTTTGATGAAGCGATGGCAGATCAGGCATTTACGAACGAGTTAGCTTATTATTTAAAGGAATATGTAGGACGTGAGACACCACTGTACTTTGCTGAAAATTTAACGAATGAGCTTGGCGGTGCCAAAATTTATTTAAAACGTGAAGATTTAAACCATACAGGCGCACATAAGATTAATAATGCGATTGGCCAAGCACTTCTTGCTAAGCGTATGGGAAAAAAGAAAATCGTCGCGGAAACAGGTGCAGGGCAACATGGTGTAGCGACAGCGACTGCTTGTGCTTTATTAAACTTGGAATGTGTAGTATTTATGGGTGCAGAAGATATTAAACGACAGCAATTAAATGTTTTCCGTATGGAGTTACTTGGCACAAAGGTCGAGTCTGTAGAGACGGGGTCAAAAACATTAAAAGATGCTGTCAATGCTGCACTACGTTACTGGGTGATGAATGTTGAAGATACACATTATATTTTAGGTTCCGCTCTAGGTCCACATCCATTCCCAAAAATTGTACGTGATTTCCAACGTATCATTGGTGTGGAGACTAGAACACAAATACTGGAAAAAGAAGGGCGTTTACCTGATGCGGTAGTCGCATGTATCGGCGGTGGTAGCAATGCGATTGGTATGTTCCATCCATTTGTAGATGATGAAGCGGTCGCATTATATGGTGTAGAAGCAGCTGGCAGTGGTATTGACACTGGAAAGCATGCAGCAGCTATTGCAGGTGGGCAGTTAGGTGTTCTGCACGGAGCGTATATGTATTTACTGCAAGATGACAATGGTTTTGTGCAGGAGGCTCATTCCATTTCGGCTGGGCTTGATTATCCTGGTAAGGGGCCTGAACATTGTTATTTGCATGATATTGGTCGAGCGAAATTTGATTCGATAACAGATACTGAGGCGCTCGAAGGTTTACAATTACTAAGTCGGACGGAAGGAATATTACCTGCATTAGAAAGTGCTCACGCCATTGCCTATACTGCAAAGCTTGCGCAAGAAATGGATGCAGATGATATTATTGTTGTTTGTTTATCGGGTCGCGGGGATAAGGATGTCCATACGGTACGTGCAGTACTTGGAGGTGAGCAATCATGACAACTTTACAACAGGCAATTGAACAAGTAAAAAATGCAGGGAATAAAGCTTTTGTGCCCTATATTATGGCGGGCGATGGAGGACTTAGTACAGTAAAGCCGACAATCTTGTCGCTACAAAAAATGGGGGTAACAGCGATTGAGGTCGGAATTCCTTTTACCGATCCAGTTGCAGACGGTCCTACTATTGAGATGGCTGGTGAGCGCGCATTAGCAGAAGGTGTAACATTGCGCAATGTTCTAGAGACACTGGCATCATTTCGTCAAGAAATTACAGTGCCATTAGTCGTGATGACTTATTTTAACCCTGTTTTAGCTTATGGCTTAGAGCAATTTGCTAGTGCTTGTGTGGCAGGGGGTGTCAAAGGATTAATCGTCCCTGACGTACCACTTGAAGAAAGTGCGATACTGCGTCAAACGTTAAATCCACATGGTGTGGACATTGTGCAGCTTGTATCATTAACAAGTCCACCAGAGCGAATTGCTCGTATTGCAGCGGCTAGTCAAGGCTTTGTCTATGCTGTAACGGTGAACGGCATTACAGGAGCACGTGCAAGTTTTGCGGATGATTTAGAAGGTCATTTTCAACGTTTGCGAGAGATGTGTCAAATACCAGTATTAGCGGGCTTTGGTATTTCAACACCACAACAAGTTGTGAGCATGGGGGCACTTGGGGACGGTGTCATCGTAGGGAGTACAATAGTAGAGGCTTTGCATAAAGGCAACGTTGCAAAGGTCGAAGCATTAGTCGCTGCCTCAAAAGGAACGATTGAGACGTCAACGCCTTTATAGCAAATTGTGCGAGAATTGTTTGCGTGCCTGGCACCGAGTCTACTCTTATTTAGAGTAGGCTTTTTTTATGGATGCCATGAGGATAAAACTAGTAAGCTAGTGAATAGTGCGTATATGCTTGATTTTCGGTATAATAGCTTTCGTGAGGAAGTGAGAAAAATGATTTTATCGAAAAAAAGATGGCAGGTCGAGCGTCCAGATGCCCAACTTGTCCAAACATTACAAAATGACTTACAACTTTCTGCTATTGCAGCGAAAATTTTAGCAGCACGAGGCTGTACAACATCAGCCGATGCAGAAAGTTTATTAAATATGACAGAAGCAAATATTCACGACCCATTTTTAATGCATGGTATGGCAGAAGCGGTAGCGCGTATTCAACAAGCGCTTGAAAATAACGAGAAAATATTAGTGTACGGAGACTATGACGCGGATGGTGTAACAAGTACGACAGTAATGCTCCATGTCTTACTAGACCTTGGCGCAGATGTGTCCTTTAAAATACCGAATCGCTTTTTACATGGCTATGGTCCGAGTGAAGCATTATTTCGTGAAGCCCATGAAGAGGGCATTCAATTAATTATAACAGTCGATAATGGTATCTCTGGGATTGAGCCAATCCGAGTGGCCAAAGAACTTGGAATGGATGTGATTGTCACAGATCACCATGAGCCTGGGGAGGAGTTACCACAGGCAGATATCATTTTACATCCGCGTGTACCTGAAGGACATTATCCGTTTGGTGAGCTGGCAGGTGTAGGCGTGGCGTTTAAATTAGCGCATGCCCTTTATGGCGAGCTGCCAACCCATTTATTTGAATTTGTAGCAATTGGTACGGTTGCAGATTTAGTTCCTTTAGTGGACGAAAATCGTTACCTTGTCAAACGGGGGATGGAGGAAATGCGTCGTTCCCTTAGTCCTTGGATACAGGCGATGTGTGAAGTGGCAAGTGCTGAGCAAGCCACGATTAATGAAGAAACAATTGGCTTTTACTTTGGACCGCGCTTAAATGCAGTTGGGCGTCTAGGTGAAGCATCGCCAGCTGTTGAGTTGCTTATGGCAGAGGATACAGCAAAGGCGACAGCATTAGCCAAACAGCTAAATGGATGTAATGCAGAACGCAAAGATATTGTGAAAAGTATTACCGATGAAGCGATTGCCTTCATTGAAGCAGATAAAAAAATTGGTGATTCTCTTGTGTTAGTTGTTGCGGGGGAAGGCTGGAATGCTGGTGTTGTAGGAATTGTCGCATCCAGACTTGTTGAACTTTATTATCGTCCAACAATTGTACTGTCACTAGATTTTGAGAAAGGGACAGCAAAAGGGTCTGCCCGTAGTATCGAAGGCTTCCATTTATACAATGAATTGGCGAAAAATAGAGATATTTTACCGCATTTTGGCGGACATCCGATGGCAGCGGGGATGACGTTACCGTTAGAACATGTGGATGAACTGCGCACACGCTTAGATGCGCAAGCAAGAGCATGTTTAACCGAAGAGCAATTAACGCCAGTTCTTGCTATTGATATACCACTTAAAATTGATGAGATTTCCGCAGATGCTATTGAAGAAATTGCCACGCTCGGTCCATTTGGCACTGATTTTCCAAAGCCAGTGTACGTGCTTGAAGATGTAGAAATTGCAACGATGCGAAAAATTGGCGCAGCAGAAAATCACATTAAAATGGAATTAACTGACGGTCTTGAAAAATTGGATAGTGTAGGATTTAACAAAGGTCATTTGTACCATGAGCTGACTTACGGCATTAAAGTGTCGTTTACTGGCGATCTTCAAATTAATGAATGGCAAGGACGCAAAAAGCCACAGTTTATGATTGAAGATGTTCAAACGACAGAGTGGCAATTATTTGATATTCGTGGTATTCGTCAAACATCTCGATGGTTACACACGGTACCAAAAGAGGAAGCAGTCTTTTTTGCGTTTCGTCTTGAGACAATCAGCTATTATCAATCATTGCTTGGTGTGCCAATTGAATTAGTGGATGTAGAGCTGTCCAATGTGGAACAAACAGATTATATTGTGTTGCTAGATTTACCGCACAATGTTCAATTATTAGAAAATGTGTTAAGCAAAACAGCACCTACACGTATTTATGCCCATTTCTATATGCCAGATTCCCAGTACTTTAATGGCATACCTACACGTGAGCAGTTTGCGTGGTACTATAAATTTTTAAAGCAACGTCCAGCATTTCCACTAGATATGCATTTACCGGATTTAGCGAAACATACTGGTTGGCCTTTAGAAGCATTAAAATTTATGACACAGGTGTTTTTTGAGCTTAATTTTGTTAAAATGGAGAGTGGACTGACGACTGTCAACATGAATGCACCGAAAACGGCATTAACGGAGGCACCGTCTTACAAACAACGTTCTGAACAGATTGAAATAGAGCAAAAACTTGTCTATGCGCCATATATAGAGTTAAAGCAATGGTTTGATGAACGATTAAATTTATATGCGAATACAGTTTCGTAGGAGGAGCAAGAACTATGGATTTAAAGCAGTACGTGACAACGGTTGAGAACTGGCCGAAAGAAGGCATTAGTTTCAAAGATATTACAACAATTATGGATAACGGTCCAGCTTACAAATATGCAACAGATCAAATCGTAGCTTATGCCAAGGAAGTAGGGGCAGAAATTATTGTAGGTCCTGAAGCTCGTGGCTTTATTATCGGTTGCCCTGTTGCCTATGCGTTGGAAATTGGCTTTGCGCCAGTTCGTAAACCTGGAAAATTGCCACGTGAAGTCATTAGTGCAGACTACGGTTTAGAATATGGTAAAGATACTTTAACAATGCATAAAGATGCCATCAAACCAGGTCAGAAAGTACTTATCTGTGATGATTTACTAGCTACTGGTGGTACAGTGGAGGCAACAGTACGCTTAATTCAACAATTAGGTGGAGAAGTTGTTGGTTGTGCATTCCTAATCGAGCTAAAAGAACTAAATGGCCGTGCAAAACTTGGCGATTTAAGCGTAAAAACTTTAATTCAATATTAATACTAAAAAAAGCTGTCCCCTATAATTGGGACAGCTTTTTTAAATAATTAATAAAAAGCTGCTAATCTATTTTGACGAACACCATCGTCTCTATGAGCTAGTTTATGAGCATTTCAATCCTGCTCTAATCATCAAAAATTACTGAATATTACAAAAATAAATTTAATATCAGTTCTTTAAATTTATATATACTTAAATAGTTATTTATGTTATATTTTAACATAAAACTTTCGCGATAGATAAATTAGGGGGAGAAAAAATGAAGAAGATAATCTTTTCAATACTATTTTTAGTAAGTTTTTTTGTAATTTCGACGGAACACAAGGTTTTAGCAAATGAATTACCAGTTGATTCATTTATTAATGAGAATACCGAGATTATTTATGCTGATCAGATAGAAATTCCGAATAATGGGATTTCCCCTAATGCTGTAGAAAATGAAAATTACTATCCTGGCACAAAAACATTAATGAAAATAGGGGATGTTTTATATTCTTCAAAATCATTAGTGACGTCTACAAAAATTGTTGGTCATGTAGGTATTGTCGGTCCTGACTATAGAATATATCATGTTAATCCTGTAGATGAAGTGGCTGGGAAGAGAGATACAGTCGAAACGTATAGTAGTCGACATGGAGCAAATGAAACAATTTATATTTACCGACCTCGTTCAGGAGGACAAGGGGCTGCGGATTGGGCAGCGTATGCTTATTCTTATGCTAAAGTTTATGATATTATTAATTTACAGCCTTTGAACACACTTTCTCCTAATTACTGTTCTAAGTTTATTTGGCAAGCATTTTTCTATAGCAATTCTGGAGATATTACTAATTTAAGTCTAACAGGTTCTAGTACAGCCTTCGTAACACCTGGTCACATTAAAAATGCTAGTATTTTTACTAATGTAGGTTCGTTCAACACTAAATAAAACAAGCTTTCACTATATTAGGGAGAGTGGTTATTATTAAAAAATTTTTAATTATCCTGTCTATTGTACTTCTATTATGTTTAACACCTTTTGTGTACATTCAAGTAAAAAAGCACATTGCACTTAATAAAGTAATGGAGTATCTAATTGAGGAAAAAGGTTACGATGAATCTGATATTTTTATGATTGAAAGTAAATGGACTACCGGGATACCTAATTATTATGTAAAAGTAACTTTTCAAAATGAACCTAATATAGTATATCTTTATTTTGCACATGATATTAAAGGACAGTTTGAGTATTATGATATTCGCGGAATAAAAGTCCCAATAGAAGATTTGAAAAATTATGACCCTTATAAAAACAATCGTTCCTAATTCATGGTATATAAAGGTTTTAAAGTTTTGTATACGACTAAATAGCACTAAATAGCACTAAGTAATATTATTAACATGAGCCCGTGATATTTCTAGTAGAAATACCATGGGCTCTTTGTGATTTAACGACGAATTGTAGGAATTTTTGTGCATTTACCTCAAAAATACCATCCAAGTGCCAGGTACTCAAACAATTCTGATAATTACTCGTAGGATTTCACTACTTGTTGTATTTTTTTTAGCGTTTCATAAAAGTCTTTATATTTTTCGGGTCCGATATCATGGATGATTTTCTCCTGAATGTCCATCCAAATAGGAGCTGCTTCTGTTAATTTTTGCATGCCTGTAGCCGTTAAAGAAATAATTTTTGTTCGGCCATCTTGTGAATCTTGGGTAATAGCAACATAGCCACTTTTTTTTAAAAGATTGACATTGCGGGTGATCGTCGTCTGATCAAGTGAAAGAATAATGCCTAGTTGACTAACTGAAACGGCTTTATGCTTTGCTATATTGGCTAACATAGCGTATTGCGTAACTTTTAAATTAGTAGGTTCAAGAATTTTATCGTATAGCTGCGTAACAATTCTAGTCTTCTTTCTAAGATTTGCACATACGCAAATTTGCGTATAGTCAATGTCTGTGTGTACTTTCTCCATCATAAGCTCTCCTTTTATGTTTTTTAATTGTTTATATTATATCACTTAAATGGAAAAAATTTCTTGACATCAAAAATAACAAGTTATTATTATGTATGTATATACATGTATTTTTATTTTATATGAAAATATCCTTAAAGTGTTCCATTATCCGAGAATGTAGGTGGCCTTATGAAACGTATTCATTACAGCTGGTTTGTTTTAACGATTACTTTTTTCTCCATTATTGTAGCGGGTATCACTTTATCTTCATCCGGTGTTTTTATTGGTCCGTTTGAACAGGAGTTTGGCTGGGATCGCTCAATCATCGCAATGGCATTTGCCATAAGTCTTTTTTTATATGGCATTTCAGGTCCATTTATGGCAGCACTACTTGAAGTTATTGGATTAAAAAAAATGATGGTAGCTGCGATGGTAATATTAGTTATAGGCATCTCGCTCACATTGTTGATGCAGCAAGCATGGCAATTAATAATTATTTGGGGCTTTATTATTGGTTTAGGAGCTAGTCTCTTTTTAACCGTATTAAGTCCATTTGTAGCGAATCATTGGTTTGAGAAAAGAAGAGGGCTTGCATTAGGAATACTAACAGCTAGTACTGCAACAGGCCAGTTAGTACTGCTTCCAGTTTTAGCGATGATGATCGAAAATTACTCATGGCGTTGGGCAATTACATTAATCATTGTGTTAAGTTCGATCATGTTAATAATTATTTTATTGTTTATGAAAAATAAACCGATGGATGTGGGGCTTCTTGCATACGGTCTTGACGAAGAACGATTGGAAGAAGTAGTAGAAAATAAGAAAAATCCAATCGTCATTGCCTTTAATGGTTTATTTGCGGCTGTGAAAGTGAAAGCATTTTGGCTTTTGGCTGGTAGCTTTTTTATTTGTGGATTATCGACTAGTGGCTTAATAGGTACACATTTTGTATCGTATTGTATTAGTTTCGGTATTCCATTAGTAACAGCAGCATCTTTTCTATCCTTCATGGGGATTTTTAACCTAGTAGGAACTACACTATCAGGTTGGTTATCGGATCGTTTCGATAATCGTTGGTTATTATTTTGGTATTATCTTTTAAGGGGTGCTTCCTTAGTTTTACTACCGTATGCATTAGTACAAGGTTCTTTACCATTGCTCATCATGTTTACTGTGTTTTATGGACTAGATTGGATTGCAACTGTACCGCCAACTGTTAGTATTTCAAGGCAAATTTTTGGTACTCAAAAAAGCGGGATTATTTATGGCTGGATATTCGCCTCCCATCAGGCAGGTGCAGCAGTAGCAGCATATGGGGGAGGTCTTATCTATAAACTTTTTAATTCTTATACTTGGGCATTTTTCTTGGCTGGCGTTTTTTGCGTTTTAGCTAGCTTGTTTGTCATCATTGTGAAAAAGCAAGTACCGAATGTCATGCATAATAGTGATTCAGCATAATAGTATAAACAATATGGAACAAACAATAGTACGCTAGAAAATTCATCTAGTGTGCTATTTTTTATTGAAAATATTTGCATTTCATTTGAAGGGAAAATATAGAAGTGGGGAGTGTTAAACAAATCGAATGAAATGTTTTGACTTCGCTCAAACAAAAGTTTATAATACAAACAAATATAATAAAAGGTGATGCTATGAATGAAAGAGAACAAGCGGTACTGGCTTTAATTCGCAAAAATCCGTTTATGTCTCAGCAAGAGATGGCAGATAAGATGAATCTGTCCCGTCCAGTACTTGCGAACTTAGTGTCGAGCTTAACGAAGCAAGGGAAAATTGTCGGTCGTGCTTATATTTTACCTGAGGAAAATGAAATTATTTGTATCGGTGGCGCGAATCTCGATCGCAAATTTCATGTAAAAGGAACTGTCCAATTAGGTACTTCGAATCCTGCTAGTTCCTCATTCAGTGTAGGTGGGGTTGGGCGCAATATTGCAGAAAATTTAGGCCGACTTAATCATCAGGTGACGTTATTAACGACAGCAGGTAAAGATGCGGATTGGCAAGTAATCCAAGAAGCATCAGAGTCATTTATGAATTTGCGCTATGTCGAGCAGTTACCAGATGCTTCAACTGGTTCTTATACTGCGATTATGGACGAGCAAGGTGAGCTTGCATTAGCTGTGGCGAACATGGAAGTTTATGATTTATTGTTGCCGAGTTTGTTAAAGAAATACGAGGCAATGCTTATGAATGCTGGCTGCTTTATTATGGATTTAAATTGCCCGAAAGAAACAGTGGTGTATATCCAACAAGTCGCGATTGCGCGCGCTATTCCATTTGTTATCGTTCCGGTATCTTCTCCCAAAATGAATCGACTACCGGATACATTGCAAGGTGTTACGTGGTTTATATGTAATACGGACGAAGCAGAAACGATTGTTGGTCATACAATCAATAACGAGGCAAACTATGACCAAGCGATTCAAAAGCTTCTACAATTAGGAGCAGAGCATGTCATTATTACGGCTGGTAGCAAAGGGGTCTATGCTGCCTCTACCACTAGTCCACCACGTCATTTTACTGCGAAAGCAATAAAGAAAATTGAAGATGTAACGGGCGCGGGTGACGCTTTTGTAAGTGCTGTCATTCATAGTTGGTTAAGGGGGCAATCGTTTGAAGTTTGCATAGACGCAGGCTTAACGAATGCTAAAAATACATTGGCATCCCCATATACAGTAAGACCTGAACTATCAGAAGAATTGTTGAAAAGTGAAATGGAGGAATAACATCATGAAAGAATTCATCGTATTATCAGAAGAAGTAAAAGCTGGACAAGCAAAAGGGCTACCCATTGTTGCATTAGAGTCAACAATCATTTCACATGGTATGCCATATCCTCAAAACGTACAAACAGCACGTGAAGTAGAGCAAATTATTCGTGATAACGGTGCGGTGCCTGCAACAATCGCGCTTATTGATGGGAAAATTAAAATCGGTTTATCTGACGAAGAACTTGAAATGTTTGGGAATGCACAAGGTGTTGCAAAAACTTCTCGTCGCGACTTAGGCTATTTATTGGCTACGAAAAAATTAGGTGCGACAACAGTTGCTGCAACAATGATTTGCGCTGAGCTTGCAGGCATTGATATTTTCGTTACAGGTGGTATCGGTGGTGTACACCGTGGTGCTGAAACAACAATGGATATTTCAGCAGACTTAGAAGAATTAGCACAAACAAATGTAGCTGTTATTTGTGCAGGTGCGAAATCTATATTAGATATCGGTTTAACATTAGAATATCTTGAAACAAAAGGTGTACCAGTAGTTGGATATGGCACGTCTGAGCTTCCAGCATTCTACACTCGCCAAAGTGGATTTGATGTCAACTTTAAACTAGATACACCAGAAGAAGTTGCAGCAATGTTGCGTGCTAAGTGGGATTTAGGCTTACAAGGCGGCGCAGTTATTGCAAACCCTATCCCTGAAGTCGATGCACTAGAGCATGAATTCATCACAAGCATTATTGAAAAGGCTTTACAAGAAGCTGAAGAAAATGGTATCCAAGGTAAAAACGTAACACCATTCTTACTTGGTAAAGTAAAAGAGTTAACAGAAGGTAAGAGCCTTGATGCTAATATCGCATTAGTGAAAAACAATGCAGTAGTTGGTGCGAAAATTGCAGTGGCTTACAACAAAGCAAACTAACAAGTAAATGAAAGACTCTTTGCGAAGCAAATCAGCCTAGCAAAGGGTCTTTTTATTTATAATAATGAATATTTTTTCCATTTATGAAACTTGTTCACGATATTATCTAAACTATATGACACAGTCCCTTTACAATCGACCTCTATTTTTTATACAATTAAGTTTATATCTAATCTGAAAAATTTGACGAGCAAGGTGGACATGTTATGGCGAAAGAGCAAATTTTGACTCCTGAGGACGTTTTTGAGTTAGTCAAATCCTACATGAATGAGGAAAATGTCGCATTCGTGAAAAAAGCATATGAATTGGCAAGAGATGCGCATATTGAGCAATTCCGTAGCTCTGGTGAACCGTATATTATTCACCCAGTGCAAGTTGCCGGTATTTTAGCTGAATTACAAATGGATCCAGAAACTGTGGCAGCAGGCTTTTTACACGATGTTGTCGAAGATACGGAATTTACACGTGATGACCTAGTCCGTGAATTTGGCGAGGAAGTAGCAATGCTCGTTGATGGTGTGACGAAGCTGGGGAAAATAAAATATTTATCGAAAGAAGCACAGCAGGCGGAAAATCACCGTAAAATGTTTGTCGCTATGGCACAGGATATTCGCGTTATCTTAATTAAGCTTGCGGATCGTTTGCACAATATGCGTACCTTAAAGCATTTACCTGCTGAAAAACAACGCCGTATTTCGAAAGAAACGCTTGAAATTTTTGCTCCCCTTGCACATCGTCTAGGAATTTCGACAGTAAAATGGGAGCTGGAGGATACTGCACTACGTTATTTAAATCCACAGCAATATTACCGTATTGTCAGTCTCATGAAGAAGAAGCGCGATGAACGTGAGGCTTATTTAGACAATGTTATGGGAGAAATGAAATCCCAGCTTTCTGAAGTCGAAATTGATGCGGATATTTATGGTCGTCCGAAACATATATACAGCATCTATCGTAAAATGGTGCTCCAAAAAAAGCAATTTAACGAAATTTATGATTTGTTAGCCATTCGCGTTTTAGTTGATAGCATAAAAGATTGCTATGCAGTGTTAGGTATTGTGCATACATTATGGAAGCCGATGCCTGGGCGTTTTAAAGATTATATTGCAATGCCAAAGCAAAACTTGTATCAATCGTTGCATACAACGGTCATTGGTCCATACGGAGATCCTCTAGAAGTACAAATCCGTACAAAAGAAATGCATAAAATTGCTGAATACGGGATCGCTGCTCACTGGGCTTATAAAGAAGGTAAAAAGATTGATATTGAAAAACAAAATGTCGATCAAAAATTAACTTGGTTTAGAGAAATATTAGAATTCCAAAACGAGTCTTCAAATGCCGAAGAGTTCATGGAATCTTTAAAATTCGATTTATTCTCTGATATGGTGTACGTGTTTACACCGGAAGGGGATGTAATAGAATTGCCAGCTGGTTCTGTACCTATCGATTTTGCATACCGTGTGCATTCAGAAGTCGGTAATCGTACAATCGGTGCAAAAATTAATGGCAAGATGGTGCCGCTCGATACACCATTAAAAACGGGTGATATTATTGAAATATTAACATCAAAGCAATCTTTCGGTCCAAGTCGTGACTGGCTAAAAATTGCGCAATCATCCCAAGCAAAAAATAAAATCAAGCAGTTTTTCAAGCGTCATCTTCGTGAAGAAAATATCATCAAAGGGAAAGAGATGATTGAAAAAGAAATTCGCGCGCAAGATTTCGACATGAAAGAAACAATGTCAGCGGAAAACTTAAAACGTGTCTGCGATAAATTTAATTACACGAATGAAGAAGATTTATATGCCGCAGTTGGTGTAAATGGTATTACAGCGCAACAAGTTGTTAATCGTTTAGCCGAAAAACGTCGTAAAGAGCGTGAACAAGAAGAAGCACTTGAAAAAATTGAGCAAAAAATGAAAAATCCTATTCCACAAAAACGCACAGAGTCTGGCGTTATTGTAAAAGGAATTGACAATATGCTCATTCGATTGTCTCGTTGCTGTACACCAGTGCCAGGTGATGACATTGTCGGTTTTATTACGAAAGGACGAGGTGTTTCCGTACACCGTGCAGATTGTCCAAATATTCAAATTGAGGATGAGCAGGAACGTATTATCGAAGTTGAATGGGAGAACGGGCTTACACCTGAGAAAAAAGAGTATCCTGTCGATATCGAGGTATCTGCCTTTGATAGACCTGGTATTTTAAATGAAATTATGCAAATCGTAAGCGAGACGAAAACGAACATTTTAGCTGTGAGTGGCCGTGCTGACCGTGATAAAATTGCCACTATTCACCTAACGATTTCAATTTCGAATATTTCCCATCTGCATAAGGTTGTTGAACGTATAAAACAAACACCTGATATATATTCAGTGCAACGTGTAATTAACTAATAGCTACAGCAAATAACAAGAGAAAAGAATAGTGTAGATTTTGATAGATTGAGGGGTTTAACATTATGAAAGTAGTTTTACAGCGGAGTAAGGCTGCATCTGTTACCGTACAAGGAGAAGTAACAGGTGCTATTGATAGTGGCTATGTGCTTCTTGTAGGCATTACACATGAAGATACAACAGAAGACGTGGCCTATCTAGCAAAAAAAATAGCTAATCTACGCTTGTGGGAAGATAGTGAAGGGAAAATGAATCATTCTATTTTAGAGCATGGAGGCGCAATCCTATCGGTTTCCCAATTTACATTGTATGGAGATACGAAAAAAGGTAATCGTCCAAGCTTTACAAGTGCGGCAAGACCAGAAATGGCTGCTCCTTTGTGGGAGGCATTCAATGATGCATTACGAGGGTATGGCCTACAGGTTGAAACAGGGATTTTCGGTGCGATGATGGATGTTGCATTGACAAATGATGGACCTGTCACAATTCTACTGGAGTCAAAATAGAGGTACATTTCCTATCATTCCTTCATATACTAAAAAGAATGGCTAAATGCGGGAAGGAAGTGCAATTTCGATGACGCAAATGGGAAGAGTGTCGAATCCTTATTTATATGAAACACTGAAAATGATGATTGGCCAAATGATCGTTGTTCAAACGAAGAAGAATATTCAACAAGGTCATTTGACCTCCATATTACCAGACCATATTGTTATCGAAATTAATCGTACACCTTTCTTTATTCGCATGGAGGAAATTGTATGGGTCACATTGGCGATAACATAAATAAATCACATATAAAAACCTTCATTTTCTTAAGCATATAGAAAATGAAGGTTCTTTTTTATTCGTGTGCATCAAAATAATCTAAAATGCCTTGATAGATGCCAAGTGAGGCTTGTTCTCTGAATTTAGCTGTTGTAATAACTCTTTCTTCATTGGCGTTACTTAAAAAACCGAGCTCGATCAGCACTGCTTTTTGTCGATTTTCACGTAGTACTAAATAATTCCCTTGTTGTGTACCACGATCTTTCAAATTAACTTTACTAGCTAATCCATTGTGTATGGCTTCAGCAAGCCCTTTTTGATTGTTGTTTAAATAATAGGAGGTAAAGCCAGAAATTGAGCTATTGTCAGTTGCATCATAGTGAATACTGATAAAAGCGTCCGCATCATGCTGGTGGGCAATGGACACCCGTTTACGAAGTGCTACATATTCATCTGATTCACGTGTCATGACAACATTTGCACCTGCTGCACTTAACTTGGAAGCAAGCAGAGATGCCGTTTTCAATGTAATGTCCTTTTCATCCGTCCCGCGTTGTCCAGTCGTTCCATGGTCATTTCCACCGTGCCCTGGATCTACGACAATTGTTAGTCCGTTTAAAGTGCCCTTTTTTCGTGGCTCAGACTTTGTTTTGGTAGTTGTTTTTGTTGCTGCATTATTTTGAGAAGTAGTCACAACCCAATTGGCAACGAAAGCGGTTTTATCTTCTAATTGAATTTCGTAAAAATCATCTTTAGCCCCTACAATGGGAAAAGTTTCACCTGCATCTACACGTTGCACAACTTCCGCAGTGGTTGTCGCATCTGTGCGTAAGTTGGTGCCATTATAAATAATTGTGACAGATTCAAGTGTTGATGATGAAGATGATGTTGCTGTTTTCGAAGTCGTTTTCACCGCATTTGAAAATGTCCCATAGAAACTATATACCCAACCAGCTTTTTTGTTACTATATTGAATTTGCACCCAATTGTGCTCTTGAGCAAGCACCTTATAAGATTGTCCTTTGGAAACAGTCCCTAGAATTTTGGATGTTAAATCGGCTTTTTTTCGGACATTTAACGTATCGACTAAAATCGTAAAAGTAGTCCCTTTCGATTCGGTTGTTGTAGATACTTCAACTACTGGTTCAGTAGTTGTTTTTTCCGCTTTTTCATTAATCGTCACATAGTCTGAAGATACCCAACCAATTAGCCCATTCCAATTGATCTTTGCCCATTCACCATTTTCTGTTATTAATGTGGCTTGATTACCTGTTGACAGTTGTCCAAGAACAGGAGACGCAATATCTGGTTCCGTACGGATATTTAGACGATCAACTTGGGAAATAACAGTTTTATCTATTGTTTGTTGCTCATTTATGGATGCTGTTAGCCATGAAGCTACCCATCCTTCGTAATCGCCTGTTTTTACTTGAATCCAGTCTCCCTCGCGACCGATAGATGTTAACGAATCGCCTTCTTCTAATGTGGTAATAATGGGGTAAGACAGCCCAGGTCCTTCGCGTAAATGAAGTATGGTTCCAGTAACTTTTAAATCACTTGTATCGGCAAGTGCTAGTTCTTTGTCGCTGATATGTGGTATCATAAATGCTAATAATAAGACAAAGATAATAGTTTTATGTATAAGTTTTGTCGTCATCGAACCCCTCCTTTCCTTGTGCTATTTTACCATGCTTTTATGCTAAAATTCGAGGGAAAAAGGTAACGGAAATCGTTTTTTTAACAACTGTAAGATGAAAAAAAAGAAAATAGTTGACATTACCTTATGTTGTGACTAACATAAAGGGTAATCAAAAAATGATTAACCGCTTATGACCAAGCAAGTAGCATATACCTCTATTGGAAAAGAGAGGGAAAGACTTAGGCTGCAATCTTTCCTACAAAAATGTATAAGGCGAATAACACTTGAGAGGCTTTTTTCTGAAAAGGATACTTAGTAGGAAAAAACGGAATCGGCCGTTACCCGATTATGAGGAGGACGCAGTATACGTTATGCGTCAACTAGGGTGGAACCGCGGAAGCATATACAGCTCTCGTCCCTTGCAATTATGCAAGGTGACGAGGGCTTTTTTTGTTGGATTTCTTTTGAACAAGGTCGGTCTATCTACAGTATGTTCGTATTTTACATACGAAGGCTAGCTCATAAGCAATTGAAAAGGAGGTATTTTCATGACTTTTAAAGTGCCACGAGGAACACAAGACATATTGCCAGGTCAATCAGAAAAATGGCAAAAGGTTGAATCGATTATTCGTGATATATGTCGTGTCTATCGATATAACGAAATTCGTACGCCGATTTTTGAACAAACAGATTTATTTGCACGCGGTGTTGGTGAAACAACGGATGTCGTCCAAAAGGAGATGTATACATTTGAAGACCGCGGGGGTCGTTCATTAACATTGCGCCCTGAAAATACAGCCGGCGTTGTACGTGCCTATGTAGAACATAAAATGTTTGGGGCACCTGATCAGCCTGTCAAGCTATCTTATATTGGACCAATGTTCCGTTATGAACGCCAACAGGCTGGTCGTTACCGTCAATTTGTGCAATTCGGCGTTGAAGCAATTGGCTCAGCGGATCCTGCTATTGATGCTGAAGTCATTGCACTAGCTATGGACATTTATGAATCAACAGGCTTAAAGGATTTAAAATTAGTAATCAACTCTCTTGGGGATAAAGAAACACGTGATGCCCATCGGACAGCGTTGATTAACCATTTCGAGCCACATATTCACGAGTTTTGTGCAGATTGCCAAAATCGTTTGCAAAAAAATCCGTTACGTATTTTAGATTGTAAAGTAGACCGTGAGCATCCATTAATGGCTTCTGCACCTGCATTAACTGATTTTTTAACAGACGATTCAGCGGCATATTTCGCTCAAGTTAAATCATATTTAGATACGCTTGGTATTACGTATGAAGTAGATCCAAACTTAGTACGCGGTCTTGACTACTATAACCATACTACATTTGAAATTATGTCTACTGCTGATGGCTTTGGTGCTATCACAACACTTTGTGGTGGCGGTCGTTACAATGGATTAGTAGAGGAAATTGGTGGTCCTAATGTACCAGGTATAGGCTTTGCGTTAAGTATTGAGCGTTTATTATTAGCGCTTGAAGCCGAAGCAGTGGAGTTAGATACAGAATCATCGTTAGATGTTTACATGATTGCCATGGGTGCTGAAGCAAAGCTAAAGGCAGTAGAGCTAACAAGTTCATTCCGTGCAAAAGGCATTGCAACCGACATGGATTACCTAGATCGTAAAATGAAAGCCCAAATGAAATCTGCAGACCGATTAGGTGCTCAATATACAATCGTCTTAGGTGAAACAGAAATGGAAGAACAAGCAGCGACAGTCAAACATATGGCATCTGGGGAGCAACAAAAAGTCGCTTTCTCAGAATTAGTGAACTACTTACTTAAATAAATGATATAGATGTTGGAGGAAATACAAAATGGCAAAAAGAACTCATGCTAGTAACGAACTTTCTGAAACGTTACAAGGCGAACACGTTGTATTGAAAGGTTGGGTGCAACGCCGTCGCGATTTAGGTGGTCTAATTTTTATCGACCTACGTGACCGTACAGGTATTACACAAGTTGTATTTAGCCCTGATGTAGCAGAAGCACATGCTTTAGCTGATAAAGTGCGTAGCGAATACGTAATCGAAGTTGAAGGGAAAGTTATTCTTCGTGCAGAAGATCAAATCAACCCGAATGTGCCAAACGGAAAAATCGAGGTTGAAGCGACAAGCCTAATTGTTATTAATACAGCAAAGACGCCGCCTTTCCAAATTGAAGATCGCACAGACGTTTCAGAAGACTTACGATTAAAATATCGTTATCTAGATTTACGTCGTCCAGTGATGTTTGATACGTTCAAAATGCGTTCAGACGTAACACGTACAATTCGTAACTTTTTACAAAATGAAGGTTTCTTAGAAGTAGAAACGCCAATTTTAACAAAATCAACGCCAGAAGGTGCCCGTGACTACCTAGTACCATCACGTGTACATGAGGGAGAGTTTTATGCCTTACCGCAATCTCCGCAACTATTTAAACAATTATTAATGGTAGCAGGTTTTGAGAAGTATTTCCAAATCGCTCGTTGTTTCCGTGACGAAGATTTACGTGCTGACCGTCAACCTGAATTTACTCAAGTGGACATTGAAACAAGCTTCTTAACACAAGAAGAAATTTTGGAAATGAATGAACGTTTAATTCAAGCCGTTATGAAGGATGTAAAAGGTATTGACATTCCAGCACCGTTCCAACGTATGAAATACCAAGAAGCGATGGATCGTTATGGCTCAGATAAACCAGATGTTCGCTTCGGTTTAGAGCTAGTAGCATTAAATGATATTTTTGATGGCTGTGATTTCAAGGTGTTTGCTGATACAGTAGCGCAAGGCAAGCAAGTGAAAAGTATTAACATCAAAGGTGCGGCTGATAAATATTCACGTAAAGATATGGACGAACTTACAAAATTCGTTGGTATTTACGGGGCAAAAGGTCTTGCTTGGTTGAAAGTAACAGAAGAAGGTTTAAATGGACCTATCGCAAAATTCTTCGATGAAGCGTTAGCAGCGGCTTTAATGGAGCGCATGGGTGCTGAAATTGG
The DNA here is from genome assembly GCF_038593855.1 of Lysinibacillus sp. FSL M8-0337. Lineage (NCBI taxonomy): Bacteria > Bacillati > Bacillota > Bacilli > Caryophanales > Bacillaceae > Lysinibacillus > Lysinibacillus sp. FSL M8-0337. The sequence goes on along the minus strand of NZ_CP151996.1, from coordinate 3,101,492 downwards.
TGATATTTTAGTATTCGTAGCTGACAAAGCTCCTATAGTGGCGGCATCTCTAGGTGCTCTTCGTACAAAATTAGGTCAAGATTTAGGCTTAATCGATGAATCTCAATTTGCCTTCTTATGGATTACGGACTGGCCGTTGTTCGAGTACTCTGAAGAAGATGGTCGCTATTATGCAGCGCATCATCCATTCACACGTCCATTTGACGAAGATATCGAGTTAATGGATACAAATCCTGCTGCAGTGCGTGCACAAGCTTACGATATCGTGTTAAACGGTTATGAGCTTGGCGGTGGTTCACTACGTATTTATGAGCGTGATTTACAAGAAAAAATGTTTAAACTACTCGGTTTCACAGAAGAGGAAGCAAAAGCGCAATTCGGCTTCTTATTAGAAGCATTTGAATACGGTGTTCCTCCTCATGCTGGTCTTGCATTTGGTCTTGACCGTTTCGTTATGCTACTTGCAGGACGTACGAATTTACGTGATACAATTGCATTCCCGAAAACAGCAAGCGCAAGTTGCTTATTAACGGATGCGCCAAGCGAAGTATCTCCTGATCAATTAAGCGAATTAAGTCTCGCGATTAAATCTTTTAAAAGATAAAAACAATACAGAATACCTAGATTCTCTAACAATAAATGTTGGGAATCTAGGTATTTTTTGTTTATTTCGAAATTATCGCTAGAAATCGTTTGAATTATCTGAAATATGGTGTTATGATAACTGTAATACGAATCCTGATGTGTTTGTCTAACTGCTAACTCTATTTAACAGTTTTGACCGAACACTATATCGTCGGGAGCCATCTAATTTTGTAGTGGCAAACAAGCCCCATACGGAGAGGGACGTTTAAAGCTATGAAGAGGGCACCCACCTGCAAATTGCGGGTTCAAAACGAATGTTTCATTGGCATTACGGCACTATCGGGATTCGTCCATACATAGAGTGCTAGAATGTAGATAGGGCAAAGTCGTAAATTTTGCTAGTCTTTCTTTTAAAGATATAAAATTTAGAAGAGCATTCGTTAATGGAAGCGGATAGCAACGCTTACAGAAAAATGAGGCTGGGACATAACTAAAAAAATTTAAGGAACAGAGGAAAGGTGTTCGTAAATTTTTGCTATTATGGGAACTTGGCTATTTGCAAAAAAATAGAAGTGTTCACTAGTTGTTGGTAGCGAAGGCGGTGACTCCTGCTCAGAACGCACACACCGTAAGACGCTGGCATTCCGCGCGTTAGCGAGGGTTGCGGCTTACTGTGCTGAGCGGAAAGCGCCGCCGAAGCGGACAACAACGGCGCAGCAAAAAAGTGTTAGATTGATGGCAGTCAATCTAACACTTTTTCTCTTTTGTCCCAGCCCCTTTTTCTATTGGGATTAGCTTATTTTAAGTCAGGACTTTTTTGTTAAATTGAAAGAAAAATAAGAAAAATTGTAAAAATTACTTTTTATTTTCAAATGAACACACTATAATTGGTATAGACAACTAGACCATAATGCAAATAGATGTCTTTTTCTTGCACAGCCAAGTTGTTAAAAGCAAAGGCAGTGGAGGTGTTGAATTGAGCAACAGATTATTAATTTCCAATGTCACGATCGTCAACGATACCGATTTGCCGTTCAAAGGTGATGTTTTCATCGCGAATGGTCGGATTATGAAAGTAGGCAATGAATTATTCGATCAGGCAGAGCAATATATTGATGGTAAGGGAAAAGACTGGCTGCTATTCCCTGGTTATATTGATATGCATATTCATGGTTCTGCAGGAAGTGATGTGATGGATGCCACCGAGCAAGCATTACATCAAATGTCCCGATCCTTAGTACAAGAAGGTGTCACAGGCTTTCTTGCTACGACCATGACACAGGCAACAGATACCATTGAGCAAGCATTAAAGACGATAGCACAATTTGAAAATGATGGAGATGAAGCCACATTGTTAGGTGTGCACGTTGAAGGACCCTATGTGTCACCAAAGCGAGCAGGTGCCCAACCAGTGGACTATATGATTTTACCATCAATCGAGCAATTTGCTTATTGGCAACAATTGAGTCACAACCGTATTAAACAAATCACTGTCGCTCCAGAGCTGGAGGGGGGTATAGCGTTTATCAAAGCGCTACATAAACAAGGCGTAATTGTTTCGATTGGCCATTCAGATGCAACGTTTGAAGAGGTCGATAGAGCAGTGGCAGTTGGTGTGAGACAGGCAACGCATTTATACAATCAAATGAGACCATTCCATCATCGCAATCCAGGAGTAGTCGGTGGTGTACTTCTTGAAAATGCAGTGAAAGTTGAAATCATCGCGGATTTTGTCCATTGTCATCCTATGTCCATACAACTTGCTTACCGACTAAAGGGGGCAGCGGGAATTATCTTAATTACGGATGCAATGCGTGCGAAAGGATTGCAATATGGCAATTATGATTTAGGTGGTCAAACGGTCCATGTTACAGCAAGCGGAGCGCATTTACCCAATGGCGCATTAGCTGGTAGTATTTTAACGATGGAACAAGCAGTGAAAAATATGAAAGCGGTCACAAACTGTTCACTGTCAGAACTTGTTGCCATGTCTTCTGCAAATGCTGCACAGCAATTACAGCTACGTTCGAAAGGTCGTATCGCAGCAGGCTTTGATGCGGATGTGATTTTGTTAGATCAACAGCTAAATGTAGAAAAAACTATTTGTCGAGGGAAAGTTGTATTTGAGAAATCATAGTAAAACGCGTTAGGAAGGTGCCAAGCTTGTTAGATAAAAATTCTCATATACCAATCTATATACAAATAGAGGAAATATTAAAGCAAAGAATTTATTTAGAGGAATACAAAATAGGAGAAAATATTCCATCAGAACGAGAGCTATCAGTGCAATTTGATGTGAGTAGGATGACTGTCCGTCAATCCATTACCAATTTAGTAAACAGTGGATTGCTCTATCGTGAAAAAGGAAGAGGTACGTATGTAGCCAATCCGAAATTGGAACAACCATTAATGGGATTAACAAGCTTTACAGAAGATATGCGTGCGAGAGGAATGGAACCGAGCAGTAAAGTTTTGCGCTTTGAAAAAATTGTGCCACCTCTAGACATAGCCGGTGACTTGTTGTTAGAACCTGGGGAGGAAGTATTTTTTGTCGCACGAATACGAAATGCCGATTCTAAACCGATGGCAATAGAAAGAACGTATATTCCAGTGAAAGTTTATCCTGAATTAGATGAGAAAAAAATTATGGGCTCATTGTATGCACTGATAGAAGCAAAATTTCATCAGAAAATTGGCAATGCTATTCAACAAATGGAGGCAGCTATTGTGGCGAAGGAGGACAGTAAATATTTGCAAATTAATAGTACAGCACCAGTGTTAATTATTAAACGAACAAGTTATTTAGCTGACGGTGTGCCATTCGAACTTGTACGAAGTACTTATCGTGCAGATCGATACAAATTTATAAGCGAAATTAAAAGGTGATGCGATGCGAGCTTATTTTCATGAACTTCAAAAACTATTAGATATTGTGCTAGAGCAGGAAAATGCACTGATAGCCGAAGCGGCACAACAGATTGTTTTGCGTCTCCAACGTGGAGGGATTGTGCAATTGTTTGGGTGTGGGCATTCACATCTATTAGCACAAGATGCTTTTTATCGTGCTGGAGGGCTTGTGCCTGTACGTCCTATAACAATAGAGCCATTAACTTTATATGCAGGTGCTTTGACATCTTCGAAAAATGAAAAAGACCCAACAATCATAGCGCGCCATAAAGATCATTTTCATTTTCATGCGTACGATGTATGTATTGTTATTTCAACATCTGGGCGAAATTATGCCCCAATCGATGCCGCATTGTTAGCCAAACAATCGGGTGTCCTCGTCATGTCTATGCAATCACTTGCGTATCGCCAACAACCAACTCGTCATCATAGTGGTAAGCGATTAGAGGATGTGGTCGATGTTGTTATTGATACACATATTCCTGTAGGAGATGGCTTATTACATCAACAGCAGATGCAATATGCACCAGCGTCAACGGTTATTGGTTCTGCTATTCTTCATGCGTTATTTAGTCAAGTTATTGAAATAATGGCGGATTGTCAGGGGATAGTACCTGTTTTTGAGAGTAACAATGTAGAGTCAAATTTGCATCATAATGATGTTATGATAGCGAACTATCAAACTCGGATTAATTTTGAATGAAATTTGGAGGGGTATCGATGAAAAAAACATTTAAGATTACAACACCAGAAGGCTTACATGCTCGACCAACAGCATTATTAGTAACTGCTGTAACACCATTTGCTTGTGATGTTCAGTTAACTTACAATGACAAGTCTGTCAATTTAAAATCAATTATGGGCGTTATGGCACAAGGAATCGTAACAGGAAGTATTGTAACGATTTCGGCACAGGGGACAGATGCAGATCAGCTAATGCAAACTGTGACAGAGGTGATCGTAACGAAAGGAATTGGTGAAGAATGTTAGAGATAAAAGGTATTGCCGTTTCTGAAGGCATTGCCTTTGCTGATGCTTATTGTTTAGTGGAACCAGATTTATCATTTAAAAAACAGACGATTACTGATGTTCAGGCAGAAATTGAACGTTTTAAAAAAGCGCTAGCGCAATCGAAAGTGGAATTACAAGAAATCGTAACAAGCGCGCAGGAAAAATTTGGTGAAGAAAAGGCAGCGATATTTGTTGCCCATTTACTCTTATTAGAAGACCCTGAAATGTTAGCCGCTATTGAAGAAAAAATGAAATTAGGCAGCAACGCGGAGTATGCACTACATGAAGTTTCAAAAATGTTTATCTCCATGTTTGAAGGAATGGATAATGTTTATATGCAGGAGCGAGCGGCGGATATTCGTGATGTATCGAAGCGATTATTAGCGCATTTATTGCATGTGGAATTACCTGATATTCGTCGTTTGGCATCAGATGTCATAATCGTTGCTGAAGATTTAACTCCATCGATGACAGCACAATTAGATACCAAATATGTCAAAGGTTTTATTACAGATATTGGTGGGAGAACATCGCATTCTGCTATTCTCGCACGCACGCTAGATATTCCAGCCATAGTGGGAACAAAAACGGCTACAAAGGAAATTAAACACGGCACGCCCCTTATTATGGATGGCACAAAGGGCAACATTCTTATGAATGTAACACCAGAAGTGGCCGCTTTTTATATGCAACAGCAACAAGTGCAACAGCAACAACGAAGTGAGCTCTCTCAATATGTTACATTGTTGAGCAAAAGTGCTGATGGGCACAGTGTAGAGATTGCTGGTAATATTGGCAAGCCTGAAGACGTAGAGAAGGTATTACTTGCTGCGGGGGACGGTATCGGTCTTTTTCGAACGGAGTTTTTATATATGGAGCGGCAAGAACTCCCGAATGAAGAAGAACAGTTTCAGGCCTATCGTACGGTTCTTGAAAAAATGCAAGGGAAGCCTACGATTGTTCGTACATTAGATATTGGGGGTGATAAGCACCTGCCTTACTTAAAGCTACCATCTGAAATCAATCCGTTTTTAGGCTACCGAGCGATTCGAATTTGCCTAAATCAACAAACCATGTTTCGTACACAACTGCGTGCTTTACTACGAGCGAGTGCCTATGGCAATTTGAAAATTATGTTTCCGATGATTGCAACGTTAGAGGAATGGCGCATAGCGAAGCAAATGTTAGTAGAAGAAAAAGCTCAATTGCAGGCACAAGGGGTTGCAATAGCTGATGCAATAGAAGTTGGCATAATGGTGGAGATTCCTGCGACCGCGATGATTGCTGATTTATTTGCACAAGAAGTGGATTTTTTCTCAATCGGGACAAATGATTTAATACAATATATGTTAGCTACAGATCGTATGAATGAAAATGTTTCTTATTTATACCAACCCTATCATCCGGCTGTACTAAGACTGATTAAACAAGTTATTGATGCGGCACATCAACAGGGGAAATGGGTAGGAATGTGCGGTGAAATGGCAGCGGATGAAGTGGCGATACCAATTTTACTGGCTCTCGGTTTAGATGAATTTTCCATGAATGCCGCTTCTATTCTCAAAGCAAGGGCACAGATTGCAAAGCTTTCAAAAGAACAGTTAGGCCAACATATTGAGGCTATTTTAATGTTAGCAACGGCTTCTGATGTTGAAGCATATATAAAACAATATTTAATAATGTAATTATTCAATTCTGAATATTTAGTAAAAAGGAGGGCGTCATGGATATTAAATACGTTCCATCAAATGATTACCTACAAATTCATCGACTAAGGGATTATTGCTTTCCAAATAAATATACTGGTGCACGTCGTGACGATTTCCATTATTGGATTGAACATAGTATAACACTGGGCGCTTATGATGGGGATAAGGTCGTTGGTCAGCTCTTAATACTGCCACTGAATATGATGATACATGGTGAAAATTATGAAATGGGTGGAATTGGATTTGTGGCAACCTATCCAGAGTATCGTCAGCAAGGGATTATGAAGAAGTTGATGATAGCTTCGCTAAAGGAAATGCGACAAAAAGGGCAAACCATTTCAGTACTGGCTCCATTTTCTATCTCTTTTTATCGTTACTTTGGCTGGGAACTATTTTTTGAAAAGCTTCATTATACAATTCCACAGTCGAAGTTTCCTTATTTCGGTAAACAATACGATGATGTGAAACGTATGAGCTTTGAATGGCCAGATATAGCGCTATTTGAAGCAATTCAGCAGTTTCATAATGCACAGGCACACTTGACGAATGGTAGCATGCTACGAGACGCTGCTTGGTGGAAACGGATTGCAAGAAGGTCACCTGATAGTCACTTTGCCGCGTGTTTTTTTGCAAGTAGCATAGCTGGCTATATTCGCTATACGATTCAAGAAGGTATTTTTACCATCCATGATTTTATTGCGCGACATCATCTGGCTGAACAAGCACTATGGCGTTTTGTCTCATCCCATGCAGCAAGTGTACACACGATTGAGGGAGTCACAGCAAATGATTGCTATTTTGGCTTTAATTTTCAAGACCCACAAGTTGAAAAAAAAGTAACACAAGATGTCATGGTTCGAATAGTGGATGCTTTCGCTTTTATGAAACGTTACCCTTGGAATAACTTACAGCACACGTTATACGTGCGTCTTGAGGATACATTTTGTCCTTGGAATGAACAAATGTATATGATAAATAAAGATGGTCATGTTTCGATTATGGAGGCAAATTCAGTGTCTGAACAGCATATGCTAACATTACCAATCACCTTATTTTCAGCGATGATGGTCGGCTATCTTCGTGTTAAAGATGCAGTTGTTTTTAGCCAAAAAGAACTAGCAGAGGAAGAAATACAACATTGGCAGCAGGCGATTCCGTCGAAGAAGCCTACATTTTACGAATACTTTTAACTTCATCGTGTCGTAGATGAGAAAAGGAAACATAACTAAACGTAATACGAGAGGCGTTTTAATGTAAACGCAAAAATTTTTGAAGTTTTTTCTGGACTATACCAGTTGCGTAAATGCATTTATTTGCAAGTAATGAGGCAATAGCCCAATTATTTCAGTATGCGGTATAGGTATAAAATGGAGAAAAATCTATATTGTGGTATATACCAATAGATGCTATTCTCAGTATAAGAAAGCGATTTCATGAAAGTCGTCAAGATGATAATAAGAACGAAAAAGACATTAAAGGAGAGTGCTGACAATGAAAAATATTATGTTAGTGTGTGTAGCGGGAATGAGTACAAGTTTATTAGTTTCAAAAATGCAGAAGGCAGCGCAGGAACAAAATATTGAGGCAGATATTTTTGCCATAGCTGAAAGTGAGGTAGATAAAGTGTTAACAAATAAAAAGGCGGATGTATTGTTACTTGGTCCGCAAGTTCGCTACTTAAAATCGACTTTTGAAGCAAAATTCAAGGAATTAAATTTTCCAATTGATGTTATTAATATGGCTGATTACGGCATGATGAATGGTGACAATGTATTGAAACAGGCATTGAAACTAATTGGATGAGGAGGCAAGCCCGATGGAAGAAACAGCGATGATGCAGTCCGTTATGGGGTTAATCGTCCATAGTGGAAATACGAAAAGTGAATGTATGGAAGCGCTTCAGTTAGCAAAAAAGGGGCAAATCAATGAAGCAAAGGACAAAATAAAGCTGGCGAATGAGGCGTTAGTCGAGGCTCATCATGCACAAACAGCATTGTTAACACAGGAAGCAAGGGGAGAGAAAGTTGAAGTATCGATGCTATTAATTCATGCGCAAGATCACTTAATGAATGCTATAACATTTCGAGATTTAGCACAAGAAATGATTGAACTGTATGAACAACTCAAAGGGGAGTAGCATCAAGTATTTGATGTCACAATAAAAAGCAAAGGGAGTGTGTGGAATGTTCCGATTTTTAGAAGAAAAATTTGTGCCGGTAGCTGCTAGAGTTGGGAGCCAGCGTCATTTAGTTGCCATTCGTGACGGTTTTATTACGATTATGCCATTGACAATTGTAGGTTCGTTGGCTGTACTAATTAATAATTTACCAATTGATTTTTATCAGAATGCACTTGATTCTATTTGGAAGCATGAAACATGGACACAATTTGGTGGTAACATTTGGAATGCTACATTTAATATTTTGTCGCTGTTACTTGCCTTTACAATTGCTTACAACTTGGCGAAGGGGTATAACAAGGATGGTCTTTCAGCTGGCGTAATTAGTCTATCTAGTTATTTAACATTTGGAACGTTTGGTGAAGGTGGTTTAACAGGATTAACAACAGGTACGGGCGGAATATTTATCGCCATCATCGTGGCCTTGTTATCTACCGAACTATTTTGTAGATTAGCAGGCAATCGTAAGCTGCTAATTAAAATGCCTGATGGAGTACCACCAGCTGTATCGAAATCATTTGCAGCATTGCTGCCAGCCATTATAACGATTGGGATTTTCGCATTTGTGCGTACCATTATTACGGCAGGTTTTGGTATTCCAGATATTGTGGGTTCGTTTTATTCAACGATTCAGGAGCCATTTATGGGCTTAACAAATACATGGGTAGCGGCGTTAATTTTAGCCTTTATCCCAGCATTCTTATGGACGTTAGGTGTCCATGGTGCTAATATTATCGAGCCATTTATGCAAACGATTAATTCAGCTGCGATTCAGGAAAATGTCAATGCCATTTCGGCTGGAAATGTTGCACCTTATATCGTTAATAAGCCATTCTTTGATGCGTTTGTCAATATGGGCGGATCGGGTACAACCATTGCACTGATTATCGCCATCTTTATTTTTGCAAGAAAGAATAAGCAATATAATACCGTTGGCAAATTATCAGCAGCACCAGGCCTATTCAATATTAATGAGCCATTACTATTTGGTCTTCCAATTGTATTGAATCCTATTTTGTTTATCCCGTTTATTTTAACGCCAATGGTTAACGTAACCATTGCATTTTTTGTAACAAAATGGGGTTGGGTTCCAGCGGCAACGGTTGTAGCACCTTGGACAACACCGCCGATTATTAACGGATTTTTAGTAACGCAATCGTGGACTGGAGCTGTTTTAAGTCTTGTGCTTATAATCGTGTCAGTTTGTATTTACCTACCATTTATAGCGATGGCTAACCGCATTGCTAAACAAGAACAAAAGCATGAACTAAAGGAAGAGACACAAGCACTACAGCCTGAAAAAGCAACAGAGATTCCGAAAGTTGAAGTGTAATAGCTTAATATTGGAGGTATTGTCATTTGAGAAGGTTAGGAATTTCACTATACCCACAGCATAGCACGCTAGAAGAAATGCAACAGTATGTGCAGCTAGCGCATGATAATGGTTTTGACCGTATATTTACATGTCTTTTGTCTTTAAACGATGACAAAGTGAAGCGTAAATTACAGCAAATTAATTATTTTGCCAAACAGCTAGGCTTTGCTATTTCAGCGGATATTGCACCAGCAGTTTTTGAAGATCTAGGCTTAACGTATAAAAATATTGCTTATTTTAAAGAACACTATCATCTAGCGGCATTGCGCCTAGATATGGGATTTTCAGGTCATGAGGAAGCATTGATGTCATGGGATAATAGTGAGTTAAACATTGAGCTTAATATTAGTAATGGCACGAAATATGTGGATAATATTTTATCCTATCAACCAAACCGTAATCATCTTATAGGCTGTCATAACTTTTATCCAAGACGCTATACGGGACTATCACGACAGCATTTTTTAGCAACATCGAAAAATTTTAAAGCAAACCATATACGAACAGCGGCGATGATTTCTTCTCAACATGCAGTGTATGGTCCTTGGGAAAAAACAGAGCATGGTTTACCGACATTAGAAGAGCATCGCGATCTATCAATAACTGTGCAGGCGAAAGATTTATGGCATACAGGCTTAATTGATGATTGTATTATTGGCAATATGTATGCTTCAAAGGAAGAACTTAGCGCATTAGGCCAATTAAATCGCAATAAGCTAGAGCTAAAGATTGTCCCATCTTCCGAAACAACTATTTTAGAACAAGCGGTGTTATTTAAAGAGCCTCATTTTAATCGGGGCGATGTATCGGACTATGTTATTCGAAGTACCCAATCGCGCGTGAAATATAAAAATGGTGATTTTCCAGCTCATGATACACACCCATTACAGTTAGGTGATGTAACAATTGATAATAATTTGGATGTGCGCTATAAAGGTGAGCTACAAGTAGTGTTAAAAGCAATGCCCAATGCAGGCTCTAGTAATGTAGTGGCAAATGTTGTGGAAGAAGAACGCTTCTTACTATCTCAAATTCAACCTTGGGCGTCGTTCGGCTTTACAAAATAATTGAAACAGGAGGGGGATTAAGCCGACAGTAGACTGTGCTTAATCCTTTTTCATATCGAAAGGAGTAAATGAAATGTACGTACTAGCAATAGATGGAGGCGGTACAAAAACCTGTGGCGTGATTTGTGATGCGCATGGCAATCTATATGGCAAAGTAGTGACGTCACGTAGTAATCCTACTGCGATGGATGGGCAACATTTTGAGTCGACGCTGCATGGACTATTGCAGCAATTGCAGCAACAAGTGCCACAACTATTTTCTGCATTACATAGCTGCTTTGTTGGTATGGCTGGGGTGAAGGAACAGCAAGCAGAAGGTGTAGTAGAACGGATTATTCGGCAATATGTTCATAAGGCAACGACAGTTATCATTGAAAATGATGCCTTAATTGCGCTCTATGCTGGAACGTTAGGACAAGAGGGCATTGTGCAAATTGCTGGGACAGGTGCAATTACAATGGGGTTTAACTATCAGGGCACGTGCAATCGTGTCGGTGGCTGGGGATACCTTTTTGATGATGAGGGTAGCGGTTATGATTTAGGAGTTGAAACGCTAAAGGCAGTTTTTCAAAGCTACGACCAGCGAGCTAGACCAACAGCCTTGACGGATGTCGTGTTACAACATTTTACTGTAGACCATGTTCCACAATTAATAGAACGTATTTATGGAGTTGCACATCCAAGAACTGTGATTGCTCCACTTGGTAAATATGTTTTTCAAGCGGCAGAAAAAGGAGATACTGTAGCCAATCACATTATGCGAGGGGCTTGTGTGAAGTATTATAAGGCGATCAAAACTTGCTATGTTAATATGTCCTGGAAGCAAGACAATGTGCCAGTAGTTTTAGCGGGAGGTGTATTTGCAAATAACGCGATGCTTGTGCCACAGCTTGAACAATTAGCGTTAGATGAGCAGATGCCACTGCACTTTATTTTACCTGTTTTAGAGCCGATTGGAGGAGCTGTAGTAGGAGCGTTTAAAATGGCGCACGTTCCATTGGATAGGTCATTTATTGAAGCATTTCAGGCTAACTATGCCACATGGGGTGTTGACTAAATCGGCGAAATTACTATGCTCTTTAGATGTCTATGCGAATTTTTATTTTTAGCTATACGACAGCATAATACTTTTGACAATTTCCACTTGAACAATATCATGATAAAATGTAATATAGGTTTGATTTTATCTTAGTATATAACTAGGTTTACTAATAAAAATTCGATAGATGGAGAGTGTAAGGATGTTACATCAATTTTCTCGTAACGAGCTCGCGATAGGTACTGAAGGACTCGAAAAATTAAAAAATACAACCGTAGCCATTTTAGGTGTAGGTGGCGTCGGCTCATTTGCTGCCGAGGCATGTGCTAGAAGTGGTATTGGCCGTATTATTTTAGTTGATAAGGATAATGTAGATATTACAAATGTTAACCGTCAATTAGTAGCGTATCTTTCAACAGTAGGAAAATCTAAATCTGGTGTGATGAAAGAGCGAATTGCAGATATTAATCCAGAATGTGAAGTGATTGATATGCATATGTTTTACACGGAAGAAACGTATGAGCATTTTTTTGCACAAGGAATTGATTATGTTATCGACGCGAGCGATACGGTAATTTATAAAATTCACATTATGAAAGAATGCTTAAAGCGTAACATTCCTATTATTTCAAGTATGGGTGCCGCCAATAAAATGGACCCTACACGCTTTAAAATTGCTGATATTTCCAAAACACATACAGACCCATTAGCAAAAGTGATTCGCACAAAATTACGAAAAGATGGTATTCATAAAGGCGTAACCGTTGTATTCTCAGATGAAAGCCCGATTGTCGTACGTCCAGATGTTGTAGAGCATGTGGGAAAACCAGATGCAGCTATCCGCAAGGCAAAAATGCCACCATCTTCGAACGCGTTTGTACCCTCTGTTGCAGGTTTAATCGCGGCAAGTTGGGTAGTCAATAAAATTGTTGAAGACGTGAAAATTACCCGCGTGCAAGGATAAACTGTGTTTTAGAAACATGTCGTTTATATAAATTTGGTCATTTAGAAAATGCCAATTAGAAGAGGAATCTGTAAAGTTTTCCATTAGGAACAGTGAGCTTACATGGGCACAGCGTGGCTGTGAATACGAGTTTGGCTAGCTTTTTCCTAAATGGCTTGCAGATTCTTTTCTTTTACGGCATGACTATCCGTAGGAGAAATGACGTAAAATGCTTCCTTATGTTATTTATGCAGCTGACGCTCGCTTTTTCTATGATACAATAGGGCTGTTAAAAAAGAGGGGGCATTCATTAATAATGGAGCAAATTTATCAAATGGAATATAGAGGCTTAAATCTATTCGATGAAATTAGCACAGTGGAATTAGCGATTGATGAGGCGAACAAGACGATACATATTTATGATGTTGGACAGGTTGTGACACCTGTTTTTAATTTTGATGTATCTGCTTATGAATTATCAGATGGTTTTTACAAAATGGCGGATATACTTCGCCACAAAAGGATTTTAACAGAACAGCAACCAGCAACGGAGCTGACGTTAAGCCAATGGTTAATTACAAATAATGTGTATTTTTATAGTCCGAAACAAAGAATTAAAAAATATGCCAATGGTTGCATTATCGAAATAATTGATCGAGAAAAAGAACAATTTTTGTTTGACTACTATTTACAAAGAGTTTAATTTTACCAAAATAATTAATCTTACGTACACAAAATGCTAACAATTCACGAAATTGCCTTATTTTTTTCATGAGCTCACTTCTTCTTTTGGTTTATTGCTATAATTTGAATAATTCCAATATATATATACAAAAGGTCGCTTTGTTTGGAATGTTCAAATCTGCTTAAGGGGAGTAGAAATGGCGTTTGCCAAAACAAATGAGAACATGGGAGAGTGGAAAATGGAAATACAAGTAATTCGTGATCACTTAGATATTGTAAAGCTTCAAGAAAAAATGAATAGTATTGTATTTGACTATTTGGATACGTCTAATAATTACACAAAGGCTATGCGATCTTTAACGCCTTTATATACACAGGTTACTACGTTTTATAAGGAATACTTAGGAGCAAGAGCAGGAGAACTTCCGAAAGCCAATACATATTGGCATTTGTTTATAGATTGCAGCGCAAAGTTATGTTATTTCTTAGCTGCATCCATTTTTTATGCGTCCAATGAGCTACAAAAAACGCCAGAAAAAGTAGAAAGTTTATTAACGATCGCGGCCTATTCTTTACCGAGCATTGAACAGGAAGAGAATGAAGAGTTTTTAACGGCGATTTTTGCATTGTATGGGGATGTCGTAGAAGATCATGAGAAAGTATCTGCTTTAAGAGATGAAGTGCTTGCTCAACAAGGTGAAGCTAAACAGTGTTTACAACGCTTTAAATTGTTTGTGGAGAAAGAAATAGCTTAAAAAATATATAAGAAATAAGTATCTACCATTGTCGAGCTTTAAAACGACAATGGTTTTTAATATTGTCGAGATGTTTAGGAAGAAGCCTGACAGGCAAACTGTAGACAAACAAAGAATGTCCTGTTGTCTACAGTTTTTCTTTTTTGAGTGGCCGATGACTGCTTTGAGTCTTGCAGGTATGGCTTCCGCAAATTTTCATAATTGTTTGAGTGCCTGGCACTAATTATGGAATGATTTAAGTTTATTGTATATACTTGCCATCCGTTTTTCCTCTCCTGCAATAACGGGCTTATAAAACTCTGTCCCTACAAGTTCATCTGGTAAATATTGCTGGTCTACCCAGCCGCCGAATGTCCCAATAGGGTTGTTATGCGGATATTGGTAGCCCACATGCCCTAAGTCTTTGGCACCTTCATAATGTGTATCGCGTAAATGCAGCGGAATCTCTCCTGTTTTACCTGCATGGATGCTTGCAATTGCAGCATCTATTGCGGAAATCGCTGAATTTGATTTTGATGCAAGGCACATTTCAATAACAGCACTAGCAAGTGGGATCCGTGCTTCGGGTAGCCCTAGACGCTCTGCCGCCTGAACAGCTGCAAGCATATGTGCACCAACCTGTGGGTTAGCAAGACCAATATCTTCATACGCCATAACAAGGAGTCGGCGATTTACGGCAACTAAATCACCTGTTTCAAGTAAATGTGCTAAATAATACAATGCTGCATTCGTATCACTACCACGGACGGATTTTTGTAATGCCGAGAGCAAGTTATAGAAGTGTGAACCATTCTTATCTCCGTAGACACCAATTCGACCAATCAAATGTTCTAAAATATGGTCAGAAGCAATCGTTTGTCCATTCACTTCATCACTTGCATAATAAAGCGACTCTAGCAAAGTTAATGCCTTGCGTGCATCTCCGTGAGCTGCAGTGGCGATTTGCTCGATTTGAGTTGCTGTCAGTACAAAATGATATTTCCCTAGTCCACGTTTGTCATCAGCAAGTGCTTTTTGAATAAGTTCTACTAAATTAGCTGTAGTTAATTTTTTTAACTGATGAATTTCACCGCAACGCGAACGAATGGCTGGGTTAACATCATGATAGGGGTTTTCTGTTGTAGCCCCAATTAAAACGATAGAGCCATTTTCTACATGTGGTAATAAGGTATCCTGCTGTAATTTATTGAAGCGGTGAATCTCATCTAAAAACAATAAGACTTTTCCTGAAATTCTCGCTTCTTGTACAATATCTTCAACGTCCTTTTTGCCAGCGCGTGTTGCATTTAGTGCAAAAAAAGGGAGTTTTGAGCTACCTGCGATGGCATTGGCTATCGATGTCTTACCTATACCTGGCTCACCGTACAGTAGCATAGAAGGAACATGTCCATTTTCAATCATTTTATATAAAGCCGTATCAGGACCGACAAAATCTTGTTGACCAACGATTTCATCAAGCGTTAAAGGACGCATCCGATAAGCGAGTGGTTCGTTATGCAAAACATTATCCCCTTTCGTACGTTTGTTCTAAATTATAGTATATCATAACCTTCTAAGAGTATTTCCGAGTTCTTCAAGAGGAGATTATGATATACTGTTGGTAGTATTTTGACTAGACTAATTGAGGGTGATAAAATGAAAATTTCTACAAAGGGCCGTTACGGTCTCACGATTATGATTGAATTGGCAAAACATTATGGAGAAGGTCCAATTCCGCTTCGTAAGATTGCTGCTGAAAAAGAGCTTTCTGAAGCGTACCTAGAGCAACTTGTGTCTCCATTACGTAATTCAGGATTGGTAAAAAGTGTACGTGGAGCGTACGGCGGTTATATGCTGGCGAATCCACCTAGTGAGATTTCAGCAGCAAACGTTATCAGTGTATTAGAAGGGCCAATCCAGCCTGTAGAAGGTATTGAAAATGAGGAAGCACCTCAACGAGAGCTATGGCTACGAATTCGTGATGCTGTAAAAAATGTGTTAGATACAACGACAATTGAAGATTTAGCACAGTATACAGAGGAAAATGTCGTAGACGGCTATATGTTCTATATTTAATATTATTAGACTAAAGCACTCCAACGGTTTATATGCTGCCATGTTTTCGCCACTCTGCATGTTGTGCAAAGTTGGACTCTTTAACATGCAGCGTTTTCGCCACTTGGGAAAAGACAGTACTTTAGTGTTTTTGGATAAAGGAGTTTTCAACATGAATGCAAATATCTATCTTGATCATGCGGCTACATCTCCGATGAATGACAAGGTAATAGACGCCATGACTATAGCGATGCGTGATGTATATGGCAATGCATCGAGTATTCACGGCGCTGGGCGTGAGGCGCGAAAATATTTAGATCAGGCACGTGATATATTGGCACAATCCATTGGAGCAAAGCCCGGAGAAATTATTTTAACAAGTGGTGGTACGGAAGCGGATAATACGGCAATTATTGGCACGGCTAATGCTCGTGCTCATGAAGGTAAGCATATTATTACAACTCAGATTGAGCATCATGCGGTGTTACATACTTGTGAAAAGTTGGAGAAAGATGGCTTTGAAGTGACCTATTTACCAGTAGATATCAACGGGCGTATAACTGTAGAAGCGGTACGACAAGCGCTACGTGAAGATACAATTTTAGTAACTATTATGTACGGGAATAATGAGGTAGGTACAATTCAACCAATTGCTGAAATTGGTGAGTTGTTACGGGAACATAAAGCGACATTCCATACGGATGCCGTACAGGCTTACGGCTTAGAAAACATTGATGTAGCTGCTTTGCAGGTTGATTTATTAAGTGTCTCTGCGCACAAAATTAATGGACCAAAAGGAATTGGTTTCCTTTATCAAAAGACAGGTACACCACTTGCAAGCTATGCATTTGGCGGTTCACAAGAGAAAAAACGTCGTGCAGGGACGGAAAATATTCCTGCTGCTATTGGCTTTGCTACAGCTGCTCAAAATGCAAGTGAGTTGCGCGAAGGTAAGCGAGCACTGTACAATCGCTTTAAACAAATTATGTTGGATGTTTTTTCACATGAAAAGTTAGCATTTCATGTCAATGGTGATCTACAAAATGTTCTGCCGCACGTTTTAAATATTAGTTTTGCTAATATGGAGGTAGAGTCATTTTTAGTGAACCTAGATATGGCTGGTATTTACGCATCCAGTGGCTCTGCCTGCACAGCAGGTACAATTGATCCTTCACATGTGTTAGTAGCGATGTATGGAAAAGGGGCAGATGAGTTGCGAAACTCTATTCGCTTTAGCTTTGGCCAAGGACTCACTGAAGAAAATGTACGTCAAGCAGCAGAAAAAACAGCTACGATTGTGAAAAGATTGGCAAAATAATTTGCTGCAAAAGATAACTTTAAACCTTTAAAGATGCTTTTACTATAAATAAAGCCACAAAGTAAGGTTTAAATGAATTGAATAAAAGAAAAGGTGACCACAATGATCGAAACACGTGACCCATCACAAATCCGTGTCGTCGTCGGCATGTCAGGTGGGGTAGACTCTTCCGTTGCTGCCTATTTATTAAAGCAACAAGGGTATGAAGTAATTGGTATTTTTATGAAAAATTGGGATGATACAGACGAAAATGGAGTTTGTACCGCGACAGAAGATTACGAAGATGTGATTAAAGTATGTAATCAAATCGGTATTCCTTATTATGCTGTCAATTTTGAAAAGCAATATTGGGATAAGGTTTTCACATACTTTTTAGAAGAATATAAAGCGGGACGCACACCAAACCCGGATGTAATGTGCAATAAGGAAATTAAATTTAAAGCATTCCTAGAGCATGCGATGAATCTTGGTGCAGATTATCTAGCAACAGGTCACTATGCACGCATTGACCGCAGTGGTGATGGCGAAGTACGTATGCTTCGTGGTGTTGATGATAATAAGGACCAAACGTATTTCCTTAACCAACTATCGCAGGAGCAATTAGCGCATGTCATGTTCCCAATTGGGGATATCGAGAAAAAAGAAGTGCGTAAAATTGCAGAAGAAGCAGGGCTTGCTACAGCTAAGAAAAAGGATTCAACAGGTATTTGCTTTATCGGAGAGCGTAATTTTAAAGAGTTTTTAAGTCAATATTTACCTGCTCAACCTGGCAAAATGGAAACGATGGATGGGGTAGTAATGGGGCAACATGATGGGTTAATGTATTATACATTAGGTCAACGTCATGGTCTTGGCATAGGTGGAGACGGTGAGCCATGGTTTGTCCTTGGGAAAGATTTAGAACGTAATGTGTTGCTTGTCGGTCAAGGATTCCATCATGATGCTTTATACTCAACATCGCTAACAGCAGTGAAAATGGGCTATACTTCGACAAAAAAATTGCCCGGGAAATTTTCTTGTACTGCGAAATTCCGCTATCGTCAAACAGATACTCCTGTAGAGGTAGAAATTTTAGAAGATGGTCGTACACATATTGTGTTTGCAGAACCTGTACGTGCTATAACACCTGGACAGGCTGTTGTTTTATATGACGGTGAAGTTTGCTTAGGTGGCGGTACAATTGATGAAGTTTTTAAAAACAATGAAAAACTAACATACGTTGGATAACTTGCGAAAAAGACTGCGACTCTAAACTTTAAAGTGTATCGAGCAAATAACCTTGGTGTACACGAAAGAGCGATCAGATGTGCAGTCTTTTCGCTACATAGAGGTGAAATGATTTGGATTTTAACGAGCAAGGAATACTAGCGTTTCAAGAGAAACGTTATGAGGATGCTGCACAGCTTTTTACCAAAGCAATTGAAGCAGAGCCTGAAAATGCAATAGGCTATGTGAATTTTGGGAATTTATTGGCGGTCTTAGAAGATACAGAACGAGCAGAGCGTTTTTTTCAAAAAGCAATTACTGTAGATGAAACGGCAGCTACAGCCTATTATGGTTTAGCTAATTTATATTATAATGCGGAACGCTATGCCGAAGCGTTAAAACTTTATGAGCAAGCTGTGAAGCATAAAATTGCAGGTGCGGATGTTTATTATATGATGGGCAAATGCTTTGAACGAATGGAAAATCCTAAGCTTGCTTTGCCATACTTACAACGCGCGGCAGAAATTGCACCAGAGGATACACAAATTCGCCTAGCATATGCAATCGTGCTCTGTGCATTAGAAATGTTCGAGGAAGGTAAGAAGGAGTTAGATTATTTAATCGAACAGGATTGGAATAATGCGGATGCTCATTATAACTTAGGTGTGCTGTATGCTGTATCCACTGAACAAACAGAAGATGCGATGTATCATTTAAAGCAGGCATTTACCATTCAACCTGAATACGATCAAGCGCGTTATATTTACGATATGATTGCACAACGATTTAATTAAAGCGGGCGAGACAAAGCTTGAAGAGTATGAAACAAGGACAAAGTTGTCAGCCATTCTTTCTATAGAACGCTAGTTGATGGTAGCAAAGGCAGACTCCTGCTCTGAACAGCACACAATGTAAGACGTGGGCATTCCGCGTGCTATAGCGAGGGTTGGGGCTTACTGTGCTGAGCGGAAAGCGACACCGTAGCGGATATCAACGATAATAAAAAAGTGATAGATTGATGGCAGTCAATCTATCACTTTTTCTCTTTGCTTGAGTTATTATTTACTGTCTTTAACTGCACTGTCAAATGTCAGTTGGGATAAGTATTGAGCTAAATGCGCAATGGGTGTTGTGTCTATAAGGGACGATTCGGTATCGTTAGCCTTTAAAATATTGATTTCTTTATTGAGCCGTTCCATTTTACGATCTAATTCAGCAGCTTGGAGCGCTGCATCTTTTAGTTCCTTACGAATATGTGCAGGCACTTCCTTATTGTATTTATAGTAAATTTTATGTTCGAGACTTGCCCAAAAATCCATTGCAATCGTTCGTATTTGAATTTCTGTATAGACTTTTTCCATTCGATCGGACATAAAAATTGGAATTTTAATAATAAGATGTAGGCTTTGGTAGCCATTCTCTTTTGGATTCGCGATATAGTCTTTTACGTCCACTACTTCAATATCATTTTGTGCTTGCAACATCGCACTTACTTTATAAATATCTTCTACAAAGGAGCACGTAATACGGACGCCTGCTATATCCCGAATATGTTCACGAATACTAACAATAGCAGGTGTCAGCTCCTTTTTCTTCATCTTTAATAAGATGCTTTTTGGGGATTTCACTCGAGTGGAGACATGTTCAATTGGATTATAATCGTGCATAAGCTTAAATTCTTCTTGTAGAATATTGATTTTTGTTTCCACTTCATTTAATGCAAATTTATATGCTAAAAAGAAGCGAGTAAGTTCTGTTTGGAGTGTTTTAATAGTTGTGGCTTCAAGTTCATGTGTCATCTTAAAAAATCCTTTCTTCTGAAACAAAATGAGTATCTTTAGTGCGAGATGCTTGGACTTTAATCAGTTAATTGGCTACCAACATATGTATTTCTCTTTCTAAGCTTAACAAAAAGGAGGGGAAATTAGAAATTGACACGCTACTAAAGATGCGATTTTTATTAATATGCCTTGTTTTTACTCAAAGGTGCATGACTTCAAAAAAAGACAACATACTAACGCTCCAGTATGTTGTCTATAGTTTGGGCTATTATACAATAATTTTTGCATTTAAATTGTAACGTTTATTGAATTCTTCAACAAAAATTTGCAAGTCGATATAAGTGCCAATATATGGCTCATTTTCTTGATCGCGTAGGAAACTACAAGTTGCTTTTAAGGATTTTGAAAACTCAAGTAGCATTTGTTCATTATCAAGTTGAATCTGTAATGATAAGGAATCATCTAACGTGTTAACTTTGAAATATTTTCCATCAATAATCCGTTCTAAATTGGTTTCTTTAAATGGAAAAACAAAATCTTTATAAATAAGTTTCACAGTATCCCGCCTTTTTTACAATAGTTCACAACTTCCGTATAAGGTAAATCTCCACCGAAAATAGAAAGTGAGCTACCGATCGTGACATGTAGCTTTCCATTTGAAATGGCTTTGAATTTTTCTAAGTCCTCTAAAGAACGAACGCCACCTGCATAGGTTGTTGGAATAGATGTCCAAGCTGCTAAATCTCGCACTAAGCTTTCCTGCATCCCACCTTTTTTTCCTTCAACATCCACTGCATGAATCAATAGTTCATCACAAAATTCTTCAATGTAGGAAATGTTTTGTGGGTTGACTTCAAAATCACTAAATTTTGTCCATTTATCTGTGACTACAAACCACTTTCCATCACGCATACGGCAACTTAAATCGATTACAAGATGTTTTTTACCGATTAGCTTAACGAGTTGCTCTAAGCGATTGACATCGAGTTGGCCATCATGAAAGATAAAAGATGTCACGATAACATGCGAAGCACCTGCATCTATGTACTTTTTAGCGTTTTCAGTCGTAATGCCACCTCCGACTTGTAAACCTCCTGGGTAAGCTGTTAAGGCTGCTAGTGCGGCTTGTTCATTGCCACTACCAAGCATAATAACATGCCCGCCTACTAATTGATCTCTTGCAAACATGATGGCATAATAACTAGGCTCATATTCTGAAATGAAGTTTTCGATAACTTCTTGATCTGCATATCCTAGCGTGCTGCCAACAATTTGTTTTACTTTGCCATCGTGTAAATCGATGCAAGGTCTAAATTCCACTAGCTTCACAATCCTTCCAAACAACAAATTCTTACTGTATATCATAGCATGCTTAGTGTTAAAATAGCCGTAATTCATCATTTGTCAAAATAATGTTAAAAAATTTGAGGATTTTCTAGATAAAACGATTTTTCTTGATGCGCTGTGGTAAAATAATAGGATTGAAATATACAAGCAAGGAGACGAATCGATAATGACAGAAAATCTAGATTTATTTGAACTGAATAAGCTATTTATTCTCGGACGTCCGATTGTCTCTATTTTCCATAATGTTCAAAATATGTATTCTATCGTGCGCGTGAAAATTCAAGAAACAAATTTGCAATATGATGATAAGGAAATTATTGTCGTTGGTTATTTCCCACAATTGCAAATGGACGAACAATATCGTTTTACTGGAACGATGAGACAGCATCCAAAATATGGTGTACAATTTCAAGTTGAAACCTTTACAAAAGAAGTGCCCGCAACTGAGCAAGGTATCGTTCATTACTTATCGAGTGATTTATTTGTTGGTATTGGAAAAAAAACGGCTGAAACAATTGTAGAGAAACTTGGACCCAATACAATCCGTCTTATTTTAGAAGACCCGAATGTCCTTGATGGTGTACCACGACTATCTGCTGAAAAAAAGGAAGTTATTCATCGTACCATTGAGCAAAATCTTGGATTGGAACGGGTGATGATTCAGTTAAATGAATGGGGATTTGGCCCGCAGCTCGGTATGAAAATATATCAAACATATCGTACAGAGACGATTGATTTTTTAACTGAAAACCCTTATCGACTCATTGAAGATGTGGACGGTGTCGGTTTCTTTCGGGCAGATGAGCTTGGTGCAAAATTAGGTATTACAGGCAATCATCCTGACCGTATTAAGGCGGCTATTTTACATATTCTAAATACAGCAGCGTTATCGGATGGTCATGTATTTTTAGATGCGGAACATGTATTACCACAAGTGAAAGATATGCTGGAGCAAAGTCAACGCCAAGAAATACCATACGAAGCAATTTCCAAGGCATGTATCGAATTGCGTGAGGAAAATAAAATCTATGGTGAAGAAACGAGACTATATTTGCCATCTCTATATTTTTCGGAGATTGGTATTGCCTCAAAAATAATTGCGCTAACGGAACGCAATAGTCAAGCGAAGCATTTTAGTAAAGATGAAATTCGCAAGGCAATCGGCGAAACAGAAGCATTGTTAAGTGTCACATATGCAGAAACACAAGCTTTTGCAATTGAACAAGCACTTAATTCAGCTGTCATGATTTTAACAGGTGGTCCTGGTACAGGAAAAACGACGGTTGTTAGGGGCATTGTTGAAGTATACGCGAAACTTCACGGGCTTTCACTAAATCCAAAGGAATATGCGCAAAAAGAAGAGCCGTTCCCTATTATTTTATGTGCACCAACAGGTCGTGCAGCTAAACGTCTAGCGGAGTCTACGGAACTACCTGCGATGACCATCCACCGCTTATTAGGTTTTACAGGTCAGGAGAAAGAGGAAGAAACGGAGCGAGAGGTTACTGGAAAACTAATCATTGTCGATGAAATGTCCATGGTAGATACATGGCTTGCCCATCAATTATTAAAATCATTACATGAGGATGTGCAAGTTGTTTTTGTTGGCGATCAAGATCAGCTACCGCCAGTAGGTCCAGGACAAGTGCTCAAAGATTTACTTGCTTCGCAACAAATACCGACTGTTGAACTGACAGATGTTTATCGTCAGGCGGAAGGTTCAACCATTATTGAACTCGCCCATCAGATTAAACGTGGTACAATTCCGAATGATCTAACGATGAAAACATCTGATCGTTCCTTTATTAAAGCTTCTTCAGAGCAAGTGGCGAATGTTGTAACACAAGTTGTGAAAAGTGCAGTAGCAAAAGGGCAAGAAATCCGAAATATCCAAGTTTTAGCACCGATGTATAAAGGACCAGCTGGAATCGATAACTTAAATAAATTGATTCAAGCGCTTGTCAATCCGAATGATACTGGTACAAGAAAGGAACTTGTCTTTGGTGATGTAACGTATCGCATAAAGGATAAAGTATTACAGCTTGTAAACCAGCCAGAAAGCAATGTTTTCAACGGGGATATGGGTGAAGTCATTAGCATTATCAAAGCAAAGGAAACGGTGGAGAAGCAGGATTTACTTGTCGTGTCTTTTGATGGGATTGAAGTAACATATCAGCGCAGTGATCTTAATCAATTAACATTGGCCTATTGTTGCTCCATTCATAAATCACAAGGCTCAGAATTTCAAACGGTGATTATGCCTGTAGTGCGTGGCTACTCGAAAATGCTACGTCGTAATTTATTATATACTGGTATTACACGTGCGAAAAATTTCTTAATTTTATGTGGTGAGCCAGATGTGCTAGCTAGCGGTTTACAACGAACAGACGATTTGCAACGCTTCACGTCTCTGCGCGCACGACTGAACCCAATGGAAGCGTCTAATGAGGTTATACTAGTGGAGGAGACGCTAGCGCAACAAATAGAAGAGAACACTCAACAAGAGGATGCTACGACTGTTCTACAGCTAACGGTCGAAACCTTACCATCCATCCACCCAATGATTGGAATGGATGGCATATCTCCATATGATTTTATGGATGAATCATAAGAAAAATTAGTTTTATGAGGTGAAGAAATTGAAACGCATTGTATATATGCTCCTATTCATGCTGCTATTACCATTCGTGCACAAGGTACATGCCAGTAATTTAGTTATTCAAGTGAATGAGGAAGCAACTGTCTTTGATAATCGTTCAGGCTCACTTGAACAGGTAGGAACATTATCAGCAGGACAAACTTTTGAAGTGACAAAAGATTATGGACCTAACTGGTGGCAAATTCGTTGGGGAGGTAACTACGGTTATGTTGATAAACGATACACAACTGTTGTTCCATCCAAGACATATCAAAATACTGTACCTTCTATTGTCAAAGTAAAAGATTACATTGTAGCAACGAAGGCAACGCCTGTTTATGATAATACAGGTAACAAATTAGTGCAGTTTGCAACAATATCGGAAGGTGTTCGTTTTCCTATATATAGTAAAATGGGCAGTTGGTACGGAATTGCTGTGAACGGACGACTTGGTTTTGTACATAGTAATTTTGTTAATGAAGAAAAGGGTCAGGACAACACTAATCCATCAACAAAGCCGGTTGAAAAACCTACGCCGACACCACCATCACCACCTACAACCCCGCCAAGTAAACCAAATGGTTATCTTGAAGCGTTGGAAAATGCTGTTCTCTATGACCTTCGTCGAGAACAACCTATGTCGATTGCGACACTGTTAAAAGGGCAACAGTTGGAAATTGCCAATGTTATAGATGAAATGTATGTTCAAGTACGGTGGGGCAATACATTCCTTTATGTGGAAAAATCAAAAATAAAATTTGTCAATACGCCATCTTTTAAAAATAGTGGGAATGATAATGCAGTAAAAAATCAATATTTCATCCCAGTATCAGGGAATAATGAAATTTATGATCGAACTGCGAACAAATTACAACCCTTTGCAAAATTGGATGTAAATCGACGTTACCCAATTTTACGAAAAGAACAAAATTGGTATGTTACGACGATAGGTGGCCGTGAAGGTTATATTCACAGTTCTAAGGTAGCATTAGATCGTGGCGTTCCTGTTATGATGTACCATCATTTCTTAAAGGAGAATGAATTAGGACGCTTTAAAAATGTAAGTACAACGATGACAGATACCCAATTTGCTAATGAAATGAAGTATTTGAAAGATAAAAAATATGAAACGGTTAGTACGGCAGATTTATTGCGCTTTATGCGCAATGAAATTACATTGCCTGCTTATTCTATCGTTTTGACATTTGATGATGGCTTATTATCTACAAGAGAATATGCCTATCCAATATTAAAAAATTATGGATTTCAAGCAACACAATTTTTAATTACGTATCGCAATGAATATTCACCAGCAGAACAGCTGTTTAATTATAATGATTTACAAGCACTGTCAAAACAGGATATGGATTATATGAAAGATGTCTTCATGTATGAATCACACACATACAATTTACACGATATGATTGGCAATAAAGGGAAAATGTTGTTGATACCTTACCATGAGGTCGTAGAAGATTTAAAGCGCAGTTTAACATTCATACCGAATGCAACAGCATTTGCTTATCCATTTGGTCAATATAATGCCAATATAATTTATGCAGTGAAAGAAGCTGGGTTTACAATGGCTTTTTCAACAAAGCCCGGCTACAACAATCCACATGATGATATCTACCAAATTAAACGTCTCTACAGCGATCAACAAACGAGCTTAGCGCAGTTCAAAAAAATGGTGTCACCTTTTGCTCAATAAAAAAATGGACTGACTAACAGCTTTCAGACGAAAAGCCATATGTATAAAACAAACCCGCATCTTCAGGAAAGATGCGGGTTTGTTTTGTAGTAGATTTTATTTAAATGGTGAGATTAATGTAAGCCGATTAAGTGATGTTTTACCACTTCATATGCTTGGCAAACATTTTCATATTGATCTTGTTCTTTTGCAATCATACCGGAAGCAATAGAGAACAATAAATTTTCTTCATTATGGTCTTCCATTTGGTTCATTAAAGCTGCTTCCATTTGAGCTACATAGGAAATAATTTGTGTATTCATTTTTATTTTCTCCTTTTGGACAAATGATGTTTTTCTTTTCTTGATGACTATATCTTACTCCAGTTAGTCAAAAGAAATCTAGAAAGTTGTACTAATGAAATGAGGTATTTTGATGAATGTGACACAAAAATGAACTTGTTTGAAAAGCGCTTTTTGAAACCGTTTTTATCTAAAATCACTGATAATTCAAGCTTTATCGTCAATTTTTCTGTGTATTATTAAACTAGTACAGTTATCTATAAAATAGTATTTGATATAGTACAGATAAGTAGTTATGGAACGAAAAAACGTAAAAGTTCATATACTACATGGAATTAAAACATAGGTAACTTTTTTAGGGGTGAATGTATGCCAGCAATAACAGGCCAGCAGTATATTAAGCGCATTGATGCATTGCAAACGTATATCTCAATAGATGGCGAAGTCGTTACGGGAAAGGTTTCAGAACATCCAGCATTTAAAGGCGTAATGCAAAGTCAAGCAAAGCTTTTTGATTTGCAGCATGATGAGGCGTTACATGATAGCTTGACCTATGTATCACCAAAGAGTAATGAGCGGGTAGGTATGTCTTTTCTACAAGTGACAAAGGTTGAAGATTTAGTAACAAGACGTCAAGCTGCGCGGGAGTGGGCTTTATCTAATCATGGCTTAATGGGAAGAAGTCCTGATTATATGAACACTACTTTAATGGCATTAGCGTCTGCCGCTGAATTTTTAAAAGATAAGCCAAATTGTTTTCCAGATCATTTACTAAATTTCTATGAGTATGCACGTGAGAATGATTTGACGATGACACATACGTTTATTGAGCCGCAAGTAAACCGTCAAAGATATCATTACGAAGATGAAGAGGTCATCATTGCCGCTAAAATTGTAGGGAAAACGAGTCAAGGACTGGTGATTAAAGGAGCAAGATTACTTGCCACACAAGGTGGCATTACAGACGAACTGCTTGTTTTATCAACAAATGGCTTCGATAAGGAAAAAGGGTTTGGTTTTTCCATACCAAGTGATACGAAAGGATTGAAATTTTTATGTAGACAGTCATTTGTCGGAGGGGAATCAACGTTTGATCATCCTTTAAGCGCGCGCTTTGAGGAAATGGATGCGATTGTTGTCTTTGATGATGTCGTTGTACCGTGGGAGCGCGTTTTTTATTATGAAAATAATGAGGTTGCCAATAACTTCATGAATGTGAGCGGCTTCCAAGCGTATACGTTACATCAAGTATTGTCCCGACAAATTGCTAAAACGGAATTTGTTTTAGGTGTTGTCCAATCAATTGTTAATACAATCAATATTGGCGAATATCAACATGTACAGCAAAAAGTAGTGGAAATCATTGTAACATTAGAAACGATGAAAGCTTTATTGCTCAAATCCGAAATAGAAGCTAAAAGAGATGACTTTGGTTATATAAGACCTCATCATCCAACATTACAAGTAGCCATTCAAATTTTTCCTAAGGTCTATCCAACCTTTACAGAAATCATTCAATTATTAGGTGCAAGTGGCTTAATGTCTATTCCGAGTGAAAAAGCATTTGGCGCAGATGATGGGGATTTGGAGCATTATTTACAGTCCTTTCGAGATGGTGGAGAGGAACGTGTCAAAAAATTCCGTTTAGCTTGGGATTTAACGATGAGTAGCTTTGGCACGAGACAAACGCTATATGAGCGATATTTCTTTGGAGACCCAGTACGTTTATCGAGCTTACTGTACCAATCGTATAATCGGGAGCCATTTATACAAAGAGTAGAAAATTTCTTGAAAAATAAAGATTAAGTGCGAATAGACATGTTTGACTTTGATTATTAGGTATGATATCCATTTTTTAGCGGATTGTAATCATTGCATTTCAATATAGAAATGCAATGATTGACAGAAGACCATAATTTTTTTATAATGTGCGTTAGAAAATAGAAAAAACGATGATGGAACAAGTACGTATTTGTGCGTGTAGAAGAAAGGGATTTCTAGGCTGAAAAAATCCTCACGTTAACAAGTGCCGAAAGCTACTCCAGAGTGCAGCTAATCCCTGCCGTTCACTTACGTTACAAGTGCTAAAGAGGTAAGTATACACAATACTTACAACTAGGGTGGTACCGCGAGACAATATACAAAGTCCTCGTCCCTTTTTTGGGATGAGGGCTTTTTTATGCGTATAAGCGGCTTCATATCGTAATTTTACACTATTAGAGGAGGAACTTTTCACATGAAAGCAGTAGAAATTCGCCGTATGTATTTAGAATTCTTTAAAGAAAAAGGACATCACCATGAACCATCAGCACCTCTTGTGCCAATTAATGACCCTTCATTACTTTGGATTAACTCAGGTGTAGCAACATTAAAACCTTATTTTGATGGTCGTATTATTCCAGATAATCCGCGTATTACAAATGCACAAAAATCGATTCGTACAAACGATATTGAAAATGTAGGGAAGACAGCACGTCACCATACATTCTTTGAAATGTTAGGTAACTTTTCTATCGGTGACTACTTCAAAAAAGAGGCGATTCATTACGCGTGGGAGTTTTTAACAGATAAAAAGTGGATGGGCTTTGATCCTGAACTTTTATCCATTACAATACATCCAGAAGACCAAGAAGCATATGACGTATGGCATAACGAAATTGGCATTCCAGAAGAACGTTTAATTCGATTAGAAGGGAACTTCTGGGATATCGGAGAAGGCCCATCTGGTCCAAACTCTGAAATTTTCTACGATCGTGGAGAAGAATATGGGGCAGATGAAAATGATCCAGAAATGTATCCTGGTGGAGAAAACGAACGCTATTTAGAAGTTTGGAACTTAGTGTTCTCTCAATTTAACCACAATCCAGATGGTACTTATACACCATTACCAAAGCAAAATATTGATACGGGGATGGGACTAGAACGTATTGTATCTGTTGTACAAAATGTTCCAACTAACTTTGATACGGATTTATTTATGCCAATCATTGAAAAAATCGAACAATTTGCCAATCGAAAATACAAGCGTCCTGGTGAAGTAGCGTTAAGTGAAATCTTCGGTTCAGAAGAAGATATTAATACACCATTCAAAGTTATTGCTGACCATATTCGTACTGTGGCATTTGCTATCGGTGATGGCGCACTGCCTTCAAATGAAGGTCGTGGTTATGTATTGCGTCGTTTACTACGTCGTGCAGTACGTTACGCTAAACAAATTGGTATCGAAAAACCATTTATGTTTGAATTAGTACCAACAGTTGGAGAAATTATGGTGGATTTCTACCCAGAAGTTACGAAGAAATGCGAATTTATCCAACGTGTGATTAAAAACGAGGAAATTCGTTTCCATGAAACATTAGATGGCGGTCTTACTATCTTTAACGAGGTTGTAGAAGCACAAAAAGCAGCGGGTCATGATTATATTCCTGGAGCAGATGCATTCCGTCTTTACGACACATACGGCTTCCCAATTGAGTTAACAGAAGAATATGCGGAAGAAGTAGGCATGAAAGTGGATCATGAAGGATTCGAAGTGGCAATGAATGAACAACGTGAACGTGCGCGTGCAGCTCGACAAGATGTAGATTCAATGCAAGTACAAAATGAAGTGCTAGCAAACTTAACCGTTGCAAGTGAATTCGTTGGCTATGATACATTATCAGTAGAAACAGAAGTTGCAGCAATGATTGTCAATGGACAAGTGACGAAGGTCGCTTCAGAAGGTCAAGAAGCATTAGTAGTCTTAGCAAAAACACCGTTCTACGCTGAAATGGGTGGACAAATTGCTGATAGCGGTGTAATTTCCAATGACGGCTTTACAGCAATCGTTAAGGATGTTCAAAAAGCTCCAAATGGACAACCATTACACACAGTTCTTGTTGAATCAGGTGAAATGCATGTTGAAGATGCAGTAAAAGCGGTAGTTAATCGCAGTGAACGTAATCTCATCATTAAAAACCATACAGCAACGCACATTATGCAACGTGCGTTAAAAGACGTATTAGGTGACCATGTTAACCAAGCGGGTTCTTATGTTGGCCCTGATCGATTACGCTTTGACTTCTCTCACTTCGGTCAAGTAACTAAAGAAGAGTTACAACAAATTGAACGTATTGTAAATGAAAAAGTGTGGGAAGATATTGAAGTCGTGATTGAAGAAAAGGCGATTGATGAAGCGAGAGCAATGGGAGCAATGGCATTATTCGGCGAAAAATACGGTGATATCGTGCGCGTCGTTTCCATTGGCGATTATTCAATCGAACTTTGTGGTGGTATCCATGTAAAACGTTCTTCTGAAATTGGCTTCTTTAAAATTGTATCAGAAGGTGGTATTGGCGCAGGAACGCGTCGTATCGAGGCTGTGACTGGAAAAGTGGCATATGAGGCGGTCAAAGAAGAAGAGGCGCTATTAAATGATGCAGCAGCATTATTAAAAGCAAATCCGAAAGATATTGTGACAAAAGTCCATGCGCTACAAGCAGACTACAAAGAATTACAACGTGAAAATGAAGGATTATCACAAAAAATTGCCAATGCACAAGCAGGTGCTATTGTAGATGCAGCCCAAACATTTGGTGATGTGACAGTACTTTCAACGAAAGTTGAAGCGAAAGACAATAACCAACTGCGTCAAATGATGGATGACCTAAAAGGTAAAATGACAAAAGCTGTTGTGGTCTTAGGTGCTGTTGATGGCGATAAAGTGATGTTATGTGCAGGTGTAACAAAAGATTTAGTTGGTGGCAATTACCATGCAGGAAATATTGTGAAAATGGTGGCAGAAGCTTGTGGCGGTAAAGGCGGCGGTCGTCCAGATATGGCGATGGCAGGTGCTAAAGATGCTTCAAAACTTGATGAAGCGCTACTTTCTGTGTATGATTACGTTAAATCCATTTAATTAATACGTCAAATCGGTTATAATAAAGAGAAATCGGAGATGAGCTATTCTTTGCACATCTCCTTATTTCTGAAAGCGAGGTGCTGGTCATGAGTTCATTTGATCAAACGATGAAATTTAATTTTCCAGAAGAATCAATGGAACAGGAAGTCAAGCAGGTAATGTTGAAAGTACATTCTTCATTAGAGGAAAAGGGATATAATCCTATCAATCAGATTGTCGGTTACTTACTTTCTGGTGATCCGGCGTATATTCCTCGCCATCAGGATGCTCGTAATTTAATTCGCAAGCTAGAGCGTGACGAAATTCTAGAAGAGCTTGTTAAATTTTATATTAAAAAGAATAACGAGGGCTAGAAATGAGAATTATGGGATTAGACGTTGGGTCGAAAACAGTCGGTGTTGCCATAAGTGATGCACTTGGCTGGACGGCTCAAGGTATTGAAACCGTAAAAATTGATGAAGCAAATGGCGAATTCGGCATCGACCGTATTGCTGAGCTAGTGAAGGAATATACTATAACTGAATTTGTTGTAGGATTCCCGAAAAACATGAATAATACGGTAGGACCACGTGGTGAAGCTTCTGAAAACTATAAAAAGTTATTAGAAGAGACATTTTCACTGCCGGTTAAACTTTGGGATGAGCGTTTAACGACGATGGCTGCCGAGCGCATGCTAATCGAAGCGGACGTAAGTCGCAAAAAACGCAAGCAGGTCATTGATAAAATGGCTGCTGTGATGATTTTACAAGGCTATTTAGATAGCAAAAACTAATTAATGAGGTGGCAAACATGGCGCACGAGCATAACCATGAAGAAGAATTACACGTACAACACATTACAGTGATTGACGAAAACGGAAACGAGCAACTTTGCGAAGTGATTCACGTACACGAGTCTCCTGAATTCGGTAAATCTTACGTATTTTACTCTATGGTAGGAGCAGAAGAAGATGAAGACGGCTCTGTAGAAATCTTCGTATCATCATTTGTACCTTCTGAAAACGGTGAAGATGGCGAATTAACACCGATTGAAACAGAAGCAGAGTGGGACATGGTAGAAGACGTTTTAAATGCTTTAGAGGACGAAGACGAAGAATAATTGTTTTCCATTTAAAGTGTAAAGAACAAGGATGGCAAAAGCGGTCCTTGTTCTTTTTTTACGCCAATCAACTTGGACGTAGATGGGCAAAAACAAAAAATCAGCTCATTTGTAAGGAGGAAGTTAAATGAACGAGGAAACACAAGAATTTATTATTATCGGAGAAAATGGTCAAGAGCAAACATGCCGAGTTGTATTTACATTTGATGCTGAGGAAAAATCATATGTATTGTTCTCACTGATTGATGAAAAGGGGCAAGAAATTCCTGGTGATATTTCAGCGATGACATTCGATTATGATGATAACAGCGGGGATATGACGAATTTGCAACCTGTGGAAACTGAAGCCGAATGGGAAATGATTAATGAAGTTGTATTAACACTACTAGATGAATTTCAGGAGGAACCACAGCTTATAACGGTGACCAATGAAGATGGCACAGATCAGGTGTGCGAGGTTATTCATACATTTGCTTCTGAACAATTTGGTAAATCATACGTACTTTATGTTGCTGTTTCAGACGAGCCAATGGAGGAGCGTGATATTTTCGCCGCTCAATATGTACCTGGACCAGATGGAACGATTGAGGATTTACTACCAATTGAAACAGATGCAGAATGGGAATTCGTAGAAGATATCTTAAATGAATTATAAAAAACATACTCAAAGTTATTGAACTGCCCCGTAAAAGTTAGACATCAATCTAACTTTTACGGGGGTTTTTTTATATGAGTGCCAGTCACTCAAACAATTCAAATCATTTGCAACGATGTCTAATAGAAAATTTCTATCTGAAGCTAAAAAGGATTCTATCGTCGGACGAATATTGTGTTGATTAGAGAGAAAAACATGTATAACATACAGAAAAGCTAGGAAATCTCCTCTCCAAAATTACATAAAGTTCGATGTGTGGAAAAAACAAGAAAAAATTGCATTGACCAATAACAAGTAAACATATAAGATTTGTTGTAATAAAAATAGAAAATTTTAAATAGTTTATTTTTAAGAGAACTATTCAACTGTGCAAGAAATTTTCTATATTTATTTACAATTAAACCAAGTAAATTAATAAAAATAGGAGGATATAATATGAAGAAATTATGGTTATGGTTTGCTAGCGCGTTAATCATTGTCGTTGCTGGTTGTACAGATTCGAAGCAGGTAAAACAAGACGACGTCGTAACATTAAATGTAGGGGCTGCAAGTGTACCCCATGCGGAAGTATTAGAGTATTTAGCGGAGGATCTTGCAAAAGATGGTGTGAAATTAAATATTTCCATACTAAAAGATGCTGTTCAAACTAATCAACAAACAGCGGACGGTGAACTGGATTTTAACTATTTTCAGCACATTCCTTTTTTAGAACAGACGAATAAAGAAAGTAATTTAGATTTAGTAAGTGTCAAAGGTATTCATATTGAGCCATTCGGAGTCTATTCAAAAACAATTCACGATATAAAGGATTTACCACAAAATGCAAAAGTAGCTGTGCCAAATGACATTGTCAATTTTTCACGCGCATTACTACTGTTTGAAAATAATGACCTTATCCAATTAGATGATACAAAGGACAATGATTTCACAGTTGAGGATATTACCAAAAATGAAAAGAACATTCAGTTTATAGGTGTTGATCCATTGTTATTAGTCCGCTCGTTAGATGATGTAGACGCGTCTGCTATCAATACGAATTACGCATTAGAGGGAGGTTATAATCCACTTGAAGATGCACTTATTATGGAAGGGTCAGAGTCACCTTATGTCAATATTATTGCAACGACGAAAGAAAAACAGCAAGATGCTGCCATTCAAAAAGTAGTGAAATGGCTGACAAGTGAAAAGGCACGGAAATTTTTTGAAGATCAATATAAAGGAGCTGTCGTTCCAGTATTTTAGCATGTTGAACAGATTATACGGTTTCAAGTGTATAGGAGGGAAATATGAATGATTAAATTTATAAATACGACGAAGGAATTTCATGTTGGGCAAGCGACTGTGAAGGCGTTAAATCACATTAATTTAACTATTCAAAAAGGCGATATATTTGGCGTAATTGGCTTTAGCGGCGCTGGGAAAAGTACTTTACTTCGCACAGTGAATTTATTAGAAGAGCCGACATCTGGTGAAGTGCTTGTCAACGGTAAAAATTTAACCAAACTAAGCAAAAAACAATTGCGAGAGGAAAAGAAAAATATTGGAATGATTTTCCAACATTTTAATCTCCTCCACTCTAAAACGGTTTTTGATAATGTCGCAATGCCTTTAATGTTAAGTGGCGCTAACAAATCGAAAATAGCAGCTCAAGTGCAAGAGGTCTTAACATTTGTCGGCTTGCAAGATAAAGCGCATCGCTTTATTGATGAATTATCAGGTGGTCAAAAGCAACGTGTAGGGATTGCAAGAGCATTGATTACAAAGCCGACAATTTTATTATGCGATGAAGCGACATCTGCTCTGGACCCCCAAACGACAAAATCTATTTTAGCGTTGCTCAAGCGTGTCAATAGTGAATATGGCATTACCATTTTGATGATTACACATGAAATGGAAGTGATTCGAGATATATGTAATCGTGTAGCGGTAATGGAGAACGGGCAAATAATAGAAGAAGACAATGTCCTACACATTTTTTCTGCACCAAAGCAAGACACAACGAAAAACTTTGTGCAATCAGTTGTTCGAAATGAAATACCGCAATCTGTTTATGAGCAATTGAATGTCATCGATGGTTCGAAGCGAATTTACAATATGAAATTTATTGGGGTGGATGTCGGTCAGCCTGTTGTATCACAAGTAGCCAAGAAATTCGCGGTCGATGTCAATGTACTATTTGGCAATATTACGGAGCTACAAGGCATTCCATTTGGTCATTTAATAGTAGAGCTAGTTGGTTCAGCAACAGAGATTCAAAAGGCGTTTTTATATATTCAAAGTAAAAATATTCATATGGAGGAGGTCGTTGCACATGAAGGTGAGCACACAGATTATCATCGACGCACTGTTGGATACGCTGTACATGGTTAGTATTTCATTAGTTTTTGGCGCTATTTTAGGGTTTATATTAGGTATCGTTTTAGTTGTTACGCGCAAAGGGCACATACTTGAAAATAAAATTATTTTCTCCATTGTCAATCCAGTTGTCAATACGTTACGATCTATTCCTTTCATTATTTTATTAGTGGCTATCATTCCATTTACACGTCTACTTGTTGGGACAGCGATTGGCACAACTGCTGCCATCGTACCACTTGTCTTGCATATTGGACCGTATATTTCAAGATTAATTGAAAATTCTCTGCTTGAGGTAGATGAAGGCATCATTGAAGCGGCTAAAGCAATGGGAGCTTCTCCATTTCAAATTATTCGTAAGTTTTTACTTCCGGAAGCCTTCCCATCTTTAATTTTAAGCGTCACAACAGCAACGATTGGTCTTATCGGGGCAACAGCAATGGCAGGAGCAGTTGGTGGAGGAGGTCTTGGGGATGTTGCCATAACTTATGGCTATCAACGCTTTGATAATGTAACCATTCTCGTGACAGTTGTACTATTAGTCGTTCTTGTTCAAATTATTCAAAGTATAGGCAATACCATTGAAAGAAAGCTGCGAAGAGTAGCTTAAAAGGAGAGCTAGCAATGAAGAAAATACAGAATATTATCGGACTCTTGTCATTATTATTTTTACTTGTAGCATGTACAAAAGCTGAGGATAGTGATGTTGTAAAGGTTGGCATTCGTAGCTCAGAAATCAAAACGTGGGAATATATAAAAGAACAAGCAGCAAAGGAAAATATACATTTAGAATTAGTGACATTTTCGGCACAGTACGATCCCAATCAAGCATTAGCAGAGGGGGAAGTCGATATAAATGCTTTCCAACATGTCGCATATTTAAATTTATTTAATGAGAATAACGGCACAGATTTACAAGCAATCGGCACAACGATTATGGCGCCAATCGGCTTGTATTCGAACCAATACAAACGCATAGAAGATATAAAAGATGGGGCCAAAATTGCAGTGCCAAATGATCCTTCCAATTGGGGGCGAGCATTGTTACTGCTGCAAGAATATGATCTGTTAACCGTTACCGATAATTTTGATGGAAATGGTGGCGAAGATCGTATACAAGACAATCCTAAAAATTTAACGATTGTGCCAGTGGATGGAGCGACGACGCCTCGTGTTATGGAGGATACTGATTTTGCGATTATTAATAATGGGGTAGCTGTTGAAGCAGGCTTACTTTTAAAGGATGCGATTATTCATGAAAATGAAACAGCAAAGCCTTTTATTAATGTCATTGTGGCAAAGCCAGAAGACAAGGACAATGCAAAGTTGAAAAAAATTGTGGAGATATATCAGCGTAAAGAAACAGCAGATTTTGTCTCTAACATTTCAAAGGGGAACTATATTCCTGTCAATATGTCCTTGGATGAACTAGCAACATGGAAGACGTTTTATTCATATTAAAAGGAGAGATGATGAAATATGGCGGAGAACAAACAATTAAAGTTAGCTTTATATTTAATCGGGGCGGGCATGCATGTTGCGGCATGGAAGCATCCTTTAGCGCAGGTCGATGCAAGCATTGATATAAAAGCATTACAAAAAGTAGCACAACTTGCCGAAAAAGGTAAATTCGACATTGCCTTTGTGGCGGATAGCTTGGCCATTAATCACGAATCCCATCCACATATTTTAAACCGTTTTGACCCACTGATTCAAATTACAGCGCTAGCTGCAGCGACATCTAAAATAGGGCTTGGTGCAACAGCTTCGACTACTTACAGTGAGCCGTATATATTAGCAAGACAATTAATGTCCATTGATCATATCAGTAATGGACGTGTTGCATGGAATTTAGTGACAACGGCAGATGCGACTGGTGAAACAGCCTTGAACTTTAGTCGTGATCAGCACTGGGAGCATGACCATCGCTACGAACGAGCGGAAGAATTTATTGATGTCGTGCAATCATTATGGGATTCATGGGAAGATGATGCCTTTGTCTATGATCGTGAAAATAATATTTTCTATGAACAAGAGAAAGTGCATGAAACAGCATTTAAAGGAAAATATTTATCTGTGAAAGGTCCGCTAAACATTGCGCGTTCTATACAAGGGCAACCCGTTATTGTTCAGGCAGGAGCGTCTAAGCCAGGGCAACAATTAGCTGCACGAACAGCAGAAGTGGTTTTTGTCCATTGGGATGATATCGAAAAAGCCAAAGCACATTATCGCACTTTAAAGGCACAGCTAGCGTCGTTCGGTCGAACGGAGGAGGAGCTGCTTGTTTTACAAGGGATTTCGCCAATAGTAGGTGATACTGAGGAAGAAGCTATTCGTCAATACAATGAATTGCAATCACTGGTAGACCCATATGAGAGCTTGAAATTTGTTTCAGGTTATATGGGCAATGTTGATTTTTCAAAGTATTCACTAGATACGCCAGCTATTGAAGTTGAGTTTCCTACGGTCAATAGTATTCAAAGCCATTTTGACGAGCATTTAGAAATTATTAAAAAAGAAAATTTAAAGGTCGGTGAGTTGTATGCCCGCCTGTTTGGACCTGCTAGACGTGATGCCTTTGTTGGAACAGCGGTGCAAATTGCTGACGAAATGGAACGATGGTTGAAGGAAGGGGCAGCTGATGGATTTATGCTGCAATTTCCGTTGTTACCACGTGATTTAGAAAACTTTGTAGAGAAAGTTGTGCCGATATTACAAGAGCGTGGCATCTATCGTGAAGATTATACGGGGACAACATTACGTGAGCATTTAGGGCTAAAGAAACCTCAAAACCGATTTACGAAAAGTAAGGTGATCCACTGATGCGTGATGTTTTTATTCGCAATGAGCGAGAGCAACAGCTCGTTCAATATGCCCGTAAACTTGCTGAGCAAATTGAAGAAACGGCTGCTATTTATGATGAAAGTGGTGCGTTTCCTTTTGACCATTTTAAACTGTTGGAGGAGGCAGGTTATTTTCGATTAACTGTGCCGAAAAAATACGGTGGCGAGGAAATCTCCCTCTATGAAATGCTATTAGTGCAAGAGCAGCTTGCTAAAGGAGATGGGTCAACTGCTTTAGCGGTTGGCTGGCACTTATTAACGTTTTTAAATGTAAGAGAGGCGAAGCTGTGGCCACAGCATATTTTTGCAGAACTAAGTCGTAAAGCTGTGGAGGAAGGTTCCCTGTTAAATATTATTAATAGTGAACGAGGAAAGGGCAATATTTCACGGGGAAGTTTGCCTGGCACGACTGCCAAAAAAGTTCCAGGTGGTTTTATCATTACCGGCGAGAAAGCCTTTGCTTCACTAGCACCCATTTTAAAGCAATTCACAATTATTGCATATTTAGAAGATGAAAATGTAACTGCCGAGTTTCTTATGACAAAAAATGAGCAGGTTGAAGTGGTGAATACGTGGGATGCAATGGGCATGCGAGCAACAGGTAGTCATGATATCATTTTCCACGATACTTTTGTGCCAGATGAAGCATTATTATATCGTCATCGTCCGAATGAAATAAATCGATTTTTAGCAGATGGACGTATCTATTCATTAGAAATTCCCGCAGTCTATTTAGGAATTGCAGGTGCGGCGAGGGATTATGTAGTCGAGTTTGCGAAAAATACGTATTCTTATAGCTTGGAAAATACTATTGCCCACGCTAGCCATGTGCAACAAAAGATTGGAGAAATAGAGGTGTTGTATCAAATAGCACGTCGTACGCTGTACAGTATTGCCGCACAAGCAGAACAGCACCCGACAGATAAACAGGATTTAGCACAGGATGTTAGTATTGCGAAATATGTTATTTGTCAACATGCCATAGAAATTGTGACGAAAGCGATGCAAGTTGTTGGGGGCCGAAGTTTGTCGAAGTCTAATAAATTGCAACGACTTTTTCGAGATGTTCAGTGTAGCCGCTTCAATCCACCAGCTGATGATGTAGTTATTTCTCAATTAGCGCAAAGTTTGTTAGGGGAAGAGAGAAAGCAAGGAGCATTGCAATTATAAAGGTACAAATCTGCTAAAGAATGTGTTAGCAGATTTTTTTATGTGTGCAATTTCTCCTGAATTGTCATTTCTGTTTGTCGAAAAAGTTGATTTCTAGTATGATATTGGATAGTGATAGGGGGGAAACCCGTGGATAACGGTTCTAAAAAACAAGAAATGTTTTCAAAAATGGAAGAAAAAAAATCTGAGGTAAAAATCGTGAGAAAAATCGTAGCTATTATAGCCATTACGTTTTTATTATTATTTGGCATTATCGGTTTAATTGGGTACAACTACGTAAAAAGTGCGCTTAAACCGGTGAATCCGGATGCGACTAAAACCATTGCTGTTGAAGTACCAATTGGCTCCAGTTTAAGTTCGATTTCGGCTTTGTTAGAGAAAAAGGGCATTATTAAAGATGCGAAAGTCTTTAAATATTATGCCAAGTTTAAAAATGAATCTCAATTCCAAGCAGGAAATTATGATTTAACCCAAGCGATGACATTGGACGAGCTGATTGAGAGTTTAAAAACAGGCAAGGTGTATCGTGAGCCAATCTTTACGATGACGATTCCAGAAGGTCTAACACTTGATCAGATTGGTAAAATCGTAGAAAAGAAAACACCTTATACTCAAAAAGAGTTTATGGATTTAGTAACAAGTGAAGCATTTGTTCAAAAAATGATGGCTAACTATCCAGAACTTATTACAGATGCGGTTTTAGCTGATAATATTCGCTATGATTTAGAAGGGTATTTATTCCCTGCAACATATTCGTATTTTGAAGAAAAACCTTCATTAGAGTCAATTGTCGAAGAAATGATTGCAGCGATGAATAATGTAGTGAAAAATTATAGTGAAGTGCTAGTTGAAAAACAAATGTCAGTCCATCAACTTTTGACGTTTGCATCGTTATTAGAGGAAGAGGCAACAGCACAAACAGATCGTGAAACGATTGCAAGTGTATTTTATAATCGTATAGAGAAAGGCATGCCACTACAAACAGACCCAACTGTTTTATATGCCCTTGGT
Source organism: Lysinibacillus sp. FSL M8-0337 (assembly GCF_038593855.1). Lineage (NCBI taxonomy): Bacteria > Bacillati > Bacillota > Bacilli > Caryophanales > Bacillaceae > Lysinibacillus > Lysinibacillus sp. FSL M8-0337. The sequence continues at coordinate 3,060,890 of NZ_CP151996.1, read as the reverse complement.
TCACATAAAGATCGCGTATTGTATGAAGATTTAGAAGTGGAAAATGCTTATAATACTTACAAAAATAAAGGATTACCGCCAGGGCCAATTGCTGGTGCTGGAAAAACTTCGATTGAAGCTGCATTAAATCCAAGCAAAACAGACTATTTCTATTTCCTTGCGGATAAAGAGGGTGTCAACCACTTCTCAAAAACATATGATGAGCATTTACAAAAGGTAGAAAAATATTTACGTCAAGCAGAGTAGATGCTGGCAAATAGAAAAAACGATAGCACATGAAAATAGATAGAAGGAAAGAAAAATAGCTTTCCTTCTATTTTCGTGCTATTATAAATTGTGATTTTTAATCAATTATACGTGGTGGCAATTGTTTCGTGCATATCGACTAACAATTGCTCATTTTTGTATGGCAAAGTACCAAGACATCACGTTTGGTCTTTTTCTTTTTGTAGCAAAGTGATGATGAAGTTTGGATAACGGGAGTGCTCGTTTCCTTTTAAATGAGGGTGAATTTTACAATGGAATTATCGGATGCATATATACAATCATTTATTCAACCACGTAATGACTTGCTTTTAGAAATGGAAGCATATGCGGAAGAAAATCATGTACCGATTATGCAGTTAGCAGGAATAGACGCACTGAATCAGTTGCTACGTATTCAAAATCCGTCAAAAATTTTAGAAATTGGCACGGCAATTGGTTACTCAGCAATACGGATGGCAGAAGCTTTGCCAAATGTGCAGATTGTCACGATCGAACGTGATGAAGAACGTGTCGCTCGTGCAAAAGCTTATATTGCAAGATCGACTGTGTCCAATCGTGTTACCGTTATTGAAGGAGATGCTTTAGAGGTAGACGATAAGGCAATTCACACAACTTTTGATGCGGTTTTTATTGATGCAGCAAAAGGACAATACCAACGATTTTTCGAAAAATATGCCCCTCTTGTCAACTCGGGAGGCGTCTTGTATATCGATAATATGTATATGCATGGCTTGTCCGATTTGGACTTAAAAGACGTACCACGTCGCAAGCGCACAATGATTCGGAATTTAAAAAACTTTACCGATTGGATTATGCACCATCCTGACTATACAAGTGCATTTTTACCAGTCGGGGATGGCTTATTATTATGTTTGAAGAGGTGACGACTATGAAAAAACCTGAATTGCTTGTTACACCGCAATCAGTGGACCATGTAAAAGCACTGTTAACAGCTGGAGCTGATGCTTTTGTCATTGGGGAACAACAATTTGGTCTTCGTCTTGCAGGTGAATTTTCAGTGAGCGAAGTAGAAGAAGCAACGAAGCTAATACACGCAGCAGGCAAAAAGGTGTATGTTGCAGTGAATGCGCTTTTCCATAACGAAAAACTAGATGCATTAGGTGACTACTTAAAAGAAATGCAACGCATAGGTGTAGATCGTTTAATTTACGGCGACCCTGCGGTTATTATAGTGCGTCGCGAGCAAGGTGTAACCATTCCGTTGCACTGGAATCCGGAAACGACGGCTACCAACTGGTTTACTGCGAATTATTGGGGTAAACGTGGTGCAACACGTGCTGTGCTAGCGCGTGAGCTTTCATTAGATGAAGTTATAGAAATTAAAGAAAAAGCAGAAGTAGAAGTGGAAGTACAAGTTCACGGCATGACTTGTATGTTCCAATCGAAGCGTCCATTACTAGGTCATTATTTCTTATATCAAGATAAAGTAATGACAATTGAAAATCGTCAAGAAAACCGTAGTATGTTCCTTCATGATGATGAGCGTAACAACAAATATCCAATTTATGAGGATGCAAATGGGACACATATTTTCAGTCCAAATGATATGTGCATTATTGATGAGCTTGGCGAGTTATTTGAAGCAGACATCGATGCTCTAAAAATTGAAGGTGTTTTACAAACGCCGGAATATGTAGTGACAGTTACGGAAGCATATCGTCGAGCAATTGACACATATTTTGACGAATCTGAAGATGCATATGACGATATTAAAGATGATTTACTGGCTAAAATTGAAGAAATTCAACCTGCTATTCGACCACTCGATACGGGCTTTATCTTCAAGGAAACAGTTTACTAGGAGGTGGCAAGAACATGGCATTGGCATTAGAACAAAATGACAAAATCCGTGAAATGATAAACGGTAAACGCGTCATTACAAAAAAACCTGAACTACTTGCCCCTGCAGGTAGCTTAGAAAAACTAAAAGTAGCTGTCCATTATGGTGCGGACGCAGTATTTATCGGAGGTCGAGAATTCGGTCTTCGCTCAAACGCAGATAATTTTTCTATCGAAGATATGCGTGAAGGTGTAGAGTTTGCAAATAAGTATGGAGCAAAAATTTACGTGACAACGAATATTTTCGCTCATAATGAAAATATGGATGGTTTAGAGCAATATTTAAAGGATATTGAATCAGCAGGCGTTACTGGCATTATTGTAGCAGACCCACTTATTATCGAAACATGTCGTAGCGCTGCGCCGAAGCTAGAAATCCATCTTTCTACACAACAATCTTTATCCAACTGGAAAGCAGTGCAGTATTGGAAAGAAGAAGGCTTACACCGCGTTGTTTTAGCACGTGAAGTTGGCGGCGAAGAAATGAAGCTAATGAAAGAAAAAGTCGATATCGAAATTGAAGCATTCGTTCATGGCGCAATGTGTATCGCCTATTCAGGTCGTTGTGTGTTATCAAATCATATGACAGCACGTGACTCCAATCGTGGTGGCTGCTGCCAATCTTGTCGTTGGGATTATGATTTATACGAGCTGGAAGACGGCGAGGAAAAAGCGCTCTTCGATGACAATCATGCACCTTTTGCGATGAGTCCGAAAGATTTAAAGTTAATTGAAGCGATTCCACATATGATTGAGCTTGGCATTGACTCATTAAAAGTCGAAGGCCGTATGAAATCAATTCACTATGTGGCAACAGTAGTTTCTGTCTATCGTAAAGTCATTGATGCGTATTGTGCAGACCCTGACAATTTTAAAATTAAACGGGAATGGCTAGAAGAGTTAGATAAATGTGCAAATCGTGACACTGCTGAGGCGTTTTTCCATGATGCACCAGGTCATGAAGAGCAAATGTTTGGCGTTCATGGTCGTAAAACAACCTATGAATTTGCAGGGCTTATTTTAGAGCATGATCCTGAAACAAAAATTGTAACGATGCAACAACGTAACTATTTTAAACCAGGTGATGAAGTAGAATTTTTTGGGCCAGAAATCGAAAATTTCCGCATTACAATGGGGGAAATTTGGGATGAGGACGGCAATAGCTTAGATGCGGCACGTCATCCTTTGCAAATTGTTAAGTTTAAATGTGAGACACCACTTCAACCGCACAACATGATGCGAAAGGAGAATAATTAATGGCAATCAAGCGTCCAGTTGTCATCGGAATCGCTGGTGGCTCATGCTCAGGTAAAACGAGTGTGACCCGTGCTATTTATGATGTTTTCCGTGAGCATTCTGTCGTAGTAATTGAACAAGATTACTACTATAAAGATCAAAGTCATTTAACATTTGAAGAACGATTAGGAACGAATTATGACCATCCACTAGCGTTTGATAATGATTTATTGATTGAGCATATAAAAAAATTATTAAAGCGTCAGCCAATCGATAAGCCGGTTTATGACTATGTACAGCATACACGTGCCAAAGAAGTGATCCATGTAGAGCCAGTAGATGTTATTATACTAGAAGGAATTTTAGTATTAGAAGATGCAGACTTACGTGGTTTAATGGACATCAAATTATTTGTTGATACGGATCCGGATTTACGTATTATTCGTCGTATTCTACGTGATATTAAAGAGCGTGGACGTACAACAGATTCTGTAATTGACCAGTATCTATCTGCAGTACGACCGATGCATAATATGTTTATAGAACCGACTAAACGTTATGCTGATATTATTATTCCTGAAGGTGGAGAGAATGGCGTAGCGATTGATTTGATGGTAACGAAAATTAAAACTATTCTTGAAACTGACAACGTATTGTAATAAGATAGAGTGGTATTGACAATATTTACATGCTTTATGAAGCATATTTTTGTAAGGCATGCATACTATTAGGTCAAAGCGTATTTTGAAATGGATTAAAAATAATAAAATTCGATTAAATGCATTTTTAAAGCATTTGGTCGAGTTTTATGTTTTTATATTGAAGAAATAAGGAGTGAAGTACTTTGTCAAATGAAAAACAGTACCCAATGACTGCCGAGGGTAAAAGAAAATTAGAAGAAGAATTAGTGAAATTAGAAACAGAAACGCGTAAAGAAATTGTAGAGCGTATTAAAATTGCACGTGACTTCGGAGACCTTTCTGAAAATGCCGAGTATGATTCAGCAAAAGAAGAGCAAGCCTTTTTAGAAGGGCGTATTTCTACATTAAAATCAATGATTCGTAACGCAGTAATTATTACTGAAGATGAAACGGACAACAGTGTAGTTTCGCTTGGGAAAACGGTTACATTCGTAGAAATTATTAACGGTAAACCATCTTCTGATGAAGAATCTTATACGATCGTTGGTTCTGCAGAGGCTGATCCAATGGAATTCCGAATCTCAAATGAATCACCAATTGCAAAAGGCTTACTTGGAAAAGCAGAAGGTGAAGAAGTAGTTGTACAAACACCTGGTGGTGAAATGAAAGTGAAAATTCTTTCAATTAAATAATCACAGATGTACAAGCAGTTAGCTCTTCTTTCTAGAGAAGAGCTAACTGTTTTTATTTTGCAAGTTGTGTGGAACTTGATAAAATATTGGCTAGAGAGGGGGAGACTTCATGGGTGAACGACAAACACGAAGTAGTCGTCATTTGCAGCCATCTCACAATAAAAAGCTAGATAAAATGTTAAATATTTTAATTGGCATTGTCATTATATTAATTGTTATAACGGCAACATATGTGTTTAAGTGGCAAGATGACGCACAAGAAACTGTTAAAGAGGAACCAGCTCAAGAGCAAAAGAACGATGAAAGTGAGAAGGAGCCTTCAAAAGAGGAAGACATCGCAAGTAACGACGAACAGTCACAAGAGGAAGACCAGACGAAAGATAAAGACCAGACGAAAGATGAACAGCAACCAGAACAAAATACGGCAGTTGAAACGACGTCAGACGATCCAATTGTTGACCGTGTGGTGACAGATGAAAACTGGAAACCGACGCCTACAACGCAAACTGGAGAGCATGTCTCATCCTACGATGATCAATCTGTAGATTGGGCAGAAAAAATTGCAACAGTGACAGCCATTACGGGCATTACAAGTGACAATATGATTGTTTGGCGTTTGCAAAATAATGGTGGTGCCAATAAAGCCATTGCAACGGTTTCGACAAAAGACAAAAGTGAAAAGTATCGTGTCAGCATGGAATGGGTTGATAACGAAGGCTGGCTTCCTGTAAAACTAGAACAGTTGAATACATTAGAAGGTGCCTATTGACGAAAACTGCTGTATTGATTATTTTTAAATCTATTGGGTAAAAACATAGCTCAATAGTGCAATGTTCTTTGACCAGAGCCATTAGCAGTAGGTAATGGAAAAGGTTCTACGGATGTTTGGGATTTGTGGCGGGGGCGTTACAAATGAATGTCAAACCCGACACATCGTTGTTTAATAGAGTTGGATAAAAGAAGGGGAGTAATGAATTCATGAAAATCGCAGTTATCGGTGCAATGGAAGAGGAAGTAGAGTTATTACGCGCATCTTTAGAAGGTGCTACTAGTACAACAATTGCTGGTAGTGAATACACAACAGGGACATATGAAGGAAAAGAAGTAGTCCTATTAAAAAGCGGTATTGGTAAAGTCAATGCGGCGATGTCAACAACAATTTTATTACATGAATTCAAACCAGATGTAGTCATTAATACAGGTTCTGCTGGGGGCTATGATGAGGCACTTGAAGTTGGAGCTGTGGTTATTTCAAATGAAGTACGTCATCATGATGTAGATGTTACGATTTTCGGTTATGAAATTGGCCAAATGGCAGGTATGCCTGCTGCCTTCCAATCAGATGCAAAATTAATAAAAGTTGCCGAAGAGGCTGTAAAAGCAGTTGGTGAACATCAATACGGTATTGGCTTAATTTGCTCTGGTGACGCCTTTATGAATGACCCTGTACGTGTGGAAGCAGTGCGTCAGCATTTTCCTCAAATGAAAGCTGTTGAAATGGAAGCGGCAGCTGTTGCACAAGTATGCTATCAATTTGGTACACCTTTCGTTGTTATTCGTGCACTATCTGATATTGCTGGCAAAGAATCAAACATCAGCTTTGATGAGTTCTTACCAGTCGCTGCAAAACATTCAACACAAATTGTATTAAAAGCAATTACGGCTCTATAAATCTACATGTAATAGACAAAGTGAGCAGTGAAAAAGTGAGAAAAATCACAGTCGTAAATAATCTTCAATGCTACAATGGCATTAATTCATTCTCTTCATAGTTCGATGGGAGGTATTCATTATGCTATTTTTAACAGCAGGTGTCGTGATAATTACAATGTTAATCGGCACGCTTATTTCGGCAGATCTTACAGAAGCAACGCATTAATACGTTATAGAAAGCTCCTTTGTGGCTGTTAAAGTCAAAAAGGAGCTTTTTATTGTTAGAGGAAACAACGGACTCCTCAAGGGATGCTAGACACGCTAAAGTGTTTTAGCGGCTAATGAAAACCGTTATGCGGAGAGCATCAATAAAACAAGTACAGCTATTTCAAGATTGAATTTTTATCAATAACAAATTACAATAAATTACTCAATAGACTTTTGATCTCTTTTATAAAATTGATAGAGTTTAATGAGTGCTCGCTTTTCAATGCGAGATACATAACTACGAGAAATATTTAAGCGGGCAGCGATCTCTTTTTGTGTCAGTGCATCATGCTGATTTAGCCCATAGCGGAGTGTGACAATTTCCAGCTCGCGTTCATCGAGCATGTGCAAATAATGGTACAACTGGGCAACATGTTCTTTATGTTCGATTTTTTCGGTTGCACTTTCTTCATCGCATTGTAGCAGGTCGCGAATTTGTAATGCATTGCCATCTTTGTCTGTGCCAATTGGTTCAAATAAGGATACATCTTTTTGTACTTTTTTCTGGGTTCTTAAATGCATTAAAATTTCATTTTCAATACAGCGTGCGGCGTACGTTGCAAGGCGCGTCTTTTTATCGGGGGTATAACTTTCAACAGCTTTCATTAGACCGATTGTTCCGATGGAAATATAATCATCGAGTTGTTCATGTTTTGGATGGAATTTCTTTACGACATGTGCAACAAGTCGCATATTGCGCTCAATTAAATCGAGACGCGCTTGCTCATCACCACCTAAAAATCGTTCAATACAAGCAGCTTCCTCTTCTTTAGAAAAGGGTTTATGGAATGTTTGCCCTTTTAAATAACCGAATAACGCAGGGATTTCAAACCATAACTGCAACATAGAAGTAAAAATTCCGCTCATTGAATGATTTCATCCTTTCCCCATTTTTCGACAGTATATGTTAAGAAAGGTCGTTCAATGAAAAAAGTGCAACAGCAATTACGCTGTTACACTTTTCTTAACGTGAATGTACTTATCATTAGTAAAGCTAAAATCGGTAATAGGAATAGATAAAAGGCTGGATGGAACGTAGTCGACGCAAAATACGTTAATGTTAATAGCGTACCAGCAGCTGTTATCGGGAGCCCAGTAAAATAACCGTTTGCTTCACTAATATTGAAGCGAGCTAATCGCATCGCACCGCAGACGATATAAAGAACGGTCATCATCATGCCCGCGAAACCAAAATCAACTAGGACAACTTCATACATTAATAATGCAGGTGCTACACCAAATGATATAATATCACTCATAGAATCTAATTGTTTACCTAACTCAGATACTTGTCCGAGCGCGCGTGCCACTTTCCCGTCATAGCGATCGAGAAGAGCAGCAATAAAGATAAACAAGACACTATAGCTATAATATTCATGTAAAGTGGCCATTATGGCCGCGCCACCAAAGGACATATTACTAATTGTGATGAAGTTTGCTGCGTGCGATTTCATTTTCTTAACCGTCGTATCCACCAACTTGTGATAAAAAAACAAGGCGGATCACTCCTTTGCACTTAAGATATTGTACCATTATACTTCGGATGAGAAAAAATTGACAGTCTAATTTAATGGATAGGGGTTTTGCTTTATGAAAGAAAAACTATACCAACGCTTAATAGAATTAACGAATGGCAAACAATCTTCCCAGCTTTTACAAACTATTGCTAAAGCGAAGTGGAGTAAGCGAATAATTCCAAGCTATATGAAACTATACGATATTAACCTTGAAGAAGTTTCAAAAAAACCACAACAATTTTCAAGTTTACATGATTTTTTTACAAGAGAGCTTTTAACAGATGCACGACCAATAGACCAAAATCCTACTGTTTTTACAAGTCCAGTGGATGCAAAAGTGGAATCCTTTGGGCGCATTGAATGGGATATGACTTTTCTTGTAAAGGGCAAACCTTATGCTTTGCAGGACTTACTAGGGAATAAAGATCGTGCTGCGCAATATGCCGATGGACATTTTATCGTATTTTATTTAAGTCCTGCTGATTATCATCGAATCCATAGCCCGATTGATGGCGAAGTGTTAAGACAATATACACTGGGACAATCATCTTTCCCGGTCAATCAGCTAGGACTCACTTATGGCAAAAAGCCAATTTCTCATAACTATCGTCTTGTAACCGAGTTAAAAGTGGCAAATGACCAGCATGTGGCATTTATTAAAGTCGGTGCTACGTTTGTCAATTCCATTGTGTTAACAAATACAACAGCCCAGTGGCAAAAGGGAGATGAAGTTGGTTATTTTTCATTTGGTTCGACAGTGGTCATGCTATTTGAGAAAGATACCATTACATTTACGGATAATGTTGTACAAGGAAGTCCAATTCGCATGGGTGAAGCCTTTGCAAATATGCTATAATGGTCGAATAATACGTTTAGATTAGGGGTCGCTATTTTGTATAATTTTTTATTACCAGATGAATTTGTGACAAGCATTTTTGAAATAACACCAGAAAAGCTTCAAGAATTAGGCATTAAAGGAATTATTACAGATTTAGATAATACGCTTGTGGAATGGGACCGTGCAGATGCAACGGAAGAGCTAATTATCTGGCTACGTATTATGAAGGAATCTGGCATTCGTGTAATTATCGCTTCAAATAATAAAGAAGCACGTGTAAAGCATTTTGCTGAGCCACTTAACATTCCATATATTCATAAGGCGAGAAAGCCACTTCGTAATGCCTTTTATAGTGCTGTTATTCAACTAGGCTTACGTCCTAATGAAGTAGTAATGGTAGGAGACCAGCTACTTACAGATGTGATGGGCGCCAAACGTTTAGGTTTGCATACTGTGTTAGTAAAACCAGTTGCACAATCCGATGGGCTCGTAACAAAATTTAATCGTTTCGTTGAGCGCCGTGTGTTCAATGATTTAAAACGTAAAGGAATAATTACTTGGGAGGAACAAGAATGAACGAAATGCCAAATTGTATTGGCTGTGGTACGACAATTCAAACAGAAGATAAAACAGCAGTAGGGTATGCACCCCCATCATCACTAGAAAAAGACGTAGTCATTTGTCAACGTTGCTTCCGTTTGAAAAATTACAATGAAATTCAACCTGTGTCATTAACAGATGACGATTTTCTACGTATTTTGAATGGCCTTGGAACACAGCAAGGCTTGATCGTAAAAATCGTTGATATTTTTGACTTCAATGGTAGCTGGTTGCCAGGGCTTCATCGCTTCGTTGGCAAAAATCCAGTGCTATTAGTAGCGAATAAAGCTGATTTACTGCCAAAATCAGTGAAGCCAAAAAAAGTAATAAACTGGCTAAAACGCGAGGCAAAAGCACTTGGTCTACAACCAATTGATGTACTGTTAGTTAGTGCACATAAAGGCCAAGGAATGGCTGAGGCGATGGAGGCGATAGACCAATATCGCAACGGCCAAAACGTTTACGTAGTAGGTTGTACAAATGTTGGGAAATCCACGTTTATTAATCGCGTTATTAAACAAGCTACGGGTGAAGGAGAAGTCATTACTACCTCGCATTTCCCTGGCACTACATTGGACATGATTGAAATTCCACTCGATGATGGTAGTGCATTATATGACACACCTGGGATTATTAATCACCATCAAATGGCACATTATATTGATGCAAGCGAATTAAAGTATATTATGCCCAAAAAAGAAATTAAGCCGAAAGTGTATCAGCAAAATGCAGGGCAAACTTTATTTATTGGTGCACTTGCACGATTTGACTTTATTCAAGGGGAGCGTTCAGCATTTACAATCCATGTGGCAAATGATTTGCCAATCCACCGTACAAAGCTTGAAAAGGCTGATACGTTATATGCTGAGCATAAAGGTGAGTTACTGGCACCTCCGACTGCAGACTTTATCGACAAGCTTCCAGAGTTAGTCCGTCATGAGTTTTCAATCAAAGAAGCAAAAACAGATGTAGTCTTTTCAGGACTTGGCTGGATTACGGTACAGCATGCGAATGTGGTCATTGCTGCTTATGCACCAAAAGGTGTACAAGTATCAATTCGTCCATCGCTCATTTAATAATTAGTAAAAGAAGAGAAGAGGAACTAGGACATGAAGAAGTGGTTTGCAGTAATTGGTGATCCGATTGAGCATTCAAAATCACCAGCCATGCATAATGTTTGGTTTGAAGAAATGGCGATCGATGCAGCCTATATTCCAGTACACGTACCATCGCATCAGTTAGAGGCAGCAATTGCTGGTTTAAAAACATTAGGTGCTAGTGGATGGAATGTGACCATACCGCATAAAACAGCAATCATTCCTTATTTAGACGAGCTAGATGAGTTAGCAGAAAAAATGGGTGCGGTGAACACCGTCGTACGAACAAAAGAAGGTAAGTTAAAAGGATACAATACAGATGGACTTGGTTTTGTGCGCTCATTAGAAGAAGCTGTTGGTAAGTCACATAAAGATAAGCCAGTGCTTCTGATTGGAGCGGGCGGGGCAGCTCGTGGCATCGCATTTGCCATGCAACAACAAGGATATACGAATTTAACAATCGCCAATCGTACAGTTGCCAATGCACAAGCAATGATTGATGAACTCGGAACAGGGCGTGCGATTTCTTTAGCGCAAGCGGAGGAATCGTTGGCTGACTTTGGTATTTTAGTGCAAATGACGTCAGCTGGGCTAGTAACGGGTGACTTTTCGATGCCATTTTCATTGAATCGACTAGCGAAAGGCGCAATTGTTGCAGATATTGTGTATAATCCATTAATGACGCATTTTTTACAAGCGGCTGTGGAAAAAGGAGCGACCGTTGTAACTGGTCTTGGAATGTTCGTACATCAAGGTGCGATTGCGTTCCATCACTGGCTCGATGAATATCCAAATACAAATTCAATGATTGCGCGATTAAAGGCGCAATTAGGAGGACAATAATTTTTATGTTAACAGGTAAACAAAAGCGTTTTTTACGTGCAGAAGCACATCATTTAACACCGATTTTCCAAGTAGGAAAAGGCGGCGTGAATGACGAAATGACAAAGCAAATTCGTGAAGCATTAGAAGTACGTGAACTAATTAAAGTACGTATTTTAGATAACTGTGAAGAGGACAAAAACGAAGTGGCAGAGGCTCTTGCAAAAGGTGCACATGCTGAACTTGTTCAATTAATCGGCTTGACAGTTGTTTTATATAAAGAATCACGTAACAACAAGAAAATTGTGTTACCAAAAGCAGCGAAATAAGGTGAAACGATGAAGAAGGTCGGTTTACTTGGAGGTACGTTTAATCCACCGCATATTGGACATCTAATCATGGCAAACGAAGTCTTTCATGCATTGGAATTAGATGAGGTACGTTTTTTGCCAAATGCTCTACCACCCCATAAACAAGCTCCGCATGATGCGAGTGATGACAAACGCCTAGAAATGGTGAAGCGCGCCATTCAACCTTATCCGCATTTTCGTGTTGAGTCGTATGAGGTTGATAAGGGCGGTGTATCCTATTCCTATAACACACTTGCTGCATTATGTGAAAGGGAGCCTACTGTGAAGTTTTACTTTATTATTGGGGGCGATATGATTGATTCACTCCATACGTGGTATTGTATTGATGAGCTAGTGGAACTTGTTCAATTTGTCGGCGTAAAGCGTCCAAAGACAGAGGCGCTTACGGAGTATCCTGTATTAATGGTGGAAGTACCGCAAATCGATTTATCGTCGACACTGATTCGTGAGCGCCTTGCTACTGGTAGAACGGTAACCTTTTTACTGCCAGAAGCGGTAGAGACGTTTATACGAGAGGAAGGTCTTTATGGAACGCGAACAGTATTTAGCAGCGATTAAACCTCGCATGCCTGAGAAACGCTATATCCATACACTTGGTGTAATGGAAACAGCCATACAATTAGCAAAAATCTATGGTGAAAACGAGAGCAAAGCAGAAACAGCTGCTATTCTTCATGATATTGCAAAGTATGCAGATATCGAATGGATGGAGGAAATCGTGAAAGCGCAACAGTTAGATCAACAACTGATTGGCTGGGGCAGTGAACTACTACATGGGCCTGTTGGTGCGTATATTGCTGAAAGTGAATTCGGCATAACGGATGAAGAGATATTAAATGCAATCCGTTTCCATACGACAGGACGTGTAGCAATGAGCAATTTAGAAAAAATAATTTTTGTTGCAGATATGATTGAACCAAATCGAAAATTTGATGGTGTAGAACGTCTGCGAAAAAAAGCGCATAAAAATTTGGATAAGGCTATGAGTGCCTGCATACGTCATACATTGGCGTTTTTAATTGATAGTAAACAGGCCATTTATCCATTATCTATAGCATGTTATAACGATATGATGAAAAGAGAGGACAGTGAAGGATGACTTCAACTTTATTACAAGCAGCTTACAAAGCAATCGACGACAAACATGGTGAGGATATTGTCGTTTTAAATATGCAAGGTATTTCACTTTTAGCAGATTACTTCATCATTGCACACGGGAATTCAGATCGCCAAGTACAAGCGATTGCACGTGAATTACAAGAGGTAGCGGTAAAAGAGGGACACGAAATTCGTCGTGTTGAAGGCTTCGATGGCGCACGCTGGATTTTAGTAGACCTTGGTGATGTTGTAGCACATATATTCCACAAGGATGAGCGTGCTTACTATAACTTAGAGCGTCTATGGGGCGATGCACCACAATTAGACGTATCAGAGGCGTAAGTGAGTAGCTACGAACGTTTTGCCCATGTATACGATGAGCTCCAAACGGATATTCCGTATGATCGTTATGTGAAGTGGGTAGAGCAACATGCGCCGAGCAAACAATTCCCGAAGCTTTTAGATATTGGCTGTGGCACTGGTGTGCTTGGCCTAATGCTTGCAAAGGCTGGTTATCAGGTAAGTGGTATTGATTTGTCGGAAGATATGCTTGCTATAGCTGCTGGGCGTTTTGCAGAGGCGGGTTTACAAGTGCCGCTGTTCTGTATGTCGATGCATGAATTGGACGGCTTTGAGGCACTGGATGTTGTCACGATTGCCATTGATTCACTGAACTATGTGGTGGAACAGGCAGACGTTTATTCGACGCTAGAGCGTATTTTTCATACGTTACGACCAGGTGGTCAACTATTCTTTGATGTCCATTCATTATTTAAAATGGATGAAATCTTTTTAGATGGACCATTTACGTATGATGATGGAGATATTAGTTACGTATGGCATACAGAGCCTGGGGACTATGAACATTCGATTGTCCATCAAATGACGTTTTATGTTCGAGATGCTGGAAGTGATCTGTATGAACGGTTTGATGAGGAGCATTTCCAACGCACATTTGCTATTGAACACTATATGACATGGCTTCGTGAGATTGGCTTTACGGATATAGAAGTAACAGCAGATTTTACAGAGGAAGCACCGGAATACGAAAGTGAACGCATTTTTATACGTGCGGTGAAATGATAGTTTGCAACAGGTACTCCTGAAATTTTGATAAGATGATGGAGGCCAATACTCCAAAAAAGTTCGGTATTATACCGAACTTTTTTTTGATTAAATATGAGTTTTTAAAAATATATGGCTAGAACAATTTAGTTTTGGATAGATAGCATCAATCTACTTTTCTTCAGTAGAACGATAGTATATGATTAAAACAGACTCCATATGATTACCTTTTGCATAGAAAGGATGGTTTATATGATCCAATCTTTATGGCAAAAGTATAAGAAAAGTGTGTTGCTCCCCAGCATACTAGTAATCAGTGGACTTTGTTACTTCTTTTTCTCGAATTTTGACTCTTCACTTCCCCAAGAAGAGCTCATCGAAACAATCCAACCGACAGAACAGCTAGCAATAATAGAAGAACCTGTTGAAGAAGCGGTCGTACAGCAGGTGCTTATTGATATAAAGGGTGCTGTATTGCATCCAGGTGTCTATGCACTTAAGCCAGATCAACGAATGATAGATGCAGTCCAGCTTGCAGGCGGCTATAGTGAGGACGCTGATACACGGCACATTAACCATGCGCAAAAGGTGCAGGATGAAATGGTTATTTATATTCCTGTAAAAGGTGAAAAACTTGATGACGTAATGTCCAGTTTCACCATTGCCACAGCAAATGAAAGCAATCTGACAACGAATAATAAAATCAATGTCAATAAGGCAAATCATACAGAGCTGGCAACATTAGTTGGGATAGGTCCTTCTAAGGCGCAAAGTATTATTGCCTACCGTGAGGAACATGGACGTTTCCAAACAATAGAAGATGTAAAAAAGGTGGCAGGTATCGGTGAAAAAACATTTGAAAAGTTTAAAGATGCCATTACGGTTAACTAATTTTACAAAATAATGTGAAGTTGACGACCCTTTTCTAAAAGGGCTACACTAGAGTAGAAAAGTGACTGTGGTATAGTAGCACAGTTCGTTGATAATGTAAGTAAATTTAGGAGGTAGTCATATGGAGCGTATTACTTGGGATCAATTTTTCATGGCACAAAGCCATTTACTCGCGTTACGTAGTACTTGTACAAGACTGGCAGTAGGCGCAACAGTTGTGCGTGATAAACGGATTATAGCAGGAGGCTATAACGGTTCAATTACAGGTGATGAACATTGTATTGAAGAGGGTTGCTATATTGTTGATAACCATTGTGTGCGTACGGTGCATGCAGAGATGAATGCACTTTTACAATGCGCCAAGTACGGTACACCGACAAAAGGAGCAGATTTGTATGTGACACATTTCCCTTGTTTGCCATGTACGAAGTCTATTATTCAAGCAGGAATTGAACGTGTCTATTATGCAACGGATTATAAAAATAATCCATATGCTCAAGAGTTATTTAAAAAAGCAGGTGTAGAAGTGTTACATGTACCCTTTGATGAGCGTAAAATTGATTTTTTAAGAAATGAAAAATTAGCCTTGTACATAGATATGCTCAATGCATTACGTGAAAGCGGCATGCCAGCAGAAAAATTGCTCCCTTATGAACAGAAGGTGAGTGCATTATTTGGCAAAATACAATAAAGCATAAATGGATTTATGTAGCACTAGCTGTACTTGTTGCTTCGCTTGCGGCACACAAGTCAGCTTGGCTACTTGTTTGTGTTCTATTAATAGCATTATGGCTTATTTTTAAAGGTGAGGCAATGCTGATACCAACACTCGTTATAGGTGTTGGACTTCTTTCTTTCTTCTATCTTTCCACCATTCGATTGACGGAACCTTCCCCTTTACCGTCAACTTTTCAATTAACATGGACGAGCGACTATAAAATTAATGGGCAACGGCTTAGTGGGTTTGCAAAAACAGAGACAGGTGAAACACTCTATGTGATGTATACATTGTCTTCAGAGCTAGAAAAACATTTTTATGAAACGACATCTATTACAGGTTTTACCTATGTCGTTGAGGGCGAACTGGTAGCACCTAATCCACCAGCACATGCTTACGCTTTGTCTTTTGATAAATATTTAGTGAGCAAAGGCGCAAGAGGCATTTTTGAAGTCAAGAGCTGGTCGTTGATAGCAGAAGAGAAATCTTTAGGCATAGTGCTTGCTAAGTACAGATTTCACCTGAAAAAGCATATTGAAACTGCTTTTCCTGCATCCCTTGTAGCAGAGGCACAGGCGTTGCTAATTGGTTTACGGGATCATGTAGACGATGAGCTTCAAAGAGCATATCAGAAGCTAGGCATTACGCATTTATTTGCCATTTCTGGCTTACATGTCGCACTCGTTTCATGGTTGTTTTATGAAGGAATGCTACGAGTAGGTATACGAAAAGAAATAGCGACAATTATCCTACTGATTGTGTTGCCTATGTATGGTGTGCTAGCCGGTGGAGCGCCTTCTGTAGTTCGAGCTGTTTCTGTTGTAGAACTGGTGATGTTAATGCGTTTTGCGAGGTGGCAGATGCCAGTTGATGACGCATTAGCTATTAGTTTTATTGGCTTTGTTTTACTGGAGCCTGGGGTAATATTTCAACTGGGCTTTCAGTTATCCTATCTAGCAACAGTTAGTCTTTTATACTCGAATGCAATCTTGCAAGGCAGGCACTGGTTGTTAAAGTCTTTGTTAATCACGTTTGTATGCCAATTATTGGCTTATCCACTATTACTTTATCACTTTTACGAATTATCAATCTCATCGTTTATTGCAAATATTGTTTTTGTGCCATTATTTTCAGTTGTTATTTTACCGACAAATCTGATGCTGCTCATTATCTCGTTCATCTCGATGCCTTTAGCTAAGCTATTTTTCAAATTTTATGAGCCTTTGCGCGCTTGGCTTTCGGAAGCCATCATATATTTACAAGCTTTGCCGATGCAACTATGGACCCCTGGAAAACCTGCTTTATGGCTAGTATGTCTAGCGTTTGTTAGCGTGCTTAGTAGCTTGTATTTTTTAGAAGCGAGACGCTATGGGAAAGTTGTCATGCTGCTTTTAATACCTGCTCTTTGCATCGAACTTGCACCTAAATTATATAACGAAACGAGGCTGACATTTTTAAATGTAGGGCAGGGTGATTGTACAGTCATCGAATTACCGTTTAGAAGGACCGTATACGTCGTCGATGCTGGAGGTGTACTTCGATTCAAGGAAGAGGATTGGAAGGCTCCAAAGCGCCCCTATGAGGTTGGTAGGCAGGTTATTGTACCGTTTTTAAAAGGAAAAGGTATTCGACAGGTGGATATAATGATATTGACACACCCAGATGCTGACCATGTAGAGGGAGCAGAAGAAGTGCTAGAGGAGATTAGGATGCGGGAAATTCATGTAACACCTAGCTCCCTCGATAAACCAGTGATGCAAGACTTATTATCGGAAGCGGCGAAACAAAAAGTTCCTGTAAAAGAAAAAATGCAAGGTACTTCATGGCGTGTCGGGTCGACAAATTTTCACTATTTATTACCCGATGATACACATTATGAGGGCAATAATGATTCCCTTGTGTTATTTATACAACAGGAATCGTTTCGTGCATTGTTAACAGGCGATTTAGAGGAAGCTGGTGAATATCAGTTAATAAATCAATATGGACCACATTTAGCAAACATAACGCTTTTAAAGGCGGGGCATCATGGTAGTAAAACTTCAAGCATTGAACCATTTGTAGAGCTACTACAGCCTACATTAACCATTTTTAGTGCAGGACGAAATAATCACTACAATCACCCGCATGACATAGTAGTCGAACGTTTTCGACGGCGTGAATTAGCGACGATGATAACGGGGATAGATGGTACGATTGAAGTGGTCGCACATAAAGATAGATGGGGTGTGCGTACTGAAAAAGACCTTGTCCAAAACTGAACAAGGTCTTTTACATTGGTATAAAAGGTAGCTTACATCGCTGCGTAGTCTACTATTACTGCGATGATAAACATAATAGTGAAAACCCCAAAAGATACGCCGAAACCAACGCCAGAATCAATAGCATCGTTACGTTTGCATTGTATATTTTTACCTTCAAATGGATTCATTGTCATCCCTCCAATTCTGTTATTTATTATAAGACATCATTTTCATAAAAGCTATATCGAAAAGACGAATTACCAATGTGGCAAGGAATCGACACAATTTAGCCCAAAGTCACAACCGAAACTAAATCATGTATACTAATAGTATTGCTAGATGGAGGTAAAAATATGATATCAACGGTTTGGAACAATATAAAAAAAGGTCAGCTTGCACCTGTATACTTAATCATTGGTGAAGAAAGCTATTTTATAGACGAAACAGTGAAGCGTTTAAAGGAAGCACTCGGCACAGAAGAAGAAATTGAAATGACTACTTTTGATTTGGAAGAATTACCGGTAGATGTCGTGATGGATGAAGCGGATACGATTCCATTTTTTTCAGAGCGTAAACTAGTAATTGCTAAAAATGCATCGTTTTTAAAGGCAACTGAAAAAGGGAAAGAAAAAATCGAGCATGATTTGAAACGTTTGGAGGCATGGCTTGCAAATCCTTCCGATTTTTCTGTTACGGTTTTTATTGCACCATATGAAAAGCTAGATGAACGTAAAAAAGTGACAAAAATGATGAAAGAGCATGCGCTCATTGTCCAAGCCGAAACGCCAAAAGAACAAGATTTAGCAGTATGGATTCAAGGACTTGTGAAAGCACAGGGCAATACGATTACACAAAGTGCTATTGAGCAGCTTGTATCAATGGTTGGACCGAATATGCTACAGCTACAGATGGAAATGGAAAAACTATCACTCTATGTAGGTGAGGGCGGAGAAATAACAACGATGCTCGTAGAAGATTTAGTCGCAAAAACGTTAGAACAGGATGCCTTTAAAATGTTAAACGCATATTTTGCACATGACCCTGTAGCGGCATTGTCGATTTACCATGATTTATTGCGCCAAAAACAGGAGCCGATTATGCTTGTCGGGCTTCTTGCTTCGAATGTACGGACGATGTCGAATGTGTTTTATTTACTGAAAAAGGGCTATCATCCACAGCAAATTGCAAAAAACTTAAAAATTCACCCTTATCGTGTCAAGTTAATGGTTGAGCAACGCAACCGTCCATCTGAAGAAAGTTTATTGAAAGCTTTATATCAGTTGGCAGAAGTCGATTTACAGTTAAAAACAGCAGGAGGAAACCGCGAGCGATATTTAGAACTATTTTTACTACGCCAACTGTAAAAAATATTAACTAGTTGGGCATGAATGGTTGTATAATGTCGTGGGGGGTTTTTGAACGTGCATACACGAATTCAGTACATGGACAGCCTTAGAGCCATTGCAATTCTAGGCGTATTACTTTTGCATGCTGCGACTCCTTATGTCGTGCTTTATGACAAAATTACTTTATTTGACTGGCAAACAGGCATTGTTTATAATGCATTATCGCGCTGGTGTGTGCCCATTTTTTTAATGATTAGTGGGGCACTGTTACTTGGGCGGAAAGAAGAATCGCTGCGTATTTTTTTTAAAAAACGTGCGAATAAAATTTTACTACCTTTTATTACTTGGTCGATAATCTATTATACGTGGGCAACGTATATGTGGAATCCTGGGTATTCGTTGAAAGAGTTTCTAATCATGTTTTTTAATAATCAGATATACTATCATTTGTGGTATTTTTATGCGCTGATTGGTATTTATTTACTAGCGCCCGTCTTTAATATTTTCGTTAATCATGCCTCTAAACAAATGATAGGCTATGTGGTTGTTCTCTGGATATTATTTTATGGAGGTTTCCGTTATTATTCATATATTGTGAGTAATGAATTTACGTTGTTTTTCCCTTTAAGTGAGTATATCGGTTTCTTTATACTTGGCTACTATTTAGCGACATTTGAACTATCGAAAAAATGGCGTGTCGGAATTTACATGCTAGGAATAGTTGGAGCACTTGAAACAATCCTACGTACAAATGTTTTAACAGAGCAGCAAGGACAATTTACAAGCTATGCTTTTTCTTATTCTAGTCCAAATGTTATTGCGATGAGTATTGCTCTCTTTGTCTTTGTGAAATATTGGGTCAATCGTAAAGTGGCAAGCGGAAGCTATGAGACAAGTAGAATTGTTAAGTTAATTGGGCAAACAAGTTTTGGTGTGTACTTAGTACATGCAATGATTTTAGATAAAGTCCGCCCGTACTTTTTTGATGAAAATGAGCTTTTTGTCAAACCGCTATTTGCTATTCCATTACAAGTACTCATTATTTTAGTGCTTTCCACAATAGTTGTGTGGATTATGCAGAAAATACCATATCTAAAAAGAGTGATTTAGGTAAGGAAGATTCATACAAATAGCAACTATGAATCGTTTTCCTGATAAATAAAATCCGCTGTGCCTTTCCAAGGGGAAGACAAGGAGCACCTTTAGGGTCTCCTGTTTTTTCGAAGAAGCATAGCGGATTTTTTAATGGGCAATCCTATAATTGTTGAAAAACGAAAAAAGACCAGTTACTCAAGAAGAGTAAACTGATCCTTTATAAACACTTACGCTTTTTTAGCTAGGCGAGACTTTTTACGAGCCGCCGCGTTTTTGTGGATAAGTCCTTTTGAAGCTGCTTTATCTAAAGATTTGTAAGCTGCTTGTAAAAGTTCTTGTGCGTTTTCAGCGTTAGCAGCAACAGCGTTTTCAGCTTTTTTCACTGTAGTACGCATTGCAGATTTAGCTTGAGAGTTAGCAACGTTTGCTTTTTCGTTAACTTTTACGCGTTTAATCGCAGATTTAATGTTTGGCATATCTTTCACCTCCTAAAATAGGTACGAGATGATATCTTCTCATTGATTTCTTGTGTCAATACAACAAAAATCATTTTAACAAACGCTAGGCTAAATTGCAATAGATAAATGCAAAGAATATTTACTTGACAGTTTGAACAAACTACTAATTGAGGTGAGCTGAATGCAAAATTTAAATTGGCAACGGACTGATTTAATTGATGAATCTGAAGAGGTCGTTTTACATCAAACGAAGGAACAAAAAGAAACACTTGAACAATCATCTGGGGTTCAAATAGAAGACCGCACTGCAGGACGCGTGAAAATAACCGATGTCCAAGTGAACGCAGAAGGCAAGAAACAAATAGGCAAAAAAGAAGGGAAATATATAACCCTTTCCGTACCAACGCTTACATTAGAAGATGAGGATGGATTTGAACAACTTGAAAAAGCCTTGCTAGCAAACTTTAAAACGTTACATGAATCAATTTCCTGGCAGAAGGATGACAAAATATTAATTATAGGGCTTGGCAATCGAACGATAACGCCAGATGCCATAGGACCATATGTTATCGATCACTTGCATAGTCTAGATAAAATCGATGACAAATTTGTCATGTATGCACCAGGTGTGACGGGGCAAACAGGCTATGAAACAGGTGAATTTGTAGCAGCATTAGCTGAGCGTCTACAACCAAAACTAATCATTGTCGTAGATGCCCTCGCAACAAGAGCAAGCGACCGCTTATGTAAAACTATCCAACTTACCGATACGGGTATTCATCCAGGTTCAGGTGTCGGCAATCAACGCAAGGAAATATCTTTAGAAATGCTTGGTATCCCTGTCACAGCAATTGGGATTCCAACAGTTGTTGATGCACCCGTGCTAATTGCTGACGCAGTAGAGGTGATGTTACGCACTATTGCCGCGCGAGTTGCTGAGAGAGGAAAACCTTCATCTAAATTATCATTATCTTCATGGCGTCCAGATATTAATAAAGAACTGGATATGTCCCTTGTTACACCCATTTTCGGTGAATGGGCAACATGGTCAAAAGAGGAACGTCAACAGCTTTTTGAAGAGACTTTTGCTGCTTCACATGCACAGTTAATGGTCACACCGAAAGAAGCCGATTATTGGATAGATCGGTATGCAACACTCATTTCAACTATGCTTACAAAATGGGCAAACGATCTATAAATTCATCGTTCTAAAAGACACATCCCCTCCATACGATAAGGGGAGGAGGGTGTGACTTTGCTAAAAAAACTACAATGGTCAATTGGTCTATTATTGTTCTTTTTCGTATTACCAGTCATTGCTGGGCAACTTCCGTTCAACAAGCAAGCATCGACTCCGATTAAACAACCAGAGGATAAACAAGTCGTGTTTGCCGCTACAAATTTAGAAGAAGAAAGTGAACTAGAGAAGACGAAAGAGCAGACGCCAGAATCGACACCAGAATCGACGTCAGAGCCGACAAAAGAGCAGGATCCATTTAAAGTATTATTGTTATTTACACATTCACAAGAAGCCTATCAACCGATGGTAAAAGCAGTTAGCGGAAAAGTGGCGGTTTATGATGACAAAACAAATATTTATAACTTACAAGACGCCATTTCCAAGCACTTTAGTATGAACGGTATCCAGACGGATGTATTAGATGTTGATGTGATGAAGGTAATGAAATCGGAAGGCAAAACTTTTCCACAAGCTTATAACACAGTACGTCCATATCTATCAAGCCGTTTACAAGAGCAATCCTATAATTTAATAATTGATTTGCATCGAGATTCTGCCAAGCGGGATGCGACAACTACCATGTACAACAATCAATCATATGCACGTATTGCCATAGTCGTAGGAGCAGAACATAAAAATTACAGATGGAATACGGCTTATGCAGAAAGTCTTTCTGCTGCCATGAATGACATTGTGCCAAAGGTTTCAAGAGGGGTTATATCGAAAAGTGGTGATAATGTAGATGGTCGCTACAATCAAGATTTAGCTAAAGAGATGATTTTAATTGAATTAGGTGGCATCGATAATACAGAAGATGAGTTAAATCGTACAATTGCTGTTATAGGAAAAGCAATTGCCAAAACTTTTGTAACAGAATCTAAAAGTTAAACAGCTATTAGCAGTAAGTTAACAATCATGAGGCAATGATTAACAAGTAGTGTGTTACATTAGTCATCTTTAACTATATTGAATTTTTGCTATTCAAGTAATTTTTTCATCGTTGTCCACTTTAGAAAATAGTTTGATGTCATCAATGAAGGGTAATGAATGGTATGTATGGTGCCAATTGAGAGAATTACTTAAAAAAAATTTTTTCTAGGTCTTTCAATTGTTTATACCTTGCATTATACTTTTCAAGTCAGCTCATACGCCTTATTGAATCGGGCGATTTTCGATTGTGTTCATCAATGAAAAAAGCCGTTTCAAAAGCATCTTCCATTATGGGCAGATGCTTTTTTTGTTGTTTGGTTGTAATATTACAAATTTTTAATAAAAAAATGACTTTGATTATATGTTTTATACATACTTTATGTAAGAAATATAGTAAATTTTTATACCCTGTAGTAGTGAAAATAGATTTAAAAAACTTAGGAAAATGGTATAACGAAAATCCCACCGTGGAAAATTTTTTTTGCTTTAGAAAATGATCAACCTTTTTAGGTCGCTCATACGTCTTTAATATTATAAGTAAAGAATAAAGCGTAGAAAAGGAGCAGAGGCTAGGCAATATATTCACATTTTGTAGATAATTTAATAAATGGAACGACGTTTTATATTTTATTGGAGGAAACAGTATGTTAGGCAAGACATTGAATCATCGTTATATCCCAGGATTAGATGGGATAAGAGCTTTAGCAGTACTAGCAGTCATTGCTTACCATTTTAACTTTCGATGGGCCAGTGGAGGGTTCCTCGGAGTTGATATCTTTTTTGTTTTATCAGGTTATTTAATTACTTCAACCATTTTACCGATGAAAGGGAATCAATTAACAGTCAGTTTGCGGCAATTTTGGATTGGTCGCTTTCGACGTCTAGTGCCCGCTGCTTACGTTATGATTATGACCACTTTCGTCTGGGTCATGTTATTTCATAAAGAACTTTTAAATACTATGCGTGGAGATGCGCTATCTTCCATTTTTTACTCAAGTAATTGGTGGTTTATTTATCATAAACTTTCCTATTTTGATAGTTTCGGGTCGCCTTCCCCATTGAAAAATTTATGGTCTTTAGCGATTGAAGAACAATTTTATGTAATTTGGCCGATTGTATTGATGATTGGTTTAGCTCTATTTAAAAAACAAAGTAAATTTTCGACGATTATTTTCATTGGCGCAATTTGTTCAGCAATCCTCATGGCCCTTTTGTATCAGCCAGGAGCTGACCCAAGCCGAATTTATTATGGGACAGATACACGTTCATTTGAATTGTTAATAGGCTGTTGGTTAGCATTCGTTTGGCCGATGAAAAGACTTTCTACGAAAAAGCTTTCTACTAAGCATGTTTATGAGCTTAACAGTATAGGTTTCATTACCTTTAGTATTTTTATTGTTAGTATTTTATTCGTAGATGAATACCAAGCATTTCTATATAGAGGTGGTATGTTCTTATTTTGTCTAAATGCAGCGCTATTAATAGCCTGTGTTTGCCATCCAGCTAGTTTTTTAGGCAAACTACTTTCATGGAAGCCGCTTCGCTGGATTGGTTCTAGATCGTACGGAATCTATCTTTGGCATTACCCTATTATTGTGTTAGGTACTCCTGTTCATGAAATTGGGAACCCTGTCTATTGGCGTGTTACTATACAGTTATTGCTCATATTACTGCTCGCTGAATTATCTTATCGCTGTATTGAAATGCCTATTCGTAAAAAAGGATTCCGATTATATTTCCGACAATATTTAATCATCAATCCGAACAAATGGCGTGATTTTTCAATTGCAAGAAAAATTGCAACTGCTGTTATTCCACTTTTCTTACTCGTGTTTTTTACTGGTATAACAGGGGTAGTAGGAGAAGCACCACAGGACACAAAGGAGTCTTACCCAACAAACATTAAAATAAATGGTGGGCAACATGCTTCTGCAAAAGATCAGGATACCGTAGAGCAAGATTCCACAGATGAACAAGTAGAATCACCTGTTGACAATAACGAAGCAACGTCAAAAACGGAGAAAGATGATGCAAGTGACATTGCTAAGAAAGGACCGTATAAAGAACTATTAGCTATCGGGGATTCTGTTATGATTGATATTGCTACAAGTTTACATACGCTTTACCCTAACATTACAATAGATGGAAAAATCGGGAGACAAGTTTCGCAAGCAGTCAAACTAATCCCTAGTTACGCCCGCTTCAATCAACCAGATAAAGCGGTCATTATTCAACTTGGCACAAACGGTTACTTTACAAATGACCAAATTGACACGCTTCTTGGTGCTTTTTCACAAGCAGAAATATACTTAGTGAACACGCGTGTACCACGTCCATGGGAAGCAAAAGTAAACAATGCTTTAGCGAATAAAGCGCAAGAGCGTGAGAATATTACGTTAATTGATTGGCATTCTACAGCCTTAAACCATCCCGAATATTTTGCTCCAGACGGAGTACACTTGGAGCCAGAAGGGGTAGAAGCTTTATCGAGTCTAATTCAGCAAGCAATTGATGCGCGTATGAATGAAGTTTAATAAGCATCCTGCTGTCGCTAGATAGTCTCCCTGAGACGAGTCATTTAATGGAGTGACTCGTCTTTTTATATGAAAGAACAGGGATTTTTTCTTATGTAGAAAAAATAATTTGATGCTAATTTAATATATTTATACCAATTATAATCCATTTATGTATAATATTTAGTGGGAGGAGGGATTGATGAATATAGTGAATCCACTAGTTGACAAAGCGGTACATGAACATTGACACCTATGATAAGAACTTTCAAGTATTACATAAAAAGGTTATTTGTGGAAAATGGTAAAAAGGGAGACTTAAAAAATGAAAAGTAAAACACTTGTATTAGTATTGACACTAATGTTAGCATTTGCATTTAATGTCAACATTGCAAATGCTAGCACTTTTAAAGAAGTAAAGGTAACAGACTCTTCATCTAAGGTATATGAAAAAACTGATACTAATTCAAAAGTAATTGGAACTGTGGAAAAGGGAAAATTTGTTATTTCAATTAGTGAACATAATGATTTTTCTCGTATAATGTATTTAAATAACGAAAATAAAATGATTGATGGTTATATTATTGAAGATGCACTTGATGATGCGCCTTACACAATTAAAATTGCAAGTTCGAAAAGTGGCTTGGTTGTAAAAGAAACGCCATCTTTAAAAGGTAAAACGGTTGCAACATTACAAAATAAAATGGTTGTCAAAGATTTCGGATCAGTTGGTGATGGTTGGTCCTTTGTCCAGTATGGTAATGTGATTGGCTATGCTGCTACTAATTTTATGAGCAATTCACAGCCAACAACTAAATATGTGCTAGCGAGCAGTCTTATTGTTAGAAATATTGCAAGCCCTTCTGGTGTTCAAGTAGGGGAGCTAGCGAAAAATGAAGAAGTAGCCGTTCATTCTACAATTGCTGGTTGGTCGTTTATAACAACTGCAGATTACGAGGGCTATGTAGTAGATACTTACTTAAGTTCAAAAAATCCAGCTGCCGCGACAACGAGTAAACCAAGTGGCTCGTCAAATGCGGGTAATTCAAATAGTAGTAAAACCTATAAAAATTGTACAGAGCTTCGTAAAGATCACCCAAATGGTGTAGGAGCTGACCACCCTGCCTATGCGCCTAAACATGATCGAGACAAAGATGGATGGGCTTGTGAAAGGTAATTTTACTTTAGTGAGTAGTAAATAATTGAATTAAAAAAGCGCCTGTCACATGCAGGTGCTTTTTTTCGATCTACAGTTCGTTATTGAATTAGTTAGTGCCTTCCTGTACACACACTTGTCATATTTTATGCACTTTTTGAAAAGCACCTTTTTGGGCCTGATTGCCTGAATTGGGTGCTTTTTGATGCATTGAATTGCAGAAAATAACAAGCATAAATAAGAGTAACCATTGATTTAACAGCATTTATCCCGTTCTAATGTTGTGGTTTGTATGTGGTTCATAGTATAATTCATTATAGTTTAATTAGGAGTGGAAGAGATGAACCGAGAAGCACGATTAAAAAGACAAGAGAACATACGAAATTTCTCTATTATTGCACATATTGACCACGGGAAATCAACGCTTGCTGACCGTATTTTAGAGCAAACGAAATCACTGACATCCCGTGAAATGAAAGCACAGCTACTCGACTCAATGGATTTAGAGCGTGAGCGAGGCATAACAATTAAGTTAAATGCAGTCCAATTAAAATATGAAGCCAAAGATGGCGAAGTGTATACATTCCATTTAATCGACACACCAGGACATGTCGATTTCACATATGAAGTATCACGTAGTTTAGCTGCTTGTGAGGGCGCTATTTTAGTTGTGGATGCAGCACAAGGCATCGAAGCACAAACATTGGCTAACGTTTACTTAGCACTTGATAACGATTTAGAAATTTTGCCAGTTATCAATAAAATTGACTTACCAGCAGCCGATCCAGAACGTGTTCGTCAAGAAGTTGAAGACGTTATCGGTTTAGATGCTTCAGAAGCGGTATTAGCTTCCGCAAAAGCTGGTATCGGTATTGAAGATATTTTAGAACAAATTGTTGAAAAGGTTCCTGCACCAACAGGCGATCCAGAAGCACCATTACAAGCACTTATTTTTGACTCAGTATACGATGCCTATAAAGGTGTTATTATTTCCATTCGAATTATGAATGGTACGGTTAAACCTGGCGATAAAATTCGTATGATGGCGACAGGTGCAGAATTTGATGTTATTGAAGTCGGCGTACATACTCCGAAAAGTGTGCCACAAAGTGAATTAACGGTTGGAGATGTGGGCTACTTAACAGCTTCTATTAAAAATGTTGGGGATACGCGAGTGGGGGACACTGTAACATTTGCTAATCGTCCAGCAGCAGAGGCATTAGCAGGTTATCGCCGTTTAAATCCAATGGTATACTGTGGATTATATCCAATTGATACTGCTAAATATAATGATTTACGTGATGCGTTAGAAAAATTAGAGTTAAATGACTCTGCATTACAATATGAACCTGAAACATCGCAAGCGCTTGGTTTTGGTTTCCGTTGTGGTTTCCTAGGGCTTCTTCATATGGAAATTATTCAAGAACGTATTGAACGTGAATTTAACATTGATTTAATTACAACAGCACCATCGGTAATTTACGATGTTTATATGACAGATGGTACGTCCATTAAAGTCGACAACCCATCCTTTATGCCAGACCCACAAAAAATTGACCGTGTTGAAGAACCATATGTGAAAGCGACAATTATGGTACCGAATGATTATGTTGGTGCGGTAATGGAGCTTTGCCAATTGAAACGTGGTAATTTCATGACGATGGATTATATTGATACGTCACGTGTCAGCATTATTTATGAAATGCCATTATCTGAAATTGTCTACGACTTCTTCGATTATTTAAAATCAAATACCAAAGGCTATGCATCATTTGATTATGAGCTAATCGGTTATCAGCCGTCAAAACTAGTGAAGATGGATATCCTATTAAATGCCGAGCAAGTCGATGCACTAAGCTTTATCGTGCACCGTGACTTTGCTTACGAGCGTGGGAAAGTAATCGTAGAAAAACTAAAAGAATTGATTCCACGTCAACAATTCGAAGTCCCAATTCAAGCTGCAATCGGTCAAAAAATTGTCGCACGTTCGACAATAAAAGCGATGCGTAAAAATGTATTGGCAAAATGTTACGGTGGGGATATTTCTCGTAAACGTAAACTTCTTGATAAACAAAAAGAAGGTAAAAAGCGTATGAAACAAGTCGGTTCAGTCGAAGTTCCACAAGAAGCATTTATGGCTGTATTGAAGATGGATGATACGAAGTAACGTTGAAATAACAACGTTTATAGAGGTTATTAATTAGTAATTTTATATCCTTTGGGTGGAGGATGCCACCGATTCGCCACCGTTATTAATATGATTGAGAATTAGCCTTCCACAGATGATTGTGGAGGGCTTTTATTAAAGGTGTCAGATAAAAACAGACACACTATATACATCAATCAAAAAAGTGACGTGAAGTTCTGATTGAAAATTAATATATAATAATGATAGGTATTAATATACCTCGGAGTAATTAACTCTTATAATTATTAATGTAAAATATTAGAATAATTTTTAATAAATTAGGAGTGTAGAAATGTTTGATTATTTTGAAAGAATACTAAGATTTAAAGATATGGAAGTATGGGATGTTAAGTTTGGTAAAGATGTTTATCGATTATTTATTGTTGATGAAAATCGAGCTTCTGAAATAAAAGATCTAAACCTATCTCCCAATGATATTTTTTTTGAAGATGATTTAAGGGGGAATTTAATTACCGTTAGTGTTTATTCTAAGCATCTTGTCAAAAAAGAACATATAGAACCAATTAATCAATTTTCTAAACAACTTACAGACCATGTTGCATTAGCACACTGTGATGTAGTAGTTACATTTTATACAGGTATTGTTGAAAATATTTTTAAGACGGTATTACAGGAGAAATATAACTTAGACGTTGACAAAATTCCTTTACAAAAATTATTACATCTAAATCAAGACTAATGCGAAAAAAGAGCGTTTATTTTGAAAAAGATAGTAGCCACAATAATGATTATGGTACTTACAATATCTATGTTTCCTTTATCTCCAAATAAAGTAAAAGCAGCAGAAATAGAAACAGAAAAAATGGATATTCCTCAAAAAGTATTGAATAGTTTACCAGAAGAGATTGAATCAATCTTGAGCGGAGAAAAGAACAAAAGAGCAATATGAGTTATATTTAGAGCTTATTGAAAAAGAAAAAAATGAAGAATATACTAGTTCTCCTATAGAGATAACACCTTTGGCTTCAAATGTTAACTCTCAAAGTTGTGAATATGATTTAGGAAGTAATTACTGTTTCAGAATTAATAAACAGAATTCGTCAACTGGCGAACCATATCATATTCATAGTTATAAAAAGAAAGTACATAAAGGTCTATAACCCTGATGCGCAATAATGGTCAGATAATATACCATTTATAAAAACTATAGCTACCGCAGCAATTGTAGTAGCTTTAGTAGTTACACCTATACATAGTGACGAGTATGTAGCTTGGGCATATTTTTTAAGAGCTATTTTGTAATATTTTTAAAAGAACCAGGCGCTCATTTTAATTGAGTACCTAGTTTTTTTATTATTTACCTTTTAATATTATTCTAACCCTAATTGAGTCTTGTTCATCAATTTACCACCTTGGAACATTAAAGAAGCATTTGCCCCTAAAGTCTTACCATTATAACTGTACATAACTACATCGCCAGATTCAGAAATAACCGCACCTTCACCACCAAGGATCTCAAATACTTGTTCTTTTGTCATGCCATTCTCTAATTTATTGAATTGGTCGATAGTGATTTCAATGTCAGATGATTCAACACCAAATTGAGCCTTATTGATTAGTTTGCCACCTTGGAAAGTCATTGTAGAAGCAGCTAGGGCACCATCCGTCTCAAATTCATACATAACAGTATGATACGGTTCACCAGCTGAACCTGTTTCAGACATAATTTTCCCTTCACTACCAATAATTTTAACTACTTCTTCATATGTCATGCCATCTTTAATTTGTTTGAACTTTTCCTCAGTTAATTTTCCATCATCTTTAGAAACTGGTGCTGCTGTTTCTTGTTTAGAATCATTCGATGTTTCAGCAACCGATTTTTCCTCTTTTGCTGATTCGTCCTTTGTAGTTGTCTCTCCACAGCCTGCTAGTCCAAGACTTAATACTAATGCTGCACTAAATACTAATTTTTTCATTTGTAAATTCCTCCCTCTATATTACCATTTTAGGAAAATAATTATAAAAAGTACAGATAAAAAACAGATAACCGTATTTAGTTATCTGTTTAGAATAATTTTTTAATTGTTCGTTTTAAAGATGGTTTACGCTTTTTCTTAATCAATGGCTTTGGCTTTTTAATCTTAATAGGCTTAATTCTAGTTGCTTCATATACTGCCTTTTTAGCTTGCTTCTTTAATTGTCGCTTCTTTTTGCTAATCAACTTTTTAAAAATGTTAGCCCTCCGCAGATTATTTATATCTTCGTACCTTCTTCTAACACAAAATGAGCTTCAAACTTAATCCCTAAAATATCAGCTATTTCTTGTAATTCTTTTTCACTGAAATTATCACGTTTTAATTTTTTGATAAATTTGATTGTCAAGTTCCCATTTTTTTAGCTAATTACGTAATGTTCAAACCTTTAGCATCCATTACACAGCTTCAAAGTGCACCTGACTTTATTAAAGCTAGCTATTCAAAATTGCTATGGATATAAAAAGAGAACTGGGTAGAATGGTAGATGGGAGAAATAATGTTTTGGAAAAATACTATACTTTTGTAGGGTTTTTAACAACCGTTGATAGAATATTAAGTTACTGGTATATAATACTAAGAAATTATGTTTTTATAACTGAGTAGGAGGAGAATAATGAAAAAATTATTTATTGTGTTACTAGCAGCATTCGTATTTGCAGTAGTAAATCCAACGAAACCAGAAGCTAAAGTGATGCATGATGGAGCGGAAGTTGTAAAAGGGCAAACAGGAAAAATGACCTTTAAAAAAGACATTAAGGTATACAAGAAAAATTCAGATGGTACGTTTGAATCTTTAGTGGTAAAGCGAAATAACTTCTTTAGAACGTATGATATTGAAAAATATGATAAAAAAATATTCTATCAAATGGGGCAATACCGCGTACAAGCAACGGATTTGGTAGTTTTCAAAGAAGTACCAATAAAAATTCGTTCTTCTTTTTATAACAAACCAGCTTATATTGTTATTACTCGCGATGGTATTAATGATGGCTTATATTACGGATCATACATCAAACTAGAAGGACCATGGAGTTTTAATTTCAAGGATACAAATAATGGTCAACTACTACAGTATTGCGAAAGTGGTGATGGTAGTGAGGAATTTTGTTACGAGTATCCTGGTACAGACCTTAAAATCGCTGAGACAATATCGAGAGAAAGAGGTGTACGTTATGAACTAACAAGAGATGAAGAGGGGAAGGGCGTTCCATTAAAAGAATCTAAGACTGAAAGAATTATGAAAAAGGGAAGTACTGTTTATTCAAGGTATGATCATGAAATTAATGGTTATATATATGTAACCGATGAATTAGAAGGAAGACTCGATAATGCTGTTTATCTTCCAATGAATTCACTAAAGCCAGTTGGAGATAAGTGATAGATTAAGAATTATATAAAGCCCTCATATTTATTTGATAAGGGGGCTATTTTTTATGGTTGTGGACATGCGAATAGAATGTTTATCGATGTCTTGTGCTTAGCTGAATAATCCATAAAAATGGGTGTTCATTCTATATCCCAGATACATCCTGAATACAACGTTTCTATAGGAAGCATTTATGACTTCTGAAAATGGACGATACGAAGTAATGTTGATTTATCAATATAGGGTATAAACAAGAACTAAGTAAAAAAGCTCAGAAACTCAATTAATTTTGAGCCTGAGCTTTTTTCCATTAAGAACATATTGCTTTGCCTTTAGATAATCAGAGACTATAGAGCATTAACTAATCTCGTTTCTATAAATTATCTTATTGACATCATGTCTTACTGTTTTATGACCGGCTTTAGTACCTTTCCCAACAGCTATGAGCATTACATCTAAATATCTGTCAGAAATATGCAAGATATCTTTTAGTTTTTTAGAATCATAGCCTGACATAGTAATAGTGTCAAAACCGGCTTCATTTGCTAATAAAATGAATGACATGGACGCAAGACTTACATCTCGAGTTAATTCTAGCTTTAAATCTTCCTTAGATTTATGTTGGTAATAATTGATTGCAGCATTTGCTAGATAATCTCTTAGCGATTCATCGTAATACCCTGCTTGAAAGCCCTCCTCATGTATCTCGATAATATTCTCTTTGTCAAATGCCTGATAATCACCTAACATGACCATTAAAGTTGAAGCTTCTATTACTTGTTGCTGATTAAAGGCTATAGGGAGTATTAAATTTCTTAAGTCTGGATTATCAATAATTAAGTATCGTGTAGCTTGAATATTATTTCCATTAGGTGCCTTACTTGCACTTTCAACTAATGAGCTTAGTTTTTCTGAACTTATTTTATAACTTGCATCATAATGTCTAACTGAACGTCTTTTTTCCAAAATATTTTTTACACTCATACTATCAGCTCCGAAATTTTTATTGTCTTGCAGCTTTAATTATAGTAAGCAATAATATAGAAGAAAATAACGCACTTTAAAGTGGTATAGCCACTTAAAGGTGCCTATTTAGCGTCAGGAGGAAAATAGATGGTGAACTATAATACAGGAATTAATATTTTCATGAATATAGCAGGTGGTAAATGGAAATGTTTAATTCTTTTTTTCTTAAGTCAAAAATCAGTAAGAACAAAAGAGTTTTATGAGTTAATACCTGGCATTACACAAAAGGTTTTAACCGATCAATTGAAACAGTTAGAAAGAGATGGCCTTGTACGAAGAGAAATATTTAAAGAAGTACCGCCAAAAGTAGAATATAGCTTAACGGATTTGGGAAAATCTTTTGTACCAGTATTAAACACGATGTGTGAATGGGGAAATACATATGCAGCTATAAAAGGTCTAGATAAAGATCAACAAATTACTTGTGATTTGTTCCGCAGTGCTCAAAATGACAGGTAGTGGCAACTAGACTTGCTCCTAGCAGGTACTGTCAATCATGAAATCAAACATTTATTTAATAATAAGTGCGTAGTTGTTTATTTTTCTAGATTGATGAAATATGAGGTTTAACTAGATTTCATTAAAAATACCAAAAAATTGTCGATATAGATTATGAGGTGGAAAAATATGAAAATAACGCATGATAGTAATTCTACGAACTTTATTAAACTGTCAAATGTATCTTCTAATAGACCTAAAATGGTTCAGCAAAATACTCCAATTCGCAAAGATACATTAACAATAGGACAACAAGCACGAAATTTGTTTAAAGGTCAGCAAGCTAAAACGAGTCTTATTGAAAGTTTAATGAAGCAACGAGAGAGCATTCAACAAATGAAAAGTGATTTAAGCGAACGGACGTTAGAAAACGGAGGCGACTTATCGTCTATTAAAGAACAGCTAAAGGATTTTGAAAAACAAATAGCTGAAATTGATGCTCAAATAGCTGAACAGCAGATGGAAGAACAAAAGAAAGCGACAAACCAAAAGGATCAAGAAATAAAGAAAGAACAACCTGCCAATTCAATGGAAGATATTTTGGGCAAATCTGTTTCACTAGAACAAATGGAAACATTAGAATTGTCGAAGAATTCATTAGGACGCGAGCAAAATCGTCTTGAGAGTGAAGTAGCGTTAGATGCACGCCGTGGAATTTTTATTGATAAAAAATATGAAAAACTTTCAGATTTAGAGGATCGGATTCAAACTGTGCAAGAAAAAGTAGCAGATCAGCTTCAAAATGCTGAAGATAAAGATCTACATAAAGAAGATTCTTTAACTACTCTTATTGATGAATTTAAGGAATCTAAAACCGAACAACAACAGGATAAACTGACAGCGGAATAAAGGAAGTTAAAGTAACTAGCCACCATCATATTGAGCAAATTTGACTGATTAACTGTCATTGTGAAGATGGAAAAAAGCCCAGTTCTCAAAATTTTGAGACTGGGCTTTTTGGCGCGATCTAATTATTATGGTCATGGCAAAAGGATCGTAGCCATATGCATGGTAGCAAAATAGCTACTAATCACATGTGTATTTATATTCAGGGTTTGTTTGAATAAAATAGCCACTTCGTACTTGCCCTGCCCAGTTTTGTAATGCTTCTTTCCAAGCTATACTATCAAAAAATTCATCTACTGTTGTCGTTTCAGAAAACCATATTAATGGGGTATAAGGGGCAAGTGGACCTGCATCTCCCCAGATACCACCTGCTTTGATTGTACTTTGTTTTACAAGCAGTAAAGGAAGTCCGCGTTGTAGAGACATGGATGGTTCTATTTGTAAGAAAGGCGAATAAGGTTCAAGTTGATCCGTTCGTCGAGTTGGTTTTAATAGAGCCGCAGCTGTTCCATAACTAGAGTTTACTATTGTCCGGACATTCTCTATTGTAGTATTGGGATATTGGTCTGTATTCGGAATGGTTCTTGGGAAAAGAAGCACCTGTTTAATTTCGTTAAACATTCGAATAATAAATCGTTGCTCTTCTGATAATGGTGGTTGTGCTGATCCTAAAGTAAAAAGGTTTTGATGACTAAAAAAAACAGGAATGCGGAAAAATGCACCTGCTGCATCATTTAAATCTTCCACAGCTTTATAAAATTGATTGATTTCAGTGTTCGTATTTCTAGTTTTATTCTCACTCAAGTTTGATAATCTCCTTACGCTAACTTATTCAAAAGTTAGAAGGAAAGGCTGTGTTTACATACAATATAGCTATTCATTTTGTTTCTTATAAATTATCACCTATATATTGCGAGTGAAAAATTATGAAATATAGTTACTAGATAAATAAATTAGGCTGCATTAGTTTAATTTTCGAATACACATTTTTATTCTCTCTACATACAGTGTAAAAAGGAGTGGTGTGTATTGATGACAAATCATGACCGTTTTATTAAGGCTGTTAATATTCCTAATCCATTGTATCAATCCATACAAGGACGATATTTTGTTGGTCAAACGGAACCGATTTGTTTAGGGAAAGGGAAAAATGCCTGGGGAAGCTTGAGTAATCCGCATTATTCAAATGTAGATTTATATGTAAATGCGTTTACCATTACAAATCACTCGAATCAACCATTTGTTGCTGAAATTTGGTTTAATGCAATAGCTCCTGGAAATGCGATGATTTCTAAAAACGTAACATCTGCAAATCAGGCCATTTCGCCACTTCCAAAGCCAGAAGTGAAAATTGAGTTTGCTGAACATGTAAGTGGATTTCCAAAACAGGGCGTAAATGCATTTAAACGCATTGTACCTCCACAAAGTACATTGGCAAGTGATGAAGATGGAAAATTTATATTTCCATCAGGAGAATCCTTTGTAATTTTTTTAGTTTCACCCAATGATGGATATATCGAGGCAGAAGTGGCATTTGGATGGTTTGAAAAAAAGATTAAGAAATAAATACATCTGGGCAAAAGAAGAATCGCTTGTGAACATCCGAATCGAGTAGACTAGCCGTCAACGCTAATTGATAACTTTATATCATTATTTTATATTTGATGAATAGATTTTTTTTACACAATAGCTAAATAATGATACTCACAATATAAGTCCTCTTATACTGCTTTATTTACCACTTACTGTATAAATTACAAATCTTCTAAAATGGCATGTTACATTAAGAAATGTAGCACGACATTTTTTGATAAATCAATTTTTAGGGGACTGTAAAATGAAAAAACTTACGTTAATGTTTAGTTGCTTAGCTATTGGAATAGCTGGATACTCCATAGTTCAATATTTAATAATGGATGCCCATCAGGCAGGCTTTGTTCGCATGAAACTGATGTTTATGGATACATTGGATTCGCACTGGTATACCTTGCTTTATATCCATATTGTATGTAGTGTAGTGGCTTTAGTAATAGGTCCCTTTACACTATCTTCAAAATTTAGAGAAAAAAATAGGAAGCGTCATCGTATAGCAGGGAAGGTCTATATGATAGGCATTTTATTCGGCAGTATTGCAGGTCTTTATTTAGCGTTTTATGCGACAGGCGGATTTGTGTCACAGCTCGGTTTTAGTATGTTAGCTATTTTCTGGGTCATTACCGGTTATCAAGCGGTTACGAAAATTAAAAAACATAATGTTTATGAACACCAAAAATGGATGATACGCAATTATTCATTAACTTTTGCTGCGGTAACTTTAAGAATGTGGCTACCATTATTTACTGCATTATTTGGATTCGAAAATTTTATGATTAGTTATCCTATCATTTCATGGTTATGTTGGGTACCGAATCTTATAGTTGCGCAGTGGATTATTGGGCGGACACTTCAAGAAAGAAGCACAATAGTTAAATAGGTTAGGATAAATGCCACTCTATTTAGGGTGGTTTTTATTGTATATTCGTATCAAAATGCTGTCAAATTGGGAGGGTAGAATTAAAAAAAGAAAAATAAAAGCCATCGGAAAGATGATATTTTTTATGTAATCCTAAAATTATTATTAAAAAATGTCTAAATTTTTCAAAAAAATAAAGTAATTTGACTATTGTATGAGAATCGTTATCAATGATAAGTTATTGTTAACTCGGGGATAGTTTAGCTATAGCTATACGATGTTGAAATTATATAATATTACTTTTAGAGTAGAGTATCACAATGGAAATACAAATAGAGGTATTAGAGCAGATTTATACTGGGTTTTAGTTTTTAATATCGAGCCTTAATATCAGGCTATATTGCACTATTAAAAGATTATGCCTTTTCGAAAAATGTAGCGTTAACTGATGATACGATTATATCGTTATTAAAGTCTATTAATAATGAAGAATTAACGTATTTACAAGCATTGAAGAAAATCAGTACTTGGTAAGGGGACTAGTTATATGGAAATAAGACCATATTATTTAGCGATAATAGCAGCCGTCATAAGCTGTGGTGCATCATATTTATCTATATCTTCAGATGCCAAATCTATTATTAACTTTTTTATGGCTGTTTTAATAATTATTTCTATTTATTTGAGTTATAAAGAATACAAAAAATCGAAAAGAGAGTCTTGAACTTAATAGATTAATAGGATGTTGATATATGGAAATAAGAGATTGGTTTAGTATACCAATGATATTAAGTCAAATTGTTATTTGGATTTTATGGATTCTATTACAACTTGCTTTAGAAGCCAATATAATGTGGATAATTTTTAATCCATTTAATTTTCTTTTTGTTGCAAATGTAATTATTGGCGTCGTCTATCAAATTAAAAAGTGTAAAAAGACAACGTGTTAATATACGGGTATAAGATGACCAAGTAAGCATACGATGTGACCTTGGTCATTTTTTATTGTGCAACGAATCCTGAAATAATGGAAAAATATAACTGACTAAATATCATATGTGTATTATGATAAAAGAATAAGAAAGTAACACATTTTAGTTGTAGGAGGGAGGGGATTGAACATGGATTATCATATATTCGAGCAGAGAGTTCACAATATAGTGGAGCGAATGGTTGCGATTGGTGGAGAAGTATCAGCAGTAGATATTGGTGCCCCTGCGACGCTACAACAAATTGCACACTGTGAGAACCAATTAGGTTTCCAGATTCCTAAAAGTTTTAAAAAAGTGCTACTGGAGTTTTCATCAGCATTATACTTCCGTTGGGTTTTTCCAGATGATTACCAACTAGAAGGTGAACTAGATGGAATCTTTAGTGGAATGCTTCATTGGGATTTGGAATTATTGAACGAGATAAATAATGATAAAAACGCGTGGATTAAGGAAGTTTTTTCAGATCCACAACATGATTACGATAAAGTATGGCATCATACATTTGCTTTTTACGAGGTCGGCAATGGAGATTACATTGCATTTAATATCGTTGATAACAATGCTGATGCTTCTATTGTTTATTTAAGTCATGATGATGGAGAAGGTCATGGCTATAAATTAGCGGATAACTTTATTGATTTTCTAGAAAAATGGTCTAGGTTAGCATTTGTTGGTGGTGAAGATTGGCAGTGGCTAGCATTTACATCGAATGCTCGAAGTGGTCTTTTACCAGACAGTCAACATGCAAAGCGCTTTAGACGTTTAATGAAATTAACAATTTAATTTGGGATGCATGACGGGGCTTACGGAAAGTGCCATTTTGTTTAAAAGGAGCTAATAACATTGTACGAACAACAACTTGCAAGGGCAATCCAATTACGAAATGAGGAAAAGAAGAAAGAATCAAATCACTTGTTGTTAAAAATGGTAGAACAATACCCGAATGATGCGTTTGTGAACTATCAATGTGCTTGGAGCTTTGATGTTTTGGGAGAAGAGTCACAAGCGGTACCATACTATGAAAAAGCAATTCAACAAGGGCTATCTGGCAAAGATTTAGAAGGAGCATTTATAGGGCTTGGTAGTACATATAGAACGTTAGGGCAGTATAAAAAAGCACAATCGACGTTTTTAAAAGGAATCGACTTATTTCCGACTAATAAAGCATTACAAGTCTTTTATGCCATGACTTTATATAATCTAGACGAGCATAGTAAGGCGATGGAGCTTTTATTAGAATGCTTACTATATACGACAAGAGATGCTGAAATACTTAGTTATAAAAATGCGATTCATTTTTATGCACATCAATTAGATAAAGTATGGCAATAAAGGGGGAATAATGTGACGAAGTTTTATATGATGGTTATTACCAAAAAAACAGATGACCAAGAATATGAGGAAGCAGAAAACGTTTTTGTTAAAAAATCGCAACTAAAAAAGTATTTGAAGAGTGAGGGGTACTGCAAGGAAACCAAGTATCAGTACATTAAAATACAAAAAGAATCCATGTATGTTGCGACTGTTGAAAAAATAAAAGTACAATAGCAGTCCAAATTCACGAAAACCAGTATTACTGATTTTAAAAGGGGATTTGGCCTATTTGAACAGGGAGTTGTTTTAGTTGAAAATCAGTAAAGAACATGCGGAGCATTACATATGGGGCAAACAATGTGATGGCTGGCATTTAGTTAAAAATAATGAATTAAGTATTATTCATGAACGAATGCCTGCCAATACAACGGAAGTTTGTCATTACCACCATCAAGCACAACAATTCTTTTTCGTGCTATCAGGTATAGCAACAATGGAAATAGGCGAAGAACGGATTATATTATTGCCCCATGAAGGAATTGAAGTACCACCATTTCAGCCGCACCAAATGCGCAATGATTCACAGGAAGATGTGGAATTTTTGGTTATTTCGCAGCCAAATAGTAGAGGAGATCGTACTCCGATATAGGGTTATATAGAAACCTAAAGTATATTTTCTAAATCTTCATTCTTTTGCATGAGGAACATGTATCTGTTATTTAGTACAGTAAATGATATCAAAAGCTAAGGGGGTGACGGATTGATGAGAATTACTAAAATAAAACTTTACGCGTATGATTTACATAAAATGAAGGAATTTTACTGTACCTTATTAGGATTTGAATTATTAGATGAGGGGACCCATTTTTTTGACATAGTTGCTGGGGAGAGCAATGTTCGATTCGAAAAACTAGATGCTTCTGTTGCAAAGCAATATCATTTCGCCTTCAATATCCCTAGTAATTTATTTCAGTTAGCGAAAAAATGGGCAAAAGAGCGTGTAGACGTATTAAGTTTGGACGATGAGGATGAAGTGTATTTTAAAACAATCGATGCCTATTCATGCTATTTTTATGATGCCGAGAACAATGTAGTAGAGTTGATAGCACGGCAGCAAATCAATCCGAGCGTTAATGCCGATACATTTTCCATTGAACATATACAAGATATAGCAGAAATAAATTTAACCACAGATGCGATTGCAGACGTGGTAGAGCGTTTAAAGGATTATGATATAACACCATTAAAAGGGGAAGATATTCGCTTAGATGCGCTAACCTTTATGGGAAATTACGAAGAGGGAGCCTATCTATTAATTGGTCCAAGTGAACGGCTTTGGTATTTCTCTACTCGAAAAGCGATAATCAGTCCTATTCAAATAGAAGTAAATAAAGAGATTGTGATATCTATGACAGCTAATGGCAATTTTGCGATTTCGGAACAAACGAAGGATAGACAACAGGCTATCCTTCGTTTTATCGTTAAAATAAATCGGTAGATAAATAGCGCAATCCTGTATCTGGAAAGAGTACGACTATACGTTTCCCTTTGTTTTCGGGACGTTTAGCAAGAGTTGTTGCAACAAACAAAGCCGCACCAGAGGAAGTACCTACTAAAACACCATCTGTTTGCGCTACAGTGCGAGCAGCTTTATAGGCCTCATCTGTTTCTACTTCTAACACTTCATCAATCCGATCAAGATGAACATTAGACGGAACGCGAGCTTCCTGTGCATCTGAAAAGCGATGTACACCTGTAATTTCAATAATATCAGGCTGTTCAACTGTAGCGATAGAATTAATAGCGGGTTCTACGCCTATAATTTGTATGGCTGGATTTTTGGATTTTAAATAAGCCCCTACACCACTAATGGTGCCTCCTGTACCAATTGCTGCAACAAAAATATCAATTTGCCCTGCTGTGTCCGCCCAAATTTCTGGCCCAGTAGTGCGTTCGTGAATGTTAGGGTTGGCTTCATTATCCAGTTGATTTAGAAAGACGACATTGTCCTCCTTATCAACGACGGTTTCTCTAAATACTTTAATGGTTTCAACAAAATCGCCATCGGTTTCTTCAAATGCCGCTACCATCTCTGGTACATCGGAAAATGGAACAACCTCAGTTCCATATGCTTTCACAACCTTTGTTCGTTCTTCGCTTACACCATCTTGCATGTAGATACGTAATTTATAGCCCTTTGCTGCTGCAATGGCCGCAAGCCCAATACCAGTATTCCCACTTGTTGTTTCAATAATCGTTTTGTCCTTTGTTAAAACTCCACGTGCTTCAGCATCCTCAATCATCGCTTTAGCAATACGATCTTTTACACTATTCGTAGGATTAAAATATTCTAGCTTCGCAATAATTTCCGCTTCAAGTTGTAGTTCTTTCGTGTACTGATTTAACGCTAATAGTGGTGTATGCCCTACTAACTCGGTTATCGACTGCTTTATGGTATTGGCAATAATTTGACCCATATCATCATCCCCTTTATTTTACCTACTTAACAAATTAGTTTTGTAGGAATTATTGGCATCTTAGCATGATAAATCCTTATGAGCAATACATTTTCTGATAGAAAGAATGGTTCGATTAATAGAAAAACGTAATCAGTTTATTTAAATTTAAAGTTTTAGTTGTTTTAAAGAGAAGTGGAAGGTAAGGTCAACTATTTGCGTTGTTGAACATTTTAGAAAAAACATGAATTGCGCTATGATAAGAGAAATGGGGAATGCTGTTATGATAGTAACCAGAAAAATAAATGTTGGAGAGGATTTGAATGGAATGTTGGAAGATGTGAATCGATTAAAAGAAAGAATCAATCAACTAAGTGAAGCGGAAGCAAAGTCAATGCTTTTCATATCTCTATTAAATGGAAAGTCGAGTGAGGACATGCAGCAAATACTCCTACATATGACAGAAGATAAGGAACAAATGGATAAAGCGCAGACAATACATATTGTTTTTGGTGATTCGCCAGCCGGAAGTCTAAAAGCAGCATTTAGAACGTTAGAATATCAAAAGACAGAGGATATTATTGTTTGGCCAGATAATTTATCGATTGGGCCAGTAAAAGATATACATCAAGCTTCGGGAATAGAAGCGAGACTTGGATGGTTCCACAAACGATACAATATGGACGAGGATGAACGTAATCATTATCGACAATGTATGCAAACTGCTATCGAGAAAATAAACAATATTTTACCACATCAAAAAATCGTTATTTGGACATGCCAAAATGCACATGAACAAACAGGATTAAGACTTGTACTAGCCATGCTAGAAGGCAAAGTGAATACAGTGCGAGTCATTGATACGTATAAGGCTTTTCATGAAAAAGAGATGCATACACAAATAGCGGATTATCCACGAACTTCAGGAGAATTGAATGAAGAAAACCTCCTGTATTTTTATGAACAGTTTGACATGGGTGAACTAATGAATGAAGCAAGAGAAGCCT
Organism: Lysinibacillus sp. FSL M8-0337; assembly: GCF_038593855.1. Lineage (NCBI taxonomy): Bacteria > Bacillati > Bacillota > Bacilli > Caryophanales > Bacillaceae > Lysinibacillus > Lysinibacillus sp. FSL M8-0337. The sequence continues at coordinate 3,018,134 of NZ_CP151996.1, read as the reverse complement.
TAATTAAGGAAGGTAAAAGCTTATTAGCAGACGAAGTTCATCTGTTACGAACATGGACATGTAATGGGCTATTGCATAGCGTACATGAAAATCGAGATGATGATTTTATTATTGAATGTGCTAAGCGGATGTATCAAGAAGATGGTAACGTAGCGTTTAGGAAGGCGGCACGTTTAATAGGTGAAGTGTACGGACATATGCAACAATTTACAGGAGACGAATGGATTGAGTATCGTTTACGAACGTTAATCAAGCAGGGCATTTTTTCGTATCGAGGAGATTTGAAGGCTATGCGCTTTTATGAAGTGAAATTGCAAGATGACTTCTTGACAAATTGAAATTTTTGATGTTTTGACTTCATTAAAAAGCATAGATAGAATAGTGTAGTAGAGTTTGAATAACTCTAGTCGATTAGCAACATTTATCAGTGAACATAACGAGTGAATAAATAATGAATAGATAAATTTGAAGAAAGGAAGTCGATTATGAATCCTGAAATCAATCAAAATGCAATTCTTCAAGCTATTTTGGAGCTTTCTACACAAGTGCAGGGCGTGAAAACAGAGATTCAACAACAAATCGAAGCGCTAGACAAAAGATTAGGATCGGTTGAAACGAGAATAGATTCAATAGAAAAAAGATTAGGATCGGTTGAAACGAGAATAGATTCAATAGAAAAAAGATTAGGGTCGGTTGAAACGAGAATAGATTCAATAGAAAAAAGATTAGGATCGGTTGAAACAAGTCTAGATTCAATAGAAAAAAGATTAGGATCGGTTGAAACAAGGCTAGATTCAGTAGAACAAAATCTTAGTGCAAAAATAGATAAAGTGGATGCAAAGATGAACGTGATAACACTTGACATATTAGAAACAAAGGCCGATGTGGAAATGTTAAAGAAAGCAAAATAAATTGTTTTGGTCGTCACAATGTGCAATAATCATTGACAATTAGCAATGATAGAGGAGTGAGTTGGATGTTAAAAACAGCAGTATTTGAACAACTAAAAACAGCAATGAAGGAAAAGGATGTCTTAGCAAAAGGTGTGCTAACCCTAGTTAAATCAGCATTAGATTTAGCAGAGAAAGAAAAGGGTGAACCTCTAACACAAACAGAGGAGATTGCCATCATTAATCGTGAAGTAAAGCAAACGAATCAAGCATTAGAAGGCGCGCAAAATGCGGGCCGTGCAGATTTAATTGAAAAAGAAGAAGCAAAATTAGTGTTATTAAAATCCTTCCTTCCTAAGCAATTAAGCGAAGAGGAAATTACTGAAAAATTACTAGCAGCAGGCGTTAGTAAAGGGATGAATATGGGCGAAGCGATGAAGATTGCAAAACCATTATTATCTGGTCAAGCAGAAGGAGCCATAATATCTAAAGTAGTAAAAAGTTTAATTTAATATAAAATTGAAGGATAGCTGACGTAGTAGTGTTGGCTATCCTTTGATTATTCTCGGTGCAAAATTTCACCATTTAATCACTGTCAGAAAATAGAGGTTTTGTTTAATACAACGTTTAGAAGAGGAACTGTAAAATGATTTGTATTAAAATTAAGGTTTGCCAAATAAATGAAAACATTTTATACTATTAATTAACCACTGGTCAGTTAAAGGAGGATTCCATGTCGCCACGTAAACCATCAGCACAAGAATTGACACTCAAGATGATTGTTGACGAAGCCCATAAACAGTTTATTGAAAAGGGTTTTCATCAAGTTTCCATGCGTAGTATCGCGAAAGAACTTGGATGTAGTCATGGAGCAATTTACTATCATTTTAAAAATAAAGCGGAATTATTTTATTGCATTATAGGTGAGTATTTTACTGAATTAAATCAAATGTTAGATGAGATTGTAAATGGAACTGGAGAGCATCAAAACAAACTTTACGATGTCTTTGTTGGCTTTATGAAATTTGGATTAAACCATCCAAGCCAATATGAATTGATGTTTATGACGAAAGATCTTCATATTGATGGATTATCGCAAGAGGCTGCTAATCTTTGCTATGAAAAATTTGCGCAATCGGTTCAAGCTTTATCAGCAAAAACATTGTTAATTTCGGATATTCATTCAACATTTCTTGCATTACACGGTTTTGTTTCACATTATCACCATTATGTGATGAACTATGATGAAGCGCAAGAGGCGGTAGATGTTCATGCTAAATTTCTCATTAAAGCATTAGCATAAATTAAGTTGCTCTAGATGCGAAGGTGAATCTAGAGTTTCCTTTTAACATTTATTGACCAGTGGTTAATTAAAAGGAGGAATAGATGATGAAAAAAGCATTAGTCATGGGTGCTTCAGGTGGAATAGGTTTTGCGATTGTGAGTGAATTAGCAGCAAGAGGTATACAAGTTGTGGCTTTTGCTAGGGGAAAAGAGAAGTTGCGAGCGCTTTTTGAAAATTACCCGAATGTGTCGATTTTTCCAGGGGATGTCTTTAATGAAGAGCATGTAAGGAAGGCATCTGATGGAATTGATGTTATGTTTCATGCTATTAGTTTTCCCTATCAAGAATGGGAAGAAACACATATGCAATGTATCCAAACAATTATCAATGTGGCACAAACGCAACAAGCAAAGATTGCACTAGTGGACAATATTTACGCATACGGAAGGCAATCCTCTATTGTAACAGAAGAGGCAATCAAAGAACCTCATACAAAAAAAGGGAAGATACGATTAGCAATGGAAAATAAATTGAAGGCTAGTAGTGTGCCTTCATTAATCGTCCATATGCCTGATTTATATGGGCCCAATGCAGAAAATACAATTCTATATGAAACATTAAAAAGTGTTATTAGTAATAAAAAGGCAAACTTCGTTGGGCATATGCAAGTGGCTAGAGAATTTCTCTATACAGTCGATGGAGCTAAAGCAATCGTTGAATTGGCATTGCGATCACACACATATAATCAGAATTGGAATGTGCCAGCTGTGCATCCCATTACAGGAGAACAATTAATGGGGATAATTCGGGATATTACAGGCTATAAAAAGAAAGTACGAACGGTTTCCAACACAATGATTGGTATTTTAGCACTCTTTTCTCCATTTATGAAGGAAATGAAGGAGATGATGTATTTAACAGAGGAGCCTGTTATTTTGAGCGGGGCAAAGTATGAAAGAGCAATTGGCACGCTGCCGCAGACTAGTTATCAGGAAGGTTTACAACAAACGTTGCTATGTTTGAAGAAGAAGAGATAAAATCAGTTTTCCTAAAGTATAAAAATCCACTTCGGTTTCTGCGGGTACAAAGTAGTTCGCAGAAATCTACGTGGATTTTTATTAAATTGTGTGAGTGACTGGCACTTATTTAGTTATATAATGCCTAGCTCGTTATTACAATGAATCATAGGCAAGTACCCGTTGATAGATGTTGAAAGGGATTGGGGGTGTTTTTTTGTCAGTTGAATCGTATGTGCATGAAGTGTCTCCTGAAAAAAGTGGAAAACGTAAATGGGTAATCATTGTAGTAAGTATGTTATTCGTTGCCTGTGTATTATTGGTAGGAAGCCGCGTTGTCTCTTCAATTTTTAATGATAATCAGTCGGATTTTGCAGCTTATAAAACACTAGTTGGTCAATCAACTGAAAATGATTTTGGGAAATTGACTTTAAATGAGGTGATGGTTGATGATAATCAACTATTGTTAAACGCAACTTTTGAACCGGCGAAAGATGTAAATTTCGACTATCAAATTTTTTTCTTTCCGCAAGTACTCGTGAACGGTCAAAATTATACCGTTCGAAACGGTGGTCAGACCATTGCCCAATCAGAAAATACTTATACTATATATAGCAGTGTTAAAATGCGTGATTTACCTCAAGATGAACTGTTGCAACTGAATATCCTCTACAATGATTGGAATTGGGAAAAGCCTATTCCAGAGCCTTGGGCATTTAAGGTAGAAGCATCTCAAAAGCAACTGCAAGAAGATCGAAAAGTAATTGCACTTAATAAAACCATCAAGCTTAGTGATGGTCAGGAAATTAAGGTAGAAAAAGTTGTATCTACACCGATTTCAACGACGGTATACGTTGAGACACAAGAAACTACAAATGAATCGTTAAATTTTAATATTGTATCGGAGTCAGGCAAAACTTGGCGTCAAGATTCTTCGTACACATTAAATAAAGAACATACAAAGTGGGGGATTCGCTTCGATGCACGCTATCTTACAGATAAAACGTATAAACTGATTCCTGTTACTGCAAGTGATGTTAAAAGCGGACCAGCTATCAAAATACGCGAGAACTGAATATTCGATGCTTTAAGTAAATTTTACAATATCTTAATCTATTAGGAGCCTATCTCCGTGTAATATGATTGTATATTACATGGAAAGTAGTGAACAGTTTGCCAAAGTTATTCGAGATTTTTCTTATTTCCTTTAAATTAGGTTGTACATCTTTTGGAGGTCCAACAGCGCATTTAGGCTTTTTTCAAATTGAATACGTGCAAAAAAGAAAATGGTTATCAGATAAAGAGTACAGTAGCTTAGTAGCACTTAGTCAATTTCTCCCTGGGCCTGCATCGAGTCAGGTTGGCATGGGCATTGGGTTACTACGTGGTGGACTGTTGGGAAGCTTAGCCTCCTTCCTTGGTTTTACGTTACCATCTGTATTGCTATTAACTCTATTTGCCTATTTTTATTCGCATATAAAGATGGATATGGTCTGGATTCATGGCTTGAAATTGGTTGCTGTTGCCATCGTGGCGCAAGCCATTTGGGATATGTCCAAAAAGTTAATTCCTAGCATAGCACACTTGATAATAGCAGTTTTAGCGCTTATAACGCTACAATTTTGGGGAAATCCATTTGCACAAGTTATTGTCATTGCATTGGCAGCTTTAATAGGTGCACGCCTGTTTAAGCAAACGAACGGTTTAGAAGATACCACGCAAAAAAATTTACCCATTTCTAAAAAAACAGGTGGCTTGTTATTAGCATTGTTTGTCACATTAATGATTGCTCTACCAATAGCTAATTCATTGTTAAAAGATGACTTACTAACTATTATGGAAAAATGTTATCTAGCAGGGGCCCTCGTATTTGGTGGCGGTCATGTAGTATTACCGTTACTCGAAACGCAGTTTGTGCAAAGTGGCTTAATGAGCGCATCTGACTTTATAGCAGGCTATGGTCTTACACAAGCAGTTCCAGGTCCATTGTTTACATTTGCCTCTTATATTGGGATGGTCATTGCTGGCGTGCCAGGAGCAGTGGTTGCGACGTTTGCAATTTTCCTACCTGCATTTCTTTTAATCGTTGGGGCTATGCCTTTTTGGCTCACTATGAGTAGGCATGTAGCTTTGAAAGGTGCAATGGCTGGTGCTAATGCAGCGGTTGTTGGGATTTTAGCTAGTGCTTTTATTCATCCAATTGTGACGCAAACAATTCAAAGTGGATTAGATATTCTTTTAGCGGCTGTATTTTTGTTGCTATCCTTGCGCTGGGCAGTCCCTCCTTATATACTGGTCCTGCTTGGCATAATAGTGGGACTGCTATGTTATTAAGAGCAAACATAAAAAAATCAAAACTACACATGATGATGGTAGTTTTGATTTTTTTTGGGATCAATTGTTTCTCTATTGTAGAAGCAAATGAAACCTGTCCATTCAAAGATAGGTTCCACGAGCGGTGTGTCATCATGTTAGCTGAATTGTCATGTTCTATCTTCTATATAAAATATATTGCGTACGTATCTTGATACTAGTTTTTGCTTTTTTGATTTTTGCAAAGACGTTATGAGAGTTCACTTTTATAAAAACAAGACGGCTTAATACCGTCATGTTGAATATATTTTCATTCAATATAATGCACCGTTCTTAGAGATGCTTACCGTAAAGTTAGCTGAAATTGGGATTACAACACCTTGGTAAGTGTAGTTGCCAGCAATGCTATAGCCAAAGTAAGTATAGGGTTGACCTTGAGGCCATTGCGATACACCCGCGTAAGTTTGGCTCCAAGAACCTGAACCCCATCCTTTAGCAGTTGTAATAGTTCCTGGACTTGTGAGCACCATACCATCGCGTTCGCTATGGTATGCCGATTGTGGAGAAACTGTTGCATTGATTCTTCCTATAATGTGTCCTGTTGTGTTTATTACATTAAATGATTTTGTGATACTTGTAACAATTTTTCGCGCACGGATATTTGAGGTGGAATTTTCCATTGAAACGATTTTACTTGTCATTACTTCGTTTAATATGGTTTTGAATTGGGAAGGCTCAATCCATCCGTTTTCTTCAAAATATGGAAAGTGAGCGACAGTGACATTTAAAACTTCTTGTCCTACATACTGATTTTGTAAGTCTTGTAAATCATTCAGATATTGCTGATAGTATTTTTCTTTTTGTGTTTGTGATAAAACAAGCTCCGCTGCGGAAGCTGATGGAACAAATACACTAACTACACCACATAAAGCGAGAGCGATAATACCGATAATAATACGTTTCATACTTCAATATTCCTCCCTATGTAGTACTTCTTATACTGACATAGTGACGAAATTCTCTATAACTATATACTGTTTTGGACAGCGAAATATTGTAGATTATATAACGCTAAGATGTGTTTATTGTTTAGAAATATTGGACTGGAGGGAAATTTATTTCTTAAAATACAGAAGTCATTAAATCTAGTATTGAATGGAGATATAACAGTACTAAGTTATTGCAACTCCGTTTATTTGTCAGAATAAGCGAAATAATCAGAAAATATTCTAAAGTATTTTTAAAATTTTGTCAATAGTAAGTCGTTTAAATAAAGCATTAATTTCAAATTCCAACACATCTCTATGACAATATTTGTATTCAAGCAGGGCAATTTCTGTTGAATTAAACTTTGCAGTTATAAAGTGATTCTTAAGAGAAGCAATATAAATGTCTTTGTTTTTATCAGTTGAGAAGGGTTTCTATTAACATAATCCTACCTTGTTCTTACAGTTCTTTTATTTATCTGGATGGATTCATAGCGTTCTTTATTTCGTTTGTTTATAATGAAGAAATGGAAAAACTCAACAAGAAAGAAGGGATAGCTATGGCACGAGGTGTTTACATTCATATTCCTTTTTGTCATCAAATTTGCAATTATTGCGATTTCAACAAATTTTACTTTAAAAATCAACCTGTTGATGAATATATAGAATCACTTGGCAAGGAGATGGCGCTTGCTACGGAAAAATATCCGCAACATTTTCAACAAATTGAAACGATTTTTCTTGGCGGTGGAACACCTACTGCTTTATCTCCAGAACAATTAACGAGATTACTCAACATGATCCGCACGTATATTCCAATGGATCGTGTGACAGAATTTACATCAGAGGCGAATCCAGATGAATTATCAGAGGCGAAAATGCGTGCTTTGTTTAATGGAGGCGTCAATCGTTTAAGTATGGGCGTTCAATCATTTAACCAAGAATTATTGAAAAAAATTGGTCGCACACATAGCAATACGCACGTCTACGATACAATTGCACTCGCTAAAAAGGTCGGTTTTCAAAATATAAGCATTGATTTAATGTATGGTTTGCCAGGTCAAACGATGGCGCAATGGAAAGATTCATTAGATAAAGCGTTTGCGCTTGAGCTACCACATTTCTCAGCTTACTCTCTTATCGTAGAACCAAAAACAATTTTTTATAATCAGTATGCGAAAGGGAAATTGAGCTTACCAACGGAAGATTTAGAAGCGGATATGTATGAAGTGCTAATGCAAGAAATGCGATTGCATGGTTTTAAGCAATATGAAATCAGCAATTTTGCGAAAGCAGGCTTTACTTCAACGCACAATAAAATTTATTGGGAAAATGATGAATATGCTGGTTTTGGCGCAGGTGCACATGGCTATATGAATGGCACACGTTATTCAAATTATGGTCCTTTAAAAAAATATATGGATGCTGTAAATGCTGGGGACTTACCTATCATGCAGGAACATGTTGTAACAGCAACTGAACAACGCGAAGAGCAAATGTTTTTAGGGCTGCGTAAAACGGACGGAATTACACACAATATATATGAAGAAAGATTTAATGAGTCAATGTTGGACCGTTATGGACATGTCATTGATAAGCTAGTGTCAGAAGGGCTTTTGGCACATGATGCTGTAGGCATTCGGCTTACACGCAAGGGGCGATTTGTCGGGAATGAAGTTTTTCAACAATTTTTGCTAGAAGATTGAGCGATATCGTTGACATAAAATGTGGGATTTGATAACTTAATAATAGTATTAGCACTCCTCTTAGTTGAGTGCTAACAGAGGTGATGATCATGCTAACAAATCGGCAATTACAGATATTGCAAGTAATCGTAGACGATTTCATTATGTCTGCACAGCCGGTAGGTTCTCGCCAAATCTCAAAAAAACAAGAGATTACATTTAGTCCAGCCACTATTAGAAACGAAATGGCGGATTTAGAGGAATTAGGGTTCTTAGAAAAAACCCATACGTCCTCTGGTCGAGTGCCTTCGGAAAAGGGGTATAGATTTTATGTAGATCATTTGTTGAATCCACAGGGCATTAATTCACGGGATATTCAGCAAATTCAATCGATTTTCAACGAACGTCTAGTAGAAGTAGAGCACATTATCCGAAAATCAGCGAATATTTTATCTGAGCTGACATCGTATACATCGATTCTTTTAGGACCAGATGTCCAAAGACATCGAGTAAAGCGTTTTTCTATCGTGCCACTCTCAAGCGATGCGGCAGTAGCGATTATCGTAACGAATAACGGGCATGTTGAGAACCGCATGTTTAGTTTACCACCTAATTTTACCGCTGCTGAACTAGAAAAAATGGTGAACATTTTAAATGACCGCTTAGTCGGTGTTTCGTTAGATGAAATCCATAAAAAGCTGGAAATTGAAATTCTGGCTATCTTGCAGCAACATGTTCGATCGGCGGATGATTTTATCCATTCGCTCGTTTCAGCTACGATGCAAAATTCGGAAAGTAAAATTTTCTATGGTGGTAAAACAAATATGTTCAACCAACCGGAATTCCACGATTTAAATAAAGTCCGAATGATTTTGGACTTAATGGAAACGACTAGCCAAGTGCAGTCGCTTTTCCATCCGAACGAATCGGGTATTCATATTCGTATAGGCTCGGAAAATAAGCAGTTAGAAATGGAAAACTGTAGTGTCATCACGACGACTTATTCAATAGGTGAGGATCAACAGGGGGCCATTGCAATTATTGGTCCAACGCGCATGGATTACAAGCGTGTTGTTGCTTTGCTTGAAGTAATGCGCATGGACTTATCTCAAGCCTTTACGAAGAATCGTAGTGATTGATAATGAGGAGGATTTAAGTGACTGAAACAACAGAAAACAAAGACCTTGTACAAGAAAATGTACAAGCTGAAAATGAGGCAACTGTAGAACAAACAGAAACGCCAGAAGTGAAAGAACTAACAATTGAAGAGCAGTATGAAGCGAAACTAGCAGAATTACAAGCAAAGCTAGATGATGAGGAAAATCGTCATCTACGCCTGCGTGCAGACTTTGACAATTTACGTCGCCGTACACAGCTTGATCGTGAGGCGGCTGAAAAATATCGTGCACAAAATCTGTTATCGGATTTATTGCCGGTATTAGATAATTTCGAACGTGCATTACAAATAGAGCCAACTTCCGAAGAAGCGGTCTCAATTGTAAAAGGTATTGAAATGGTCTACCGTTCACTATTAGAAGCAACTGAAAAAGAGGGCTTACAAGTGATAAAAGCTGAAGGAGAGCAATTTGATCCAAATGTTCACCAAGCTGTTATGCAAGAACAAGATAGTGAAAAAGAACAAGGTGTTGTATTACGTGAGCTTCAAAAAGGGTATATTTTAAAAGATCGCGTATTACGCCCAACTATGGTATCTGTAAACGAATAGTCATCGCACTATTCAAAAAATAATTAGTTAATTAACGCATTTGCGTTTTAATAATAGGAGGAAATTTTACTATGAGCAAAATTATCGGTATTGACTTAGGAACAACAAACTCTTGTGTATCTGTACTTGAAGGCGGAGAGCCAAAAGTTATTCCAAACCCAGAAGGAAACCGTACAACACCATCTGTAGTAGCATTCAAAAATGGTGAAAAACAAGTTGGGGAAGTAGCAAAACGCCAATCAGTAACAAATCCAAATACGATTATTTCAATTAAATCTAAAATGGGTACAGCTGAAAAAGTTAAAGTGGAAGATAAAGAATATACACCACAAGAAGTTTCAGCAATGATTCTTCAATACTTAAAAGGCTATGCAGAAGATTACTTAGGTGAAAAAGTAACGAAAGCAGTTATTACTGTACCTGCTTACTTTAACGATGCGCAACGTCAAGCGACAAAAGACGCTGGTAAAATCGCTGGTCTTGAAGTAGAACGTATCATTAATGAACCAACAGCTGCTGCACTTGCTTATGGTTTAGATAAACAAGATGTAGACCAAAAAGTATTAGTATTTGACCTTGGTGGTGGTACATTCGACGTATCTATCCTTGAATTAGGTGACGGTGTATTCGAAGTATTAGCTACAGCTGGTGACAACAAACTTGGTGGTGACGATTTCGATGACGCAGTAATCGAATATTTAGTTGCCGAATTTAAAAAAGAAAACGGCATTGACCTTTCTAAAGACAAAATGGCTATGCAACGTCTAAAAGATGCTGCTGAAAAAGCGAAAAAAGATTTATCAGGTGTAACATCTACACAAATTTCATTACCATTCATTACGGCTGGTGAAGCAGGTCCATTACACTTAGAAATCTCTTTAACTCGTGCGAAATTCGATGAAATTACATTACCATTAGTAAACCGTACAGTTGGTCCAGTACGTCAAGCATTATCTGATGCAGGTCTATCTACTTCAGAAATTGACCAAGTAATTTTAGTTGGTGGTTCTACTCGTATTCCTGCCGTACAAGAAGCTGTACGTAAAGAAACTGGTAAAGAGCCTCACCGTGGTGTAAACCCTGACGAAGTAGTAGCAATGGGTGCTGCTGTTCAAGGTGGCGTATTAACAGGTGATGTGAAAGACGTAGTACTTCTTGATGTAACACCACTTTCTTTAGGTATTGAAACAATGGGTGGCGTGTTCACAAAATTAATCGATCGTAACACAACAATTCCAACATCTAAATCACAAGTATTCTCAACTGCAGCGGATAACCAACCAGCAGTAGATATTCACGTATTACAAGGTGAGCGTTCAATGGCAGCGGATAACAAAACATTAGGTCGCTTCCAATTAGCGGATATTCCACCAGCTCCACGTGGTATTCCACAAATCGAAGTAACATTTGATATCGACAAAAATGGTATCGTGTCTGTTAAAGCGAAAGATTTAGGTACAAATAAAGAACAAACAATCGTTATCCAATCTGACTCTGGTTTATCAGATGATGAAATCGAACGCATGGTAAAAGATGCAGAAGCAAATGCTGAAGCGGATGCAAAACGTAAAGAAGAAGCTGATCTTCGCAACGAAGCAGACCAATTAGTGTTCCAAGTTGACAAAACAATTGCTGATTTAGGTGAGCAAATTACAGAAGATGAGAAAAAATCTTTAGAAGATGCTCGTGATGAGCTTAAAAAAGCGCTTGAAGCTGGCGAATTAGAAGGTATTAAATCAGCGAAAGAAAAATTAGAAGGTGTATTACAGCCTCTAGTAATGAAAGTTTACGAACAAGCTGCAGCTGCTGCTCAAGCGGCTCAAGGTGGCGAAGCAGGTCCAGAAGCTGGAACTGACAAAAAAGACGATGGTATCGTTGATGCTGACTTTGAAGAAGTAAAAGACGATAAATAAGATATTATCAACAGCACAGTAAAGTGAAAAAGCCAAAGACCGCTTGCGGCTTTGGCTTTTCTCTTTCTATTCTTTATAGAAAAAAGAATGGGCATATCAGTGACATTTCTATAATGCTAGAGATATCATAGATACAATGATAGTAATGAGAAAATTATGGCGAAAATTAAAGCAGTTTTTTAAACTGCATGTTACAATAGATTTTATGCAAAAAGAGCGGAGTGTGAATCATGGAGAAACGCGATTACTACGAGGTGCTTGGTTTAACGAAATCAGCTTCTAAAGATGATATTAAAAAAGCATATCGTAAATTATCAAAGCAATACCATCCTGACTTAAATAAAGAGCCAGGTGCAGATGAAAAATTCAAAGAAATTGCTGAGGCTTACGAAGTACTAAGTGACGATCAGAAAAAAGCGCGCTATGACCAATTTGGACACGAAGATCCAAATGCAGGCTTTGGCGGCGGTGGCTTCGGAGGCGGCGGCTTTGGCGGCTTCGAGGATATTTTCAGTTCATTCTTTGGCGGTGGTGGACGACGTCAAGATCCAAATGCACCACGCAAAGGTGACGATTTGCAATATCGCATGAATATTAAATTTGAAGAAGCGATTTTCGGGAAAGAAACAGAAATCGAGATTCCAAAAGATGAAACATGTGATACTTGTCATGGCTCTGGGGCAAAACCAGGAACGTCACCAGAAACATGTTCGACATGTAAAGGTGCTGGGCAAATTAATCAAGCAGTCGATACACCTTTTGGTCGCATGATGAATCGTCGTACTTGTTCAACATGTCATGGAACAGGTAAAATCATTAAAGAAAAATGTTCAACTTGTCGTGGAGAAGGTAAAATCCAAAAACGTAAAAAAATTAAAGTGTCTATTCCAGCAGGTGTAGATGACGGTCAACAAATTCGTGTATCGGGTCAAGGTGAACCAGGTATTAATGGTGGTCCAGCTGGTGACCTATACATTATGTTCCGTGTTCAAGGGCACAATGAATTTGAACGTGATGGAGATGATATCTACTACGAATTAAAATTAACATTCCCTCAAGCTGCACTAGGTGATGAGATTGAGGTACCAACTGTGCATGGAAAAGTGAAATTACGTATTCCTGCAGGCACACAATCAGGTGCTCAATTCCGCTTAAAAGATAAAGGCGTTAAAAATGTGCATGGGTATGGAACAGGTAACCAATATGTCACAGTTAAAGTTGTAACACCAGAAAAACTAACAGAGAAACAAAAACAATTACTACGTGAATTTGCAGAAATCAGTGGTGATATTCCAGAAGAACAAGGAAGCTCACTATTTGATAAAATCAAGAAAAAATTCCAAGGTGAATAATTAGAGGAGCTGAAGAGCTACGTGAAGTGGTCAGAATTATCCATTCATACAAAAAATGAAGCGGTGGAAGCAATTTCAAACATTTTGCATGAAGCAGGGGCTAGCGGTGTTGTTATTGAAGATTCAGCTGAATATGCGAAGCCACGTGAAGATCAGTATGGAGAAATTTATGCGCTAAATGAAGATGATTTTCCAAAAGAGGGAGTCATCGTTAAAGCTTACTTATCAGAGTCTAGCTTTTTAAATGAAACAGTCGAAGAGATTAAGGCGGCCATTACAAATTTAACGAAATTTAACATTGATATTGGCGAAAATGTTGTTTCGATTGTAGAAGTGAACGAGGAAGATTGGGCAACAGCGTGGAAGCAATATTATCACCCTGTTAAAATTTCGGAACGCTTTACAATTGTACCGACATGGGAAGACTATTCACCCGTTTCAACGGATGAGTTAATCATTGAGTTAGATCCTGGCATGGCATTCGGAACAGGAACACATCCAACGACAGTAATGTGCTTACAAGGGCTTGAAAAGGTCGTAAAAGAAGGCGACACGGTTGTTGACATTGGCACAGGTTCAGGGGTGCTGTCAATTGGTGCTGCAATGCTGGGTGCAAAAAGTGTGCATGCTCTAGATTTAGACGAAGTTGCTGTACGTTCTGCTAAAGAAAATGTTGCGTTGAACAAAGTAAGCGATACAGTGCATGTTTTCCATGGTAACCTATTGGATACTGTGAAGGAGCCAGCAGATGTTGTCGTTGCCAATATTTTAGCGGAAATCATAATGTCCTTTACTGACGATGCATTTACGATTGTCAAACCGGGTGGATTATACGTCACTTCAGGCATCATCGGAGCGAAACGAGATGATGTAAAAGCAGCACTAGAAGCTTCTGGATTTGTTATTGAAGAAGTTTTATTAATGGAAGATTGGGTAGCGATTATCGCCCGTCGTCCCCTATAAATGAACCGAGGAAGCGCAAATTGTGAGCCGAGTGCTGACGATTTGGCGCTTCTTCTATTGAGAGGAGTGAGCAGTATGCAACGCTATTTCATTGAGACGGCCATTCAGGAAGCGCGCATTACAGGTGAAGATGCCCGCCATATTATGCGTGTTATGCGGATGAAAGAAGGTGCTGAAATCATCGTTGTGGCACAAAACACAGCTTATATTTGTACGATTACCGCCTTTGAAGATGAGGATGTCTTAGTGCAAGCAACGGGACAAACTATTCCATCCCCTGAACTACCAGTGCGTGTAACAGTGGCGTGTGGGTTGCCTAAAGGCGATAAACTGGAGCTTATCACGCAAAAGGCAACGGAGCTAGGGATGTATGCTTTATTACCATTTGAAGCGGAACGTTCCATTGTCAAATGGAATGTGAAAAAGGGTGCGAAAAAACAAGAGCGCTTGCAAAAAATTGCAAAAGAGGCAGCGGAACAATCACATCGCACACATATTCCTAATATTTATGAACCGATTCACTTTAAACAGCTTGTGTCACAAATTGGAGATTTTGATGCTGTTTTTATTGCAGATGAAGAGGATGCCAAAGCCGAAAAACGGACAAGGTTTGCGGATAAGCTAAAAAACGTGTATGACAAGCAAGCGAAATCAATCCTTATCGTCTTTGGACCAGAAGGTGGAATTGCGCGCAAGGAAGCTGATATGTTAATGCAAGCTGGTGCGCAAACAATGTCTCTAGGACCAAGAATTTTACGAGCAGAAACGGCGCCTCTTTATGCATTATCTGCAATATCATATGAATTTGAATAAAACTTGGGTTTAGCCTTGTGGTGTTGCTATTTTTGCAAGTGGAACTGTCACGGAGTAAAGCATTTTACCAGTGTGTAAATCCCTTTGTAGAGCACGTTTTATGAAAGCTGCTGTCTGCACATGCAGATGGCAGTTTTTTTATTACTATTGCCGTCGATAATAGTTATAGGGGATTACTGCTAGAGAAGAAACTCATGGATGCAATCGAGCGAATTTACCGTAGTAGCAAATTTTAAAGTAGTGCTGAGAAGGGGAAAAAATTTTGGGAAAAATAGATTGGTTTATGTCAAAGGATTACAGGTTTGTAGGGCAAGTTCTAGTAAACAACATTTAGTCAGTTATGATTTTAATAAAAAAGCCCAATTGTTAGCTTGTTTATCTAACAATTGGAGCATATGCAGTGCCATCAAAGGTAATAGGGTTTCTATATTGTCTGTTAGAGCACGTTATTTATTTTAAGGCTTCTTGCATAAAAACTTTCATCTTGCTACTTAATACTGTTAATTCACCAATAATTTCGCTGAAATCTTGAACAAGTTGAGCTTGTTCATTTGTTGCACCATTAATTTGACCCATATTTTGTTTCAGGTTTTCAAGGCTACTATTAATATTTCGTAAAGACGTTTCAATACTTTCTGTCGCGTTGGATGTTTCAGAAGAAAGCTTTCTTACTTCTTGTGCCACAATATTAAAACCAGCACCATGTTGACCAGCACGAGCTGCTTCAATCGAAGCGTTTAAGCCAAGTAAATTTGTTTGACGCGAGATGCTTTTTATTAAATTTGTTACTTCGTGTGTTTTTTTAGCATCATCTAGTGCGTGCTGTGCTTGCGTGTTAATTTCGTCACTAGTGGCTGCTAGCTCCTCAGAATGAGAAGCTACGTTATGTACTTTATCTTGTAAACTGTTAATAATAGTTTCCATTTTATTCATATATTCTTCAAGTTTAAGTTTATTGTCGATTGGTAAACCAAAAGCAAGTGCTCCCACAACTTTACCATGTTCACGAATGGGAAAAGCAAATGCATAAATGAAAATTCCGTAAACGTCTTCTGGGATAATTGTATCTGAATTTTGCCCTTTTAAAGCAGTGTAAATATTCTCATCGTTAGAGTTTACTTTGTGCCCGTCTTGATAACCTACATCGATGCGTTTACCAGCTAAACATTTTACAACAGTTTCAGTGTCTTTATCAATAACCGCTACTATTGCTTCTTCTTTTAATGCTAAGTGAATATAGGGTACTGAAAGAGATAATGCTTCAAGAATGTTCATACTAATTCCTCCGTTTTTTGTAAACCGTTTAAGGGCACTATTAGTTTTGTAATCATACAATTACATTGAAAGTATATCATTTCACCAGCTTTGTTGCTATATTGGAAAAAAGAAATGTATTTTATAATATGACAATAAAAAACAATTAAATGATAAAAGAGAATGGCAATTACTTATAGAAGGTTTCGTTTTCAAAGGTAATATTATATTGAGATAATTGATAGCAGAGCGTGTAAAAGTTGGGCAATAGCTATTTGTTATGCTTAGTTATTTTATAAAAAAATCTAATAAGTACTGATTTTAAAAGGTTTGTGTTATTATAGTTCTCGTATCTAAAATAAGAACACAAAAAAATACTTATAAATACGAAACACAATGTTATGTGATGTTGAAAGGATGAAATTAATTATGAGTTACGCGCCTCCAAAAACCGTATCTCTATATACGCTAGGTTGTAAAGTAAATCATTACGAAACAGAAGCTATTTGGCAACTGTTTAAAGAAGAAGGCTATGAACGTACGGAGTTTGATCATAAAGCAGATGTTTATGTGATTAATACATGTACAGTAACAAATACGGGTGATAAAAAATCACGTCAAGTTATTCGCAGAGCTGTCCGTCAAAATCCGGATGCTGTTATTTGTGTAACAGGCTGTTATGCGCAAACATCGCCAGCAGAAATTATGGCTATTCCTGGTGTTGATATTGTGGTAGGAACACAGGACCGTACAAAATTACTAGGCTATATTGAACAATATCGTAATGAGCGTCAACCAATTAATGCTGTACGCAACATTATGAAAAACCGTGTATACGAAGAATTAGATGTACCGGCATTTACAGACCGAACACGTGCATCGTTAAAAATCCAAGAGGGTTGCAATAACTTCTGTACATTTTGTATTATTCCTTGGGCGCGTGGTTTAATGCGCTCTCGTGATCCTCAAGAAGTTGTCAAACAAGCACAGCAGTTAGTAGATGCTGGTTATCTCGAAATTGTACTAACAGGTATTCATACAGGGGGCTATGGTCAAGACTTAAAAGACTATAACCTTGCACAGTTGTTACGTGATTTAGAAGCGAATGTAAAAGGATTAAAACGTTTACGTATTTCTTCTATTGAAGCAAGCCAACTAACTGATGAAGTCATTGAGGTTTTACGTGACTCAAAAATCGTTGTAAATCATTTACACATTCCAATTCAATCTGGTTCGGATACGGTATTAAAACGTATGCGCCGAAAATATACAATGGCATTTTTCGGGGAGCGCTTAACAAAATTACATGAAGCCTTACCTGATTTAGCTGTTACTTCTGATGTAATCGTTGGGTTCCCAGGTGAGACAGAAGAAGAATTTATGGAAACCTACAACTTTATTCGTGACCATAAGTTTTCTGAATTACACGTTTTCCCATTCTCACCTCGTACAGGCACGCCAGCAGCACGTATGGAAGACCAAGTGGATGAGGACATTAAAAATGAGCGCGTGCATCGTCTAATCGCTTTAAACGACCAACTCGCAAAGGAATATGCTTGTCGTTTTGAAAATGATGTGTTAGAAGTAATCCCAGAGGAATTTGTTCACGATGGTAGTGATGAAGAAGGTTTATTAACAGGTTATACTGATAACTATTTAAAAGTAGTATTTGAAGGACCTGAAAACCTTATTGGCCAACTTGTAAAAGTAAAAATTACACAAGCAGGCTATCCTCATTCTAAAGGGCAGTTTGTACGCTTACTAGAGACGGTAAAATAATTGATAAAGGATTGTCTATCTATTGAAGATGGACAATCCTTTCCTTTTTTCCTTTATAATAATGCGCTTGTACGGGCATGATATTTAGTGTTTGTAGCAAGTATTTTTATTAGCTAGACTGGCTCTAGTGTTCGATTATTAGACGGAAACGTGAAAACATGTTATCATTCCAAAGAGGTACGGACAACTTAAGTTAGAAGGAGCGCTTGTTAAATGAAAACAAATTATGCAAGTATGATTGATCACACGTTATTAAAGGCGGATGCAACGAAAGAGCAAATTGAAAAGTTATGTGCAGAGGCTAAAGAATTTGGCTTTGCATCAGTTTGCGTAAATCCAACTTGGGTAAAATATTGCAGTGAGCTATTACAAGATTCAAATGTTTTAGTTTGTACGGTTATTGGTTTTCCATTAGGCGCTAATACAACCGCTGTAAAAGTATTTGAGGCAAAAGATGCAATTGCAAACGGCGCACAAGAAGTAGATATGGTTATTAATATTGGGGCATTAAAAGACCAAAACTTTGAATTAGTGCAAGCAGATATTGCGGCAGTGGTGGAAGCCGCTAAAGGCAGTGCGATTGTTAAAGTGATTATCGAAACATGTTTACTAACTGAAGAAGAGAAAGTAAAGGCATGTGAACTTTCAGTGGAAGCTGGAGCAGATTTCGTCAAAACGTCAACAGGTTTTTCTACAGGTGGAGCAACAGCAGAGGACATTGCCTTAATGCGTAAAACAGTTGGGCCAGAGCTAGGTGTAAAAGCTTCTGGTGGCGTTCGCAGTTTAGAAGATATGCAAAAAATGGTCGAAGCAGGTGCTACACGAATTGGGGCAAGCTCTGGTGTAGCGATTATGAAGGGCTTAATTGCAGATTCTAATTATTAATTTTCACATATCATTTAATAGCGGTCTTTAGAAAAATAGTGTACTGGGGATTTCTCCGGTACACTATTTTTTGATTACCACTAAATACCGTACTTAGAATCAACCATCTATATTACGCTAACCTGTCTATAGAATAATTAATTTTTCCTTCTCATATACTCGAATGACGTAAATGCCTTTTGAAAGGAGGATTTTATGTTTACGCAATTTAAATATTGGCGGCCTTATATCAGTCCATTCGACCCTTGTAAACCGATCGAAGTCAAGAGTTATTCAACACCTCCGCAATTGTATATAGGCTTTCAACCACCTGGACTACCACAATTTCAAACGGCTAAGGAAGCGCTGAAATTTGGCACTTTATGGCCTCAATTTTTTAGCCCATATCCGAATCCAGAGAGAGGTGAGATAAAAGGTGAGTAAAAAAATGCCACCAGAGTTTTATGAGCTTCTCGAGGCAATTCAGGCCATTGATTTTGTTTTAGTTGAATTAAATCTTTATTTAGATACACATCCTCACGATTATACAGCGATTACACAATTTAATGAAAATGCTGAAAAAAGTATGCGCTTAAAAATTGATTTTGAGCAAAAATTTGGACCACTCATGAACTTTGGTAGAAGCTATTCGAATTATCCGTTTAACTGGGTCGACACGCCATGGCCTTGGCAAGTGTAACATCTTATGAAAAACATTTGGATTAGGGGGAAAGATGTTTGTGGTATTATGAAAAAAAGCTCCAATATCCAGTGAAAGTTAGTACATGTAACCCGATGCTTGCGAAATTTTTAATAGAGCAGTATGGGGGTGCTGATGGGGAGCTGGCTGCAGCACTTCGGTATATGAATCAGCGTTACACTTTACCTGATAAAGTAGTTGGTTTGCTGACGGATATAGCGACGGAAGAGTTTTCACATCTCGAAATGATTGCGACGATGATTTATAAATTAACGAAGGACGCCACGCCACAGCAGTTAAAAGAAGCGGGAATTGGTGATTATTATGTTAATCATGATAAAGCTTTGTTTTATCAAAATGCAGCCGGTGTGCCATTTACCGCAAGCTACATTCAGGCAAAGGGGGATCCCATTGCTGACCTTTATGAAGATATTGCAGCAGAAGAAAAGGCGCGTGCCACATACCAATGGATTATTGATTTATCAGATGACCCTGATTTAAATGATAGTTTAATTTTCTTAAGAGAAAGAGAAATCATCCATTCTCAACGCTTTAGAGAAGCGGTCGAACTATTAAAAGAAGATGGCAACACGAAGAAAATATTTTAAAACACAGCATAAGGGAAAATGTTCGTACATGTATGTTTGCTTCCTTCCTTTGATAAAAAACGTAGATGAGAGAAAACATAGCCGATAAGGCGGCAACGCTCGTGGACAACAACCTATAGCGAGCGTCAACAGCATAGCAATTAAGTGTTAGATTGTTGGTAGTCAATCTAACACTTTTTCTTATTTTTCTAATTTGCTTATTCAATATTGGAAAATTGCGCAATATCTTTACGATGGCCAATCATGACTAAAATATCTTCTTGTTCAATTAATTGTTCTGGAGATGGAGAGATAATGATATCTACGCCTCTTACAATGGCAATAACACTGACATTGTATTTAGCGCGTAAATCTAAATCGCGTAAATTTTTATTGGCCATTTTGGGAGGAATCATAATTTCTTCTATACTATAGTCTTTCGATAACTCAATATAATTTAACATATTAGGGGAGAGCAACTGATTTGCTACTCGTTCACCCATATCGCGTTCAGGATAAATAATCCAATCTGCGCCTACTTTATCTAATACTTGCCCATGTCTTTTACCGAGCGCTTTAGCGATAATTTTTTTTATGCCCAGTTCTTTTAGCAATGAAACCGTTAAAATACTTGATTGCATATCGTTACCAATGGCAACAATGACACAATCGAAATTTCCTATGCCGATGGAGGTTAGTGCCTTCTCTTCAGTCGTATCTGCAACAACTGCATGTGTTACATAAAGCTCGGCATCTTCAACCCGCTCCTCGTTAATATCGATTCCAAGCACCTGTTGGCCAGCTTCGTGTAATCTTCTAGCCACACTTACTCCGAATCTGCCTAAGCCGATGATGGCATATTGATTGATGGTCATAGTCGTTAGCTCCTCTTGAATTTAATTAACCAATCATTATATTTCCTTTTGGATGATGGAAAGCTTCTGGCTTTCGTCGTTTTGTAATAGCAAAAGCAATCGTTAGAGGACCGAGTCTACCAGCAAACATTGTTAAAATAATGACTATACGACCAGCAGGCGTCAACTCAGGAGTTAGCCCCATGGAAAGTCCAACAGTACCAAAGGCAGAAGTAGCCTCAAACAAATACATCATAAAACTATGTTTTTGTTCGGTAATGCTAAGAAAGATGGTGACAAACACCACAATGACCATCCCACACATTGCCACGGTTAATGCCTTTAAAATGGTTTCAATCACAATTCTACGACGAAATAAAACGACATCTTCCTTCCCTCTAATTTGCGCCCAAAGCGTAGCAGCTAAAACGGCAAACGTTGTTATTTTAATCCCACCAGCGGTAGAACCAGACCCCGCTCCGATAAACATCAATAAAATAGTTAAAAACAATGTAGAGTGAGTCAAATCCCCGATAGGTAAAGTATTCGATCCAGCAGTCCTTGGTGTAACAGCCTGATAGAAAGAGCCCAAAATTTTACCCATTCCCGTTAAATCACCAATTGTTTTACTATTGGTATATTCAAATAAAAATATTAAAAGGGTAGAACCTACTGTTAAAATAACTGTGGCTGATAATACAATTTTAGAATGGACCGAAAGACGTTTTGTTTCACGATATTCATATAACTCATTCATGACGATAAACCCTAAACCACCAATTGTAATCAGCGCGCAAATGGTTAACACAACAAATGGGTCAGCTACATACGCTGTTAAACCTTGGAACCCTCCCATTAAGTCGAAGCCAGCATTGTTAAAGTTCGAGATCGAGTGGAAAAAACCAAAGTAAATGGCTTTACCAATCGGCATATCAAATGAAAAACGAATCGATAAGATAAGGCCTCCAATTAGTTCAATAAGTGCTGTAAATAACAAAATTCTTTTCACCAATTTCACAAGACCAGCCATCGAAATATTATTAAAGGCTTCTTTTAACAATAGCCTTTCTTTTAAAGAGATTTTCTTCCCTAACAACAAAAAAAATAATGTTGCAAAAGTCATAAATCCTAAGCCCCCGATTTGAATAAGAGCCAGAATAACAATTTCACCAAACATTGTAAAGGTGTCTCCTGTATCAACTACAATTAACCCGGTTACACATGTGGCGGAAGTAGCAGTAAATACTGCATTTAAAAAAGGTAGGCCATTTCCATTCTCTGTAGCAATCGGCAAAGTGAGCAAACATGCCCCAATAAAAATAATAATGGCAAAACCAAGTACAAGAATTTTTGGTGGACTTAAATAATGTATCAATTTTTTCATCGATGTCTCCTAACTGTTTACAAAACATGTGAGCCTTTCATATCCATATTTGGGCATAAGAAAAAGACCCTCATGGTTAGAATGTTGGATTGGGCATCACAAAAAAACTAATGAACTAATGGTGGTCTTTATGACCTCCTTCGCTTTAGCCGACGAAGTTAGCTGACGGGTAGGATGGCGAAAGAGAACTCATCCCTTCTACATATGCAGAATTAACCCCAAAATATTGGGTCCTCCGTACTCAAAAAATTTGAGATTTGGCTGTTATGAAATTGAATGGGATTATTTTACGCCCAACTATTAATTTTTGTAAAGCCCTTATTTAAAATTAAATTTCTTCACCTTATTGTTCACGTTAAAGCGCTATAAAATTCGGACAAAGTGGGTGTAAAAAATTCTCTGCGCTATTTCGAATACTTTCTATTGACCGTTAAAAGACAATACGGTATAATTTTTTAGTACACAACAGTTAGTTATTAGCCTAATTCGTTTGTGTATTGACGTGTGTTCGGAGGGAGGGAAAGAGAGATGTCAAAAACTGTCGTTCGCAAAAACGAATCGCTTGAAGATGCTCTTCGCCGCTTCAAACGTACTGTATCAAAAAGTGGTACAATTCAAGAAGTTAGAAAGCGCGAGTTCTACGAAAAACCTAGCGTAAAACGTAAAAAGAAATCAGAAGCTGCACGTAAACGTAAGTGGTAATTTAATTTCCCATTAAAAATCCCTACGTTCAAAACACGCAATTGTATGATTCACTGAGCAGACAATGATATACCTGGAATTAATTGCACTAGCGATTAATTCTGGGTATTTTGCATGATGCTCCATTTTGCGGTACATATTCGAAAAAAGGCCGAATGAAGTCACCCTAGATTTCGTTCGGTTTTTTCATTGCCATTGTCAAAGCAACTTTCAATCCATCCAACAGAAGATAAAAAACAACCTTTCATTAAAATTTCACTGTATAATAAAAATAAACAAGATTTTGTGAAACTTATTACAAATTCTCTCGTATATACAATAGAGAAGCATGTTAGAAGGGAGGGAAAAAGATGCGGCAAAAAAGGAGAATACTAACCTATATCATCATCATTTGGATGACAGTTTTGGTAGCGTTTCCATTGACTACAGCTTTCGCGAGTAGCAAGGTTTACCACGTACCGATTCATGATGAAGTAGAACGTGGACTTCACGCATTTTTGGAACGAGCTTTTAAAGAGGCAGAAGAAAATTATGCAGAAGCGATTGTACTGGAGATACATACGCCGGGTGGATTTGTCAATGCAGCTAGTGACATCGCCATGCTTATGGATGCCACAAAAATTCGTACAATTGCTTTTATAAACAAAGATGCGCATTCCGCTGGTGCTTTTTTAGCCTTACATGCAGATGAAATATACATGGTACCAAATGGAACAATAGGCGCAGCGGCTGTCATCGATTCAGTGGGCAATGCAGCGGACAATAAAGCGCATAGTGCGTGGTTAGCACAAATGCAGGCAGCAGCCGAAACATCTGAACGTGACCCGAAATATGCATTAGCAATGGCTGATCCAAAGAT
This sequence comes from Lysinibacillus sp. FSL M8-0337, assembly GCF_038593855.1. Lineage (NCBI taxonomy): Bacteria > Bacillati > Bacillota > Bacilli > Caryophanales > Bacillaceae > Lysinibacillus > Lysinibacillus sp. FSL M8-0337. The sequence goes on along the minus strand of NZ_CP151996.1, from coordinate 2,994,209 downwards.
TAATTTGCCAGAATATCGTGCTGGGGGAGATAATTTATTAACATTATCTGCTGCAGAAGCAAAAAAGGTCGGCTATTCTGAAGGAACAGTTGCTAACTTTCAAGAGCTTTTGGCGGAAACGGGGTTAAAAGGTAGTGATATTGTACCGATTGAGCCAACATTCGCTGAAAAAATTGCTCGTTTTATTACGAACCCGCTAATTATACCTATTTTGTTGTCCGTTGCTAGTTTAGGGCTTGTAATGGAGCTCTATTCGCCTGGATTTGGCGTTCCGGGTATAATGGGGTTGTCAGCTCTCGGATTATTTTTCTTCGGACATATGGTGGCAGGCTTTGCAGGATATGAAACATTGTTACTTTTCATCGCAGGGCTAGCCCTCGTCATCGCAGAATTTTTTGTCCCCGGAGGCATTGTTGGTATTTTAGGTGGTGTGCTTATAATACTTAGCTTGCTGCTAGCAGGTGCGAATATAACGCAAATGATTATGGCGATCGTTATTGCACTTGTAGTAGCCATAATAGGAATGGTGGTCCTGATGAAATTTTTCGGTAAAAAAATGCATGTTTTAAACAAGTTAGTGTTGATGGATGCAACAACGACGGAAGAAGGCTATGTGTCTAACGTTAATCGCACAGAGTTGTTAGGAAAAGTGGGGGTAACAATTACACCGCTTCGTCCAGCAGGGACAATTCGTTTTGTTAATGAGCGTATTGATGTAGTATCAGAAGGTGGCTACGTTGATGTAGGCAAGAATGTAGAAGTGATTAAAGTAGAAGGCTCACGCATTGTCGTGAGACAAACAGAAAAAGAGATGGAGGAATAACAACATGGGATTTGATTTAGCTCTAATGGGTCCAATTGTCGGGCTAGTCTTATTATTTATTGTAGTCGCGGTATTCTTTACTTTTGTACCAGTGGCGCTGTGGATTTCTGCTCTTGCAGCAGGTGTCCGCGTTAGTATTTTCACATTAATCGGAATGCGCTTACGTCGTGTCATTCCATCGCGTATCGTCAATCCGTTAATTAAAGCCCACAAAGCTGGCTTACCAGTAACTATTAATCAGTTAGAAAGTCACTATTTAGCAGGTGGTAATGTAGACCGTGTCGTAAATGCACTAATTGCTGCTCACCGTGCGAATATTGAACTAACATTTGAACGTTGTGCTGCGATTGATCTTGCGGGACGTGATGTATTAGAAGCGGTACAAATGTCGGTTAACCCAAAAGTAATTGAAACACCATTTATTGCAGGTGTTGCAATGAACGGGATTGAAGTAAAAGCGAAAGCACGTATTACTGTGCGTGCTAACATCGAACGTTTAGTCGGTGGTGCAGGTGAAGAAACAGTTATTGCCCGTGTAGGTGAAGGGATCGTTTCTACAATCGGTAGTGCAACAAGCCATACAACAGTCCTTGAAAATCCGGATATGATTTCACAAACCGTGTTATCTAAAGGCTTAGACTCGGGAACAGCATTTGAAATCCTATCCATTGATATTGCGGATGTTGATATCGGCAAAAATATCGGTGCGGAATTACAGATTGAACAAGCGCAGGCGGATAAAAACATCGCCCAAGCGAAAGCAGAAGAACGCCGTGCAATGGCCGTTGCAAATGAGCAAGAAATGATTGCACGCGTTCAAGAAATGAAAGCGAAAGTAGTGGAGGCAGAAGCAGAAGTTCCGCAAGCGATGGCAGAAGCTTTACGCTCTGGTAATCTTGGTATTATGGATTACATGAATTATCGTAACATTCAAGCGGATACAGCTATGCGTGACTCCATTTCAAAAGTAAGCCTAGATAAATCAGAACCAAATGAACCGAACGTATAACATACGGAAAGGAGCGAGTGCTAACAAATGGAACAACTTATTTTATTTGCAATTATAGCCATAGTCAGCTCGCTTTTCGGAAAATTAAAAAACCCAAAAGAACAAAAGCCAATGCCCCCTTTCAATAAATCTGCGCAACCTTCCGCTCATATGGAAGTAGATGAGCCGATGCAACATCAGCCAACGACTAAAAAGCAGAGCTTCGAGGATTTTGCACGAGAGTTTTTAGGGGAAATGAAAGCGGAAATGACGACAGATGTTCCGGGAAAACGAGTGGAACCAAGAGAAGAAAGTGTGAAGGAACACATTCCTAGCTATGTAGCACCACCGTTAACGCCGACGGAACCTTCTAGTCGTAAAATTGAACGACCTAGCCTTGGTCGTTTAGCTGCGGGGAAAAAAGATAGCCCAGTGGCAGCCTCCAAAAATGGATTCCAACTACCAAATTCCCAAAAGGCAATTGTGCAAGCAGTGGTAATGGCTGAAATTTTAGGTCCACCAAAAGCAAAACGAAAATAACTAGCATGTCCTCCTTTTTTGGCGCATATATTGCCGAAGAAGGAGGCATTTTTTATGAAAAAATTATTTCAATTAACGCCACTACTTGAATTAACACAGTATGAAACATTAAAAATTATCGGTCCATATCGCTTTTTACATGCGGATGCTACATCGTGCTCGTTTATTTATGCAGATTATCATATTATTGTGCGTGGAAAATCCGTTGCTATAAATGCAATTAAAGAAGAAATGCTTCATCTTTCAGTAGAGGATTTGCAAGAATTACATGTGAAAATGACTAAAGATTTGGGTGTGAGCAATCATGTGGAATAATCGACCGATCATCATACGTATAAAGCGTCATGAAAATGTTCATCCTTTTATTCAAGCATTGCATGCGCAACAAATACCATTAAAGCGTGTCGTCTTTCGGGAGCAAGAAGTGACATTTGAAACGCATATGGGGTACTTGTCTAAAATTCGCCGTATACGCAGTCGCTATCGGCTCAAAATGACTGTTCATTATGCAGATGAACAACAGGTTTTTCGAGCTCAACTTTGGACATTACTTGGTTTGTTTATCATGATTTTAATCCCTTTGCTATGTGCGCAAGTAGTTTGGCGCGTCGATATTGAAGCGGCTACACCAGAATTGCAGCAACAAATAGAGCGAACGTTTCAAGAAACTTTTAGGCTAGAAACACCTATGACGAAAAAAGTGTTACCGTCAGATGCAGTAATTCGGCAAAGTCTGTTAGAAAAGCATCGAGATTTAGCTTGGGTGCATATTGAAAAACACGGTGGTCGAGTTATTTTAAGACCACAGGAATCGCCTAAAAAAACGGAGCTGACAACAGAAAAACTTGCTACCCATTTAGTTGCTACGAAAAGTGGGGTTATTACAAACTTTAATATTCAACACGGCGAACGGAAAATTTCTGTTAATGATACAGCGTATGATGGGGACGTCCTAGTTAGTGGTGTCATTGAAAGTGGGGATGATCATGTTTTTGTCGGGGCAAAGGGAGAGGTATTTGCCGACTACTGGCTTGAATGCACATTTAAAATACCAACAAAGCTAACACTTCAATCTTTGCAGCAAAAGCAATGGCGTGTCGTGGTGAAAGGTATTCATAAAGAAGCGGTTGATTATGTACAAAAGAAAGACTTACCAAATTGGCTAAATCCTTATGTTTCCATTGTGGAGGAACAGCAAACAAAAACGATGGAAATTAAATTAGATGAATCTAAAATAGACACGTTGTTAATGCCACTACTTCATGAAAAGATGTTGCAATCCCTTCCTGCAAAAACAGTTATTAAGAAAGAAAACCTTTTACAGGCGAAGTGGGGGAATGGTACAGTTGAAGGGAAAGTTCTATTTTTAGTCAATGAAAACATTGCAAGTCCAATAAAAGGGCCACAAGGAGAATGATTATGTCAGAACATTTAACTGTATTACAAGTGGATAATCCAAATGAAGCGGTCATGTTACTAGGTATATCTGATGCGAATATGAAATTGATTGAAGAGGCACTTCACGTTCATATTATTACACGCGGTGAGCAAATTCAGCTTGCGGGTGAAGAAGAAGCAAAAGAACAAGCGACATATCTTTTACATGCATTATTAAAAGTTATTCGCAAAGGCATTAATATCGACCAACGCGATGTAGCAACCGCAATTGAAATGACACAAAAAGGAACAATTGAATATTTTGCAGAACTTTACGATGAAGAAATTGCACGCACGACAAAAGGGAAACCAATTCGTGCTAAGACAATTGGTCAACGAGAATACATACAAGCGATTCGTCACAAAGACGTTGTTTTCGGTATCGGTCCAGCAGGTACCGGAAAAACGTATTTAGCGGTAGTAATGGCTACACAAGCGCTTAAAAATGGGCATGTAAAGCGTATTATTTTAACTCGTCCTGCAGTGGAAGCAGGAGAGTCATTGGGCTTCCTTCCAGGCGATTTAAAGGAAAAGGTAGATCCATATTTACGTCCACTCTACGATGCCTTAAACGATATTTATGGCTCGGAACAAACACAACGCCTTATTGAGCGAGGAACGATTGAAATCGCGCCTTTAGCATATATGCGAGGACGTACGTTAGATGATGCTTTTGTTATTTTAGATGAAGCACAAAATACAACACATATGCAAATGAAGATGTTTTTAACACGTCTTGGCTTTGGCTCGAAAATGGTTATTACTGGCGATAAAACGCAAATTGACCTTCCTAAAAATACAGAGTCAGGATTGATTGTTGCGGAACGCACGTTAAAATATGTCAAACCAATACATTTCCAAATTTTAGAGCAAGGCGACGTTGTCCGCCATCCAGTCGTAGCAAAAATCATCCAAGCTTATGAAGAACAACAACTTTAAAATAACCGCCTTAGGCGGTTATTTTAAAGTCTGTACCGAAAGCGAAGCGGCAGGTACAACGATAGAAAAGTCTGTACCGAAAGCGAAGCGGCAGGTACAACGATAGAAAAGTCTGTACCGAAAGCGAAGCGGCAGGTACAACGATAGAAAAGTCTGTACCGAAAGCGAAGCGGCAGGTACAACGATAGAAAAGTCTGTACCGAAAGCGAAGCGGCAGGTACAACGATAGAAAAGTCTGTACCGAAAGCGAAGCGACAGGTACAACGATAGAAAAAGTCTGTACCGAAAGCGAAGCGGCAGGTACAACGATAGAAAAAGTCTGTACCGAAAGCGAAGCGACAGGTCAGCGAATTATGCATATCTAAGGTTAAATGTGACGGCTATACATATACGTATAGCTGTTTTTTTGCTTTCTTTATACATTTTTCGGGAAAAATGTTTTTTGAATTGGTATGATAGAAGATAGATAGGGGAGGTGCCAAATGGAGAAACAACTTCAGAAAATTACGGAGCTTATTGGATTCCGCTACTTTTTGATTGTCGTTCTCATCCTTACAGGAGCATTACAATTTACATTTATGTATGGCAATGTAAAGGGTGTTACATATGATTTTAAACCGTTGCAACTTGCGTCAGAAACAGTAAGATCAACGAAAACCATCGAAGATACCGTGAAGACACAGCAGGAACGAGAAAAGGCTGCTAACGCAGTTACGCCCGTCTATCAATTTTCTGAAGACGTCGCTAAGCAACGTGTAGCAATCGTGACGTCTTTATTTGATTATGTTCTCGAAGTGAAAAAGGATGTCGAAAGTAGTAAGGACCCTGTTGCAACTGTCGACCAAGTGGCAAAGCTCCGGAAAAAATTAGAATCCATTGATGTGGATCAAATGCCTGTCGTCTTTACCGATGCACAGTTAGAAGGCTTATTACAACAAAGTGAAGCAGATTTAAAGCGAACAAGCATACAACTATCAAAACTTGTACAGGAATACCTAGAAAAATCAATTCGAAAAGAAAATGTGTTAGCTGCTCAAAATGATTTTGAAACCAAAATACGTGGACAGCGTGGCTATCCTGATAGGATTTTAAGTACCGTCGTATCAATTGGACGTGCTAGTATTATCGAAAACGAAACCATTAATGAGGAACAAACGAAAGTTAGAATAGAACAAGCAAAGGAAGCCGTTGAACCAACACGTATTCTACAAGGTCAAATCATCGTACAAGAAGGTCAGATTATTGATAATGAGGCTTATCGCCAGTTAGAGCTACTTGGTATGGTGAGTAATAAAGCATCGCTGAAACCGATTGCAGGGCTAATTATTTTAACGTTCATTCAAATGATATTTATGTATATTTTATTTGATCGTTGGGAAATAGAAGAACAGAAAAAGCGCAATGCATTGCTCGTAACAGTTATTGTGTATAGTTTTTCTATCTTGTTAATGAAGTTTATAAGCTTAGTGGCGGATGGGTTTGATGTGACAATTGCCTTTTTATTCCCAACAGCTTTAGCTACAATGCTTGTACGTCTGCTCGCTGATGATCGAGCTGCAGTCCTTATTACCGTCATGACAGCTGCTTCAGCAGGGGTTATTTTCCAAGAAGGATATTCCTCTGTAATGCAGATGGAAATTACTTTGTATATCATATTTGGTGGCTTTGCGAGTTTATTCTTTATGCGTAGTGTAGAAAAGCGCTCGCATATTATGCAGGCGGTTGCCGTAATTTCCGTTGTAAATATGGGCTTTATCGCATTTTATTTATTGATGACACAATCATCTTATGGATTATCTGAGCTATTGTTTTACTTTATAGCCGCGATATTATCAGCTCTACTATCTGGTGCGCTAACAATGGGACTATTGCCATTTTTTGAGTCAGCATTTAGTTTGCTCTCCACATTACGTCTCATTGAGCTTTCCAATCCAAATCATCCATTGCTGAAAAAGCTACTAATGGAGACACCGGGAACATATCATCATAGTGTAATGGTAGCGAATTTAGCTGAAGCAGCATGCGAAGCGATAGGTGCGGACGGATTGCTGGCTCGTGTAGGTTGTTATTATCATGATATTGGCAAAACGAAACGACCAGCTTTCTTCATTGAAAATCAAATGTCAGGTATGAATCCGCATGATTCCATGCCTCCAGAAACAAGTGCTGAAATAATTATTGCGCATACAACTGATGGCGCAGATATGCTAAGACGTTATAAAATGCCACAAGAAATTATTGATATTGCGCTACAACATCATGGTACAAGTCTACTTAAATTTTTCCTTTACAAAGCGAAGGAAGAAGGAAAAGTAATAGATGAGGCAAAATTCCGTTACCCAGGACCAAAACCTCAAACGAAGGAAGCCGCTGTAATAAGCGTTGCTGATAGTGTGGAAGCGGCGGTTCGTTCGATGAAAGAGCCAAATGCTGAGAAAATTCATAAACTCGTTCGAGCAATTATTGATGACCGTGTACAAGATCATCAGTTTGATGAATGCGATATTTCAATAAAAGAGTTAAAATGTATAGAGCAAGTACTTTGTGAGACGTTGAATGGGATTTTCCATTCCCGTATTGAATATCCAAAGGCAGATAAGTAGGAGGCACTAATGATTTTAACGATTGATTTTACAGATGAAACAAATGAAGTGACAGCACAACATATGGAGCTTGTAGAAAAGCTTTTACAACATGCTGCAAAAGTGGAAAAGATAGAACCTGAAACAGAAGTATCAGTAACTTTTGTCACAAATGAGGCTATCCAAGAAATTAACCGAGAATATCGCGATAAAGATCAACCAACAGATGTGATTTCCTTCGCGCTAGAAGAATTAGGCGAGGGAGAAATGGAAGTAACATTTGAAGGCATGCCACGCATTTTAGGTGATATTATAATTTCCACGGATCGCACTAAGGAACAAGCAGAAGAATATGGGCACTCATTTGAACGAGAATTGGGCTTTTTAGCTGTCCATGGCTTCTTGCATTTATTAGGTTATGACCATATGGTACCTGAAGATGAAAAGGTGATGTTCGGCAAACAAGAGGAGATTTTACAAACTTTTGGCTTAGGACGTGACTAAATGAACTTACGCAAATATTTACGTTCATTTGGATATGCTTTTGAAGGAATAATCACAGCATGTAAAGAGCAAAATTTTCGATCCCATTTGCTTTGTGCGTGCATTGTTATCATTGCTGGTTATTTCACAGGTTTATCACGAGTTGAATGGTTGATTGTGCTATTATTAATAGCACTGATGTTTGCGCTTGAAATGATTAATACCGCGATTGAGCGAGTTGTAGACCTAGCATCAACAGATATTCACCCACTCGCTAAGCAAGCTAAGGATATTGCAGCGGGTGCGGTGCTTGTATTTGCGGTATTCAGTGCTATAATCGGGTTACTTATCTTTATACCGAAATGGTTTTAGTTTAGTTCCATTACAAGCTACCACTTCGCTAAGTGAGGATAAATGCCAATTATGCTCTCATGCATGTGTGGTTTAAACGCTGGCAAAAATCAATTGAAAACCCCAGCAAATGTCACAGATTTTGTAGAGGCGCTTTTCAAGCATGCTCGAAAGAATCTAGACGCAATTACGTTGTGGCGTAATGGATAGTGCCTAGTAAAAGAGGCATATTTGATTTTTTATGTAGAGGAGAATTAGCATAGATGAAGATAGATATGCATGCATTACTAGAAGAGTCAAAAAAAGCACGCGAGAAGGCATATGTTCCCTATTCGAAATTTAAAGTAGGAGCTGCGCTTTTGACTAAAAATGGCGATGTCATCCACGGCTGTAACATTGAAAATGCTGGCTATAGTATGACAAATTGTGCGGAGCGTACGGCGTTTTTTAAAGCTATTTCAGAAGGTGTTTATGATTTTGAGGCAATTGCGATTGTAGCGGATACGGAAGGCCCTTGTGCGCCTTGTGGAGCTTGTCGCCAAGTGATGGTGGAGTTTTGCCCACCAACTATGCCTGTCTATTTAACAAATTTAAAAGGTGATGTCACGGTAACGTCAGTTGGCGAATTAGTACCGTTTGCATTTACAACGGAGGATTTAGAGAATGCTGGAAAATAACACTGGCTATAAGTCAGGCTTTATCTCAATTATTGGAAGACCAAATGTCGGGAAATCTACATTTTTAAACAGGGTCATCGGTCAAAAAATTGCCATTATGAGTGATAAGCCACAAACAACACGTAATAAAGTACAAGGTGTACTAACAACAGACGACAGCCAAATGATTTTTATTGATACACCAGGAATCCATAAGCCAAAGCATAAGCTAGGCGATTTCATGTTAAAAGTATCTAAAAATACATTGCGTGAAGTGGACGTTATCATGTTTATGGTAAATGCGGAGCAAAAGCTTGGAAAAGGTGACGAGTTTATTTTAGAAATGCTCGAAGGTAATCCAACGCCTGTGTTTCTAGTCATAAATAAAATCGATCAAGTGCACCCAGACGAATTAATGGGTATTATCGACAGTTATAAGGAACGTTATGACTTTGCGGAAATTGTGCCGATTTCAGCACTGCAAGGTAATAATGTTGAAAACTTACTTGCAACACTTACTAAATATTTACCTGAAGGCCCACAATATTATCCTGCCGATCAAGTAACAGACCACCCCGAGCGCTTTATCATTTCCGAGTTGATTCGTGAAAAAGTGTTACATTTAACACGTGAGGAAATTCCGCATTCCATTGCAGTAGTCATTGATAAAATTCGTCGTGATGAAGAAAACGAAGGGAAAATTCGTGTAGCCGCGACAATTATTGTAGAGCGTGATTCTCAAAAAGGCATTGTGATTGGGAAGCGTGGAGCATTACTGAAAGAAGTAGGAATCCGAGCTCGTAAAGATATCGAAATGTTATTGGGTTCTAAAGTATATTTAGAGCTATGGGTAAAAGTGCAAAAGGATTGGCGTAATAAATCGACACATCTTCGTGACTTTGGATTCCGCGATGATGAATATTAATTTTCTTCACATAGCTTGATTCTTCAACGAAGTCTTCCTTATCGAGTTGTTGAAGTGGACAAACAGTTGAAGTAATGCTTGATTCAGAAGAGAGAAAACGGAGCTGTCCAAATATGTTTGGAGAGCTCTATTTTCATGGAAAACTTGAAAAAAGGAGGGGGATGGATGCTTTATAAATGGGAAGGTATTGTGCTAAAGGTGCGTGCTTACGGGGAATCCAATAAAATTGTGACGCTACTAACGCGAGAGGCTGGTAAAGTAGCAACGATGGCGCGAGGGGCCAAAAAGCCTTCAAGCAGATTATCAGCCGTAACACAGCCCTTTACATATGGTATGTTTATGGTGCAGCATCATACAGGTATGGGCACTTTGCAACAGGGAGAGCATCTCAATTCAATGCGTCATATACGTGAGGATATTATAGCGACAGCCTATGCGAGCTATATTATGGAACTAGTGGAACGTGTAGTAGAAGAGGGAAAAGCAGAACCTTTTGCATTTGAAGTACTCTTGCAAGCATTACAAGCAATTGAAGATGGCTATGATCCAGAAGCCATTACCCTTTTTGTAGAGTGGAAAATGCTCCCTTATACAGGTGTGCAACCGATACTACATGCTTGTGCTTCTTGTGGTGCAGTGGATGGGGAATTTGCCTTTTCCTTTGCACAAGGAGGTTTCCTATGCCACCGCTGTTATCAGCATGATCCATATATCATTCGCTTAACACCAACACAGTTAAAGTTAATCCGCATGTTTTATACCGTGCCAATTGATCAGATTGGTAAACTGGAATTGAAAAAAGAAACAAAATATTTCATAAAAAAAATTATTACCACGATTTATGAGGAACAGACGGGGATCCGCTTTAAAACAAAGAAATTTATTGAGCAATTAGAAAGAACACCTGAATTACAGTTAAGACCATCTAAAGATAAAACAGAAATGCCAGAGGACAATTAATGTACCCTCTGGCATTTTTACATGATGAATTAGTAGTCTTCCATATCATCGTATAAATCGTAATAAGTTGCCCATTTACCTGCAATTTTCATAAATTCAACATTTAAATATGCAGTTTCTCCATTTTTTCCAGTTACATGTATCATGGCATTGCCCTCTGCTAACGGTGTTACAATCAATTTGTTTCCATTAAGTACTGCTTTGACTGGTACTTTGTAAGTTGGATCAGAACCATCATCTAAATCTTCTAATGCAACTTGCACTGGTTCAAATGTAAAATAATCGCTTGTAAATGTTAGTTCGTCCGTTAGTTCGTAAAGGTCAATACTACGTACAAAATCATACGTATATACATCAGCCGCCATTATTTGTTGTTGGGTACCATTTGTGAAAGTTAATAAGTATTGTCCATCTTTAAAAATGGATAGTGTTGTACCATTATCTTTTGTTTCTAGTGCATAGGAATCCGAAGATAAAGCTTGTCCATCCGCTGTTTGTATACTTACTTCTGTAGGTGTGAACGTTAAATCTGTTTCATTTAAGTTGAGCGGTAGATGTTCTAAATAGTCTTCTTCATTTACCTCTTCAAGCGTTGTTTGTAGCTTGCCGTCTACAGTTTTTACATGAACTAAGAAAAAGAAATCTGTGAACTCTTCTGTCTCTTCGCTAAAACCAGAAATAACTAATTTACCAGTACCTTCTTTTAAAGGTTTAATCGTAATGGTATTTGTCATAATCTCTTCATCATCCCATGTGAAAATATCCTCTGCGGGTTCAATTCCACCATAAGAAGCGAAAATATAATCTTGATTAAAACGACTTGCAGAAATCGTAGCATTATTTTGAGTGTTTTCTGCTCTTACTACAAAAGAAGCAAGTTGAGAACGTTTTACATAACTTTGGGGACCAAAAGTAGTCGGTGTCGTGCCTTTTGTAATGTTATTAGAAAATAATGTTTGAATATATGGCTCGTATTCACTGCCAGCTTTTACATCCGTAAAGGGAATATCAATATCATCAGTAATTGTTAAATCAAAACCTTTGACAATCATTTTCGACAATTGACCTCGTGTAATTTGTTTCGTTGGGTTGAAATACCCATTAGAGCCTCGGATGATTCCTGCTTCTGCTAGTGCAGCGATGGCACCGTAGTTTTCATTGTCAGGAGTAATGTCCTTAAAGTTAGGATTTGTTACATGAACAGTATCAAGATGTAAAATGCCTGCTAAAATTTTGGCAGCCTGTGTACGGGTAATAAAATTTGCGGGCTTGAACGTGCCATCTGGGTAGCCAGATATAATTCCACGCTCTGCTAAGTTTATAATTGCCTTCCCATCCTCTGTAGAGGAATTTATATCGGGGAATGATGAAGCAGCATATGCTGGGGGTGCTATGACAATGGCGCTCGTTGCGATAGTTGCGGCCATAACCATTTGATAAAAACGATGTGTATTCAATTTGTTTCCTCCAATGTCCATTTTTATAGCTTGCTTTTTTCTAGTAAAAATCCTTCCTATGTACAGTTTCAAACTTCCGGACGATTGATTGTGAATGGTTGGTATTACTATGTATTGTTAAAAATACGTACTTTAACATAAAAGATTAACTATAATAATATATTTATAACAAATTGTTGAAGGTGAGAATAGAGGGAATATTATCCACTATAAAATGGGAATTATGAGATATAAATAGCATTGAGCTTTTGCTACTAGGAAAAAAAGATTAGTAGATAACATTTAGTGAGAAATTTTTTGTTTTTTAAGGCATTCTTTATATTAATAGAAAAATAGCTATTTTTTATAAGTATACATTTGTCTATATTTTCAAATAGGTCAAATGAAATACCGAATTGCATGGATATCGATTAATACAAATAAAATAAATAAGAATAAATAACTAATTTTTAGATAGTTTATAATATATGCATAGTATTAACTAATCATTTAAGCCCCATATACTAGTTGAAAAGGCATTTTAACCTATGATATTGTAAAGATACAAAGAAATGTAATATTAATTATTCTTGTATAATTATGCGAATTAAAGTTTAGGAATGTAATTTCAAACTATTTTAAAACCATGCCTCTATCAGCAAAACGTACTGTTGTACGTTATTAGATTAATGCAGTCCTATGGAAAAGGGAGGGAGGTCACATAATGCTCTAACCATGCGTGTGTGGCTGATAAAATGCTAAAAAAAGTGATATTATGTATTGATGAAGTAGAAGCCGGTGATATTTTAGCAGAAGATATTTTTTCCGAGTATCGCCTATTAGCTAAAAAAGATTTAGTGCTAACTGAAAGAATTATTGCATTACTTAAACTTAGAAAAGTAGAAGAATTGTCAGTTTACCTATCATCAGATTCAGTAAGAATTGTTCATGATTTAAGTATACAACGTGCAATGGAGTACGAAGATATTTTTGCACCACTCTTGGAGAAAAATGAGGAAATAGATGAATATCAAGTAGCGGTCAGTAATCTATTTATGTCAACGTTAGAAAATGTTGTACATGAATTACGTTATGGTCAAATATTAAAAAGTATACAGGATACGGCATATGTCAGAGGCATATTTGAACGGATTTTAGCAGAAAAGCATCGCTACGATTTGCTTATGCGTTTAAAGGAGTGGGATGAATACTCATTTGTCCATTCATTTGATGTTTTTGTTCTTGGAACGATTTTTGCCCGACAATTAGGCTTAACAGACATTGAGATGCTTGCACGAGGTTATTTATTTCACGATATCGGCAAAGTTTTTATTCCACAAGAAATCTTAAGTGTAAAAAGAAAGCTGTCCGAAGATGAATTTGATATAGTCAAAACACATACGACGAAAGGCTATGAGCTTCTTATAGAAAATGGTGAAGCAGATATTGCCTACTTGGCACGCGATCACCACGAACGCTTTGCTGGAAAAGGGTACCCTAACCAACTGTGTGCAGATGAGATGAGTGAAGGTGTTCAGTTATTACAAATTATTGATGTCTATTCAGCAATGACCTCAAAGCGTGTATACCATTCTGGATATGGTGCAACAGATGCTTTAGCTGTTCTATATCGTGATCGGCATTTATATAATGAGAAGTTTATGAACAAATTTGTAGAATGTCTTGGTATCTATCCAGTAAACTCGGTTGTGTTACTATCTGATAATCGAAGTGCACAAGTAGAGCTTGTCTATGATATGTTCCCAACATTACCGAAAGTAAAGTTACTAGATGAACAAACGTCTATGAACTTACCGCTGAATTATAGTGTCAAGATTGTTAAAATGATTGATTATCGTGCCAATAGTTTTGAGGAGATTTTTAATTTATTTATCGAGCAATTGATACGTAATGATGAAGTTTCTTTAAGGGTACATTTCAGTAAATTGATTGACCATTTACATCCGAAAGAAATTGTTTTAAAAATTTTTCTACCAGCTTTTCGTATTCTTCGACTACTAACGAGAGAAATACAAACTGATATGAAGAAATATAAAAATTCTATACTCATATTAAATAAATTGTTGGAAGAACAATTAAATGTTTTGTACATGGATTATCAGCATGAGCAAACAACTATTTTAGTTGTCGAAACGGCTGTTCGAGAAAATTTTTTCATCAAGCTTGTTCAGAGTATTTTGTATATTGACAAAATTGTACCGTTCTTTATTAATCCGGGAGATGATCAGCGCATTACGCAACTAATGGAGCATTGTGGAGTCAATGTTGCCTATTTTATTGAGGAAGAATTGACGATAGACAAACGAGTGCGTCCTATGCGCGAAGGGACATTTCTCTATTACTCTCTAAGTGATATTGAGGAACTATTAGTAAACTTAGTAGGGATGAGTATGAAAAAGTTTCTATTTGAAGAAAAAATGCAAGAGCGATTATTTATATCGTTAAAAGCATAAAGCAAGATATTTATGACGACCAAATCAACACTTGATTTGGTTTTTTTATAAGCTTATAAGTACGCTGCTATTGTTGAGGGGGAGTTCGGTTGGCAATTGAAAGTATCATCGAATTGAATGAACAAAATATTGTTCAAAGTGGCTGCTTTTGTCTACGCAGTAATCCGCATGCCACAGGATATATAAATAAAAGTAACTGGCTTTTTCAAAGGTTTCATGAAGGATTAAAGTATAAAAAAATAATGGACAATAATAAGCAGGCAGGTTTTATTGAGTATACACCAATCGAGTATTCTTCAAGGGTTGTGTTCGGTGAAAACTATGTTGTGATTCATTGTTTATGGGTAAGTATGACTGGAAAGGGCTATGCTTCTCAATTGATTGATAGTTGTTTAGAAGATGCAAAAAATCAACAGAAATCAGGTGTCATTGTCATTACAAACCCAAATAGTTCGTGGGTTCCGAGTAAGCAAATTTTTTTAAAACATAACTTTAAAGAAGTAGAGCAGGCACCAAATGGGTTTGAATTGCTCGTTTATAAGTTCAAAAATGCACCAAACCCATACTTTCCGAACGATTGGGATAAGCGCCTAGCATCTTATCAGGAGCTTACAGTATTCCGAACACCTCAATGTCCCTTTGTAGATATTGCAACGGATAATGTTGTAGAGGCTGCAAAAAAACTAGGCATTCATGCTGAAATCATTGATGTGCAAAATAGAGAAGAATTGTTAAGACTTTCTCCTACCCCTTATGGTGTCTATGGGGTCATCTATAAAGGGAAATTACTAGCTTTTCATAGACTTACTGTACATTCGGCGATAAAGCGTTTAAAAGCGTTACAAAAGTAAGGTCTAATTGTAATAGCGGAGGTGGGCAGTGACTCTAGTATACAACTAGACATACACTAGGGTTGAGACGTTCGTGTGTACCCGCAAAGCATCGCCGTAACGGACAACACAGCATAGCAAAAACGTGTTAGATTGACTGTAATCAATCTAACACGTTTTCTTTTTTTAGCCGTTTGATTTGCTTAAAACCTAGCTAATCGTTTGAATTAAAATTGAAGATGCTTTTCGATATATGCTTTTACATCCGCGATTGGCATACGTACTTGTTCCATTGAATCACGATGACGAACAGTTACTTGACCATCTTCTTTTGAATCGAAATCGAATGTAATACAGAATGGCGTACCGATTTCGTCTTGACGGCGGTAGCGTTTACCGATTGATTGAGACTCATCAAAATCAACAGGGAATGATTTGCGTAACGCTGACCATACATCTGCTGCTTCATCAGATAATTTTTTAGAAAGTGGAAGAACGGCTGCTTTAAATGGTGCTAAAGCAGGGTGGAAACGTAATACGGTACGTTTGTCATCACCTTCAAGCTCCTCTTCATCGTAGGCGTCACATAAAAATGCTAATGTTACACGGTCAGCACCTAAAGATGGTTCGATACAATATGGTACATAGCGCTCGTTTGTTACTGGATCAATATAAGTGAAATCTTCGCCTGAATGTTCCATATGTTGTTTTAAGTCGTAGTCTGTGCGATCAGCTACACCCCAAAGCTCGCCCCAGCCGAATGGGAATTTAAATTCAATATCAGTTGTTGCATTTGAGTAATGCGATAATTCGTCTTCCTCGTGGTCACGTAGACGCATAGAATCTTCTTTCATACCTAAGTTCAGTAACCAGTTTTTACAGAATTCTTTCCAATAAGCATGCCACTCAAGATCTTCACCAGGCTTGCAGAAAAATTCAAGCTCCATTTGTTCAAATTCACGAGTACGGAATGTAAAGTTCCCTGGCGTAATTTCGTTACGGAAAGACTTCCCGATTTGTGCAATACCAAATGGTGTACGTTTACGCATAGAACGTTGTACGTTTTTAAAGTTAACGAAAATTCCTTGTGCTGTTTCTGGACGAAGGTAAATTTCGTTTGTTGAAGATTCTGTTACACCTTGGAATGTTTTAAACATTAAGTTGAACTGACGAATATCAGTGAAATCTGCTTTGCCACAATCAGGGCAGACAACATCGTATTTCACCATTGTTTCTTTCATTTGATCGAATGTCATACCATCAACGATAATTTCATCACCTTTTGCTAGTGCAGCATCTTCAATGATTTTATCTGCGCGGTGACGCGCTTTACAAGCTTTACAGTCTACCATTGGGTCGTTGAAGTTGCCAACGTGACCAGATGCAACCCATGCTTTTGGATTCATCAGGATAGCTGCATCAATCCCAACGTTATGTTCAGATTCTTGGACAAATTTTTGCCACCAAGCTTTTTTGACATTGTTTTTTAATTCAACACCAAGTGGACCATAATCCCAAGTATTTGCCAAACCTCCGTAGATTTCAGAACCTGGGAAGACAAAGCCACGATGCTTTGCTAAAGATACAATTGTTTCCATTGATTTGTTAGCCATAATAATAGCCTCCTTCGTAATTTTTCCTTGCATTTGAGTGAAACGTAACTGTCTGATAGGACGAATTGATTTAAAACAAAAATAAGAGATTACCCTTATATTTATTGGAAATAAGAATTCGCCATATCCGAAATAAAAATAGCACCCGTCTCCGGGCACGAAAATGCCCAGGGACGAGTGCTAATACCCGCGGTTCCACCCTGATTGTTTTAAACGCTTTGTTTAAAACCTCTTTTCAAAAAGTTAGCTCAAGGAGTGCCTTTCTCTGCTGCTATGTAGACTTTCACCATCTTCTACTCGCTAAATAAATGAACAGATACTTTTTTCCTATCATCGCCTGTATAACGCAAGATTGCTCGAAAATACATAGAGAGCAAGCGTCTGTGTCAATATTGTAGCATGTAGTTCTTTTCTTCGCAATAACCATTAAAATAGTATATAATAATTGAGCATAAGTATAACACTATTAGATTTGAGGCGGTGAGTCCAATCGAACTCAATAAACGTCAGGAAGACATTTTACAAATTGTGAAAGAGAACGGCCCGATAACAGGGGAACATATTGCAGAACGTCTCAATCTGACAAGAGCGACTTTAAGACCAGATTTAGCCATTTTGACAATGGCTGGCTTTTTAGATGCTAGACCAAGAGTTGGTTATTTCTATTCTGGTAAAAAAACATCCGTAACATTAACGGATAGCATTAACAATTTAAAAGTTAAAGATTTTCACTCTGGACCTGTTGTTGTACCTGAAACAATGACAGTATATGATGCCATTTGCTTCATGTTTTCAGAGGATGTCGGAACCCTTTTCGTTGTCGATAAAAACGAATTTTTGACAGGTGTTCTGTCTCGTAAAGATTTACTGCGTACAAGTATTGGCACGCAGGATTTAAATAAAATTCCTGTACATATTATTATGACACGAATGCCAAATATCTCGTACTGTGAAAGATCTGATTCGTTAGTTGTTGCAGCTAATAAGCTAATAGAACGAGAAGTAGATTCATTACCGGTAATCGAGCCACAAGAGGGTGGATTGACGATTGTAGGTCGTCTAACTAAAACGACCATTACACGTGCTTTCCTTTCGCTTGCGCAAAATGTCTAAAAATTGAAGGGGAACAGCATGAAAAGACTACGAGTTTTTGTTGTATCTGATTCAGTCGGCGAAACTGGGGATCAAGTAGCCAAAGCGGTAATTAGCCAGTTCCGACCAGGCTTGGAAAACACGATTATTCGGCGCTTTCCACATATTCAAACAGAGGAGCTTGTTCGAAAAATTGTGTGCCTCGCTGCAAAACAGAAGGCATTTGTTGTCTATACACTTGTTCGACAAGACATGCGTACATTACTACATGATTTATGTGAGAAAGAAAAAGTACATGCTGTAGATATTTTAGGACCAGCGTTGAAATCAATGGCAACATTTATGGAAGAAATGCCATTAGAGACACCGGGCATTGTGCATCAACTTGATGACGACTATTTTAAAAAAATTGAGGCGATAGAATTTGCGGTGAAATATGATGATGGCAGAGATCCACGAGGCTTATTGCTAGCTGATATCGTACTTGTGGGTGTTTCACGTACATCAAAAACGCCTCTTTCACAGTATTTAGCACATAAACGTTATAAGGTGGCAAATGTACCATTAGTCCCGGAGGTCGCGCCACCAGAAGAATTATTTAAAATTGATCCAAAAAAATGCTTTGGTTTAGTTATCTCGCCTGATAAATTAAATTCGATACGAAAAGAAAGATTAATGACGTTAGGATTAAATGATGATGCTATCTATGCTCAGCATGTACGCATTTTAGAGGAGATACAACATTTTGAACAAGTTGTTGAGAAAATAGGTTGTAAAGTGATTGATGTAACGAATAAAGCTGTAGAGGAAACGGCGAATATTATTATTGAACAGCTTGCAAGCTGTAAATAAGAAACCAAATTGTGTAAACCACCTCGGGGTAGTAGAGGCGGTTTTTTTGAGTCGGTTTTGAAATTGGTATAGATAAATACTAATTTTTGTTTTATAATAATAAAATTGTGGTAAAAATATTTAAAAAGAGAAAAATCCTATTTTTTTGTCGAGAAATAAAGGATTTTTAAAACGGATATCGAATTGTGTTCTAGAACGTAAATTAAAGATGGTGATGAATTTGGCAGGGAAAATACCAGAAGAAGTGATTGAGCAGATTCGTACACAATCGGATATTGTCGATGTTATTAGCGAATATATGCAGCTAACAAAGCGCGGGCGCAATTGGTTTGGTCTCTGTCCTTTTCATGGAGAACAAACGCCATCTTTTTCTGTGTCAACAGACAAACAGATTTTTCATTGTTTTGGTTGCGGTGCAGGCGGTAATGCCATTACTTTCGTCATGGATATCGAAGGGATTTCTTTCCCGGATGCAGTCGTCAAACTAGGTGAACGTGTGGGCGTACATTTAGATGTTGGTCCAACTTTGCCTCAAGCGACGACAAAGATTTCAAAAGCGGAAGAAAGGATGAAAGAAGCCCATGCCTTTGCGGCAGATTTTTTTCATCATTTATTGCTGAACACAGAAGATGGGGAAGAGCCTTTAAATTATTTGCTAGAAAGAGGATTTACAAGGGAACTTATCGAATCTAATAGCATTGGATGGTCTCTCCCAAGCTTTGATGCATTAACGATATTGCTTGAAAGAAAAGGTTATAACTTACAAGAAATCGCAGATAGTGGTCTAGTAATCAAACGTGAAGGAGAAGAACGCTATTTTGATCGTTTTCGAGGGCGTATTATGTTTCCAATTCGTGATGAGAATGGTAAAATTATTGCCTTCTCAGGACGAATCTTGTCATCGACAGGTGAAGAGGCAAAATATTTAAATAGTCCAGAATCACCAATTTTTCAAAAGAGTGAAGTGCTATATAACCTAGACAAAGCACGAACCTCTATTAGAAAAAATCGTCAAGTAGTGTTGATGGAAGGTTTTATGGATGTTTTAGCTGCCACTTCAGTTGGTGTAACAAATGCCGTAGCAACTATGGGTACTTCGCTTACGAATCAGCATATCACAAAGCTAAAACGCTTAGTAGAGCAAGTTACGATTTGCTATGACGGTGATAACGCTGGATTTGATGCGGCGAAAAGAGCGGCACAGTTACTACAAACGGAGCGCATGAAAGTGAATGTTGCGGTGCTACCAGATAAACTAGATCCTGATGAGTATATTCAAAGTCTAGGTGGACAGGCTTTTAAGGAACAGATTTTGGAAAAACCACATACGTATATTGCTTTTATGATGATGCATGCTAGACGAAATAAGAATTTTCAGTTTGAAAATGATACGCTTCAATATATTCAAGAAGTACTCGAACAATTAGTGGGTAGCTCCTCACCGATTGAACGAGATTTGTATATCCGACAGCTATCGAATGAAACAACGATTTCGGAAGAAGCGATTTATGCCCAATTCCGAAAACTAGAGGCAAATCAGGTACGCACTGCGAAAGTGGAAATGCCAACGCATACACCTTCGATGCCAGTCACGCAGCGACAAAAGCCTATGGACGCAGCAGAACGTGCCGAACGTTTATTACTGGCTCATATGCTTCATAATATAGATGTAGTGGACAGGGTATTACGTAGTGAGCAAAAAGAGCCTTTTGTACGAGATGCATATATGGCTGTATTTGTTCGATTGGTAGGATTTTATGAGGAATATGGTCACCCAGATTATCAGCGTTTTGTCGAGATATTAGATGACGCTGAATTACGCAAAATTGTGATGGAAGCGGCTTTAGTGGAAAGGGATCCAGACCAATCAGAGTCAGAGGTTACAGATTCTATTCGACAGCTTCAAAAATATAGAATTGAGCAGGAAATTCATCAAAAGATGCATGAGTCAAAGGAAGCGGAGAAGATGCACGAGTATGCGCGTGCACTTGAAATCGCCCAACAGATTATTCATTTAAGAAAATCGTTATCGGCGATTTAACCCGATTCGGTTGTTTAGAAGGAGGAAGGTTTATGGCGGACAAGTCTGAACGTTCAAAAGAGGTAGAAGTAGAAATTACATTAGATGAAGCAAAAAAATTACTACAAGAAAAGGCGAAAACAGAAGGTGAAATTTCGATGAAAGAAATTTCAGAGAAATTAATGCCTTATGAGTTGGAAAATGAAGAAGTTTTTCATTTCGCTGAAGATCTTGAAAAACATAAAGACATTCAAATTATTGGTAAAGAAGAATTTGAAGAAGAAAGCTTAATGAAAGAAGAAGCTAACGAAGAAACGTTCGATTTAAATGATTTAAGCGTACCACCAGGCGTAAAAATTAATGATCCTGTTCGTATGTATTTAAAAGAAATTGGTCGCGTGGATTTACTTTCTGCCGAGCAAGAAATTGCACTGGCAGAACGTATTGAGCAAGGGGATGAAGAAGCGCGTAAACGTTTAGCTGAAGCGAATTTACGTCTTGTTGTATCCATCGCCAAACGCTATGTGGGCCGTGGGATGTTATTCCTTGATTTAATTCAAGAGGGGAATATGGGACTTATTAAGGCAGTTGAAAAATTCGACTATCGTAAAGGTTTTAAGTTCTCAACTTACGCAACATGGTGGATTCGTCAAGCGATTACACGTGCGATTGCCGACCAAGCACGTACAATACGTATCCCTGTGCACATGGTAGAAACAATTAACAAATTAATTCGTGTGCAACGTCAATTATTACAGGACTTAGGTCGTGAGCCGTCTCCAGAAGAAATTGGCGAGGAAATGGATTTAACACCTGAAAAAGTACGTGAAATTTTAAAAATCGCGCAAGAACCAGTTTCTCTTGAAACGCCAATCGGTGAAGAAGACGATTCACACTTAGGGGACTTCATTGAAGACTCAGAGGCTCAATCTCCTTCTGATCATGCAGCCTATGAATTGTTAAAAGAACAGCTAGAAGATGTATTAGATACATTAACAGACCGTGAAGAAAACGTACTACGTTTACGTTTTGGCTTAGATGATGGACGTACACGCACGTTAGAAGAAGTAGGGAAAGTATTTGGTGTAACACGTGAACGTATTCGTCAAATTGAGGCAAAAGCACTTCGTAAATTGCGCCACCCTTCTCGCAGTAAACGTTTAAAAGATTTCTTAGAATAAAACAGAACTTCATACTTGTGATATGCAAACCTCGCTACATTATATTGTGTAGCGGGGTTTGTTCTTTATAAGCTACTGTTACAGTAGCATTCCTTATTTTTAGGGGAAACTATTAAACAGGATGTTGACTTAAGATTTTTACATAATAGATGTAAAAATACATAATTTGAACGGATGATAAGTTCCGTTTTTTGCGACTTTTTACAGATGTTCTTTCTTTAATTGTGAGATAAAATTGTAGTACAACCATTATTAAGCAATGTTTGGAGAAAATACGATGACAAATCCACGGAAAAAAATTATTTTAAATGAGATATTGTTTTGGAAGCAAAATAAGCTATTACCAGAGCACTACTGTGACTTTCTAGCCACTCTTTATGCAGAGGGAAATGATGTAGAAGAGCTAGAAGAAGCAACTCATAAACAGGCAGTATTGCCTTTAGAAAAACGAAAAATGATGTTCTTCATAGTGGGATTATGCTTAGGTATGCTACTGCTTTTGTATATTTATTTTACAGTCACTTCTTTATTGCTTTTATTAACGGGTATTGTAGCCATTGCTACAATTACATTATTCATAATGGCTTTTCGAGTTGCGACCAAAAATAACTTATTAGCCCCTGTCTTCCATATTATTGCTGCTATCTTGTTATTTAGCTTATCTATTCGCATGTATACTACATATTTTAGTGGAAATAATACTGTGCTATTTGTCATTATCGCTGCAAATTGTGGGGTATGGCTAGTGTCAGGTATCAAAATGAAGTTGCTGTATTTCACAGTATCTGGTGGTCTCGGATTATTAGCACTTATTGGTTATTATTTGTATAATTTTATGTAAGAAATACTCTGCTATAACGGACTTTTCGTTCATAGTAGAGTATTTTATTTTTGTAATATAGTAGTATGACTTTTTTAAAAAAGTATAAATTGAAGAAAAAATAGAAAAAACACGAAATAATAATATATCAAAATAATAGTATGACCTATTTATGAAATTGTTATGATAAATCAACAGCATAATAGGACACAGAGGTTTTATATGACAGCTATTTAATTTTTTATTGGATGTATATGAATGCCTAATGGGTGGCAAAATATTTGCGAGAAGGAAAAGAATTGAGTTGCTAGAAGATTCATTATCAGTCCATAATTTGGGTTTAACAAGACATAATTTATCCAATTGATACAGAAATGTCGAAATTGTTACAAACAAAGGAAAACTTAGCGAATGGGGCTTTTCGTTTCTTGTTTAATGCAGTACAATATTAGATGTTGACTGATTCTATATTATAATAGAAGTAGATTTATTATGAGGAGGGGAAACATATGAAAAACAATCCAGTCGTTCCTTACATCTTGATTCTGGCATTTGGTATAGGTCTTATTTTCTTCATGTCTTTACAAGGCGCAGATAACAAGAAAGAAATTGCTGCTGAACAAGAGGGCGGTGGCGAAACTACAGAAGCTAATGATGATGGTTCTGCATTAGTACAAACTTGTATCGGTTGTCACGGTGGTGACTTAACTGGTGGTGTTGGTCCAAACCTACACGGTTTAGATGAAGCTCGTATCGTAGACGTGTTAACAAACGGTATCGAAGGCACACCTATGACACCAGGAATGAAAAACGAAGCGGAAGCAAAAGCAATCGCTGAGTACATTTCTACTCTAAAATAGTTTTAAAAAATGGCTGTACTAAAACGTGTCTTTACGCTTTTAGTACAGCTTCTATTATGATGGAGTTGCTCAAAAATATGAGACAACTCCATTTGTTTTTTTGTTCAACATCATACATACTAGAGTGGACTCTATATTTATAAGGTAGGCGGTTTAAAATGAACGCACAAAAATTATCAAAACGTTTAGAAACAGTGGCAAAATTTGTTCCAACTGGTGCGGTTGTAGCAGATATTGGCAGTGATCATGCATATTTACCATGCTATTTAATCCATAAGGGGATTGCTACGAGCGCAGTAGCAGGTGAAGTTGTAAAAGGACCGTATGAATCGGCGCTAGGACAAGTTAAAAAAGAAGGGTTAACAGAAAAAATTACAGTTAGACTGGCGGATGGCTTAGCTGCAGTGGAGGCAACTGATCATGTAGATACTGTAACAATAGCTGGCATGGGTGGACCACTCATTGTGTCGATATTAGAGAAACATCCACAAAGCTTACAAGGTGTAACACGTCTAATTTTGCAACCTAACATTCATGCAAAAGTTATTCGGGAATGGGCTTTAACAAATAATTGGGCCATTCTTGATGAAGATATTTTAGAGGAAGATGAAAAAATCTACGAAATTCTTGTCTTACAAAGAGGAGCGATGACGTTATCTCCGTCAGATATCTTATTTGGTCCTAAATTATTGTTACGTAAAGCACCAGCTTTTTTAAAAAAATGGCAACGAGAAAAAGAAAATTGGCAACGTGTTTTACAGTCCATTGAAGGGGCAGAGCCAACTCTTGAAATTGAGGAAAAACGTGCTGAATTAACAGCACTACTTGATTTAGTGGAAGGAGCTTTATAGCATGAAATCAGTAAATGGTCAGGAAATTATACAACTATTTGAATCATGGTCACCAAAGCATCTTGCGTGTATGGAGAATGACCCAATTGGACTTGCCATTGGAACGTTAAATAAACCTGTAAACAAAGTATTAGTGACATTAGATGTGAATGACGCTGTAGCAGACGAAGCGATTGCCCAAGGCTGTGAACTGATTATAGCGCATCATCCGCCTATTTTCCGTCGACTAGCTAATATACGTACGGACAATCCTGCTGGACAATTATACGAAAAACTTATTAAACATGATATTGCGGTCTATGCAGCACATACAAACTTAGATGTAGCGGAAGGTGGCGTCAATGATTTATTAGCTGATGCATTGCTGCTCGAAAATCGTTCTATTTTAGAAGAAACGTATGCTGAGGATGTTTTAAAGCTAACCGTTTTTGTACCGACTGCTGATGCAGACGTGCTGCGTGAGGCATTAGCAAAAGCTGGAGCAGGTCGAATAGGTCGTTATGAAGCGTGCAGTTATACATCGAGTGGAGAAGGGCGTTTCCGTGCACTTGAAGGGGCAAATCCGCATGTTGGTTCTATTGGAGAATTACATGTCGAGGAAGAAGTCAAAGTGGAAGTGGTTTTGCCCGCGTCCATTAAAAATCGCGTATTGAAGGCACTGTTAAATGCCCATCCATATGAGGAGCCTGCGTATGATATCATTCGCTTGGAGCAACAAACGAATCGTATGGGATTAGGTCGTGTTGGCTATTTACCAAAAGAAATGCTGTTACAAGACTTTGCAGAGTTTGTAAAGAAACAACTAGATGTACCAACTGTTCGTATTGTCGGCGATTTGCAGTCAACAGTAAGAAAGATTGCACTAGTAGGTGGAGATGGAAATAAGTATATTTATACGGCAAAGCGTGCAGGTGCCGATGTGTTTTTAACAGGCGATATGTATTTCCATACGGCACAGGATGCACAAGCAATTGGTTTGCAAATTGTAGACCCAGGTCATCATGTTGAAAAAGTAATGATTGCAGGTGTTGCGAAAAAAATGGCAACATTGTGTGAGACAAAAAAATATAGAGTAGAATTTGTCCAATCGACTATTCATACAGAACCATTTTTATTTGTTTAAGAGAGGGGAATACATGTGGCAAATGGGAAACCTGCTGGGAATAATGCAGGCAAGTTATGGATTATTATCGGCTTACTAATTGCTGTGTTTGGTGGCGGTATGACACTTATGACAAATATGATGAATGAGAAAAAAATAGATGCCATGACGGAGCAATGTGAAAACGATGGAGGCAAAGCCATCGTGTCAAAAGAAAAGAGCTTTCTAGCAACAAATTATTCGTTTGAATGTAAAAAATAGTATGATTCGCATATGATTGAACGCAACTTTTAAAGGAAGTTCCTTTAAAGGTTGCGTTTTTTTGTTATGGTCTTAAAGATAAATCTACTATTTTTTCATTGTTATATAAATATTTAAAATATATTGATTTTTCTATTATCTTATGCTATATAAAAAATAATTAAATGAGAATCGATTGAGAATGTAAATTGTAGGAATGTGGAACAGTGTTGACGATAACAAAATGCTAGATATAGGAATTGGAAATATGGATTTTGGCATGCTTAAGTTCATTCGTACTACACAGTGGATCGCTGTTATTTTTTAGAGGAGTATTTCTGTATGGAAAGAGGTGGTGAAAATTAAAAAAATTCCAGCGCCTTATGTTTATCTAATGCTAATATTGCTTTCGTTACTATCATTAATAAGGAATTATGATAGACAGCCTACTTGGATAACGGTTTTTGGGATATTTGGCATAATAGGATTTTCTATTCTCACATTTATGGACAGAGATAAATTTATCAAAAAGTAAAGAGTACGATTAAATTTTTAATACATTAAATTAAAAATAATAAATGGTCATTCAATAAATTCTTCCTTGTTCTATACTTGATAAACTTTCAAAAAATAGTTTATAGATTTATGTAAATATTCAATAGTTAAATGAAAGGAGGTGAGTATTATGTTAGCCAATAAAACTGTAAGGATGAAAATAATAGTGTTAGCATTGGTGGCATTATTATTGTTGCCATCTGGGGTTTATGCAGTGTCTCATAATACTATTCAGGATCCTTTAATTGTTGCAACATCAACTGAGGCAACACAAAGTGATCAATTCAACCGAAGAGACATTTCTCGTAAATGGCTAGCACCAGGACCAATCACACAATATCCACATGAAGGTGGCACTTGGGAGTATGGATTTTGGAATGCTAAAGTTCGTTCATACTACACTGTGGATCGCTGTCATGGAAGCACAGTAGAATTGAATGGTAATCAATCTAGATCAATTGATACTAGAGCAGGCGAAAGATCTATTGCTGAACTTTGGGCAGTACAGCATCCTCGCCACGTTGATCAATATTACTACCGAGTATGCGATTAATTACTAAAGATTCCATACTTTAGAGGCTTGGAATGTCTTTCGCAGTAGGCTTTCCAAGCTTCTCAATTAAGTATTTAGGGGGAGTGGTTATGCTTAAAAGAGCAGTGCAACTGACATCTTTAATTTGTGTAATGATGCTGTCTCTGCTTATTTTTCAATATACGTCACTTGTCCAACAGCGGTTGCCATTAGGCACTACGAATCAATTTGATTTAAATCTTGCTGAAACCACTATTGCAAAAGATAAATTGGTTGAGGAGCTTAATCAACTAACAGATCAATATAAAGCAATCGTAGTCAAAACTTCTGTTGACCCAGAAAACTATGACAATAAAAAAGATATTATTTATTTTGGTACAGCTAAACCAGCATTTCATGGCTTGCTTATAGAGCAGAATACGATTAAGTGGTTCGAATCTTCTTTAACAGGTGAATTGCTTTCAACTGCAGATATAGGCACCCGTTCTTTATCTGGCACCTATGCTTTTAACGCTGGAAAAGATTTTCAAGAAGCACTGAAACATTGGGCGCAACAGCATCAAATTAGGATTTTATTTGTTCAAGAACCATCGATACTTACAGTAGTTTATGCATTCTTATTTCAAAATGGTATAGGAAATGCAGTGCTCGCTTCCTTGCTGTTATTAGTAACGACAATTAGTACGTGGATATTTCAACACGCAAAAGCAAGGTCTATTCGATTATTAGGCGGTGTCAAAATAAGGAAAATCCATGTGGAGGATACAACGACAATTTTATCTTTTATCTTTGTCGGATTTTTGTTAGGTTTGTTCATTTCATTAGGCTATGTAGGTGTAGTAAAGGACATTCGACAAATTCCATTCGTATTGAATCCTCTACTACTTTGTCTAATACTATTCTTAATTGGCGTTGCCATCATCACAGCATTGCTTACGCTAATTGCTAGCCCAAAAGCTGCCCATATAGCGAAAAGACAAATTCCGTTGAAGCGGTTTTCCGTAATGGGAAAGCTAAGTCAGGTACTTGTTATGATTTTATCGCTAATTGTTATACCGACCATCATCACCTCTTTACTAATAACTAATCAACTGTCGAAAGACTATTCGCTTTGGGACAAAATGCAAAATGTTGTTCGACTAACAATGATTGGCTTGGATTCATTAGAACAAGAGGCGGTACTTCCCGATGTAGAAGACTTTTTTTCTAAAATGCAAGAGGCTAATAATTTAAGTCTTTCTTTAGTTATTGATAAAGCGATTTTCTTAGAGCCATATCGAATGGGTGGCTATGATCATATTATTATAACAGATCGTGCTTGGATTGATTTGCTAGAAATAGGTGTGGAAACAGAAGGCAAGGGCGGGAAACTCATTGTAAAGGATGTTGAAGATTTACCATTTGAATTGGCTTCGTTTTTAGAAGGTCAAATTCCGCTATGGACGAAACATAATGATGTCTATCCAGCCCAAGGTTTAACTTTTTATGAATATAAGGGAACAAAATTTCTTGCATTACCACCAAATGTTGGTTTGGCAGGTGAAACAGTGCAAGCAGAAAATCCGTTGGTTCTATTGATAGATGGTCATCTAACAGACATTGTAAAGACAAAAGGGTTTTTATTATCTTTAGCTTCTAGTGGAAATATCGTTTTTTTTGATCAGAATCATTTACAAGCAGCTTTAGCTAATTCGGTAATGCAACCCTATATCACTTCGATTAATGGAATTGCGGACGTTGCTTTGGAAACTGCGCAAAGGTTTAAACAGCAATACGTCTATTATATTGTAGCGGGTATGCTTATTTTAGTAACTATGTTTATGACTGGTGTATTGAATGGTAGGCTTTGGGCAGGCACGAATGTAAAACGTATTTTCACCTTGCATACCTTTGGTTTACCATACACATCGATTGTTGGACCGGTTTTAAAGCGACAATTATTTATAATCATACTAACAACAATTGTCAGTTCTATAATTGGTTATATGGTACACCACGTGCAACTTAGCGTATTACTTTCATCTGCTTTGCTTGTCGGTATTTTATATTGGATAGGAAGTTACCTTTCTTTTAAGAAATCCGCAAAACAAGCTTTTTATCGTACGAGTCATCGGTACAATTAAATGTACTAAAGGAGTAATTGATATGATTATTCAAACAAAAAAAATTGGCATTGAAATTAATGGAAAAACGATTTTTTCTAATATTTCCTTAGAGATCAACCCGAATGAAATGATTGCTATTACCGGTCCATCTGGTAGTGGCAAAACAACACTCTTAAATTGCTTAGGGCTTATCCAATCAGTTAATAGCGGGGACATCCTAATAGAAAATCAAAATGCTAGTAAATGGAAGGAAAAAGAAAAAACAAGTTTTTGGAAAGAAAAAGCGGCATTTATTTATCAAGATTATGGGATTATTGAGGATGAAAACATTAGTTATAACGTGACATTAAATAAGCAACAAGCAAAGGCAAAGATTGTGGAGGAAATTCTACATACGGTTGGACTTGGGGGAAGAGGTCAGGAAATGGCGGCTGTGTTATCAGGAGGAGAAAAACAACGACTAGGCGTAGCGCGTGCAATTTATAAGAAGGCTTCAATTATCTATGCGGATGAACCAACAGCATCACTTGATCAAACGAACAGAGAAGTCATTATTAATCTACTAAGAAAGTGTAGTGAAAACGGTGCTAGTGTGATTATTGCAACGCATGATGAAAGGCTTGTAAGTGTTTGTGATCGAAGTATAAATTTGAATCCATTTATGTAAGAGAAGCGAAACGGTGGATCATTGTTCTGGTGTTCCAGGGCTTCATGACCACTTACATTTTAAATGTGATAAAAATTCACTATACAAATTTCTACCTTCGTCTATACTTGATGTAACGCAATGCAGAGGGGAGTGGCGAAATGTGTTTATCCGTTTAACTAAGGAGCAACAAGAACAAATCATTGCCGATATACAACGCTTTTTCTATAATCAACGTGAAGAGGATATTTCCGATTTTGAGGCAGAAAGGGTATTGGATTTTGTAAAAGAGAATATTGCTCCATATATTTATAATGCAGCCATTTCAGATGCAAAATATGTAGTGGAAAGTCAATTATCAGCGCTGGACGAAGAACTTATGGCTTTGGAACGCCCGATAAAAATAAAATGACAATTAAAAGAGAAACAATGCAGCAAATTGTTTCTCTTTTTTAGTATTTCAATTTGGTATACATTGGTTTAAAAACAAAAAAATACAATTTTTTTATTGACAAATGCAAGATAGATATGATAATTTTATCTCGAATTAAAGATAATCAACTCCAAAGTAGATAACTCCAAGATAAATGTGCACGCAATGTTTATATCTTAATTTGAAAATTTCAAGCCCGTTTTATCCGTAATGTTATGAATAAAGTGCTGTTTTCTTGCACACCATGGCTAAGAGACCGAGTTTTACAGGCTGTTATTTGAGTTTAAATAAATACATTAAGGAGGAATAGAAATGTTGAAAATTGGGATTATTTTAGGTAGCACACGTGAAGGACGGTTAAGCCCACAAGTGGGGCAGTGGGTAAAGGAAATAGCTGAAAAACGCCGTGATGCAGAATATGAAATTATTGATATTGCTGAATTCAAACTACCCCTTTTAGGAGAGCCAGGTGGCGATGCTTCCGGCGCAACTGCGTGGTCACAAAGGGTTGCTGCATGTGATGGTTTTGTATTTATTGTGCAAGAATATAATCACTCTATTTCAGGAGCACTTAAAAACGCTTTAGATTATTTACGTCAAGAATGGAATAATAAGGCAGCAGGTATTGTGTCTTACGGTTCTGTAGGTGGTGCTCGTGCCGCAGAACATTTACGCGGAATTCTTGGTGAATTATTAGTAGCAGATGTTCGTGTACATCCTGCACTTTCGTTATTCACAGATTTTGAAAATGGCACAGTATTTAAGCCAAAAGAGGTGCAAGCCGATTCAGTGAACCAAATGCTCGATCAAGTTATTCCATGGGCGAATGCTTTAAAAACCATTCGCTAAGCTTTCACTAGCATACACCAGTATGCTAGTGCCAGTCACCCAAACAATTATGAAAATTCAAAGAAACTTCTCCATAGGATCATCAAATGCATTATGATAAAGGTAGCAGAATTCATTATAAAAAAGTTCTGGCAAATAACTTGATAACATTCTAACAAAAAGTGGGGAAGTTTATGCAAATAGTAACTGTTCAACATTATGATGCATTTAGTACGGAGCCTAATAAGGGGAATCCTGCTGGGGTTGTAGTGGAAGGAAGCCAATACAGTGAGCAGGAAATGCAAGAGATTGCTAAAATGGTAGGCTTTAATGAAACTGCCTTTGCCTTGCCATCTAATCAAGCAGACATACGTATCCGTTATTTTACACCAGGGCACGAGGTGGATTTATGTGGACACGCCACAATGGCAACCATTTATGCTCTACAAACACAAGGGTTTTTAGCAAATAAATCAAGCATTACAATTGAAACGAAGGCGGGGATATTGCCAATCCTGTTGGAAGAAAAAGGGGAAAAGCTATACATAACAATGCAACATGCGGCACCACAATTCGTAGATTTTAACGGTTCTAAAGCAGCGCTTGCACAGTCGATCGGTTTAAACGAGGATGAATTACATGCAGAATTACCCATTGTCTATGGAAGCACAGGCTTATGGACTTTATTAATACCTGTCCAACACTTAGCCTCGTTTGAAAAAATGAGTCCACATACCGCTACATTTCCGTCTATATTAAAAGAAATGCCAACAGCATCGTTGCATCCATTTTGTTTACAAGCATTCGATAAGTCGGCAGATATGCATGCTAGACATTTTTCATCGCCATACTCTGGAACAATACAAGATATCGTAACGGGCACAGCTTCAGGCGTCATGGGAGCATATTATGCAAAGTATATTAATCCTGAAGTGTTATATCCAAAAACACTCGTTGTTGAGCAAGGGCAAGAGCTTGACCGAGATGGTCGCGTCCATGTTCATGTAAACAAAGTAGACAATGAATTGGATATTTCAATCACAGGAACAGCTGTCTATGTAAAGGAATTGAAAATCCAAATTTGAGTGCCAGTCACTCAAACAATTCTCACACAATTTCAAATAAAAGAGACTGTTCTTTATTAGAACAGTCTCTTTTGTTATACGTTCCTTACTTTTGTAGTATGTCACATACTCTACCGATTTGACCATCTGTTAAACGAACTTTAATACCATGTGGATGGTTCGGGGAGTTGGTTAAAATATCTTTCACGATACCTCTCGTTTTAACACCTGTTCGCTGATCTTTTTTAAGAATAATATTGACCTCTAGGCCCGGATAAATATTTTTTCGATTTTGACCGTTCATACTGTACCTCACATTTATCTAGCATGACTCAAATTATAGCATATGTGTCGTTAGTTACCTATGGCAAATAGAGATTGAAAAAGTGAGGCTACTAAAGCGACAAATAAAGTATCATCTGATTGAAACAGCTTAAAGACAATTCCTTCGCGTCGAATCCCACTATCTACAAAGCTTGCACTCGCAATTTTTTCATCATTGCAATATAAAAATGCGGTTGAAGTAAAGTCTTTCTCAAAACGAAAGACAAGGCCATCCATTGTAAAGGAATAGGAAGATTCCAATAATTGAACCGTTTTTCGCTGAATAGGTATCATACTTCCATCTGGCATGATTAAGTGATGGCTTACACCTTGTGTTAACAATGTGGAACGCACTTGAAAAAGAGCTTCTCCTTTCGTAGTGCGCGTTTCATAGCGATGTGGCAACGATTGTTGTGTTGCTACTAGCGCAGCTACATTCAGTACTTTCACAATATTGGAACGTTCGACAGGTTGGAGAATACAAACTGTTTCATGGTGACTATTTAGGATAGGGTACTTTGACGGTCTATCAAATGCTTGGGAATATGTAAGTGTAAATGTTGCCATAAAAAAACCTCCAATTTACTTACTATACGAATAAGCAAGACTGGAGGTTTCATTATTCAGTGTGTGAGAATCATTTTAACTTTGTGCATGCTGTCTGCTCCGAATCGATGTTATTTCTTCCTGTGAAACGGCATTTCACTTTTTGTAATTTCACTACATTTTTTAATATATATATGATGTAATTGAAAAAATAATAACGATATTATGTCTTTTTTTCTAAAAAAACTTGTATCACGCTTTTTTTGTGTAGTAAAATTACAAATAAATTTAGGAGGTGATTTTCAATTGTTAAGCTTTGAAGAAAGAATTAATAGCAAAATGAACTCGCTAACAATTTCTGAGAGGAAGATAGTTGAGCAGCTAAAAATGCATGAGCAACCTTTTTTGCTATCAATGAACGAACTTTCACTATTGAGCAAGGTGAGTGAGCCGAGTGTTGTTCGACTGTATAGAAAGCTTGGTTATACTAGTTACCAAGAGTTAAAAGTAGCGCTTGCTCAAGAACAAGTAAATAACGGTATCACATCAATAGGGAATTACAATGAGATTAAGGATGAAGATCTTGCTGATGTCGTATTCGATAAAATGGCCGATCAGCTTGCTACAGCGATGTCGATGACAAAAGAAAAAATAAACGTTCAACAGATGGAAGAAGCGGTTCAAATTATCTCAAAAGCAGACAGGTTGTTTTTTTTCGGACAAGGTCTTTCAGGTAACATTGCAGAAGATGGTGCTCATAAATTTATGAGAATGGGCGGTACGACAATCGCTGTAAAGGATCCACATTACCAAGCGATTTATGCGAACCATATGAGTAAAGATGATGTTGTCATTGTCATATCGCATTCCGGAGAAACGGTCAATATTATAGAGGTAGTGAAAATAAGTCAAAAAAATGGAGCATTTGTCATTGTTATTACATCGAATTCAAACACAACGCTTGCTCAAATGGCTGATACGTTGCTTCTTACGCAGGCGCAAGAGACAGAAAAGCGATCGGATGCGATGGTCAGTCGCCTCATGCAACTTGCTTTAATTGACACCTTATTTACAAGGGTTGTTGCAATCGGAGGGAGTCATGTAAAAGAAGCCATTAATCGTTCAAGATTAGCTGTTACTAGAATGAAGAAGTAAATGATAAATAAAATGTAAGCGTTGTCACCTTAACTAACTTTTTACTTAAGGAGGATACACTACAATGTTAACAGGTCATACACTCATTTTTGGATTTGTTCTTGCTTTAATTGTTTTATTTGTCCTTATTATTAGATTCAAATGGGATGCCTTCGTCTCTCTTTTAGTCGTTGCCCTTGGTCTTGGCTTATTGTCAGGCATTCCTGCGAAAGAAATCCCTGGCATTATCGCTACCGGATTTGGCAATACACTAGCTGGTGTTGGTATTTTAATTGGACTTGGAATATTATTTGGTCAATTTTTAGCATCATCAGGGGCCATTAATAAAATTGCTACTGGGATGCTAAGCGTCTTTGGGGTGAAAAAATCTCCTTACGCTATTGCAATGACATCGATTACTGTTTCAATTCCTGTATTCTTTGATGCAGCGTTTATTATTTTACATAAATTAATCCAAAATATTTCCCTTAAAACAAAAATAGCACTTTCTACTTTTGTTGCAATTCTTTCGATTGGATTAATTACTGCCCATAGTTTAATTATCCCCACACCAGGGCCATTAGTGGTTGCTGACCATACAGGCTCGGATATCGGAGTATTTCTTCTTTATGGATTGCTTGTTTCCATTCCTGGCGTACTCGTAGGTGGCGTCATGTATGGAAAGTTTATCGGGAAGCGCATTGCAAATAATGGACGTCTTGATGATTATGAAATGTCTGAAGGAAATAGCACAATTGCTGACAGAAAAGAAATTTCAACAGTTCTTTCATTTAGCATACTCGCTTTACCAATTATTTTGATTTTATCGAACACATTCATGAATTTACTGTTCAGAGGCAACCCAGAACATTTCATTCCAACTATATTTTCCGTTATCGGAGATAAAAATGTTGCGCTGTTAATTAGTTTAGTTGTCGCGATTTTTACCTTAAAGCCATACATCAAGGAAGATTCTAAAATCATGTTTGCCAAAGCATTTGATCAATGTGGTTTGGTCATCCTTATTACTGGAGCAGGTGGTTCCTTTGGTAAAGTGGTTCAAGAGACAGGCATCGGTGATTTACTAATTGCTATGATGCAAGGGCTTAACATGCCTGCATTATTGCTTGCATTTTTATTTTCGCAAATTCTTCGTGCATCGCTTGGGTCTGCCACGGTTGCGCTTGTGACAACATCTGCAATTATGGGGCCGTTAGCGACGGATCTTGGCGTATCGCCAGTCTTACTGGGTCTTGCAATTTGTGCAGGCGGCGTCGGTTTATCACTTCCTAACGATTCTGGATTCTGGGTAGTAAGTAAATTTGGACGTTTATCTATAACAGAAACTATAAGAGTTTGGACTATTGGGGGCTTCTTATCAGGTGTAACCGTATTACTATTCGTCTACATTCTCAGCATATTCCAAGGGATTTTACCAGGGTTATAATTTACTTGTTTAATAGCGATGCTTTAGATACGAAAAAGGTATGTATCACTGATTAATAAACAACTAGATTGGAGCTGAAGTCAAAATGAAGAAAAAAATAGGATTTATTGGACTGGGCATTATGGGGGCACCAATGGTTCGCAACCTTTTAAAAAAAGGTAATGATGTGACTGTATTCGATATAAATACAACCACAGTTGATATGCTTGCACAAGAAGGCGCTAACAAGGCAGCTTCTAGTAAGGAAGTAGCATTAACAAGTGATGTGGTGATTACAATGTTACCGCAAGGGGCAGATGTTTTCCAAGCAATTTTCGGCGAACATGGGGTAATGGAAGGTGCTCGTCCGGATATGATTATTATCGACATGAGTTCAGTCACACCGTCGGAATCAAAAGATATGTTCGAGCTCTCTGCCAATCGAGGCGTCCATTTCCTTGATGCACCAGTTAGTGGTGGGGAGCCAAAAGCAATTGATGGAACATTGACAATTATGGTTGGTGGAAAGGAAGAGGTATTTGAAAGGGTAAAAGACATTCTTGGGAATATGGGGAGTAACATCGTTCATGTTGGTGATTCAGGCTGTGGCACGACAGCAAAGCTAGCCAATCAAATAATCGTAAATTTAAATATTGCTGCTATTTCCGAAGCACTTGTGTTAGCGACAAAAGCCGGTATTCATGTGGAGAAAATGTATGAGGCAATTCGTGGTGGACTTGCGGGAAGCACCGTAATGGATGCTAAAATGCCAATGATTCTTAATCGAAACTTTCAAGCGGGTGGCCGTGTCGACATTAATCTGAAAGATATAAAAAATGTAATGAATACTGCACATGAGCTAGCTGTTCCACTGCCATTATCGGCGCAACTTTTAGAAATTTTTTATAGTTTAAAGGCAGATGGAAAAGATAGGCTCGATCACGCAAGCATTGTCCAACATTATGAGAAATTAGCGAATGTTGAAGTTTCAAGAGAGGGGCAATCATCATGGTAACGAAAAAAACATCAGAAGTGTTTTCGAGCCTTCTTGAATCGAATCATAAGCAAATTCAAATTCAATTAAAGGATGAGCTAAGGAGTTTTTATCATAAAATCGTTGTTCTTGATGATGACCCAACCGGTGTTCAAACCGTTCATGGTGTTTCGGTTTATACGGATTGGACAGAAGAAAGCATTAAGCAAGGATTTCGCGAAAAGAATCGGGTTTTTTTTCTGTTAACAAACTCCCGCAGTTTTTCAGCAGAGGAAACAGCAGTCGTCCATCGGGACATCGCACACCGTGTACATGCTATTTCTTTGCAAGAAGGAAAGCCTTATGTGTTGATTAGTCGAGGGGATTCCACATTGCGAGGCCATTACCCTCTAGAGACGGAAACATTGAAAACTTCAATTGAAGAAATTTCTGATACAACGTTTGATGGGGAAATTATTATTCCTTTTTTTGAAGAAGGCGGTCGTTTAACAATCCAAAATATTCATTATGTTCAGTATGGAGATGAACTTGTTCCAGCAGGTGAAACTGAATTTGCAAAAGACCGTACTTTTGGTTTTGTTTCCTCTCATTTGGGCGAATGGATTGAAGAAAAAACAAAAGGTGCTTATACAAAAGAAGATACAATTTATATCACGCTTGAAGACTTACGCTCACAAAATCTGAAAGCCATACAAGCGCAATTACTAGCAGCAAAAAATTTTAGGAAAATTGTTGTGAATGCAGCAGCTTATAGCGATGTTGAAATATTTGTTACTGCCTTGCTGCAAGTCATGAAAGCAGGGAAATCATATATTTTTAGGAGTGCCGCTTCTTTAACAAAAGTTTTAGGCGGTATTTCGGATAAGCCGCTTTTATCAAGAGATGAGCTGCTGACAGATAAGTCGTCCAGCGGGGGACTGATTGTAGTTGGTTCCCATGTGCAAAAAACAACAGACCAATTATACGCACTTCTGGATAGTGGTCTTGTCACAGGGGTAGAGCTTGATGTTCATCTTGTGCATGATGATGAGAAGTTTCAACAAGAGGTTCAACGTGTTCGCACTACTTGCGAAGAGCTAATCAGAGCAGGTAAATCCGTTGTGTATTACACTCGTCGCGAGAGGCTAGATTTAGGAGAAAATCAAGGTGAAAACGAACTTCAATTAGCTGTTAAAATTTCAAATGCTGTGACAAGTATTGTTTACAATTTACAGGTACAGCCAAAATACATTGTTGCAAAAGGCGGAATTACTTCTTCAAGCGTGGGTACAATTGGACTATCGGTTAAGCGTGCGACAGTAGCTGGCCAAATAAAACCCGGAATTCCCGTATGGAAAATAGGACAAGAAAGCAAATTCCCCGATTCATCTTACATCATTTTCCCTGGCAATGTCGGCACAATCAATACGCTAAAAGAAGTAATTGAAGTGTTGGAAGGAGAAATAAAGTAACCATTTTGAACATATTTAACCTTTTAGAGAAAAGATAAACCGAACTTCTTGCTACTAATGAAGGCGTTACGGTTTTTCTTTTTATGTTAAACTAGTTGTTTATTCCATAGAAAAGGGAAGTGGAAAAATTGATGATTTGGTGTACATTCTTTCCTATGTATCAGCTAACTAGGAAAAGTTTATGATGAAAACGGCTGTGCAAGCATTTTTTTGTTCGTTATTCATACATATACTATTCATTTTCATTATGTATGGATGGTCATATAGTAAAGAGATTTTCGGAAAGGTAAAACTAGGGGAGAGATATATAGCAGAAAGTCATACTGATGTGCTGTTCGTTTTTATAGGTTCCCCAATCGTTTTTTTAGTGACGTCGTTTTTGGGGATAGCAATAGTAAGTGCTTTTCTGATTCGTTTGACTAAAAAATTTCATAAAACACGGAGTTGTGGAAGTTAACTTGCAAAAGGATTGACTTACTATAAAAAAACATCCAATCTACTAACTTTACAAGTAGATTGGATGTTTTATGTTTAAGCGTTGTGAATCATTTCACCTGAAAGAGCGCGTTTTTCTTGGTCCGTATCAAATTCTTTTTCCATCTTCGATACGACAACTGTTGCTACACCGTTACCAATTAGGTTAGTGACAGCACGAGCCTCTGACATAAAGCGGTCTACACCTATTAACAGAGCAATACCTTCTACAGGAATCATCGGGAATGCAGCAAGTGTTGCAGCTAGCGTAATAAAGCCTGAGCCTGTGACACCGGCAGCTCCTTTAGAAGTTAACATTAAAATGGCTAGTAAAGTAAGCTGATGCCAAATATCTAAATCTACTCCATAAGCTTGGGCAATAAAAATAGCCGCCATGGATAAATAAATGGAAGTACCGTCCAAGTTAAAAGAGTAACCTGTTGGAATAACAAGTCCAACTACTTGTTTCGAACAACCGTAATTTTCTAATTTGCGCATCATGGAAGGTAGCGCAGATTCAGAAGAAGAAGTACCGATAACGATAAAGATTTCATCTTTAATATATTTAATGAATTTAAAAATACTAAAGCCAAAATAACGTGTAATTAAACCAATAATGACAACTATAAATAGGAACATTGTAATGTACACAGACAGCATTAAGAAACCTAGATTACCAAGTGATTTTAAACCGAAGTTCCCAATTGTGTAACTCATCGCACCAAATGCACCAATTGGAGAAATTTTCATTACCATATTGACAATTTTAAAGAAAATATCTGCAACTTGTTCAAAAAATTTGATAACAGGTTTTGCTGGTTCACCTATAGCAGCAGCAGCTAAACCGAATAATACTGCAGAAAATAAGACAGGCAATAACTCGCCATTTGCTAGTGCGCCAACAACATTATCAGGGATAATTTGCATAATAAATGCGCCAAATCCATGCTCAGCAGCAGCAGCTTGCTCTGTATATTGCGCAACATCTGCAGCATTGGCTGCATCTGTATTAAATCCTTTACCAGGTTGAATAATATTTACTACAAGTAAGCCAATCGCAAGTGCGAAAGTAGAGACAATTTCAAAATAAATTAATGCTTTCCCACCAATTTTTCCGACCTTTTTCACATCGCCCATGCTACCAATTCCGATAACGACAGTTAAGAAAATAATAGGTGCAATTAACATCTTAATTAATTTAATAAATATATCAGCTAATATTTTTAAGCTAGCACCGAACTCTGGGAATGCGGCTCCAACAATAATACCGAGTACGATGGCAATCAGCACTTGTACCGTTAAGTTTTTAAAATTTATACGCATAATACTTCCCCCTTGAAAAATGTATACTTTGTGAACGCTTTCATGTGGTTATCATAGCTGAAATTTTCCGACAATAGTTTTTATGACCGTAAAGTTTCTATTGTTCATTTTGTTCATTTTTCGTTTCGATAGTTGGGAAGTTAGTAATATCAAGGGGTAAAGGCTGTTTTATAGTAGATTATAAATTATTGAATCTATTATAATACAAAAGAAAAAATCCTCACGAAAAGTGAGGATTTAGCCAAAATGACCAAAAGGTTTAGGGAGAAACAATTTTTTGGATTTCAGATAGTATATGATGCTGTTTGACATCTGCTTGATAGAAATCATAGACAGGGGCTAGTTTTTCTTGAAAACGTTGTCGTTCTGCATCACTCATTGTGTAAATTTCAAAATCGTTCTCTTGTTGTAGTTTACGTAAATCATTGCCGTTCATAAGAACTGCTTGTTTAAATTGCCAGTCAGTTGTTTCTCTCATCGCTTCCATTAGTTGTTTTTGCACTTTGGGTGGTAGCTGTTCCCAAAATTTTTCATTCATTAAAACCGAATAACCTAAAATACCATGTTTAGTTAATGTCATATTTTTTTGCACTTTGTAAAAGCCCTTGGAAAAAATATTAGATGCCGTGTTCTCTTGTGCATCGATAGCGTGTGCTTCAAGGTCAGTAAAAATTTCACTAAAGGAAATCGATACTGGCGTTGCACCTACTAAGCTGAATTGTTTTTCAAGTGTTTTGCTTGGCATGGTACGTATGCGTAACCCTTGTAAATCCTCAAATGTATGGATTGGACGCTCGGCAGTTAAATGTTTAAAGCCATTATGCCAAAAACCGAGGCCGCGAACATTAAAAGGCTTCAGTTCATCTAGTAATTGCTCACCGATGGGTCCTGTCAACACTTCAAGTACTTCATCATCTGTATGAAAAAGATAGGGTAGATCAAGTACTTGCCAGTCTGGTACGTAAGAAGTCATTTTAGAAAAAGTAGGGATAATCATTTCAACTTTTCCATCTTGTAACGCTTGGAATTCATTTTCATCATTATATAGCGAGGCATTAGGATAGACATGTACTTTAACCTTACCATTTGTTTTTTCTTCAACAAGTTCTGCAAATTTAGTTGCGGCTTGTCCTTTCGGCGTATTTTCCGCTACAACATGACTTAAATGGATCGTAATTTGTTTGTCGAGTCCTTTTTGTTCATCATCATACGGAAGGGTTTTCGAAAACAAAAATCCTTGCTGTATACTAAATACAATCGTTAAAACTAAAACAGTGGCAATCGTTCCAAAAATAAAATTTTTCATATAATACACCCAATTGATTCGTATTTTCACATGTTTTTGTTATTCTAACATAGGAGAAAGCTAATACATAGTAAGAAGGAGGCAATGATATTGAAATTTCAAAAATTATCAATGAAGGGAAAGATCATGTCTCTTACTTTTTTTATACTCATGCTTTCCTTTAGTATTGGTGGTACGTTTTTACTAGGGTTTGTTATGAACGAGCAAAAAGAAAAGTTAGCAGAACAGGCGTTATTGGTAGCAAAAACCGTGTCACAGTTACCAGAATTAAAATCGGCCATTGCAAACAGCGATTTTTTTGAAGCAACTAAACATATTAATCCTGTTGTGGAAGAAATTCGCGATATTAACGGAGCACAGTATATAGTGGTTCTCGATATGCAACGACGCAAGTATTCCCATCCGAACTCTGAAGAAATAGGGACCATATCACAGTCAGGTGATTTAAACGCGGCATTTTCGGAACATTATTATACATCAATCGCGCATGGTGAACATGGCGATATGGTGCGTGCTTTTGTCCCGATTATGAATCATGACGGACGTCAAATTGGCGTAGTGATTGTAGGGTTTAGTGTGTTAACGGTTAACGAGCTACTATCGTCTATACAAAAAGAACTAATCATTACATTAGTCATGTCATTGTTATTTAGTGCATGGGGTGCTCAAACATTAGGGCGACATATGAAAAAGCAAATGTTTGGATTAGAACCACACGAAATTGCTAAAATGTATGTGGAACGAACGGAAACATTTAACGCAATGCATGAGGGAATTATTGCTATTGATAAGGAATTTACAATTACAATTTTTAATGAAAAAGCATGTGATATATTAGGCGTAGCACAACGACCTTCGGCATTAATAGGCAAAAAAATCTTCGAAGTATTACCGGATACACGTCTACCCGAAATATTAGCGCTAGATCGCCCACTATATAATCGTGAACTTTATATCAATAATCATAGTATTATGAGCAATCGTATTCCTATACAGGTGAATGGTGAAACCGTTGGTGCGGTGGCTATGTT
Source organism: Lysinibacillus sp. FSL M8-0337 (assembly GCF_038593855.1). Classification (NCBI taxonomy): domain Bacteria; kingdom Bacillati; phylum Bacillota; class Bacilli; order Caryophanales; family Bacillaceae; genus Lysinibacillus; species Lysinibacillus sp. FSL M8-0337. The sequence continues at coordinate 2,951,982 of NZ_CP151996.1, read as the reverse complement.
CAAGGATCGTACAGAAGTGAAAAAGCTAGCCGAAGAACTTACAGGTGTAAAGGCGTTTGTACAGGCATTACGTGTCCAAACGCATGAACATAAAAATAAATTGCATACGATTGCGGGGCTTTTACAGCTTGGCCATTATGATCAGGCACTTACGTACTTAACGCAAGTAAAAGAAGAACATGATGAAATTACGAAGTTTTTAAATGAGCGCATTAAAAATGAAAATATTTCGGGTCTATTGCTCAGTAAAATTGCTCATGCGAAAGAGCATGGGATTATACTTGAAATAGACAGAGCTAGTCGTCTGACAACCTTTCCGAAAAACTTAGATCATCATGATTTTGTTATTATTTTTGGGAATCTAATCGAAAATGCCTTTGATGCATTAAAGGATAGTCCGATGGAAGAAAAGGTTGTGCATATTTCGGTGGATGAAGATGAAGATGTACTGGCAATATTAGTAACGGATAACGGTGTCGGCATGTCAGAGGCAGTAAAGGCACATATTTTTGATAATGGCTATTCGACTAAAGAAAAAAAAGGTCGAGGGATTGGACTATATTTAATAAAAGAAATTGTCCAAAAAGGACAGGGTGAAATTGAAGTAATAAGTGAGCCGAACAAAGGGACGAGCTTTTTATTAACATTTTATCATTCTTAATATACAGCGATTTTTTCGCTAATGAGTTGTACTAGAGTATATGGAGGGCTTGACCGTGACACAAATAAACGTGTTATTAATAGAGGACGATCCGATGGTGCGGGAAGTAAACCGTCAATTCATCGAAAAAGTAGCCGGATTTGAGGTAATAGGACAAGCCTCAAACGGCGTAGAGGGCATAGAGCAAATTTGTTCGCTACAACCAGACCTTGTATTTATGGATATTTTTATGCCAGAGCAGGATGGCCTAACAAGCTTGCGGAAAATTCGAGAATTGAAAATACCAGTCGACGTTATTACCGTAACAGCAGCCAATGATATGGAAACAGTTAAACAAGTTTTACATCTTGGTGTCTTCGATTATATCATGAAGCCTTTTTCATTTGAGCGCGTACAAGGAACGCTGGAAAATTATAAGCGCTTTAAGCAACAAATGCAAACAGAAAGAGAATTTACACAAGGAGAGCTCGATCAGTTATTCCATTATTATAATGAACAAGAAAAGCGTGAGCTAGCAAATGAAGAAAAGTCTGAAAAAACGTTGCCGAAAGGCTTTAATCGAGCAACACTTGAAAAAGTGGTCCATTATTTACAATCAGTGGATGGTGCATCAGCAGAAGATGTTGCCAGTGGAGTGGGCATTGCGCGGGTAACAGCAAGACGTTATTTAGATTATTTAGAAAAACAACAGGAAATTACGATGGATGTCCATTACGGTGGCATTGGTCGCCCAATTAATTATTATTTTAGTAAATGACACTAAGATGTGCAGAGCGGAAAGCGCCTGTCATAGCTTAGAGCTGGAAAGCAAGAAAGAAACTGGGACAAAACTAAAAAAATTTAAGGAACAGAGGAAAGGTGTTCGTAAATTTTTGCTATTATAGGAACTTAGCTGTTATTTGCAAAAAAATAGTTTTCACTAGTTGTTGGTAGCGAAGGCGATGACGATGACTCCTGCTCAGAACGCACACACCGTAAGACGTAACAAACCTGCGCGTTAGCGAAGGTTGGGGCTTACTGTGCAGGGCGGAAAGCAGCGCCGAAGCGGACAACAACGGTGCAGCAAAAAAGTGTTAGATTGATGACAAACAATCTAACACTTTTTCGTTTTGTTCAAGTACTTTTAACATCGCCCTAAGTCCATTAGTAAGGCATAATTTTATCGACAGGTTTAGGCGTTTTAATTTTTGGTAAAATTTTATCAAGTGTCACCGTACGTTGGATCGTATGCGTTGTTTCGTCATTTTCATCGAATTGCTCAAGGAAAGTAATAACCTCTTTTACAATAGGCGTTGGTGTTGAGGCACCGGCAGTGACAGCAACAGTATTAATTCCTTTTAGCCAATCAATTTTAAGTTCCGAAACGTCTGCAATACGATACGAAGGTGTGCCAGCAATTTCTACTGATACTTGTGTAAGACGGTTTGAGTTATTGGATTTTGGATCACCAACAACAATTAGTAAATCAGCTTCCCCTGCTTGTTTCGCAACTGCTTCTTGACGCACTTGTGTCGCTAAACAAATTTCTTTATGAACTTCGATATGTGGGAACTTTTCTTTTAAACTATCCATTAAATGTGCAACGTCCCATTGACTCATAGTCGTTTGGTTCGTGACGAGCAATTTATCATTCGTTAAGTTTAATGCATCGATATCCGATGAAGATTGTACTAAATGAACATGGTCTGGAGCAACACCAATTGCACCCTCTGGCTCTGGATGACCTTTCTTACCGATATAAATAATATCATAGCCTTCAGCTGATTTTTCACGAATTAAATCGTGTGTTACTGTTACGTCAGGACATGTAGCATCAATGGATACTAGGCCTTTGCGTTTCGCAATTTCACGAATTTCAGGTGAAACACCATGTGCTGTGAAAATAACAGTGCCTGTTTCAACCTGTTCAATAATTTCTAAGCGATTATCACCATCTAGTGTAATGATACCATCCTCTTCAAAGGCATCTGTAACATGTTTATTGTGCACAATCATCCCTAAAATGTAGATAGGTCTTGGTAATGTTTTATCGAGTGCGGCGTTACGTGCAATGACCATCGCATCAACAACACCGTAGCAATAGCCACGTGGATTAATTTTTAATACTTGCATGGTTGTGACTCCTTTCAAGCTTACCTACCTACATTATAACGGACAGGCACGGTGAATACAAAGAAACCTTCACTCCATAGGTGGCTGGAAAATGCGCGGCTTCGATGGAAGTGGTTGTCGCGGGGGAGTCGACGCACTTTTTTGTGTTGAACGTCTAGTTCTTGTTGAACCTGCGACATTGCTAGCCGCGGCTGCATCAGTTGCTGCCGCTGCCGCACCCGCCGCCGCTCCAGCTGCAGGGAGCCCTGAAAAACCTTTATATAGTTTTAATAGTGAAGGAATGTTTTTTACCATAGGCATTGCTTGTTGTATATAAGGGGTATACGTTTTGGCAGAGTTAAATAAACTATTTGCCTGTTGTAAAAATGAACCGATTTTAGAAGGCTCCTGTACAGGTGGTGTCGGCATTTGCCCTCCGAATGCCCCCCTCATGCCCCCAGACATTGGAAAGCCACCTGGAATTCGTGGTTGAGGAAAGCCTCCAGGCGGGTAAAAGGACTGCGGTGGCATTTGTGGAGGTGTTGGCATCCGCATTTGCATGGGCATTTGCGCAGGCATTTGCATGCCATTTGGATACATAGGGAATTGATAAGGTGGTCTAAATACCATAATGATCTCCTTTCATTGTACGTTTTTCATTGATGACATACCTGATTATAGATATGATATGCAGACGCTGATGTTAGCGTTCGACAACGACTAATAACTAGAAAGTGGAAGAAATCGTAAGGAATCATTAAAGAACAGCTGTAAAAACATCGTTCCATCAACTGCTTTGTAAATAAAATTCTAAAAAAATACACAATATTTTTACTTTGGCAAGCGTATAATAATTTGTTGGTAAGTGCTAACTTAGGCAAAAAGAATGTGTATTATGGATTATATTAGTGAAAAAATGAATATTTGCGAATGGCTTGTAAGAAATATGTTACAGTTATGTAAATGTAGTTTGTTATTTTTACAAAACTGTAATAGTTGGGTCGAATTGAGGAGGGTTTTTGTGACGATTAAATTAAGAAGTGTGTTATCGTTTGGTATTATTATATTGCTTGTTCTAGTAATGGGGATTGTTCAACAACGGAATGCATCTTCGCAGCTAGAGGAAATACAATTAATAAAGGAAAAGACATTTCAATCTACATTGCTAGCAGATGAAATGAAGTTGTCAGTTGTGCAGGTACAACAGTATTTAACAGATATTAGTGCCACACGTGCCCAAAATAATTTAGATGATGGGTTTGACTTGGCACAAAAATATAGTGAAATTTTTTATCGAGACTTAGAACAATTGAAAAGCCTTCATCCCCAACAGCAAGAAAAATTAGATACGATTAAACGTGCATTTGATGCTTACTATAGCACTGGGAAGAAAATGGCAACTAGTTATATAGAAGGTGGCCATGAGGCTGGTAATCAAATAATGCTTGAATTTGATACAACGTCAATAGAAATTAATGAAAAAGTAGATGTATTCCAACAAGAAAGCATTGCCGAAATGCAAAAAACATTAGACAATGTTGAACATCTTGTCGACCATAATAGAGACGTGTTCTTATGGATATTTGGCATTATTTTAGTCATTTGTTTAGCAGTTGGCGTCTTGTTAGTTCGTTCAATTGTTGTGCCAGTCAATAAATTGGCGGCAGCGGCTGAAGTGATTGCAAAAGGCGATTTATGTCAAAAGGATATAGAAGTTCGAACAAATGATGAAATAAGAAAATTAGCAGATTCATTTAATTTGATGAAATCTAATTTACATTCACTTATTCATAACATGACATTGAATGTGGAACATACAACTTCCGCAGCGGAGCAATTAGCAGCTAGTACAGACGAGATATCACAATCTTCAAATGATATAGCCAATCTTGTAGAACGCATGGCATTTAGTGATAATCAATCTGCTGCAACTGGGCGAGAGAGTTCAATTGCGATGGATGAAACTGCACAAGGTGTCCAACGTATTGCAGAAGCTACACAAATGCTTCATACAAAAGCAATTAGTACACAAACTGCTGCAAACGAAGGCGAACAAACCTTACATATTGCAGAAAAGCAAATGTCGATTATTCAACAATCATCCCAATCAACAAGTGATCGAATCAATCAGCTTAGTACTCAATCTGCTGAAATTGTTAATATTACAAAAGTGATTTCTGCTATTACGGAACAAACGAATCTGTTGGCTCTTAATGCCGCGATCGAAGCAGCCCGTGCAGGAGAGCATGGGAAAGGTTTTGCAATTGTTGCAGATGAAGTACGCAAACTAGCAGAGGAATCCAAAGAATCCGCAAAACAAATTGTAGAGCTAGTAACGCTTATTCAACAAGATACACAAGAGGTGGAAAAGGCGGTAGGGGAAACAGTAGGCAATGTTGAGGAAGGTGTGAAATTTATTCGCAATGCCCAATATTCCTTCGATAATATTTTAAAATCAATTGAAGAGATGACGAACCAAATTGAAGATGTCTCGGCTTCAACTCAACAAATTTCAGCAAGTACAGAAGAAATGGCCGCTTCGGTAAATGAAATGTCTTCCTCTGCTGTCCATGCTGCTGAACAGTCCGATGCCGTTGCAGCAACAATTGAAGAACAAGTGGCAACTATACAGGAGATTAACACGGTGGCCAAATCGTTAAGTGAGGAAGCGTTATCAGTGAAAGAAGTTATCAATAAATTTAATATCTAATAAGTTGTTGTTTCATATACAAAATACAAAAGGCATGACTCCTATACTACTTGGGAGCCATGCCTATTTTAATACCTTTGTAAAGTTGCTATGTTAATGTTGATTGGGATCGTTTATTTTAGCAGGAGGTGCACACGTATTGGTTGTACAACTTTCCTGTAAAGAACAGGCAGCACATTTCCCTTTTTTCTGTTTCTTAACGCTTTTATATAAAGTAACCCCTGCATAGCCAAAAATAATACTACCTATGACTATATTGATGATTATCGACATCTTCTACACCTCAAATAAATAGATTCCCAATTGTGTAAACAACGAGTGCAATTAAATAGGCAACAACAAACGGATAAATTGTCGCGAATAACGTCCATTTAGTAGATTGTGTTTCTCTTTTAATAGCGCCAACTGTTGCTAAACAAGGCATATAAAGCAAAACAAAAACTAAAAATGTATAGGCACTTAGTCCATTAAAATGGGTTGTCATAGTGGATGATAATACACCTTCATTGACACCGTAAATAATTGCCATCGTTGAGACAATTACCTCTTTTGCTAAAAAGCCCGAAATAAGGGATGCCCCAGCTTGCCATGTACCAAATCCAAGCGGTATAAAGAGAACTCCAAAAGCGCCGCCAATCATGGCAAGAAAGCTTTCATCCATCGCTACATTAGTGCCATGTGGTCCTAAATAAGATAATAGCCAAATGATAACCGAACCTGCAAAGATAATCGTCCCCGCTTTGCGAAGAAATCCTTTCCCTTTTTCCCATGTTGAACGCCACAGCGTTTTAAGCTGGGGCATATGATAGGACGGCAATTCCACAAAGAAAACCGACGTCTCATTTTTTAGGAGTGTCATAGACAATAACTTTGTAACAATTAACGCTATTACGATTCCTAATAGGTACAAAGAGAAGACAACCAACGATTGATGTTTAGCAAAAAATGCTGCACCAAACAAAGCATAAACTGGTAAACGCGCTGAACAACTCATAAAAGGTGCTACAAGAATAGTTAGAAGTCTTTCCTTTGGTTGTTCAATTGTTCTCGCCGCCATAATGCCAGGAACATTGCAGCCAAAGCTGATAATCATGGGAATAAAGGCTTTCCCGTTCAGGCCAAAGAATTCCATTATTCGGTCCATGACAACTGCAATTCTTGCCATATAGCCCGAATCCTCTAGTAAAGAAATAAAGAAAAACAGGACAAAGATTTGAGGAATAAAAACGATTACTCCACCAACACCGGCGATAATCCCATCACAAATTAAATGAATTATAAACGAAGATGCGCCAATGGCCGTTAACCCATTATAAACGGTTTCGCTAAAAGGTCCTCCGACAAAGCGATCCAATAAATCTGAAAGGGGCCCGCCAATCCATGCGAATGTTGCTTGAAACATGAAATACATCAACGCTAAGAAGATTGGTACACCTAAAACAGGATGCGTTAAAATTTTATCTATTTGTTCTGTCCATTGTTTTTCACTTTTCTCTTGAATGACCAATTCATTTTTAAGGGTTGCGATGTAGCTGTCCCGTTGTTTTGTAATGGCACCACTTAACGACACGCCTATTTCTTCTGTCAGTGCCATTCGAATCAGTTGAATTTTATGAAAGTAGCCCTCATTTTGTAAGAAAACGTCTATAGCTTGATTGCCCATTAAAAATTGAATCGCACACCATCTTCTTTGCTCAGCAGCTACATTTTGTAGCTGTTCTTCAATTGTTGCAATGGCTGTTTCGATAGGGGAATCGTAGGTTAATGTAAATTGTTGTTCGAGTTGGGAAGAGCTTTCTAATGCTTGATAAATCCCTTCGATGCCTTTCCCTGTACGAGCGACAATTGGAATTACAGGTACACCTAAAGTGCTCTGTAATTTCTCTATGTTAATGGAAATGCCTTTTTTCTTTGCTACGTCCATCATATTTAAGCAAATAAAAACAGGCTTTCTTAGTTCTAACAAATCGAGTGTTAGTTGCATATTTCGTTCAAAATTGGATGCATCGATAATATTTAAAAGCCCATCTATTTGTTCTTCTAGTAGAAATGTAGTAACGACGCTTTCATCTCTAGAAATAGGATTAAGTGTATAAACACCAGGCAAATCGATTATTTCTTTATTGAGTTTCTTTACCTGTCCTACCTTTTTTTCAACCGTTACACCACTCCAATTCCCAACATATTCGTATGAATTTGTTAATGTATTAAATAATGATGTTTTTCCAATATTAGGGTTTCCTATTAAAGCTAATCGCCTCATAATTGTTCTACCTTTATGTTCATTAAGTCTTTTTTACGAAGGCCAATTTTTTGACCTTGGCATTCCATAATACAGGCGCCAGAAAACCAACCTTTTTGAATCATACATACTTGGCAGCCTTCTTTTACGCCAAATGCATTTAAACGTTTCATTAAGAGTGCATCGACTTGCTGTAGGTCTTTAACTTTAACTTTTTCACCCAATTGAACTGCATGAAGGTCCATGAAATCTACCTACTTCCTTGTGAGTGATAATCATTGTCAAAATAAATAATATAGTATCACCTTTTATGCAATCTATCAATAAGAGGTTTACAGTACGGAACTATATGAAAGGAGCTTTGTGCAATAAGCATGGTTGGGGGATAGTTATGCTTCATGAAAGCAGGTAGAAAGTATAGAGAGACAATCCAATAGGGGAAGTTGTCTGTCGCCACTTAAGAGGTGTTATGCAATGTAGCTTGCACCTTATAAAAAAGGCATAACGGACTTTTCCCCAATAGGAAAGTAGTTAGATAGGTTAATGCGTTCCTATCGGCTTATTCGTCATCATCATGATAACGAAGCATGCGATAGCCAACGCGAACGTGTGTCTGGATGTACTTTGGTTGGGCTGGATTATCTTCGATTTTTTTGCGCAGAGTCGCCATAAAAACTCGAAGACTAGGGACGTCCGATTGTAGTACATTTTGCCAAATTTCCTTCAATAAGAAGTTATGTGTCAGCACTTTGCCAACATGCTTGGATAGCACAACTAATAGTTTATATTCGATGGGGGTTAAGTGTACTTCCACACCGTTGACAATCACCGTGTTAGCCAAGTAATCAATTTCTAAATGACCATTGACAAATACGGCTGACTCATTGTCTATCTGATGATCGCTGACAGTTCTTCTTAAAGCTACTCGAATGCGTGCAAGTAGCTCCTCGACACTAAAAGGTTTTGTAACATAATCATCTGCCCCTGCATCAAGTGCATTAATTTTATCGAGCTCTGCACCGCGGGCACTCACGACGATAATCGGCGTTTGGGTCCAACTGCGGAGTTTGTGAATAAAGTCTAGACCATCCATATCAGGCAAGCCTAAATCAAGGATAATTACATGCGGCTTGAACGTTATGGCTTTTTGTAAAGCACTTGAACCATCTTGCATAATATCGAATTCATAATTTTGGGTAGTCAAGGTCATTTTAATTAAATTGCCGATTGCTATGTCGTCTTCTACGACTAAAATCCGTTTATTCATCGATACTGACAACTCCTTTTTTTAAAGTAAAACGAAAGACGGTTCCGTTCGGGTAGTTATCTTCAACTACTAATTTACTATCGTGTAAAGTTAAAATCGTCTGACATAATGCTAATCCTAACCCTAAGCCTCTTCGGCTATCACTGCGCTGCACTTTCCCTGTAATAAATGGTTCAAACAGCTTTTCTTTTAATGAATCGTCAATACCTGGTCCATTATCAGCTATACTAAAATGTACATATTCGCCTTCCTCTTTTGCGATAAAAGAGATGTCACTACCAGTAGGTGTATATGTTAGTGCATTATTAATAATATTAATAAGCACTTGAATAATCAGGCGTGCATCCATCAAAGCCATAACTAATTCGGGCTCTACATGATAAGAAATATGATGCGTATTGTTGCGTGGAATTACATGTAGCAACGCTTCTTGAATAATATCCTCTACTAGCTCCAACTGCATCTCGAGGGCAAATTGTCCATCCTCTAACATCGAAACGGCTAGTAAGTTTTCGACCATTTGCACAAGCCATCTTGAATTTTTATAGATATCTTCATATAATCGAGTTTTTTCTGTATCTGGAATTTGAACTGTATTCGTTAACAATATATCGGCATTCCCAGAAATCGTAGTCAGTGGTGTCCGTAAATCATGCGAGATAGCACGCAAAAGATTCGCTCGCATTTGTTCAAGTTCAGCTTCTCTTGCCACTTTTTCATTTAAGTTTTGCAAATACCATTTATCTAATGCAAACGAAAAATCATTCATAATGGCATTTAAAATATGGCGCTCAAATGCAGGTAATGGGGTTTGCTTTGAAAGCGCAATGCCAACGACACCCTTTACACTGCCACTTGAAAGAACGGGCATATAATAGCCGTTTACTTCTGGGAAAATGTCAGTGGACACGCCAGCAAAATGGTTATTGTTGATGACCCAATGAATGACGCCTAGTTCATTTGTATTTTTAAATAAGGTAGCTACTTTCGTATTCTCCGTATTTGATAGAGTTGGTGTTGGAAAAAAAACAGATTTAGCAATCATGTTATTTTCTATTTCAAAAAATTGGACAGGTTTCTCTACTAATTTAACAATTTGAGACATGCCTTCCATAATAATATCTTCGATGGACTTAGCGTGTTGTAATTTGCGATTCGTTTCAAGCAACACTTCCATTCGATAGGATTTTCGGACGGCTACGATGGCCTGCTCTTTTATCTTTTTCGTTAAGCTACTTGTAATAATGCCAGAGAAAAACATAATCATAAATGTCATCGGATAGTCTCGATGATATGCTTCCAGTGAAAATCGTGGCTCTGTAAATAAAAAGTTGAACAGTAGTACAGCTACAGCCGAGCTAATAATAGTCATGAGCCATCCAGATGACCAAATAGCAAGAATTAACACACTAAGAATATAAATGGTAATAATATTCGATTCGCTGACGCCCATTGTGAAGAAAAATAAGGCTAAACATGACGCCAAGCTAAACACGACGGACATCTTTAACAAATCTAACCATTCAAAAGTTAGTCGATTGCGAAGATCTGGAAAATAAAATTGTTCGTTTTCTTGGTCTGGCACGATATGAATAGCGAGATTAGGCACATAATCATTGAGTCGATCAATGATTTTTGCATTGGGCTGCCACCATTTCTTTTTCATCACCGTCCTGCCGAGTACCAGTTTTGTGACGCCACTCATTTGAGCATAATTAGCAAGCGCCGCTGCGACATCATTCTCCTGCACGATTACGACATGTCCACCAAGTTGTTCGGTCAATTTAATATGTTGTTGTAAGCGCTCGGAGTTCGCGTCGTTATCGTCACCTTCTTTCACCTTTTGTACATAAAGCGCCGTGAATTTACCATGTAAGGCTTGAGCAAGTCTGGCAGCAGTGCGAATAACTTTTGCATTGGTTGGGGAGCTACTAATACCAACTAAAATATGCTCTTCAATTTGTGCCGTTTGCCTAATCGATTCGCTGTCATTTATTTGTTTGTAATTAATCGTATCTGCCGTTCTACGCAGGGCAATTTCCCGCAATGCTACTAAATTTTGTTTACGAAAAAAAGATGCTAACGCTTTTTCAGCTTGTTGTTTGGAATATATTTTTCCTTCTATTAAGCGTTGGATTAACTCATCTGGTTCGATATCTACAATTTTAATAAGCGCGGCTTGATCGATTAAATAATCTGGAATACGTTCGCGGACTTTTACCCCAGTAATTTCTTCTACAACATCATGAAGACTTTCAATATGTTGAATATTAACGGTTGTATAGACATGAATGCCTTTTGCTAATAATTCTTCCACGTCTCCAAAACGTTTTGTATGTCGCATAACCGGAACGTTGCTATGAGCCAACTCATCGATAAGGACAATTTCCGGTTTACGCTCCAATACTGCATCAATATCCAACTCTTGAAAAGTTCTCCCTTTATAATGGATTGTTCTAGTAGGTATTTGTTCAAGCCCATCAAGTAATGCTAATGTTTCTGGTCGAGGATGTGGCTCTATATAGCCAATTACTACATCTTTTCCAAGTTTTTTTGCTAAATGTGCGGCATCTAGCATAGCATACGTTTTTCCGACGCCGGCTGCATACCCAATAAATATCTTCAATCTACCGACAGTTGTTTGTTCCTGATGAAACCTTGTTAAAAGCTCTTCGGGAGTGGGGCGCATTTTTTCCATCATACTTCACCTCATTTGTATTATAGCGTTATCTGCCATTAAGAAAGTGTAAAGATTTAACACCTTTATTGTTTCTTAATACAAAGAAGCGATTTCCTAACACTACATTAATTTGAAAGTCAGTATGATAAAAACATCAAATAGAGAGAAGGGTGATGCAATTGATGGATTTATATATGGTTGGCTTATTACTCATTAGTTTTGCCAGTCTATATGCGTTAACGACTTGGTGCTACAAGCTAGTCGAAGAGTAAGGGGAGGAATTGCTATGTGGATTGTTATTGGAATAATACTTATATTGCTTTTTGGATATTTAGGGCATGCCCTATTATATCCGGAAAAATATTAATAGGTATTTAGGAGGAATAGAGTATGTGGCAAATCGCCATTGTGTGTATTATTTATTTACCGCTTGTTATCCTGACCGGCCATTATCTTTTTCGTGTGACAATGCATAAAAAAACATGGCTCGATCCATTAATGGATAAAGTGGATCATGTGATTTATAAGGTATGCGGCATTAAACAAGTGGATATGACAGGCAAGCAATATGTATTGTCATTAATTATTTCAAATGCTTTTATGGTTTTTATCGGATACATTCTTTTACGCATTCAATCTTTTTTGCTGTTAAATCCAAATGATATAGAAAATATGGAGGCATCACTTTCTTTTAATACCATCATTTCGTTTATGACCAACACCAATCTGCAACATTATAGTGGTGAATCTGGTTTAAGTTATTTGTCACAAATGCTCGTTATTATTTTTATGATGTTTACATCTGCAGCGACTGGCTACGCTGCTTGTATGGCGTTCTGTAGACGATTAGTTGCAAAAAGTGATACATTAGGCAATTTCTTTGTAGATTTTGTGCGTGTGATTACACGTGTATTAATGCCTATTTCCATCGTAGCTGCCATTATTTTAGTATCGCAAGGAGCACCTCAAACATTCAGTGCCAATCAAACTGTTCAAACAATCGAAGGAAAAATGCAAGATATCGCATTGGGACCAGTTGCCTCACTTGAATCTATTAAACATGTAGGTACAAATGGAGGTGGGTTTAATGGTGCTAATTCCACAACGCCTTTTGAAAACCCTACGGTTATATCTAATATCGTAGAAATGCTATCTATGATGTTGCTACCAGGTGCTTGTGTTGTTGCCTTTAGTCTAATGGTTGCTTATAGAAAGAAAAAAACAATATTCGGCAAGCAAGGGCTAGCGATCTTTGCTGCAATGGGTATGCTATTTCTTATCGGGTTAGTGACAGTGTATATTGCTGAGCGTGCGGGTAATCCCCTTATTAGTAACCTGGGAATTACTCAGGAGCTTGGCAGTATGGAAGGAAAAGAAATGCGCTTTGGGGTAGCCCAATCTGCCCTTTTCACTACAGTCACAACTGCCTTTACAACGGGCTCGGTCAATAACATGCACGATACATTAACCCCAATTGGTGGAATGGTGCCGATGTTTAATATGATGTTAAATGTTGTATTTGGGGGCAAAGGTGTTGGGCTGATGAATATGATGATGTATGTCTTACTAACGATTTTCATCGCATGTTTAATGATTGGTCGCACGCCACAGTTTTTAGGAAAGAAAATTGAGGAAAAGGAAATGAAGTTAATAGCACTTTGTATTTTAATTCATCCTGCAATTATCCTACTGTTTTCTGCGCTTGCTGTTGCCACAACATCTGGGGTAGCTGGTATTACAAATCCAGGGGCACACGGTTTATCGCAAGTACTATATGAGTTTGCTTCAGCATCTGCCAACAATGGCTCTGGCTTTGAAGGGTTAGCTGATAACTCAACGTTTTGGAATGTGACGACAGGGTTAGCTATGTTTTTTGGTCGCTATTTAACCATTATCCTTCAATTAGCAATTGCTTCACTACTTGCTAAAAAAATGTGGCACAGCGATTCAGTTGGAACATTGAAAACAGATACCTCAATGTTTACATTTTTGCTTGTTGCCATTGTACTGATGATTGGTGCGCTAACATTTTTACCCGCATTAGCACTTGGACCAATTACGGAGCATTTACAAATACATTCCTAATGAGGAGAGAATCAAATGGAAACTGTAAGAAAAGGTTTTATCACGAGCGATTTAGTAAAGAGCTCATTGATAGGCGCATTGAAGAAATTTAATCCAGTTACGATGATAAAAAATCCCGTCATGTTTGTCGTAGAAATCGGTTTTATTTTTGTGCTGTTGTTATCGTTTTTTCCTAATCTACTTGGCGGTGGGGAAGGAGAGCATGCTCAGCTCTATAATGCCATTGTTGCTATCATTCTCTTTGTTACAATTTTATTTGCTAACTTTGCAGAATCCATCGCTGAAGGGCGGGGAAAAGCACAAGTACAAACGTTAAAAAATACAAAGACAGATACACAAGCACGTGTCCTTTTAGCGGATGGTACAGAAGTGATGAAACAGGCACATGAGCTGAAAAAAGGGGATATTGTTTTAGTGCAAGCAGGGGAAGTGATTCCAAATGATGGCGAGGTCATTGAAGGGATTGCCACAGTCGATGAATCAGCCATTACTGGTGAGTCTGCACCCGTTGTAAAAGAACGCAGTGGAGATTTTTCATCTGTTACTGGTGGAACGACTGTCACAAGTGATTGGCTAATGATTGAAATTACTTCACTGCCAGGAGAGTCATTTTTAGATAAAATGATTGCCCTCATTGAAGGAGCAAGTCGGAAAAAAACACCTAATGAAATAGCGTTAAATACATTGTTAGTTAGCTTGACAATCATCTTTTTATTAGTGGTCGTGACATTATATCCAATGACTACTTATTTAAATGTACACATTTCCATTGCAACGTTAATTGCACTGACAGTTTGCTTAATACCAACGACCATCGGCGGTTTACTTTCTGCTATTGGTATTGCTGGTATGGACCGAGTGACGCAGTTTAATGTCATTGCAATGTCTGGTAGAGCTGTGGAAGCTTGCGGAGACGTAGATACACTTATATTAGATAAAACAGGCACAATAACGTACGGTAATCGCATGGCAACTGAGTTTTTACCAGTCAAAGGAGTTGACCATCAAACTTTGATGCAAGCAGCATGGCTGAGTTCGCTGACAGATGATACACCAGAAGGAAAATCTATTTTATCATTGGCATGTGATTTAGGGGTAACTACAACGGATGAACAACAACTAATTCAATACAGTGAGCATATTCCCTTTACCGCACAGACACGGATGAGCGGATTGAACTTGCAGGATGGGACGATCATTCGAAAAGGGGCTTATGATACGATTAAACAAGATAGTCTTGCAGCAGGACAACATATTCCGACAAATTTGGAACAGTTAGTGCATCAAGTATCTGCTGTTGGGGGCACACCGCTTGTTGTGTCGATGAATCATATTATTTTGGGTGTCATCCATCTGAAAGATGTTGTTAAATCTGGTTTGAAAGAACGCTTTGAACAGCTGCGAGCAATGGGCATAAAAACAATTATGTGCACAGGGGATAATCCACTAACAGCAGCCGCTATTGCTAAAGAATCGGGCGTTGACAGTTTTATTGCAGAAAGTAAACCAGAAGATAAAATAAAGGTGATTAAAGATGAGCAGGCACTTGGAAAAGTTGTGGCGATGACAGGGGACGGTACCAATGACGCACCTGCTTTAGCACAGGCGAATGTCGGTCTTGCGATGAATTCAGGAACGAATGCAGCAAAAGAAGCTGCAAACATGGTTGATTTAGATTCAAATCCAACTAAAATAATTGAAGTTGTAGAGATTGGAAAGCAATTATTAATGACGCGTGGTGCACTAACAACATTCAGTATTGCAAACGATGTGGCAAAATATTTCGCTATTATTCCTGCTATGTTAATGGTAGCAGTACCTGAAATGAATGCGCTCAACATTATGCAACTGCATTCGCCGACAAGTGCCATCATTTCAGCTTTAATTTTTAATGCGGTGATTATTCCAATGTTAATTCCCATTGCGATAAAGGGCGTAAAATATAAGCCGATGAGTGCTACAAAATTATTACAGAAAAACTTGTTTGTTTATGGACTAGGTGGTATTCTTGCGCCTTTTATCGGTATAAAGGTGATCGATTTGCTAGCAGGGCCACTGTTAACCATGCTTGGTCTATAGGAGGAAAATGATATGAATAGATTTTGGGACAATGTCAAGCAAGCATTAATGGTATCTATCATTATGTTTGTAGTCTGTGGTTTAATTTATCCTGTGACAGTAACGGGTATTGCACAAGGGCTATTTAAGCATCAAGCGAATGGTAGCATTGTGGAAGTTGACGGAAAAGCTGTTGGTTCGGAAAAGCTTGGGCAAGCCTTTACATCAGCAGCATTTTTTAAGGGCCGTGTTTCATCCATTAACTATAATGTTTATACACAAGAAGATATTGTACCAGATAAAAATGGTGAGATAGCTTATGGTGGCGTGAGCTCTGGAACGTTCAATTATGCTCCGTCCAATCCAGAATTAACAAAACGGATAGAGGGAGATATTCAAGCGTTTTTACAGGCGAACCCGACTATAAAAAGACAAGACATTCCTGCTGATCTTATGACGGCCTCCGGATCGGGTTTAGACCCACATATTAGTGTGCAAGCAGCGCGCATTCAAATCGATCGAATTGCCAATGCAAGCGGGCTGTCAGAGAAGGAAATCGAAAAAATTGTGGAGGCTAATACAGAGGGGCGGGCGCTCGGTCTATTTGGGGAAGAGAAAGTGAACTTCTTAATGGCGAATTTAGCTATTTTTAAACAAATGAAGGACAATGAATAAGTGGTGTAAAGTATAACTTCAATAAGGCAGATAGAGAGAATGGTATAGAGGTATTTTCTCTATCTGCTTACAATAAAAGGGTCTATGTTAGCTTTGTGAATTGACAAGAATTTTAATATGGTTTTTCTCTTTCATTAACGCTTCAAAGCCTTCTGTTACAACATCATCAAGCCCAATGCGCTTAGTTACAAGTTTGTCCGCTGGGAAATAGCCTTTGGTCATTAACTCCATAACAGCTGGGAAGATATCTCGATAGGCAATAATACCTTTCACAGTACGTTCCGACAATACAATATTATTTGGTTGAATAGAAGCGCTTGATTCCCATATCGAAACGATAATTGTTTCACCTTCGAACGTAGTAGAGTCAATAGCTTGCTGTAAAACAACAGGAACACCAGTAACTTCAAATGCCACATCCACACCGCCATTTGTTAAGGCATGAAGACGTTCAACAGCATCTTCATCTTGCGGATTAATAACAGCTGTTGCTCCTAGTTCCATCGCCTTTGCAGCACGTTCTGCTGAAAGTTCCACCGCATAAATTTCGGAAGCTCCAGATGCCCGTAATGCTTCGATAACAAGAAGACCAATTGGCCCAGTTCCAAAAACTGCGGCTTTATCGCCAGCCTTTAATTTGCTTTGGCGAACTGCATGTAAAGCTACTGCGGCTGGTTCTACAAGAGCACCTTGTTCATAAGAAAGTCCTGCTGGCATTTTGTGTACCATGTGGTCATCTACCACAGTATATTCTGACAATCCGCCACCGCCGCCAGACAGTCCGTGGAAACCTAGTTGTTTACAAATGTTGTACTTCCCTTTTTTACATGCAGCACATTCGCCACAAGAGAGAATCGGTTCGACAACGACAGCATCTCCAATTTTTACTGTTGTAACACCTTCCCCAATTTCAACTACCTCGCCAGAAAACTCATGGCCCATTACAATAGGGGCTATATCTTTACTGATAGAGTGTGGCTGTTCAACTGGAATAAAGATTGGTCCTGCTGCATACTCATGTAAATCGCTTCCACAAATGCCTGTCCAATGTACTTTAATTTTTACTTTGCCGGATGCAATGGAAGGCTCCTCAATGTTTTCTACACGGATATCTCTTGCTTTATACCATCTTGCTGCTTTCATCACTATCAACCTCCAATACTATTATTCATGTTTATATTAACATGTGGAAAATATGCAAATCATTAGTTGGACTAAAATTGACATAAAAAATACGAAATGTCCATTAAATTTTTTCACATTTTTCACACTTTACATTTTTCATTGCATAATAGTCGTAATTAAAGTAAGTTTGTTAAGGGTTAGCGTTGCATCGATGAAAAAAACAAGAGAATATTGTAAATGCTTATGTTAATAGTACGTAAACATCCCTAAAAGGCCGAATCATGGTACAATGGGAAAGATGTAAGGAGGAACGAATTATGTCAAAATATACTGATTATAATTTTCAGCCATTTTTGCAGGACGCAATTGCAAAGCTTGGCTTCACAGAACCAACACCAATACAAAAGGAAATTATTCCACTAATCCTGAAAGGGAAAAGTGCGATTGGACAAGCACATACGGGTACAGGGAAAACGCATAGTTTCCTTATTCCTATCGTGCAACGCATTCAAGTTGACAAACAAGAGGTACAAGCGGTTATTACTTCGCCAACACGCGAGTTAGCTCAACAAATTTTTGATGCGTTAAATCAATTAATAGAAGGAACAGACATTCAAGCGAAATTATTTATTGGGGGTACGGACAAACAACGCTCCATTGATAAGTTAAAAACGCAACCACAAATCGTTGTGGGTACACCAGGACGTATTCGTGACCTTGTTTCAGCTCAAGCGTTATTTGTGCATACGGCACCAATGTTAGTTGTTGACGAAGCGGACTTAGCGTTCGATATGGGCTTTATCGAAGAGATTGATGGCTTTGCTTCTCAAATGCCAGAAAAGCTTGAAATGTTCGTGTTCTCTGCAACAATTCCAGAACGTCTACAGCCATTCTTAAAAAAATATATGGAAGCACCTGTCCATGTTCATATGAACGATAAACGTCCCGTGGCAGAAGGTATTGATTTTGTGCTTGTGCCTGTGCGTTCGAAATCACGTAACAAACGCTTGTTAGATGTTATTGAAGGAATTAACCCATTTTTAGCCGTTATTTTTACCAATACACGTAAAACGGCAGAGCATGTTGCGGGTTATTTAAATGAGCAAGGGATTCGCTGTGGTCAAATTCACGGGGATTTAAGTCCGCGCGATCGTAAAAAAATGATGAAGCAAATTCGTGATTTAGAATTTCAATACATTGTGGCAACAGATCTTGCTGCGCGCGGTATTGATATTCAAGGAATTTCACATGTCATTAACTACGAAATTCCAGAAGATCTAGAATTCTTTATTCACCGTGTCGGTCGTACAGCTCGTGCCGGCAATAAAGGTACGGCAATTACATTATTTGAGCCTTCGGACGAGGACGCACTAGCACGCGTTGAGAAAATGGGTATACCATTTGAACAAAAAGATGTTAAAGATGGTGAATGGTCTGAACTAAAAGACCGTCATGCACGTAAAAATCGTGTGAAGCACGAAAATGAAATTGATGCGAAAGCAAAATCTCTAGTGCGTAAGCCGAAAAAAGTAAAACCAGGTTACAAACGTAATATGAAATGGGAAATGGAAAAAATTAAAAAACGCGAACGTCGCCTAAAAGCGCGTAATAAAAAATAAGTGAAGGAGGCCTAATCATGTTACTTGGCTCACATGTTTCAATGAGCGGCAAAGAAATGTTGCTCGGCTCTAGTAAAGAAGCTCTTTCTTATGGTGCGAACACCTTTATGATTTATACGGGTGCTCCACAAAACACGCGTCGAAAATCCATTGCAGACCTTAATATTATGAATGGTCTGTTGCATATGAAAGAGCACGGCATGACAAATATTGTTGTGCATGCTCCCTATATTATTAATATTGCCAATACAGAAAAACCGGAGACATTCCGTCTCGGCGTAGATTTCCTACAATCTGAAATTGAACGCACTGCTGCGTTGGAAGCTACACAAATTGTTTTACATCCTGGTGCCCATGTAGGTGCAGGGGCAGATGCTGGTATTGCTAAAATTATTGAAGGATTAAATGAAGTACTATCGCAGGACTATCCCGTGCAAATTGCATTAGAAACAATGGCAGGGAAAGGTACAGAGTGTGGACGTTCTTTTGAAGAACTAGCAAAAATTATTGATGGTGTGACACATAACGAGCGCCTTTCTGTATGCTTTGACACATGCCATACACATGATGCTGGCTATAATATTGTTGAAGATTTTGATGGGGTATTAAACGAGTTCGATAAAATAATCGGTGTAGACCGCATCAAAGTTCTTCATATAAATGACTCCAAAAACGTTCGTGGCGCGGGTAAAGACCGCCATGAAAATATCGGTTTTGGACATATCGGATTTGATGCTTTAAAATACGTGGTTCATCATCCACAATTAATGGCTGTACCGAAGATATTAGAAACACCATTTGTTGCTCAAAATAGTAATCCGAAAACCAAAACAGCACCGTATAAATATGAAATTGATATGCTTCGTAGTGGAGAATATAAGCCAGCGCTTATTGACGCCTTACGAGGAGAGTAAGAGAACCGTAGACCAACGCAATGCAAATTGTGTTTGGTCTACGGTTTTTTATGAATCGCGGGTAAACGAAGCGATATCGCGGGTATTTGAACGACTTCCGCGGGTAAAGAGAGTTTTATCGCGGGTATTTGAACACGAATCGCGGGTAAACAGCTTAAAATCGCGGGTATTTCAATAGTGCTGTTCGGAACTATTTTGAAATTCAAACGTCTACATGTGAAATAATGGGAAAGAACATTAGGTATAGAGAATGGAAATAATTACAGATAAATTAATTATGATTGCTTTATTTATTCTCATCATTCATTCAATCGAGACACTTGCCTATGCGGTGCGTTTATCAGGGGCACGTGTAAAGTTACTAGCTTCAGCTTTATCTCTGTTTAATGTAATGGTGATGGTTTCAAGGCTAGCGAATATGATGCAACAACCGTTTACGGGGAGTTTAGTGGATACAGCGCCTGCTGACAATGCGCTAGCTTTTGTAGAAAGCCAGTATCGCTTTATTATAGGAGCTGCATCATTAGGGACACTAATGGGGATATTATTACTGCCGACTTTCGTAGCCATCTTTTCACGAGGCATCATTCATTTGGCTGAGGAAAGAGGGTCGATTCCAGCTTTATTGAAGAAAGGCTTCACATTTGACTATGTAAAAAGAGGCATTAAACATATTCGCAAGCCAAGCTTGGCCTATGTAAAGGGCATTGGTTTACGAGATATTCCAGTCAAACTATTTGTGATTAACATTGTGATTACAGCGATTTATACCATTGGTGTTTTATCTTCTTTATATGCAGGTTTATTAGTTCCTGAATTAAAGGCAACTGCTGTCATGGCGTCTGGATTAATCAATGGCGTAGCAACAATTTTGTTAATTATTTTTATTGACCCTAAAATTTCTATACTTGCAGATGATGTTATCAATCAGCGGGGAAGTTATCTTGATTTAAAAAGAGCATCTGTTATGATGATGACCTCTAGATTTTTAGGAACGATTTTGGCGCAAGTGTTATTTATACCTGGGGCACATTATGTAGCTTGGTTTGCAAAGCTTATTACTTAGGAGTTAAGACAGAAATGGCTTTTAAAACGAGCATTTCATCTACTGGAAGAAGTAAGAATTAAAACATATCGTGAGCTTAATCCTATAATATGGTTTAGATTTCAAGGCACATTTTCTACAAGGAAATGTGTCTTTTTATGTCTTCACTGTAAATAACATTGCATTTTGCAATTTATAAAAAACTAAATGCAATTTATATATTGCAAAAAGCAATGTCATTTCATATAATACAATTAATAAAACAAATGGAGGTACATTATGTATAAGAAAAATAAGAAGCAAGTGGATGAACGTGTTAAAAATTCACAAAATAAAATATACAAAGAAATGTATGTGCTGATTATGATTGTCTGTTCCATTTCTATCGTAATAAAGTTCTTTAAAATGGGCATGTCCTTGGACAATGTATTAACAGAGTGATTGATTATCTTTGTGTCATCTGTTTATTATTATGTTAGGACGGCTTATCTAGGAATCTTAACAGATGAAGTAGAGGTTCATGATAGTAACAGTAAAATAAAATTACAGACGAAAAATATCATTTACGGAGTGGCTACTGGTTTGGTACTGGCGATTTTTTTTGGTCTTAATAGTGCCTTCAACTATGCGGATAGCACACAACAAGCATATAAATATTTCTTCATGGTTTTCTTAGTATCGCTAGTTATCTATGTACCATTTTTTGCAGGATTTTTAGGCTTATCATATATGGCTGCAAAAAAGAAAAGTGACCAAGTCGTACAAAAAAATCTAGAAGATTAACAGTGGTGATAAGCATGAAAAACATCCGTTTAAAAATGGCTCGAATAGAGCATGATTTGTCACAGGAAGATTTAGCTCAAAAAGTAGGGGTTACCCGCCAAACAATCGGTTTAATTGAAGTTGGGAAATATAATCCGACGTTAAACTTATGTATTGCGATTTGTAAAACGTTAAATAAAACGTTGGATGAATTATTTTGGGAAGAGTAAATTAAAGAAACCCTCCATTTTGAACTTTGTCAAAGTGGAGGGTAAACTAATTATGATTCGAAGCGGGTCTCAAGGGGTTTCAGTTAACACGCCTTCACGCAATCTGTATACTTGATCACATAAGGACTCAATATCAACTTTATTATGTGAAGTTAATAAAATAGTTGCTCCACGCTGTTTTTCAGCGTTAATAATGTCATATACATTTTGTACAGAATCTTCATCCAAACCATTCATGGGTTCATCTAGTAAAATCAATTCAGGTGTTTCCATAATGCTTTGAGCAATGGCTAGTTTTTGTTTCATCCCAAGAGAGTATGCTTTAACAGGGCGTTTATCTTCTGGGTCTAAACCTACTTTTGCTATCGCAGCTTTTATATCCTGGTCAGTAATTTGATTGCGAATCGCTGCTAAAAATTTTAAGTTGGAGAAACCTGAATAATGCTCTAAAAATCCAGGCTTTTCAAGGATTACACTTGCACTTTTAGGAAACGAAATATCTTGATGTAACACATCCCCGAATAAATTTACTGTTCCGACACTCGGTTTTACTAAGCCGCAAATTACCCGAAACAACATTGATTTCCCTGAACCGTTGTGCCCCACAAAGCCATAAATGTTGCCCCGCTCTAGCTGAAAACTAATATTTTGTAGCACCATGCGTTTTTTGATAATCTTGGAAACGTTTGATACTTCAATCGACATCTAGCAACCCTCCCTAATAATAATCACTTTTTAAGCCGATTCGAACAATAATTAAACTCATAAGACAAATAAATAGCCCTTCAATCACTAGAATGACAGCGAACATGTTTGCGTCGAAATTTCCCATTAGCCCATAATAGAACGGAATATAAGGAGCTGATCGTTTAATACCTGCAAAAAATAGGACGATCAGTAAAACCGTCGCTATTTTTGCTGAAAATAATAATTCGACTATTTTCCATAGCAAGGCATGACAGTACATATTGATGCATAGAATGAATGCCTGTAGAACAATCAAGATATCAAATTGTTGCGTCACGTGAGCTTTTAAAAAAAGGGAAAAGCTCATGATATAAGTGATTGCCACATAGCACGCCGTGAATATAAGTAGGATTAGTAGCCGATTAAGCCAAAACCAACTTTTTGTTGGATAGCGTAATAGCATATTGTAGGAAAAAGAAGTGGAGCGAGGCTTCCAAACAATTTGAATTAATAGCACATAACCAAACCATAACAAAGTCCAATACATCCAAGTAAGTTCCTCCACGTGCCCTAAAAGGGCAGTAAATGCTTGGTACAATGTCAATCCATCAAAAAGGGATGTCATATGGAGTAGCAATAAAGTAGTACATAATGGATAGACAATACAAATACAACTAATTTTAAGGGCATCATCTCGCAGTAGTTTCCACTCTAACGAAAATGTTGTCATGAATCATCATCTCGCACGTAAAAGTCTAGTTTATTGACTAAATAATGAATGGCGTTAATTAACAAAATCATAACGGCAACTAATATAAAGAATGTACTAATAGGTGACGTAAATTCACTTTTATAAAAGAAAATTGGCACAATGTGTATTGTGATTTTATCAACCATAAAAAGCACAATAACTAAAATCGCACTAATAAAATTATTTCTAAGTAGCTGTTGGAGCGCTATGTATAGCAAACCACAAATAGCCGTCACACAATAAAACATATAGATAAAGTAAAGCAATGAACCGTTTTCTTTAGGCTCAGGCACATATAATAAAAGAGCACTGTAATTTGTAATATAAGGGAAAAATAGCCACTTTGCTAGCGATGTGCTCAACATACTACTTCCGAAAACAATCGCTGTAAAAAAGGCAGTCACGATAAAAACGAAGCAAATTTTATACGTGGCATATTGCTGTCGGTGTCGATATCTTCTAAGTAATAGCCAATCATTGTCTTTAGATGAAAAAGGCGCTAATAATATTAAAAATAATAAGGTATAGAAATTTTCATAACGAGAGGCTAATATAAAGTCTTTCACCGTATGCCATCTAGTTGCCACTGACATGATAGGCAATACTTCAAACAAATGTAGAGTTATCATAAAACATGCCACAATCCAAAAGAGCCATTTTTTCAAGCGAATATCCTGTAGACAATAGGTGTAGTACTTATAATACATCTTCATGTTTCTTCATCCCAATTAAGTAAATGACAAATGTAATGAAAATTTGCAACAGAAATTCGATAATCATAATAGAGATGGAGTTATCTCCATGTATACCTTCCGGAGCTAAAAAGTAAAATGGAGCCCATTTTGCGTGATTGGCAGCTAAAAACCAAATGCTAGTATAAATAATTTGTGGCATAAAAATTAATAAATAATAATTTTTAATAAACATAGATAGGGCTAGTCCCATACAAACATACACACTAGCAAACAATCCTCCGATAATATAAAATACAGCAACATATGCGTATGGAGACATGCTTAGTAAATCGGAAAAAAGAGGTTGAATATCGCCTTTGAAAGCACTTAAAACATTATCGGGTATTGCCAAAGTCCCCTCTACAAACCCTTTATAAATATTTGCATAGGCTGTATAGTCCCAATGATTTGTAAATATATTAACAAGTACTACCCCTAAACATAGTGGCAGTACGAACATAAAAAAGGCAGTTAGAAAAGTAGAAGCAAACTTTGCAGTGTAATATTTCCGTCTATCCATGCGCATAAAAATAAAATGTTGATAGCCGCTTTTTCTTTCACGAAAAATTGAGTCTACAAGTGCAATAGAAATTAACAACGGAAATATTAAATAATACAATTGAGATGCAAAATTATTAGTAAAACCGAGCCATTGTTTATGCGGAGATACGAAATTGAGCATATCATCTACAATAGGTTTTTCAAAGTGTTGATTATAAATTCTCTCTGATAATAAATATTCTTCATTATGCTCTTTAACGCCTATCCATACAGCAATGACAACAAGCAATACCAAGGCACAAATACTAAGATAAAAGTTTTTATTATTAAATAGTTTTTTATATTCAAGTAGCATTGCTATCCTCCTTTCTAAAATAAAGAAAGGGTTGTCCTAAGATAGACAACCCTATCCTAGAAAAAACTATAATATAATTTTTCAATGGGTTTTATAGAAAAGAGATAGAGTACTCTTAGTTACTTATTTTTACAAATTTTTCAAAGTGAATAAATTACTTTAGTAGAACTATTATCAATTTACTATTTATTGTTATTTTAAATATCTGGATAAAATCTACCTGCAATGTCTACATTTACGTGTGTAAAAGCGCTATTTTCTGCGACAAGCGTTACGCTGTTGCCAACAGCGCTTTGATCTACTGTAAAGGTACGTGTATCATTGTCACCTACCCTTGTAGCTGTTGGAGAAACTTTCTTCCCACCGGAATCCACAATCCACATATTTGCAGTGTAAGTACTACCAACGATAGAGTTTTCCACCTTTGATTGACTATTCGTATCTTTTGTTCCTGTTGCTAAATTAATATTAATAGAAAAAGGAGGCAGTTTTTTCGCATAGCTGATAGGACTTGTCCCTGCACTTGCTATACCTGCACTAAGCAATAATCCTAAAGCACAAACTGTTGTTGCTAGTCTTTTCTTCATTTAAAATCCAACTCCTTACTTTGTATTTTAAAATGGAAAATAAACCAATGACATCGACAACATCGTAACTAAGAGATTACTTCTTTTCTTATCCATAATTATAAAATTCTCAATATTGAAAATCAATATTTTGTTTCGCAAAGGAAAAAGATTTTCTTAGGTAGGTTTTGTAAGATTGAACTCTTAAATGAGTACGAATTTTTTTGAACAAACTCCCACCTATAGAAGGGAAAAAGCCCGAAAGTCCAAATTGACTTTCGGGCAATACTCCATTATTTAGTAAAAAGTGCAATAAGCTGGCGAGAACGTTTTCGTCCGAGTACTGCTTCCACTTCACTGAGTACATCTTTTGGAATACCTAAAAAGAGCCAAGAAAAAGAGAATTGCTCTAGATAAGGTCGAAGCTTTTTCACTTCAGAAGTGGTAATGTCAAAACCTTCGGCACGGGCAATCGCTACAACTTCTTTATCACTACTTTGAGATAATTGTTGCAAAAATTGAATACTCACAAACAATCCCTCCTTTTAAGTTTTGTTTTCTTTACAAATACTAAACTTTCATTTATACTTACAATTTGTAAATCGTAATGATTTTGAATTAGAAAGAAGCGATCATGCATGAAACAAGCATTAATTGACATTGAAAATGTGTCATTTCAATATGACTATACACAAGTATTAAAAAACATCTCATTTCGTGTGGAAGAAGGAGATTTTTTGGCGCTCCTAGGTCCGAATGGCTCTGGGAAATCAACATTACTTAAAATTATTTTAGGTTTATTAAAACCGATGTCTGGTGAAATCAAATTATTTGGAGAGCCAAGTGCAACATTTAAACATCGTGAATGGATAGGCTATGTTTCTCAAAAATCCAATGCCTTCAACTCTGGTTTTCCTGCAACGGTTCAAGAAGTAGTTATTAGTGGATTATCAAAAAAATTAGGGCTCTTTAAGCGTCCGACGAAGGATGCCAAAAGCAAAGTATACGAAGCATTAAAAGCCGTAGGGATGGACGCCTTTATGAAACGAAATATTGGCGAGTTATCTGGTGGACAACAACAGCGCGTATTTATTGCACGTGCTTTAGTCAGTGAGCCACGATTACTGATTTTAGATGAACCAACAGTCGGCATCGATCACGAGAATGTGCAGTCCTTTTATGATATGCTGGCGAAATTGAATAGGGAACAAGGAATTACGATGATTCTTGTGACACATGATGTTGATACGGTATCAAACCGCATTAGTCATGTTGCTTGCCTTAATCAAACAATTCATTTCCACGGCTACAAAAACGAATTTGATTCTATTTCTCAGGATGCGCTAGACGCTTGGTATGGCCATTCGGTGAGAAAGATTCACTAGAAGGAGAAGGCACAATGATTGAAGCAATTTTTCACTATGAGTTTTTACAAAATGCCTTTTTCTCTGGCTTATTAATTGGCATCATCGCACCACTATTAGGTGTATTTATCGTAGTTCGTAGGCTATCACTTATTGCTGATGCATTATCCCATGTTACACTTGCGGGGATTGCTGGTAGCTTATATGTAAGTCAGTCTGTTGCTGCATTAGCAATGCTCAACCCAATTTACTTAGGTATACTTGCTTCTGTAAGTGGCTCGATATTAATTGAGCGCTTACGCCGATTATATAAGCATTATGAAGAACTTGCCATTCCGATTATCATGTCTGGTGGAATTGGTATTAGCGCAATTTTTATTTCACTTGCCAGTGGCTTTAGCACCGATTTAATGAGCTATTTATTTGGTTCCGTTTCGGCTGTGTCGAGGCAGGATTTATGGGTCGTTATAGGTATTGCGATTGTGGTTATTGTGTTTTTATATTTCTTCTTTAAAGAATTATTTGTGCTATCGTTCGATGAGGAATATGCCAAAGCAAGTGGTTTGCCAGCTCGCTGGGTTCACCTGTTGTTTATGATTGTGACAGCACTTGTAATTGCTGCTAGTATGCGCATCGTAGGTATTTTACTTGTTTCTTCTTTAATGACTTTGCCAGTGGCTGCAGCCATGCGTCTGGCTAAAGGTTTTAAACAAACAATACTCTATGCAATTGTATTTGGCGAGGTAGCAGTGTTCATAGGATTAGTAAGTGCATTTTACTTAGATTTAGCGCCAGGTGGTACGATTGTCGTTACGTCTATTGTTATTTTATTGCTAGTTATTATCGTGAAGAAAATTATGTTAAAGGTATCTGTAAAACAAGGGGAGGAAGCACTGTGAATATTTCAAGAGCGTGGGAAATTTTAAAAGAAAACGGCTATAAAAAAACAGATAAACGTGAGTTAATTTTAAATATGTTTGCGGAAACGGATAAATATTTAACCGCTCGAGATTTATTAGATGTGCTGAAAAAAGATTTTCCAGGTATGAGCTTCGATACGATTTATCGTAATCTTTCAACGTTTGTAAAGCTTGGCATTTTAGAAGAGACTGAGTTGTCTGGTGAACGAAATTTTCGTATGCATTGTGAATCTGAACATCATCACCATCATTTCATTTGTATGGATTGTGGCAATGTAAAAGAGCTGAATGTTTGCCCGATGGAAATGTTAGGTGAGAAGCTTCCAGATTATGAAATTGAAAATCATAAATTTGAAATTTACGGAAAATGCCCAGAATGTAAACATGAAACCCTGTCAAATTAGTTTTGACAGGGTTTTTACTTATATCAAAGGAGTATGTTTAGAAGGAAAGGGTATACTCCATTTAATGAAAGAAGGCTACTATGCTCTTACTATACGGATAGCATCTATTTTTTTGCAATCGATAATAAGTGGTGATGTTGAACCAGCTTCTAGGAAATAAGCACAGCAATTTCGTGCATTGAAGCTCACAAAAGTCAAACGAAGGAAAGTACCTGCTAATAAAACATCAACTACAGCTCCAACTTCTAATTTTCTTAATTGCTCACAGATACAGCTTCTGCAGTTGTTCACTGCTTTGTGGCATTTCTCTTCTTTACATTCATGTTCTTTTTTGTGGCTACATTTGCAAGGTTTATGGCATTTACAAGGAGCCCAGTTCATATGAGTAGCATAACGTCTATCTTCCATTCATATTACCTCCTTTCTCCATCACTTAATGTAAAGCTATTGCCTTACACTAATAATCTATGTTTTGTTGAAGAATGGAGGGTGGTAATATGTCCGATAAACAAAGAAAAAACTATTTTTTTCTTTTAATAAATGTTGTTAAAGTTTATTTTATATGGCAAAGGTGTGATTGTACCGATATGGTTGTCATAGAGATAGAAGTCTATTAGTGGGGAAATAGGAAAGAATGTTATGTTTAAACAGCAGAACATACATTTTAAAAAAAGAAACGACGAATGCTGTTATTTTTACAAGCATTCGTCGTTGTTTCATTATTGGTGTTTTTGTTGGAATGCTACCATGAAATCGCGAAGTGCTTCGCAAGTCTCTAATGGCACAGCATTATATGTTGATGCACGGCAACCACCTACTGAGCGGTGACCATTTAAACCGATAAATCCAGCTGCTTTTGCTTCAGCTAGGAATTGTTTTTCAAGTTCTTCATCAGCGACGCGGAACGTGATGTTCATTAATGAACGGCTTTCTGGCGTTGCGTGACCTTTATAAAAGCCATTGCTATTATCGATTGCATCGTAAATGACTTGTGCTTTTGCTTCATTAAGTTTAGCAACAGCTTCGACGCCACCTTTAGCTTCCACCCATTTCAATACTTCACCTAACATGTAGATACCGAATGTTGGTGGTGTATTATATAATGAGTTACCGTCCGCATGTGTTGTATATTTAAGCATTGTTGGAATTTCTTTATTTGCTTTTTCTAGTAAATCCTTGCGAATAATAACGACTGTTACACCAGAAGGACCAAGGTTTTTTTGCGCACCAGCATAGATGATGCCAAATTTACTTACGTCTACAGGTTTAGATAGGATGTCACTTGACATATCTGCTACTAAAGGAACATTACCTGTTTCAGGGAATTCTTTCCATTGAGTACCGTAAATTGTATTGTTAGAAGTAATGTGCACATATGCATCGTCTTCATTAAATTGAATATCTGATAATGCTGGGATATTACGATAATTATTTTCCTTTGTGCTTGCTGCTTCAACAGGTGTACCGAATAATTTAGCTTCTTTGAATGCTTTTTCTGACCATGAACCAGATAATACATAGCTTGCTTTTTTATCGGCTTGGAGGAAGTTCATCGGTACCATTGTGAATTGAAGGCTTGCCCCACCTTGTAAAAATAATACTTCATAGTTTTCTGGAATAGCATAAAGTTTTTTTAATAGAGCAATTGCCTCGTTATGTACTTCGTCGAAAATTGCACTACGGTGACTCATTTCCATAATCGACATACCTGAATTACGGAAGTTTACTAATTGTTGTTGAGCGTTTTCTAATACTTCTAGGGGTAGTGCAGAAGGACCTGCGTTAAAATTGTATGCTCGTTGTGTCAAAATGGTACACTCCTTGTTTTGTTTAATAAAAGCACCTTTATTGGATTATAACTTAATTTTCAAGAGAAAAAACAAAATTCTCAATTTTTTATTTATGTACGATGAAAACGAGCATTTTAGTGTCAGGCACGCACACAATTCGCACACAATTTGTTTTATGTATTGCATATTGATGAAAAATTACATAGAGAAAAAAATTTCGGTATACTGAAAGGTAAGAAATAGTGAAAGGGGTGTATGTATGTTTACAGTAGAACAAGCAAGTCTGATTGTTGTGGATGTCCAAGGCAAATTAGCAACGATTGTAGAAGATAGTGAAACAGTCATTCAAAATGTAGCAAAACTAGTACAAGCGATGGAGGCTTTGGATGTCCCTGTGTTATGGCTTGAACAAAATCCAAGTCGTTTAGGTGGAACTGCATTAGAAATAGCGCAACATCTTCAGGGGGCCCCGATGGCCAAAATGGCTTTTAGTGCTTGTCAAGAGCAAGCTTTTATCGATGCAGTTAAAGCAAGTGGTCGTAACCAATTTATCGTGACAGGTATTGAAGCGCATATTTGCGTTTATCAAACAGCAAGACAACTGAAAGAACAGGGCTTTGAAGTGGAAGTAGTTGTGGATGCGGTGTCCTCTCGCACAAAAGCCAATAAGGAAATTGGGCTAGATAAAATGAAGGCACTAGGTATATTGCCAACGAGCACAGAAATGATTTTATATGAGCTTTTACAAAGAGCGGATCATCCACATTTTAAAACGGTGTTACAACTCGTTAAATAACGATTTGATTGCCAGTACACCTTTAAAAGTAAATGCATAGCAGACAAAGACCACAGCAAAAAAAGAGGCTGGGGCATAACTAAAATATTTAAGGAGCAGAGGAAAGGTATTCATAAATTTTTGCTATATGGAGAACTTAGCTAATTTAGCTATTCTGCTTTTGCAATAAATAAAATTTAGAAGGGTTCACTAGTTGTTGGTAGCGGAGGCGGTGGCTCTAGCTCAGAACGCACACAGCGTAAGACGCTGGCATTCCGCGTTAGCGAGGGTTACGGCTTACTGTGCTGAGCGGAAAGCACCGCCGAAGCGGACAACAAAGGCACAGCAAAAAAGTGTTAGATTGATGGGTTGTCAATCTAACACTTTTCCTTTTTGTGTCAGCATCTTATGCAGGCATTTCCGTTGGAGTTGGTTTTGCATAACCATTTTTGTATGTTTCATCAATTGTTTGGCGGATTTCTTTTAGAGTCATGCCATCTTTATGCATTTTTGCTGATTGTAGTGCGATTTCCAAACAAACAGCGCAACGTGTGCCATGATCATCCCATACAATTGTTCCATCTTGCCTTTTTTCTTGGATAAAGCAGTTTAAATTACTTTTATGTCCAACAGATTCTCCACAGCCACAGTAGCATGGCATCCATTCTAAAATTTCGGTTGATTGTCCAGCTATTTGGTAGACTAAGCGAATATTTTCAGATTGGCTATCTAAAAATGTCGGCAGGACATCAGCACTTGCTGTCTCTTCCTGAATATCTCCTGTCACATGAGCATGTCCATCATGTGATGCTTCATTTTGAGTATCTTTTGGCTGTTCTTCAGTCGCTTGTTTGTCAGTCCCGCAAGCACTTAACACGAGCAATAACAACGTAAAAATGGATATTAGCTTTTTCAAAAAAACGCCTCCTACATGTTTACAATATTTCCATTATAACATTGGTCGCGTCAATATTTATAGCAAGGGTGGTCACAAATTAGTGAAAAATATCTAATCCGCGTGTTTTGTTCATTAAAAGTTCCATTTTTTCGCCTAGCAATTTTTTTAAGAACAAGCCAAACAACAGAAAAACTAGCCAGAAGCTTAGTAAGAATGCAAGGTCTATCCATATTTTGGACCAAATGATGCCACCAACTGCTTCACGCATCATGCCGATTGCATAAGTAAACGGTAAAAATGGATTAATTACTTGGAAAAACTTCGGTAACAATTCAACGGGATAGGTACCGCCAGAACCAGCAATTTGTAAGACCAACATCACAATGGCTAATGCCTTTCCTACATTTCCAAATACGGATACTAGCGTGTAGACCACTGTAATAAAAACAAAACTAATGATCAAACCAAAAAGAATAAAGTAAAGAGGCGCACGAATGGAGACGTCTAATAGTAAAACATCACCAATTGTAATAATCAATGTTTGTATAATGGATATAGTTGCAAAAGTCATTAATCGCCCAAAATAAATTTCACGAATGCTATATTGTGGGTTGTCGTGAATATTCACTGCAAGAAGAGAAATAAGCAACAAACAACCGACCCAAATAGATAAAACGGTATAAAATGGTGTCATGGCTGTTCCGTAATTTGCAATTGGGAATATTCTATGTTCTGCTAGTTTGACTGGTTCTTCAAAAAAATCTCGCTCTGCTTCAACATCATTTTTTAACAATTGAACGATTTCAGAGATATCGGTTTCGTTTTCTAATGTCCGTAGCTTATTAGCAAGGTCAATAATTTTAGTACTTAGCGTAGGGAAGTCAGATTGAATAGTAGCTATAGCCTGATTGGCTGTAACTAACGTATTTTTTGCATTGCTTAACCGTTGTTTTGCCTGTGGAATGGAGCTTTGCACCTTCGTTAGCATAGTAGATGCATTTGTTAATGTATCCTTTGCAGCATTCAAGGTTGTATGAATTTGTGGTTCCAGTTTATCTGAATAGTAATTAAGAAACTGATTTAAATGATTTGCAGCATCTTGAGCCATTTTTTGAACTGCGGCAATATCTTTTTTCACTGTTTGCTCGTCGATATTATTGAATTGTTGTACTTTATTTGAGACATCCGTTACGAGCGAACTTAGTTGACGTAATGTAGAGAGCACATTAATCATAGAGTCACTAGCAATAGGATTTGCTTGTAACTTTCCTTGTATGGACTCCAATTGCTGAATAATACCTTTATTATCTAATAGAGCGATAACATCGTTCGATTGCTCCTGTTGAAGCGATGAAATCACCGTTTCGAGCGAGTTTTCCAGTTGTTTACGAGAGGAGGCATCTGCCTGTGTTAACTTCTGTAAAGCTTCCAACGTTTGAATACTACTATTTACCTTATCTTGTGAAGATGTTAACTGCTTTTGCAGTTCGTCTTTAGATTTTGCTAAGGTAGCTGTATCTGTCCGGATAGTTTGCAATTGCTCTAAAAGCTGTGAGAACTGTTGAGCAATTGTTTGTACGCTTTCTAAATCTTCTTTTACAATGGGTGAAAGCTGCGAGAACAGCGTATCTGCCTCATTTATCAGCTGTAAACCATTTTGGATAGTTGTAAGACCGCTAGCTGTTATTTTTTCTATCTCGGGTATTTCACTGATAGTGGTGTCCAATAATTTTTCAGCATCTTTTCCACCTTGTGCGGTTTGAGCTAAAAATGATTCAATATCTGGAAGATGCTGTTCAATTGTGAAAATATAATGTTCGAATTTTTTGAAATCTGGAATATCGTGTTCGATTTCAATGCCTATGGTATTAAACATAGAAAAAAGTGTGCCATTGACTGTTGAGATAAATTCACTCGAAACTTGTTGGGTAATAACACTGGCGCCTTTACCTGTAATTTTGGGAGCAATAGGATTAATTTTTTCATTTACATAATAATCAATATGCGCTTTTGTAGGTTGATCGGTCAAAATAGATGTGAGCTTTTTGGAAAAATCGTTAGGAACGATAAGTACTGCAAAATAATCACCATTGTTTAATGAATCGAGTGCTTCTTGCCTTGGGGGAAAATACCACGAAAAGCTATTGTTTACTTGTAAATTGCTCATTAATTCCTTTCCAATGTTTAAATTTTCACCTTTAATCGTAGTGCCATCATCTTCATTGACAACGGCAATTTTCATATTTGCCGTGTGCGCGTATGGATCCATCGAAGCATAGATATTCAACCATGCATACAAAGAAGGTAAAAAAATGAGCCCACCAACAATGACAGCAACTACCCAGTTTGATACTATATTTAAGATATCACTTTTATAAATTCGAAAAACATGTTGGAAAGTAGGTTTCATAGTAAATTTCACTCCAAATTCATTTTGAGCATTATAGTAAGTAGGTTTCCATAAATACACTAAATTATGTTTGAATTGTGCGAAAACTTACTATGAAAGACGAATTAGTTTACTAGGTTCTAAAAACACTTTATAATCAATTCCAAATACACTAAAAGTAGGACATTTTTTATGTGAAATCGGAGGAGTTTAATTGAAAAAGCTACTAATTATTGGTTCGGTTATTGTTGTTTTGTTTGCAGCGATTATTGTACTTACAAATGTATCGAACAAAAACAAACTGGCAAGTGCGAATAATCCATACGGTGACAAAAATCTAAAACAAGAAACAATTGACCAATTAGATGATGAAAATTACCAAAATATTATGTTGCCTGATGAGCTAGAAAAGAAGATTAAAGCTGGGGAAGATGTCAATGCGTATTTCTTTAGTCCAGTTTGTGTCCACTGTCAAGCATTCACACCCGTATTAATGCCGATTGCAGATGATTTAGGCGTAAATATTGCCCAATTAAACGTATATGAATATGAAAATTTATGGAACAAGTATAATCTCGAAGCAACGCCAACTTTTATTCGTTTTGAAGATGGCAAAGAAACTGCACGTTTTGTAGGGGCATTAGCTGAAGAAGATTTACGAGCTTTCTTAGATAAAGAAGTATTAAAAAAATAACGCACAGAAGAGACTGAACCAATGGGACAGTCTCTTTTTTGTTCGAATAGATAGCAAATGAAATGGAGGGTGCTTTACAGAGTGAAGTATGTATAATATATACTATATAGAATGAGGTGTATGAAAACTGGAGGAAGAATGGATGACAATGGAAGAATATTTTTATAATGGAGAGCTGATGAAATGTTATAAGGCTGCTTTGCAAGTTGCAGATGGGCCTGATAAGGAGTTAGCTACTAAATATATTACCTTGTTGGATGAGTACGATGTTGCTACATTGCCGAAGCCAACACTTTTCGTGGAAACACAGCATAGTGAACGGGCGAATGAAAGTTATCCGGAATCAGATGATGTTTTAGAAATACGTGCTATAAAAGATGAAGCGGCATTTGCGAAGCGAGTGAAAGCGCTAGAGGAAATGGCTAAATCGGGTTCAGCTAATGAAAAGGCACAATCATTTTTTACGCAGGGCGAGCTGTTTTTATTTGCCCATCATTACAATGAGAGCGTCCATTGCTTCAAGCAGGCAGTGAAAGCAAATCCTAATAAGGCTTTGTATTGGGGCATAACAGGTCAGACGATGCATCGTTTTGGTTGGATGCCTTTTGATGCACTTGCTTATTTAGAGCAAGCGATTGACTTAGATCCGACAAATGCTCGCTGGAAATGGAATAAAGCCCTTGTATTAATTCAGCTTGCAAAAGATTTACAGATGGCACCATTTATAGCTAATGCATCGATTGCATTAGAGGAAGCCATTGCTTCTTGCGGTGAGCATCAACGATCGCTTAAAGATGCGATCCAAAATACCATTGATAATATGGATAGTTATGTATTTTCATAATATGAACATTTAAGACTGAAGATAAACTCGTTAATTGTGGGGATATTTTCAGTCTTCTTCCTTTTTTCAACAGTTGAAACATTTTATCCATTTTTCTTTGATTGAATTTTAGGTATATCATGGTAATCTATTAGTAGAATCATCTCAAAATTATTTATACATAATGAATTTTATAAAGTAGCGGTTATCAGCCAAGTGAAAGTAGGGATCATCGTGTGGGAATTAAATAAACATTTTTCTTTATTTAGGAAAGGGATACTATTCATATTTTTCTCTAGCGTATTATTGATGATCATTGGTTTTTGGAGTGATGAATTTTACGGGATTTTTGGAAAGAGCAATTATGTTTCGATTCATTTGCTAATAGAAATTTTGATCATTGTTGTGACGATGACGATTGCCATCCAATCATGGTTAACAACACCTTATATTCTATCTAATAGAACTCTATACATAGGTGCGTTATTTTTAACGTATAGCTTAATTGAAATTGCACATGCACTTTCTTATAAGGGGATGCCACATTTTATTATGGAGAGTACCCCCTATGCTGCAACATGGTTTTATATTATTGGAAGGCTAGTGTTATCATGTGGTATCTTGCTCATATTTTTTATTAAGGAAAAAGCCATTCTTAATAAAACTTATCGATGGTTCATTTATAGTACACCATTTGTTGTCATTGTTGGATTATTCATGCTTATATATATACCGACTACTCCTGTTCTTCCACCACTTGTTGTTGAAGGGGTCGGTCCAACGCCTTTAAAAAATTCGTTGCAGTATGTTGCAATGGCATGCCATTTTCTTATCATGTACTTATTAATAAAAAAATTCAAGGTAGCACCCAACATTATTTTCTTGTTGGTAGGTAGTGCAAGTTATTTAATCATTAGCGATTTTCTTTTTACTACTTATCGTGACGTTTACGATATTAAAAATTTTATTGGACATATTTTTCAATTGTGTTCTTTTTATCTGCTTTTTAAAGCAATTTATTTTTCGTCCATTGAAAAACCGTTTCAGGATTTAATAGAAATGCAGAAACATTTAGAGAAATCTAGAGAGAAGATGCACTATATGGCTTATCACAACGAGGTGACAAACTTACCAAATGAACGATTTTTAATGGAGACATTACATAAGAATTTATATAAATGTAATGTTAAGAAGGCTATTTTAGCTATAGAGATTGAGCGCATTTCAGCTATTAAAGCGTCACTAGGTAGTTCATATGCAGATAAATTAATTAGTCAAGTTGCTCAGAGACTAAAGGATATTTTACCTGACCAGTATTTACTAAGTATGCTTCGAGAAGATTATTTTATCGTATTTATTGATGATGCAAATCATACACAACGAATAATGGATCTTTGTAAACAATTGCAAATGGCAATGGCGAAATCCTTCCAAATACAACATATTTCTTTAAATGGGCATTTGAATATTGGCATTTCTTTATTCCCGACTGATGCCTACAAGGAAGAAGAGCTTGTCAGGTTTGCTGTGTATGCGATGCAGGAGGCGAGAAAAGTACCTTCACGCATCGTATTTTATGAAACTTCCATGTCTAGCGATATTACAGAGAAAATTATTTTAGAAAATGATTTACGTCATGCTTTAGAAAATCGTGAGTTGTTTGTGGAATATCAACCGCAAATAGATTTGCAGACGGGGCATATATTATCGGTTGAAGCACTAGTCCGTTGGCAGCACCCAAGTAAGGGCATGATTTCACCAGGTTTGTTTATTCCAATTGCCGAAGAGTCCGGTATCATTATTCCGATTGGACAATGGGTATTAGAAACGGCGTGTAGACAAGTGAAGCAGTGGGAACAAGCAGGCTTACCACCTATCAAAGTAGCGGTTAATCTTTCTTTAGGCCAATTATTTCAGCAAGATCTAGTGGAGATGATTCAATCTGTACTTAAAGAAACTGATTTAGACCCAAAATATTTACAATTAGAAATAACGGAAAGTATGACCATTAATATCGATCATATAACGATGATTTTACATCAATTAAAAGCGCTTGGCGTGACAATTGCTGTTGATGATTTTGGAACTGGTTATTCATCGCTATCCTATTTAAAAGATTTTCCAATTGATTGTTTGAAAATTGATCGCTCTTTTGTCCAAAAAATTCAAAGCGATCCTACTGATAAAGCATTAGTTGATATGATATTATCAATGGCTAAACATTTACGTTTGAAAGTAGTGGCAGAAGGAATTGAGGAAGTAGCACAGCTCAATTATTTAGTAGCAGGGCATTGTGAAACGGTACAAGGTTTTTTATTTAGTAAGCCATTGCATCCGACATACTTACAAGATAACTATCAAGTACTTCAAGATAATGCACAAACGATTTTAGAAGCGTTACATACCCGATGCTGAAAATGTAAAACATCCTTGTTTCGAAATGAAACAAGGGTGTTTTTTGTATGAATCACTTATTTTTGGATAGTATTAAAATGAAAACGATTTCACTTATTTAAAATATTCTAAGAATATTAACAATTTAAAAAGTTTTATATAGGATTGCGCTTGACGGCGTTGACTTTAGTTGGATGAAGTAATATAATTTTCAAAATATAACAAGATTAATTATTTAGAATAGTATTACAATAATAATTTTTTTGTTGAGCATGAATGGAAAAAATAAATGACATGTAGATAGAAGATAGGAGTTTAGACAATGGATATTATGCAAAAGGCAAAAGAGATGCACAAAGAAGCACAAGGGAAAATGGAGATTGTAGCCAAGGTACCTGTGCAGGATACATATGATTTAAGTTTAGCTTATTCACCTGGCGTTGCGCAGCCTTGTATTGAAATCGAAAACAATCCACAAGCAGTGTACGATTATACAATTAAAGGAAATCTTGTTGGCATTGTGACAGATGGGACAGCCGTTCTAGGTTTGGGTGATATCGGCCCAGAAGCGGCATTACCAGTGATGGAGGGAAAGGCGATTTTGCTAAAACGTTTTGCCAATGTGGATGCATTTCCTATTTGTCTCGCAACAAAAGATGTGGATGAAATCGTACGCACAGTTAAGGCGATTGCTCCAACATTTGGTGGTATTAATTTAGAGGATATTTCCGCTCCGCGCTGCTTTGAAATCGAAGATCGTCTTCGACAGGAGTGTAATATACCCGTATTTCATGATGACCAGCATGGTACGGCGATTGTTGTTGGGGCTGGCTTAATGAATGCGATTAAAATTGTCAACAAGAAACCAGAAGATATGAAGGTCGTGATAAACGGTGCGGGGGCAGCCGGCATTGCTATATTACGCTTATTACTTCAAATGGGTTATAGAAACGTCGTGATGTGTGATACGAAGGGGATAATTTATGACGGTCGTAAGGAAGGGATGAATAGCATCAAAGACCAGATTGCAAAAATTTCAAACCCATTAAAATTAGTTGGGACATTAGAAGATGCGATTGCTGGTAGTGATGTTTTTGTCGGTGTATCCGTTGCAAATTTATTAACGAAAGAGCATATCGAATCAATGAACGAAAATCCAATAGTATTTGCGCTAGCTAATCCAAATCCAGAAATCACATATGATAATGCCCGTGATTGGGGTGTCCGCGTTATGGGCACTGGACGTTCAGATTATCCGAATCAAGTAAATAATATGCTTGCTTTTCCTGGTATTTTTAGGGGTGCATTAGATGTCCGCGCTACAGATATAAATGAGGCGATGAAGCTAGCGGCGGTAGAAGCCATTGCTTCGTTAGTATCAGCAGAAGACTTATCAGAAGAATTCATTATTCCAAAGTCGATGGATGAGCGTGTAGCGGACGTTGTCGCGAAAGCTGTCGGCAGTGCTGCTATTGACTCAGGCGTATCGGTGTTATTCCAGCAACCACATCAACATGCTTAAACGTTGTCCGTTTCTTTCTATTTAACAATCATGGTATGATAGAGGTGTAATGATTTGTTGAGATAAGGACGGGTTTCGATCATGGCACAGGAAGTAGCGAATAAATTTATTGAAAATGTATGTTATCATTTAGTACGTAATATGAATATGGAAAAGGTTGAGCAACACTTTAATCAGACGATTGCTATGCAACGTCAATCGGCTAGTTCGGAAACAGATTTTTGGGATAGGCTGATGGTGAATATGCTGTATTTTACTGACAATGAGCAAGTTTGGGAAAATCAGCTTATCAATATGCTAGAACAGAAACAATGGGTAAAACCAGAAGTGCTTGAAGAGGAATTGCTTATGCATCAAATGCGAATTCGTCAGCAAGTAGCTGAACGAATGGAGATGGCAAAAGAATTGTTCCATCAACAGTATGACGCTGAAGGCCTTACAGAGGAAGCCATTATTTATGACTATGCCTATAGTGCTGCTGGGCATTCGATGCGAATGGATTTGCTCTCGGTTCTTGTATCAACACCTGCACAATCGAAAGTGCTATTTGACGCTGATCCACAAGAAACACTTCGCATCATTAACGGATATATAGCCTATCATATAGACGGGCTTATTTCGAAAACAAATTTAACATAAAGTTTGGAGGCATGGAATTAGAGAAAGTTCTTTAATTCCATGCCTTTGTAGTGTCAGGCAAACAAACAATTTTCAAACAATTAGGGTAAGATTCCAAAATCAACATCTGTGCAGTATAATTGGGCAATATGTTAAAATAGTTTTGATTTTACTTGAAAGGAATTATCGCAATGAATACACCATTCACTTTTAAACATACACAACCAGCAAATATGGACCCTACTAAAAAATATCCAGCGATTTTTTTATTGCATGGAATGGGTAGCAATGAGGATGATTTACCGCAATTGGTACAAGATTTTCAAGACCAATGTCATATCATTAGCTTGAGAGGTCCTATCGCACAAAAGCCGGGTTTTGCCTTTTTTACGATACAGGAAGTGGGAAAGCCAGACCGTGCTATTTTTGATAAAGTGTTAATTGCGCTGCAACGATTTATTTTAGAAGCAATTGAAGAATTTCAAATTGATCCGCATAAAGTATTTGTCCTTGGCTTTAGCCAAGGGGCTGTTCTCACACAGTCTCTAGCTTTTGTTATGGGCAATTTAATTACAGGCATTGTAGCATTAAGCGGATATACGCCAAAATTTGTTACAGAGGAATATGCGATTCGCACGGTCAATCATTTACATGCTTTTATTTCTCATGGTGATTATGATTATGTGATTCCTTCGCAATGGGGTATGGAAAGCAAAGAACTGTTTGAGCAATTTGGCGCGACTGTTACATTCAAGCAATATCCAGATGGACATGGTGTTACACCAGAAAATTGGCGAGATTTAGGCATGTTTTTAGCGCAACAACTACAAGAACAAGATCATATGCAGTAACGCCAAGAAATAGATAAAAGGCATCGGGAATTCAACTTCTCGATGCCTTTTGTTTGTGAATATTTATTTAGAGAGACTGCGGTCTTTATCTGTTACAGCTGCAACAGCATCATGGATTGTCGTTTCGAAATGATTGCTTTGAAGGGAAGATACGCCTTGAATGGTTGTTCCACCTGGAGAGCAGACTTGATCGACCAGCGCCCATGGATGCTCTTTTGATTGTAAAATCATTTTCGCACTGCCGAGTACGGCATTTGCAGCAATGTCGAGTGCCATGTTTTTCGGCATGCCTTCACGCACAGCAGCGCGCGCTAATGCATCGATATACATATAGGTGAATGCTGGTGAAGCCCCACCAATTGTTGTAAAGATGGAGAATAAGTGTTCAGGTACTTCAATTATCGTGCCAATTGTTTCAAATAACATGGTGATAAGACGAAGTTGTGTCTCTGTTACTTGCTCATTTGCTGTATAGCAACTTGTTGATGCACCAATTAGGGCATTGATATTCGGCATTACGCGAATAATAGGCGTGGACTCGGAAAGATAGCCATGGAAGTAATTGAGGTTTTTTCCCGCAGCAATGGATACGATCATATGCTTTTCTTGTAGATGTTTTTTAACCTCAGGTAAAACATCAGGCAACATTTGGGGTTTCACACCTAAAATAATAACATCACATTTTGTCATAAGTTCCTCGATGGAAGTTGTTGCTTGTATACCATAAGAGGTTGCGAGTTTTGTTGTTTTTGATTTTGTACGATTATAGCCATATATATAAGAGGAATCAAAATCTCCGCTATTGCACATCCCTTTAATAATGGCTGTGGTCATATTACCTAGACCAATAAATCCGTATTTCACGTGTTAGACACTCCTTCGTTTAGATAGAACATACCCATTAGTATAGTGCAGATTGTTTTTCTTGAATAGTATTATGCAGGAAAGAAGGCAATTAGGTTCAAATTCATGCAAGTCGGTGGTATCATAGAAGAAGTTGTGAATTGACATTATACCTTCTATTGATAAAATCATGTACTTTATGTGAACTTTGAGACATAGCGATCCTAAAAGGGGTAAAATAATAATTTGATATGTTTAATGCAAAAAATGTCTCATTCTATCGAAGGACGTAAGTAGAAATTATAAGAGAAAAGGAATTAAGAGGAATGGAACAAAATCTAAAAACGGACCAAAATCCACAAACTGTAGAAAAAACAATAGAGAAACATTCGCGCTCTAATGTTTTAGCTCAAACAGTTAAAACAGGTATCATAAAATCCAATTTAATTCCTATGTGGGCTGGCTTGTCGCTAGGGATGTATAAAAATAAAATGACATTATTGGACAATATACCAGAAATCATTTTCGCAACAATTGGTTCGGCACTTGTTATCGGTGCGGCAGGAGCTTTTAATAATGTGTATGACCGTGATATAGATGCCATTATGCCACGTACGAAAAATCGTCCGACTGTAACAGGTGAGATGTCAGCAAAATCAACG
This sequence comes from Lysinibacillus sp. FSL M8-0337, assembly GCF_038593855.1. Classification (NCBI taxonomy): domain Bacteria; kingdom Bacillati; phylum Bacillota; class Bacilli; order Caryophanales; family Bacillaceae; genus Lysinibacillus; species Lysinibacillus sp. FSL M8-0337. The sequence goes on along the minus strand of NZ_CP151996.1, from coordinate 2,909,277 downwards.
ATGATATTAGCGATTACTATGCTTATTGTTGGAGTAGCTGTACTAGCATTAGCCTCACCATTAGCTGCATTATTTGGATTCTTAGGTGTATTTTTATATGTTGTACCGTATACAATGTGGACAAAACGACGCACTATTTATAATACCGAAATTGGTAGTATATCAGGTGCAGTACCACCTTTAATTGGTTGGGCGGCTGTATCTACTGATATTACACATCCTGCTTTAATGGGGCTCTTTTGTGTGATGGTAATATGGCAAATGCCACACTTTTATGCGATTGCGATTCGTAAGCATGCGGATTATGAAGCAGCTAACGTTCCGATGCTTCCTGTAATAAAAGGGATGCGCCGTACGTATTACCAAACAAATTTTTATTTAATCCTGTTAATACTATCAAGCTTTTTATTTGGTTCATTAAGTATTGGTATTATGCTTGTCGCACTTATATTAAGTGTTGCCTGGCTTGTAATGAGTATTTACGGTTATCACAGCAACACGGATCAAGTGAAGTGGGCGACGAAAATGTTTGTTTTCTCGCTTTTCCATATGACAATTCTCTTCTCAACAGTTATTATTTATTCCCTAGCTGGGGTCATTTTTAAATTATATTAAATAGCTTATTTAGATGAATCATGATTGAAAAGCCAACAAGTTATTCTAAGCTTGTTGGCTTTTCTTTTGCAACAGATGTTATTTGTCGAGTTGGCCATTCGAGCGCATGAAGCTGCCCTCCAAAAACAGCACCTCCATCAATACCAATAATATTATTATCACCGAAATAAACACTGTAGTTTGTTGGATCTTGATGCAATTTATAGGTTGGCGTATGCCCGAAAATTACAGTTTTCTCACCATCGTAGCCGGTATGAAACTCCTCTCGAATCCATAAAAATTGTAAAGGATCTGTGTCCGCTAAGGCTTTACCAGGTACAACGCCACCATGAACAAAAATAGCATCTTCCAACTCTATATACATTTCAAACGTCTCAATAAGCTGTAAATGTTCTTCAAGCTTTGGCAATGTTTGAATAAAGCTAGGTAATGTGTTTTGCGCAATGGCATCTTCAAAATCTTCTGGCTGATAGCCGTAGCTTGCAAGTGTTGCATCCCCGCCACAAAGTGAAATCCAATGATGCCATGCTTTTGGAATACCAGAACGACAAGCTTTGAGCATAATAGCCTCGTGATTTCCTAGTAGTACACGTGCCCCCGTTGCTTGTAGTTCCTCAATTATATTTAAAACACCACAAGATGCAGGACCCCGATCAATATAATCCCCTAATAAAAGTAATTTATCTTGTGTGGCATCGAACTTCAATTTTAATAATAATTTTTCCAGAAGTTCTAATTCTCCGTGTATATCACTAATTGCTAGTATACGTGTCATAAAAAAGCATCCTTTCCAGTATAACAGGCGTTACTAATTATTATAGAGAAGAATGTTACAAAATTCGACTTTTCGCGTTTATTGATGATTTCACAGGTATGGAAGAAATATTTTAAGAGAAGTGTTGTACGACATAGTAACTTTTCGCGATTGTCGTGTGATTCTATCTTATGTCACAATGGTTGAGAGCTATTATTCGTTTGTCCATAGATTTCGAATAGTGGGGAGGGATGTAGTCAATGTGCTAGTGGATGATGCAATATAATTCGGAATATTAGGTGATTTGAATATAAACCTTTTTTGGAGGTCTATATTCAAATCAGTAAATATTAATCCTTAAGGTTGTTCCATTCTTTCTGGGCAATTGTTTCGTCAAAGGTTGACAGCAGGCGATAGTTGTCGGTATCTAAAATGCGATAATGTTGACTAATGACGTTTTGTTGTAAACGATAGCCTTGCCATTCATTTAGGTTTTTCCACCATATGTATCCGCCCATCGTTTTTTCCTTTGGCGGTAATGTGCCGTTATTGGCGATTAAGTCAACCACCTCAAGTGGATCACCACCTAGCTCATGCTGCAATATGGAACTTTCACGACATAAAGCACATACGGCAACGGCAGTTGTCCATCCGGTTTTAATACGACCTTTTTCAATTTGCACGAGTGTTTTTTTGGAAAGCCCAAGAAGATCGCTCATTTGATCTTGCGTTAATGCTTTTTCTGTTCGAATTAATTTTAGTTTTTCTGAAACGAGTAAAATGAGTTGTTCACGATTCATTTAAACACCCTTTCTTTCAGGTTGTTACGCTCCATTATACATGAAAAAAGTAGAAGAAGGTGTGCAAGCGATGATTTTGGAGATAGAGTTAAAGGGGGAACTTGGACAGAGCTAAAGAAATAGACTGCTCAAAGAAAAAAGCTTACTCATTGAGCAGTCTGTTAATTGTGGAACAGGCCATTACTTAATATTCATATTTTTTTGTGTCCGAAATAACACGGAAATGGATTCCTTTGATTTGGGCACTTACTTTATGTCGAAGTGTATCAAGATATACTAGCTCGTCTCCATCGTTTACACACTCAGCAATTTCCTGTAAAAGTTTAGTGAATGCCTCTTTGAATAATGAGCGCATATTATCAAAGTCAAGACTTCTAAAGCTACCGTCGATATCGAACGCCTCTACAGAATTTAACTGCTTGGAAGCACCAGCAAAGCGGTCATCGTATACTGTGTAGTTTTCATCTGTTACAACGATAATATATAATACTTCTCCTGTAATTGTTTTTAACTCAATATTTGTTTTGTGTTTTTTTACATCGGTAATAATATGGATACCGTCTGAATGATAAAGTTTAAAAAGTTTCATAACAATGCCCCCTGATCATAAAATCATATACAGATTTATTATATCGAAATATGGCTAATAATGGAATGAGGAAAAAGTATTTAGATAACTTTGTATAGCCCTAAAGTTGTGAAAGCTATATCATCTTAGCCTTTCGTTTACTTTTATTAGCCTTCTGTAGGAACGGGTGCAACTTTATGAAGAGGACGCACTTCGATATAGTGAAGCTGATGACCCTGTTGTTCATAAATGCTAAATACATATTGCGCTAGCTCGATGTTTTTAATCGCTTTGAGCCCATTGTTTACTGTTAAGAACCAACCACCAAGTGTTTCTACTTCTTCGTTATCAAGGGATACTTGCAATAAATTTTCTACATCTTCTACAAGCATTTTTGCATTCAAAATATAATGATTGTCACCAATCTTCCGAATTTCTGCAACTTCATCATCGTCAAATTCATCACGAATTTCGCCAACGATTTCTTCTAAAATGTCTTCCACCGTTACAAGCCCAGAGGTACCACCATATTCATCCATTAAAATCGCCATATGAATGCGTTCTTTTTGCATTCGAACTAGTAATTGTTGAATAGGGGTTGTTTCAATTACTCGAATTACAGGGTTAATAAAGTTTTCGAGCACTAAAGAATCATCAGTTATTTGCTCTAATAAGCCATGTGTAAATAACTCTTTTGCATTAATAAAGCCTAAAATATTATCACGGTCACCATCATACACAGGGTAGCGAGTATATTTCTCGGATGCGATAAAGTGAATAATGTTAGTGAAGGTTTCGTTAATTTCAATACCCGCAATTTCTGTTCGGGGGATCATAATTTCGCGAGCGATCCGTTCGTCAAATTCGAAAACATTATTCACGAACTTCAACTCGGTTTTATTGATTTCACCATTTTTAAAACTTTCAGATAACAAGGAACGCAATTCTTCCTCTGTATGTGAAATTTCATGTTCATTCGCCGGTTTCATGCCGAAGAAACCTAAAAGGATACGCGCCGATCCGTTTAAAAACCAGATGAATGGATACATCAATTTATAGAAAGCGATAATCGGTTTAGCGAAAAGCAATGAGATTGTTTCCGTCTTTTGAATAGCTGCCGTTTTTGGTGCTAATTCACCGACAACGACATGTAGAAAAGTAGCGATAGCGAAAGCAGAACCGATTGTGAAAATAGGGATAAATTTATCCGAAATGCCGATTATTTCAAAGAATGGATGCAACATAAATTCAAAGGTTTTTTCACCAACCATCCCGATACCAAGTGCTGTTATTGTTATACCAAGCTGACAGGCAGATAAGTATTCATCTAAATGGTTGACAACGTGTTTCGCAGGTATTGCTTTTTTATTGCCCTCTGCAATTAACTGATCAAGTCTAGAGGAACGCATTTTAACAATCGCAAATTCCGTTGCCACGAAAAAGGCGGTTAAAGCTAATAAAATAGTGAAAATCGATAAATTTAATATGGTCTCCAAATAGTCGTTCTGCAAAACAGAACGTCACCTCCTAGGTATTAATGAGTAATAATAAAGATTGCATTAATGCAATGCTTTCAGGTGAAACATTTTTTTTAATTGTTTGGCTATATTTCATGTCTTGATTGTTCATTTGTTCCAGTAGAGAAGTTACATCATGCTCTAAATCTTGCATTTTTAAACGTAGTATTTGAACATCGATTTCTTCATATGTTGTTGTGACATTAAGTGCTTGTTGTATTTCTACGAGTGAAAGTCCTTCCTGCTTACGTTCCTCGATGAAATGAAGTCGATCAATCATGGCAGGATCATAATAGCGGTAGTTTGATGGGGACCGTTCTGCCTCCAACAGGCCTAAATTTGTATAGTAATCAATCGTTCTTTTAGTAATGCCAGTTTTTTGAGCAAGTTCTCCGATTTTTAGTTTTTCTGTCCCAATGCAAATACCTCCCAACCATCACGTGATGCTTTGATTATAACGTGACAGTTTTATAGCATACAAATAATACGCTTTAAAATTTTTAAAAATATGATTTTTTTGTGAATACGGATTGTTGATAAGGGATTGCTAAAGGAATCATCAATCGTTACAAAAAAAGCTTTTCTAAACGATAAAATCGTTAGAAAAGCTACAGACCTTATTTATTTAAATAGGTATCGTATAGTTGATGTAATGCATCCTCACCATTCATTTGTAGTATTTTTTCTTGATTTAAAACAACTGTGACAGCTGTTTGCGCGCTATCAATTTGATCGTCATCTATTGTACACGTAACAGTCACTACACCCGTTTCAGCAAGCTTCTTTTGCATAGTCGCATCCCATGCTTGGTCAGAGAATAATGGTGCTTGCCATGTACCTTGAACATGTAGTTCATTTATTTCGGCGTCATATTCCCAGCGTATGTCACGTAAAATAGTTTTAAATAGGTCATTAATAGTAAATGTTTGGTCTTTGTAGTTAATCGTTAGCGCTCTTATTGCATGGACATCACGACTAACAGCGCTCGCGGCAGCATCAGCTGCTGAGTTAATGCCCGATGCGGCATCTTTGATTTCAGATATTCGATCGCCACAGCCGGAAAGTAAGGTAGACAGGCATGCTACAAAAGTGAGTTTTGTCATCCATTTCACAAGGAGTACCCCCAGTTTACTAGTTGTTACTACTATATTAACGAAAAGAAAATTGTGAAGAAAGGGTATGTAACTGGCATATTGTGACGGTTTTGCAACGATACAACCTTTTCAAATGTATTGGAAATAGTAATGGTAATCTAGAGTGAAATTTTGAGTAACTTATATCAAGAAGGGGAGCGGTTTCATATGAAAATTAATGATGAGATACTCGATCGATTAGGAACATATTTTGTTTATCATGCGGTCTATGATAATTATGGAATAACCTTCGAAAATTTTGTGGAGCGTTGGCTGCGAGGGATACTTGAAGTTTAGAGATGTCAATGGATAGAAGCTAACAAGGAAGTCCTTCTGGTAAGACAAGTTCAGTTAGGGTTGCATCATTGAAGGGAACATCAACGTTGACGACAAAAAGTGTTAGATTGATCACAGTCAATCTAACACTTTTATTTTTTTAATATTTTCTTGCAAGTATTACTTAAAGTAGTTCGAAATAAACTGATTTGCTTCTTGCCAATTATACACTCGCACAACATTGTCAGGTACAGCAAGACGATTATATGGTGTATCGAATAAAATAACAGGTATTTTTAATTCTTCAGCAAGCATTACAGCATTATCATGTTTATCTTCAAAGAAAGCTGCGACATTATGCTTTTTCGCAGTCGCTAATTTATCATGACTTCCGATAAGTTCAATATGATCATACGGAATAGCCTGTGATTTAAACCAGTTCATCGTAATATCAGAAACATTCTGACCACGTGCAGAAATATAATATAGCTCATAAGTATGTTGCCAAGCATTTAAAATAGCTTTGGCATCTTTTGCAGCTTCTGATACTTCATACATATAAGGCTCATTTTCCTTAAACCATGCATTAAATGCAGTGCGATCTACTGGATAAGGAAAGGCCGATAAAAAATCATATTCACAAACATCATCCAGTGTAATATTGACATTATAGTGCTTATTAATATGCGGGATAAGTGTACTCGGACATGTCACGGTGCCGTCAATATCAATACCAAAACGGGGCTTTGTCATGCAAGCACCTCCCTTAGGCGTTCGCTTTGGCAGCTTCTTCAGCCGCACGTTTTTCTGCCATTTCTGCAGCTAGCTTATCAATTTCTTTTTTCAATTCTTCTACCATTGTTTCTTCTGGAACTTTACGAACCGTTTTGCCTTTCATGAATAGCAGACCTTCACCACGTGCACCCGCAATACCGATATCGGCTTCACGTGCTTCACCTGGACCATTTACTGCACAACCTAGAACGGCTACTTTTAATGGTACATTTAATGTTGAAATATACTCTTCCACTTCATTTGCAATAGAGATAAGGTCGATTTCAATTCGGCCACATGTAGGGCATGAAATTAACGTTGCCATGTTAGACGCTAAACCAAATGATTTTAATAGCTCACGTGCAACTTTCACTTCCTCCACAGGGTCGGCAGATAGAGAGATACGTAGCGTATTACCAATACCTTTTGACAGGATTGCGCCAAGGCCAGCAGCAGATTTTACAGTTCCAGCAAACAATGTACCTGATTCTGTAATACCTAAATGTAGCGGATAATCAAAAGCTTGTGCAGCCTTTTCATATGCTTCAATCGCTAAATTGACATCGGATGCCTTCATTGACACGATAATATCGTGGAAATCTAAGTCTTCCAAAATTTTAATATGGTGTAGTGCTGATTCTACCATACCATCTGCAGTTGGATAGCCGTATTTCTCAAGAATGTGTCGCTCTAGCGAACCGGCATTTACGCCAATACGAATAGGAATGCCTTTTGCTTTTGCAGCTGTTACAACGGCTTCTACTTTTTCTTTACGCCCAATATTACCTGGGTTAATACGAACTTTATCAATACCATTTTCAATTGCTTTCAAAGCTAATTTATAATCAAAGTGAATATCAGCTACTAATGGAATATGGATACGTTTTTTTATTTCGGCAATTGCATCAGCCGCACGCTCATCTGGCACTGCAACACGAACAATTTGACAGCCCGCCTCTTCTAGTCGCAGAATTTCTGCAACAGTTGCTTCGACATCATGTGTTTTTGTTGTACACATACTTTGAATGAATAATTCATTACTACCACCAATTGTTAAATTACCGACACGTACAGGACGTGTTTTTGAACGGTGACAAATTTCACTCATTAACTTTCTCTCCTTTTCGGGCCACTACTTTCAGCCGTCACTGACACTTATTTTAGCAGTGTAAGAAAATAAGGACAAGGAAGAAACGTTAACTTTTCATTTTCCGCATGCGTTTTCGAATTCAAAAGAGAGGGGAAGCTTAATATTTTCGCCTGGTACAAGTGCTTGTAATTGTAAATGAGGATTTAATTGATAAAAGAGCTCCAGTCGTTCTGGAAAGGTCATCGGCATTTTTGCTGGGTGTAGTGCAAATAAGCTATGGATGGTATCGCCTTGAATTGTTTGTACCGTAATGTAAGCTGGCTCGCGCTGGTCTTCGCAAAGTGTATTTTGCCCATCTTTTGGATAGAAGGCAGCAAGAGATAATGTGCCTTCTGTTAAATCTACTTTTACGACAAATGCGATAAGCACAATGGCAACAGTTAACAAGAATGCTCGCAAAAAAACCCCTCCTTTTTCTACACTATATTGAGAAGAGAGGGGAATCATGCCTATTATTTTGAAATTGGTTGTTTTGGATATTTTGTAAAGGCAATAATTAATAGAGTAATCGTTAAAAGTAATGACAAGATTGAGAGTATTGTTCGGGCAGTTGGTACAAATTCTGCTAACATGCTTAAAATAGTCGCCCAAGTAATGGCGAATGTTGTAGTGCGCCAAATATGGCGGTATTCACCACGACGTTTCATAACTTTTAAAATAAATAAACCTGCTAGAGCATAGAGCGCAATTTGACCAAAAACTAACATCGTTGTTAGTACAAATAACATGATGAATGTGACTGGGTACAACAGCCATTTTATTTGATCTATGTATTCCGTTATTCCACTTATATCAAGAGTATTAACAGACATATCAGTAGAAAAACGTCCAAATGAAAATACAGTAACAATGGTAATTAATAAAAAGGTATATTGAATGACTTTGCCAATAGGTAATAAACGATAAGCTGCTAGTTTTTTAGGGTGTAATAAGCTATCGACTAATAATTGTGAGTGTTTCATATTTATATCTCCTCCATTCGCTATTCTAACATGTTCGTGAATGACTAGAAATGGATTGCATCACTTTAACTGAGAATGACCTGCTAAAATGTTAACATTATGTAAAGAAGTTAAAGGTTTTCTTTACTTTTTGTACATTTTCATTTAATGATTAGGAATAGATTAGTAGAGACGTAAGAATTGGAGCGAATACCATTGACAATAGATTGGCAAAGCATATTATTTCAATTTTTAGGCGGATTAGGGGTCTTTTTGTTTTCCATAAAATATATGGGAGAAGGGTTACAAAAATCGGCAGATGACAGACTCCGTGAATGGTTGAATCGATTTACAACGAATCCGTTTATGGGTGTGTTAGTTGGGATAATCGTTACGGTTTGTATTCAGTCAAGTTCGGCGACAACAGTGATTACTGTTGGTTTAGTGAGTGCAGGCTTCTTAACATTACGACAAGCAATAGGCGTTATAATGGGGGCCAATATTGGAACTACCATAACGGCATTTATCATCGGCATTAATATAGGTATTTATTTTTATCCACTCCTCGCAATTGGCGCTGCATTTTTATTTTTCTTTAAAAAGGCTATTTATCATCATATAGGTCAAATTTTATTTGGTTTTGGTGGTCTGTTTTTAGGGTTGGAGCTAATGAGTGCTAGTATGCAGTCGCTACATGAATTAGCAGACTTTGCATCATTAACCATTCATTTGAGTAACCAGCCGGTAATCGGGATATTTTTAGGGACTATTTTTACCTTGCTCGTTCAAAGTTCGACAGCGACAGTTGGCGTTTTGCAAGGCTTATATGCTGAACAATTAATCGGTTTAGATAGTGCGCTACCGATTTTATTTGGTGAAAATATCGGTACGACAATTACTGCTGTACTCGCTTCATTAGGTGCTTCGATATATGCAAAGCGAGCAGCGGCTGCCCATGTGTTATTTAATGTGATTGGGACGGTTATTTTTATGTTGCTGTTTACTCCCTTTATAAATTATGTACAGTGGATTAGTCAGTTGTTCCATTTAGAGGCTCGCATGCAAATTGCTGTCGCACATGGTTCGTTTAATGTCTTTAATATGATGATCCAACTACCGTTTATCGCAGGATTATCATTATTAGTAACCAAAATATTGCCTGGACATGACGGTGGTATTGATGTTGCAACGAAACATCTGGACCCATCCTTCATTGATTCTTCGCCAGCCATTGCATTAGGGCAAGCGAAAGAAGAAGTTTTACGGATGGGTGAGCATGCACTAAGGGGCTTAGAAGAAACGTTTTACTACATGAAAACAGGGGAGTCTTCCCATATTCCTACCGTATTACAGTTGGAAGTGGCACTTAATCATTTAGATAAAGAAATAACGAATTATTTAGTTATGGTGTCCAAGCAGCCGCTTTCTCATGCGGATTCGGTACGGCACCATACCCTATTAACGAATGTGCGTGATATCGAGCGTATTGGCGACCATTTTGAAAATATTTTGGAGCTATTGCAATATAAGGATCATCATGAAGTGAGTTTAAGTAAATCAGCGCGGCAAGATTTAATCGGTATGTTTAGTCTTGCCATCGAGGCGGTAAGAAAAAGCTTAGAGGCGCTTGATACGGCGAGTCTTAGCCTAGCGCAAGAAGTAACAGAATTAGAGAGTTTAATAGACGATATGGAGGATAAACTAAGACAAAAGCATATTGCACGTTTAAATACAAACGAATGTAGTGGCGCTGCTGGTATTGTCTATACGGATATTGTCAGCAATTTGGAGAGAATTGGGGATCATGCTGTGAATATTGCAGATTCTATTTTAGGAATTCGCCACTAGATTGAAACTTTTTGGCAATATCTTTCGTATGTAAGGCATGCACGACAAAAGGAGAGAGCTTTTATGGAAGTTGTTGGCTGGATCGTAGTGATTGCCTGCTTTATCGTATCATTTGTTGGTTTAGTGTATCCGATAATCCCAGGTGTCTTATTTTTACTAGGTGGATTTATTGTCTATGGATTATTTTTCTCATTTGCTGATTTAAGTTGGTGGTTCTGGGCAATTGAAATTTTATTTGTTGTCCTACTCTTTGGAGCTGATACGGTTGCAAATGCTTTTGGCATTAAAAAATTCGGTGGCTCCAATGCAGGTATGTGGGGCAGTACAATCGGTTTATTAATTGGGCCATTCGTTATTCCGGTTGCCGGCATATTAGTTGGGCCTTTTTTAGGAGCCATCATTGCAGAGCTGATGGTAGAGCGAAGAACTTTTAATGAAGCTGTAAAAAGTGGTGTTGGTTCCCTTATCGGTTTTTTAACGTCAACCGTAGCCAAGGCAGTTATTCAAATTGTGATGATTGTCGTATTCTTTATTGCTATTTAAACGTATTGTGGGGGTAATTATAAAGTTTAACAAATTAAAGAAGTGGGTATATTAGAAATTGGATTATTTATTTCGGTCAAAAGGCTGAAATCTTTAATTTGAGGTATTTTTCATTGAATGGTTTGACCAATTTTGATAATCTAAGGATGTACTAATTATTTCTTTATTTTAGGGAGGAACTTAATAATGGCTTACGAATTACCACAATTAACTTATGCTTACGATGCATTAGAACCAAATATCGATGCAAAAACAATGGAAATTCACTATTCTAAACACCACAATACTTATGTAACAAATCTAAACGCAGCAGTAGAAGGTACTGAATTTGCAGAAAAAGACATTAATGACTTAATCGCAAACATCGATGCACTTCCAGCTGACAAACAAACAGCAGTTCGTAACAACGGTGGCGGACATGCTAACCACACACTATTCTGGGAAGTAATCGCACCAGGCGGTTCAAAAACTCCAGTTGGTGAAGTAGCTAAAGCAATCGATGCTAAATTTGGTTCTTTCGATGCTTTCAAAGAAGAGTTTGCAAAAGCTGCAACAACTCGCTTCGGTTCAGGTTGGGCTTGGTTAATCGTTGATGGTGATTCAGTAGCAGTTACTTCTACACCAAACCAAGACTCTCCAGTTATGGAAGGTAAAACACCAATCTTAGGATTAGATGTTTGGGAGCACGCTTACTACTTAAACTATCAAAACCGTCGTCCAGATTATATCGGTGCTTTCTGGAACGTAGTAAACTGGGATGCAGTAGAAGCTAAATTTCAAGCTGCAAAATAATCATTTGCGATAAAGCAAAATAATTAGGTTTCTGCGGAACATTTGTGAAGTGGAAGTTTACTAATTATTTCTATGTAAAGGGCTATGCATAAGGTGAAAAATCACCTTGGCATGGTCCTTTTTATATGATTTTAGCGCTTTCAGTGATGTAGCTTTCGAATAGTCAGAAATTCATATATACGGAAGGAAACTTTTCTTGCCAAGTACCGTCAATTAAAATGATGCTTCCGCTAGTTAGGGATTCTTATGGCAGATCATTTCATAAATAGTCGAAAATTACGAATAGGTCAACGAAGCAAACGGCTGGGACTCCTCCAACGAAGTGTGAAAAGCGACCTTCTGTAGTGTAGGTGATGTGAATGCTTCTATTATTTACATTTTTCAATAATTAGTATTTTAATGATGAGAAGGCGAATTATGAAAATGATGCAAGAGTATGCTTTTCTGACGCAACTTCGAATGGTATACTAGGTATCGTGTATTTAAACAGTTATTAGATGAGGAGGGGAATACATATGCGCAAAGCACCGGGGAAAAATCGCGCAGCGAGTGTTAAAGCGAAACATCACTCTAATTTAACATTTCGTATGAATGTCCTTTTCTTTGCTATATTTATCGTATTTTCGATGTTAATTTTTAGACTTGGTTATATGCAAATTGTCAAAGGGGAAGATTATGTTCGTATTTTAGAGCGGACGGAGGAAGTACCTGTCAATACAAGTGTGCCAAGGGGTCGGATGTATGATCGTTATGGGCGTATTTTAGTGGATAATCAGCCTGAAAACGCGATTACGTATACAAAAATGCAGACGACTAAAACGGAGGATATGCTAGCGATTGCTGAAAAGCTGGCTCAATTAATTGAGCAACCAACGAATCGTGTCACATTACGCGATAAATTGGATTTTTGGATTTTAAAAAACCATGACGCAGCATATGCAAAAATATCTGATGAAGAGCAAACGAAAATTAAAACACAGGAAAATATTACGACAAGTCAAGCGAATGCAGAAATCGATAAAATTGTACGTGAGCGCATTACAGACGAGGAATTAGCACAATTAACGGAAGCGGATTTAGAAGTATTAGCAATCTACCGCGAGATGGTATCAGGCTACAATTTATCACCTCAAATCATTAAAAGTGAGAATGTATCAGCAGATGAATTTGCTCGTGTTTCAGAGCGTTTAACTGAGTTGCCAGGAGTCAACACAACGACAGACTGGAAGCGTGTTAAACTATCATCCCTTTCTGTGTTAGGCCGTACAACTGTACCAACAAAAGGGATACCGAAAGAGAAGCTCAATTATTATTTAGCACGTGATTATTCACGTAATGATCGCGTCGGAGAAAGTTATATTGAAGCGCAATATGAAGAACTTTTACAAGGGCAAAAAACAGTTGTCAAAAATATTACGAATAAAAAAGGGCAAGTTGTTGATACCGTTACAACATATGAAGGCGAGCCTGGTAAAGATTTAGTATTAACATTTGATAGCGAGTTACAAGTCGCTAATGAAAAAATTGTAGAAGAAGAACTGCTGAAGTTAAAAGCAATGTCTGGCTCAAGTTTATTAGATCGAGCATTCCTCATCATGATGGACCCGAATACGGGAGATATCCTATCAATGGTTGGTAAAAAAATCGAAAAAGATTCGGAAACTGGCAGAAATGTAGTTGTGGATTATGCATACGGCTCGTTTACAACAGCTTATGAGGCAGGGTCTGTCGTAAAAGCAGGTACACTGCTGACAGGTTATAAACTAGGGGCGATTACTCCGAACACAGTATTAGGAGATGAACCAATCCATTTACTTGGTACACCCGTTAAAAGATCGATCTTTAATGCTGGTGGCTATATTTCAATGGATGGTTTAAGCGCTCTTGAGCAATCTTCCAACGTTTATATGTTTAAAACGGCAATGCTTATTAATGGCACGCCATATAGTTATATGATGCCACTGCGCTTAAATGATCAAACATTCCCGAAAATGCGTAATTCCTATGCACAGTTTGGGCTAGGTGTTAAAACAGGTATTGATTTACCAAATGAATTTAGCGGTGTCCAAGGTCCGTCTGGTCCAACAATGGGTGGTAAAACACTCGACTTAGCCATTGGACAATATGATACGTATACACCGCTTCAACTAGCACAATATATTTCAACGATAGCGAATGGTGGCTATCGTGTTCAGCCTCATGTCGTGAAAGAAGTGCGTGATCCATCCAAAGATGGTCAGCAGCTAGGACAATTAGTGACAGAAGTAGGACCAAGAATTTTAAATCATATCGATAATACAGAAGAAGAAATTAATTATGTAAAAAAAGGTTTGCATCGTGTATATACGGGTTCTCGTGGTACGGCACGTTCAGCATTTTCGAACGCACCTTTTACCGCTGCCGGGAAAACAGGGACAGCCGAAGTAGTATATTATGGACCATTACGTGAACGTTATGGTACAAATACGATTAATTTAACGCATGTTGGCTATGCGCCATATGAAAATCCTGAAATTGCTTATGCTGTTGTAATTCCATGGGCAACGACGAACCTTAATCAACATTTATCGAATAATAACGTGATTGCAAGACGTGCTTTAGATGCTTACTATGAGCTAAAAGCAAAATATGAAAAGACAAAAGTGACAGATAATAAAGTAGAACAACCAATTTTACCTGCGATTACAAAAGATAAAATCGGTGAAGATGAACAAGAATAAAAAAACCGCTAGCGCATGTTATATGCCTAGCGGTTTTTAGTATCTATATAGCTTTCTACTGGCGAATAAGCTGTTGAATCGCCAATTCAAATTGTTCCTTCGGTTTTTCCCCATAAAGCTCAATATTATTATAGAAATACGTCGTCATCATAAAATCAATAGCCTCCTGCAAAGACAACTCTCGATGATCCATGATAAGTGTTAAATATGTTTTAAAGTAATCGGCATTTTGTACTTTTGCATGATTAATCACAAAGTCAAACTCCTCTTATAATATTTCCTGACACAAATGATTATTATAGCATCTTTGCTAAAGGAAGCAAATTATTTAATTGCAATTGTAAATGTCTCTTTACAATCGTTTACAAAGCATTACATTCCTTTACGTGTCTTTTACGAACGGTTTATACGAATTCAACATTAAGTCATTATAGTAAAGATTGTAAGGCAAAACACAAATAAAAAAGTTAGTGACGGAGGCAAATGAGATGAAAAAGTGGAAGTACTTAACGATGACAGCGGTAATGGGTTCAGCATTAATGCTAGGTGCATGTAGCGGAGACAACTCAACGCAAAACGGTAACAATGCAGAAACGAATGCACCAGCGAACTCAGGACAAGAAGCTGCTGACGAGAAACTGCAAGGTTCAGTTGCTGGAGATGGTTCATCAACAGTAGCACCAATTATTGAAGCAGTTGTTGAAGAGTATGCAGGTGCACAACCGGATGTCAAAGTATCGGTAGGTGTTTCTGGTACTGGTGGTGGCTTTGAAAAATTCATCGCAGGTGAGACAGACTTTTCAAATGCATCTCGTTTTATAAAGACAGAAGAGAAAGAAAAACTAGACCAAGCTGGAATAGCTTACACTGAGTTAGCTTTAGCATATGATGGTTTATCAGTAGTGGTGAATCCTGAAAACGATTGGGCAAAGGATTTAACTGTAGAACAGTTAAAGAAAATTTGGACTGAAGATGGCACAGAGAAAAAATGGTCAGATATCGACCCTTCATGGCCTGCAGAAAAAATCGTATTCTACTCACCAGGTACTGACTCAGGTACGTATGATTACTTTGATGAAGTCGTGTTAGATGGTGCTGATCTAGTAAGTGCAGCGACATTATCAGAGGATGATAATATGCTAGTTCAAGGTATTTCTGGTGACAAGTATGCAATTGGTTTCTTTGGCTTCGCTTACTACTTAGAAAATAAAGATAAATTAAACATTGTGAAAGTCAATGGAATTGAACCAACACATGACACAATTGAAAAAGGCGAATATACGCCACTTTCACGCCCACTATTCACTTATGTGAAAAACAGTGCGATGAAAGATAATGCTGCAGCATATGATTTCGTAAAATTCACACTTGAAAATGCAGGGGATATGGCAGAAGCAGTAGGTTATGTTCGTCTACCTGAAGAAAAATATGCTGAAGGCTTAAAAACTTTAGAAGGCTTAAAATAAGTAGACATGCATAGAGGGAAAGAGATGGATGCTCTTTCCCTCGCTTATTGGAAAGGAGCACCCAATGGTTTCTCAAAAGGAAAATAAGACATCATCTGTGCAACAATTAATAGCAAATTCGCGCAATCATAAAACTAAGAAAATAGTGGAAAAAGCCATGCCAGCTTTATTATTTTCTGCAGCGCTTATCTCGATTTTGACAACATTTGGCATTGTTTTCACCCTTATTTTTGAAACGTTTGAGTTTTTTAAACGTGTTTCGATTACGGATTTTTTATTTGGTACACAGTGGCTACCGTTTTCTGGAAAGGAGCCGTTATTTGGGATTTTACCGCTTATCGCAGGAACACTGAAAGTTACATTAATTGCAGTTGTTGTAGCAGTACCATTTGGGATTGCTTCAGCCATCTATTTAAGTGAATATGCGAGTGAGAAAACAAGACGTACAGTTAAACCGATTTTAGAAGTATTAGCAGGTGTACCGACTATCGTTTATGGTT
Source organism: Lysinibacillus sp. FSL M8-0337 (assembly GCF_038593855.1). Lineage (NCBI taxonomy): Bacteria > Bacillati > Bacillota > Bacilli > Caryophanales > Bacillaceae > Lysinibacillus > Lysinibacillus sp. FSL M8-0337. Next base: position 2,892,880 of record NZ_CP151996.1, on the reverse strand, counting down.
TCTTTGCTCTAACGTTTGTCACACCAGTGCTACAAGGAATTATTCCAGAACTTAAACTATTTAATGCACTTAGTCCAGGGATTGTAGTGGGCATTATGATATTACCAATGATTACATCACTATCAGAAGATGCCATGTCATCTGTACCAAACAGTATGCGAGAAGGAGCTTTAGCGCTAGGTGCTACAAAGTTTGAAGTTGCTGTAAAAGTAGTGTTACCAGCCGCTTTATCGGGTATTGTCGCATCAGTCGTACTGGCTATTTCCCGGGCAATTGGAGAAACTATGATTGTATCGCTCGCAGGAGGATCGACACCTAAATTCGATTTAAATGTCACAGATTCCATCCAAACGATGACAGCATATATTGTACAAGTTTCTACGGGTGATGCTGGTTATGGAACGACGATTTATTACTCCATCTATTCAGTTGGATTCACATTATTTATCTTTACGTTAGTGATGAACTTAATCGCTCATTATATTTCGAAACGCTTCAGGGAGGTTTACTAGCATGCGCTATATCGATGATACAGTCGTCAAGAAACGAATGACTAAACGTATTACATTCAATAAAGTGTGGAAGTCCTTGTTTTTCTTGGCCACTACATTTGCGCTTGTAATGCTAGCGATTTTGCTCTACCGCATTGTGACGCAAGGAGTAGGTTATTTAAACATTGATTTCCTAACGAATTTTGCTTCACGCTTTGCAGATAAAGCAGGGATTAAAGCTGCATTAATCGGCTCACTTTGGTTAATGGGAGTAGTAGCTCCGGTATCGATTATTTTAGGTGTAGGAACAGCGATTTATCTAGAAGAATATGCAAAGAAAAATAGATTGAATGATTTTATTCGCATGAATATCTCAAACTTAGCAGGTGTACCTTCCATTGTTTTTGGTTTACTTGGGTTAACAATTTTTGTTCGTATGATGGGACTAGGTAAAAGTATTTTAGCCGCAGGTTTAACAATGAGTTTGCTAATATTACCTGTAATAATCGTGGCTGCTCAAGAAGCAATACGCGCTGTACCGAATGAACAACGTGAAGCTTCTTATGGAATGGGAGCAACGAAATGGCAAACCATTTTACGTGTCGTATTACCAGCTGCTATACCAGGGATTTTAACAGGTAGTATTTTAGCTTTATCTCGTGCAATCGGTGAAACAGCACCACTTGTAGTAATCGGGATTCCTGTTATTCTACAATTTTTACCTAATGATTTATTAAGTCAGTTTACTGCATTACCGATGCAAATTTATGATTGGGCTAAACGACCGCAAGAGGCATTTCAATATGTAGCCGCAGCGGGGATTTTAGTACTGATGATTGTGCTGCTAATGATGAATTCCATCGCTATTTTTATTCGAAATAAATTCCAAAAACGTTATTAATGAGGTGACCTTATGGTACTAGATTTTAAAGAGGAAAATTCAGTTGTTAAATCGATTAATATAAATGTAAAGCCATCTGCTGAAGTTGCGAAAAAAGTAGTGTATGATACTCGGAACTTAAATTTATGGTACGGTGATCATCACGGTTTAAAAGATGTGAATTTAAGTATTTATGAAAATGAAGTAACAGCTATTATTGGCCCTTCAGGTTGTGGGAAATCTACTTATTTAAAAACGTTAAACAGAATGGTAGAGCTTGTACCGATTGTTCGTACATCGGGTGAAATATTATATCGTGAACGAAATATCTTAGATAAAAACTATACGGTAGAGGAATTGCGTACTCGCGTAGGAATGGTATTCCAAAAGCCTAACCCGTTCCCAAAATCAATCTATGATAATATTGCTTACGGTCCACGTATCCACGGCATTAAAAACAAAAAAATTCTAGATGAAATTGTTGAAAAATCATTGCGTGGTGCGGCTATTTGGGATGAAGTAAAAGATCGTCTTAATCAAAATGCCTATGGTTTATCAGGTGGTCAGCAACAGCGTATTTGTATTGCGCGTTGTTTAGCGATTGAGCCAGATGTTATTTTAATGGATGAGCCCACTTCTGCACTTGACCCAATTTCTACGTTAAAAGTAGAAGAGCTTGTACAAGAGCTTAAAAAAGATTATTCAATCGTTATTGTTACACATAATATGCAACAAGCGGCACGTATTTCAGACCGTACAGCATTTTTCCTAAGTGGCGAAGTTGTGGAATATGACAAAACAGATGTGATTTTCCAAACACCTGCAGATCAACGTACCGAAGATTACATTTCAGGACGCTTCGGCTAAGCATAGGGGGAACTATAGATGGTAGTACGTGAACGCTTTGAGCAAGAGCTAAAGGAAATTCAAGAACAGTTTGTAGAAATTGCAACCAATAGTATTAATGCATTAAAAATATCTTTTGAGGCATTGTTAGAGCAAGATTTGGAGAAATCATTAAAAATTATTGAAGACGATTTATATATTAATCGCCTTGAGGAAGAAATTAATGATCGAGTAATTTTGATGATTGCCAAGCAACAGCCGGTAGCGACAGATTTGCGCCGTCTTATGGTTCTTGTAAAGGCTGCATCTGATATGGAGAGAGTGGGAGATTATGCAGTTAACATCGCAAAAGAGACGATTCGTTTAGGTAAGGAGCCTCTAATCTTCCCAACGACAAATTTACAAACGATGTGTAGTAAGACAGTCGAAATGCTTGAAAGTATTATTACAGCCTTTAAGGAAGAAGATACTGTCCGAGCAAAAGAAATTGCTGAACTTGACGATTATGTCGATGATTTATACGGAGCAACAGTAACATTATTACTACGTGCTGGTGCAGAAAGCCCATCTCATATTTCGCAATTTACACATTTAACATTTGTCTGTCGTCATTTAGAACGTTCAGCGGATCATGCGACGAATATTGCCGAACATTTATTTTACTTAATTAAAGGGAAACATTATGAATTGAATAATTAAAAAAAGAAGGGCTGCGACTAAGAGGCCCTTCTTTTTTACTTTTTAATACACTCTTAAATATAAGAAATCGCGGCAACATTACACTCTACACATACGTCAAATATGGTAGTGTGTTTATTTGTATTGTCAAAAAAATTTTTTGGTTATACTATAGACATTATCCAAAAAATGTTCTTAGGAGGTGCTGCTTCGTGAAAGACGGTGTAGAATCACTTATAAAGAAATTTGGTCTAGAGATTTCGTCAGAACAACGCAATTACTTAGATTATCTATATGAAAACTTACATTTAGAAGAGCTAAGTGAGAAGGAACAACATTTTTTTATTGATTATTTTTACAAAAGTGAGACACTGCGTAATATGGCAGCATTTGCACTTGAGCTAGCGAATGTGATGCATGAAATTCGTGAAAATGTTCCAGCCATTGAACAAGCCGAGCGCTTAGCCAACAGTAAAGAGCAACGCATGTACTATGAGCAAAAATGGCAAGAAGCGAGACGTCAAAAGTTAAAGCAACATACAACTAAAAGTGGAAATGTACTATATGTGCCATTTATTGATTACAAGGAAGAGCAAGGGCCTATTATTATTTGTCTTGAACAAACTTTTGGCATGGAGAGGTATTCAGCGCTTTGTAAAAGTATGATTTTGCCGTTATTTATGAATGCGTATAAAGAGCAAAGAGATTTATATATCGTGCCATATGATTGTCAAATTCACGTGCACTTCCGCTTTGAAAATGGTCAATTAAATCTATCTGATTTTAAAGATTTTATTGAATATAAGGTACAAGGTGAAGCAGCTATTTTGCCTGTGCTACAGTTTGTAAAAGGTTTGCTACAAGAAAATCAGCAATGCGCAGAAACAGAGGTTCTGATTTTTACTGAAGGGAATCCTGTTGATGGACCACATTTATTAGGAAAGCGTGCAAAGACAATGTTAGATGAAATGAAGCAACGCTACCATGCTGAATTTTCGGTTATTGCGATGAATGAGCATTGTTTTAATGAGCATCACTTCTGGTTTGCAAATAGAGCCATTTTTGCAGATGATGCGATTCAATAAAATGCGAAGCTGACCAGATCGTTATTGGTCGGCTTATTTTTACTATAAACAGTGACATCAATTTTTTTGCACAAATATAATTGAAAATGTACATAGGTATGTAAAAGGAGTATTACATGGATTCATTGAAATGGTTATTACCGAACTTGACTGTGCCAACATGGATAGACATTACTATTGCGGTGGCATTTTGTGTTGTGGGATGGTTGTTTCAGCATTTTGTGTTGAAGAAAATCATTACGAGCACTGTTACATTTTTAAAGAATAGACAGCGTAATTTTCAAGCGACTGTTCTTGGCCAATTTAATAAGGCAATTCGATATGCGTTTATGTCAGCAGTAGTTGTCCTAAGTTTATCGAATTTACTTAAAGTATTTTTATTTACACATTTTGCAACAAAGAATTTTGTGTTGTCTATCATGGTGTTTTTTGCCTTTAAAGGCGTATATGATGTGCTTCACTATTATACAAAGAAACCATTAGAGTTAAATAGTGACGAGGAGCAAAATGTTCTTTTACCGTTTTTCCTTCGTATCGGTAAAGTGCTTATTATGATTTTAGCTATGTTTACCATTGCGTCCTTTTGGAACTTTAATCTAAATGGCTTTTTGACAGGAATTGGATTAACAGGGGTAGCGATTGCTTTTGGTATTCGTGATACTTTGGCTCATGTTTTTGGTGGGATGTCCGTTGCACTCGACAATCCATTTCAAATAGGCGATTGGATTGCGACAGAGGATCAAAAAATAGAAGGTACCATTGAGGATATCAATCTTCGCAGTACACTTATTCAAACAGGCGACAAAGGGCTTGTATATGTGCCGAACTCTTATTTAGTAAATCGTCCAATTTATAATTTTTCAAAACGAGAGAAACGAAAATGTGAGTTGTTTTTATATGTAGCTGCGGAAAACGAAGAAGAAACATTACGTAGTGCTTTAAGTACCATTCATCAGCAAATACATTTGCATGCAAATACTGAAAAAGAGCTGATTCATGTATATATAGATGAGTTATATCATGCATCATATCGGGTTCTTGTTCGTTTTTATGTTGCAACTAACGATACGGCTGTTATGTTAAATGTACGGCAGGATATTTTATTTGTGATCCGCCAAGTTGTTCAAGATTATGAGATAGTACTTGCAGAACAACCGGACGAGTGTAAACTTGAGAAAAAATAATTTGAATTGTTCGATATTTTACATTACAATATATACTAATAATCGGCTTAGATGAAGAGTAGTAATTATTATTATTTGTTCAAGAGAGCTAGCGGTTGGTGGAAGCTAGTACAAATAAATAGCGAATGGACTTCGGAGCCCTAATCCAGAAGTTAAGTATGGATTAGCGTTTGCCTACGTTACAAGGCTTAGAGAGGGTCTTTTAAGACCAATAAAGGTGGCACCACGGCTTTTCCGTCCTTTGCGATGGAAAGGCCTTTTTATATGGTTTTTTGGTGTAGTAGAGCAGAGCATAGTGAAGGAGAGATTAAGAATGACAGTTGAGCTTAGTAGATTTGCCATCAAAGTATTACAGGGAGATATGATGACGCCTATATCGGTGTATCAATCTCTGACAGGAAAGCATAAGATGCTATTTGAATCTTCAGCCAAGCATGAGGAAAGTGGGCGTTATTCCTTTATCGCCGTTAACCCAATAGCAGAACTGATTGGGGATAAAAACGGTTCTCAATATACAAAAGGGATGAAAATTGATACGTCTAACGATAATGTCTTAAAAAAACTGAAAGAAGTAATGCCATTCCATGAAGCGGACTATCCTTTTGCTTTTTTTGGTGGCGCAATCGGCTTTTTTGGCTATGAAACCGCCTTTTATGCTGAAAAAATTGGTGAATATTTACACGATAATTTAGATATGCCCGATGTCCATGTTTTTTTCTATGATACGTTTATCGTGTTTGATCATTTGAAGCAAGAGGTGACACTAGCAGCAATCGATTTATTTAATGAAGGGCGCACACTTGATAGGATGGAAGCTGCTATTGCTGAAATTGAGCAACAGCTACATGCAGGAACGACATTTGGTGCAATGGAGCTAGGTACAATTGATTTCCAACCAATGATACCAAAGGAAGAGTTTATTGCGATTGTTGAGCGCGCAAAACAGCATATTGTGAAGGGAGATATTTTTCAAATCGTGTTATCCCAACGTTTTTCTTCTTCGTTTACGGGCAATCCATTTGCCTTATATCGGCAGTTAAGAACGTCGAACCCATCACCTTATATGTTTTATATGGATTTTGAGGCATACACAATTTTAGGAACTTCTCCAGAGAGTCTTGTAAAGGTCAAGGATCGCAAAGTTACAACAAATCCAATTGCTGGAACGAAACCACGTGGTACAACGCAACAGCAAGATGAAGCAATTGCAGAAAGCTTATTGACGGATGAAAAAGAAATCGCTGAGCACCGAATGTTAGTTGATTTAGGGCGTAATGATATCGGAAGAATTTCCAAGATTGGCACAGTAAAGCTTGTGAAATATATGAACATTGAACGCTATAAACATGTCATGCATATTGTATCGGAAGTTATTGGAGAACTTCGTGATGAAGTCCATGTGTTAGACGTCCTTAGCGCATGTTTGCCAGCTGGTACAGTGTCGGGAGCCCCAAAGATTCGAGCAATGCAGTTAATTAATGAGCTAGAGCCAGTGAAGCGCGGCGTTTATGCTGGTGCGGTAGGGTATATTTCAGCTACAGGTGATATGGATTTAGCGTTGGCTATTCGTACAATGGTGATAAAAGATGGATTTGCACATGTGCAAGCAGGTGCAGGCGTTGTGTACGATTCAGTTCCTTTGTCTGAATATGAAGAAACATTAAATAAAGCTCGTGCGCTACTGGAGGTTAAAAAATGATTTTACTCATCGATAATTATGATTCATTCACATATAATTTATTTCAGCAAGTCAGTATGCTTGGTAAGGAAGTTCAAGTAGTAAGGAATGATGAAGTAACAATTGAAGAAATAATCGACATGCAACCAGAAGCAATTATTTTATCTCCAGGTCCAGGCACACCAAATGAGGCAGGAATCACAGTTCAAGTTGTACAAGAACTATATACAAAATATCCGATTTTAGGAATTTGTTTAGGTCATCAGTCGATAGGGCAGGCATTCGGGGGAACAATTAAGCAAGCTAAAAATATTATGCATGGCAAGCTGTCTGCTTTACAGTATGAGCAAACAGGCGTTTTTGCACAATTCGAAGGTGAAATCGAAGTAATGCGCTATCACTCGTTAATCATAGAGCCCTCCACGTTGCATGAAGATTTTATTATAACGGCCACTTCGCGTGATGATGGAGAAATTATGGCTATCCAACATAAGCACTATCCACTTGTCGGATTACAATTCCATCCAGAATCAATAGCCACTAAAACAGGTAGTGACATCGTGCAAGCCTTTTTAGCACTCGTTTAGGTGCGTGCCAGGCACTCAAACAATTTCCAAACAATTTGATTTTCAATAGAAAAAATCCACTTGCCTCCTGCAGCGTATGTAATGCTACTGCAGGGTGAAGTGGATTTTTTTATTTATTGCTTTTTACCAGTTATTAATTTGGCAATTTCCTCTAGTGACATGGAAGAATTGACTTCATAAGAGCCGATTTGTAAACTTCGCGCATATTTGGCATTCGCAAGTAATAGCTCCATTTCTACACTATTTGTAATAATGCCACCGTCTTCGAGCTTTTGCGCCACAATATAGGGCGTTATGCCGCTATATATTTGAAGTGTCATTGTGACTTCATTATCAGCTTTCTTTTCAGCGTTCTGGGTACTATCAGTATGCTCATCTTCCGCAGACATGTCAGTTGCATTTTCTTGTTGCTTATTTTCATTACCAGTTTCTTTCGTCGAGTTCGCTTTTAATGCTGCGATTTCTTTCGTTGCTTGCTCAAGTTTTTTTTGTAGTTCCTCTACGTCCTTATCGTTTGAAGAGGCCACTGTCGGTAGACCAATATTTAGATCGAAGCGATCGGCTATAGAAAGCAATGCGCCGACTAGGAAAATGGCGATACCAAATGCACGGATGGCGGATTTGTTCATTATTATCTACCTCCGTTTGCAATCACTTGTCGCACTTGCTCTTCCGTTAAATTGGAGCGAATACTAATATCAGCAATGGAAAGTCCTTGCTTGTTGAGCTCGAGTACCTGACTGATAATGATTTCATGAATCGGCTTTAAGTTGTTTGGCATTGGTTCAGCCTTTTTTACCTGTGCGGCTTGTTGAACAGCCTGCATAACCTGTTGAACCTTTGGATTTTGCGTCGGAGGATTTTTAGCTATGGATGATTTAACCTGAAATTCAGGTTCTAGTAATAGCTCTTCTTCCACAATTTTGAGACGTCGTTTTAAATTATTCGTTTCTTGAAAAATAGAAATGGATAATTCTTCGACATCTTGTTCGACTTTTTTCGCACTATCTTTGAAAAAGAACGATAAAAAGATAAGAACGATACCGACAATCATAAGTATGATGGATAAATCCACTAGTTTCACCCCATTAAATTATGTAATTATAAGGTATTTTACCACATGCAAACTTAATATGAAATGAAGGTAGATTTTTTTTCAGTTTATGTTATAATAGGTTAGTCGTATAAATCATGCTCAAATTTAAATTCTTGATATAGAGTGGGAGGGTTAATAATGCGCGTAAATATTACTTTAGCTTGCACAGATTGCGGCGAACGTAACTACATTTCTAAAAAGAACAAGCGTAACAATCCAGAGCGTCTTGAACTTAAAAAATATTGCTCTCGCGAGAAGAAATACACTCTTCACCGTGAAACAAAGTAATCGCTCATTAAGCCAAAACCACACGTGGTTTTGGCTTTCTACATTTTAAAGGGAGGTGCGATGTCGTGGATAAAACAACGTTGCGAAACAAGGTGCGTGAAGCACTCTCAAATATGAGTGCAGCTACATATCGCGAACAATCATTTGCTATCGCAAGAAAAGTGCTACAGGAACCATATATAATAGAAGCAAATACGATTGGCATTACCATTTCTAATAAGCCAGAAGTTGACACAATTCATCTAATCGAAGCACTTTGGAAGCTTGGTAAAACAGTGGCAGTTCCAAAATGTAATGCAAAAACAAGAGAAATGTCATTTTATGCGATAGAATCGTTTGCCCAGTTAGAAACTGTTTATATGCATTTGCGTGAACCAATTCCGGAAATAAGTGAGTTTGTTGACGCAAATGAAATGGATATCATACTTGTTCCTGGCGTAGTTTTTGACACACAAGGCTATCGAATTGGCTACGGTGGTGGTTATTACGATCGCTATGTATTACACTATAAAAAAGGTAAACTAATGTCTGTGCTTTTTGATGAGCAACTATATGAACAGGTGCCTGTAGAGACGCACGACTACCCAGTAGATCTTATTATCACACCGACAAAACGCATTGATTGTGAAGCGCAACGAGGAGCGAAATAAAATGGATAAAATGCTAGATATTTATGATTTATTAAAAACATATGGCACTTATATTTATACACGTGATCCTATTGGCGATTTAATGTTAATGGAGGATGAAATTCGTGAGTTGTACAAGGCGAATGTACTCGACATTAAAGATTACCAAATGGCACTGTTGTTAATACGACAAGAAACGACAAGACTGCGGGTTGAGCAAAATAAGCAGTAATGTTTCAATAGCGAATAATTTGGGTACCGTAAAAATATCGTAATCTGTATGTAAAATTCGTAAAAACAGTGGTTTACCACTGTTTTTATGTTTTTACGAAACTTTTTACATTTAAAAACGTATATATTAATGTTAAGCTATAATGAAGCCGAGGAGAAAGGCTGCCTAAAAATATATCTGTTGATTATCTGTAAAAAATGGATTAAGATATATTTTGTTTCAGAAATCAAATTGTAAATTTTATTATTTTTTTGTAAGGAATAGGGAGGATGTTAGGAATGAAATTAACTAAGTGGCCTAAACATTCATTTATGATACTAGCAATCGTAGCAACTTGGATAAAAACGGTCATTGTGTACCACACAAGCTTTGAGTTGAAAATTGAAAATGCGATGCAACAATTTATTTTGTTAATCAATCCATTAAGTTTTTTACTGTTTGTTTATGGATTATCGTTATTCTTTAAAACACCAAAAATAAGAAATCGCTATATAATCACTATTAGTATCGTATTATCGATTGTTTTATATGGAAACGTAGCGTTCTATCGATTCTACAATGACTTTATTACATTGCCGGTATTATTCCAGACAAGTAATTTTAGTGATTTAGGAACATCCGCTGCAGCTATTATTAATCCATGGGATCTTTTATATTTTGCAGATGTCTTTATTATTATTATCGCTAATAAGTATTTACCAAAAATGAAAGCAGCGGTAAAAGTAAATGTTGAATTCCGTCGTGCATTTTTCGTATTAGCAATTGCCATGACATTTTTAAACTTAGGTTTAGCAGAAACAGAGCGTCCACAATTATTAACACGTAGCTTCGACCGCGAACTACTTGTTAAAAATATAGGTACGTACAACTATCATCTATATGATATTTATATTCAGTCAAAATCATCTGCACAACGCGCATTAGCGGATGGCAGTGAATTAGTAGAAGTGAATAACTACATTCGTTCTAACCAAGCATCAATCAATGAGGAAATGTTTGGAAAATACAAAGATCGCAACTTAATCGTCGTGTCGCTCGAGTCATTACAAAACTTTGTGATTAATAATGATATGAATGGACACGAAATTACGCCATTCTTTAACTCTTTAACAAAAGATCCAGATACGTATTATTTCAGCAATTTCTATCACCAAACAGGGTTAGGGAAAACATCAGACTCTGAGTTTATTTTAGAAAACTCATTATTCGGTCTTGGCCGTGGCGCTGTCTTCTTCACACATGGTGGTAATACGTATAACTCAATGGCAGAGCGTCTTGGGGAAAATGGTTACTTTACAAATGTTATGCACCCGAACAATAAATCGTTCTGGAATCGTGATATGATGTACCAATCTTTAAAAATTGATAAGTTCTATGATGTAGACTCATATAAAGTAGAAGAAGGCCAAGCTGTCAACTGGGGTATGAAAGATATTCCGTTTATGGAGCAGTCCGCTGCATTGATGAAAGACATGCCACAGCCATTCTACTCTCGTTTAATTACGTTAACAAACCACTATCCATTCACTTTAGATCCAGAAGACGTGATGATTCCTGAATACACGTCAAACTCAGGAACATTAAATCGCTACTTCCAAACAGTACGTTACATGGATGAGGCGCTAAAAGACTTCTTCCAAGATCTAAAAGACCAAGGTGTTTATGATAATTCTATTATCGTTATGTATGGAGACCATTATGGTATTTCTGAAAACCATAATAAAGCAATGGCACAATATTTAGAAAAAGACGGCATTACACCGTATGATAATGCATTATTGCAAGAAGTACCTTTATTCATCCATATCCCTGGCGATGGTCAAGGGAAAGAGATGACAGAGGTAGCTGGACAAATAGATTTACGACCAACTATTTTACATTTACTTGGCGTTGAAACGACAAAAGATATGCAACTTGGTGCAGATTTATTCTCACCAGAGCACGAGGATTTCGTTATCTTCCGTGACGGCCGCTTCATTACAGATAAATACGTTTATGCTGGTGAGGCTTGCTATGACAAAGCAACAGGGGAACAAATTGATGTAGCGCCTTGTCAACCTTATGCAGACCGAGCAACAACGGAATTAGAAAACTCGGATGCCATCATAAACGGCGACTTACTCCGATTCTATGATGAAAAAACAGGCAATTTAAAACAAAATGCAGTGAAATAAATCGAAAAAGGCATACTAGAATTTCTAGTATGCCTTTTTTTGGTGCCAGTCACGCAAACAATTCAAGTAATTTTGAAAATTTAGCAATGCAATCACTGCTAGTTGTCCTTTACAGATTCGAAAGGAACTGCTGTAAGTCCTTTTGTGTAACTTGCCCCTCGACTGTATATCTCAAAGTACCCTCAGCATCAATAATAAAGGTAGTAGGGTAAGCCATGACTTCGAAAGCCTTCCCAAGTGCTCGATCATAATCTAAGAAAATAGGAAAACTTATATTGTATAATTGTTGAAACTTGATTGCATTTTCACGACTATCATTTGAAGTCGCATTGATTGCTAGCAACTCAACATTATTTGGTTTTTGCTCATAAAAAGTATTTAAATCCGGTGCTTCCTCCTGACAAGGACCGCACCAAGAAGCCCAAAAATTTATAATAAGAATTTTCCCTTTATATGCTTCTAATGTCGTTGAGGATTCATCTAAGTGTGTTAATGGGCTTTTAAAGTTAAGCATCTTTGCCCCTGTTTGTTTATCTACAATCAAATTAGGTTGGGTCTCTTTGTATATTTCATTTTTCACAGCAATGCCAATGAGTGATAGTACTACTACCAAAGAAATGACCAATAAAATCTTTTTACGTTTCATCATAAATCTCCTTCTAGTGCATATAGATATAGGTGAATTAAATAAATTATTCCATATTTAAAAAATCCTTACTTATATGATAACGTAATTTATGAGAAAAAACCTCCTATTTTTTATAAGGGTTAGCATGATTCGGTGATGAAAGCATCCTACAGAAAAGAAAAAGAGCAGCCTCATAATAGAGACTGCTCTTTTCTGTCTGGATTTTAGTGTAACGCTGGAGGATATCCACTATGAACGATTGTCATGATGACGAACCAACCAAATACCCCAGCACTTGCTAAGTTGAAAACAATGCTTAGTAAGTTTTTTTCTTTAATTGCTTGGAATGTACCAACGACAGCTAAAATCGCTACTAGACCAAAAATAACCATTAATAAGTTCATTAAAAAAGACACTCCTTTCGACATCAGAAAATGAATGTCGTAAACAATATTCCTCCTTAATTGTAAACGTTCTACCTGTTTTTGTCGAGGACTAATATAGAGTAAAGTATGAACTTTTATCGTCAAATTGTGGCAAAGAATGTATAATATGAAGTTGAGGTGATAAAGATGATGAACGTACGAAGCTATTCCCTTGGACCAATCCAAACGAATTGTTATATCGTATCGAATAAAGAGAAAGAATGTTTAATATTTGACCCAGGTGAAGAAGCGACAAAAATTATAAAGGCAATTCGCAGCAATGGATTGAAGCCATTAGCCATTTTTTTAACACACGCCCATTTTGATCATATTGGTGCAGTGGATGAAGTCAAAGAAGCATTTCAAATCCCAGTGTGGATTCATGAAAAAGAGGTTAGCTGGCTAGATGACCCGATGAAAAATGGTTCTGGTAAATATGCTTCTTTACCAGATTATAAGGTGGCTGCTCCTGCTAAAGAACATATTATTAAGAAAGAGCAACTTTTTGAAATAAGTAATTTTGTATTTAATGCCGTATTTACTCCTGGCCATTCACCTGGTAGTATTTCATATATTTTTGAACAAGATGGTTTTGCCATCGTTGGAGATACATTATTCGAACAAAGTATAGGACGTACAGATTTACTTGGAGGATCAACAAAACTATTACTTGCATCCATTCATGACAAACTACTATCGTTACCTGAAGATACCATTGTTTACCCAGGTCATGGCAATTACACAACAATTAGTACAGAAATGGAAACGAATCCTTTCCTAAATGGCTTTTAACGGAGGTTTAAACGGCAAGGGTTAGTTAAAGCGATAGGGAATAAAAAAAGCGTGTCTCAAGATTGTTGAGACACGCGATTTTTTGTATTAATGACCGCCACCAGGTACGTGAATGAATGTTGTATAGTACGTGAAGCCAGCGAAGAATACAGTTAAATATGCTCCGAAAATGTACATGTACATACGTTCTGAAAGGTTCAAGAAGCCTAATAATAAGAATAAACCTGTATTACCTACGAATAATAGCGATACCTCGTTCATACCACCAAGGTAGAACATAACTGCAAAAATACCTGTCCAGAATGCCATAACTTTATACATATTATCCATGAAGATTTCCCCTCCTTTTGCCCACGACACAATAATCTCTTACTCATTATAAATGATATGAAAGGTGTCTGTAAACTGGAACTTCTGCTTCTTTGTGACAAACAAATGGATTTTACAAATTAGCTATCGATTTCTGTCACGTTTATTTCATATTTGCATAAATCGCAGTTATGTACCATGCTTTCGATTTGGATAAATTCATTATTAGAGAATAATGCATTTAATTGTCCTTTTAAGTAAGATTCGTGTAAAGTACAAACGATGTCCGAGTGGGTATCAAGCTGCTCTTGGAATGGGCAATTAAAAATGGAGAAAATCACTTTTTTCCCTTTTTCCGTTTGCTGTATTTGTGGAGTATAGCCAATTAATGCAGCATTGTCTGTTAATAGCTGAAGCTTTTGTTCGAAGGTTAGCATGTTATTTAGTTTTAATTCAGCATTTACATAATTTTTCATTTGTTGATAGCCATCTTGATAACTAATTTCCTGACATTTAGTTAAAGCAGATGGTCCTAACTCTTGTACTAATTGGATCGTCCATTTTAATAAGCGCTCTTCATCACGTCTAGGGAATGTTAGTGAAACACCTTTTTCAGATGCCTTATAAACACGACCAGGTCGTCCACCTTTACCGGTTTTTGCGAAATCTGCAGTAATAATATTAATTTCTGAGAGCTTGGTTAAGTGAAGGCGTGCAACATTTGGATGGATGCTGAATTTATCAGCAATATTTTGTACTGTTACCGTTTTTTTCTCTTTTAAAATATACTCATAAATGGAGTACCTCGTTTCGTCGGCTAAAGTACTAGTAATTTTTAATGGATGGATCATTTACATCACCTCATTGTATTATTTGAAAAAATGCTGTTAATGAAAAGTTAGGAAAAAAATCATGCTGATTCTATTATATTGCATTATTGGAAAAGATACAGATTCTTTAGGCTTAAATATTATCTTTTTCATATGTTTTGTTCATAATTTGTGAAAATTTGTATGTTATCCACAATCTTTTTAGAAAAATCTACATTTACTAGTGAAATATCCATCAAATTTTTATTTTAGAAAAAGGGCTTTTCTCGTAACGTGTTCCTCTTTATACTAGGAAATAACGAATAGAGCGGTCATATTCGAATGAACTAGAAAGAAGGGGTAATTATGCAAACTTTTGAATCTGTTGTAGAACAAAAGAGTGAGCATCTTTTAGTGAAAGCCTATCATTTTGGTGCTTCGGATTTATTACTTATACCGCAAGAAAATCGGTATATAATCTATTTTCGAAAATATGATAAGTTACTGACTGCAGGAGAGCTCCCCACAGAACTCGCCGAGCGTATCGTGTCCTATTATAAATTTTTAGCAGCATTAGATATTAGTGAGCGGCGTAAACCACAAAGCGGCTCTTTTCAGAAAATAGTGGAGCAAAATCGTTTTGCTTTACGCGTTTCCACACTTCCTTCTGCTTATTTAAAAGAAAGCCTGATTATACGGCTTCTACTTCAAAACCACGCATTTCCACTTACATCCTTAAGCTATTCCAAATGTGCAGCTGATAAGTTAACAAAGCTAGTGGACAATCAACAAGGCATTTTATTGTTTTGCGGCGCAACGGGCACTGGTAAAACAACATCTTTGTACTCTTTAATACACCATTGTTCTAGCGAGCTTCAACGCCATGTTATTTCATTAGAAGATCCTGTAGAAAATCAACAAGTCAGTCTTCTTCAAATTCAAGTAAATGAACGAGCTGGCATTACTTATGCGGCGGGCTTAAAAGCGATTTTGCGGCATTCGCCAGACGTGATTATGATCGGTGAAATACGTGATCAAGAAACAGCTAAAATTGCTATCGAGGCAGCTCTTACAGGTCATTTAGTGCTGTCAACTATTCACGCTAAGGATTCAGTAAGTTGTCTCTATCGTCTTTTAGATTTAGGGGTGTCACCAGAAGAGCTTCGTCAAACAGTAATTGCTATTGTGGCACAAATGTTACTACACATTCCGCAACAGCAAGAGGAAAGACGAGCATTATTTGAAATATTATGTGATCGCGACCTTGATCATGCCATTCAAGCTTTGATACAAAAATCGCATTATGCAATGCCTTATCGTCTTACGTTGGCTGGTCAAAAAGAAGAAATTATGAGGCAACAATATGCTGCAGCTCAGAGCGTTTATTGACAAACTACAACTGGATTATAAAAGAACAACAAAGTGGCGATTAAAAGAACAAGCACAATTTATTAGGCGTTTAAGTGTCTTAATACAGGAAGGCTATTTGTTTGCACAAGCGGTGTCGATGCTGCTGCCACACCATGTGAAAAACTATGAGGAGGTTCAACAATTTGTAGATGAAGCACTTAAACAAGGAAAAGGTGTTATAGGTGTATTTGAAACTTTACAATTAGCCAAGCATTATTTGGTAGCCATTTCAATTGCTGAACATAATGGACATATAGTTAAAGCATTAGATGGTGTGGCCAAGCAAATGACGTTGAGCCAAGAGACTAAGAAAAAACTAATGAAGTTACTTTTGTATCCAGTAGTATTGATTGTATTTTTATTGTTGTTGTTCCTGTTATTTCGTACGTTTTTCTTTCCTAATATTGAAGCAATGGTGACAAGTCGCAATGATTATGGAACAGAGGAACAGTCGTCTATTGCCGTATCTAAATTATTATTACATGTTCCAGACGTATTTATCGTAGTCCTTTTTGTTTTGACTTTAGGTAGCATCATTTTTCAGCGTATGCTAAAAAGGTTACCTGTTGCCAGACAGCTCCAAATAATGTTAAAAATACCTATTATGAATAGCTATTTTCGCTTAACCATTACAAAACAATTTGCTGCTTATTTGGGTAGCTTGCTGCATAGTGGTTTTTCCTTACAAGCAAGCTTGCAGATTTTAGAGCGACAACGGTACCAACCGAATGTACGCTTTTTAGCTAGTCGCATAAAGGAAAGGGTTACTTTTGGAGATACGTTAACACAGGCAGTTACTTTACTTCCAGTGTGGCAAAACGATTTTGCTACGTTTGTAGAGCATGGGGAGCGAAGCGGTTACTTAGGGAAGGAATTAGTATTGTATAGTGAATTATTGTTAGAAAAGCAAGAACTCCTGTTGCAAAGATTGCTTGCATTTGTACAACCAACGTTTTTTGTTTTTATTGCTTTATGTATTGTTGCGGCCTATGTCAGTTTATTGTTACCGATTTATCACATGATTGAACTTATATAGGAGGACCTATCATGAAACATATACAACAAGAAGCTGGATTTACTTTAATTGAAATGTTAATTGTTCTGTTAATTATTTCCGTTTTAATACTTATTACAATTCCGAATGTTACAAAACATTTTGCGACGATTGATGAAAAAGGATGTGCTGCATATATATCGATGGTACAAGGACAAGTTGAGGCTTATCGGGTAGATTTTATGGAGTATCCTTCATTAGACGATTTAGTGGCAAAAGGATATTTAAAAGAGCAGGGAACGACTTGCCCAAATAAGGAAAAGATCGTGATTACCACTAAAGGAGAAGTGCAATTAGCAAAAAAATCCTCTACAGCAGAGGTTGATGGACAATGAATCGCATTAAAAATGAACAAGGTTATACGCTGCTTGAAATGGTCATGGTGTTATTTATAGTAATGTCATTAACGGCTATTGTGACAAAATTATCAGTGAAAGTAGCTGAAGCAAAAGAAGTGGAACGCTTTTTTATGCAAATGCAATTAGATCTTCACTATTTGCAAACGTATAGTATGCACCACAAGGATTATATATTTATCAAATTTGAACCACACTTACAACGTTACAGTATTAAAAAAGATTTTTTTACAACAGTATATACTCGCCCCTTTCCAAAAGGGGTAGAACTATTGACAGAGGGGACAAACGTTTATACTGTGCGCTTTAACTTTATCGGTAATATGATGACGCCAGGGACACTTTATTTTCATACACCTCAGGGGCTTAAAAAAGTAGTCATAACGCTAGGACGAGGGAGAATGAGAGTCGAATGAATGAAATGGGCTACTCCTTTGTTGAAACAATTGTTTCTGTTGTTATTGTAATGCTGTTATGCTCGACGTTAATTCCGATTAGCTACACAATGAAAACAACCCTCTATCATCAAAAGCTTGAAGTTGCCGCTGCCGAAACGGCTTATGAAGGATTAAAGCAATATCGTTATTTCCAGCAAGTCGCAGGAGTAAAAACGATTGACGATGTAGAGTATCATTGGCTATTTGATGGACAGAAAATATGTGTCACATTTCAAAATACAAGAGAACTGCGTGAAAAGTGTATTGAATTAGCAGGTGAAATTCGATGAACGACAAAGGATATACTTTATTGGAAGCACTGATTCAAATGGTCGTCTTTGTGCTCGTTTGCCATGTTTTCATCTTGATTATTCTGTGGGCTCTTACAATCAAAACTTCTATCATGACGGATGAACATTCAAAATGGGAGTTATTTGTTTTCGAAATGAGTACGAATTTGGCCAATGCTACTTCCTTATCGGTAAGGCAAAATCAAAGAACGATCATGCTTCAAACAGCCAATACATGGCAGTATTTTGACTGCTATCATAATATGATTCGACAAAGAGTGAATGGTGGTCATGTCCCGATGCTTGTGGGGATAAACAATTGCCAGTTTCAAATGAGTGGCAATGAACTGACAATCGCTGTCGAATTTCCAAGCGGTTTAAAGAAGGAGCGGACCTATTTTGTACCAATTATTGAAAAATGACAGAGGGGCTGTTTTTTTAATCACAATTGCATTATTATTTTTTGTAACTACTTTTGTTCTTACGTATTGCATGTCTTATGAGATTCAGTTTCGAACATATGATGGGTTAGAAAAGATGAATGTTCGAGCTACGATAAATTTATTAGGACAAATTTTGTCAGACAGTGTAGAATCGTAGTAAGAAGGTGATTCGAATGCGAAAAATATATTTAGTTGGCTTTATGGGCTGCGGGAAGAGTGCGTTAGGTAGACGGTTAAGCTATTTATTAAAATTACCCTACTATGATATGGATCATGAAATTGTCAGACAGCAGGGAATGACGATTCCACAAATTTTTGAGAAGTATGGAGAGGCTCGTTTCCGTGAAATAGAAACGGAATTTTTGAAAAATTTCCGCGACGAGGCATGTATTATCTCTACAGGTGGCGGTGTAGCGATAAATGGGGAAAACCGAAAAATTATGAGACGCAGTGGACTTGTATTCTTTTTAGATGCGACATTCGATGATATTTATAAACGAATACAGCATGATCCAAATCGACCAATAGTACAAAGCTCGACCAAGGAAGAGTTAGAGGAGCTGTATCATTACAGAAGAAAGTTTTATCGCGATGCAGGACATATTCAAGTGCTGACAGAAGGTAGAACGATTCGGCATATTCTAGAGTATTTAGTATTTCAAGTAAAAAGATTAAAAAGCGAACGATGATTGATTTAGATGACTGTAATATTCGTCTTTTAAGTTAAATTAAAAAATGTTTGCCTTTTCAATGCAATCAATGTTAGGATATAGACTAATAAGATAACTTTTTGTACATTGAATACTAAATAGTACCAAGAGCATTCTTGGGCGGATGATTG
This sequence comes from Lysinibacillus sp. FSL M8-0337, assembly GCF_038593855.1. Taxonomy (NCBI): domain Bacteria; kingdom Bacillati; phylum Bacillota; class Bacilli; order Caryophanales; family Bacillaceae; genus Lysinibacillus; species Lysinibacillus sp. FSL M8-0337. The sequence continues at coordinate 2,873,238 of NZ_CP151996.1, read as the reverse complement.
TACGGGGAGAGCGCGTGTAGACGCCACCGAAGGAGCAAGTAGCAAAGGGCTATGAATCTCTCAGGTAAAAGGACTCGTACAAGACGCAACTCTGGAGAGAGCTGTAATACAACAGCCACCAAAGGGGAAAGCCTACTGATTGGCATTTTCGCAATGCGAGTTAGATTGGTGTAACTTTCAGGTGCAAGGACAGAGAATCCCGAAAAGGGGTTCGTCTGTCTTTTTTTATGTCTAAACATCTGTCAAAGTACAATCGGGCACATAGTTTTTCATTTGCTAACAAAGGATAACTGCCTTAGCGTACTTACGGCGTATGCGCTTAAATATCAAAAAAGCAGACGAACTACTACCAGTAAAATGATACGAACAATAAGGAGGCAATAGTAATGACGAATGAATTAAAACGTACACCTCTATTTGACGAATACGCAAAGTATGGTGGTAAAACAATTGACTTCGGTGGATGGGAATTACCAGTACAATTTACTTCTATAAAAGAAGAACATGATGCAGTGCGTAATCGTGCAGGCTTATTTGATGTGTCTCATATGGGCGAAATTTTAGTAACAGGTCCAGATGCACTAGCGTTTTTACAAAATCTTTTGTCCAATGACATCGCTAAAATTGCTACTGGTCAAGCGCAATACAATGCAATGTGCTATGAAGATGGTGGCGTTGTCGATGATTTATTAACTTACAAACTTGCAGATAATCATTATTTACTATGTGTCAACGCAGCCAATATTGAAAAAGACTTTGATTGGATGATGGAAAATCAACATCAGTATGATGTCACAATTGACAATCAATCCGAAGCATTTGCACAAATCGCTTTACAAGGACCACTTGCAGAAGAGCTTCTTCAATCATTAACGGCTACGGATGTAAGTGCGATTAAATATTTCCGCTTCCAAGAGCATGTTGACATTGCAGGACATAAAGCGTTAGTCTCTCGCAGTGGTTACACGGGTGAAGATGGTTTTGAGTTATACGGTGCTCCAGCGGATATTAAAGCTCTTTGGGCTATTATTTTAGATGCAGGAAAAGACAAAGGCGTTGTGCCAGCAGGCTTAGGTTGCCGTGATACATTGCGCTTTGAAGCGGGTCTGCCACTTTATGGGCAGGAACTTTCTGCTACAATTTCACCACTTGAAGCGGGCATTGGCTTTGCTGTGAAATTGAATAAAGATGACTTCATTGGGCATGATGCGTTAGTGGCTCAAAAAGAGAATGGTTTAGCGCGTAAAATTGTCGGTATTGAAATGATTGATAAAGGGATTCCACGTCATGGTTACAAAGTGTTCAAGGATGGTCAAGAAATCGGTGAAGTGACAACAGGTACACAGCTTCCTTCTTCAAAACGTAATGTTGGTAACGCCTTAATTGACAGCCAATTCGCAACTATCGGAACAGAATTGGAAATCGAAATTCGTGGTAAGCACTTAAAGGTAGTAACAGTTGAAACACCGTTTTACAAGCGTTCAAAATAAAATTTGAAAAGAGGGACCTACATTTATGAAACATCGTTATTTACCAATGACGGAGCAAGACAAACAAGACATGTTAGACGTAGTTGGTGTATCGTCAGTCGATGAGTTATTCGAGGATATTCCTGAAAAAGTACGTTTCAAAGGCCTTTATGATATTAAAGAAGCAAAATCAGAATCAGCACTTTTAAAAGAGTTATCGGCACTCGCTGCAAAAAATAAAGATACAAATGCGAACGTATCATTTTTAGGTGCAGGTGTCTACAATCACTATAAACCGATTATCGTAGACCATGTCATTTCTCGTTCAGAATTTTATACAGCCTATACTCCGTACCAACCTGAAATTTCACAAGGGGAATTACAAGCGATTTTTGAATTCCAAACAATGATCGCGGAGCTTACAGGCATGGATCTTGCCAACTCTTCTATGTATGACGGCGGAACAGCACTGGCTGAAGCAGGGATGCTAGCTGCAGGTCATACACGTCGTAAGAAAATTTTAGTATCTGAAACGGTTCACCCTGAATATCGTGATGTCGTTGCTACATATGCATACGGTCAATCAATTGACATCGTTACAATTCCTCATAAAGATGGTGTCACAGATGTAGAAGCTTTAAAAGAGCTGATTGATGAAAATACAGCGGCTGTTATTGCACAGTATCCAAACTTCTTCGGTCAAGTAGAAGATTTACAAGTTATCGGAGATATTGCACATGATGCGAAAAGTTTATTTGTTGTATCATCTAACCCACTTGCACTAGGAATTTTGACACCACCAGGTAAGCTTGGTGCCGATATTTGCGTTGGCGATGCACAAGTATTTGGTATTGCGGAAAGCTTCGGCGGTCCACACTGTGGATTCTTCGCTGTGACAACAAAATTAATGCGTAAAGTGCCTGGTCGTCTTGTTGGGGAAACAGTAGATGGTGAAGGTCGTCGTGGTTATGTGTTAACACTACAAGCGCGTGAACAGCATATTCGTCGCGACAAAGCAACATCGAATATTTGTTCAAACCAAGCGCTGTTAGCTCTAGCAGCATCTGTTGCGATGACTGCTTTAGGCAAGCAAGGCGTACGCGAAATGGCCATGCAAAATATTGCGAAAACACGCTACGCAAAAAATGCTTTTGAAGCGGCAGGCTTTACAGTGGCATTCCAAGGTGCACACTTTAACGAAATCGTTGTAAAAACAAATAAATGCGTGAAAGAAATCAACAAAGGCTTACTTGAAAAAGGCATTATCGGCGGTTATCCATTAGGTCAAACATACGATTCACTGAAGCAACATGTACTAATCGCTGTCACAGAATTACGCACGAAGGAAGAAATTGATGCACTTGTTGCAGAAATGGGGGCTCTCAATGCATAACGAAAATCAATCACTCATTTTTGAAATTACAAAAGAAGGTCGCGTAGGGTATAGCTTAGAAGCGTTAGATGTACCAGAAATCGATCTTGCGGATTTACTTCCTGCAAACTGTATTCGTGAAGAAGCGGCGGAGTTACCAGAAGTTTCTGAGCTTGATATTATGCGTCATTATACAGCATTATCTCGTCGTAACCACGGTGTAGACTCTGGCTTCTATCCACTTGGTTCATGTACGATGAAGTATAATCCAAAAATCAATGAGTCAGTGGCACGTCTATCTGGCTTTGCCAATGTACACCCATTACAAGATGAATCTACAGTTCAAGGTGCAATGGAACTTCTTTATGAACTGCAAACGTCTTTAGTCGAAATTACAGGGATGGATGAAGTCACATTACAACCAGCGGCAGGTGCGCATGGTGAATGGACAGCATTAATGATGATTCGTGCTTTCCATGAAGCAAACGGCGAAGGACATCGTAATAAAGTCATCGTTCCTGACTCTGCACACGGTACAAATCCAGCATCAGCAACAGTTGCAGGCTTTGAAACAATTACAGTTAAATCTGATGAAAACGGCTTAGTCGATATCGAGGATTTACGTAAAGTAGTAGGGCCAGACACAGCAGCATTAATGTTAACAAACCCAAATACACTAGGTCTATTCGAAGAAAATATTATCGAAATGGCAGAGCTTATTCATGAAGTTGGCGGGAAAGTATACTACGATGGCGCTAACTTAAATGCCGTAATGAGTAAAGCACGTCCTGGCGATATGGGCTTTGACTGTGTACACTTAAACTTACACAAAACATTTACAGGTCCACACGGTGGCGGTGGTCCAGGTTCAGGTCCAGTAGGCGTAAAGGCTGATTTAATCCCATTCCTACCAAAACCAGTTCTTGTCCGTACAGAAGATGGCACATACCACTTCGATTACGAGCGCCCACAGTCCATTGGTCGCGTAAAACCTTACTATGGCAACTTCGGCATTAACGTACGTGCGTATACGTATATCCGTACGATGGGTCCTGATGGCTTAAAAGCTGTTACCGAATATGCTGTACTCAACGCAAACTACATGATGCGTCGCCTAGAGCCATTCTACGACCTACCATATAACCGTCATTGCAAGCATGAATTTGTATTATCTGGTCGTCGTCAAAAGAAACTGGGCGTTCGTACATTAGATATCGCAAAACGTCTGTTAGACTTCGGCTACCATCCACCAACAACGTACTTCCCACTCAATGTGGAAGAAGCGTTAATGATCGAGCCTACAGAAACAGAATCAAAAGAAACATTAGATGCTTTCTGCGACATTATGATTCAAATCGCCAAAGAAGCAGAAGAAAACCCATCGATCGTACAAGAAGCACCACATACAACAGTCGTATCTCGTCTAGACGAAACGCGCGCTGCTCGTACACCAGTGCTTCGTTATCAAAAAGCATAAAAACAAAAACTGCTCGACTAGTATTGTAACTGGTCGGGCAGTTTTTTGGTGCAGAAGTGCGAAATGCTGGAAATCATTAGAATGACACAATATCCTTCCTATTATTTCGTTTCGTAAAATAGAAAACATAGCAGACATTTTTAATAAACACTGATATTATAGTTAGTTAATGTAGTAATAAAATTGAATAAATACATTTAATTGTAATTAACTCTTGTCTTTTTATTAAAAAATATAGTAAAGGATGGGCGAAAATAATGAATGCTATTCATTCGGAGTGTTGTTTATCAGTTCATACAACACTAAAAGATACATATAGAATAAAAGAAATTCTATCCACAAGTAAATTGTCTATTGTATATCTTACCGAACATGTGCAAACGGGCGAGCAACAAGTGATAAAGGAGTTTTTTTCCAGAGAAATAGCTTTACGGGATTTAGATAATAAGACCATTATTTATCGCTCGCCATCTAAAAAACAACAGTTTGAGCAACTAAAGGACAATTTTATTCATGAAGCACAAATATTGGAACAAGTAAATCATAAAAATATTGTAGAATATGTGACCCACTTTGAGGAGAATAATTCAGTCTATATTGTTATGGCACTTCATAAAGGGACGCCAATGGATAAATATTTATTAAATTATCAATTAAATACTAGGGTTCAATTATTTGATACAATATTTCTTCCAATAATAGATGCACTATGTTATTTACACAACAAAGGAATTATTCATCGAGATATAAAACCTAATAACATTATTATTGATAAGGAAGGCAGTCCTCGTTTACTCGACTTTGGCTCGGCAATTTACTATGAAACAACTATTAATCCTACTATATATACAACTGCAGGATATTCACCAATCGAGCAGTACTCAAATCAATCTGAACAAGGAATCTATACAGATATTTTTAGCCTAGCTGCTACTATATACTATTCAATGACAAATATTGTGCCACTAGATATTTCGCAAAGAGTGATTGATGACCAGCTGGTGAATATAAGGAACTATAATAAAAATGTGAGTATAGTAATGGCGAAAATCATTAAGTGGTGCCTAATAGTCGAGCCAAAAAAACGGTGCTCCTCACTGAAATGGGTGGAAATAGCTATACTAATTGAGAAATTTAAACAAAAAATGCAAAATTACTTAGCGTGATATAATAATAAATAGCCACCTGGATATCAATTTTAATCCTTATTAATCATTTTTTATTTACATAATTATAAATATGAAACAGCTTTTGGAATTTTTATAATGAATCCATAGGCTGTTTTTTTATTGATATATCAGTGTTTTTTAAAAATTTAGTAAGTTTAAATTGTGCTTTTTTCTTTTGGTTAAAAATTACTAATAACAGTACATTAATAGAAAAAAGTACCAATGTAAATATTGACAATAAAATAAGATATTGTATAGTTACTTTGTGATACAAATTGTTATTAGTGAAGGGTTCATTTAACGGAATTTTAGTGAAGCCATTTTACTCATCAGTGAAGTAGACAGTACATATTTTAAACATCAGGTACTATAGATTATCTATACCATATACGAATTTAAACTATGCTTGATGATGCATTAAAAATCTAAAATAAAAGGGATTCTAACGCCTAATTATTTACATAAAATAACTAAAAAGTTTTAAATAGGAATTTTTAAAGATTTTTAATGACTTCACTAATGACTATGCTTATTTAATCCATTATTAAGGGAGGGATGGCTGTACATTACAGCCGAAAAAATGGAGATTATTAATCAAACAAACAGAACGATGCTCTTTGAGGAAATTAATCCGGAAAAGTTAGATTTAATTACACTTGTTGGGGATGTTAAAGGAATTGATAGTCTAAGCGATGAGAAAATCAAAGAAATAAATCAATATCTACTTGTAAAAAGCTTCGATGAATTTTTAGATAAATTCTCTCCAACGGTTTATTCATTCTACAATGCTGCTAATCAAAAAGTAATGTATACGCTAAAAAAACCAGAAGGCATTCAAGACGATTGCATTTCTGAAATCGCGATTGATCAAAACAATGATTTTTTGAAAATGCTTTTCACCCTTATTGATACGAAACGAAGCCAAGGAATTACGAATGTAGATTTTAAATTTGAAAATCTATTAGACATGATTTCTCCTAAAAAAGTAATGGATGATATACGCCAAGTAAGAAAAGAAATTCATTACTTGTATGGTGAATATGACAAGTTAGACGATGGTGATCCGAAGAAGCTAGACACTGGAGATAAGTTAAATCTGATGTTCGAGGTTGCCAGCAGAAACTATAACAATGTTATGGCCATGTTGCCATTAGCAATTGAAGATATTAAAACAAGACTTTTGCTAGGTGCTAATCAGGAGGAAAATGAGTCCGAAAAGTTACAAATTGGAACACTTACTATTGGGGACACGGGTGAATTAAAAATTATTGAAGCACCTCAAACGAATTCATCAGAGCTGATGGTTATTGAAGAAAATAGTAATTATGGTTTAAGTACTGTTTTCGAAGAAGACTATGAAGCAATCACAGAATCCCCATCTTCTTATGTAAAGGATTTAGTCGTAAGAACATTTTCCCCTTTACCATCAGTGAAAGCGGATTTTGATGTTGAAACAGAAGTACAAAATTACAATACATACCTAGAATTCTATAAGGATGCTAAGGATGAATTTGTAAAGACAGTAAAGCCATTAGTTGAAAAGCTACTGGGAGTCAAAATGTACTTTGACCAATATGCAACTAAAAATAAAGGGATGCAACCTTCGCTATTAGTTACAAATACAAAACTAGATATGCTTGTTAAAAGTAATAATTTGCCAAGATTGCGCACGTATTTAAATACTGTCAACTCGAAAAATGATTTTACGGATACAGTATGGTATGGAATCGTCCCATCACTTGAACTTGAAGCTTCTGGAAAGATGAAAGTGACTAGATCTCGATTTAAAGGAAATGAAAAAGTTGCAAAGCAGGAAGGCAACACGATGGAATCTTTATCTAGTCTTCTGGATACAGTCAAAGATTATAAAGTCCAAATATTCTTTAATTTTATGGCTGAAGAAGAGACAACGTTTAATGGTATCGCTACGGCAGGTATTGACCGTTTAATCGATAAATGTTCGGTGCTCGTTCGCAAAGATTATAGTGAATTTGCAATCCCTTGCTTGCCAAACTTTACTATAATTCCGAAAGATAAGTCTGGAGTTGTCATTGATACAAGAATGCAGACAACGGAGAATGGTGCGCGACTATCAAAAGAAAAAGAAGATATTTTAAAACTTTGGATCGAGGGTGTATATGTAGGCGCAAGCTATGTAGCAGCAGGAATTGTGTCCGCTTATCAATGTCCAGAGTATTTAAAAGAATCATTTAGAAATGTGAAGAGAAATTATCCGGGGGTTCGTTTTGACATTGAAGCAGGTGACAACTCATTACGTGCTGTGACTACGATGGCGAAAGAAATATCTGGATTTACAAATAATATTAAAGATGCGATTAATAGCAGAAGCTTTGGATTTGTATTCTCATCTGAAAATGCACAACTGCAGGATAAAGATATTAAACGTATTACAGTATATAAAGCTAGAAGCTTGGCGATGGAAGAAGATGGATTCGACTCAATCTACAAAACACAAGTTAGTACGTATATTGAAAGAATTCTAAGATTCCAATCAGGTGACTTTAAGCACGAGAATATCGTTCGCTTCTTTAGTAATAATCCAAGTAGTCAAAAAAGTAAGTGGCTAAATGATAAAGGGCATGTAAACTCGATCATTCATGATGGAGATGATATTGGCTACATCATTGATGAGAAAACAAGCTTATGTCAAATCGACCTTGTATTTAACGGTAATGTGAAAAATCTTGAAGTCATGATTACTAAAGGGACAAGTGCTGTTAAAGCATAAAAACCGAACATGAAGAAACTACAGACATCGATTGTTTAAATCGTATGTTTAAGATTTGTTATTTAAGCAAATCTTTTAACATAAATATGAATTTACTCAAATGACGGGCTTGATAAAATCCTTACATATTTCTCGTTACGTTCTTGCAAAACGATACGAGAAATGAAGTCAGCTAGAAATATGGTCAATTTTATCAAGCACGATTTAAAGAGTGAATTCAACAACTATTAGGAGGGAATAAGAATGGGTTTTGTATTAAAAGTAGAAGGTTCAGAGGCAATTGAATTAGGATTAGAGAGCATTATGACTGTCGAGTATGAAACAGATACACCGAATGACTCTAACGCTCGCTCAACAGATGTGGGTGCAACTTTAAAAGTAAAGGGTAAAATCCTAACAGCAACAGATGGTGATAATTCAGATGATACGATGAAATTAGGATTATGGTCATTAGTACCTGCTGAAAAGTCGGACTGTTACCGTAAAGTAACACTTGAAGTTATCTCAGCTGATCAAGTTGTACGAAAAATTCACTTCCCAAATGCGTTTGTTGTTGACTATACAGAAAGATATGGCGACACAGAAGGTATTGGTGAATTCTTCTTATTCATTAAGCAGAAGAAAGATAAAACAGATTTAGCGAAAATCGAAGGCGGCTATGCTGTTTAATGTAGAAGTTTGATAGAACACACTATTATCTAAGGGACTATATAGTTCCTTAGATAATTTTGAATAATCCTAATACAGGGGATGAAAAATAGTGAAAAATCATTATGAAATTTTAGGCGTCAGCAGACAAGCCACCCAAGATCAAATTAAGCTCGCATACAGAAAATTATCCAAAAAGCATCATCCTGACGTAAGTGGAGGCAATAAAGAGTCCGAAAAAATTTTTTTAGAAGTACAAGAAGCTTACAAAGTATTGAAAGATACGTCTACTAGAGAGGCCTACGATGCTCGCCTGAATGGAACGACAAAAAACAGTGATCATAGCTATGAACATTCGACAAAAACAAAAGCTCAAACAACTACCCATCAACAAGCATTTAATATGAATGATATTGAGAAAAATTTCGAACATTTTTTTGGATTTAATCCAAAAACGAAAGAAACATCATCCACACTGCATAAAACAGCAAAGAAAAACCCTTTAGATACAACTGATTTATTCGAACGATTTTTTAATAAATAAAACAAATTAGCGAGGAGGAGAATGCTATCGTGAATAATATGAAAAATACTGTAGAAGTAAACACGTACAATGCAAATAGACAAATGATGATAAAAATTATCGATATTATCATCGTAATCATCGCCTTCTTTTTTATTTTATATGTATTTGTGATGAATCAGGACTTTCTATTGAAAATTATTATTGGGTCGATGCTGGCAATAATTATCATTGCTTATGGATTAATCAAATACGAAGCAAAAGAGACAATGTATGAGTATACAGATACAAATATTCAGAAAATTGTATTGCTCAATGAACGTGGAGCGGAAGTAGAAGAATGGTTGTTAAATGATAAAACCTCCATGTTGATTGGCAAAAGCTCTAGTGAACAAGAGGTAGATATTGATTTAACTGGCACGGAATATGAATCGCTTATTAATTATGAACATGCTGTTTTAAATTGTGTATCTGGTATGTGGTACATAGAAGACATAGACTCTGTAAATGGTGTCGGTATAAAAAAAGCACACAAACGTGTAAAAAGTAGTTTAAAACAGGAAAATCCTTATCGCTTAAATAGTGGCGATATTATATACATAGCAAATACACGAATTTTAGCAAAATAAAAAGTTGCTAGATTTGTTGCCAAGATGAAGATGGAGGTTAATGATATGAGTTTGATTAGATGTACAAATGGTCACATGTTTAGTTCAAGAAGACATAGAAATGTTTGTCCTTATTGTAATGTAACGGTTGAACAGGAGCCTAGAACTACTACAGCAACAGCAGTGGCAGAAGTAGATGATAAAACGATGCCCTATCTAGGAGAAATGGACGGGATTGACCCTGTAACTGGATGGTTAGTTTGTATTGAAGGGCCACCAATGGGTCGTGACTATCGAATTTTGTCTGAGAAAAATTTCATTGGGCGAGCAGAAGATATGCATATACGAATAATCGGTGATAATAGCATTTCCAAACGTAATCATGCAGTTATAGTATACGATCCTAAAAAAAGAAATTTCTATCTTCTTCCAGGAGATGCATCTGGCTTGGCTTATTTAAATAATGAAGCAGTTTATACACCAACAGAGTTAGCGGCCTACGATGTTATTCAATTAGGAAGAAGTATGTTTTTATTTATTCCCCTATGTGGTGTTCACTTCGAATGGGAAAACAACCAAGGCGAGGAATGATGAGACATGGATCAGACACTACTATCTTACATAATTGTACTTAGTTTCATCGTCGTCATCATTGCTTTGCTCATCCTACGCAAGCTTCTTATGCATAAAGGAGAGCACGGTAAGATAGAAATAGGAAATGGTCAAACTATTGGCAGACGAGCCGAACAAGATGATTATTTCTCTACAGTTGAAACAAAAGTTGGTACGATGGCAGTTCTTGCAGACGGCATTAGCGGATTAGCCAACGGCAGAATGGCAAGTACAATCGCAGTTACCACATTTATTCAAGAGTTTATGAAGCAAAAAAGTATAGCAAATATACAATCTTATTTTAAAGAAACCGCCTTAACAAGTAATCGCATGATTGTAGAAAATTTAAATGGTTCTAATGGGGGAACCACTTTAGTAGCTGCAGTAATTGATAAGGAAGGTTTCCTACATTGGGGAGCTGTTGGAGATAGTGTTATTACGCTATTTCGAAATGGAGAATTTATAGCAATTAATCAAAAACATATTTTTGAATCTGTATTAAAAGAACGTTATATTTCAGGAGAAATTTCTCAACTAGAAGTTCAAGAAAACCCACTTAAAAAGAGACTTATTAACTATCTAGGATATGAGGGATTTAAAAATTTAGATACTGGAAATAAACCGATTCAGCTAAAAAGAGGGGATAAGGTCTGTCTATTTAGCGATGGCGTCTACGATACCTTAACAGAAGTAGAAATGGAAAGAATCCTTTCTCAGCACGCTCCTCCCTATGATATTGCTCAAAATATAATCAAAGCTGTCGAACAAAAACGTTTAAAAAATCAAGACAATGCAACCATTGTGATATTAGAGAAGACATGGGCTTAATGATTGTTAAGATGTGCATCTGATTAGGTTAGTGAAGAAGGAGGAGAATGATGAGAAAGGAAAACAGCGACTTCAAAACAAGCTTTCTATCCGAAGCGGGTTCATTTATGCAAAATAAAGATTACTTTGCTTATGCGGAGCTGGATGATGTTGCTTGCTGGGTAGCAGTGAAAGGGCTAGATTCTGATCAAGAAATCAATAGTGCAGAATTAGCAGTAAAAGGCATTCTGGAAAAGTTTATGGAAAAACCATCGATGTCTAGAAAGAGAATAAAAAAGTATATAAAAAATGCCCAAGCTGTTCTTCAGGCCCAAAGCTTAAGGGTAAGGTTAAAAGCAAGCATTATCATGGTCGTCTCGGATTACTCTAAAATGATCTATGCCGTAGCAGGAAACTCCCGACTTTATCACTTTCGAAATGGCATCGTGACTTATAAAAGCAATGATCAAAGTTTAGCAGATGAACTAGTGAATGATAGAAACCGTTCTCTCGATATCAGCCATCATGAAGAAAGAAATAATTTACTCAATTATCTTGGTAAACCATCAAATTTCCAACCGTATATTTCGAAAAAGATGAAACTTATGGATGGCGATGTGTTGCTACTATGCACAGCTGGATTTTGGGAAGAAGTTAGTGAAATTGAAATGGCTGATGCGTTGGAAAGTATAAAGGATCCGGAGCAATATACTGAATTATTAGAAGAAGTACTATTAAGTAGGCAACGCAAAGTTGTCAATAACTATACAATGGCAGCGATATTTGCTAATAAAGTTTATCAAGAAACAAACAAGAAAAAAATGAAATACATCAAAATGATTGCTGCTGCGCTTATTGTAACATTAATTGTTGGGGGTAGTACGATTTACTATCAAGCAAAACAAGCAAAAAAATTAGCAGAATTAACAGTAGAGATGAAAGAGCATGAAAAGACAGGAAACTTGAATTTCCAAGATGGGAATTATGCGGATGCTTTACTGGAATATAGTGAAGGTAGAAATGCTGCGAAAAAATTAAAAGACCCCGTACATAGAAATTTGCTTGCGAAAAAATTAAGAGTAACACAACTCATCATAAATGGAGATAAGGCATCTGAAGAAGGGCAATTTTCTGAAGCAATGGAACATTATGAAAAAGCCAATAAAGAAGGAAAACTTATAAAAGGTTTTGGAAAAGAAGTCATTGAAGAAAGAATTGCGAATATGGATTCCATCGTACAAATTGTGGAAGCTATCAAGGATGGGGATTTTCGATTTGAGGCTGAAGATTATAATGGTGCCTTAGATATCTATCAAAAAGCAAGAAAGAAAGCGCTAGCTGTTGCTTTTACTGGTGAAGAGCAAATCAAGACAAAAATTGAAGAAACAGAAGAAAAAATAGCTGAACTAAAGAAGGCTCAGAAACAATTACAAGCTGAAGGTTTAGAAAAGAGTGGAGACCAAAGCTATGCGCGTTTAGATTACGGGAAAGCGATTGAATCTTACACATTGGCTCAGGAAATTTATCAGGAAACAGAGTTACTTGCAAAGGTTTTAGGACTAGAGCGAAAAATTATGAATGCAAATGATAAATTAAACCCAGTTCCTCAAGGACAAGCAGCTGACACTGCAACCCCATCGATGGATGAAGCAACAGGCGCTGAAGAGCCTTCAAATATGGAGATGATGAAAGAAGGAAAGTAACGTGATGAAAGAGCTCATGTTTGAACGGTTACGTAAAGTTGAAAATTTAGAGCAACGGCAACTGTTAAAAGATATTGTTAGTGGCGTATTTGTCAATTTAATAGACTATCAAGAAGAAATGAATAAAAGGCTAGAGGAACGGATATTCAATGAAATCGATGATTTGGAAAATAAGTACGATATTTATGTCACACTTTGTGCAAAAGAAGATGTCGATCCAATTCATGATTGCTTATTCCCGATGCTCCCATCTGATCTTGATAAGCAGCCAATCGATGCGGCAACATTGCTCGATTCACTAAATGAACATAAAAAAACAGTCCTTCTTACTTTGTTCTTACAATGTGATACATGGCAACTTAATCAATTTATTACAGAACAAAGACTTTTTACAGGAACACTATTAACGACAGATGGATCTGTAGAGGTTAAGGTGCGTTTGCAAAAAAATACAATGTATTTAGATGAAATTGAAAAATTATATCCTATATTTCATATGAATGGGTTACCGTGGAAAACAATCAATCATCCCTTTGCTCACAAGTTTTTTGATGTTGTGTTAGTTGAATGTCCGACTTTCAACGAGGATACGGAGATTATTAACATAACCATTGATTTACAAGAGTTTGAACAAATGAAACACCTGAACATGGTACCATTGTGGAACATTCAAAGGCACGAAGTAAAAAATGTAGGATTTCCAATACCTGCAATTGATAAAGTGAATTACGAACATGTCCTTTCGCTTCGAAAAATGGGAAACCAGCATGGCTATCTCATTGAAAGTGATGAAAACAATGTTAGATATGTTAAGCGCTCCGAAAGTGAATTGACGGTCGTATCTCCGCAAGATAAATCGGGAAGTTGGCAATTATTAAAAATAGCACAATTGGAAAAAGAAAAGATTGGCAAGTTACATTACGAGCTACTGTCTAATCGCAGAATGGATCGTTTTATGCATAAATTTGCTAGTAAGTATAGCGTAAATGTGAAAACAAAAGGAGAAATAATTCGCCTTGTTAATTCATTTGAAATAGCAGAAAAACTAGAACTTGTTGACATAAAAATTATGGAGGCATTCCAAGGCAAAAGTTTTAGCTATGCAGCCAATCCTTTTTTAATAAATATGTTAGGCGAGCACAGTAACAAAAAAACGATGTTGTTGGAATTTAAAGCGAAAGAGGCCAAAAATTTTATTTCAAACGACATCTTAAGCTTTCTAGTGGCCGAAGTACAAAGGCAGTTCTTTGAATATAAATGCGAAGGTACATGGCTATGAACTATATTTGGGATTTTCTTATTAGTGCAGAAGAGAAGGGTTTTAGTAAAAAGGATATTCAATTTATGCTGGCTAAAACATTCTCACCATATATGGAATTAAGTCCACCATTATTAAATACACAAGATGTAGTGCAACATATGGAAATCAATCCATATTATCGCTTTGATGAAATATTTAAAGACCTATTTCATCCTGACAATTTAACAGATTTGGAATTAAGAGAATACTTACTCGATATCGTCCTTCATTTTCTAGCCGATATTGATCGCATGCAAGGTATGAATAAGAGAGAATATTATGTTCGATTTATATTGAAAGAAATGGAAATGAACGTATTCGGAGAACGAGTACGGGACAATTTATATGCTTTGACGAAAAAGGAACAAGAAATAGTAGTACTCAATCTTTTAAGGTTATATCAAACAGGAGATGCTATTTATCTGTTAAAAGATACACTCAAAAAGCTCTTTAAGCACTGTGTTATTTATGTTAGATCAGAGGAACACGATGAGCTACTGTTATACATTGCTCAAAAAAAGACTGAACGCAATGATAGCAAAGTGCAGCTTATTCAAGAACTGTTTTTGCCAGTAAGTTTCCATATGGAGGTTTATTGGGAATATCACTTTGGCATAATCGGTACAGAGGAGACCATGAAGCTAGATCAAATAGCCCTTTATTGATCTTTTAGCGGAGGAGGATGCAGGATGAATAAATATTCGTATAAGCTGTATGCGAATAATCGTTACACAGAAAAGAAGTATATGACATTTACACGGGTTGAGTTAATGGAGATGACAACTTTCCAACTTCGAAATATTTGCTACAAGGAAAAGTTGGTTACAGGTCTTATGAATACTCTTACAAGAGATCAACTCATCGAAACGATATTACGTTATCGTGGTGCTGAAGAAACCCTTCTTATAAAAGAGCGGAAGGATGGGGGTTTTGAACGAGTTGAAGCAACGATGCAAACATATTTAAAGACGCCTCTTTCTGATAATGGAGAAATTAAAATTCCTGCAAAGATGAGTTTATATAACGGCATGAAAATCGATAAGCCTGATCAGTATCTCGTAGAAACAGGTGGATTTCTTACAGAGTCCAATGTGTTGCTAGTGAATGAGCAGCTTGAGCTATGTGGTCTCCTGAATTTACGCAAGGATGACCAATATCCAAATCGTTATTTTCTAGCTGCAGATCAAGCAATTGGCATTAGACAAACGAAAAACAAAAATTACAGCTTTATTTTTTTAAGAAAACAAGATTCAGAGTATATGTACAAAACATATTATCAAGAACATCCGCTACCACCTACTAATCTCCATTATTATAAGGTACCTATACCAGATTTAGAAATTAAAGAACTTGAAACAACTACAGCCATTCTTGCAATCGACTTTGGAACGACTAATACGACGGCAGGAGTCTATTTAGATAGTGATTATGTGTCCTCGCCATGTAGTCACGATTTGCTCAATAAAAGAATTCACTTAAATACCATAAATTTTGTTGCTTTTCCTGATTCTCTCCATCAAAACGAATGGATTGAAGTAGTACCGACTGTGATGAGTGTGGCAGATTGTTCGAATCCAGATCAAATAAACTATCATGTCGGTTATGATGCTTTAAAGATGATGAAAAAAAACAGCTATACCTCTCTTGCCACAAAGTTTCAAGGGATTAAACGATGGGTAAGTAATTATACAAAATTAGAAGAAGTAATGGATGCAAACGGCAATACAGCCATTGTTCCTCGTAGTCAAATTATAAGGGAATTTTTGTTATATATAATACGCATGGCGGAGCATCAATTTAAATGTCGCTTTAAGCATTTGCATATTTCCAGTCCAGTGAAACTAAAGACACAATTTTTAGATATGTTCCACGCCATATTGCCAGAATATCAAATTGAAACTGAGCATGCACTCGATGAAGGAATGGCCGTACTCTATAATACAATTGCTAATCAAATCGAGAATAATAGCTTTATGGATGGAAAAAAGTATAAAGCACTCGTAATTGATTGTGGAGGTGGTACGACCGATTTATCGTCTTGTCAATTTGCAATAGAGGATGGACATATTTCTTATAAAATTGATATCCATACAACGTACGAAAATGGAGATACAAATTTTGGCGGTAATAATATTACCTATCGAATTTTTCAATTTATGAAAATTGTCTTTAGCAATTATTATAGTCGTGGCACAAGCGTCTACGATATTGATACTTTAATTGATATACCTGGCAAGGATATCTATCGCTA
The DNA here is from genome assembly GCF_038593855.1 of Lysinibacillus sp. FSL M8-0337. NCBI lineage: Bacteria > Bacillati > Bacillota > Bacilli > Caryophanales > Bacillaceae > Lysinibacillus > Lysinibacillus sp. FSL M8-0337. The sequence goes on along the minus strand of NZ_CP151996.1, from coordinate 2,856,550 downwards.
TGTCGACGATTATGGTGTGGAAGCGGTCTATGAACAATTTGAAAAGGCCTTTCGCGAAGCAGAAGACATTATTCCTACGCGTTTTAAAGAATATGAAAATCGTACACGTGATGAGTATTTGCGCGTGCGCAATAATTATTATTTCTTATGGGAAATGGCTGAGGAAATGAAGAAGGAGTTTTTCCGAAAAACAGGCATTTTACGAAGTCGTTTTTATTCGGAAAAAGATTTACAGCAGGAGAGCGATTTGAACGTAACTGCTGTTGACCGATGGTGTCTATCTTTAGTAGAAAACAATCAATTCAAAGATGTGTATGATTATCCGAACGTATTTTTTAATATTAAGGAAATTAACCATCTTATTAAGGCTGATATATATGATATTGTACGAGAGTTTTTGGAAGAGTTTTATGAAAATGGACAACTTAGCGAATATTCAATTATTAAGTTAACAGGCCAATCGTGTAAAATTGATGCTTTTCGTGAGGCATTAAAGGAATTTGTACCTGGACGAAGTATTGAATTTAGGCAAAAGGCTGACAACGTCGGGAAAGTACCTGAACTAAAATTATCGTGTTTAAGAGGCGCACTGCGTTACTTAAATGCCAAAAAGATAGGTATGATTGAAACGAATGTCACGAACCATGCGCCTGTTGTGCCTTATGCTGTTAGTGCTTTTACACATAACCGCCAAGAAAAATTACTGATAAGCAGTTTAGAACGACTGAACCAAATTCATGGCAGCATTTCTCGACCTTGGGGTGTGACGGAAGTTGAATTCTTCCTAACGGGTAGCGATAACCAAACGCCATATAAATATATTTATATAAACCGTAAAGAAGACTTTACGCCGACTCTATATGAAAATATCGCAGCGCAATATCAAGATAAAATTCCTCAAGATGAGACGGATTCCATTACAAATGGCGAAGTGAAGTTCTTTGTATTTGCCGCAGAAGATCACTGGGGTTTCCATGTCGTTCCTGTAGCGAGAAGAGAAGAGCAACTTTTTGTTGGCAATAAAGCATTCTTTGCGTTTGAAACGGAGTTATCCGAATTAGATTTCTTCGACGGCTTAAAGTAAGCACTCAAAAGTGAAAACAAGAAAAGAGGTGGGTGACAGCTTGTTTGCCAATCAATATCCACATTTTCAAAAAGGTCGTATTTTAAAGCGAGAAATGTTGGAGAATTTACGAGATTACCCAAGAGAGTTTTTAGATCTGTATTTCCAAGATTACTCGAATGGCATTATTGCGGGTGTCCATATTATTGTAGCAGATTCACAACTCATTATTACAAAAGGCATTATTAAGCATAATGGAAGGCTATATATGCTACATAGTAGCTATGAGCTTCCTTATGAAGCTACAGGGCACGAAACGATATTAAAAGTACGATTTCCTGAAGCAGTGAATAACCTTGATTATACCCATTACACAACAGAAATTATTTTAGATGATTCCGTTGATCTTGCACAAAATGAACTAGAATTAGCACGCTTTAAATTAAAATTAGGAGCCAAACTGCGCTCACAGCATATCGACTTTCTCGACTTTGCAACTGAATATAACACAGTAAACTATCATCATTGTCATTATGCTGGCATACAAAAAAGCACCTACCACCCACTTATATTGCAATATTTTGCACGAGAGCTTTTAAAATATCGCCCAACCAATCCATATGATATAGCCTTTGCCTTAGAGTGTTTAAATCAGGAGAGAGTGCAACGAGATGCGATTGATTTCTATATTTGCAATAGGCTAGAGCTAGACTATCAAACGTTAAGTAATAGTCAAATTCATAAGTATTTAAATCGTATTTTAATGGACGTAAAGGGTGGCAGCCGTATGAAGGGACTCAGTCAAGGTCGCCCAAAACGTATGATTGTGGATTAGGTAGTGATGTGCTAAGAAAACAAGATTAATAGAGAAGAGCATGTTTTAACGATTTCATCACAAAGCAAGTCGTATTATACCAACACTAGCTATAAGAAAAATAAAAGACAGGTCTAAGCATACTAAAAGACTTTTTAACAAAGGAGGGCGAAAAAATGAGTTATATGGATGAAGAAGTAATTGAGATGACCAAGCATGCAAGGCAGAAAAAACGAACAGAGAACATTGAAAAGCAATTGTTACATACGGACATTGTGAAAGCCATTCAAAATGGCCAGCTAACAATTGAAGATGAAACAATTGAATTTGCACAGATTGGCTTTTACGAGAATCAAATACAAATGTATATGCCTGTAGCATTTGAAGAGATGGAATCGGACTTAATGAATATTAAATATCCATCAAGCCGTAGACCGGATTACATTTACACAAGTGATAGCACGTCCATTAACGTCACGATGAAACTAATGGAACAACAATTAAAAGAAGAAGAGTTAGAAGATTTTACTGAAGCGATGATGAATATCGTGCAAAAGTTCCAGCCAGGTGCTGAAATGTTCGATATCGGCATGAAAGAAGTGAACGGTCTACAAATTGGTTATTTTGATTTTATTTCGAAGGCACTCGATAACAAGATTTATAATTTAATGTTTTTATTTATAATAGATGGCCATGTGGCTACGGGTTCAGTTAATTGCTTGAAAAAAGAAATGGATATATGGCAACCGATTGCTTATGGCATGTTGGAATTAATCTCAATCGAAAACAAATCATTGGATGGAGAAGGTGTTGTTTGATGGAGCGAGTTAACAAGGAAACAGCAATGACGTATAAAGATTTAATTGTGATGCCCTATAATATCCGCGTCAGCGAAATCGAAATCACACAACAAATGAATGAACATGCGGTATTACATTTAACAGGCATTATACCAGATGAACTTGAAGACTCCTACGTTTACATGACTGACGCTGAAACAGCTATCGAAGTATTGCAAATCGGCAGTAATGGCCAATCGCCTATTTTTAATGGATTAGCATTAGATGTACAAGTGAAATCGGTGCTGGGTACGTATTATTTGGAGGTGAAGGCAGTTTCACATACGTATGTATTAGATGTGAAGAAAAAAAACCAAACGTACCAACATGCTAAGATGCCATATACAGAATTAATCAATGAATGTATTGCCGACCAACCAGGTGCCGACTTTATGGATCATGTCACAAAGGGTGCTAGTATTGGTAGCTTTACAATGCAATATTTAGAGACAGACTGGGAGTTTCTAAAACGTATGGCTTCTAGATTTCATACGGGCTTAGTGCCAGACACAGTTCATAGTGCACCAAAGTTTTACTTCGGCGTACCATTTCAAGCAGGTGCTGTACAGAAAATAGATGCAATCAATTACCGTGTGAAAAAGGCAATTGGCAACTTCCTTATTTCTAGTAAAAATCATCTCGATAGTATAACGGACAGTGACTATATGTATTATGAAGTAGAATCGACCCAACTATTCAAAATCGGCAACGAAGTCACGTTCCAAGCCAAAAAACTATATGTTTATAAAATCGTATCGAAGCTTAAAAATGGCTTATTGAAGCATATTTATACGCTTACACCAAAGAATGGTTTCAGTGTTCACACGACGTATAATCAAGCAATTATCGGCGCGTCTATTCAAGGAAAAGTCATTGATGTGGCAGGAGATAAAATCCGCATTCATGTCGATTTTGACGAGGGGCAAGAAAAGAGTACAGCCTATTGGTTTCCATATTCAACAATCTATGCGTCAGAAGATAATACAGGGTGGTATTTTATGCCAGAGTTATCTGACAATGTGAGAATCTATTTCCCAAGCAACCGTGAGGATGAGGGGATTGCCATTAGCTCCGTGACCAAAGCACCACCACAATCGGGTGCTATGTTAGCAGCAACGAATCCGACCAGTCAAGGTGGGGGCGGTAGTGCTGCACCTCCAGAGGATAGCCGCCAAGACCCAGTACGTATGGCTGATCCAGATGTAAAAACACTTAGAACGAAGCATGGTAAACAAATTCTACTAGCTCCTGATCGTATTGTCATTTCTGGTGGTGGATTAATGATTTCGTTAATGGATGATAATGGTATTTCTATTATTAGTGATAAAAACATTAACTTAAAAGCAACAGACAAAGTCGTTATTAATGCCAAGCAAATTATGATCAATGCCAATGAAAAAATTGAGATGACATGTAAAGAGAACTCAATCAAGATGGAGGACAAAATGGAGATTAAAGGAACAGAAGTACGAGCAAATTAGTGGGGATGTAGACGCATGAAACGAGAAGAAGCCTTACAGCATTTTATGGATGAATGTGTGGTAGTCCATGTCAACCGGTTACAAGCAATAGTCGATCGACAGTTTCGTCAAGACAAGGAAGTTTTACTTCAACCAATCATTCACGCATTTGAACAATTATTTGCGAATATTAGCAGACAGCAACAGCAGGGTAAGTTAGCCCCAGTTGCTTTTATTCATCTATCATTGCTACGAACATCTTTACTAGAAAACAAGTTTACGTATTTGCTGGAAGCATATGGAGAAACATGGTATTTCGATTGGGTAGAATGCACAGCAAAATATGAAGCACATTGGCTTTGTGAAGCGATGAGGGATTTACAAAATACACTAGAAAAAGAAAGAAAGTCATATATTAGCATTCAAACAACGGACGTTCGAGTCATTCTGCAGCAGACCGTTATACAGTTTCATCAATATATTGTCCAATTGCTACGTTATCTCTTTCGCTATCACCAAGAAAGCGTCCCTACAATCAATTTTCAACGCGCGACATGCTTGCGTTTCCGAGCTGGAGAATATAAAGGGTTTAGTGAAGATATTGCACTGATTGACGAACGGCAACAAGTGGAAAAAGATATCCTGTTATCGTTAGAGAAGAAAGAGGCGAACCAATCGTATAGGTTTGAAAACTTTTCAAACCTATCATTAATGCAACAAGATTTGAGCCATATGAACTTTTCCTATGCAAATTTCCAAGACAGTAATTTAGCAGAGGCTTCATTGCATCGAAGTGTTTGCATTGGTACAAATTTTATTGGTTGTCAATTAGCGAATGTTGATTTTTCGTATGCAATGATTCAAGATGCAGATTTTCGAAATGCTAATTTAGCAGGTGTTAATTTTAGACATGCACAAGGAAAAACATTGAAGTTTCCTAATAATGAAGTTCCTTGCTACCTTGGTACGGATTTCAGCAATGCGAATTTGCAACAGGCAAAATTTGAATTTGCACAAATGGCAGGTGCTAATTTTACTGGTGCTAATTTAAAGGGCGCCACTTTTTTTCAACGAGATCAAGCGAAGTATCAATTTAGCCAAGCCCAGGTAAAAGACATTCATTGGATTTGAAGCTTACAGGAGGACAAAATGGAATACTTTATTGTTCAACAAGACCAAAGTATTATCAATCCTATTATTCCTTTGAAGACGGACCTTGATGATGATTTTGTGTGCTCTTCAGTATTTGCAGAAGTGGTGGAAAAAGAACAGGGGCTATATCTAGATTATTTAGAAAAGCCTCGAACAATTGTGTCAGAGCAATTAAAAAAGCTGTTAGCAAAATATGAGGATCACTTAGCGTTTACAGCTATTGTTTTTACGGATGTAAAAAAGGGGACACAGCGCTTGTATTGGCTGATGGAGGTTGAAAAGAAGAATTGTATTTCTCATGAAACCACGTATTATCCAGATGGACGTATCAAGGAGCTTGTGATAAACCCGAAAAAGGTTGAATTAGATTATATTTTTCAAGTCAATAGTCAAGGAAATTCTTTTACAATCGTTAATCTAGATGTGGCAGAAAGTATATTAAGACGACCATTTCTTGGCATTCAGTTGCAGCGAGTAAAACTTGAAAGAAGCTAAAAAACGTTGATTGCTAAAGTATACTGATGCATCTGGAGTCAAACAAAAATCAAAGAATAAGTCGTAGTTTGAAACATATACGAAGGGTAGGTTATTAAATGGCTCAAGTTGTAGAAAATTTGGAGACAGAAGGTTCAGAACAAGAGCAATTTAGTTATGTGGTTCATGGAGCAATTATTTCTTGTGAGCATGGTAGTCATCTAAATTATTTAAATTTACCGCAGGATCATGGCGTTTATATTAAAGGGAAAGCCGTATTGAATGTGGGCGATCGTAAACCTGACAACATCCCAACCTTTGGCGTGTGCCTGAAATTAAAAAAACCATGTACGCCTGCATGCTCCATCGACTGGATGGAAGGAATGGAAAATGTCAATATCGAGGGCAAGCAAGCGTTATTGTCCCGATGTCATACGCAATGCTCAGCAGGTGGAGGAAAAATTGATATTGTTCATGATGGACAAGAGGAATTAACAATACCGAAACAAGGCTTTTAAAAAAGAGTGTTTGAAAGGAGGTAAGTAATGAAAACGCTAGGAGAAAAGGAAGTCAACAAGATAACTACGTACGAGGATCTTGTGCTCGAGTGGCCTTATCCTCTTATTCATATCAATAAACTAACGATAAAACATCAAGGCAATGATCATGCAAGACTGTCCTTTACAGGAATGATTGCGGAAGAGCAAGCACAAAAGTATATTCAACGTGTCAGTCATTCAGATGAAGTCGTTGTAAAATTTGGTCGACAACAAGACATCTTGTTTTCAGGTAGAATTGAAAATGCAGAGTTGCAGGCAGCGCAAGGGGTGCATTATGTCTATGTCGAGGCAGTATCGTTTACAGCCAATATGGATGTTGAAAAACGCTCACGTTCTTTTCAAGATGCGAATATGACCTATGTAGCGTTACTAGATACCATTGTGGGGGCTTATCCTCATGGGGATTACATCGACCAGGTGTCCAACGGTCAAGCAATAGGTCATATCTCGATTCAATATATGGAGACAGATTGGACATTTATTAAAAGAATGGCTTCTAATCTACAGGCGGTTGTTTTTCCTGATTTACAAGGAAAGGGACCACGATTTTGGTTTGGCACACCCGAAAGTAAGAAACGTATAACAATCGACCATCTACCTTCTGTATTACATATGGATATAGATACTTATCGATTAATTACTGAAAACGATGGTACGGATGTAAGTGAAACCGATTATACATTTTGTGAATTTGAAAGCACAGAAGCGTATGATTTGGGTACAACAGTAAAATTAAAGGGAAAATCCTATATAATTACGGTTCGGGAAATTCATCTCGAAGCGGGTGTACTAAAGTTTCAATATACTGCCCAACCAGAAAAAAGTATTCGTCAGCGATTAGTACGCAATTTAGATTTGATTGGGGCAGCCTTTACAGGGAAGATCATTGATGTTACGCAAAACACGGTCAAAATTCATTTAGATATCGATAAAAAACAAGAGAAAGAAAAAGCACATTGGTTTGCTTATTCAGCAGATGCAAATGGTGTCATGTATTTAATGCCGCAAAAAGGTGCTCGTGCCCAATTGCATTTTCCAAGTGCTGTGGAACAAGATGCCATTGTCATTAGCTCGGTGCGTGTTGCACCTGCTACACCGGAGGGTGGGCAAAAACAAACGAAAAAAATGGCAGACACGACCGTGAAATCATTGGCAACCAATGCGGGGAAAGATATGACATTAGGTGTTGGTGATATTACCTTTAGTGCAGTGGATGGCGTATTGGACCTTAAGATGGATGATGGAGAAGGCGTAACATTTCAAAGTAATAGTACCATTATGCTAGCGGCAGATGAGACACTTGAGATGAGTGGTATGAACGAGTTATCGGTAGAAGCGGAGGAATGGATTGCCATTTCAGCAAAGGAGCAAAGCCATATAATCCTTGCAGCGGACACACAGTTAATTAGTACACTGATTGAACAAGAAGGCATAGAGAAAAAAAGTCAACCACCGAAGTTAAATGAAGAAGCAATCGAAGCTACATCCAAAGTGGATGTTATCTTCCCACAAAAAGCAGAGCAGAAAAAAGAGAAAAAAGGCTTCTTTAGTAAGGTGCTTGATAACGTTAGTTTAGCTTTAGATGTTGCTGGATTTATTCCAGGTATCGGGACTTTCGCGGATATTGCCAACGCTGGTATTAGCTTGGCAAGAGGAGACTATATGGGCGCGGCGATGAATATAGTCGGTGCAGTGCCAATCGTTGGGGATGCTGCAAAAACAGCCTACAAGGCCAATAAAGCCGTAAAGGTAGCAGAAGCAGCTAGTAAAACCGCCAAGGCTGCAGATAAGGCAGTGGATGCTTCAAAAGCAGTAAAAGGGATGAAAGCCGCTTACTCCAAAGTTGCGCAAACACTCGATACTGTGTCAGCACTGGCTAACAAAGGCACAAAAAGCATGAAAACAGCAGCCGATAAAGTGATCGCTTCGATGGATGAAGTGCTAGCTGTGTCAAAGGCTGTCGATGGTATGAAGGCGATGGCCAAAACAGAGTTAACCAAACTCAATCATCAAGTATTAAAGAAATTTAACTGTACAAAAGGTTTAAGTGATAAATTCTGTAAAAAAGGCTTTGAACCGGTTGATTTAATTACTGGCCGTATGATCTACGAAGGTGTTGACTTTGAACTTCCAGGTCCTATCCCTCTTGCATGGGAACGTGCGTGGTACAGTGATAGTAGTCGAGTTGGTTTAACCGGGCATGGTATGCACTTTACATACGATCTAGCCTTAGAGATATTTGAAGAAGAAGACCTAATCGGAATTGTGGTGACGGATGGCCGCGCAGTAGGGTTTCCAATTTTACCAATTAATTTACCATATTTTAATAAAAAAGAAAGAATGACCCTGAAAAATACAGGTGTGGAATACCATTTGTTTGAGCATGATACACGCTTGCTTTATGTATTTGAACAAACAACCGAGACGACATATCGATTAAAAGAAGTAAGAAATGAGCAAGACCACCATATTCAATTTGCGTATAACCCAAAAGGCTTCTTATCGCAAGTAACAGATAGCGTAGGGCGCATACTAGATGTTACGACCAATGAAGCGGGCAGAATGACGGAAGTTGCTTTACGCAACCAAATGAGTCGTGAAGTGTTAGTGCGCTATGTTTACAATGATGTTCAAGATTTAATCGAAATCCAAGATGCATTAGGACAAAGTACACATATCCAGTATGTCAATCACTTAATGATGCAAAAAATAGACCGCAATAAAAATAGCTTCTTCTGGCGTTACGATGGGCCAACTACAGGTGCGCGCGTTATTAAAACATGGGGAGATGGCAATGTCCTAGCAGGTGAGCTTGCCTATTATGATGGCTATAACGAAATTACCAATAGCTTAGGGCATACAAGTACTTACTATTTTAATGAAGATAACCTCTGTACGAAAATTAAGTATCCAGATGGTAGTGAGGTCAGCTATAACTATAATGAGGACTTTGAATTACTGCAAGAAGTAGATGAAGATGGTCGCTTAACAACTTTCAGCTATGATGAATGGGCCAATCCAATTACGATGACGCTGGCAGATGGCAGTACTTTATCTTCTCAGCATGATGCCAAAGATCGATTGATTCAGGCAGTTAATCCAGAGGGCGGCAGTCGTCAGTGGATTTATAATGAAGACGGGACATTACAGGCAACGATTTTAGAAGATGGTACAAAGACTGAATTTTCCTATAATGAGCATCGTTTAATCGATACAGTGACAAATGCGCAAGGGCATATGGTAAGCTTAACGTATGACGCTGACCTAAACTTAAGCCAAGTCACATTGCCAGATGGGACAAGTTCAACATGGACATACGACAGGCGTGGGAACTGCATAAGTACAACTAATCCGCTTGGAGCCACGGAAAAGTTCCATTATGATCATTTAAATCGCCTAGTGCGCGCCCATCTATCTGATGGTAACGATGTTCAACTAAAGTACAATGCCTATGATGATATTATTTTTGCAAAGGATAACCATACACAAGTGGCTTTTGACTACACGATTCTTGGAAGCCTAACGTCTCGCAAACAAGGTGGCAAGCAAGTACAATTCACCTACGATACAGAGGAGCAATTGACCGCTGTTATCAATGAAAAAGGCGAAGCGTACACCTTTGAACGCGATACTAAAGGTAATATTATCAAGGAAAACGGCTTTGATGACATAGAAAAATCGTATGAGCGAAGTCTAGCAGGATTCGTGCAACGGATTCAACGACCAGGGAATCGTTGGACAGCGTATCAACACGATGCGCTAGGAAATATTATTCGCTCTGACTACTATGATGGTACGTGGGAAACATTTAGCTATGACAAAAACGGCGCATTACAAGAAACGGAAAATGAGCATATAACCGTTAAGCTAGAACGTGACCCATCTGGACAAGTCATCAAAGAATGGCAAAACGACCATTGGATTGCGAGTAGCTATGACGAGTTAGGCAATCGCTCACAGATAACAAGTAGCCTTGGTGCCAAAATCGATGTCACGCGCAATGAACTAGGCAATGTCTTACAAATGACCGCCTCTCGCTCCGAGCAAAACCAGTGGACAGCCTCGATGCAGTACAATGAACTCGGTCAAGAGATTGAAAGAATCCTACCAGGGGATGTTATTAGCAAGTGGCAGTATGATATCACAGGTAGACCAACACATCACAGAGTAAGTAGCCAAAGCCGAGATACACGAAGACGCGCCTACAATTGGGACGTCAATCATCAATTACGAAGTATGGTCAACGAGCTAACAGGTGTAAAAGTGACGTACGGCTATGATGAATTTAGTAACCTCGTGTGGGCCAATCAAGACAGTCGCCAATTTGATTTCTTATACCGCAGCGTCGATGATGTCGGCAATCTATATGAAACAAAGGATAAAAAAGATCGTGTTTACGGCGCAGGCAGTAGATTACTAGAAACAAAAGATGCCAAATTCTCCTATGACGAAGAAGGAAATCTCGTAGAGAAAGTCGAACATAATGGAGATACATGGAAGTACGAGTACTATGGCAATGGCATGATGGCCAAGGTCATAAAGCCAGATAATACTGAGGTTATGTTCAAGTATGACGCACTAGGTAGGCGGATAGAGAAGTGTTCGGGAGTTAGAGCTACCCATTTTGTATGGGATGGCAATACGATTTTGCATGAGTATTTGTCACAGGATAATTCAGTGGAGAATGCCTCACAGACAGATGACTTAGACAGTCTCGTTACATGGGTATTCAATGATGGATTTGTCCCTTCAGCAAAAATCACGAATAAAGGCAACTACAGCATTATTAGTGATTATCTAGGAACGCCTGTTGAAGCTTATGATGAACAAGGTCATAAGGTTTGGTCGGCTGAGCTTGATGTGTATGGGCGAGTGAACGAGTTTACGGGTGAGAAAGATTTCATTCCGTTTAGGTATCAAGGGCAGTATGAAGATGTAGAAATTGGCTTGTATTATAACCGATTCCGATACTATGACCCAGAGCAAGGGAATTATACGCAGATTGACCCGATTGGACTGGCTGGGAACAATCCGACGCTTTATGGATATGTTGGAAACACTAATACATGGATTGATGTATTTGGATTATCAAGAGCACCTAGTCAAATTCTAGCTGGTAACTTAAAGAAAGGCGGTAGTAAGACAACTGGTTACCAAGCTCATCATGTGATTCCAACCAATGTTTGGAAACGATATAAAACGTTTTTTGACGATATAGGGATAGGGGGATTAAGAGATGAGGCATTTAACGGTATTATGATTCCAAGTAACCCTGATACCCTTCAAAAAAGTTCCTTTAACTTTATTCATAATACACATCATTCTCTATATAACAGTCATGTAGTAAATGAGATAAAATTCATTTCGGAAGATTTTGATAATGGGATCATAGACAAAAAGACGGCAAGAGGAAAAGTTAGAAAATTACAAATGAATCTAAAGAATCAACTTTCAATGGGGCACTTTGATACAGTTCAGTCCAAAAAATATCCAAATTGCAAGAGATTGGGGTAATTAATATGAAAAATTATATGATAATAAACGACAAACTCACGACTCCTATTTTCTTAGATGGCGTAATACATGAACATTTTGATGAAACAATGTATCACGAAGGAATGGGATATAGTTGGAATCGTCATTTTTTTAACAAAGATGATTTTCCTAAAGAGTTGTGGTTGATTACAACAAGCAAGATTGAATTTGACTATTATGAAAGTTTTTTAGGTCATATAGTTGAAGAACAGCTATTAAATCTAATATTAGATTCAAAGTCATTAAATGAATATGTGATAGCGAAACTAAATATAGTTAATACAAAGGGTAAGTCAAAGGTAAAGAAAAATAAAAACTATTATTTTATTAAATATTTTGATGGTATTTCTTTAGTGGATTATGAAAAATCAGAATTTACTTCTAGAGAAGTACCTAAAAATAAGAATTTTAAATCCGAAGGGGTCTTTGTTGAAAAATATCAAAAAATTGTTTTTAAAAATACTGATTTTGATGTATATCGGTTAAAGGATTTAAGGTTAAGTACATTCTTATTTTGTTCAGATAAATTTATGCAAAGATGCATACAACTAAAATTAATAGGTTTAAAATTTGTTGAATTAAATGAAGTAGTAGCACATATTAACTCTCGCTAAATAAAACAATTTATATAACAAATTTTAAAAGATTTATTAGGCTTGGACTAGACATCAATAATTGATATTTAATTTGTGTCGGTCCCTATTTACAATAATTACTTAAAAGTGGCATATAAATCCATTAAATGTGGATTTATATGCTTATTCTTTTTATCTCAATAATTTCTTCTGAAAATATTAAAACTTATATTGTAAATACCTGCCATGTCTTTTTATTTTTACTAGAAAATCGTATTCTCCTACTTTCTTAGATGGTTAAATACCTTAACACAGGTAGACCAACACATCACAGAGTAAGTAGCCAAAGCCGAGATACGCGAAGACGTGCCTACAATTGGGATGTCAATCATCAATTACGCAGTATGGTCAACGAGCTAACGGGTGTAAAAGTGACGTATGGTTACGACGAATTTAGTAACCTCGTATGGGCCAATCAAGATAGTCGTCAATTTGATTTCTTATACCGTAGTGTCGATGATGTCGGCAATTTATATGAAACAAAAGATAAAAAAGACCGTGTTTATGGCGCTGGCAGTAGACTATTAGAAACAAAAGATGCCAAATTCTCCTATGATGAAGAAGGAAATCTCGTAGAGAAAGTCGAACATAATGGAGATACATGGAAGTACGAATACTATGGCAATGGCATGATGGCTAAGGTCATAAAGCCAGATAATACTGAGGTTACTTTCAAGTATGACGCACTAGGTAGGCGGATAGAGAAGTGTTCGGAAGGTAGAGCTACTCATTTTGTATGGGATGGCAATACGATTTTACATGAGTATTTCTCGCAGGATAATTCGGTGGAGAATGCCTCGCAGACAGATGACTTAGACAGTCTCGTTACATGGGTATTCAATGATGGCTTTGTCCCTTCAGCTAAGATAACGAGTGAAGGCAACTACAGCATTATTAGTGATTATCTAGGAACGCCTGTCGAAGCTTATGATGAACAAGGTCATAAGGTTTGGTCGGCTGAGCTTGATGTGTATGGGCGAGTGAAGGAATTTACGGGTGAGAAAGATTTCATCCCATTTAGGTATCAAGGGCAGTATGAAGATTTAGAGATTGGCTTGTATTATAACCGATTCCGATACTACGACCCAGAGCAAGGGAATTATACGCAAGTTGACCCGATTGGACTGGCTGGTGGGAATCCTACGTTGTATGGGTATGTAAATAATCCTAATTTATATTTGGATATTTTTGGGCTAGATGTAACAATCACTCTAATTTATAAAGACTGGATGCCAAAAAATGAGTTTCTCAGAAAAGCTCAAACACTTCAAAAACTTGGGGAAGAAGGTCTTTTATATAAAGTTGCAAAAGTATCGAGGGATAGAAATGTAACTAAAGCATTTAGACAAGATATGATTAAAAGAATATGGGCACAGTATGGAAATAGCAATCGTGCATTTGCCGATAAGTTAATAGATAGGGTTGCACACAAGATGCAACCAGATCATGTTTGGGAATTGCAACTTGGTGGACCAGATTCAAAATCTAACTTAAGATTTTTAGAAAGCAAAACTAACTGGGATATAGGGACTCAACAAATACGTCCTCAAATCAGAAATTTAGAAGCTGGTACAAAAATAAAAGTAAATATTAAATGCCCATCATAAAGATAAAAAGTGAAGTGAGGATGATTTTTAATGAATAAGGATATTAAAACAATTATAGATTGCCTAAAAGACGGTTTAAAAAGAGATCCTTCAAGTATTGTATTTGGAAAATTAAATGAAGGTATCGGGGAAATGAATGAAGCAACAATTTTAAAGTTAGGAAAATATTATGACTTTTTAAGATTAACTAACGGAGCTCGGTGTGGCGATATTGATTTGTGGGGTTACAGTGAATTAGAAAAAAATCAATATGTACTCTCAGATTTACAAGATGAAAAAGAATCATGGTTGTCTATAGGTCAAATTTTGTATGAACCATTATTAATTAATAGACTTGATGGGAATGTTTATGAATTTATAGTGGATGATGGTTCTAAGAATTGTTTAGGTGAATTAGACTTCTTTTTAAAAAATTACGTTTTTGGATCTAGTTATAGTAAAGTTATTCCCAACTCTGAAAAGGATGATTGGTTCTTGTTTCTTAAAAAGAACGGAATGATTTCTAGTTAGGGAAATTATATAGGAGTATCTCGACTGAAATACAAAAAGTAGATGAAAATTAAGTAATTAATGAATATTTCGGAATTCCTATAATTTACATTATTAATAAAGATATTTAGTATTATAGTCCATTATCTGGGTGTTTTTGCAAAAGCATAATACGTAAATTGAAATAAAGTCTTTTTTCTAGAATATGTTATTAATTTAGATAAAGGAGTTAAACTATTAGTATAAGTAAACTATCAACTAAAAACATATGTAAAGATGAGGTTATAACTTCTTTCTTTACATATGTTTTTTGCAAAGAATTGGAATGATTTTTTAAGTATTTATTTACTACATATTAATAAAAGATTTCAAAACAACGAGAAACCATTTTGAACATATTTCTGCTTCATGTATGAGCGAAGTCTAGCAGGAATCGTGCAACGGATTCAACGACCAGGGAATCGTTGGACAGCGTATCAATACGATGCGCTAGGAAATATTATTCGCTCTGACTACTATGATGGTGCGTGGGAAACATTTAGCTATGACAAAAACGGCGCATTACAAGAAACGGAAAATGAGCATGTAAACGTTAAGCTAGAACGAGACCCATCTGGACAAGTCATCAAAGAATGGCGAAACGACCATTGGATTGCCAGTAGCTATGACGAGTTAGGAAATCGTTCACAGATAACAAGTAGCCTCGGTGCCAAAATCGATGTGGCTCGTAATGAACTAGGCAATGTCTTACAAATGACGGCGTCTCGCTCCGAGCAAGCCCAGTGGACAGCCTCGATACAGTACAATGAACTTGGTCAAGAGATTGAGCGAATCCTACCAGGGGATGTTATTAGTAAATGGCAATATGATATAACAGGTAGACCAACACATCATAGAGTAAGTAGCCAAAGCCGAGATACGCGAAGACATGCCTACAATTGGGACGTCAATCATCAATTACGCAGTATGGTCAACGAGCTAACAGGTGTAAAAGTGACATACGGCTATGATGAATTTAGTAACCTCGTGTGGGCCAATCAAGACAGTCGCCAATTTGATTTCTTATACCGTAGTGTCGATGATGTCGGCAATTTATATGAAGCAAAAGATAAAAAAGACCGTGTTTACGGCGCTGGCAGTAGATTACTAGAAACAAAAGATGCCAAATTCTCCTATGACGAAGAAGGAAATCTCGTAGAGAAAATCGAACATAATGGAGATACATGGAAGTACGAATACTATGGCAATGGCATGTTGTCAAAAGTCATCCGTCCAGATCTCACAGAAGTTACGTTCAAGTATGACACACTAGGTAGACGGATAGAGAAGTGTTCGGAAAGTAAGGCTACTCATTTTGTGTGGGATGGCAATACGATTTTGCATGAGTATTTGTCACAGGATAATTCAGTGGAGAATGCCTCACAGACAGATGACTTAGACAGTCTCGTTACATGGGTATTCAATGATGGCTTTGTCCCTTCAGCGAAAATCACGAATAAAGGTAGCTACAGTATTATTAGTGATTATCTAGGAACGCCTGTCGAAGCCTATGATGAACAAGGTCATAAGGTTTGGTCGGCTGAGCTTGATGTGTATGGACGAGTAAAAGAGTTTACAGGTGAGAAGGATTTCATTCCGTTTAGGTATCAAGGGCAGTATGAAGATGTAGAAATTGGCTTGTATTATAACCGATTCCGATACTATGACCCTGTGCAAGGGAATTATACGCAAGTTGACCCGATTGGGCTTGCGGGTGGGAATCCGACATTATATGGTTATGTGAGTGATCCAAATACGTGGCTTGATCCATTTGGTTTAAGCTGTGGTAAAACAAATCGAGGAACGAGTAATAGGAGTTATGATTCTACTAAACCGCTAAGTCCTTCGAATTATCCAAATCCTGACCCTGCTATGTCTGTTCCACCTGTTCGTTACGAACCCAAAACAATTGAAGAAGTAATAAGGATGCGGCGTGGAGATGGACCAACTACTAAAAAGACACATGGAGATAGAAATATAGAGGCACACCATAGGAACCAAATCCCCATTTCAGAAGGTGGCGTATTTGATGAATTAGAAGAATATACTCATCGACGTGGTGGTAATCACACTAGACATAGACAGAAGTCAAAACTAACACCAAGCCAAAGGAGAAAAGAAATAAGTGACCACTATAAAAAACGAGGAAATGAATATATACTACCAGGTGAGGGTATATAAAAAAGAGAGGAAGGTAATTTAAGATGACTCATGATGAAGTGGAGGCTATTTTATCACAAGTGTTGGACAAAGAATGGGAGGTCTTTGAACCCCCTTCTAGACGGGATTGGGAGGCACTAGAATATAAATTTAACTGTAAATTTAGTGAGGACTTTAAAATATTTATTACATTAATGTCTAAATATGTGCTTCCGGGAATTTTAAATGTATCAACTGGAGAAAACAATGGCAATGATTTAATAGAATTTGTTTATGATTATGAGATTAAGAATGGTAAGTGGGATGCAAATTTTATTCCATTCCTAGAAGTAGGTAATGGTGATTATTTTTGTCTTAGTGCCAAAGAAAGTCCGAAGTCACCAGTATATTATTACTATAATGACGATTCTGATTTTGAAGAATATAATAAAACCATTGAAGAATGGGTAAAAAATCTACCTCAGTTTCTTAATGGATAATAATTGGAAATATAAGGGAGTATAACTAGCTTCGATTAATGAGAAATGAGAATTTGAATTTATTCAAATTCTCATTTCTCTGTTTTTTATGTTTTCTCCATATTGTTTTTTGCTAATGGATGTGAATTTTAGAAAATTCACATCCATTAATGCGAGACCCATCTCGTTATTGGTGGAGAATGCCTCGAAGACAGACGCATTAGATAGTCTCGTTACATGGGTATTCAATGATGGATTTGTCCCTTCAGCAAAAATCACGAATAAAGGCAACTACAGCATTATTAGTGATTATCTAGGAACACCCGTCGAAGCCTATGATGAACAAGGTCATAAGGTTTGGTCGGCTGAGCTTGATGTGTATGGACGAGTAAAAGAGTTTACAGGTGAGAAGGATTTCATTCCGTTTAGGTATCAAGGGCAGTATGAAGATGTAGAGATTGGCTTGTATTATAACCGATTCCGATACTATGACCCTGTGCAAGGGAATTATACGCAGGTTGACCCAATTGGGCTTGCGGGTGGGAATCCTACGTTGTATGGATATGTAAATAATCCTAATAGAGAAATTGATTTGTTTGGTTTAGCAAGAGCACCTAGCCAAATTCTTGCTGGAAATCGAAAAAAGGCTGGAGATAAAATATCAGGATATCAAGCTCACCATGTTATTACAACTAATACATGGAAAACACATCAATCCTTCTTTGATTCTATTGGTATGGGGGGATTAAGAGATGAAGCATTTAATGGTATTATGATGCCTAGCAACCCCAACACATTAAAAGGAAACTCTTTTAGTATGATTCATAATACTCAACACCCTATGTATAGTGATTATGTCTTGAGTAGGGTGACGGATATTGCGGATCAATACTCTCTGGGATTAATAAATGAAAAAGAGGCTAGGACTGATATTCGAAAATTGCAAATAGAATTGAAAAACAAAATACAGAAGGGGCACTTTGGTACTGTGCAATCTAAGAAATATCCTAAGTGTCAAAGATTAGGGTGATAGTATGAGTTATTATATGATTGTTAAGGATAATGTAAAGTCGCCTATTTTTTTGAAGGGCGTTATTCACGAATCATTTGATGAAACAAAATACAATGAGGGAATGGGATATGAATGGAATAAAATCTTTTTTCAAAAACAAGAAATGCCAAAAGATTTATGGTTAATTACTAATAATAAAATTGAATTTGACTATTATGAGGGTTTTAATGGTCATATTATCAGTAGTGATTTTTTTACTTTGATGAATCAAGTAAATACTTTACAAAAGTATGTTACATCAAATCTACAAGTTGTTAGTTCAAAGGGAAAATCTAAAGTAAAGAAACCCTATTATTTTATTAAGTACTATAATAGAGAAGATTTCGTTGATTACGAGAAGTCAGAGTTTACAAAAAGAGATGTTCCAGAAAATAAGGTTTTTGACATAAATTATATGGTTGGAAAATATCAAAAAATTGTTCTACAAGAAAATGATAGAGACGTGTTTTGCTTAAATGACTTAAAATTAGCAAGATATCTATTTTGTTCAGAAAGGTTTAAGCAACTTTGTGAAGAAAAACAAATGAAAGGAATTCAATTTATAGAATTAGAAGATGTTCCTCAATATTTTTCTTCATATGATCGATAATATATATGTTCCTAATTTTTGTAAGTTAATAATTTTTAATTTAAAACGATTTAACACATGTTAAGAGGAAAAATCCTTTCAACGTGTGTTTTCTTTAATAATGAAACTTCTTCTTCTTGAATATTTTTATTCTTTAGTGAGTCAAGAAGGACAAGTGTACAAAAAATCTAATGCACCGCTCTAGGTAGGCGGATAGAGAAGTGTTCGGAAGGTAGAGCTACTCATTTTGTATGGGATGGCAATACGATTTTGCATGAGTATTTGTCACAGGATAATTCAGTGGAAAATCACCGCCATAAATTTGTAGGCAAAATTGATAATCGTTTAAACCTAAATCTTCTATTTGTAACAAAGATGCTTTATTGCCCATTAATGAACCACAGTAAATCTCAATATCATCTAAATCTTCACCATCAAAATTCTCATAGTTCAAAATCAACTCCATTGTGCCCGACTCGGCGGGTATAGCTTCTTGCCTAAGTGGAAATGGAATAATATCATAGTAGAGATATTGCTAATGCTGATTATTTGAAAAGAGGGTGTATAAATATTGAATATTTATGAAATAAAAAGTGACTATGATGTTTTTAATTTTTTTGTATTCAAACAGGGGAGTAAGTCTAACTATTTAAGCTTTGAAGGTCAAAAGTTAGGAGGTAGTTGGGATCCTTTACAATTGGAAATATTAAGAGAAAAAGGAAAGAAAGAGGATTTTGATGCATCCTGTTATTTTGATGGAATATTAATTGTGAATGCGGAGCTTAAAAAGATATTTGAAGTGAATTATGGTGAGAAAATAGAGGTTTTGCCAGTTAATACAGATAGAGGTCTATATTACTTTATAAATGTTACCAATAAAATAAAAGCTATTAAAAATATTGATAAAATGTCCACAGACGAAATAATGGAAATGGTTAGAAATAAATGCTACACATTTGACCTTCAGATTGTAAAAGATCAAGGGATTTTCAGGGATAGTAAAATGTCAGCAAACTATTTTGTTACAGATTCCTTTATTATGTTAATGAACAATAATCGAATCAAGGGCTTACGTTATGAAAAAATTGGACATGCAGAATAGAATAGTCAATATTGTCTATACAGCGCTGCTTATTAAAGAGTCGATACAAAACTAGACTTTATTGTTAAGGGGGAGAATGAGATAAGCTATTTCAGATTATTAGTTTCCTATAAACGAGATGTATATTTCTTTTATTCTGATGAGAACCCATATAATCGATTTGACTTGGAAAAAGGTATGGCATATGTTCAACATCATGACAAACTACTATACGTAGTAGATAGGCTCGATTCTGAGTTAGAACAATATGATATTTTACCAACTGTAGGTGGCAAGTTGGTAAGCTTAAAGCTAAAAAAGCTAATAGAAAAATTAGGTTCAGATTGTGAGTTTATTCCTGCAATTATTAAATCTACTGAAACAGGAGAAACCAATGATTCTTACTTCGTAATGAATGTTTTAAATTTAATTCCTTGTTTAGATCATAATAGGTCAGACTATGACCTACTAGTTAATTCCAGACCTGAGGGACCAATTAGTTTAAATTTTATTGCTCTTATTCCAAAATCTCTAAATGGACACCATGTAGTAAGAATGAAAGAATCAAAAGAAGAGATAGTTGGAAGTTTTTGTGAAAGCTTGCAGAAAAGAAAAAATTAAAGGTGTTCTATTGGTTAAAGAAGGTAATGTACGTAGTCCAGACTTTGTTGAACTTACATAGTGTTGTTAAGCGGTTAAATGTAAGTTGTTTCTATGATAGAACAAAAATGGTATTATATGTTGTGAGAAGTAATAGGACAATCAACATCAAAGGAGGAACCATTGTGAAAAAACTTGATGCTAAATTCGAATACTTGTCGGATATGTACGAAGATTCGTATTATCCAACGTTTTTAGTAAATAAAATTAAAGAGAATATTATGAAATTAGCCCATTTTATTGAAGAGGGCAATCATACCCTTGATGGGGTACAGGAAAAGTTGGATGAAATGACTGTAGCAATCAATGAACTACAGGATGAGTTTTATGAACACGATAGTGAAATTGAAACGGTTGCACGAGATTCAATTGCCATAACAGTAGAAGAAATTTTACAATATTTTGAGATTGATATAGATATCGAAGAAGCGTTAAGAGAACGAGATTGGTAAAAATTACCGGAATTTCAATAAGGAAAGTGGATGTTCGATAGGAGATGCTTATAGTGTTTTTATCAACTTCTAATTATATTGTCTTAAATTAAAATTTGTTTTCTTAAAGAATAAAGTAGAATCCATAAAAAGAACGGAGCTTCATTCACTTGATTGCCTAATAAGCAACAAGTGTTTTTTTATGTTTAAGACTACATCTCCACATCATAATTATCGAAAGCTGTGAAGAATGTAACTATATTCATACTCGTTAATTTAATATTTATTCCTTCGCAAAAAGGTATTTAGATATAGGAAATGCGTTGAAATTTATAAAAAAATCAAAAAAATATGATTTTTTAGAAAAAAACAATATTGTATAATAATCGTAAATTTTAATACTAATCATTGGGAGGTCTATATGTCAATTAATACGAACTTTAATCAGCCAAATTCGACACTTGTAACTGTGAAAAGATCTAGTAGCACTACGCCATTAATTGCTACATCAAACCAAAACAATGACAAAAGCATTCAAAATTTTGCAATGCAACAACAAAAAGACACCGTATCTATCTCGAGTGAAGCAAGAAATAGGTTACTGACGGCTCGTGCTTCTGTGAGACCTAACTCATGGGTAGATACAGCGTTAGATTGGGCAAAATCTACCGTTAGTTGGCTTAAAAAAGCGGGTCAATTTGCTGTAGATGCAGCAAAAGAAGGCATTAACTTTTTAGTACTTGATGATGTTAGAACGATTTTTAATCCGAATGCGGGCATTACAGAAAAAGGGGTAGCGTTAGTTTCCCTCTTCCCAGCAGGAAAAGTAGTGAAATCAGGGAAATTATTCGAGCTATTGAGAAAAGCGGGGAAATCCGCGGATGTTGATACCTTTGCTGGTTTAGGTAAAATTCAAAAGTTTAATGCTAAAGGGATTTTATTAGATGGAGATAGCCGTACGGGTTGGGAACATATTTACAAAAGACATGTTGCGGGAACTACTGCAAATAGGGGGACCACATTATTTCCTAGAGCACTCGGTGATGCACAGATTAAAAATTTAATTATGGAATCATTAGAAAAAGGAACTTTAAAAAGTACGCATGCTAATGGAATGAAAATTTACACATACCGCCCAAGAAAATATGGTATTTCTGAGATGACAACAGTTGTCACAAAAGATAATATTATTAAAACATCTTATCCTAATGGTGGAACATCGGTAATAAGAAAATAAAGGAGGGAGCCTAAAAATGAAAATTAGATTTGATTTAGAAGATGACGATTTATCAGTTCTGCAAAATAAGAATATCCGTGCTGATTTTTATCTCGACAGTTATTTAGAAGTATTTGTACTTGAAAATAATAAGGAAATTTTTCTCTTTTCCACAACAATACACAGTACAATTATTATTACATTCAGTCGACAATTATTAGAATTATACGAAACAGGTAAGAAACTTGTTCTTGATACTTTTGGTAATGCCAACGTCTATACTTTTAAAAAAGTGGGGAATAATATAGTTATTACCAATTTTGATGTATTCACTAATGCAGAAGCATGGCAATATACATTTGATTTTAATGCATTTTTGAAGGCTTATACAAACGAGTTACGAAGACATTTGCGAAATTTGACAGAAAAAGATGCAAACATTATAAAATGTTCAGACTTTATCTTATTAAAAGAAAGCTTAAAGAGTTTAGAAGCGGTTGCCAATGCAATTTAATTTAGAGAGGTAAGCTAACAATGAAAATTAGATTTGATTTAGAAGATGACGATTTATCAGTTCTGCAAAATAAAAACGTGCATGCTGATTTTTATCTCGATAGTTATTTAGAAGTATTTGTGATTGACGATAACAAAGAAATGTTACTCTTCTTTACAACGATACACAGTACCATAGTGATTGATTTCAATCAACTATTAATTGAGTTGCATCAAACAGGCAAGGAACAAGTTCTTGATACATTTGGTAATGCCAACGTCTATACCTTTAAAAAAGTAGGAAGTAATCTTCTGATTACAAATTTTGATGAATTCTCTAATTCAGTAGAATGGCAATATACATTTGATTTTATGGCATTTACGAAGGCTTATACAAACGAGTTGCGACAGCATTTAAAAAATTTAGTAGAAAAAGATGCAAAGATTATCAAACGTCCAAACTTTATGTTACTTAGACAAGGATTAAATGAACTGGAAATAGTTGTAGCCCCGTGATATGAATCTTATTATTTGGAGATACCCGTATATTATGACAATGATAATTAAAACAAAGAAAGAAGAGGTTTCTCTATAGTTTTGAGATGCCTTTTCTTTCTTTGTTAGTTTACTATACGTCAATTTATGCTTTTGTAAATATGTATGGATAGAGCCCTGTTTGATGTATGTACTTCAGTTAGTAACAATCAAAAGAATACTAGAACTGCGCTGGAAATTAGGTAGAATTTACTTTTTTAGATTGTTTGACAATAATAAGGGAAATTTTTGTTTATTTACCGATATATATCGTAGGTAACAAAAAGGAGGTCAACACGTTTTGAATAAAAAATATCTTTTTACAGTAGCGGCTATTCCCGCAGCATTTGTTGTGCCTGCTGTAGCAGCGGCAGAAGAAGTAACGACCCTTACAATAACAGGTAACCCTTTAGTAGGTGTAACGCTTAATGCCGACTTAAAAGGTGCACCAGCTGGCACATACATAAAAAGTTATCAGTGGTATTATGTTGAAGGGGGTTCCAATAAACCAATTCCTAGTGCAACAGAGGCTACATTTAAATTACCGGTAGAGGCAGAGGGTAAAACAGTCCTAGTGGAGGCTGTGACGACGACAGATACTAAATATACGAGTAGCCCAATAGTGGTACCCGAGTTGTCCTTAAAAATTGAGAAGCCTTCTTTTGAGGGGTACGGTCCTCAAAATAATGTGTTACCTGGTGACACAGTGAAAGTAATCGGAGCTAAAGTTACTGATACGAAGGGTGCTGTAATTCAAAGTAATCAAATTACATATAGCTATGAATGGTTTTATAAAACGGGTGATGTGTTTACGATTATTTCGGGAGTAAATACAGAGTCCTATACGATTCCTAAAGATGCGCTTGAAACAAATAAAAAAGATATATCGGTCAGAGTAATTGCGAAAGTCGGTACTAAGAGAGTGGAATCTGATTTCACAGAAGTGCTGACCGTTTCGAAACAGCCAATTGAA
Source organism: Lysinibacillus sp. FSL M8-0337 (assembly GCF_038593855.1). Lineage (NCBI taxonomy): Bacteria > Bacillati > Bacillota > Bacilli > Caryophanales > Bacillaceae > Lysinibacillus > Lysinibacillus sp. FSL M8-0337. The sequence continues at coordinate 2,832,238 of NZ_CP151996.1, read as the reverse complement.
ACACTTGTGACGAGCATTACGAATTTACGCAAAAGCGATAGCAAGTATCAGGTAACAGATTTTGCATCATTTGAAGCGAATGTAAAAGCATTAGAAACGAATTACCAAGCTCTTTCAGCTACTGCAAAGGCAAGCATTACGAACTATGATGTGCTAAAGCGTGCATTGGCAGATGTTGAGGCTATTAGCAAATTAAATAAGCAATTAGACAATATTAAAACAGTTGAGCAAAAAGACCTGGCGAAATATATTAGCGATCTAGAAGCGTCGTATGACAAGCTTGATTTATTACAACGTAGTTTAGACGTAAATGATACTTTGTACAGTGGTATTAAAGCTTTAGTGAAAGAACCATCTGATACCGCAGATTTAGCGGAAGTGAGAAGAATTAATAATGAGATTGTGGCGTTATTAAACTATGATAGTGCGCTTATTAAGTATGCCCCTAACAGTGTCGAAGCATTACAGCTAGCGGTAAACAAAATAGAAGCTGATATTGCGAAACTATCGAAAAATTATCAAGTGGCTGTACAAAATCAAACGATACTTAAAGACGCTAAGCAAGATTTGAAAAAGATAGAACAGTTTATTAAACTTTTTGATAAATTGACAGCGAATACGACAGCGAACAAGCAGGTGACAATTGCTAAATCCATTCGCTCTAGCTATGAAAAATTAACGTATAAACAATTGCTTTTAGTGCCAAATGACTATAAAGTGAAGTTGCTTAATGCGGAAAATGCAGAGCAGGATATGATCGATCGTTTGAATGCGGATATTAAATCGTATATTGGCGATAAGCAATATCAAATTAAGCCTACAGCAGATACATGGCAAGGCTATGTGAACAATATTAATAAAATAGTGTCAGATTATAAAAGTTTAACAAAAAATTCAGCGGCTAAAATTATCGACTATGACCGTATTTTAATCATGCAAAAAGACTTTAAAGCGGCTGAAAAAGTGATTAAAGATATGGATGGTTACAAAAAGCTTGCCAACACAGCTGGCGTGACAGAAAGTAAGCTGAAAACGAGCTACAGTAATACACTAAAAGCATACAATAAATTAACGACTTTACAGCAATCACTTGTTTATAATGCGCAGGAATTTTTAAATAGTTCTCCAACTATAACGGTAGGGAATAATGGCAATGAACCTACTGACAAGGCAGATGCTGAAGCACTGAAAGTTAAAATACAAGCTTTCGCCAATGTAACAAGTTATACATTTACGCAATTTGAAGCGGAAGTAGAAGAGGCAACAAAGCAATACAAAAAATTATCATCTCCAGCACGAAAATATGTAACGAACTATGATTTATTAACTACAGCGACAAAAGATCTTACTGGTGTAAGAGCATTCCATAAAAAAGTACAAGCAGCTCGAGAAGAACTAGATGTTGCAAAGCAAACGAAAAAAATTCAATCAGTCGAAGCAGCTTATGCAAAATTGCCTGCCAATCAACAGCATTTAGCGAAAGCTCAGTACGAGGATTTATTAAATAATCGTTTAGTAGACACGACTGCACCTGATATTTCAAAATTAATACAAGATATTGCGGCAATTGAAACGGATGATTTATATAAAGTATCCATACAGGATATTCAAAACTTAGCGAACCAATATAATAAACTAAGTTCCAGCGATAAAAAACGCGTAACAAATGCGGCAATTTTAACAGCAGCTATTGCAGATGTTAAAAAGGTAGAGTCATTTATGAAGCAATACGATAAGTCGTTTGCAAGCAATCCGACAACAGTTATTAAAGCATTTGCGAAGTTAACATCTAAACAAATGAGCTTAGTCAGTGAAAATGTTCGCCAACAAATTATCGCCAAGGAGAAAGAACTTCAGCAAGCAAACGATATTGCATTAACGTTAATAGAGGACATTAATTCACTTGTCCAAAATGGCGATTATATTGTGACTTTAGAAGCAAAAGTGGCGGAAATTCGCACTGCTTACGATAAACTAACTGCTTCTGAAAAAAGCGTCGTAAAAAATTATTCGAAGCTGACACAGGCAGAGAATGACTTGAAAAAAGTAGCAGAGGTTCATGCGCTATATGTACCTGATACAAATGGCAATGAAGCTGCTCGCAAAGCTTGGCAAACAGCCTATGGTAAACTCTCTAAAAAACTAGAAAATCTGTATAAGAATATGTACGCAGGCGATCTGTAAGCAGACTTCTGTGTAATCTGTAAAAATAGTATGTAAGGGGAAAGACAAACCTTACATACTATTTTTGTCTTAGTCTAACAGGGGCTAATTTGGTATTATATTTAAGGTAAGGTTTGAGAAGTCATTCATTGTGTATACTAAGTCCGAAAAGCAGTAACTGTTTAGACATTTTCTTTTGTCATACCTTATGACAGACGCTACACTACATGGTTGACTTAGATTAATCAAATAGAGTCTTCGTAGTTCAAGCTATGAGGGCTCTGTTTTTAACTAGAAAAGGAGAGCACAGCAATGCGAATACATCATCATCAAGTTGAACATCACGATAGTCAATCGATAGGGCAGTGGGTTGAGCAGTTCCGTCCCTTTGCTAAGGAAGGGAAATGTGCCAGCTATATTCCAGCTTTAGCACAAAAAGATCCACAACAACTAGCCATCTCCATTATTGGACCGAATAGTGAACAAATCGTTGGAGGAGATGTAACGGAATTATTTACCCTCCAAAGTGTTTCAAAAGTTGTAACCTTTATTTTAGCTTGTATGGACCGAGGGTTGCCGTATGTTTTAGAACGGGTAGATGTTGAGCCTACTGGGGATACGTTCAATTCGATTATTCGTCTTGAAAGTCATCAGCCTGGCAAACCTTTTAATCCGATGATTAATGCAGGAGCGATTACAGTGTCCTCGATGCTGGATGGCAGTTCGCCACAGGAGAAAGTGGCTAAAATCCTGTTGTTTTTAGAACAAATGGTTGGCAAACAGTTAAAGGTAAACGAAGAAGTGTTTCAATCTGAATGGCAAACAGCTAATCGCAATCGATCATTAGCCTACTATTTAATGGATTCGGGCTTTTTAGATTGTCCAGTTGAAGAAGCATTGGAAGTTTATTTGAAGCAATGTGCAATTGAAGTCAATGTTTCGGATTTAGCGATGATTGGCTTAGTAATCGCGAATGATGGCTATCATCCACAACGAAAAATCCAGCTCTTTCCAAAACAAGTGGCTAAATTAGCGAAAGCCCTAATGGTGACATGTGGTATGTATAATGCATCAGGTAAGTTTGCTGCTTTTATCGGTTTGCCAGCTAAAAGTGGTGTCTCTGGTGCCATTGTTGCGGCTGTTCCCAATCACGCAAGCTTAGAATCTCCTTTTCCAACTGGTTGTGGTATCGGCATTTATGGGCCAGCTATTGATGACATTGGAAATAGTGTAGCAGGTGTAAAGTTACTAAAGCATGTTGCAGATGAGTGGAATATGACGATTTTTTAATGTTGATAGTGGTGAATAATTACATTACAGGAGGGCGCTGTCCGCAGGCACATACGTAAACCGCAACCGTCGTAAATGACAGATTGTTGCGGCTTACGTTCCCACTAGAGTCAACTTTTTTTAAATAGCTTTAATTGATTAACAATAGAAAGAAATACATTTAAGTTGTACTTGATGGCTGGTGCTTTTAAATTTCATATGCCTTGTGAAGTCATGTTTAAGAATACTTTTTCTGTTGTAGGGGTTCATTGTGTCATGCCAAGTTTATTCAATTTAATACCCACTACAAAATGATTGATTATAAATATAAAACTATAGAAACACTCTTTGATATTTACTGTATATTTTTCTTTTTAGAAATTAAAGACATACATAGATTGATAATAAAACCTATGATTATTAATACTTGTAATAACGGCCATGTAATGCTTTCTTGGACTAAGCTTATTATGAAAAACACAATGACAACACTAACTAATGTAATCAATAGATTTTTCATTTTCATTGTTTTTGCCCCTTTGTATGAATAGTGGATATTTGAATATCAAGTTCGCATACTTGCGCACCAAGACTACATAAATTAACGATTAAAACATGTGGGTACAAATTTCTTAGGGACATTACAATGAAATAACTGAAAATTTTCAATATATAAATAAATGAAACTAAACTATTTTTCTTTCTATTAATCACTCTAAAAAGTAGGTTATTTTTCGTTTTATAATTATGTTTGTTTTGGAAAAGATGAAGTTTGTAAGAGGAGAGACTTGTTGGTTAATTGGTGAACTGTAGGCGGTTTAATCATCTATTATAATGAAAGACAAGACGCAATGCTTAGTAATTGCGTCTTGCTGTGGATTTGTCGCGAATTTATAAAATTGCTGTTATCTATTGTTGATATTTTTGCTTTTATAAAGAATGAAAAGAACGATAAACCAGATAGGTGTTAGTAAAAGCGCTGTTCTAGTCGCTTCGGAAATCAACATAATTACTAACAAAAACGCGAAGAAAGCAAGTACTAAGTAGTTCACAAAAGGTGTCAATGGTGCTTTAAAAATCGACGCTTCATGGAGGGCGCGGTTTTTACGTTTATAGATAATATGCGAGATTAGAATAATACTCCATACCCAAATAAAACAAATAGCACTAATTGTTGTCACGACGCTAAAAGCGTTTTCTGGCATGAGCTTGCTCAGTAATGCCCCTATTGATACAACGATTGCTGAAAGAACAAGTGCGTTACTTGGCACACTATTTTTATTTAGCTTAGCAAAAGAAGCGGATGCCTGCTTGTGACGGCCAAGATTATAAAGCATACGACTTGTAGAAAATAAACCACTATTGCCTGCTGAAGCCGCAGATGTCAGCACAACAAAATTGATAATACCTGCTGCGATAGGTATACCTGCTAATGAAAATACTTGTACGAATGGACTGCTTGTAGCAGACATTTCATACCAAGGGTTGATGCATAAAATGACTGTTAATGCGCCTACATAAAATAGTAAAATACGCAGTGGAATTTTATTAATTGCAGATGGAATATTTTTTTTCGGATCTGCTGTTTCTGCAGCAGAAACACCGACTAGTTCAACCCCTACGAAAGCAAAAACAACCATTTGGAAGGCCATTAGGAAGCCATAAATACCGTTCGGGAACAGCCCGCCATGTGCCCAAAGATTGTTTACTGATACAGTGCCAGAAGTTGTTTGAAAGCCTGTAAATAGCATGAATAATCCAATAATTATTAATGCAACAATTGTTACAACTTTAATCAGTGCAAACCAAAATTCGAGTTCTCCAAAAAGCTTTACTGTCAATAAATTAAGAAATAATAAGAGTACGAGACAGCCAATAGCGGGTACCCATTGCGGAATATTAAACCAATATTGTACATAGACACCGACGGCAATAATATCTGCCATCGCGGTCATTATCCAACAAAACCAGTAGGTCCAACCAGTAACATACCCAGCCCAAGGACCGATGTACTCTGTGGCGAAATCTGTAAATGATGTATAGCCTGCGTTTGATAATAGTAGTTCGCCTAGTGCCCGCATGACAAAAAATAAGGCGATCCCAACAATGAGGTAAGCCAAAATAATCGAAGGCCCTGCTAAAGCAATTGCTTTACCTGATCCTAAAAATAAGCCAGTCCCAATTGTTCCGCCAATTGCAATAAGTTGCACATGGCGATTTTTTAATTCTCGTTTTAACTGATGTTGTTCCAAGTTTATTCCCCCATAAGATGCGTAGAAGCGCTAGCTGGAAAATAAAAAAGAGACTAGTAGCAACACTAGTCTCGTAAACGTCAGAATAAAAATACCATGTCCGAAAGTTCAGTTTGTGAAAAATACAATATAACATTCGTCGTGTGGTATAGCTTTCATGGTGAAAGTTTATCTTACTCCTCTGTCCTTTTGCCTGAGATAGTGAACCCTTCGGCGACGCTAATTGCGCTCTCTCCAGAAATGCTCCTGCTATAGTTTCATCCATAGCATTCATAGCTTCAATCTTTATTTTAAGATATTATTTATCCTACCAATGACGAGCCAATAATACAAGGGTCAATTTTCAGTAGTATGCAGGTAAAAAGAAGAATTGGTTTCATGATGATATATTTGTTACAAAAAATAGTTATTTTAGACATAGAGTAATAGATACATTATCATTATTTTTACAACTACAAAGCTAAAAGAGGTGGAGGAATGGAGCGAGTAAAAGAAGCAGCACGATTGTTAGCACTAGAAGGGGAGAGTGAACAGGCAAAATTATTATTGCTAGATGTATTTTCTGAACAGCCCAATTGTATTGTTGCGCATAATTTAGCAGATTACCATAAAGAACAGGAGCAATACGAAGAAGCATATCACTATGCATTACAGGCTGTTGCATGGCAACCAAAAACGTATTCCCCGTATGCATTATTAGGCGAATTGTCTATGCGCCGAGGTGACAATCATTCGGCACAGCAATGGCTAGAAAAAGCATATAACCGATTTCAATCACCGGTCGTAGCGCACAATTTAGCAACTCTGTACAAGGCACAACAAAAATATGAACAGGCTGCTCGCCTTTTTATAAAATCGTATGAAACCGAGGACTATGGGCTGATGCAAGCTGTCGAATGTTTTGTGTTAGCCAAAGATTTTCAGAATGCTAAAAAGTGGATAGCGATTATTGAACAAGAACAGCAACGCTTTATCGGTGAAGTAGAGCTAGGAGAGTTGTACGGGCGAATTGGAGATTACCAGAAATCCGCTGTGTGGTATGCAAAAGGCTACAATCATTATGCCTATACAGGTGAATGGATCGCTGATTATGTATGGGTACTTCACCAATTAGGGAATGAGGCGCAGAAAAAAGCAGTGATTGTAGCTTTTATGAAGCAATGTACGCAAACAATCGCTGATTTGGCTGATAAGACGTTGGAAGATGACTGGACGGAAGAAGAAGTAGCAGAAGAAGAGGCACAGCTTAGAGCGAATATGGAGCGGGTGAACAGTGCCCATTTACAGCACCAGATTATGATGCAAAATGAGCCGAGTATCGCTTCACGCTGTTATACTTTTTTCTGTCCGATGCATGATGAAGGACATGGTGACAGCGAACTAGATGGTTAGTCGTTAGACAACTACTATTATATAGAAGAAACTCTGAATATTAGCAAAAAGAATCCTTTACCAAAACATTTGGAAAGGATTCTTTTTATGAAAAAACCAAGCGCTAGTATCCTACTTCACTGAGGAAAGGACTATGTAAAATAGTCGCTATTGCCTGATTGAATTCACTTTGCTTATTGTTTTTTTGTTTTAATTTTACCAGTCCAATTACGGAAGCCGCCTTCAAGCTGGTAGATTTGATTGTAACCACGTTTTTTTAGGTAAAGAGCAGCACGCGCGCTACGGCCTGTATTTTGACAGTATAAATATACTGGTAAATCTGGGCGGATTTCTTTATAACGTTGACGTAATGCTGTAGAAGGAACGTTTCGTGCGCCAAGGATATGACCTGCATCAAATTCTTTTTGTTCACGCACATCGATTAACTGCGCTTTACGGTAGCCTTCAATAAATTGTTCTTGTGTTAGGTTGGTTACGGCTTTTTTTAGTCGCATTGCATTTATAGCGATATATGCAATTAGCACTACTAAAACGACACCAATTGTGATAAGTATATCCAATTTCTTCTTACCCCTTTCTATCTTCTTTATTATTATAAAAGATGCGCTGGCGATAGTCCAATGAGTTTGATAAAATTAACTAGATTGTGGCTAGAAATGATTGATAGATGTAGGAGATGACATAATGACAACTTGGTATTTTCTAAATTCAGGAAAATGTAGTCCCTCTTTTAATATGGCACTAGATGAGGCATTGCTTGATTGGCATAGTGAGGGTTTAATTCCCCCTGTTATTCGTTTTTATGAGTGGGAGCCAGCGACATTGTCGATTGGTTATTTCCAACAAGCGAAAAGAGATATTAATTTAGACGCGTTACGTGAACAAGGAATAGGATTTGTTCGTCGTCCAACGGGTGGTCGAGCAGTATTACATGAACATGAGTTAACATATAGCGTCATTGTTACGGAAAGCTATCCAAATATGCCTGAATCCGTAACAGAGGCGTACCGAGTACTAAGTGAAGGGATATTGCAGGGCTTTCATAATTTAGGAATGGATGCCTATTTCAGCGTGCCTGACACAGAGGAAAAAAGGGCAGATTTGAAACAGCCAAAAAGTGCTGTGTGTTTTGATGCGCCGAGTTGGTATGAACTTGTCGTTGAAGGGAAAAAAATAGCGGGTAGTGCACAAACACGTCAAAAAGGTGTTATCTTACAACATGGTGCAATTTTACTTGATCTTGATGAAGATAAATTATTATCTGTTTTTAATTTTTCAAGTGAAGCGGCGAAAGAACGGATGCGCAAAAAGCTACCGGAGAAGGCAGTTGCCATTAATAGTCTTGTCAAAGAACCTGTGTCCATTGAACAATGTGTAACTGCTTTTCGAGATGGTTTTGCAAAATCGTTGCAAATTGAATTAAAACCATTTACACTTTCTGAGGAGCAATTAAAATATGTGCATGAGTTGGCAGAAAAAAAATATGCGCATGATGATTGGAACTTTAAAAAGTAAAATGTGGTATAAGAAAAATATTTTTTCATCGTTTAAACCTTGTAATGGCAAGCAGTAACCAATCTATTCGAAATTGCAAGAGTTGAATTTAAAAACTATATATAGTATCTTTTTAAAAGCGACATACACAATATGTAGTGTTTAACAGCACATGATATTGTGTATTTATTATTGTAAGGGGAGGCAAAACGATGGTACTTACAAATCATCAACCCGATGTAAACAAACAAATTGAACAGTTAAACAAAGATATTGAGCAATTCCCACAGGTTCACCCTGTCACGCCTGATATGCATATCACACATAAAGGTGTATCAAGACTTGTGATGATCGATCGCTACTCGTTTAAGGATACGGAAAAGAAAACGCTAAAAGCTGGTGATTTCGTCGTATTAACGGTAAAGGCAGATCCAAAATTCCCCGCACGTGGTTTAGGAACAATTCAACATATTGATATGTCTACAAAAACAGCAGATATTTTGATTGAGGAAGACTACCGTAGCGCATTAGATAATCCAAAAGAGCAGGAAACAGGTGTGATTACACGTTCAATTGACGTGCTAGAAAAGCCTCTTGAAATTTATTATGAGCAAATTGCTAAACGTAATGCAACAGGGCTTGCTTCTGTTGAAAAAACAGCTGAAAAACGCCAAGAATGGTTTGAAAAATTTTATCAGCAACTCGTTTCATTAAAATTTGTACCAGCTGGTCGTGTGATATATGGAGCAGGTTCTGAAACAGATGTAACTTTCTTTAACTGCTATGTAATGCCGTTTGTAGCGGACTCACGTGAAGGTATCAGTGATCACCGCAAGCAAGTAATGGAAATTATGAGCCGTGGTGGAGGTGTAGGAACAAATGGTTCAACACTTCGTCCCCGCAACACGTTAGCACGTGGAGTGAACGGTAAATCGTCAGGATCGGTATCATGGCTAGATGACATTGCAAAACTGACTCACCTTGTCGAACAGGGTGGATCCCGTTAACCAAAACGGCGGGATTAAAATCTCGTGAATTGCTGGAACACCCTGAGAGCTTTTCTTGCTACAACGTAAACTGTGAAGTTAAACGTGAATGCTTAAAAAAAGAAAAGATTGGGCAATCAGCAGCGAAGCATCTGGGGAAACACAGATGAACGTTCAACGACTATTGAAACTTCCTAAACTTTTAATACCACTTTGGAGGTGTAAGCATGGAAGAAGTAAATCGTAATGTACGGAGACGTCCTTACGAGGCGCGAGACAAAGAACGATTGATTAAAAAAATTATTGAGTTACATGAAGATGGAATGAGCCAAGTAGATATTGCGAAAATGCTCAGTATCGGTAGAGGAACAATTCTTAGATGGAACAAAGAATTAGAACTTTTTAAACCGAGAACACCTGGTGAAGCAGGTAAGCTGAAAAATAAAAAATACCATTATAATGAAAACTACTTTAAACAAGTTGATACAGCAAATAAGGCTTATTTAGTTGGCTATATAACCGGAGATGGAACCATTTTAGATCGTGGGACTTCTAAACGCTTAGTGTTATCACTTGCAGAGCAAGATCGACAACTACTTGAAGATATCGCTAAAGAATTATATATGTTGAATGCAATTAAATTTCGACGACGGAGAGCATCCAATGAACAAAATAAATATGCCTTAACAATTAATTCAACAGAAATGTGTAATGATTTAATAAAATTAGGGATTACACCACGAAAAACAGGGTTTGAACGTTGGGTTAACTTTGGAAGAGAAGATTTACAGTGGGCATATTTAAGAGGTTTTTTTGATGCCGATGGACATATTTCAAGTCGAGGAAGACTAGGGTTTACAGGAAATAGTCAAATGCTCCTATCGTTGCTACAATTTCTACATGATAATCAATTAGCTTTATCTGTTCATAAACTTTATCCAAAACAAGGTTGCGTAGACTTGTACATCACTAGAAAAGATGATGTGAAAAAGATTGCTCAACAGTTATATAAGTTTGGCTCCATTCAACTCAATCGAAAATATGAAAAAATCAAATCCTTCTTTGATGATATAGTCTGATCTTATGTGAAAGCATAAGAATGTGGCAGAAATGACCACATCTGAAAGGTATTTTAATATACTTTTTTGTAACAAAAAGCGTGGGGCACAAATGATTATGCTGGCAGATTGGCATCCTGATATCGTGGAATTTATTATTTCAAAAATGCAAAATCCACGTATTTTACGATACCTAATGGAAAATACAGCAGATGAGACGATTATTCGTCTAGCAAAAGAAAAATTAAACTTTAAGCCGCTTTCAATGCAAGAAGAAGCAATGTATCAAGGCATTGTGAATTATAAAGGCATCGAAGGCTTAGGCGGATTCGATAGTGGCATTATTCGTGAAGCAGAAAATAAATTGCGTGACGGTGGTACGTACACAGTTCATAACCCAGAGTTTTTAACGGGTGCTAATATTTCTGTAACGTTAACGAAAGAATTTATGGAAGCTGTTGAAGCAGATGGTGATTTTGACCTGCGTTTCCCAGCGGTTGAAGAATATACAAAAGAAGAAATGGCTGTTTACAATAGTGAGTGGCATAAAGTTGGAGACGTACGTGAATGGGAGAAGATGGGCTATAAAGTACGCACATATCGTACGATTAAAGCAAAAGAGCTTTGGAATCTTATTAACGTCTGTGCAACATATTCGGCAGAGCCAGGGATATTCTTTATAGACAATGCCAACGATATGACAAACGCAAAAGCATATGGTCAAAGTGTTGTTGCGACGAATCCTTGCGGTGAACAACCACTTGCACCATATTCAGTGTGTAACTTAGCTGCTGTCAACTTAGCGCAGTTTGCCAATAAAGAAAATCAAACAGTTGATTACGAAGCATTACGTGAAACGGTTCGTGTTGGTGTTCGTATGCAAGATAACGTAATCGATGCAACGCCGTATTTCCTTGAAGAAAACCGTGTACAAGCTCTTGGTGAACGTCGAGTTGGCTTAGGCGTAATGGGCTTAGCGGATTTACTTATTTATTGTGAAAAAGAATATGGCTCAGAAGCGGGCAATGCACTTGTAGATGAAATCTTTAAAACAATTGCAGAAACGGCTTACGAGGCTTCTACAGAGCTTGCAAAAGAACGTGGCAGCTTCCCATTCCTAGTAGGGGCGACAGAGGAAGAAACAGCACGTTTACGTAAAGCCTTTACAGAAACAGGCTTTATGCAAAAAATGCCAGCGCACATTAAAGAGCAAATTTTAGCAACAGGTATACGTAACTCGCATTTACTAACAGTAGCGCCAACAGGATCGACAGGAACAATGGTAGGCGTAGCAACGGGTCTAGAACCATACTTCTCGTTCACATACTATCGTTCTGGTCGTCTAGGCAAGTTTATTGAAGTAAAAGCAGAAATCGTTCAAGAATACTTAGACCGTCATCCAGAAGCATCTGAAGATCAGTTACCTGAATGGTTTGTGACGGCAATGGAATTAAAACCAGAGGCGCATGCGGATGTGCAATGCATTATCCAAAAATGGATTGATTCGTCGATTTCTAAAACAGTAAATGCACCGAAAGGCTATACGGTCGAACAAGTTGAAAAAGTGTACGAGCGCCTTTATAAAGGTGGCGCTAAAGGTGGTACGGTCTATGTTGATGGTAGCCGTGATTCACAAGTTCTGACACTAAAAGCAGAAGAAAATGATATGGATCAATTATCATTTGAAGAAGAATTAGTAGAAGAGCATGCAAAACGTCCAGTTGTATTAGTGGATACGATCCAAGCACTTGAGTCAACAACAGTTATCGGCTCAGATGTAGGGAACACATGCCCAGTTTGTCGTAAAGGCACAGTCGAAGAAATGGGTGGCTGTAACACATGTACAAACTGTGGTGCACAATTAAAATGCGGTTTGTAAAATAAACCTAAAGTAAACCACTTCACCTCTATAGATGATTAGAGATGAGGTGGTTTTCTATTGGATAATTGTGTTAGTATTGTTCTGAATAGTAATGAAGAAAGTAACTTCAACTAAATCCGTTTGGGTGGAGTGTTATTTTTTTCGAATCAGCGTTTCTCCAAGCGCGATTCCAACTGTAACAACTAAAATTGTTAGAATTAACAGAGCTTGTAAAATAAAATACCCAACTTGATCGAACATCGTATCTCTCCTCTTTTCTTAGTAATACCTTCTATTGTGAAATATTTACTTCCTAAATGAAGGGTCAAACGAACGAATAAAGCTCCCAATCAGTTCGATTTTTATCATATAGTTTACTTCATTAACATCATATATATGCAGTTGTTGTAATATTTCTTTAACAACAGGACGTTCAATATTTAATCAGCCTTGCGCTTTTCTTAAACGAACAAGAAGAAAGAATCCTATTTAATTCAACAAGAGACAGCTTACGATATAGTAAAAGGTTCTATCATTATTAACATCAAGGATTTAATCAATTCAAAACGCCATTCAAATAGAAGCAGATTAAATGGTTGTTGTGGTCTTGATGGTTGTGATGGAATGAATAGGGTCTGCTTGCATAATCACGAAATTGCTACAGAATACTCTGATTGTTGGAGGATCCATCAAGTGATATTCAATCCAGAGTTAGTAGAACTTATTTAACACTTACATATTAAACGACGAAGAGCCGTGTAGAAACCTGTATCTATGATTACGTGTGTAATTCATAAATACAGGTTTTTTAGTCAAACTTTTAAAATACTATTTTTTAAAAATTGAACCTATAATCATTTGCTAATCGTCTAATAGCAGAATTTAAGAGAGGAAGGGAGGGTAGTAGATGGACAGAACAGAAAAAGATTTCTTATTAGAACAAATGATGATTGAATATGGTGATGAGTTGGTACGATTGGCATTTTCTTATGTAAAAGATACTGAAATTGCGAAGGATATGGTGCAAAATACGTTTATCAAATGCTACAAAAACGTGGATACGTTTCGCTATGATGCCCAAATAAAGACATGGCTCTATCGTATTGCAATTAACGAATGTAAAGATTATTTAAAAAGTTGGCATTTCAAAATGGTACAAGTAAAAAGTTTTATTCATGAAACAGCAAAGTCGATTTACCCATCAACAGAAAAAACAGTTATCGATAAATACAATAATGAAGAACTAAAGGATACCATCTTTTCTCTTCCAAAAGTGTATCGGGAAGTGGTGTATCTCTACTACTACGAATCGTTAAAGACAGATGAAATTGCTGAAGTATTGGATATTCCAATGAATACAGTGAAAACGAGATTAAGAAGAGCCAAACAACGATTAGAGTCGATGATAAAGGAGGCTGAACTCAATGGAAGATAAACGATTAAGAGATAAAATGCAGAAGATTTCTAATCAAGATTTAAGATTTACGCAAGAAGACCGACAAAAGGTTTTTGAACAAATTCGTAGGTTGGAAAAGAAACACCGAGTACAAAAGAAGTCTCTTGTTCCTTCTTCAAAAAAGATTGTGCCAGTGCTCATTTCATTATTAGTGCTAGGTTTATGTCTAGTTTTATTTATGCCATCGATGTTGCCTAGGAGCTTTCATGAAGATGGGAACAATAATGCAACAGCAGTTCAGGAAGATCAAATTGTCACTACTTTAATTACGGTGAAAGCACAACAGGAGGACGATAGAATACCTCTAAATCTTTTACTTACATATAGCAAAGAGAAAAACGCTATGAAAGTTCTGTCGATTCCTCGTGAAACGTATGCACCGATAGCGAACAATGATGGGACTACAGTGCACGATAAATTATTATTTGCTTATGCTTTTGGTTCAGGAGGAGCAGAAAATGTAAGAACGACCGTTTCCAACCTATTTAATTTACCCATTGATTATTATGCGGTCATCGACTTAGAGACCTTTTCAGCATGGATTGCATCTATTAACGGTATAGATTATGACTTGCAAGAAGATACTCGCGTAAGAGCAATCACGAAAGTAGGACTAGATTTCAAAAAAGGAACGAATCGTTTAAATGGGGAAGAGGTAGTGGCATTAATGATGGCTGCTACAGACGGGAGAAATTTAAAGGAAGAAAACTTATTAAATCTTATTCAAATTGTGGTGAATAAAACGAAAAACGAAATGGCGCAATCGAAATTAAAAGAACTTTCCAATCAAATTGAAGCCAATATACCACTAGACCAATTGTTTGAAAACAAAATAAATCTTCATTCAATTAAATCAGTATCGTTAAGTGCTGGCATTCGAGATGATATGATAGATGGAAAATATTATGTTACGTTTGAGAAAGATTTTTTAACAGCCATTTCCGAAGAGTTAACGACATTTGAGTAATTAAACATTGGATTTGTTGTGATTTATAGGAAAATGATTTTATACTAGAAGTGCGTTAATTAGTTTAACGCACTTTTTATATTTACGAGGAAAAATATGTTAAAGAGGGGTAATATGGAGCACTATCGAATTGTTAAGGAAGTCATTGATAATTGGGATCCAAAGGGATTTTTGCATTACACACCTGAGGATGAATATGACCCAGAAATTAGGATGATAGTAGAGCTACTTCCAACAGTAACTTCTGTTGAAAATTTAGCGCTTAGGATACATGAAGTTTTTGTAAAAATGTTCTCGGTAGATGAAGTATTTGCAATTTCGAATTACTATCCAATTGCGTTGGAAATTTGGCAAACCATTAATAAGCAGTAAGCGCAAGTTTTAGCGTGAGATGCAGTTTAGACAGGATACTTGCTTGTATACCAAACTGTTTTTTTGAACTCTGTTTTTTGAGAGTAAACGATAATGAAACTTAAAATTACATAAAAAAGTGCATGTAGAAAAATATTGAAGTAGGGATTTTGGAAGGTAGCTCGAATGTTTATATAGAAAGGGGGAGAAAGTATGTCACGTTTACCAATTATTGTAGCACCAATGTTTTTAATTTCGAATCCAGCGATGGTCATCGAGGCAAGTCGAGCGGGGGCTATTGGTTCGTTTCCATTATTAAATGCAAGACCCGTTTCAACTTGCGCAGACTGGCTTCAAGAGATTAAAGAGGCGTTGCCAACAGAGCCGTGGGCCGTCAATTTTATATGTCATCCAGTAGCGAATGTTCGTTTTGAAGAAGATTTACAATTAATTGAAGAATATGAGCCACCTATTGTCATTACATCGCTTGGCAACCCGAAGCGTGTTATTGATATCGTGCATCGTTATGGGGGAAAGGTCTATGCGGATGTGGCAAATGTCAAGCATGCTGAGAAATCAGCAGCCACGGGTGTAGATGGGTTAATTCTTGTGTGTGCAGGAGCTGGTGGACATGGTGGACAACTGAATCCATTCGGTTTTGTCGCTGCGGTCAAAAAATTCTTTAATGGCACCATTGTTTTATCAGGCTCGATTTCAAGCGGTGCAGATGTATTGGCAGCGCAAATAATTGGAGCGGACTATGCTTATTTAGGCACTCGCTTTATTGCTTGTCATGAAGGAGATGCACCAGAGGCTTATAAAAACATGGTTATCGAAAGTACAACAGATGATGTTTTGTATACAGATGCCTTTAGTGGCGTGCCTGTCAATGTGTTAATTCCATCCTTAATAAAAGAAGGGATTGACCCGTCGACATTAATGCCAAAAGAGGCTATTGATTTAACACACCTTGTAAATGTGAAGGCTTGGCGTGATATTTGGTCGGCAGGACATGGTGTCACAGCGATTGAAAAACGTGAGTCTGTGCGTGAAATTATTACGTCATTACAGGAGGAATATGAAAGCGCAAAGCAACGATTGAATGTGGTACAGTCTTTGTAATTGCTGGAGGGGGTGCCCTTTCAGGATGTTAGAAAAAACAAAACGCACAATGCTGTTTAACCAACAATTGTGCGTTTTTGTATTGTCTTAGTTATGGATCTTGATTAATCGTGATTCAATGTTGCGGCGATTTCAGGTTGTTGTTCAACTCGACGTAGCATATTAAATGAGGCAATCGCAACTTCGACCTGTTCGTCCATCGGCTCTCTTGTTGTCAGTAATTGTAACCATAGACCTGGATATCCTAAATAGCGTAACAAAGGAATATTGCGGCATGCATTCGTTGCTTGCAGTACTTCAAATGATACCCCTAATACAACAGGTATTAATAAAATACGGTCTACAATTCGTAACCACAGCGGGTCTGTAGGTACGAAGAAATATAAAAACATACCAACGAACACAGTGAATAGCATAAAGCTACTACCGCATCGATAATGTAAACGAGATTGTGCTTGTACATTTTCCACAGTAATATCCAAACCAGCTTCATAGCAATTAATGACCTTATGCTCGGCACCATGATATTGGAAAACGCGTTTAATAATTGGTGTTAAAGAAATAAAATATAGATAGGTAAGCAGTAGAAGCAGCTTAATGCCACTTTCGAGAAGCACTTGACCAACTTTCCCTTCTATCCATGGTGAGAATAAATCCGCAATAAACACTGGAATTAATGTAAATGCAAATTTACCGAATAGGAAAGAAAGAATCCCGACAACAGCTACGCCTAAAATCATTTGAAGCTTTGAGCCGCTTTCTTCTACATTTTCGACTTCTTCGCCGGGTGTAACGTCATAACGGTCCCCTGAAAATTGCATATGACGTGAACCTAAACCTGCTGATTCAATAAGTGCAACAACCCCACGTACAAATGGAATTTTTTTTAGCTTTTGCAGGATTGGTTTTTGGATTTTTTTATAATGATAATAATCAATGGAATCATCGTTACGGCGAATGGCAGTAATCGTATGTTCCTTCCCTCCGAACATCACACCCTCTAATTGTGCTTGTCCCCCGTATACAGGTGAATTGCTCAAGGCTAACACCACTCTCTTTATATATTTCAACTGTACCATTGTACTAAATTTAGCGAAAAACCTCTAGAGGTACGCATAGTAAATTTTCTTTATGGCTACACTTATCGTATAATTTTGCTTTTTTAGGAAGAGCGCTTATGTATCATTCAGTGCCATTGCTAAAGACAGGACGTGTAAGCGATGTGCACGCTGATTATTTAATAGAGGAGGGATAATTATGAAAGTAGGACTTATAACATCTGCTGTTAATGCGATTGTGTTAGCCCTATGTTTAAAAGGCCTTCATTTTTTTCATTTTATTCGTTGGAATCCAATAGGCTTTTATAAAAAATGGGAGTTGTTCGAAGAGAGTTCTAAATTATTTCATTGGAGTTTTTTAACGTTAGCACTGTTTTTAGTCGGATTCTTTTTATACATGACGTTACGATATGCTCATATTATACCTGCAATCTTGACTTCATTTTTACTCGGACTTTTGGTAACAATCACATTGGAGTGGTTTGTTTTGGATTTACCGTTACAATCCTCATCTTTTAAAAAATTATCCATCCCTTTTATGGTCGTAGTTATTTGCCTTTTGCGCTTTTTACTTGAAACAGCTAATTTTCATTACAAGGAGCATACAGCACAAAAAGGAAATTAGTTGCTGTATGCAATTGGTATGATAAAATAAAAAGCAAGTACATAGAAAGAGGCGAATACTGCGTGAAGTTATTATGTTTGAATGGACCAAACTTAAATCGACTCGGAAAGCGTGAGCCACATATTTATGGCCATGAAACACTAGACGATGTCAAAAATAATGTTCAAAATCTTGCGACTTCTCTTGGTGCTACAGTCGAGTTTCGTCAATCGAATCACGAGGGTGTTCTTGTAGATTGGGTGCACGAGGCGGAAGATGAAAAGTATGATGGGATTATCTTTAATCCAGGTGCGTATACTCATACCAGCGTAGCATTACATGATGCAATTGCAGGAGTGACCGTACCGGTTATTGAAGTACATATTTCCAATATCCACAAACGTGAGGCATTCCGCCATCATTCTTATCTTGCCCCAGCCTGCCTAGGTCAAATTAGTGGACTTGGTACAAAAGGCTATGAACTAGCACTACGCACTTTTATTGAGAGGGAGAAATAATTATGTTGAAATTACAAAAGCTTCGTAAAATACTTCAAGAACAAAACATCGATGGCGTTTTAATTACGAACGAGTATAACCGTCGTTATATGACAGGTTTTACTGGTACGGCTGGCGTAGCGATTGTGTCCCAAAATGATGCTGTATTTATTACAGACTTCCGCTATACAGAGCAAGCAACTGCACAAATTAAGGATTACCGAATTGTGCAACATGAAGTAACACTTCTAGAAGAAATTGCGACACAAGTCAAAGCGATGGGTATAAAATTATTGGGCTTTGAGAAAGATTCTGTCAGCTATGGTACATATGAGTTATATAAAAATGTAATTCAAGCTGATTTAGTGCCCGTTTCTGGATTAATTGAAAAAATTCGCTTGATTAAGACTGAACAAGAGATTAATATTATTAAGGTTGCGTGTGAAATTGCTGATCACGCATTTACACATATTTTAGACTACATCAAGCCAGGTAAAACAGAGCTTGACGTTTCGAATGAATTAGAATTTTTCATGCGACAACAAGGAGCAACACAGTCCTCTTTTGATACAATTGTAGCGTCTGGTCTTCGCTCGGCACTACCACATGGTGTTGCAACAAATAAAGTTATTGAAAAAGGCGACTTTGTCACGCTTGATTTTGGTGCGCTATACAATGGCTATATTTCGGATATAACACGTACGGTGGCAGTTGGTGAGCCATCTGAAAAATTAGTAGAAATGTACAATACAGTCCTTGCGTCACAACTTTTAGCACTTGAAAAAGTTGGTCCTGGCTTAACAGGTATTCAAGCAGATGCCATTGCACGTGACTATTTAACAGAAAAAGGCTATGGTGAGGCATTTGGTCATTCATTAGGGCATGGGATTGGTCTTGAAGTACATGAAGGCCCTGGCCTATCGAAACGATCAAATACGGTTTTAGAGCCGGGTATGGCTGTGACGATTGAACCAGGTGTTTACGTACCAGGAGTCGGTGGTGTGCGTATCGAAGACGATATTTTAATCACTGAATCAGGTAATGAACTACTAACACATTCGACAAAAGAACTTATCATTTTATAAACAATGGAGGAACACAAATGATTTCAGTAAACGATTTCCGTACAGGTCTAACAATTATTGTTGATGGCCAATTATATCGCGTGTTAGATTTCCAACACGTTAAACCAGGTAAAGGTGCTGCATTCGTACGTTCTAAATTACGTAACCTTCGTAACGGTTCTGTGAATGAAAAAACATTCCGTGCTGGTGAAAAAGTAGAGAAAGCACAAATTGATAACCGTAAAATGCAATATTTATATGCTCAAGGTGATGAGCATGTATTTATGGATTTAGAGTCATATGAGCAAACTGAACTAGCTTCAGCTGCCATTGAATATGAATTAAAATTCCTAAAAGAAAATATGGAAGTACACATTCAATCTTACCAAGGTGAAATGCTAGGTGTAGAATTACCAAACACGGTTGAATTAGAAGTAACTGAAACAGAACCAGGTATTAAAGGTGATACTGCTTCAGGCGGTACAAAACCTGCTACGCTTGAAACAGGTCTTATCGTGCAAGTTCCGTTCTTCGTGAACCAAGGTGATAAGTTAGTGATTAACACTACTGAAGCATCTTACGTATCACGTGCGTAAGCAATATTTAGTAAACCTACTCTTTTAAAAAGGGTAGGTTTTTATTTTTTTTTAGTACATATATCGAGTAAAGTACAAAAATATGTAAAAATAGAAGGAGGTCGGAAAGTGAAATAAGGTTTACAATAAAAGTAAGGAGTGAATGCAATGTTAAAAAAATTTGAAATGCACTATCCAATTATTCAAGCACCGATGGCGGGGGTTACTACACCAAAATTTGTTGCTGCCTGTGCGGAAGTTGGGATACTAGGCTCAATTGGAGCGGGCTATTTAGATGGTGAGCAGACAAGAAATTTTATTCAGGAAGTAAAAAAGCTTACGCAAAAGCCATTTGCCGTAAATTTATTTGTGCAAGAAGAGCCACGCATTGATATAGATGTTCTCCAAAAAGCACGTATGGCGCTACAGCCTTACTATGATGAGCTCGGATTATCACCAGTGCAAAGTGTGATGTCAAACGAAGTTTTTGAGGGGCAATTGCAAGCAGTTCTGGATGAGCAAGTAGCTGTGTGCTCGTTTACATTTGGTATACCATCTCTAGAAGTTATTCAACGTTTAAAGGATAAAAATATTTATGTGATCGGGACAGCTACTACGCTAGAAGAAGCCATTCAAGTTGAGCAATCAGGTATGGATGCGGTTGTTTTACAAGGTGGTGAGGCAGGGGGGCATCGGGGCTCGTTTACGAATCCTATGCAATTAATTGCTCGTGAAGATTTGCTACAACAAGTAGTAGGCAACATAACAATCCCGATTATTGTTGCAGGGGGCATTGTTTCGCAAGAAGATGTGCAGCGCGCGCTAGCGGGTGGTGCACAGGCAGTACAAATAGGGACAGCATTATTGGTAGCTGATGAATGTGAAATATCACCACTGTATAAAAAGGCTATCTTGCAGTCGAAGCCACAACAAACGACGATTACGTATGCTTTTACTGGTAAAGCAGCGCGTGGCTTAACCAATCATTTTACAGAACATATGAAGGATGCTGTTGTAGCACCGTATCCATTGCAACATCATTTAACCTCCACTATTCGTAAGGAAAGTGCAGCACAAGGCAATCCACAGTATTTATCGATGTGGATGGGGGAAAACAGTCACTTAGTGCAACCCGGTACAGTGAAAAATATTATTGAAAAATTAGTATAGGTGCCAGTCACTCAAACAATTCTAAATTGTTTGAGTGACTGGCACTGTTCTTTTTTTTTGGAGTGCGACATATATTGCTGTACACGAGGGGGCGTATGAATGGAATTACAAGACGTATTAAGAGTCGCTGGAGTGGGACTAGTAGTAGCGCTTCTTCATGTTTTCTTTGACCAAACAGGGAAGAAAGAATTTTCATTTTTCTTATTTTTTATTGCCTACTTATATATGACAGCAGAATTACTCCGATTTTTACGTCTATTTTTCACTGAAATTTTAACATTCTTCCAGTGGTTAACCTCATCTGGGTAAGTAAATGGAAATTGTCATTGTTGCTGTTGTCATGCTGCTTTTATTGTTGCTTATAAAAGAAGTCATACAGCCACTCCACGCGCTAATTAGTGTAATGTTTTCGTTTTTGTTGTTCAGTTTTTTGTTTACGACACTCCTATTGCCTTTCGTCAAACAAATTCTCGATATGCTTTCATTTTTGCCCTATGCAAAAGCCATTGTAATGAGTGCTAGTCTTTTTTATGTAGGGCAATGGGTGTCGATGTTATTGGTGGAGCATAGCTATAAAGTGTTGGGTAGTATCGTTTTCGATGCAGTTAAAATTGTTATTTTACTGTATTGGTTTAAAGAATTTGTGGTTGTTTTACAGGGGGTGTCATCTATTTTACAAAGGTTAAACTAAGGGGCGAAGCCAGTGCAGGAGCAACTACTTTCGTTTTTCGTCGATCCATTTTTTCTCTTGCTCAAGATGACGCTCATATTGTGTGGCTATGTCATCATTACTTTAATTGTCAACATGCTTTTACCAGAATTTGAAAAAGGGACAAGAATCCTTTTTTTTCTTATTGTGTTAGCCACGATCGGACCAGTAGTCGTCAACTCATTTCAACTTATTGATGAAATTGCACAAGGACTTTCTCATATATTCACAGCCTTTTATCCAATTCTTACTTCAAGTTTTTTGCTATCCAGTAGTATTACTGCTATTGCTTCTTGGCAGCCTTTTTTGCTTTTTTTTGTACAAGTCTTAACGATCATTAGTAGTAAATGGCTTATCCCAGGTGTACTTTTTGCCATTGTTTTTGATGTATGCAGTGTCATTGTCAAAGAAATATCTTTTACAAGAATTGCAGAATTAATTCGTTTTACTATTATGAGTATTGTTTCTGCGTCTGTTATTTGCTACATCATATTAATGTCGGCAAGTGGTGTTGCTGCATTTAGTGTCAATAAGGCTGTTGCAGAGCCGGTGAAAAAGTTAATAGAAGAAAATATTCCAGTAGTCGGTTCTTTTATCGTAGATAGTTTTTCGATGTTTCAGCATATGACCCAATTCTCTACTTCAATTAGTAGTATAAGTGCCTTTATTGCCGTGATTACTGTATCGTTTATTCCGACAGTCCAGCTTGTGGTTAGTGCGTATTCATTAAAACTATTAGCTGCTATTTTAGAACCGATTGCTTTTGATGATATATGTAAATTACTTGATCATGTTAGTAAATCTCTCTTTACATTATGTGCAGTATCATTTCTAATTGCTTTTTCATTTATGTTTTCTTGTTTTTTCCTTATTGTTTTCGTGCAAGTGCTGGCAGGGGGGAGATAGATTGATTCTTTTATTGGCATTGCTCTTTATTTGTCAATTTTTCGTATTTCTGACGGATGATAAACAAATAATTTCACTAACAAAACTTGTCATTACGTTAGTATTTTTGCAATTGCTATTAAAGATTCCATTTATCAATTCATAGGAGGAAACAAGCGTACATACACTTGAAAAAGAGAAGATGAAAGGAGGCAATGTACAAGTGATGTGGAAAAGGCACGAAAAAAAACAACGTCATTTATCGTCTTAATGTTGATTGCTGCCTCCGTGGGAATTTTCATCGTGTTACCTATGTATCAAACGAATTCATCAAATGAGCGAGTAACACCGAATACGAGTGAAGAAAAACTTGAGCAAACGCTTAAGGCAATGCAAGGTGTTGGGGAGGTTAAAGTATATTTTTATTACGGAGAGATGACAGATGCCAAGGATGAAAATAAACTATTTAGCCAGTATTTTCGAGGGACTGACCAAGGTACGAAAGATGTAACAGGAATGCTAATTGTTTCAGAAGGAGCATCAGATATATTTGTAAAAAATGAAATTCGTGCGGTCGTTAGTCAAGTGATGCAATTACCTATTCATCGAATTATTATTGTTCCAATGGAAAATAAGGAGGAAAAGTAAATGCGCGTACGTAGAAGAACAGTTTGGTTTATGACATTATTAAGTCTTGTAGCAGTCATTTCAGTTTATTATTTGGTGGATCCTGCAAAACAGTTTAATGGCTTAACGATTTTTACAGATGATACATTACAACAAACAGCAATTACGGGTGTTACAGATCAGGAGGCTACTAGTAAGCAAGATGCCACACAAGAAGTATTGTCTCCAAGTCATTTATTTGAAGAAATGCGTATGCAAGTAAATGATGAAAGAAGCCAATTACGTGAACAATTAACGCAAAAAATTGCGTCTGAAGAATATACAGCTGAAGAAAAAAATGAGGCTTTCAATGAAATCGATGGCTTGATTAAACAGGAATCGGCTGAAGCGATGCTTGAAATGTTGATTAAGTCTTTAGGCTATAATGATGCGTTTGTTAGAGCGGAAGGTGAAAAAGTTTCCGTAACGGTTATGGCGGAAGAATTATCAAAATCACAAGCAAATGAAATTATTTATTTAGTAAAAACAGAGTGGGAAGGCGCAAATGACGTTCAAGTTAAATTCAGTGCAAATAACTATTAAATAATAAAGAAAAAAAGGAATATTCTGTTTATTAATTAATCATTGTTATATATCAGCATAATGAAAAGGCTTTCGTTTAGTAAAAGAAAGCCTTTTATTTTGTTTATATTTACTTAATTTTCATTTTAGTGTTTCAAATTGTTTGAAAAAAATATAGAATAGTTATTGTAGTAGATTTTATTTCATAAGGAGAGTTAGAAATGTTCAAAATTCAAGAAATTCGTGAAATTATCAAATTAGTAGATTCTTCTTCAATCGACGAGTTCGTTTATGAAGTAGATGGCGCAAAGGTTAAATTAAAAAAGAATGGTGTTGTCGTAACTGAAACAGTAGCACCTAAAAAACAAGAAACAGCCCCTGTTGTACAACAAACTGCACCAGTAGCACCAGCAGCTCCAGCGAAAGTTGAAGAAGCACCAGCAGCACCAGCAGCAGCACCTGCAAGCAACGACCCATCGTTACATAAAATTGTATCACCAATGGTTGGTACGTTCTATGCAGCTCCAAACCCAGATTCACCAGCATACGTAAAAGTTGGCGACAAAGTAGGCGATGAAACAATCGTTTGTATCGTAGAAGCTATGAAGCTTTTCAACGAAATCGAAGCTGAAGTTAAAGGTGAAATCGTTGAAGTACTTGCCAAAGATGGCGATTTAGTAGAATACGGTCAACCATTATTCCTTGTAAAAGCTGAGTAAGGAGTGCAAACCATGAAAAAAGTTTTAATCGCAAACCGCGGCGAAATCGCTGTTCGTATTATTCGTGCCTGTAAAGAATTAGGCATCAAATCGGTTGCTGTATATTCTGAAGCAGACGCAGATGCATTACATGTGAAGTTAGCAGACGAAGCATATTGCATCGGTCCGAAGCTATCTAAAGATTCTTATCTAAGCTTCCCAGCATTGTTAAGCGTAGCAGAAAAAACAGGAGCAGACGGTATCCACCCAGGTTACGGTTTCGTTTCTGAAAATGCTGATTTCGCTGAAGCATGTGAAAATGCGGGCATTAAATTCATTGGTCCTTCATCTGATTCCATCAAAATTATGGGGATTAAAGACGTTGCTCGTACAACAATGGAAGCAGCAGGCGTTCCACTTGTACCAGGTACTGGTATTGTTCCAGATATCGAAACAGGTAAAGAATGGGCTGCGAAAATTGGTTACCCAGTTATCATTAAAGCAACTGCTGGTGGTGGCGGTAAAGGTATCCGTGTAGCACGTACAGAAGAAGACCTTGTAAAAGGTATTGATATTACGCAAAAAGAGGCTGCTGCAGCATTCGGTAACCCTGGCGTATATTTAGAAAAATTCATTGAATACTTCCGTCACTGTGAAATTCAAGTGTTAGCTGATGGGTACGGTAATGTCGTACATTTAGGCGAACGTGACTGTACTGTTCAACGTCGTATGCAGAAATTAGTAGAGGAAGCTCCATCTCCTGCTCTATCTTCTGAACGCCGTGCAGAAATGGGTGCAGCAGCGGTGAAAGCAGCTCAAGCATGTAACTATGAAGGTGCTGGTACAATCGAGTTCATCTATGACTATCAAGAGGACAAGTTCTACTTCATGGAAATGAATACACGTATCCAAGTAGAACACCCTGTAACAGAAATGATTTCTGGTGTCGATCTTGTTCAACAACAATTAAAAATTGCATCAGGTGAGAAACTTCCATTCACACAAGATGATATTAAATTAAATGGTTGGGCAATTGAATGCCGCATTAACGCAGAGAATGCATACAAAAACTTTATGCCATCAGCTGGTACTGTAGATACTTATGTAACACCAGGTGGCTATGGTGTACGTATTGACTCTGCTGTATATGCAGGTTATACAATTCCTCCATATTACGATTCAATGGTAGCAAAACTGATTGTTCATGCGGATACGCGTGAAGAAGCAATTGCGAAAATGAATCGTGCGCTAGGTGAATTTGAAGTAGCTGGTCCTGGTATCAATACGACAATCCCATTCCACCAAGCATTAATGAACAACGACGTCTTCAAATCTGCGAAATTCAACACGAAATTCTTGGAAGAAAATGACGTATTAGGAACAAGTAAGAAATAATTAACGAACGTGGAATAGAATCGAATATCTATTTCTTAAACCTTCTGGCTTTTAGTAGTCAGAAGGTTTTTTATTTTTGAAATTTTGTAAAGAACAGATTTTTTCTTTTGAATTACATTTCAGGATGCATACATCTTCTAAGTATTAATGGGGCATTTCTCAATTCCCCCTCACTTAGGCTAGCATCGCTACAACGTTCTGTCGGTGCAATGGTCACAGCGGTTATGGTTGGTATGTGGAAAAAGCCCATTGAAAGCAAAATAGAAGCTGGTGATTAACTTTCAATGTCTAATCAACAAGGAAGAAAAATCTAGGATTACTTGTATGTAAAAAATGAAAACGTCTTTTCTAAGCCAAACCTTCCTTTTTATAGTATAATAAGCATAACAACAGCATTTGCTTGCGATGTGTAAGGGAAAGGATGATATTTGTATGGCAGAGAAAGTAGGACAATCTTTCGTACAACCAACACCTTCTGGTAAAGAAGAGCTTGGGAAAATTGAAGTAGCTGCAGAAGTAATTGAAATTGTAGCTGGAATCGCAGTAAACGAGGTAGAGGGTATCGCAGCAACGCGTGGTAATATAGCAACTGGCGTCGTTGAACGCTTCGGTAAGAAAGTACACAATAAGGGCATAAAATCTGGTGTAACAGAACATGGACAAATTACAATTGACGTATTTTGTTCTGTAAAATATGGCTATTCAATTCCGAAAGTGGCAAAGGATGTACAAACGCAAATTCGCCAAGCAATTTTAAATATGACTGCACTTGAAACAGCAGAGGTGAATGTCCATATTACAGGTATTCACTTCGAAAAAGAGGAAACAGTAGTACCAGAATAAAAAAAGAGGAGCTGCCAACTTGGTGATATTTCACCATAGAAGGCAACTCCTTTTTAAATTGGTTAAAAGGTTTTATAGCGCGATATCTTTTGGTTTCTTCCAGAACAGTGCAAGTATTACGCCGAAAACTAACACGATAGTAGCGAAGTAATAAGGATAATTTAAGTCAATGTCGAATAATATTCCCCCAATAATTGGTCCGAATATATTTCCTAGACTTGTAAACATAGAGTTCATGCCCCCAACAAAGCCCTGCTCATTTCCTGCGATTTTTGATAAATAGGACGTAACGGCAGGACGAATTAAATCGAAGCCGACAAAAATAAAGAATGTCACAAATAATATTGCGAAATAATGATTAACGATTGTCATGGCAAAAGTCAGCGTGGCAGACAGAATGAGGGAGTATCGAATAACATTAATCTCGCCCATTTTCTTCGTAAGCCAGTCAAACAATAGTAATTGGGCAATGGCACCGATAATACCACTACCGGTAATGATAATAGCAATATCAGATGGTGTAAATGCAAATTTATGATCAACGAATAAACTAAAAAGTGATTCGAATGCTGCAAGACCAAATGAAAGGACAAAAATAAGCACAAATGCAATGAAATACAAAGGGCTAAAAATTCGTTTCGCACTGCTAAAAATAGAAGATGCGGCTTCTGTATCATCCGTAGCACGTGTCGGTTCTTTTAAAAATGTGAGCGATAATAACGCTGCTATGAAACCGAGAACACCGGCAGCGAAGAAAGGTAAACGTGTACCGTATTCTGCTAAAAATCCACCGAGCCCTGGTCCTATAATAAAGCCTGTACTAATCGCTGCACTCATATAGCCAAGTGCTTTCGGACGTTGCGCCATTGTTGTGATATCAGCAATAAATGCTGTTACTGCGGGCATAATAAAAGCAGCACTTACGCCACCAAGCATGCGCGATAAAAATAAAATTTCAATGGAACGGCCCATCCCGAATAATAGCTCTGAAAGACCAAAAATAAATAGACCAACAACAATCATGATTTTTCGGCCAATACGGTCCACCAGTTTCCCTGCAATTGGCGATACAATCAGTTGTGTGATGGCAAATGCTGCCACCATATAGCCAACGACAGAGCCTGTAATATTAAGCTCGTTCATAATGGTTGGTAATACTGGGATAACCAATCCTATTCCTAAAAAGGCGATAAAGAGATTGGCTAATAAAATAGTTAATGTTATAGCTTGTTTCTTGTTCATTTTTCTCTCCTTCAACAGTTCACGATACACGAGATTCATAATCTACTAGAATATTTTCCATCTAATACAATAAACCCTATAGTTACTATAGGGTCAAAAGATTTGTTTTTATTTTTTTAGTGTGGAAGTAAAAAGGCATAATTATGCAATGCATGCGAATTATTCTTACTTAATAAAGGAGGATGTTTAAAGCGTCGTACTTTGTCTGATTTTTAATTCTACAATAAACTTCTTTTCCTGCTCATCAGTTAAGGTTGCTGGCATATATAATTCGTAAACGGTGGATTCAAATGCTATTTGTTGCGCATCTACATATTTTTTAAGTTTTTCGTAAAAGGTAAAATACGTATCGGGGTGATATATAAAAGCAATGCAAGCATATTTGCCTGCTGGTACAATGGTTTGTTTCATATTTGTTGTAAGTTTAGAAAATCTACGTTCCGTTAATAGTGGAGTGAAAATCGCATCATAAAAAATGTCATTTACATCTTTGTAATGAGCGAGCGGATAAATACATCCATAGCGACTGTTTAAGACACTACCTTCATTCTCGATAATTTTTGTTAAAATGCTGTAGTATGTATTGGTGCTAGAAGTGGGTGTCAGTTCAGTCGTAGTGACTTGTAATATTGGCATTTCCTCTTCAAAACGTGTGTAAACTTCACCGAAGATGGGGATGTCAATTTGCTCTTGCATTTGTTTTTTCGTTTTCAACAGCGTGTATTTTACTTCATTCAGACGTGAAATTTTTTCTTCTAATCGTTGTTCTTGTTGTTCTAAAAAAACAAGCAACTCTTCAGGCGTTAGCATAAGCGCCTTTTTAATATCTTCAAGTGATGTCCCGATATATTTTAGTGACTTAATAATATCTAAGTAAAAAATCTGACTGTCTTTATAATAGCGGTAATTGCTAGCGGAATCAGTATAAGCAGGCTTAAACAAGTCAATTTGGTCGTAGTAACGAAGGGTCTGCACAGAAAGGTTTGCTAATTTTGCAACTTCCCCGATTGTATAATAATGTTCTGTCATCTGTTTTCCTCCACTAGTAAAAAAATGTTGCGTTTGTGTCAAACTCTCGCTAAAGAAAGTGTATTTTTTTATTATAGCATTCATCAAAGAAATGGCTCGATATAATTGAATCGAATTGTTAATATTTACCATTATATATTGTAAGAAGGTCCCCAAGTTAAAAATAAGGTAGCACTACATTTTTAACATTTCAACAAATTAGTAGTTAAAATAAGTAGAAAGTTGCTTGAAAAAGGTTTCAGATTATTGAAAACTTGCTTGAATCCGTGTTTCTCGTACGAATTTATGCTATTATAAACCTTAATGCCACTTAAGAAGGAGAGCTTTACATGAAACGACATGAAGCACGTGAAAAAGCGTTGCAAGTTTTGTTTCAGCTAGACAATACGGATCTTACAGTCGAAGAAGCAAAAGCACATATTAAAGGTCAACCGACAAATGCTTTCTACGAAAAGATTATAAATGGAACAGCTGAACATTTAGAGGAAATTGATGCGGCATTATCGCAGCATCTAGAAAAGTGGTCACTTGCCCGTCTGCCAAAAATTGAGAGAACAGTTTTACGACTAGCTGTATACGAGCTTTTATACATGCAAGAAACACCAAAAAGAGTAGTACTTAATGAAGCAATCGAGTTATGCAAAACATTTGGAGACGATAAATCGTCAAAATTTGTTAATGGCGTACTTTCTAAATTTACAGAACAATAAAAATGTGTTGAATTGGAAGGAGTAACTAAGGTTTATGTCAAGTGCAATTATTAATGGTAAAGAGATTGGTCAAGAAATTCGTAATTCAGTAGCCGAGCGAGTAGCTCGTTTAAAGGAGCAAGGTTTAATTCCAGGCTTAGCGGTTGTTCTAGTTGGGGACAACCAAGCTTCAGCTACATATGTGAGAAATAAGCAAAAATCTTGTGAAGCAATTGGGATGTTTTCAGAGTTAATTAAACTGCCAGAGGAAACGACACAAGAAGAGCTGTTAGTGCAAATTGAATTATTAAATAATCGTGAAGATATTCACGGGATTTTAGTGCAATTACCACTGCCTAAACATATTGATGAGGACACAGTTATTGCGACAATCGCTGTTGAAAAAGACGTAGATGGCTTCTCGCCAGTTAGCGTTGGGAAAATGATGCTTGGCCAGGAAACATTTTTACCATGTACACCGTTTGGCGTGATGAAGCTTCTTGAATATTCAGGAATTGAAATCGCTGGAAAGCATGCAGTTATTGTAGGTAGAAGTCATATTGTAGGGAAACCAATGGGTCAACTATTGCTACAAAAAGATGCGACGGTGACATACACGCATTCAAAAACACCAGATTTACCTTCATTCACAAAACAAGCAGATATTTTAATTGCAGCGGTGGGGCGTGCGAACTTTATTACAAAAGAGCATGTTAAAGAAGGTGCTGTTGTTATTGATGTCGGCATTAACCGCGATGAAAACAACAAGCTTTGCGGCGACGTAAACTTTGCAGAGGTTGACGGTATCGCATCTCACATTACACCAGTTCCAGGCGGTGTCGGCCCGATGACAATCACAATGTTACTCTTCAACACAGTGCAAGCGGCAGAAACAAAGCTTGCGAATAACAAGTAATTAATTGAAATAAATTTCGTTTGCTTAGAGAGCCATCTCATTACAATTGAGGTGGCTCTCTTTTTGCAAGTGATTCGTGTGCGGATAGAATGATGTTGAAACGCCACATAATTAAAATAAAACGCCACTAAAACGGACACATGGTAGCCACTTTTATCTGAGCCAAGATTGGAATAAAGATGTTACAGTATTGTTTTCAAATAGGATGAAAGACAGATGTTTTTTCTTATGAAACTGTATTTTTACACGTCATGCGCGCCAAAAAATGTTATGATAAGTGTAGTTTTGTGAAAAACTTGATTTTAGTAAAGGAGCCGAAAATAATGTCATCAGCTTCTTATTTAACTGTAAAAGCTTTAACGAAATATATTAAACGAAAATTCGATGCCGATCCACATCTTCGCGAAGTTTATGTCAAAGGAGAGTTATCGAATGTTAAAGTGCATCAATCGGGGCATATTTACTTTACGTTAAAAGATGATGGAGCACGGATTGCAGCAACGATGTTCAAAACTGCCGCAACAAAATTAGCATTCGAGCCAAAAGAGGGTATGCAAGTATTTATCCGAGGGGATGTAAACGTTTACGAAGGTTATGGTACATATCAATTATATGTGCAGGAAATGCAACCAGATGGAATCGGAAGCCTGTTTGTTGCCTTTAACCAACTGAAAGAACAGCTTCAAAAAGAAGGGCTTTTTAAACCTGAATGGAAACAGCCAATTCCAAAGTTTCCTGAAAAAATAGGTGTTTTAACATCCACTACTGGTGCCGCGATACGAGATATTTGTACGACCTTAAAGCGACGTTATCCGCTTGCTGAAATCTTCATTTATCCAACCCTTGTACAAGGGGCACAAGCAGCACCAAGCATCGTACACAATATTGAACGCGCTAATCAAGATGCTGTTTGTGACGTCTTGTTAGTAGGGCGGGGTGGAGGTTCAATTGAAGATTTATGGGCGTTTAATGAGGAAGCTGTAGCACGTGCTATTTTTGATAGTCGGATTCCCATTATTAGCGCAGTAGGGCACGAAACGGATACGACGATTGCCGATTATGTAGCAGATTTACGTGCACCGACACCGACTGCTGCCGCTGAAATGGCAGTTCCTGACCAGCAAGAATTGTATCAACGAGTGTTGACTCAAAAATCGCAGCTTCACCAAATCGTGAGGGCGCAACTTATAACGGAGCGACAACGTCTAAATAAGCTACAACAGTCCTATCCTTTATCGATGCCAGAAAGATTGTATCGTCCGTTTACCGAACGATTAGCACAGCTTGAAACAACTTTACAAAAAGCGATGCAAGTAGATTTGATGAAAAAAGAAGCACAACTTCAAAAATTGCATAGCGCAGTAGAGCAGCAATCACCAAAAAAAGCGCTCGTTTTTCATCAAAGGGAATTAGATCAGCGCATTCAACAGCTAACACGTTCTGCAACACATTACGTAGCAAAGCAAAAACAACAATTTGAGGCATCAGTAAGAACACTCGAAGCATTAAATCCGCTTGCTATTTTAACAAGAGGATTCACAGTCGCTTATAAAGATGACAAAGTGTTGAAATCGTCTACTGACTTAAAGCGGCAAGATCAACTAACATTGGCCTTCCACGATGGGAAAGTAATTGCCAAAGTGACAAATGTCTTGCCAAATAGTAAGGAGGAATAGCAATGGCGAAGAAACAACAAACATTCGCAGAAGCAATGACGGCACTTGAAGAAATAGTCCGCCAATTAGAGCAGGGTGATGTGCCATTAGAAAATGCTATTGATTTATATAAACAGGGCATGGAGCTTTCACAGTTTTGCCATAGTAAACTACAGCATGCCGAGGAACAGTTAATTTCAATTGTTCAAGAAACAGGCGAAACAACAGTATTTGATCCGCTAAAGGGAGAGAACTAGTTAAAATGAACGAACAATTAAAACATTTTATTCAGAGCAACACACCACAAGTGGAGGCTGAGATGTTTGCACTTGTTGAGAAAATTGACGCACCAACTCATTTAAAAGAGTCGATGCTATATTCATTAAAGGCAGGAGGCAAACGTATTCGCCCACTGTTTGTATTAGCAGTTTTAGAAATCTACGGTAAGGACCTAAAAGCAGGGCTTACAGTCGGTGCTGTTATTGAAATGATTCATACGTATTCTTTAATTCACGATGATTTACCGAGCATGGATAACGATGATTTCCGTCGTGGCAAACCAACTAACCATAAAGTGTTTGGAGATGCCCTTGCAACACTTGCAGGCGATGCGTTAAATACGCTAGCGTTTGGCATTTTAGCGCGCATGGATCTTTCAGCGGAGCAACGAATAGAACTTGTCAATCTTCTAAGCGTAGCAGCAGGTGCTGAAGGGATGGTTGGCGGTCAAGTACTCGATATGGAAGGTGAGCAACGCCAACTAAGCCTAACAGAACTAGAACATGTACATGTCAATAAAACAGGTGCACTTTTACGATTTAGTATTGAATCGGGTGCAGTATTAGCCAATGCTTCTCAAGAAGATCGTGCTACTTTAAAGGAATATGCGCATCATATTGGGCTGGCATTCCAAATCCAAGACGACATTTTAGATATTGAAGGCACAACAGAGGAATTAGGCAAAACAGCAGGGAAGGATGTAGCGAGCGATAAAAGCACATATCCTGCATTATTAACATTAGCTGGAGCCAAAGAAAAACTTGCTGACCATTATCAGCTAGCTATTGCAGCACTGGATAACTTACAAGTAGATGTCAGCTTACTGCGTGAGTTTGCGGCCTATATTGTTCATCGTAAAAACTAAGAGAAAAAATGGGCGTTAGAGGGAAAGAATATGCTAGAATAGGTGAGGACGTTTGCCAAGTGGCAAACAATAAAGTGTTCGTACTTTTAGCATATGGATAACACTGTTATAATGGTGGAAACACGATTGCGGTGAATAATTTATTGAAAAGGTGTGTGAGAAAGGTGGATTTAAACAAGATTTCTAGTCCATCCTTTTTAAAAAACTTAGATAAGAGAGAGCTTGAACAACTTGCAAAAGAAATTCGAACTTTCTTAATTGAAAAATGTTCTGTCACAGGTGGTCATATCGGACCGAACCTGGGTGTTGTGGAGCTGACAATTATGCTTCATAAAATGTTTGACAGTCCAAAAGATAAGTTTTTATGGGATGTTGGCCACCAAGCTTACGTGCATAAAATTTTGACAGGTCGTGCGAGTCAATTTGACACTTTGCGTCAGTTCAAAGGGCTTTGTGGTTTTCCAAAGCTTGTGGAGAGTGAACATGATGAATGGGAAACGGGTCATAGCTCGACATCGTTGTCAGCAGCCATGGGTATGGCAGCAGCACGTGATATTAAAAACGAAAAAAACTTCGTCGTACCGATTATTGGGGACGGTGCTTTAACTGGCGGTATGGCGCTTGAGGCATTAAATCATATAGGGCATGCAAAAACAAACATGATTGTCATCTTAAATGACAACGAAATGTCCATTGCGCCAAATGTTGGGGCATTACACAACGTATTAGGTCGCTTGCGAACTGCCAAAGAATATTCAAAAGCCAAAGAAGAATTAGAATCGTTAATTAATAAAATTCCGGTTTTAGGTGGGAAGCTGGCTTCAACTGCTGAACGCTTGAAAGACAGTTTGAAATATCTAGTCGTTTCTGGTGTCTTCTTTGAGGAATTAGGCTTTAAATATTTAGGACCCATTGATGGTCACGACTTTGAGGCGCTTGAAACGACTTTATCCTATGCTAAAAAAGTAAAAGGCCCAGTGCTTGTGCATGTCATTACGAAAAAAGGAAAAGGCTACAAGCCAGCGGAAGACGATACAATCGGGAATTGGCATGGGACAGGTCCATATAAAATGGAGACTGGTGCCTTTGTTAAATCTGAAACAAAAGGTCCTGCATGGAGTAGTTTAATCGCTGAAACCGTACGTAAAATTGCACATGAAGATGAACGCATTGTGACGATTACGCCAGCAATGCCTGTTGGCTCAAAATTACAAGGGATTCAAAAAGACTTTCCTAAACGCTTTTTTGATGTCGGTATAGCTGAACAACATGCTGCAACGATGGCTGCAGGTCTTGCTACTCAAAAAATGAAGCCGTTTTTAGCGATTTATTCAACGTTTTTACAGCGTGCGTATGACCAAGTTCTACATGATATTGCGCGTCCAAATTTAAACGTTTTCATTGGCATTGACCGTGCAGGTTTAGTTGGTGCAGATGGTGAAACACACCAAGGTGTCTTTGATATAGCATTCCTTCGCCATATTCCCAATATGACGATCATGATGCCAAAGGATGAGAATGAAGGTCAACATATGGTGAAAACAGCCATTGATTATAACGGCGGACCGATTGCCCTTCGTTATCCACGTGGCAATGGGATTGGTGTCCCGCTCGATGAGGAGCTTATGGCTTTACCAATAGGCAGTTGGGAAGTGCTACGTGAGGGGAAAGATGCGACGATATTAACATTCGGAACAACTATTCCAATGGCTATGGAAGCAGCGCATATGCTCGCGCAACAAGGCGTAGAAATTGAAGTGGTGAATGCTCGCTTTATTAAGCCGATGGATGAAGATATGCTGCATCGTATATTTACTAGCAATAAACCAGTGCTAACGATTGAAGAAGCGGTATTACAGGGGGGCTTTGGTAGTGGCGTCTTAGAATTTGCGCACGACCATAGTTATTTCACTGCAATTATTGATCGAATGGGTATTCCAGATCAATTTATTGAGCATGGAAACGTAGACCAACTGCTAGCGGAAATCCATATGACAGCAGAAGATACAGTAGCACGCATGCAAGTGTTACTACAACAAAAACAGCAAGTAGGTTTGAACAAATAATGACAAAACAACCGAAAGAACGTGTAGACATTTTACTTGTAGAGCGTGGGCTTTGTGAAACGCGCGAGAAGGCAAAACGGTCCATTATGGCGGGCCTTGTCTTTTCTAATGAAATACGCATCGACAAAGCAGGAGAAAAAATTGCAATTGATGCACCGCTGCAAGTAAAAGGTTCGGATTTAAAATATGTGAGCCGTGGTGGCTTGAAACTAGAAAAAGCTTTGCAAATTTTTGATATGTCTGTAGAAGGGAAGCTGATGCTTGATATCGGCTCCTCTACAGGTGGTTTTACAGATTGTGCATTACAAAATGGTGCTCGACATTGTTATGCCTTAGATGTTGGTTCCAATCAGCTTGCGTGGAAAATTCGTTCAGATGAACGTGTAACAGTTATGGAAAAAACGAATTTCCGCTATACAACAGCGGCAGATTTAACGGAAGGTTTACCTGAGTTTGCTACAATTGATGTGAGCTTTATTTCACTATCATTGATTTTACCGGTACTAAAAACGGTTTTAATGCCAGGTGGGGATGTCATGGCACTTGTTAAACCACAGTTTGAAGCAGGTAAAGAGAATGTTGGTAAAAAGGGTATCGTCCGTGATAAAAAAGTCCATCTTGATGTTTTAGAAAAAACCGCTGCTATGGCAACGGAAGTTGGCTTTGTTGTGAAGGATGCTTCTTTTTCACCGATTACTGGCGGTGAGGGGAATATTGAATTTTTATTCCATTTAGTGAATCCTGTAGGGGATGAAGGTATTCCACCATATACAGCTTTTAATGCACTCGTTGAAGAAGCGCATAGTGCACTAAAATAACACGTGCTCATTAAGTAGAGCCGTGTTTTTTCTTGTGCTTTTATGCTGAAAATGGTAGTGTAATTATACAAATATTTAACTATTTATAAGAGGTGAACAATATGAATAAAGGGCAAAGACATATACGGATTCGTGATATTATTGCAAATCATGAAATTGAAACACAAGATGATTTAGTCGATTTTTTAAAGGATGCAGGCTATAATGTGACACAAGCAACGGTCTCACGTGATATTAAAGAACTGCACTTAGTAAAAGTACCTTTGCAGGATGGACGCTATAAATATAGCTTACCCGCAGACCAACGATTCAATCCAGTACAAAAATTACATCGTGCATTAGCGGATGCTTTTGTGAGCATTGACGGAGCATCGCATTTCTTAGTAATGAAAGCACTCCCAGGTAATGCGAATGCTATTGCGTCATTACTGGATCATTTAGATTGGCCTGAAATTTTAGGTACGATTTCAGGGGATGATACTATTTTAATTATTTGTCGCGATGAAGCCGAGCGAGAAAATACAAAAAATCGCTTATTGGACATGCTATAAGAAGGAAACGAAAATGGTTAACAGTTGCTTGCCTGTTTTTAAAAAAGCGGTCATTTTGCATCTGATAGCACGAGATATAATAGCAGTTGAATTTAATTCAGAGGTGACAATTTGTGTTAAGAGAGCTTAGTATTCGAAATTTTGCCATCATTGAGGATTTAACGGTTAGTTTTTCGGATGGTTTAACTGTACTAACAGGAGAAACTGGGGCTGGGAAATCCATTATTATTGATGCGGTACATTTACTTGCTGGTGGTAGAGGCAATTCAGAATTTATTCGTCATGGTGCTAAAAAAGCAGAGTTAGGCGGGTTGTTTCAAATTTCAAGCACTGCACATCCTGTATATAAGAAATTGGAGGAAGCAGGCATTGAAATAGAAGAAGATTCTATTATTTTACGCCGCGATTTAAATGACTCTGGCAAAAGTGTTTGTCGGGTAAATGGCAAATTGGTACCTTTATCGGTTTTACGAGATATTGGTGCAAGTCTAATTGATATACATGGTCAGCATGAAAATCAAGAACTAATGGATGAAAAACAACATATTCATTTATTGGATCAATTTGCAGAAGAGCAACTATCACCGATTCTTGAACAATACAGTATTCAATATAGCGAATATCGGGCATTAAAAAAAGAATTAGCCTCCATTTCTATTGATGAGCAGTTAATGGCGCAACGCATTGATTTGTACCAATTCCAAATGAAAGAATTGGAAGATGCAAATTTAAAGCTTGGTGAAGAAGATGAGCTGTTAGATGAACGTCGTCGTCTAATGAATTTTAATAAAATTTTCGAACGCTCGAGTGCTGCCTATGAAGCAATTCAGGGAGAGACAAAAGGGCTTGACTGGATCGGAACAGCGATGGGCGCATTAGATGATGCTGCGGTCATCGATGAACAGTTTAAAGAGGCATCTGAGTCGGTAACAACTGCTTTTTACGCTTTACAGGATGCCGCCTATCAGGTGAAAAATGTATTAGATGAGTTAGAATTCGATCCCGCGCGATTAAATGAAGTGGAGCAACGCTTGGCACTTTTCCAAAACTTAAAGCGCAAATATGGCTCCACTGTTGAAGAAATGCTCGCCTATTATGAAAAGATTAAAACAGAGCTTAGTGAGCTTTTGAATCGTGATGAAATATTGCAATTAAAAGAACGAAAAGTACTTGAAATGGAAGTAGTATTAAGTGAACTTGCTGAAAAACTTTCGCATGTTCGAAAAGCAGCAGCCAATGATTTAAGCGAGGCTATCATGGCAGAGCTACGTGAATTACATATGGAAAAAGCAAAATTTATTGTAAATTTTGATGCTTTACCTTACTTTGATGTCAATGGTAAAGACCAAGTGATCTTTTATATTTCAACGAATGTCGGGGAACCACCGAAATCTTTACCGAAAATTGCTTCAGGTGGGGAATTGTCGCGTATGATGTTAGCGTTAAAAACAATTTTTTCTTCTTCCAATGGTGTTACATCCATTATTTTTGACGAAGTGGATACTGGCGTAAGT
This sequence comes from Lysinibacillus sp. FSL M8-0337, assembly GCF_038593855.1. Lineage (NCBI taxonomy): Bacteria > Bacillati > Bacillota > Bacilli > Caryophanales > Bacillaceae > Lysinibacillus > Lysinibacillus sp. FSL M8-0337. The sequence goes on along the minus strand of NZ_CP151996.1, from coordinate 2,793,557 downwards.
GGTCGTGTAGCGCAAGCAATCGCTGAAAAAATTGCAGCCATTTCTGTTAATTCTCAAGTTTTGTGTATTTCGCATTTACCTCAAGTGGCGGCGATGGCTGACCATCATTACTTCATTAAAAAAGAGGTGGAACATGATCGGACATTTACTTCTTTAGCAGAAATCGATACAGATGCTCGTATTGAAGAAGTGAGCCGAATGATGTCAGGTGCAGAAATTACCGATTTAACTTTACAGCATGCGACAGAATTGTTAAAGATGGCAAACGAACGAAAAAAACAAATGCGCTAAATTAATAAGAAAATCCAGAGGCAGTCCAATGTTTCTGGGTTTTTTTCATTTTGCACAAATATTTACCGCTTATAAGAACCGCACAACAACACATAGTATAAAGACAAAAATCAAAAGGAGGTGTCGTATGAATCGTCGTTGGCGTCAATTTGTCATTTTGCCTATGCTCATCGTTTTGTTATTTATGCCCATTCAGGCTTTTGCGGCCAAAAAATTAATACCGATGGGTGAAGCAATTGGAATTCAGCTTCAATTATCACATGTCTTTGTTGCGCATGATGTGTTATTAGCTTCCAATCAATGGATGAAAGGAGGCGCCGTTATCGAAAAAATAAATGATACAACGGTAAAAACACTTGCTGATGCCAAGCAAGCCATTGCTCGCCATGGGCAACAAAAATGGACGATAAAAAGTGAAGGAAAAGCATTAACAGTTGACTTACAAAAGCAAGAAGCAGAACATGTCATCTCTTTTTTAAAGGATGAAACAGATGGAGTAGGGACATTGACATACATTGATCCAGAGACATTAAATTACGGAGCATTAGGCCACCAGATTGTCGACTCAACTCTCCAAGAAGCACCTGTCTTCCGCGCAGGCTCCATTTTCTTAGCATCCATTCATCAAATCCGTAAAAGCCTACCTGGTCAACCCGGCTATAAAATTTCCTCCATTGAAAAACATCAGGAACGATTAGGGAGTATTGATAAAAATACGGTTTATGGAATTTTTGGCCGATGGGAAGATAGCTATCAACAAAGATTGCCCAAAGCCATCGAAATTATGCATGCAAAAGATATAAAATTGGGGAAGGCTGAAATTTATACAGCCATTGAAGGAAGTAAAGTCGAAACATTTTCCATTGAAATTACAAAAGTTGAAAATGAACGGCTTGAATTTATCGTTTCTGACGAAAAGCTTATTGAAAAAACAGGTGGCATTTTACAAGGTATGAGTGGTAGTCCCATCATACAGGATGGTCGTTTTGTTGGCGCTGTCACACATATGTTTGTTGAGGAACCGAAAAAAGGAGCTGCTATTACAGTGGCAGAAATGTTAAGAAAATCTTCATGAGTTGGATGGAGCTGCTTCTGGTAGCTCCGTTCTTTCATGGAGAAAATAGGATATTTTAGCTCTTTCCCTAAGTATTTCATGGTTTTTGTGAACACTTTAGCGATACTTAAAAAAAAGTGTAGTTTTATCAGCATTTTTTCACTAAAATAAGTGATAAGTGTATTCGACAATTTGCTGTTACGTATCGTAACTTGTCGAGAAAAAAAGAAAGTATCGGACTACATACTCATTTTTGGAAATTGAAAAGGTTTTTAACCCAAAAATGTCGAAAATTCCACAGTGTGTCAAAAAGACATTAGGGGTAACGGTTTTATGCTTTGAATAGTCAAAGCAAAGTCCAGAAGGAGGAATGGAAATGACAAAGGTAAAAGTGGCGATAGCAGATGATAATCGAGAATTATTAAAAACAATGGAGCATTATTTTCAAGGACATCCCGAAATTGAAATAATTGCAACGGCCTCGAATGGGAAAGTATGTCTTCAAATGCTTGAAGAATACACACCTGATATTTTATTACTGGATATAATTATGCCTCACCTAGATGGATTAGCAGTATTGGAAGCGATGTATCAAAATGATCGTATGTCTTCGATACAAGTCATTATGCTCACAGCATTTGGTCAAGAAGATGTAATGAAACAGGCAGTGGATTTAGGAGCATCGTACTTTATGCTAAAGCCATTTGAATTCGATCAGCTTGTCCAAAAAATATTACATTGTGCTGGCCAAAAGGCTTCTATACCGAAAAAGGCGAGTGTATTACAGCCGACAACTCCTCAAAAATTAAATCAGCATCAGCTTGATAGCACCATTACAGCGATTATTAAAGAAATTGGCGTACCTGCTCATATTAAAGGTTACTCATATTTACGGGAAGCGATACAAATGGTGTTTGAAGATATCGAGTTATTAGGGTCTGTGACGAAAATTCTTTATCCAGAAATTGCAAAGAAATTCAATACAACACCGTCACGTGTAGAACGTGCGATTCGTCATGCCATTGAAGTCGCATGGAATCGTGGCAATTACGAGTCCATTTCGTCGATGTTTGGCTACACCGTACACCACTTAAAGTCGAAGCCGACAAATAGCGAATTCATCGCCATGATTGCAGACAAGATTCGCATTGATATGATGGCGAGTTAATTAACAGTTAAAACAGCTTACAGGACTTATTTAGAGAGAATTTTATTTTTATACTAACTAACTATTAGTGCATTACTAATTGATAAATTATTCAAATAATCTATAAACACATTCATTTTTGGGATATCCCATTTATGGAGGTGTTTTTTTTTGCTGAATATTGAGAGCAGAACGGATGAATTTTGATTATGCGGCAAAGGAACAAGCGAACATTGTATGGATGGTGTTGGAAATTGAATCTAAACAGAAGTTTGGCCGTATACATAGTATCATGTGATTTGGGGGTATAGTATGGTTAATGCTTACAAGGTGGCTCTTATTGGTGGAACGGGGAAAGTAGGGCGTTATATTGCTTCTAAAGCGGTAGAGAAAGGATATCAAGTCCGCATGTTAGTTCGAAATCCAGAAAAAGTAATAGGCAAGGACAGTAGGGTTGAAATCGTCAAAGGAAATGTAAAAAATGTAGAAGATATTCGTAAGCTACTAAAAGATTGCCAAGTAGTTATAAATACCTTTGGGCAACCAATTAAAGAGAAGGCGATGTATAGCAGTATCACTAAAAATATACTCGAATTAATGACTGATTTACATATTGATCGTTATATTGGTGTAACAGGTGGCTCTCTAACTATTACGGGCGATCACAAAAGCATGTTAAATAAAATGGGGGCAAAGTTGTTTGAAATAATGTACTCTAATATGATGGTAGACAAGAAGAAAGAATGGCATATTCTTAACGATCATCCACACATACAATGGACGTTAGTTAGACTACCGTTTATAGTGGATGGCGCAGAAAGAGGAAATTTGAAAGAACATTTAACAGATATGCCTGGCACAAAAATAACAAATCAAGATATTGCGACTTTTATCATTCATCAAATCGACAATATAAACTATGTACATAAAGCACCGTTTATTGCAAATTAATTAAAAGTTCCCAGTTTATTTATACTGCAAAGTACAGTGGCAAACTAATGATGGATTGTCTCCTATCATTAATAAAATAAGAATGGTATTATTGTTACAAAATGTAATATATACTATATAAAGCTTGAAAAATTGGAGGGAAATAAACATGGGGTTATTTGATGGAATAATGGGCAATGCAAGCGAAGTCAATCTAGATAAATTGCAAGAAGAGATGAAAGAGATATTAATACCGAATGAGACCATTCAAAATGCCTATAAAATTATTAGAGATACGTTTATTTTTACGAATAAGCGGTTAATTTTAATCGATAAACAAGGGGTAACGGGTAAGAAAACCGAATATCATTCAATTCCTTACAAAAATATTCTACATTTTTCAGTGGAAACGGCGGGTACATTTGATTTGGATGCAGAGCTAAAAATTTGGGTTTCAGGTAGCCAATTGCCGATACAGAAAAATTTTAATAAATCTACTAACATTTATAAAGTGCAAAGTGTTTTAGCAGAATATGTACTAGGTTAGTATTCTAAGGGCGGTTAACAGGTTTAGAGCTGTTAATCGTTTTTTTGCCTTTATGGCTATAATAGGGACGGGGGGATTATAAATGAAAAGCGTTAATTTTCAACTTGACCATCATAACTCATTAGAAATAACACAAATCAACGATCAGTTATATGAGATGCGACTGAGCGTTAATGGAAGCATAAGTATTTTCTATTTAACGCGTGAACAATTATGCACGGATAGCAGAATTGAAGCATTTCAAGATAGATTAAGCAGTGACTTATTTACAGATAATAAATGACTAAAAGCCCAGAGTCTTTATGCTTGATGCTTAAGTAAGCATACAAATAAATAGTAAGTTAAAACGGTACTTTATGCAGTAATGTTCTACTTTAAGAATGTTTTTAGTAGACAAGACCTAATACAAAAAAACTAAAATAAGGATTTATGTGAATATAGCCATTTCTTTTTCAAAGCGTTCTTAAAAATAACCTAAAAATTTACTGGGTTTTTATGCAATAATAACATTTCCACTTTTGCAACGAAGGAAAACATGCTTTTTTATAGTATATATCGTCTATTTTTTAGAGGAAAAAGGTTTGCACTGTCTACAGAGCTTACTGATAAAGTAGGGGTATTTTCTTTATGAGTAGTGACAATTGTCTCTAAACAAATGTAAATAGATTGTATATACTTACATATAGAGGGAAGGAGGAGGTAGCGTGATTCTAGTTCGAAATGATAACTTCGAAATATCGGAAGAAAACGGAAAGGTATTTATGCTTACATACAGCGCTGGGTTTCCATTAAAAGAATTTGATGGCGTCTTACGTAGTCATCCACGACTAAGGTTATCTAATTTTTCTATATTAAAAACTGTACTAGCAACAGAAAGCACAAGTCCTGTTGAGATTGGACGCTGGCTTCCAAATGTTGAAGCTGAAATTGCTCGAGATAAAATGTCTGCCTCTATATTTATATATGAAACAGCTGATTATATTCAAAAGAATAAGGAAAAATTAACGGAACAAATTTTGGAAACGTTAGCGGACCAAGGCATTATTTATGGCATTTTAGACTTTGATATTTCAAAGGTTGAACCTGGCAAAGCGTTTTTAATTGCGCAAGGAACGTCACCTGTGGCAGGTACAGATGCACAAATTACATATTTACCTAAACCTGAAAGAAAACCTGTCATTCGTGAAGATGGGAAAGCCGATTACTACGACATGAATTTTATTTCAGAAATTTCAGAAGGCTCTTGGCTCGGGGAAAAAATTCCTGCAACGATGGGCAAGCCTGGTCAAAATGTACTCGGTGAAATGATTGCGGCAGCACCTGGTCGTGATTTTCCTATTCGATATGACAAAAAATCCGCGTATGAAGTAGAAGAAGATGGTAAAATCGTCATTCGTTCGAAAATAGCGGGTGTCTTAGATGATGTTAAAGGTGCGATTGGTGTAAATCGCCATCTACCGATTCATGGAGATGTAGGCGTTGAGACGGGGAATTTAGAGTTTAATGGCTCTTTAAGCATTAAGGGAACCGTTACAACTGGCTATACTGTTATTGCAACCGGAGATATTTCCATTGAAGGTGCGGAAGGTGTAAGCGGCGCAAAGCTAATTAAATCAATCGAAGGTGATGTATACATTCGAGGCGGTATTTTTGGTTTGGGTTCAACACTCGTTGAAGCCGGTGGCAATATTTTTGTGAAGCATGTCAATGAAGCTATTTTAGTCGCAGATGATAGTATTCATATCGGTTTTTATTCACTTGGGTCACAACTTACTGCCCATTCCATTTTTGTCGATGAGCGCAGAGGGAAAATCATTGGTGGGCGTGCTGTTGCAAAAAATACAATTGTTACAGCCATTTCGGGAAACCGTTTAGAGCGGAGAACGGATTTAATCATTGAAAGTGTCAATAAACAGGAAAGTTATGCAATGATGCAAGATAAAGCAACGCAGTTAAAGCAATTGCAATCCGATATTTCAGCGCGTGAAGCGAAGATTACAAGTTTACTACCTCTGCTTAAGCAAATGTCTACGCAGCAAATTGCTGCCTTTGAAGAAACAAAGCAAAGCTTATCAAAGTTAAAAGCAGAAGCGGTGACGCTAGATCGTGAAATTAAGTTAATGATGGATGAGATGCGTCATGCTGGAAAAGAAGAAATCATTGTTACAAAGGAAGCCTATCCTGGTACGTATATTCAAATTGGCAAAAAGTCCTCGTTGTTAAATAAAATGACGAACGGAAAATTTTTACTGGAGTTTGGTGAGCTGAATGTATAATGAATCATTCATCCCTGTGTTTGCGCACCGCGGGGCGTCTGCTTATGCGCTAGAAAATAGTTTCAAAGCGTTTGAAAAAGCATTAGAGCTAGGTGCCAATGGGATTGAGTTAGATATTCAGCTATCAAAAGAAGGGATACCCGTTGTTTACCATGATCCGCAATTATCAAGATTAGTAGGCAGTAATAAGCTAGTGAATGAATGCACGATAGCGGAATTGCAGAGCTTTAAATTAGGGAAGCCGTGGAGAAGGTTTTTTTCATCGTATAGAATTCCGACATTTGAAGCGGTTTTAGCATGGGCAAATAATTACCAACTCCCACTGAATATTGAATTAAAATCGACCATTCTTGACAATCAAGATGCGCTCGTTCAACTGCTTCAAGGGCTTAAATTACCAGCAGGTAGCCATTTTTCATCGTTTCATTATGAGCTGTTAGAGGTTGTGAAACGTCATGCGCCACAGTATGAAACAGCGCTAATCGCCACAAAAAAATTAAAATGGGATTTGCTGAGTGATTATAAGGCAATTGATTGTGTTCATATGCATAAAAAGTATTATAAACCCCGCTATTTAGAGGCATGTGTAGCTAGTGCTAAGACATGTCGCTTTTATGCGATTGATGGCAGTGAAAAGTTTTTGACGAATCCACATACATCCGTAGTAGGGTGGATTACCGATTTTCCGGATAAAGTTATCCATGTACAGCTACGTCAATAAAAATAGCTATCCAGTAAGTCACAAAGTTCTGTGGCCTATTTGGATAGCTATTTTTATTTTTTTTGGAAGCGCGGAGCCACTTTTCCTTTTTTTCGATCGCGGTGTAATAAAAAGCCTGCGAAAAAGCCAAAGCCGACAACAAAGAAAATGATGCCAACAACAAATTGCAGCCATAAAAATGGGAAAGGTGAAATGAGCTTACCGAATAATGTATCACGCATAAATTTAATGCCACCTGCGGCCATTAGACCTGGAATTAGCATGACAATAAACGCAGCAAAACGAGCCATACATGTCCCTCCTCATACCTAACTTTAATTGTACCTGTGGATAATGGAATGTCAAGAAAGCCTATGAATCTAAGGCGTCTCGTAAAAGCGCAGGAAGAAGCTCAAAATCTAGCAATCGTAACTGAATTTTTAGAAAATTCTTACTTAGTAGGAAAAGTGTAATAATAGTTGCGAAATTGTGAATTTGTCAGTATTGTAAAATTAAATGGAGCGATATTATCCATTGCAAAACAGTTTTATCATTTTTTTAAAATTTGATTGGGATGGGCATTAGGGGTTGCACTTTCCAAAGCAAAGGGGCGAGTTTTCATGGAAATCTTCAAGTATATGGAAAAGTATGATTATGAACAATTGGTATTTTGCCAAGACAAAGCATCTGGGTTAAAAGCGATTATCGCTATCCATGACACAACACTTGGGCCAGCATTAGGTGGTGCTCGTATGTGGACCTACGCGACAGAAGAAAATGCGATTGAGGATGCATTACGATTAGCACGTGGGATGACATATAAAAATGCAGCTGCTGGTTTAAACCTTGGCGGTGGAAAAACGGTCATTATTGGGGACCCATTTAAAGATAAAAACGAAGAAATGTTCCGTGCTTTAGGTCGTTTCATTCAAGGGCTAAACGGTCGCTATATTACAGCTGAGGATGTTGGTACAACCGTAACAGATATGGATTTAATCCACGAGGAAACAAATTATGTTACTGGTATTTCACCAGCGTTTGGTTCTTCGGGTAATCCTTCACCAGTAACTGCTTATGGCGTTTATCGTGGCATGAAAGCAGCGGCGAAAGAAGCATTTGGTTCGGATATGCTAGAAGGGCGTACTATATCGGTACAAGGGCTAGGAAACGTTGCTTACAAGCTTTGCGAGTATTTACATAATGAAGGTGCAAAACTTGTAGTAACAGATATTAACCAAGCGGCTATTGATCGTGTTGTCAATGATTTTGGCGCTACAGCGGTTGCACCTGATGAAATCTATTCACAAGAAGTCGATATTTTCTCACCGTGTGCACTTGGCGCTATTTTAAATGACGAAACGATTCCGCAATTAAAAGCAAAAGTAATCGCGGGTTCTGCTAATAACCAACTACAAGATTCACGACATGGAGATTATTTACACGAGCTAGGCATTGTTTATGCACCTGACTATGTTATTAATGCAGGTGGTGTAATCAACGTCGCAGACGAATTATATGGCTATAATCGTGAACGCGCGATGAAACGTGTAGATGGTATTTACGATAGTATTGAAAAGATCTTTGAAATTTCCAAACGTGATAGTATTCCAACATATGTTGCGGCAAATCGTTTGGCGGAAGAACGTATTGCTCGCGTAGCGAAATCGCGTAGTCAGTTCTTAAAAAATGAAAAGAATATTTTGAACGGTCGTTAACAACGTCTATTCGCTAAAGAGAAGTCGCATTGTCGACTTCTTCTGTTTAAATAGTAGTAAATAAATGTCTAGGCTAATAGATTCGTCATTACAATAAATGACGTACACCTTTCGTTGCAATGTCTTTCAGATAGAGATTGTTACCTGTGGCGATACAGCGCTTTTCCTCGATGGATTGCACTATGACGCCAGTTAGGAGAGAGAGGCTTTAGCACTTTTCTCATAAGGAGGAATAACATATGGCTCAAAATTATGATGTTGTTATTTTAGGGGGAGGGACAGGTGGCTACGTCGCAGCTATTCGTGCGGCACAATTAGGCTTAAAAACAGCTATTGTGGAACGTGAACGACTTGGTGGTACTTGTCTACATAAAGGCTGTATTCCGAGTAAAGCATTACTTCGAAGTGCTGAAGTATATCGTATGGCCAATAAAACTGCCAGTGAATTTGGTGTAGAGATTACAGGCGTTACCTTGCAATTCAATAAGGTGCAAGCGCGCAAACAAGCAATAGTAGAGCAATTAAGCCAAGGTGTGAATACACTGATGAAAAAAGGCAAAATTGATGTCTATGAAGGAACAGGTCGAATTTTAGGCCCATCTATTTTCTCACCAATGCCAGGTACTATATCAGTAGAGATGCGCAATGGCGAGGAAAATGAAATGCTTGTTCCAACCAATGTTGTGATTGCAACAGGATCGAAGCCACGAGGAATGGCAGGATTAACGGTTGATGGGAAGTACGTCATGAATTCAGACCATGCATTGCAAATGGAAGCATTACCGACTTCATTATTGATTGTTGGTGGTGGTGTAATCGGCATCGAGTGGGCATCTATGCTTTGTGATTTTGGAGTAGCTGTAACTGTAATTGAATACGGTCCTACGATTTTACCAGCCGAGGATGCGGATATTGTAAAAGAAGTGACAAAGCAGCTTGAAAATCGTGGTGTGCGCATTGTGACGAATGCTCGGTTAAATACAGATAGCTTTAAAATAGAAAATGATAACGTTTACATTTCGGCGAAGCTTCAGGATAATGAGGAGCGATTTGAAGCACAGAAATTATTGCTTTGTGTTGGACGTGAAGCAAACATACATGGCATTGGTTTAGAAAATACCGATATTGAAATCGACAACGGCTTTATTCAAGTACGCGATTCTTATCAAACAAAGGAATCACATATGTATGCCATTGGAGATGTGATCGGTGGTTTACAATTGGCGCATGTTGCCTCACATGAAGGTTTGTCCGCTATTGAACACATTGCGACAGGAAAAGTAGCGCCGTTAAATGTTTTGCAAGTACCAAAATGTGTCTATTCCTTCCCAGAAGTGGCTAGTATCGGTTTGACGGAAAGTGCTGCTCGCGAAAATGGGCATGTATTAAAAATTGGTAAATTTCCTTTTAAAGCAATAGGTAAGGCGCTTGTTAATGGAGAATCAGATGGTTTTGTTAAAATAATAGCCGATGAAAAAACGGACGATATTTTGGGTATTCATATGGTAGGGCCGCATGTAACAGATTTAATAGGAGAAGCTTCATTAGCGAAATTATTAGATGCAACTCCTTGGGAAATTAGTCAAGCAATCCATCCACATCCATCATTAAATGAAGTATTAGTGGAATCAGCTTTAGCTGTCGATAAGCGAGCTATTCATTTTTAATGCGTCTACAGACATTACGCCGAGTTGCAACTGATAAAAAGACCGACATAAATTGAGATACTAAAGGAGCTTGTGCAAAAAAACAGGCACTTTAGCACGTTTTCTAATGCGAAAGGGGTGTTCATATGCAAGACGTTCAACTGAAACATGAAGATTTAGGGTTAACAAATGAAGATGTCCTTGCTATGTTCGAAACGATGTTAATGGCAAGAAGATTAGATGAGCGCATGTGGTTATTAAACCGTTCAGGTAAAATTCCATTTGTAATTTCTTGTCAGGGACAGGAGGCTGCACAAGTGGGAGCAGCATTTGCGCTAGATAAAAATAAAGATTATATTGCACCGTATTATCGAGATATGGGCGTAGTCTTACATTTTGGTATGACGCCAAAAGAGCTGATGTTATCAGCATTTGCAAAGGCTGAAGATCCAAACTCTGGCGGCCGCCAAATGCCTGGACATTTTGGGCAAAAGAAAAACCGCATTTTGACTGGTTCTTCACCAGTAACAACACAAGTTCCGCATGCTGTTGGTGTGGCGCTTGCGGGACGCTTGCAAAAGGAGGATTTCATCGCCTTTGTTACGTTAGGAGAAGGTTCTTCCAACCAAGGTGATTTCCATGAAGGGGCAAATTTTGCCGGTGTGCATAAACTACCAGTCATTATAATGGTAGAAAACAATCAATATGCTATTTCAGTACCAGTGGAACGTCAGTTAGGTTGTGCAAAAGTATCCGATCGTGGTATTGGCTATGGCATGCCAGGCGTAACAGTAGACGGCAAATGTCCATTGCAAGTTTATAAGGTTGTCAGAGAGGCGGCAGAACGCGCTCGTAGCGGTGAAGGGCCAAGTTTAATAGAAACGGTGACATTCCGTTTAACTGCACACTCTTCGGATGATGATGATCGTCAATACCGTACAGCTGAAGATATCGCGGAAGGGAAAGCAAAGGATCCGATTGTATTGTTTGAGAAGTATTTACAAGATGCTGGCATTATGACGGAATCTCTTCGTACTGAAATAGAAGAGCGTGTGATGGCCGAAGTAAATGAAGCGACGGACTATGCAGAAGCAGCTCCTTATGCTAAACCAGAGGAAGCCTTGAAGTACGTATATGCACCAGTGGACGGAGGTGACGTGTAATGGCAGTAATGTCTTATATTGATGCGATTACATTAGCGATGAAGGAAGAAATGGAACGAGATGAACGAGTTTTCATTTTAGGAGAGGACGTTGGTCGCAAAGGCGGCGTTTTCAAAGCAACGACTGGTCTTTATGAGCAGTTTGGGGAGTATCGTGTGTTAGATACACCGCTTGCGGAAAGTGCCATTGCAGGAGTCGGTATTGGTGCGGCAATGTACGGCATGCGCCCAATTGCTGAAATGCAGTTTGCAGACTTTATTATGCCTGCTGTGAACCAAATTGTATCGGAAGCTGCGAAAATCCGTTATCGCTCCAATAATGACTGGACTTGTCCGATTGTAGTCCGTGCTCCTTTTGGTGGTGGGATTCACGGAGCGCTTTACCATTCACAATCGGTAGAAGCACTTTTTGCTGGAACACCCGGTTTGAAAATTGTTATTCCTTCCACTCCGTATGATGCGAAAGGCTTGTTAAAGGCAGCAATTCGTGATGAAGATCCGGTATTATTCTTTGAACATAAGCGTGCGTATCGCCTAATCAAAGGGGAAGTCCCATTAGACGATTATACATTACCAATCGGCAAGGCAGATGTGAAGCGAGAAGGGGAAGACGTTACGGTCATTACGTATGGTCTAGCCGTTCATTTCGCTTTACAGGCAGCCGAGCGTTTAGCGGCAGATGGCATCTCTGTCCATATTTTAGATTTACGTACAGTGTATCCGTTAGATAAAGAAGCCATTATTGAAGCGGCAAGTAAAACAGGAAAAGTATTGCTTGTGACAGAAGATAACAAGGAAGGCAGTATTATAAGTGAGGTCGCTGCCATTATCGCAGAACATTGCTTATTTGACCTTGATGCGCCTATTCAACGTTTAGCTGGACCAGATGTACCTGCAATGCCATATGCGCCTACGATGGAAAAGTTTTTCATGATAAATCCTGAAAAAGTAGAGCGGGCATTGAGAGATTTAGCTGCATTCTAAAAATCTCCTATCAGGAGATGCATATCTAATTAGTAGTCTCTTTTGAGTAGGCTCAAAGGCTTGCGAAATATAAGTTGAAGCTTCTCAACTAGTTGTCTCGAATTTTGCAATGGCATGCTGTAAATGGACAATTCAAAATTCGGGTTGACTAGATGGAGGCGTAATTGATGGGAGGAAAAGATAATGGCGATTCAAAGCATTACGATGCCACAGCTCGGTGAAAGCGTAACAGAAGGTACAATCGAAAAATGGCTCGTACAACCAGGTGATACAGTAAAAAAATATGATCCATTAGCAGAAGTTGTGACGGATAAAGTAAATGCAGAAATCCCATCCTCTTTTGAAGGGGTCATTACAGAATTACTTGCAGAAGAAGGGCAAACGTTACCAGTTGGAGCAGTGGTTTGTTCCATTGAAATCGCAGGTGACGGTGAAGAGCCAACGTCTTTGCCTGCGAAAAAGTCGACAGTAAGTGCTGCAATATTAAATGCAGGGATTCAGAAAAAACAAGAGTCTCCAAAGGAAGTTACTGCACCTATTGCATCAGCAAATTCAGTGAAACAACAAAAAAACCGCTATTCGCCTGCTGTACTTAGACTGGCCCAAGAACATGATATTCCACTTGAGCAAGTTGTTGGTACAGGCGAGGGTGGTCGTATTACACGAAAAGATCTACAACAACTCATTGACGCAGGAAATATACCAACGCCACAGGATGTAACACCTTCTGAGCCAGTTGCAACAACGGCTAGTAGCCAACCTGTTGCCGCTATCGAAACACCAACAAAACCAATCGCATCCTCGCCAGTGTTGCAAACAGGCGACATTGAAATTCCAGTAACGAATGTGCGCCGTGCCATTGCGAATAATATGGTACGTAGTGCTCAAGAAGTCCCACATGCTTGGATGATGATGGAAGTTGATGTAACGGATTTAGTGGCTTATCGGGATAGTATAAAGATGGACTTTAAGCAAAAGGAAGGTTTTAATATTACCTACTTTGCGTTCTTTGTAAAGGCCGTTGCACAAGCTTTAAAAGAGTTCCCAATGATGAACGCTATGTGGGCGGGTGATAAAATTATCCAAAAACATGACATAAATATTTCCATTGCGGTAGCAACAGACGATGCACTTTTTGTCCCTGTTATAAAACACGCTGATGAAAAGTCCATTAAAGGGATTGCTAAAGAAATTCACGAGCTTGCCCAAAAAGTACGCACGGGGAAACTGACAATGGACAATATGCAAGGTGGTACTTTTACAGTTAATAATACGGGTGCTTTCGGTTCTGTGCAGTCGATGGGCATTATTAATTATCCGCAAGCTGCCATCCTGCAAGTGGAAAGTATTGTAAAAAAACCAGTTGTTTTACCTGGTGGAATGTTTGCGGCACGCGATATCGTAAATTTATGTTTATCTTTAGATCATCGCGTATTAGATGGATTAGTTTGTGGTAAATTCCTAAATAGAGTAAAAGAAATACTCGAAAATACAAATAAATCTTCGACGTCAGTCTACTGATGACTTGTCGGAAACCTGTTGTATAACGGTTTCCGATTTTTTTTTGCTTTTCGAGTCGCAATTTGTCATGTAGAATAACAAATAGAAACTACTAAGGGGGGAAGCTGATTAAGCGTCCGCATGTCAAACAACATGAAAAATATTGAATTTGAAAAGCCGTCCTATTCAGAATGGCAAGATGCAGCAATCAAAGCTTTAAAAGGGAAACCATTCGAGTCTCTTTTAACGAAAACAAGTGAGGGTGTTACTTTAGAACCACTTTACACACAAGAAAGTTTAGTAGCAAAACTTGGAGATGAACTTGATAAACAAGTTGCCACAATCCGTTCCCTACAAAATAGTCAAGTATTTCGTGTGGCACAGCAAGTTTATGCAGAAACAAGTGAAGCATTTTTCGCTCAACTTGATGATAGTTTAGCTCGTGGTAATGAGATTGTGACAATTGATAGCCGTGTTAACTTTGAATGGTCTGAAGAAATATTGGCACAACTAGCTCCTTATTTCTCTGAATATTCGTTTAAAATAACGGTAAAAGACGAGAATGACCCATTGTTAGCAGTATTCGACAACATCACAAATGAACAGCGTGAAACTGTGAATGGGTATATTGTAGCGAAAAGCCCTATCAAGCTTAAAGGATTGCCAAATGTACGAACTATTAGTGCAAACACAGTAACTTACCATAATGAAGGCGCTAATGCCGTACAAGAATTAGCTTATGCACTTGCTATTGCAGCAAAATATGCAGAGCAAGAAGAAAACTTTGATGCTTTTGCACAAAAATTTTATGTTTCATTTGCGATTGATACACAATTCTTCACAGAAATTGCGAAGTTACGTGCATTTAAAGTACTTTGGAAAGCGTTCTCATCTGCATATGGTGTGGAAGGGAATGTAAAAATTCCAACGCTTGCGGAAACTTCTCTACGAAGCTTCTCGAAATTGGATGTTTACGTAAATTTACTACGTGCAGCAAATGAAGCGCTTTCTGGATTAATTGGCGGTGCGGATGTATTTACAGTTCACCCACATGATGCATTAACGAAGCCTACAGAACAATCTGTTCGTATTGCTCGAAATGTATCTTTAGTGTTAAAAGAAGAAACAAATGTCTTAAAAATAACAGATCCTGCCGGTGGTTCATACTTCATTGAATCATTAACAGCGGACTTCGTAAAAGAAGCTTGGGCATTATTCTTAGAAATTGAAGCTGCTGGTGGTATGGACGCGTATGCGGCATCTGGTAAATTAGCAGAAGCATTAGAAGTATCTTACCAAGCGCGAATTAAAGCAGCACAAACACGCAAACAATCGGTTATCGGTACGAATATTTATGCAAATCCAGCAGATGTACTTGAAAGTGAAACGAACCCATTATTTGCAGATGTTAAGCGCATTTCGATTCCGTTTGAGCAATTGCGTGCACAAATGACTGCTGCCAATGTGAAAACAGGAATTCTAGCATTAGGTTCACTAAAAAGTTCAAAACCTCGTGCAGACTTTGTATCTGGTTTCTTAAACACTGTTGGTCTAGTACCAGAAAAAAGCGAACCAGTAGCAACAGTTGAGGAAGCGCTCGCTTGGCTAAATACAACAGAAGCAAAATATGTTGTTATTGCAGGCAATGACGATACTACAAAAGAATTAGTACCAGCGATTTTAGCTAAAAAACCAGCAAACGTAATTGTAGACGTTGCAGGTAAATTTAAAGACGAAGAAGAAGCTTGGTTAGCAAATGGCTTAAACGGCTTTATTTTCGCAGGACAGAACATCATTGAAAAATTAAATTCAGTGTTCGCTAGCATGAAGGAGGTCCAACGATGAGCAAGCCTAATTTTAGTGCAATTGAAATCGAAAACGTATTATCAACTGAAGCTCCTGCGGCGTCAGATGAAAAATTCATGACAAATGAAGGTATTGAAATTAAAGATATTTATACAAAAGATGACATTAAAGATGTGAAACATTTACATGATGTAGCTGGTATAGCACCGAATACACGTGGACCATACCCTACTATGTATGTTGCGCGTCCTTGGACAGTTCGTCAGTATGCAGGTTTCTCTACGGCTGAAGAATCAAATGCCTTTTATAAACGTAACCTTGCAATGGGTCAAAAAGGGCTTTCAGTTGCCTTTGACTTAGCAACGCACCGTGGTTATGATTCAGACCACCCACGCGTTACAGGTGATGTTGGTAAAGCTGGGGTTGCCATTGACTCTGTCGAAGATATGAAAATTTTATTTGATCAAATTCCGTTAGACCAAATGTCTGTATCTATGACGATGAATGGTGCTGTACTGCCAGTACTTGCCTTCTACATCGTTGCTGCTGAAGAGCAAGGGGTAACACCAGACCAGTTAGCTGGAACAATTCAAAATGATATTTTAAAAGAATACATGGTCCGTAACACATATATTTATCCACCTGCAATGTCGATGAAAATTATTGCGGACATCTTTGAATATACTGCGAAATTCATGCCGAAATTTAACTCTATTTCTATTTCGGGCTACCATATTCAAGAAGCAGGTGCTACAAACGATATTGAACTTGCCTATACATTAGCCGACGGACTTGAGTATGTTCGTACAGGGTTAAAAGCGGGTATTGATATCGATGCCTTTGCACCACGTTTATCATTCTTCTGGGCGATTGGTATGAACTATTACATGGAAGTGGCAAAAATGCGTGCTGCACGCCGCATTTGGGCGCAAATGATGTCTACGTTCAATCCAAAAAATCCAAAGACATTGGCATTACGTACACACTCACAAACTTCTGGATGGTCTCTAACAGAGCAAGATCCATTCAATAACGTGACGCGTACATTAATCGAAGCCAATGCTTCATCAATGGGGCATACGCAATCACTTCATACGAACGCACTTGACGAAGCAATTGCTTTACCAACAGATTTCTCTGCACGTATTGCACGTAATACGCAGTTATTCTTACAAGAAGAAACAGCCATGACAAAAGTGATTGATCCATGGGGTGGTTCATATTATGTTGAAAAACTAACAGATGAAATCACTGAATCTGCTTGGGCGTTAATCGAAGAAATTGAAGAACTTGGTGGTATGGCAAAAGCGATTGAAACAGGTCTTCCTAAGATGAAGGTTGAAGAAGCTGCGGCGAAACGTCAGGCGAAAATTGACTCGAAATCAGAAACAATCGTTGGTGTGAACAAATATCGTCTGGACAAAGAAGAGCCAATCGACATTCTTGATATCGACAATACACTAGTACGTCAAAAGCAAATTGAGCGTTTAGATGCTATGAAAGCAGCTCGTGATGAGGCAGAAGTACAAAAACATCTTGCACGCTTAACGAAAGCTGCACAAGATGGTGAGGAAAACTTACTTGCAGTAGCGGTAGATGCAGCGCGTGCTCGTGCATCACTGGGAGAAATTTCTGATGCAATCGAGGTTGTATCTGGTCGTCATAAAGCCATCATCCGTTCCATTTCAGGCGTTTATTCTGCTAACTTCTCTGACGAAGAACAAATTACTGAAGTGAAAAATATGACAGATGAGTTCCTTGAAAATGAAGGTCGTCGCCCACGTATTTTAGTTGCGAAAATGGGACAAGACGGACATGACCGAGGTGCCAAAGTCATTGCAACTGGCTATGCTGACTTAGGGTTTGACGTAGATATTTCACCACTATTT
This sequence comes from Lysinibacillus sp. FSL M8-0337, assembly GCF_038593855.1. Taxonomy (NCBI): domain Bacteria; kingdom Bacillati; phylum Bacillota; class Bacilli; order Caryophanales; family Bacillaceae; genus Lysinibacillus; species Lysinibacillus sp. FSL M8-0337. The sequence goes on along the minus strand of NZ_CP151996.1, from coordinate 2,775,910 downwards.
ATGACACCTGAAGAAACTGCGCAAATGGCTGTTGAAAATGACGTACATTGTATCGGCGTATCGTCATTAGCAGCAGGTCACAAAACTTTAGTACCTGCATTGGTTGCTGAACTGAAAAAACTTGGTCGTGAAGATATTATCATTATCGTTGGCGGCGTTATTCCAGCACAAGATTATGAATTCCTTTATGAAGCAGGTGCTGTGGCGATCTTTGGTCCTGGTACAGTAATACCTGTATCTGCAATTAAAATTATTGAGGAAATCTATAAACGTTTAGGTTACGAGGAAGTGTCTAAATAATGGACAAAAACAAAGGGATGCAGGAAAGTGCTCTATTTGTCATGGGTGGCGTGGAGGCATCTCACGACGGTATGCAGTATGGTGTACCGAAAAAATTCCGAAAGAAAAAGGCGGACAACCTTAATATACAGGGGCTTGCACGAGATGTACGTGCAGGCTCCCGTGTACAGTTGTCAAAAGCCATTACGCTCATTGAAAGTTCGAATAGTACCCATAAAGCACAGGCTCAGGAGTTATTACAGGAGCTTTTACCGCATACAGGCAACAGTGTTCGTATAGGGATTACGGGAGTACCGGGGGCTGGGAAAAGCTCTTTCATTGAAGCTTTCGGAACGATGTTATGTGAGATGGGTAAAAAAGTAGCGGTCCTTGCAATAGACCCGAGTTCTTCATTATCAGGGGGCAGTATTTTAGGCGATAAAACGCGCATGGAAGAACTGGTGAAAAAGCCGAATGCATTCGTTCGTCCATCACCGTCTGCTGGTACCCTAGGGGGTGTCCATAAGAAGACGCGCGAAACGATGCTTTTATGTGAAGCAGCGGGCTACGATGTCATTTTAATTGAGACCGTTGGTGTTGGGCAGAGTGAAACATACGTCCGCGGTATGGTCGATTTCTTCCTGTTGCTCGTGTTAACAGGTGCAGGGGATGAGCTTCAAGGTATGAAAAAGGGCATTATGGAATTAGCGGATGCAATTGTTGTGCATAAAGCGGATGGTGACAATGTTCGACTAGCGAAAAAAACCGTTTCCGAGTACAAGCAAATATTGCATTTCCTTCAACCTGCAACACCAGGTTGGATGTCTACTGCCATGCCAGTTAGTTCGTGGGAGAAAAAGGGACTCGATAAAGTGTGGGATACAATCGGTGAATTTAGGCAAACGGTAGAAGCAAATAACTATTGGTCTATCCGACGTCAAAAACAAACGAGAGATTGGTTCCAATCTATGATTACAGATCATTTAATTGATGCATTTTACGGAGACCCAAATCGCAAGGAACAAGTGCAGTTACTAGAGCGCCAAATCCTCAATGGGCAATTAACAGTAACGCAAGGTGTAGATCGTTTATTTAGCGATGAGCAATCACAGAAATAATGTACGCTTTTATATGAGCATGTAGGTGCACAAAAGCATCACTTACTGCTATGATAGGAGATGTATGAGCGCTTTCAACCAAAAGTTATACAAAGCAAATGAAGACAGCGCGAAATTGAAAGGAGCTATCGCTTTATGAATATGGATTACGATTTATTTATGCAAGAAATTTTAAAAACAGCACGTGCAGAAATTGAGGCTGCAGGATACGAGCAATTACGCACGCCGGAAGCTGTTGAAGAGGCGTTTGCTCGTCCGGGTACAACATTAGTTATGGTCAATTCAGTATGTGGCTGTGCGGGGGGCATTGCTCGACCAGCAGCAGCACAATGTGTGCATTACGATAAAAGACCAGATCATTTAGTTACTGTCTTTGCAGGTCAAGATAAAGAAGCGACAGCAGCAGCTCGTTATCACTTCGGTGAAGACCACTTGCCATCTTCTCCATCATTTGTACTTTTAAAAGATGGACAAGTCGTAGCAGAAGTGGGCCGCTATGAAATCGAAGGCCATGATCCAATGTCAGTAGTGACAAACTTACAAGCTAATTTTGAAGAATATTGTGAAGAGCTATAAAGTTTGATTAACACCTATATGGTGAGCTTAACATAAGTTTAGCTTTTAGTTATTTGGCTAAAGTGACTAGTGCACTTTAGTCAAATCCTTTCGGAATTTTTGTAATATTGGCTAAATAAATGGACAACACAATAAAAGTTTAAATAGATAAGATGAGCTTCTAATGAATAACTATTCGTTATGAATGCTGCAGGATGGGAGGCAGTCGACTTGAAGAAATTTTCAATCGGCTATCGTACATTAAAAACAGCAGTCGGAGCAGCGATCGCCATTGCGATTGCGCAGTATTTTGAATTAGCTTCTTATGCTTCAGCCGGTATTCTAACGATTCTATGTGTGCAGCCAACAAAGAAAAAATCCCTTCATGCTGCTTATACTCGCTTTGTCGCAAGCATTATTGGTATGCTGTATGCATTTTTGAGCTTTGAGCTATTTTCTTATCACCCATTAACATTGGCAGGGATGCTTGTATTGTTTATACCGACGATTGTTTCGTTAAAGGTAGCAGATGGCTTTGTATCAAGTGCGGTGATTATTATGCATATTTACGCAGCTAAGGGCTTTTCGTATGATTTGGTAACGAATGAGTTAGCCTTGATGGCTATTGGTTATGGTACGGGAATCGCCATTAATATGTATATGCCAGATATTCAAAAGGAATTAAATTACTATAGAGTTAAAATAGAGGAACTGTACAGTAAGATTTTTTTAGAAATTGCCAGCTATTTAAGACAGGGTGATACGTTATGGGATGGACAGGAACTGATTCAAGCAGTCAAAATGTTGAATGATGCAAAATCATTAGCCTTTAAAGATGTAGAAAATCATTTTACTCGTAGACAAAATGACTATTATGTCTATTTCGATATGCGTGAGCAACAGCTTGAAATTATTGAACGAGTTCTCCCGAAGATAACGGCATTACCTGTTATAGTACAAGAGGCAGAAATTGTGGCAGACTTTGTCCAAGACCTTGGGGAGCATGTCCATTCTGGAAATACGGCAGGTCGTTATAGGGAAAAATTAGAGTTAGCGAAGAGAGATTTTGCGAAACTACCTTTACCTACAAACCATCAAGAGTTTATTGCGCAAGCAGCGCTTTATCAATTCATAGAAGAAATGGATCGGTATTTAGAAATAAAGCAATCATTTAAGGGTTTAAAGGTAGAAAGAAAGCGCCCACAGTAGCGTGGACGCTTTGCATTTTCTTAAACTAGCATTGATAAACCGAATGCAAGAGATGAAATGACCATGATGGCAATCATGGCATAAACAACGACTTTTTGAAATTTTTTATTACTCATATGCTCGTTCGCTCCTTCTTTTCTTATAAATAGTTTAGCAAATCTGAAAAATTTCTCAAGTAGTAGAGTTTTGACAAAAAAATCTGTAAAATAGGTTATGTACCATAACAGAAGGAGATGTCACCATGGAGAGAGTAGACCATATTGGGATTGCAGTGCGCGATCTAGATGAACGCATTACATATTATACAGAAACTTTAGGTTTAAAGTTACTGAAAGTGGAAGAGGTTGAATCTCAGCAGGTTCGTGTTGCTTTTATTGACGCTGGCAATGTGAAAATTGAGTTACTTGAACCGATGAGCGAAAAAAGCGCTATTCACGGATTCATCGAAAAGCGTGGCGAAGGCATTCACCATGTTGCATTCGGTGTAACAGGAATTCGTGAACGGATGGCAGAGCTTCGTGAAAAAGGCGTGCGTCTTTTGTCGGAAGAGCCAGGACCAGGTGCAGGTGGCGCAGAGGTAGCTTTCATGCATCCTAAATCATCTTTCGGTGTGTTATATGAATTATGCGATAAAAGTGGAAAAGGGGAAAAGTGATTAGTATGGATATGTTCGACAAAATTAATGACTTATATGATCGTAAGACGGTAATTGAGCTTGGCGGTGGCTATGAACGCATCGAAAAGCAACATGATAAAGGTAAATTAACAGCTCGTGAGCGTATTGAATTATTACTAGACGAAGGTACGTTTTTCGAGATTAACCCATTCATTACGCACCGTACAGTAGACTTCGGTATGGACAAAATGGAAGGCCCTGGCGATGGTGTAGTAACAGGCTTTGGTAAAATTAACGGACGTCCAGTTTACTTATTCTCTCAAGATTTCACTGTTTTTGGTGGAGCGCTTGGTGAAATGCACGCTAAAAAAATGGCGACAGTAATGGATCTAGCAGCTAAAAACGGCACACCATTTATCGGTATTAACGATTCAGGTGGCGCGCGTATTCAAGAGGGTGTTCTTTCTCTTGATGGTTACGGACATATCTTCTACCGTAATGCGATTTACTCTGGAGTAATTCCACAAATCTCTGTTATTATGGGACCTTGTGCGGGTGGAGCTGTGTATTCTCCAGCTATCACAGACTTTATCTTAATGGTTGATAAAACATCTCAAATGTTTATTACTGGACCAAAAGTAATTGAAACAGTAACAGGTGAAAAAATCTCTGCTGAAGATCTAGGTGGATCAAAAGTAAACAATGCAGTAAGTGGTAACGCTCACTTCCGTGCACCATCTGAAGAAGCGGCAATCAATCAAATTAAACAATTATTAAGCTATTTACCACAAAACAATAAAGAAAAAGCACCACGTCAACCACGTCCAGAAGGTGACGATTATCGTCCAGAAATCGTGGATACTGTGCCAATCGAAACAACGCGCCCATACGATGTGCGTAAAGTTGTAGAACAAGTAGTGGACGAAGGTTCATTTATGGAAGTTCACTCAGAATTTGCGAAAAATGTCGTAGTTGGTTTTGCACGTATTGCTGGTGAATCTGTAGGTCTTGTATGTAACCAACCAAAAGTATTAGCGGGTGGTCTTGATATCGATTCTTCAGATAAGGCAGCTCGTTTCATTCGTACTTGTGACGCGTATAATGTGCCAATTATCACGTTTGAAGACGTTTCTGGTTTCTTCCCAGGCGTAAAACAAGAGCACGGTGGTATTATCCGTCATGGTGCGAAAATCCTTTATGCATACTCTGAAGCAACTGTACCAAAAATTACAGTTATTCTACGTAAAGCATATGGTGGTGCGTACGTTGCACTTAACTCTAAATCAATCGGTGCTGACTTAGTATTCTCTTGGCCAAACGCTGAAATCGCAGTAATGGGTGCAGCAGGTGCAGCAAATATTATCTTTGCTCGTGAAATTGCGAAGTCTGATGATCCAGAAGCAACTCGTGCAGCAAAAATTGAAGAGTATAAAGAGAAATTCGCAAATCCTTATGTTGCGGCATCTCGTGGTATGGTAGACGATGTTATTGATCCTCGTGATACGCGTATCAAACTTATTCAAGCTCTAGATATGTTGTCAAACAAGCACGAAACACGTCCAGAGAAAAAACACGGAAACATTCCACTATAAGTTGGACAAACCCAGTAGCCAGTTGGCTGCTGGGTTTTTTAGATGGAACGACTAAAAAAATATATTCAAAAAATGACAGATAATTGAAACATTTTTGCTGCTCACCCGTACAAATAGGTAAGGGAGTTGAGATGAATGGAGTGGCAACAATTACAGTCTGAGCAGGAAAAACTTCATGCCCAGCTAAGAAATGTTAATAGATTAAGTGAAAAAAAGCTTTTAATTGAAGGACAAATCGAGCATGCAAGGCAGGAAATTTCCAAACATTCTACAGAACTCAATCAAATTCGAATCAAACTTGATAAGCTCGAAGGTTTTTCATTTATGAATATGATTCGAACTTGGACAGGGCAGCAAGATGAGCTAAGAGCGGAGAAAGTCGATAAAGCAGCAATTTTGGAATTGAAAAGCAATGAAGCCAAAAAAATGCTACATGATTTAACAATCGACCTGGAGCAAGTGAATCATTTGCTCACCCAATCAAATGCAAAACAATTGCAACAAGCGCTAAGTCATCTGCAAGAAAAAAAGCAAAGCTATCTCCAATTACACGAGCCTGAATATGCGCACAAATTGGAACAGCTTGCGAATGAAGAAGTGATGACCAAGCAGTTAATTTTTGAGATAACTGAAGCAGAAGAAGCGGGGGATATTGCGCTAACTAAATTAGGTCAGGCAGCCGCATCACTGCATTCAGCGAGCGGATTTTCTACATGGGATACGTTTTTTGGAGGTGGCATTATTGCCACGCATTTAAAGCATGATGCGCTTGATAAAACCGAAAGCTATCTTCATAATGCTCAAATTGCCTTGCAACGTTTTCATAATGAATTGCTTGATGTCCAAGATTTGTCTACCCAGTCATTACATGTGGAGGCAGACGGTTTTGTAAAATTTGCGGATTATTTCTTTGATGATATTTTTTCTGCTTGGTCAGTCCATTCAAAAATATCAACAGCAAGAGAGCAAGTATCCCGTGTACAAGATGACGTACATAATACAATTAGACGTTTACAGGAAAAACATCATAAAGCAGTAGCTCATTTAGAAGAATTACAGAAGGAAAAAAAGGCGATTTTACAAATTTAACAACGAAGCCGAGTCAAAAGAGAAAAAGAGGCTGGAACATAATAAAAAAAATTTAAGGAACAGAGGAAAGGTGTTCGTAAATTTTTGCTATTATGGGAACTTGGCTATTTGCAAAAAAATAGAAGTGTTCACTAGTTGTTGGTAGCGAAGGCGGTGACTCCTGCTCAGAACGCACACACCGTAAGACGCTGGCATTCTGCGCGTTAGCGAGGGTTGCGTCTTACTGTGCTGAGCGGAAAGCAACGCCGAAGCGGACAACAACGGCGCAGCAAAAAAGTGTTAGATTGACTGCCATCAATCTAACACTTTTTCTCTTTTGTCCCAGCCTCTTTTTTGCTATAAACGCAATGGCACTTGCTAAAGGGTTACCAACGATTCATGGATTTCTACGGAATTAAAAGACAAAATAAAGAAGTTACTACTAGCGTATTATTCCAACTCTTCAGTCATTGTGCTAAACTAATACTTATATTATGACGTGGAAAACACGTAAATCAAGGGAGTCTTACAACATGACAAGTCGTTTAGTAGAAGAGTTTTTTGAGCTCGTACAAATCGATTCAGAAACAAAACATGAACAACTAATTGCGCCGGTATTAATCGACAAATTAACAGCACTTGGTTTTACAGTAGTGCAAGATGATGCACATACTCGAAATGGTCATGGAGCTGGCAATATTATTGCGACATTAAAAGGTTCATTAGACATTGAGCCAATCTATTTTACTTCTCATATGGATACAGTTGTACCAGGAAAGGGCATTAAACCGTCTCTTCGTGAAGATGGTTATATCGTTTCTGATGGCACAACGATTTTAGGCGCGGACGATAAAGCGGGTCTAGCAGCGATGTTTGAAATGGTAAAACGCTTAAAAGAACAACAAATCGAACATGGTGATATTGAGTTCATCATTACAGCAGGAGAAGAAAGCGGACTTGTGGGGGCGAAAGAATTGGACCCTTCAATTATTCGTGCAAAATACGGCTTTGCGGTAGATAGTGATGGCAAAGTAGGTGGAATCGTGACAGCAGCGCCATTCCAAGCGAAAATTTTTGCCAAAATCATCGGCAAAACAGCGCATGCAGGTGTTGCGCCTGAAAAAGGTGTGTCAGCGATTACAGTTGCGTCAAAATGTATTGCACAAATGAAGCTTGGGCGTTTGGACGAAGAAACAACGGCTAATATTGGTCGCTTTGAAGGTGGTCAAGCAACGAATATTGTGTGCGATGAAGTAACAATTTTAGCAGAAGCTCGTTCTATTGATAAGTCAAAACTTGACGCTCAAACGAAACATATGCAAGATACGTTTGAACAAGTTGCCGCTGCAATGGGGGCACGTGCAGAGATAGAAGTGAAACTAATGTATCCAGGTTTCCGCGTTACAGAGTCAGATAAAGTCGTTCAAGTAGCAATGGCAGCAGCCCGCAACATTGACCGCACGCCACAGCTAGGTATATCTGGTGGCGGATCAGATGCGAATATTATTGCAGGCTTTGGTATCCCTACTGTAAACTTGTCAGTAGGCTATGAAGATATTCATACGACAAATGAGAAGATTCCTGTAGAAGAATTAGAAAAACTAGCAGATTTGCTTGTGGAAATTGTGAAAGAGACAGCTAAACATGAGCGTTAAAAGAAGGAAGTGACCTAATGGAAAGTGTCAAGGCAGTAGTTTTCGCTTGTGGTACAGAAGAATATGCAGTACCAGTGGAGCAAGCAATTTCAATTGAAAAATTAGAGCAAATAACGCCCATTCCACATTTACCAAATTATTTATTAGGTTTTACAAGAAATCGAGGAGAGCTAATTCCTGTATTAGATTTTGAGCGCATTCTCTATAATCGTTCGTCAAATGCGGCTACAGCACGTATTATTGTCCTTAATACGGATGTCGTGAACTACGGCTTGCTCGTAACAGAGGCACGTGAAATTCTTGATTTAGATGAGTCCATTTTAAAGCAAATGGGGCTTGTTAATTATTCAAAAACACGTTACTTTACGGCAGTGGCCAATTTAGAAAACCGTATGATTACGTATGTAGATCCTAAAATTCTTGTAAATTCTTTAGATGGCATTCGAGAAATTATCAATTATTTACACAAAATGCTGGAAAATGAAAAAGAAAACATAGAAGCATAAGTTTTGACAAACAAAAGGAATAACATGAAAACCCCCTCCAATGTTTGGAGGGGGTTTTCATTTGGATTAAGAAAGTCGACCGCTATAGTCTTCAAACTTAAATTCACGAATGACTTTAATACCTTCTTCATCGTTAAACGAAACGATAGATGGTAGGTTGACACCGTTAAACATATGGTTTTTAACCATCGAGTAATGTGCCATATCAGTAAAGACAAGACGATCGCCCGGTTTTAGAGGTTCTTCAAATGAGTAATCACCGATAACATCACCTGCAAGACATGTAAGTCCACCAAGGCGATATGTGTATGCTAGCTCATTTGCTTGACCTGACCCGATAATCATCGGACGGTAAGGCATTTCAAGTACGTCTGGCATATGACAAGTTGCCGATGTATCTAAAATAGCTAAATCCATCCCGTTTTTCTGAATATCAAGAACCGTTGCAACTAAGTAGCCTGTATTCAGTGCTACTGCTTCACCAGGCTCTAGATACACTAGGAGATTGTACTTATCTTGAATATAATTAATGATATTCACTAGTTTTTCTACATCATAATCTTCACGCGTGATATGGTGACCACCGCCGAAGTTTAGCCATTTCATTTGGTGTAAAACATCACCAAATTTTTCTTCGACTTTTTCAATTATACGCTCTAATGTATCAGAGTTTTGCTCACACATTGCGTGGAAGTGTAAGCCATCAATACCGTCAAGCTGAGATTTGTCGAAGTTAGCTAATGTTGTACCAAGACGAGAGTTCGTATAGCAAGGATCATATAGTGCTGTTTCAATTTCAGAGTACTCAGGATTAACACGAATACCACATTCAATTGTTTTGCCAGCAGCTTTTACTTTATCCTTGTACTGTGCCCATTGGTTGAAAGAGTTAAAGACGATGTGATCAACATAGCCAAGAAGCTCGTCCATTTCATGCTCTACATAAGCAGGAGCATAGACATGAACTTCTTTGCCCATTTTTTCATAGCCAAGACGGGCTTCAAAAAGTGAGCTTGATGTAATACCAGCTAAGTATTCACCAACTAAAGGGAATGTTGAATGCATAGAAAACCCTTTTAGAGCAAGTAAAATACGGCAGCCCGTACGATCTTGTATCGACTTTAAAAGCTCAAGATTTTTTGTTAATAGTCGTTCATCCACTACATAAGAAGGTGATGGAACTTTTGTGAAATCAATTGGTTTCATCGGCTACTTTCCTTCGCTTCGATCTCTAAGTCAAGTAATTCTGGGTTATGGCTTTCTTGCCATGGTAGACCCCATTTGTTTAATGCATCCATAAATGGATCTGGATCGAATTCTTCTACGTTCCAAACACCTGGTTTTTGCCATTGACCGTTCATAACAAGCATTGCACCGATCATTGCTGGTACGCCAGTTGTGTAAGAAATCGCTTGTGAACCAACTTCGTTATAGCACGCTTCATGGTCACATACGTTATATACGTAGTACGTTTTTTCCTTGCCATCTTTTAAACCACGGATAATACAGCCGATATTTGTTTTACCTTTTGTACGTGGTCCTAGTGATGCTGGATCTGGTAATACTGCTTTCAAGAAGTGGATTGGCTGAATCATTTGCCCTTCGAATTCGATTGGCTCAATAGAAGTCATGCCTACATTCTCTAGCACTTTTAAATGTGTTAAGTATTTTTCAGAGAATGTCATCCAGAATCGAATTTGTTTTAGACCTTTAATGTTTTTAGCAATTGATTCTAATTCTTCATGGTATAGCAGGTAAATATCTTTTGGTCCGATTTCTGGTAAGTTATAAACTTCTTTTTTCTCAAGTGGTGCTGTTTCAATCCACTCGCCTTCTTTCCAGTAACGACCATTCGCTGTAATTTCGCGAATATTGATTTCTGGATTGAAGTTTGTTGCAAAATGATAACCGTGGTCACCAGCATTGGCATCTACGATATCGATATAGTGGATTTCGTCGAATTCATGTTTTTGAGCATGTGCTGTGAAAACGCCTGTTACACCAGGGTCAAAACCACTACCAAGTAATGCCGTTAAGCCAGCTTTTTCAAACTTCTCTTTATAAGCCCATTGCCATTTATATTCAAATTTTGCCGTTTCAGGTGGCTCGTAGTTTGCAGTATCCACATAGTGCACACCTGTCGCTAAGCAAGCATCCATAATCGTTAAGTCCTGATAAGGTAACGCTACATTAATGACAACATCTGGTCCGAAACTTTTAATAAGTTCGATTAATTCATCTGTATTGTCAGCGTCTACCTGTGCAGTATGAATCTTTGTTTTTCCGCCGTCTAGTTTTTCTTTTAGAGCGTCACATTTTGAAACAGTTCTACTTGCGATACAAATTTCCTCAAATACGTCCGAATTTTGAACACACTTGTGTACCACAACACTGGCTACTCCGCCAGCTCCTATAATCAATGCTTTACCCAATTGTCTACCCCCAAGTTCATATAAAGTATTGTCAAACAAGCTGATTATACAGAAAATTGATTTACTACTCAATCATTGTTTTTAAATTTCTACAAAAAATTTTTTATTTCAACATTTATTAGCCGTAATTAGAGGGGGGATACCCCCGATAGCTGATCAACTAACGCGTAAAAATCCACTGTGTATTCTGCCTGCAATACATAAGTCACAACAACTCTCATAGTTGAGTTATTGCGTTATGCTTTAGCATAGTTAGCAGAAGTCTTCATGGATTTTTACTTAGTAGTCATGCACCTTAAATTGTTTGAAAATTGTTTGAGTGACTGGCACTCAAAGGTGGGGTTCTGCATCGCCCCATAGATAAAAAATAATGATTAACAGCGTACTTAATAATCCCATCACGAGGCCATAGGTGCTGAAGGCCACTTGCACTTGACTTTGCACAGCATAAATAAAAATGGCTCCAAGTGTTAATAAATTGCCCATAATAAGTAATAACAGATGAAAACGTTTATTCATAGCAAGCCCCTCCTAAAATAAAATTTACTTGCCCCAAAGATGAAACTATTTTACTTCAATTATCTCATAATTCAGAAAAAATATCCAAATAATAACTATTATTATGTGAAAAAGTTTGAAAGATGGAGGGATTTATCTAAATTTCGTATGGAAATAATGGCTATTTTTTATGGAATTGATGAATGGTGCTTTTTGAAGCTGACGTTGCAAGTAGGATGACATTATTTATATTAAAAAAACAGCATAAGAATGCATTGGTTTTATGATTATTGCTGTTTTTCGCTCTAAAGATGGTAAACTACCAATAAGAAAGCTCTTTGGTGAAGGTGAGGATTTTATCGTGATCAATCAATTTAATGAACAGGTACAACTAATAAATGAATTATTTGTCAGTGGACAAGTGAAAGAAAGCTATACCTTGGCGAAGGCATTATTAAAGGACGAATCGTTTGTAGCAGATAGTTCTTATTCTATTATTCAACAGCATGTGGCACTTTTAGAGGCTAATGGCTATGCTACTATGCCAGTCCACACTGCAGATAATGTGAAGCAAAGTGTCGAACGTGCGGATGGATCGTATCCAGAGCGTGATGTCCTTAGTGCCTATATTGGCAGTCAGGACGATGAGCAATTTGGACGAGTAGTAGATGAATTATTAGCAGGGTCTATCGAAGCGCAGGCCAATGCTTATTATACAATGGCTGAATATTTTGTACTCGCAAAAGAGCCTGATAAAGCAATGGTACAATATGCGGAAGCGATTAAATTACAACCGAATATAGCACTGTATTGGGGAGCATTTGCGCAATTTATTAATCACATGGAAGCAAGCCCGTATTTGGCACTACGTCTTATTGAAGAGGCGATTCAGCTAGATGGCATGAATGCTCGTTGGTATTATATTCAAGGGAATATCTTTTTCCAGTTAGTTGCAGCTACCAAAAATTTAAGTTACTTACCGTCACTAGAGGAAGCTTGGTCGAAAGCCAAAAAACGCTGCTCTGCTAAGCAAGTGGCGTTAAAGGTGGACATTGCTAAGTCAGAGGATTTACTAACACAGTGGAAGAAACAAATGCTATAAGGACGAGCTATTTTAATAATCTATCATAGTTTTCCACGGGCGTTTATGCAGAGTTTATTTGTATATTTATGAATTGTTTGAGTGACTGGCACTTAGTAAATATGCGTTACGACGGGCGTTTCAGTAGATATTCACTTGTATAATTATAAATTTTTTGAGTGGCAGGCACTACATTTCTGTATTTTTATGCTAGAATAGGATTATAAACGGACGTAAGAAGCTTATTTTATTGCATGAAAGAAGTGTTTGTTTGAGTTTATATGTTGCGTATGTATTAGTAGGGCTTGCTATAGCCATGCCTGTAGGTGCCATTACGGTCGAAATGACTAAGCAGGGGCTAAAAAATGGCTTTATGCATGGCTGGGCAGTAGGGCTTGGCGGTATGACGGTTGATGTAGTATTAGTTTTTGCTCTGTATATGGGGCTTGCTTCTATATTAGCTATGCCGCTAATTCAGCTGCCTATGTGGATTATTGGCGCCGGCTTCTTGTTTTTACTTGGGTTAGATTCGATCAAAAATGCCGATCAAGACATTACGCTAGCGGGTGAAAAGGTAACAAAATCATTTTTCGCATCGTATCGCAATGGGCTTCTGGTAGCCATTTCGCCAGGAAACCTTGTTTTTTGGGTAAATGTTTTCGGTGTAGTTCTAGCAAAATCGTATGACAAAGGAGAGTCGGCAAGTTTCCTAGTAATAGCTGCTGGTATACTTAGTGGTATTTTACTGCACGACATAGGTTTAATGACTATAGTTTCGGTTACGCGTAAGGCGATGAGTCGAAAAATGATTAAAACCCTGACAATGATATCAGGAATGTTATTAATTGGTTTCGCAGGTTACTTTATTTATGAATTTATTCAAGGAATTAAAATGTACAGATAAATTGTCAAAAGGCATTGAGAATCTACTTCTCAATGCCTTTTTAGGTTGTCATCATCGTTATGCTGGAATTGTGCGATGTTCCTCAATGCAAGCGATGATTTCTTCAGCTACTTGATGTGCCAAAGTGAGTTCAGAAGTGAAGCCTACGCAAGAACAATTCATCTCACCTAAAATATAGCAATCTTCGCCTGCCTCATTTGTATCTAGCATAAAATCGGCTGTCCAAATAAGTGGTAAATCATAATTACCTAATAAGTTGGTAACGAGTGGTAATTGTGTTAAGAAGTTTTGTACAAGTTGTTCCCAATCTTCTGGCTTATCGTAGCGATATTGCGCACCAGAGAAAAGTGTAGCACTAAAGGCATCTTCAGTATCGGCTGGTTTTTTATGTACCACGTGAACTGGTTTGTCACGCAACATAAATAAGCGGATTTCGCCTTCAGTAATACGAGGAAGGAAGCGCATATCAATTAACATTCCATTTGAGCCTGTAATGTACTGCTCACAAAACGTCATAAATGCACCTAGCTCCCAATACTCTACATGATTATCTTTTGCTTCAGTACATTTAATTTTGGCATCAAGAGGTACTTCTGTTATGCCAGCAGCAAGGGGCTCGACTAATTTTACTCGCCAAATACCTTCGCCAGTTGAACCTCGATTTTGCTTTAAGACACGTTCCGTCAGTGCAAGGGAAGTAGGGAATTGTGCTTTAAATGCCTCAATCGTGTAATAAGCAAATGTATCATCTGGTACTAAATTTGTAGACACTAATTTCGATAATACATCTTTCGAACCGTAGCCAATCATTGCATCCGGATGAGGCATGCCAATAACACCTGCTGCACATAACTCTCGTAGCATCTCGAAATATTCTTCCTCATGTTCTAAATTACCAGGATTAATGCGAGATACATAGGCAACGCCATTTTCCTTCACATAATCAAAAATTTCGTCCTTTTTTGTTATATCAAAAAACATTACTTGCGCATCTTGTCCACGTTGTTTAAGTGCATTGACCGTCGGCATTGTATCAAGTCTGTAGCCGTCAGGTCCCTTGTCAGTGCCGCCTTGTACTTCGAAGAAAATAACTTTTTTATTCATAGATAGCCTCCTTAACTTCTTGATATTTTTTAGTATACTGGACAAACAAGGAGAAAAGATATACGAAATATGTAAATTTTATATATAATTTCATGGTGAAAATGTTCTCGTATAGTAGTTTACGACTAATTATTTTTTGAATAATCAAATTTCAAAGTTATTCACTAATAAAATGGATTTAAATTACAATTATAAGTTATTCTTCTGAAACACCGTAAGATATAAAATCATACATAGAATCAGTAATGTGCCAATCATTTGGAAGCCTCCAAAAGGAATTTGCAACCAAAGAACGCTTGTGATCACAGCCATTAAAGGTTCCAAACTACCAAGTAAGCTTGTTTCTTTTGGTGATAGGTAATGCAAACTGGCAATATAAAACCAAAATGCAAGCATCGTGCCAAAAATAATGATAAAGAAAAAATAAGTAGCAGTCGCAAGTGTCCAAGTCGATAGCTCAATGTGCCAAGGTTGATAGAATATGCTCATGGTGACACCCCCAATGAGCATCGCCCAACCGACAACAAGTAAAGAATGGAATTGTTGTAAAAGCGGCACGGCATACAATGTATAAAAAGCGACAGCCAGACCGGATAACACACCCCAAAATACACTCATAAATGGAACTGAAAGCGTGGAAAATGAACCGTTTGTTAGCAATAAAGTCGTACCGATTAGTGTAAGTGATACAGCAATGCCATCTTGTTTGGTGAGTTTACTATATTTTTTAATAATATAGTAACTGATAATGAAAAGTGGCGCTAAATACTGTAATAAAGTCGCTACAGCAGAATTACCGATTGCAATGGACATCATATATGTATATTGCACAGCAAGCATACCCAGTAGACTAAAGAGAATTTGTCTTAATGCATCTTGCTTTGTTCGCCACATAACAAAAATGGATTGATGACGATGTGTTATTTTGTAAATGGCAATTAACAAGATACCGGCAACAAGCAGTCTGCTCGATACGAGCCAACCAACTTCAATATGTTCTTGCTGGAATAGTTTTTGCGCAACTGTTCCGCCAATTCCCCAAAAGCTTGCCCCGAGAATGACAAGCATAAAACCAAAAGCACGGTTTTTATTATGTTGTTGATTCATTTTATAGCATCTCCTAAACTATCAATATAAAAAAATAGTATATAATTTTCATTGTAAAAAATATCGTATTAACGGTTTAAACTATCAATATATTGAGGTGTTTGCATTGACATTGACGCATATTAAAGTAGCGAAAGATTTACAAGAATTAACGATACATGGTTCGAATGCATTTCCAATTGCTTTATACGAAACGACATTACAAGTAGATCGGCTGGATTTTTTGCCATTACATTGGCATAAAGAAATACAGTTCGTCTATGTCAAAAGTGGACGTGTCAACTATCGTGTAGGTGCGGACATCATACTGCTTGAGGCGGGAGAAGGGTTATTTGTCAATGCAGCATGTTTACATGAAGCGAAACCAAATGAGGTGGACCAGTCGTTGCTGTTTTGTATAAATGTTGATCCGAAATTTTTAGGCGGACATGAAGGGAGTGTGTTGACATCTAAATATGTGCAACCATATGTAACCAATAATAGACTACCATTTGTTAAGCTTTCAGGTGAGCTAGCACAAGCTGTAGAATGTGTTGCCCAATTATTAAAGGAACGAAATGCCTTTTTTGAATTTCAGGTGTGGAGGGCATTGTTATCGATTTGGGAGGTTATTTTAATGCAATCGAAGCTTACTGAGGAAACGATACATTCTTCTATGATCGTGCAACATGAGCGTGCAAAAGAAATGCTTGACTACATTCATCGTCATTATCAAGAAAAAATAACCCTGGAAAAATTAGCTGCACATGTGTTTATAAGCAAGGCAGAATGCAGTCGTTTTTTTTAAAAAGTAGTCGGTATGACACCATTTACGTATCTATTACATTACCGTTTAAGAAAAAGTATGGAATTGTTGCGCGATAGTGACAAACCCATCACGTTTATTGCATCAGACACAGGCTTTAGTACAGTTAGTTACTATATTGAGCGTTTTAAAGCATATACGGGTTATTCACCACATGCGTATCGCAAAAGATTTTTAGTTGGCCAGCGCAATACGTAGTGTTCGGAGAAAAGTGAATATTTCATGACATGCTCATACAAAAAAAACTTTGCTTTCCTTGTAAATTGTTTACAAATGATGCACTCTATTTTAAAATGAACTTAATATTAAAGTTAACTTAACTATTAACCTAACTTAAAAAAGGATGATTTTGTATGGACCAACATGATGACGCATTATATAACCTCGTACAGGAAATTAATGATGCGATTTATTCGATGGACAGCCATTTTATAAAAGTCCATCAGCATTTAGTAACGGATGATTTATCTACAAAGCAAATGATACTTATGGATTTTATCCATAAAAATAAAAGTGTTACCATTGGACAAATTGCACTCTACATGAATATTACTTCAAGTGCTGTTGGTCAACTCGTAAGTAAACTTGAAGAACAACAATATGTAATGCGACAAATTAACCCCAAAAATCGCCGTGAAATTTTTGTCCACTTAGATACAGCGGGTATTCAGTATTTCGAGCGGGAAGAAGAAATAAAGCGCTATATTATTGCCAAGTATTACTCGAAACTGGAACGATCAGAATTAGTCCAATTGAAGGAGATTATTCAAAAATTAAATGACATTGTTTTGCAAGAAGGCATGATAGAGGAAATAGGACAAAAGTAATGTCGATACGTGCAATAGTCTGACACCTAAAGGGGAGATTCGGAATGATAGTCTTAAAAAATAAGCAAAACATCTGGATGGCGTTTTTAGCCATTGTATTAATTAGCAACTACTCGCTTTATAATACGGGATTTGGCATGTCCATTTTACCCGCAGACACAGCGGGCGTTGTACTTGGATCATTACTCGATTTTATCATCGTAATACCAGTGCTAGTTATGCTGTATAAACGAAAGTTTTCTATTAAGTATGCGATTGTTTTGGCCGCAACAGGTTGTATTGCTGCACGCTTCATTATTCCAATGGATCATTTGCAACCGTATGTGGCGGTGACATGGGCTGGATTTGCAATTGAAGGGGCACTTATCGTGACCGAACTATTACTTGTTACAACGTTAGTATATTACTTACCTAAAATTATAGCAGATGTGCGGGCAAGTTCTTTACCAGACATTTTTTCTTTTCCACAAGCAGTTGAAAAACATGCTCCAAAGTATTGTATTATACAGATGCTGTGTACAGATTTACTCGTTCTTTACTACGGATTTGCAAGTTGGAAGCGAAAAGAACGGGCGGGTTTAACGTTACATAAAAACTCTAGCTATATCGCCTTTCAGATGATGATGATTCATGCCATCGTGATAGAGACTATTGGTATCCACTGGTGGCTTCATGAAAAATCCATGCTATTATCCATCCTATTACTTATCATAAATATTTACTCTGTCTTATTTTTTATAGCTGATATGCAGGCAGTTCGCTTAAATCCTATTTACGCAACCTCTGATTCATTATATTTATCTTTAGGTTTAATGAAACGAGCGACCATTCGCTTCGATGCGATTGAAAAAGTGGAAGAAAACCCAGAACTGTTAAAAGAAAAATTATCGAAAGATACAATGGATTTTATAGCACGTGATTTTGGAGAAGCCTATCCACACATGATATTGCAGATGAAAGAACCGGTGGAAGTAACGTTTATGTTAGGTCTGAAAAAGCGGTATAACAAAGTGGCAATCAAAGTCGATCAAGTACAGGAATTAAGAGACCTATTACGCCGAGGCATGGAGGAAAATAAAGGGCAGTAAACAACTAAAGCCTTGCACAACGATGTGCGAGGCTTGTTGTGTTGTTAGCTCTAAACAATGTTTCGTTTTTAAATACACCTTTATGTATTGCACGATTAATTCCTACCCAATTAATCCCTTTCTACTACATGCAAGGGGCAAGAGAACAAGGCTGTTATTTTTTACTAGGAAAAATGACATAAGAAAGGCTAATAACGGCATCAATTATTAAAACAATCCCCCAAATTTTCATTACTTGTAGTAGGGAAGACGTATCGGTATGTTGACCAATAAATACAATCATCGCATACAATAAACTCGTACTAATGATGTAGGCGAGAACATGTAAACCGAGCATTTTTACTTCATGGATCCCTTTCGCCAATCCTGTTAACCGCTGTTTTTCAATCTGAACTTTTAAAAACCATTGTTGAAACTTTTCATCTGCCCAAGTAATCATGGTCTTCCCATAGGCAATTGAGACACCTATATAGATGGCGGCAATACCATGTGAAGCGGATGCTGGTGTACCAGCTTTTAAGTCCATAGCAGTTAGCAAGATTAATAGGAGGTCTATAACAGGTGTAAGCGCAAAAAAGAAAATGCTTAGTTTTGGCTTGTTAAAACGGTATCTACAAACCAAAGCTATTAATATGACAATCCAAAATGCTATTTCTGCAGCGATAATCCAAGCAATCATAAAAAACCCTCCATTATTTTGATACAGTTGTATTAAATAAAATTACCATAAAGTTTTAAATAATACAAATGTATTAAAATAGTCTATACTTGAAGTATGCCTAAAATAGTGAATCATCAAGAAAGAAAAGCGAGTATCGCGAAAGCCACGTGGAATGTAATTGCTAGGGATGGACTTAGAGGTGCTACAGTACGTTCAATAGCAAAGGAGGCAAATTTATCATTAGGTGCTGTTCGTTACTATTTTAACACGCATGAGGAATTAATCGTATTTGCGATGGAGTTAGTAGAGCAGCAAGTAAATGAGCGTATTGCCCAGCATTTACAAAAGCCACTACCGATTAAGCAAATTATTGTAGCAGCACTTTTGGAGCTCGTGCCAATATCTGAACAACATATTATTGAAATGCAAGTTTGGCTAGAGTTTGTCTCATATAAGGTGCGCAGTGGAGAACCAACAGAAGAACATATATTGAGTGGTATTGAAAAGATATTTGCCTATTTACAACATGAAAATTTACTGCAAGATGGACTAGTAGTGCACGATGAAATTGTCCATCTACATGCATTTATTGATGGACTTGCCCTGCATGTTTTAATGGGCTTAGTGCCAATGGATAAAGTGCGACTTCAATATTTAATTGAAAAAGAAATAGATAAAGTATTAAAATTATAAATCAAATCAAGTGGTTTGCCCATCTAGTGTTAATCTAGATGGGCAATTGCTTTTAGTATGTCTTCGCTAACGGCATCCCAAAATTGACGTTGTACGGAGTCGCAATACGTATAAAGGTGTTTCCTTTGCACATGCTCATAAATTTCCTCTATTGCTTCCTTGTGGAAAGATAGACGATGATTCAATGTTTGACGTTCTTCCTCGATACACAATAACTTATAAATATCCGTCAGACGTTCAAGCTTTGCACACTTCTGTTTCGTATCCTCATATTGAACTTGATGAAACCTTCCTATGGCCGTATGCATTGAGATTTTTTCTCGATGTTCTGCTTGCAATGTTCGATATTCTTCTTGCCGAATAGCTACACGATACCAAAATTCATAACGCATAGGTAAATCTCGTATTTCGTAAGTAAGCAAAGTATTTAAAATACTGCTCATTTGTTCATATGTATCTAGCTTTTTCTCTGTCTCTTTAAATAGTCCAAACATTTTGCCACCCCCTGTTTTGATTAATACTACAGCGTATGATAAAAACCCTTTAATATTTCTTGGGAAATAACATAACGTTGATAAAACGGGGTGTATCACCGTTCAATTGGGTGGAATTTAGGATAGAATACCCTCGAATAAGGCATTATATTAATCATTTTTGTAAAAATGCAAAAAAAGGCATTTACAAAAGGAAAAATAATGTGTTAACTTAAAAACTATAGTTGGTTAACTTAAAAGAGGGGGAGGTACAGTTGCAACACTTTTGGGTTGTTGGAACAGATACAGATGTTGGAAAAACATTTGTCACCACATTATTAATGCGTAATTTGCAAAAACAGGGCATACGAGTAACGCCTTATAAACCAGTGCAAACTGGTGAAGTATATGATGGCAAACAAGCCTATTACTTCGACACAGCGATGTATGAAAAATATTCCTTGCAATTGCTAGACAGAGAGAATTTAAATGGTTATTCATTTAAAGAAGCAGCATCGCCACATTTTGCGGCTCAACTGGAGGGGCAGCAAATTGACACACAGCAGTTATTAAAGCAGATGCAGCATTTACAGCAAACTTGGGATGTTGTTATTTGTGAAGGAGCAGGTGGGCTCTTTGTACCATTAGATGCATGTGGCGAAACGACGCTGTTGGATGTCATTGTTGAAAGTAAACTCCCTGTTGTCGTGGTTACACGAACAGCGCTAGGAACAATTAACCACACGCTCTTAACGTTAGAAGCATTGACTACACGGCAAATTGAAGTGCTTGGTCTTGTATTTAACGGTGATATGGGGAGCAGGATGGAGCAAGACAATATTCAAACTATTTTACAATATTACACATTGCCCTATATGACGATACCAAAGCTGGAAGAGCTGTCGGACATTAGTGCGTATGCAATTACGGGCACATCATTGTTTGAAAGGCTGATTAGACGTGAAACAAGTATTAACTAAGCTACAAGAAAAAGATTTACAACATGTCTGGCATCCTTGCTCCCAAATGAAAGATTATGAGGCTTTTCCACCAATCGTTATTAAAAAAGGCGAGGGTGTATGGTTGTATGATGAACATAATCAACGCTATCTTGATGCGGTATCTTCATGGTGGGTCAATTTATTTGGACATGCTAATCCACGTATTAGCCAAGCATTAAGTGAACAAGCATTTACGTTGGAGCATACAATTTTTGCGAATTTTTCACATGAGCCAGCGATTAAACTCGCGCAAAAATTAGTAGCTTTAACACCACAAAGTTTACAAAAAGTATTTTTTGCAGATAATGGCTCATCTGCTATAGAAGTCGCTTTAAAAATGAGTTTTCAATATCATATGCAAACGGGGAAAACGCACAAAAAACGCTTTTTGGCATTAACGGATGCCTATCATGGTGAAACATTAGGTGCTTTATCTGTCGGTGGGGTAGATCTTTATAACGAAGTGTATCAACCACTGTTACTAGATACGGTACGAGCACAAGGCCCAGATTGTTTCCGTTGTCCATTTAAGCATCATCCGGATAGTTGCCATGCCCAATGTATTAGTTTTGTAGAAGATCAGTTGCGCATGCATCATCAGGAACTTACGGCGGTTATTATTGAGCCACTAATTCAAGCGGCAGCAGGGATGAAAATGTATCCAGCTATTTATTTGCGACGTTTACGTGAACTATGTACGCAATATGATGTTCATCTAATTGCAGACGAAATTGCTGTAGGGTTTGGACGAACAGGTACACTTTTTGCCTGTGAGCAAGCTAATATCTCTCCGGATTTTATGTGTTTATCAAAAGGTTTAACAGGTGGGTATTTACCACTGTCTGTCGTAATGACGACGAATGAAGTATATCAGGCATTTTATGATGATTATGCCACGATGAAGGCGTTTTTACATTCACATAGTTACACAGGGAATACACTTGCCTGCCGTGTAGCTCTAGAGGTATTGGCGATATTTGAAGAGGAACAGTATGTAGATGTTGTGCAAGACAAAGGCGAACGCATGCGAAAGCTAGCGTTAGAGGCTTTTGCTGAGTTACCCTTTGTTGGTGAATATCGGCAAGTTGGGTTTGTTGGGGCGATTGAACTAGTGGCGAATCGTGATACGAAAGAGCCATTACCGAGTGAGGAGCGCATTGGCTATCAAATATACAAAAGAGCTTTAGCAAAAGGGTTACTTATTCGTCCACTTGGGAATGTTTTGTATTTCATGCCACCATATATTATAACGGACGACGAAATGCAATTTATGATTCAAACAACAAAAGATACAATTGTGCAATTTTTTGAAGAGCGGGAGGGATGAGGGCATGTTGAAACGACAGTCAACGTTATCACTTGTGATGATTGCGATGTTTGCTGCATTAACAGCCGTTGGTGCCTTTATTAAAATTCCATTACCGCTCGTGCCGTTTACATTACAAATTGTCTTTGTCTTTTTAGCGGGCTGCTTACTCGGTGGTCGCAATGGATTTCAAAGTCAGCTAGTTTACATAGGAATAGGTTTAGTTGGCTTGCCAGTTTTTACACAAGGAGGAGGCATTACATATGTATTGCAGCCGACTTTTGGTTACTTAATAGGATTTGCTCTTGCTGCATTAGTAATCGGCTATATGATTGATCGAGTAGAATCACCAACGAAAAAACATTTTATTGTTGCCAATATTATAGGGCTTATTATTATTTATGCAGTCGCAGTACCTTATTTATATGTAGCATTAAATCTATGGTTAAACATGAAATCAAGTTGGTCTCATGTATTTTTAGTAGGCTTTGTCAATAGTATTGTTGCAGACTTTTGCTTAGCAATTGCTTCTGCCCTTTTAGCTGAACGCCTATACAAAGTATTTCGTTCCGCTAGAGCTATAAAACTTGTGCAAATTGAAAAGGAGAATGTTTAGTGAATTGGTTACAATTAGCAGATGAAGTGATTGCAGGCAAGGTAATTAGCGATGATGAGGCACTTGCCATTTTAAATAGTGATGATGATGATATTTTAAAGCTAATGGACGGCGCATTTGCCATTCGTAAGCACTATTACGGTAAAAAAGTAAAGTTAAATATGATTATGAATGCTAAAAGTGGGTATTGTCCTGAGGATTGTGGCTATTGCTCGCAGTCATCTAAATCGACCGCTCCTATTGAGAAATATCCGTTCATTACAAAAGAGGAAATATTGGCGGGGGCAAAGCGTGCGTTTGAAAATAAAATTGGTACGTATTGCATCGTCGCAAGCGGACGTGGGCCGACTCGTAAAGATGTCAATGTAGTGAGTGAGGCCGTTGAAGAAATTAAAGCAAAGTATGGCTTAAAAGTTTGCGCTTGCCTAGGTTTACTAAAAGAAGAACAAGCACAACAATTAAAAGAAGCGGGTGTTGATCGCTACAATCATAACTTAAATACATCAGAGCGACATCATTCCTATATTACGACGACGCACACATATGAGGATCGTGTTAATACCGTTGAGGTCGTAAAGAAACATGGTATTTCCCCATGCTCTGGAGCCATAATTGGCATGAAAGAAACGAAAATGGATGTCGTGGAAATTGCACGTGCATTACATCAGTTGGACGCGGATTCAATTCCAGTTAACTTCTTACATGCAATTGATGGGACAAAACTTGAAGGAACACAGGACTTAAATCCTCGCTATTGCTTAAAAGTATTAGCGCTATTCCGCTATATGAATCCTTCGAAGGAAATTAGAATTTCGGGTGGTCGCGAAGTCAATTTAGGATTCCTTCAGCCATTTGGAATGTATGCAGCAAATAGTATTTTTGTTGGGGATTACTTGACTACTGAAGGACAAGAAGCGAATAGCGATTATCGTATGCTTGAAGATTTGGGCTTTGAAATCGAGCTGACACAAAAGCAAGAAGAAGCATTTTGTTCTTAATTCAAACAATCATTATGAAATAAAATCTACTACTACACAATATGATTACCTAAAACCGTTTGAGCGTCGTGGAAAAGGCGCACAGACGGTTTTTTTATTGGTCAATATGAAGCGAAGGATGGTAAAAATGGTTCCGATTATATACCTATAAAATGATGGTTTTCACAAAATGTTCAATGAAAGCGTTTTGAAATTGAACAGTTTGTGAAGGGCTTCACATAAAGCTTTATTTTTGAAAAAAAGAGCGTAAAATGAAAATTAGCAAGAGTTGTTATAAGACAGTTTGTTCTTTGTATCACATGTTAGGTGATTGTTATATTACAAAAATAATAGGTAAGGGAGAGGTTAAGATGTGGGTTATTACAGTTTTTGAGAAAAAAAATGTGCGTATTTTTGAATATACGAACAAAAATGAGGCAACAGCCGCATTAGCCAAATTTAAGAAAAATGCCGTATTAACATATACAAAATAGTTTCGTTATAAATCTAACAAACCCCCTCATCGTACAATATAACGTACAATGAGGGGGTTTTTAGTGAAAAAGTATGGAAAAAGCACTGTAAACTAATAAAATTGCCATAACAATATTAAATGGTTGTCGATACTGTAAAAGTACTTTTCGAAAAGTGGAGCCAAATAGAGCCCAGCTAAATGTACTGATAATCCCGACAAACCCTAAAAACAATGCAAACAAAATGTAACTCCTATAGGAAGTGTAATACGGCAAAATATAGGTAGCAACGACCGTGATGCCAAACAAAATTCCTTTTGGATTGATGAACTGGAGGAAGGCTCCAAGTAGCAAAAGGTTTCGTTTATGCTCCTCAAGATGGTTAGTATCCGAATCTTCATGGTCTTTCATTGTCGCAATTTTGAAAGCTAAATACAACATATAGCCTACCCCTAAAATCGTAAGTGGCAATGTAATAATGGGCATAATTTGACTAAGAACTACATTAAAAAAACTACTTAAAGCGGTTATTGTAAAGAAACCCATGCCAACACCGAGACAAAATTGCATAGTTTTTTTCAAACCATATTGGTTGGCATAGGCCATTGCCATGATGTTGTTCGGTCCTGGTGTAAAGCTTGTAATGATTACGAATACTAAAAAGGATATGTAAGGCATTTTAGACCTCCTTGTTATTTGTATGTTATAATGTCTGAAATAAACAATATAACGTCCTACTTTTTATTATACTTTATGGTCGTTATATTGTACATTTTTTAAGGGGTGCTTGTTTTGGAGGAAATTCATTTAATTTTCGCAAGAAATTTAAAAGCTATTCGAGAAAGAGAAAAACTTAGTTTAGAGAAAGTGTCTCAGCTCTGTGGCGTTAGTAAAACGATGATTGGGCAAATTGAAAGAGGAGAGTCTAGTCCAACGCTTACAACTATTTGGAAAATCGCAACAGGTTTAAAGGTTTCCTTTACGGCTCTTATCCATCAACCACAGTCGGAAACAGAAGTCGTGCTGAAAAAGGATATACAAGTATTATCAGAAGATAATGGGAAATATAGAGTGTATCCAAATTTTCCATTTCAAGAAGATAGTCGTTTTGAAATCTATACAATCGAGATTGATCAAGGTGGTCAATTAAGCGCTGAAGGTCATAAAGAAGGCACAGAAGAATTTATTACCGTTTTTGCAGGAGAATTAATGATTCGGGTCAATGACCATAACTACACATTAAAAAGTGGTGATTCCATCCGATTTAAAGCTGACAGACCGCATGACTATCGTAATGCAGGTGATACATTAACGAAGTTAGGCATGACCATCTATTATCCGCATGAAAGATAAAAAATCGTATGAGCGCTTATGGATAGCGTTCATACGATTTTTACATTATAAAATACTGCCTAAACGCTTAATGCCTTCACGAATAATTTCTGGCGTTGCATTTGTATAGTTCAGACGCATCGTGTTAACACCTGTTTTAGATGTATAGAAAGGATCGCCAGGAACGAAAGCGACTTTTTGTTCCATTGCTTTGTTAAAGACATCCAATGCTGCAGCACCGTTATTCATTGTCGCCCAAATGAACATGCCACCTTCTGGACGAGTGTATTCAACGTGCGCTGGGAAAAATTCCTGCATCGCATCTAGCATTGCATCAGATTGATTTTTATACAAAGTAATAATTTTTTTTACGTGCTCTGTATAATCATTATTTGCTAAGTAATCGTAAATCACATATTGAGAGAAAATGTTTGTGTGAAGGTCAGTCGCTTGCTTTGCTGTTTCAATATGTTTCATTAGCTCTTTGTTTTTTGTAATAATAAAGCCAAGGCGCATACCTGGTGTAACTGTTTTAGAGAAAGAACCTAGTAAAATACTATTTTCGAGTTTTCCGGCACCGATATAAGGAAGTGGTTCACCTTGGAAGCGTAATTCTCCATATGGATCATCTTCGATTAATGCTACATCGTATTTAGCAATTATGTCATATATTTGTTGACGTTTTTCTTTTGAATACGTAAGACCCGTTGGATTTTGGAAGTTAGGTACTGTATAGATGAATTTCACGTTTGGCTGCTGTAAAGCATTCTCTAATTCTTCTAAATTAAGGCCATCGTTTTCAAGGGTTACACCATAGAAATTAGGCTCACTTAATGTGAATGCTTGAATCGCGCCTAAATAGCCTGGTTCCTCAATGACAATGCCATCCCCTTTATTAATAAGTACTTTACCAATCAGTTCAAGTGCTTGCTGTGAACCAGTTGTAATCAATATATCATCTGCGCTAATATCTAACCCATGAACTCGCTTGTATTTAGCTGCGATGTATTCACGTAAAGGTGCATAGCCTTGTGTAGATGAATATTGGAATAATCGACTGCCATTTTCACTAATCGCATGGTCAACAGATGCTTTTAATGCATCGATTGGGAAAGAGATGGGGTTTGGTAGCCCGCCTGCAAAGGAAATGACATCCTCGGCATCCGTTACTTTCAAAATATTACGGATGAATGAAGATGGTGTGTTTAAGATTCTTTCAGAATATTGCATAATTTTATCGGTCCCTTTTTCTGATTTTTTAAAAATTATAGCATTGTAATCATTTGCATACAATATTATGATTGTATGCAAGACAATTATATATTGTATGCAAAGCCAAAAGGAAGGGGTTAGAGCATGCCATTTAACTCATTTGATGAATACCCTATGAGCTGGAAGCCCAATATAAGCAATATTTCAGCGCCAATTTATATCGCAATTGCTGAGCAGTTAGAACAGGATATTAAGGAAGGCGTTTTATTGCCAGGGACCAAGTTGCCACCGCAACGCGAACTGGCTGATTTTTTAGATGTCAATTTAAGTACAATTACACGAGCGTTTAAGCTGTGCGGACAAAAGGGACTAATTTATGCCTCAATCGGGAGTGGTACATTTGTTTCTTCTGATGCAGCGGCAAATAAAATTTTATTACCGACAAGCAATGCTGCTCATTTGATTGAATTAGGTTCGGTTTTACCAGATGCCTATGCGAATGAAGAAATAACACGTTATATGAAGAAAATGCTCAATGATTCTAATGTCAGCAAATTATTTCAATATGGTCGACCAGAAGGGAATGCATGGCAAACTGAAGCAGCAGCAAAACTTTTAGAAAAAGTTGGATTTCAAACGGATCAACCAATATTGCTTGGTGCAGGAGGTCAAAATGCAATTGTCGGCACATTAGCCGCTTTATTTCATCCAGGTGATCGTATTGGAACAGATCCCATTACATATGCAGGAATCAAAACGGCGGCTAATATGCTTGGTATTCAACTAGTAGCCATTCAGCAAAAAAATGGAGAGATGACAAAAGAAGGTTTATTGTATGCTTGTAAAAATGAACATATTAAAGGTCTTTATGTGATTCCAGATTTTCATAATCCTACGACCCATACAATGTCTGTTGAAACAAGAAAAATGATAGCAGAAGTGGCAAGGCAAAAAGGGTTGATCGTGATAGAGGACGCCATTTATAGCTTCTTGAAGGAGCAGCCATTAGCACCAATCGCCTTTTATGCACCGGAAAAGGTAGTGTATATTGCCAGCGTGTCCAAAACGATATCACCTGGTTTAAGGTTATCCTTTATTGTGACGCCTAGTGCATTAAGAAAGAAAATTATTGAAACACTATATAATATCAATATTTCGGTATCACCTGTAATGGTGGAGCTTACAGCAAGACTAATTCAAGATGGTGTTGCGCAAACGATATTAGAGAAACATCGCTTATATGCTAAACAACAAAATGCGCTGGTGAATCAGTATTTAGGGGAATACAATATTTTAGGTGATGCTGAGTGCATGTTTAGATGGCTTCTATTGCCTAAAAAATTTACTGGCGTACAGTTTGAATTACTTGCCGCGAAAGCGGGCGTCCAAGTCTATGCAGCAGAACGTTTTGCAGTAGGCAATGCCAAACCAGTAAATGCTGTACGATTGGCAATTACGGCACCAGAAAATAGCACACAGCTTGAGCAAGCCTTAACGGTATTAAAGGAATTGCTTGAAAGTGATGGTGACTACGCGTTTGTAGATTAAAAGTGAATGAGTGGAAGGGAAAAGTGTTAGATTGCATGCAATCTAACACTTTTTTACTGTTGAGCGTAACAGCGGGGTTTCGCAAAGGTTTACCCGCGATTCAGAGACATTTACCCGCGTTTTCCAAAGGTTTACCCGCGATTCAGAGACATTTACCCGCGTTTCGCAAAGGTTTACCCGCGATTCAGAGACATTTACCGGCGTTTCGCAAAGGTTTATCCGCGAATGAGAGACATTTACCCACGTTTCGTAAAGGTTTACCCGCGAATGAGAGACATTTACCCGCGTTTCTCAAAAGTTTACCCGCGCTCCAAATATTCTGTAAATTTTCACAAAAACAAATTGCATTTTAAATCAGTTTAGTGCATATTTATAACATATTAATTTTTTAGAAGAAGGAGAAATCTATGAAAATATATAGTGCTACAACAGCTGATGTTATGCCTGTTTATGAATTAATCAAAATTTACGCAGATAAAGAGATTGTATTACCTCGTTCCTTATTATCAATTTATCAACAGTTACAGTGTTTGTATGTTGTAAAGGATAATCATAAGGTTGTTGGGGTAGCAGGATTACATGTATTAGGGCAAGATTTAGCAGAAGTTCGTTCCTTAGTTGTAGATCCAGATTACCAACAAAAAGGAATCGGTCGAATGTTAGTGGAACATATCATTCAGGAAAGTCCCAAATTAGGGGTGGAAAGATTAATATCTTTAACTTATCAAGTAAAGTTTTTTTCAAAACTTGGATTTCAAATTGTCAAAAGAGATGATTTGCCAGAAAAGGTTTGGACGGATTGCGTGAATTGCCCCAAAATTAATAATTGCGATGAAGTAGCGATGGTTAAATATTTGGAAATTGCAGACTAAAAGTTGAAAAGGAGGAAAAGGCAATGCAAGAACTAGGGAAAAAAGAAAGTGATATGCAAACATTGATGCCGAAAGGATTTTATACTTGTGTGAAGAACCTCGGTATTAAAGATGATACGCTAGACTTCACGGTTATTATGTCTTCTACTGTAGCAAATGCAGCTGCTATGTTTACACAAAGTAGATTTTGTGGTGCGCCTATCCCTATCGGAAAGCAAAATGTAGCGAATGGTAAATTACAATGTTTTGTCATTAATAGTAAAAATGCGAACGTAGCAACAGGAGAAGAAGGGATTCGTAATGTTCAAGAAATTGTCAACTTGGTCGCACACGAGTTAGCAATTGCACCTGAAAATATTTTACCTTCTTCAACTGGTGTAATTGGGCATCAATTACCGATGGATAAAATAAGAAATGGAATCATCAATATTAAAGAACAGTTAGTAGAAGGAGGCTTAGAAAAATCAGCACAAGCAATTATGACGACTGATACTTATCCAAAATGTAAAATATGCAAAGTCGGTAATGCAACATTAGTTGGTATTGCAAAAGGTTCTGGTATGATAGAACCGAATATGGCTACGATGTTATCCTACTTTGTAACAGATGCAGAAATTCCCGCCACGACTTTACAAACAATTTTTAAAGAAGCCGTGAATCATTCATTTAACATGGTCAGTGTTGATACCGATACGAGTACAAGTGACACAGTAGCCATTATGGCGAATGGATTAGCGGGGAAAGTGGATATCAAGCAATTTACTGAAACGTTAAATAACATGAGCATTGAATTGGCAAAAGAAATTGCCCGTGATGGGGAAGGCGCTACAAAATTAGTTGAAGTCACTGTCAATGAGTCATCGAGCTTTGCACAAGCAAAAAAAGTGGCTAAAAGTATTGTGAATTCGCCACTCGTGAAAACTGCTATTTTTGGAAAAGATGCCAATTGGGGACGTATTGCTATGGCGATAGGTAAATGTGAAGATGAAGTTGAACTAAATCCTGAAAACATCTCAATCTATTTTGGTGAAACGTTAATTTATCAAGGAAAACCAATCGATTCCGTCGATTTATCTGTTATCCAAGATTATCTTGAGAATTCTGAGATCCAGATTAAAGTATCGCTCGGCTTAGGCAATGAAGAAGCTACTGTATGGGGTTGTGATTTGTCCTATGACTATGTGAAAATTAATGGTTCCTATACAACATAAAATAACAGTGCAGCTATTGTGCAATCATTGTACATTACCTGTACTTTTTTTTGCCGCAAAAAAAGCAAGTCGGTGAAAAAAGGAACAAAAGTTCTTATATGTGATAAACTATAGATAAAGTTTAAGTTGAAGGATTAGCATGACGAAGAAACGATACATTCTTTCTTTGTAGATAATAATTAATGAGGTGAAAGAAAATGCATAAAGGAAGAATTATTTTACATATTGACCTGAATTGCTTTTATGCCTCTGTGGAACAAATTTACGATCCCTCATTAAAAGGAAAACCAATCGCTATTGCAGGTAATCCAAAAGAGCGAAGAGGTATCGTGATTACATGTAGCTATGAAGCTAGAAAAAGTGGTGTTTATACAACGATGAACGTCGGTGAGGCAAGAAGAAAATGTGCTGATTTAATTGTCCTTCCACCAAATTTTGAGCGATATCGAGCAGCTTCTAAAGCATTTTTTAACTTATTAAAAGAATATAGTGAAATTCTTCAACCAGTTTCTATTGATGAAGGGTATATGCAACTGCCTATGATAGAAGGGCAAAATGTAATGGAACTTATACAAAGCATACAAGATCGCATTTGGAACGAATTACAATTACCTTGTTCAATAGGTGTTGCACCTAACAAGTTTTTAGCGAAAATGGCAAGCGATATGAAAAAACCGATGGGAATTACCATATTACGTAAGCGTGATGTGCCATCTATACTGTGGCCATTGAATGTCATAGAAATGCATGGAGTTGGGAAAAGTACAGCAGAGAAGTTGAAAAAGTTAGGCATACAAACAATTGGAGAATTAGCTGTGGCGGATGAACGGCTATTAAAGCAACAATTTGGCATCAATGGTTTTCGCATGAAACAGAAGGCGAATGGTGAGGATGATCGACCTGTTGATCCCGAAGCAATATATGATACGAAAAGTTTAGGGAACTCGACAACACTTTCGCACGATACGACCGATAGAAATGAATTATATAAACTAATTACTACACTTTCTGAAAAGGTAGCAGATCGTTTAAATGCTAAAAAATTGGCTGGCGTCACGGTGAGTATTTTAATTCGTACAGCTAATTGGAAAACCTATACGCGCAGTAAATCGGTTAACAATGCAATTTATTTAAAAGAGGATATTATTGAACATGCATGGAGCCTTTTTCAAAAACATTGGAATGAGGAGCCTGTCCGATTATTAGGCGTAACCATTTCAAATGTCAGCAATATGAAAGAAATGACACAGCAATTAACATTTTTTAATTTTGAAGAGCATGTCAAAGAGGAGCCGATTTTAAAGGTAGTAGATGAGATGGAAGAACGATTTGGCAAAGGCATCATTAAACGAGGAGCAGATATTGCTAAACGATCATCTTTTCAATCACAGACAAGCTTTAGTAAAGATTTTTTAGATGATCTTAAATAAGGAGCTTACGTTTTTTTGTGACGTAAGCTCCTAGTGCCCTTTATTCTTTTGGGTTAATTATTCCGTAAAAAACAATATCTTCAAATGTATTATTTTTATAAATATGATCTTTTAAAGTACCTTCATATTGCATACCGCACTTTTCCATAATCTTACCAGAAGCAGGATTTGATTTAAAATAGCGAGCATAAACACGATGATAGTTTTTTTCTGTAAATACAAAATCAATTAGAGCTTTAGCGGCTTCAGTTGCATAGCCATTGCCCCAATGTTCTTCACCGATCCAATAGGCAATTTCACCATTTTTATATTGTGGATGATTGGAAACACCGATTGCCCCGTATAACTGTCCGCTTTGTTTGTCTGTTATAGCGAATTCATACATAGTCTCCTGATCATAATGCTTTTCATGATTTGCAATCCATGTCAGCGCACATTCTAATGAATAAGGATAAGGTAAATTTAATGTGCTTTTATAGATTTTATAATTATTACAATAATTGCTGACTGCTTGTGCATCTGATTCCTGAAATAGACGAAGCAGTAAGCGCTCTGTTTCTATTGTTTTGGCCGTTTTACTATAGATCATGTTTATCCTCCCATCCTGTTAGTGATTAAAGGTTAAAACTTTTTTATAGTATATCACACGGAATTGGATTATATGTATATTTTTAGGTGATTTTGTAGCTATCTGAAGCCTGTGTTATTTGTACATAATAAAATATGCAATAAGTGAATAATTAGGTAACCTATATGGCACATTAACATATAGGAGGTGGAAGAAGAATGTCTAAAATTATTGGTGTTGAACAATCTTTATCAAATGTAGAAGACGCTTTAAAAGCAAAAGGATATGAAGTGATTCAGCTTCGTAATGAAGCAGATGCAAAAAAATGTGATGCTTGCGTAATAACAGGACAAGACAGAGATGTGATGGGCATTAGTGATCCTATTATGGCAGGTCCTATTATCGATGCAGCTGGGCTTTCTGCTGATGAAGTAATACAACGCGTAGATCAATATTTCCATTAAAGAAAGGGTGCTATTTTTGAAGTCCTTCGTGACATCAAAGGTGGCACCTTTTGAATGTCTCATAAGGCTAGTGAAGTCCTATTGATAATATCTTTATCCTTTCATTTCCTTTATAATAAACACTAGCTACATACATTTTTAAAACCATCATGGGTAGACATAAGGGGAGAAGAATGAAATGGAAATACTTCACGCAACAATGGATGAATTAGAAGATGTAACAGTGTTATTTGATGAGTATCGGCAGTTTTATGGACTAGAATCGGATATTAGTAGTGCTAAAGCATTTATCCAATTACGGATGGCTTTAAAAGAATCCATTATTTTTATTGCTGTGGAAAATGGGAAATCAATAGGGTTTGCACAACTGTACCCAACGTTTTCTTCCATCGCATTACAGCGTGCCTATATACTTAATGATATCTATGTCACAGATGAAGCGAGAGGCCAAGGGGTAGGCAAAGCATTGATGGAAAAAGTGTTTCAATATTGTGAGCAGCAATCGGCACGTTATGTAACACTACAAACGGCTGCGGACAATGTACATGCCCGAAAATTATATGAAAATCTGAATATGAAACAAGATCAATATTGTAATTATGTAAAGTATTTTGGTTAGTAAAAAGAGAAAAAGTGTTAGATTGATGGCCATCAATCTAACACTTTTTTGCTGCGCCGTTGTTGTCCGCTTAGGCGGTGCTTTCCGCTCAGCACAGTAAGCCGCAACCTTCGCTAACGCGTGGAATGCCCGCGTCTTACGCTGTGTGTGTACTTCGCAGGAGGCACTACCTTTGCTACCAACAACTTGTTTTTCTTTCTAATTTATTATTCATTTTCTATATTTTTATATTAGCAAAAATTTATTTTAAAAAACTCTTTTGCTTTAAGGGAACAGAAAAAATGAGCTTTAATTTATTTCAAGTGTATACGGTTGCGTACTAGCTCGACCATTTGCTTCACTAACTTCTATATAATATGTTCCTGGTTCTAACGCTACAATACCTAGTTCGGCATCATCTGCCCCGTAATAATCGATGGTTTTTACTGTGCGTCCTTTTGCATCAATAATACGAATAACACCATCCAATCCTTTTTCGGTTAGTAAGGTAAACGTTACATTTCGCTTACTATGATTGAAAAATTCAAAATAATCTTTATCGCCAAATGGTACACTAGCATTTAAATATTGGCTAGCTACCCATTTATCGTCTTTTCTCGTTAGTGAAGATGGCTTTGTAGGTATACCATTGACTAATTTAGAATCCGCATCCTCATCCTCCTTTTTATGATCAAAGAGCGTTAAATTATATGGCTGAGTCGAAACTAAGCCGTTATCAATTGTATTAACAGCAATAAAGTAACCATAATCTTTTTTTACTTTAAATGAGGTATTTAGCGCGGATGTCCCTGATATACCGAGCAGCCTTTCAAAAAAGCTTTCCCCTTGACCAAATGGAATTTCTGTTTGCATTTCATTGCCGTCAATTTGTTTATTACCATTAGTATCTTCGATGATAGAGCCCATAAATTTCAAATCTATTTGTAGCTCTCTTGGTAATGACGTTCCTTGCTTATTAGTATAGGGCTCGGAATTGATTAGAAGACTTAATACTGTATCTTCGCCCTGATGTTTGTAGTAGTAATAATTTGTATCATCATAAAAAACGAGTTTATTTTGATAGTTGGTACCAGATTCAATTGAACGGGCATTTTCAGCTGTATTGATTTCTTTATTTTGGTCTTGGGGAATTGCTGCAATTTTAGTTGCTTTAAAAATATATGGTTCGGTAGAACGATCCCCGAAATTTAAGACTTTAGCAACATAAGTTTTGCCCTTTTTCAATGCAATTGTCTTGGGATCATTTTCATTGATTGTTATGCCGTATAGTCGTGAAATAATCGCTGGATCATTCGTTAATGAAGAAATTAGTTGCAATTCTTTCGTTTCCTCATCATATTCTAAAATACTACCAGTTGGTCTTTGATTTTTGCCTTTTTGAAGTTGGAAACTATAGATGGCATCTTCTTGTGGTGTGAAAATAAAATAATCAATATCCTCATCTGTTTGGAAGTATGCTTTGTATTCTTTACCAATCGTATATGGAATTGCATGCTCCAAAATTACTTTTGAGTCCTCTTCTTCATCAGATAATTCTATACTTGAAAATAGTTTTTTGTTAAAGTTCTGTTGACGTTTTTTGGATTTAGAAGGAGCAGGTGAGGAAGGATTATTTTCCTCGACTTCTTGTGTTGGCTCAATTAATGGAAGACCATCTTCATCTTCAGGTAAATAAACGACTTCACCAGTTAATGTGTAAGGTATAATGGATTCGTTAATTCTATCGTTTTCTTCATTGTCAATGCCGCCGCTTAAGAACTTTAAGAAAGAATCGAATGAAGAATCGTTATCACTATTATTTGTAACGCTTAAGACATATTCTTCATCAGGCTCGACATCGACAATAAGACTAACTCCTTCGCCTTTTGATTTGCTGCTTAATGCAGAGATTGGGAGGCGTTCATCATCCTCTTCATCGTCACCTTGTTCTAAAGGTTCATGTTCAAAATCTCTTTTCAGATAAAGTTCTAAAGATGCAGTTACACCAGGGATACCAGATAAATCAAATTTCAACGTCGTTGGCTTTGAAACAGTGAATGTGAAATAGTCTTGGTCGCTCTCATGATCTTTAGAAAGCAGTGTATAGTTTTTTCCTTGTGTATTAAATGGGAATTTTTGTATCTCCACTGCTTGATCGATCGTCGTTAAATTATCAATTGGTAATGTGTTTGTTGTTTGAGCTGTAAATGTAAAGTAAGACTTGCCCTTTAAGCTATAGCCTCCATTATGGTCTTTTACACCAATAAGAAGTGTTCCTTGTTGCTCTGCTTTATATAGATAGCCCTCTTGTTGGTTCACGCGCACATCATTTACTTTAATCGGTTCTACATCGCCACTATAACCAGTAGGGTAGAAGTATAAATCAAATGCATAATCGTAATTTTCGGCACCTTTTAAAGATAATTGAGCATATTCATTCGCATTTAAATCAACCTTGTACCATTTTTTCTCTTCTGGAAGCCTAAACTCACCTTTTTCTGTATTTAGAACATTCTTTTTCAGTACTTTGGCGTTATTCAACCGTTGTTCTTTTGTTTCGTTATAGCGTTTAGGTAGATTATTAATATCAAATTGTAGTGCTTTAACAGGATCAATGAGACCATGTCCATACGTAAGGTCGTAGCCTGGTTCTCCTAAATCTTTAGCAGTCAATTCAAGAATAGCTTCTATTTCATAAGGCTTTAAATTCGGGTATTTAGATTTTAATAGTGCCGCTACACCTGCAACAACAGGTGATGCCATTGATGTCCCACTAAATATAGCAAAAGAAGATCCTTTTTTTTCATCATAAACGGTACTATAAATATCCTCACCTGGTGCAACGATGTCTACTGAAGGGCCATAATTTGAGAAACTTGCTAATTTATTTTGTTCATTTGTAGCACCAACGCTAATAACACCTTCAAAAGAAGCAGGGAAGGAGTATCGATCGGTTGATTCATTGCCTGCAGCGGCTACAATGGTAATACCATTGTCAAGCGCTTTTTTTACAGCTTCCTCTATTAAAGGAGACTCGCCATAGCCACCAAGACTCATATTAATCACGTCTGCTTTTTGTTCGATGGCATAAAGAATACCTTGTGCAATGGCAAAGTCACTAGCGTCTTCTTGTCCGTTAAAGACGTCTATTGGCAGAATTTTGGCATTAGGAGATATCCCGTGCCCACCAATTCCATTATCTTTTGTTGCGCCAACAATGCCTGCGACATGCGTTCCGTGTGGATCAGCAACAGGAGAGTCGGCAGGTTTTACCGCATTATATGGTGGCAGTACTTGCGCTTGCAAATCGGGATGTTTATAGTCTACACCCGAATCGATAACGGCTACTTTTACATCATGATTGCCAGCTAATGCTAGTGCTTTATCAATTTCCAGTAGCTGCAAATGATACATATCTTTTTTCTTTGGATCTACAATAGTGTTAAAGGAATGATACTTGTAGCTTGGGGATACACTTTTTACGCCTTTTTGCTTGGCGTAGTAGGAAACAGCCTCTGTTAACGATTGTCCCTTTTTAAGTTGGATTACATCATAACCTAATGAAGGAATGGAGCGAATTACTTTTGCACCTATTTTACTATGTACGTTCTTAGCAAGACCCGAATGTTTGACGATAATCGTATTATCACTAATCCATTCGTTTCCTCCTGTTTGTTTGTTGAACTGCTTCGCTCCTTGTTTGTTGTTGCTAGCGAGCATAGTTTTCACTGATTCTGGGTTCTGTGGTGCTTCAGCAAAGGCAGAAGCAGCAGGAACCAG
This sequence comes from Lysinibacillus sp. FSL M8-0337, assembly GCF_038593855.1. Classification (NCBI taxonomy): domain Bacteria; kingdom Bacillati; phylum Bacillota; class Bacilli; order Caryophanales; family Bacillaceae; genus Lysinibacillus; species Lysinibacillus sp. FSL M8-0337. The sequence goes on along the minus strand of NZ_CP151996.1, from coordinate 2,738,251 downwards.
TAAGGCAGAACATGCTACGACAGCGATTGATTTCATCACCCAGTTTTTCAATTGTTTTTACCTCCTTAAAAAAATTATAAACTACAATATTTATAACGGATGGTAAAGAGAAAGGTTTCATACCACAATAAAATTTTTTTACAAGTTTTTTTGTTATAACTAGTATATTGGTTTATAAATAATTGTTTTATATGGTTTTTCGCATAAGTTATTGCTTGTTTTTTTGTGGAGTGAAAGTCGGTGGGATGTTAATAGTCCTGTACGTAACGAACCAGTGTTTGACAACAACACTGTTCGTTACGAACAGGATATTAAAATAGAAGTGGGTAGGGATGACAAGAATTGTCCCTTGAGAAAGAGTGTTTAGTGAATTAGCCTCTATTACTAGTTATTCACGGAAAGTCCTTAAAGCTGTTCAATAAGTTTGTGTAAATCCTTTTTGGAACGAGGCATTGCTATATTGTCGCCCAATAGTTTTTTCGTTTGTAAGGCAAGCGTCATTTCAAATACCCATGGTCGTTCAAGATGGGCTTTTTCAAGCAATTCCTCTTCGTAAAACATGTCGATTGGATCCCCATTATAAATGATTTTCCCTGCCTCCATCACGATTATTTGATCCGCCCATTCATAGGCTAAAGCGATATCGTGTGTCGCTAATAAAAACGTACGTTGCCCATCTTCTAATTTAGCTAAGTACTGTAAAAATTGTGCTGCATAATAAGTATCTAGCCCAGCAGTCGGTTCGTCTAATAGTAAGACGGAAGGTTCCATTGCGAGCACACCAGCCATGGCAACACGTTTCTTTTGTCCAACGCTTAAAAAGTGAATGGGCTTATCAAGCAATGCTTCAACCTCTGTTTGCGCAACAGCCCACGCGATTTTTTCTTCAATTTTTTCGTTTGACCAGCCAAGATTTAATGGCCCGAAAGCTATATCTTGCTTGACAGTACCAGAAAAAAGTTGATTGTCCGCATCTTGGAATACGATGCCAACTTGTTGTCGTAATGTTGCTAATGCTTTTCTAGAATAGCTAAGCGTTTCGTTACAAAAAGAAATAGTGCCAGCTGTCGGTTTTAAAATACCATTTAAATGCTGAAATAACGTAGATTTACCTGCGCCATTGTGACCAAGCAGGGCAATTTTTTTCCCTTTTGGTATTTGCAAAGTAATATCTGTTAAGGCTTTAGTGCCGTCTGCATAAGCATAAGATAAATGTTGAAGATCAAAATAAAGCTCAGTCATAAGAAATACCTCCATAGATAATGAGGGATACGAAAATAATAACAATGCCTAACCAGTTTTTCTTGTTGTAGCTACTACTTTCTTGCCAATAGACAGCCTCACCACCGCGCGCCTGCATCGCATTATTTAGTTCGCAACTGCGTTGGAACATTTCGGCAAACAGTGCTGCAATAAGCATGGAAATCGACCGAAGCCATTGCATTGGTGATTGATAACCAAGACGAGCTTGTTGTGCAAGATGAATTTTTTGCATGCTATTTAAAAAGATAAAAATAAAACGGTATGTTAGCTCTACCAACTCTACAAATAAAGCTGGCAACCGCCATTGCCGTAAGACATAACAAATGGATTGTACGGAAGTCGTTAAAATTAAAAAATATAAACAACTAATACTGCCCAAAACGGTGAAAAATAGGTGCCGCGCTGTTGTTAAGCTGTCATTTCCTATAAAAAGGGTCCACTGGCTTAGCGAAAATGTCCATAGATGCGCCGGCAAAATACTAGCAGTAGGTGCAATCGAAATCAAAATAGATAGTAAACTGGAGAGCAAGAAAAAACTCGGTAAAAGCAGTAGTTTTGCATAATATTGTAAAGGAATTTTTGCGCCTAAAATGATAAAAGCACTCATTACAAGAAATGTAATGAGTGAAATTTGTTCATCTCTCATGATAAGCGACAATAGCAACAACCCAAGGGAGAACGTCATTTTTTCTAACGGATGAACGGACGCTAGTTTATTCATATAAGCATACTTATCAATGAGTAACATCGTTTAACCTTCTTTATGCTTACCGCGCATATAGCCCACGAAATAGCCAATAAAACCAGCGCCAATAGCGGCTTGTAAGACGAATAATAGACTTTCAATTTCACCACTTGGTGGCTCCCATAAGCTTTCAAACCATGGTTCGTAGTCTTTGTTTATTTCACCAATGGCTGCTTCAGCTTCACCGTCAGCACCGCCGAATTCAGCGCCTTTTTGGATGAATAGAGGGATGATTGCTAAAAGTATCACTATAGCTAGTAACAGTAAATTTTTCTTCATGTTAATGTGCCTCCTTTGCAGAGAAAACACGTAAAGCTTTTAATTCGCTTACATTGTATTTTTTTAAGAAATTCATCACAATAACAGTTAAAATCCCTTCACTAATTGCTAGTGGAATTTGTGTTAACGCGAAAATACTAGCGAATTTTGTGAATGAAGCCATAAAGCCTCCTACTTCTGAAGGGAAGGCAAGTGCAAGTTGAACGGACGTGACAACATATGTACCTAAGTCCCCAAGCATTGCTGCAAAAAAGACAGCGAGAGAAAAGGATAGACCGATTTTTTGAGCACCTTTAAAAACAGCATACGCAATCATTGGTCCTACAATCGCCATGGAAAAAGCATTTGCGCCAAGAGTGGTAATGCCACCATGCGCTAAAAGTAACGATTGGAATAACAAGACGATTGTCCCAATCACACTCATTGCTAATGGGCCAAACAGGACTGTGCCAAGTCCAACACCAGTAGGGTGTGAGCAACTGCCCGTAACAGATGGAATTTTTAGTGCAGATAAGACGAATGCAAATGCCCCTGATAGCCCTAATATCATTTTCGTTTCAGGGTTTTCATCAATTGTTTTGCGAATTGAGCGTAACCCTAAAATAATAAATGGAATTGAAATAATCCACCAAAATATCGCCCATTCAATCGGTAAAAATCCTTCCATGATATGCATCGCAAATGCTCGTTTTGGTACTAGTAAAAATGCTAGTAGGAAGTAACTAAGTTTCCAAAAAGATAATTTCAAAATCTCTCCTCCTTAAATCAAAATTTTCGAATGTAGCGTGCGCAATAAAAAAAGCACTTCTCCTAATTTAGGAAAAGTGCATAGCTGAAAAAGCAAATAGAATCATCATCTGCCAAGCCGCACACCTATCCTCGTAGGTTGAAACGATCACGTTTTTTTCGGCAGGTCTCCTGGCTTTAGTTCAACGTTTTATAGGTCTTCCCGTCCATTGGACAGTGACATTCTCTATAAAACTCCCTAGTACAGTGGCGGGACCGCGCCGGACTTGAACCGGCTTCCCTTTTAAGCGAAATGGCTACACTTCGCACCGAAAAAAGATGAAATTGTGAGATTTCACGACACAGTGTAACATGTTTTTCCATTCACAAGCTATCTTTTTTTATAAAAAAATTTTTTTTGTTATTTGACATTCTAGAAAATTCAGATAAATATAAGAGAATAGCTGTCGCTTTCAATGAATTACTTGTTGAAATTTTATTAAAAATCTAATAAATGAAAAAGAAATGTTGAAAAGTATTAAAAAAATAGGCTATGATAGAGACAGTTTTTCAATTCTTTTTAAAAACATACAGCTTTTTAATTTAATATAAATACATCTATAAGTGCTCGATAAATTTCGAGATAATAGGGAAATCGGTGTAAATCCGATACAGCCCCCGCTACTGTAATAGCTGATGAAATCGCAATGCCACTGAAAACTTGGGAAGGCGCGAGAGTAAAAGGAAGCTTAAGTCAGGAAACCTGCTTATTGATGGCATGCAAACTTTTCGGAGGGAGAAGTGAAGCGAGAGCGGATACGTGTATATTCGTTTTTATTTTGGCTTCTACAAAACCTTGACTCTTCGATATAGAGTGAAGGTTTTTTCTTTTTCCTAAAAGTAAATGAGGGGAGAAAAGCAATGACAACTTGGAACTTAGAGGGAATGAAAACGCATCTTTTTATTTGTAATGGCAGTAGCTGCATGAAAAAAGAGGCAGAGGAAATTACCCTAGCAATACGAGATGAAATCGAAAAATTAGCACTTGATAAGGAAATACATACGACAAGAACGCGCTGTAATGGCAGATGCAAAGATGCCTGTGTTGTCATCGCTTATCCACAAGGAAATTGGTATCGTGTGCCATCGGTTGAACACGGAAGAACACTTGTACAAGATTTAAACCATGATTCTTTACATAGTGAACATGTTTTTACGCTGAAAGAAGGTACATTACAGCGTACACCACAAACAACAGCCATTAAAGGCATCGACAAGGTGAAAGAGGGGTAAAAAATGGCGCAAAAAGGAAAGATTTTTGTTGTGGGCTTTGGCCCTGGTGATTTTAACCATATTACGACTCGTGCTGTGGAGGCACTGCAACAAAGTGAATTTATTATTGGCTATAAAACGTATGTTGAGCTTATTCAAGATTTAGTTAGTGCAAAGTCGATTGTTAGTACGGGCATGACAGAAGAAGTTTCACGAGCGCAAGAAGCAGTACGTCAAGCGGAAGCTGGCAATATTGTATCCGTTATTTCAAGTGGAGATTCGGGTGTATATGGGATGGCAGGGCTTGTCTATGAAGTACTGATTGAGCTTGGTTGGACAGAAGCAACAGGTGTTGAAGTCGAAATCGTACCAGGTATTTCAGCTATCAATTCCTGTGCAAGTTTACTAGGTGCACCGATTATGCATGACTCTTGCACCATTAGTTTAAGTGACCATTTAACGCCATGGAATTTAATCGCCAAGCGTGTGGAAGCAGCGGCTATGGCAGATTTTGTCATCGCTTTATATAATCCGAAAAGTGGTCGCCGCACACGTCAAATTGTCGAAGCCCAGCGGATTTTACTTGAATATCGCTCGCCTGATACGCCTGTAGGTCTTGTCAAGAGTGCCTACCGAGAGCGTCAGGAAATTACGATGACGACTTTAGCAGAGATGCTTGAGCATGATATCGGCATGTTAACAACGGTTATTATCGGCAACTCTTCGACGTTTTTCTATGATAATAAAATGATTACACCGCGAGGCTATCAGCGTAAATATACGCTCGGGGAAGAAAAACAGCCTTTACGTCCTCATCAGCGTTTAAGAGAAGAAAATGAACCGTGGGCAATGAACCAAGAAACAGGTACTGCAAGCCATGATTTTGCGGCAGATCCAAATGCAGGACGGATGAAAAGTAATATTGCCATTACACCTGTATCAACACCGACAAAATCGTCTTTAGAAATGGCAGCAACAGCACTTGCAATGGTGCAGGGGACAACTGTAACAAAAGCCACACCAAAGCTAGTTCAACAAAAAATGGAGTCAATTTTTGAACTAGCTGTTAGCCCTGGGGTAGCAAATAAATTTTTTACACCACAGCAAATGATGGCATTGGCTGAAGTTGTGGGAGACGAAGGCACGATGGAATATACACCAGACCATCAAATACATTTGAAAATCCCAACGACAGAACCAGAAGCGATAACAGAGAAGTTGAGAGAAGTAGGGTTTTTACTCTCACCAATTGGGGATGTGTTGTCATTAAAGGCATGTGATTTCTGTTATGGGGAGAAGGCTGATTCCATCCCATATGCAGAGGAACTTCAAGCAACTCTAGGTGGGTTGTCATTGCCGAAAACATTAAATATTGGCTTTAATGGTTGTGGCATGGCATGTTATCGTGCTGTGTTTGATGATATCGGTATTGTTTATCGCAAAAGTAAATTCGATGTCTTTATCGGAGCTAAGCCGGTAGGTCGAACAGCACATGCAGCACAGCCTGTCGTAGAGGGGTTAGAGCCAGAACAGCTTATTCCGCTTATTACCGCGATTATCGAGGAATATAAGGCAAATGCACATCCAAATGAACGCTTGTTTAAATATTTTAAACGAGTGAAAAAAATATTGCATTTTACGTATCAAGATATGTCATCCAAAATAAAAGTAGAGCCAGCACCGTGCGGCGACTAGTGAGGAGAAAAGAAATGAAAGCAATTTTATTTATTGGCCATGGTAGCCGTTTAGCAGCAGGAAATGATGAGGTACGCACATTTATTCAACAATTGACTCCTTCAATTGACGACAGCTATATCGTTGAAACTTGCTTTTTAGAATTTGAAGCACCTAATATCCCAGCAGGTATTGATGCATGTGTAAAGCGTGGCGCTACAGAGGTGTATGCTGTGCCCATTATTTTATTGCAAGCAGGCCATTCAAAAATTCATATCCCAGCAGCGATTGATGCAGCTCGTTTAAAATATCCGGATGTAACTTTTACATATGGGCGACCACTTGGCGTGCATGAAGAAGTGTTAAATATTTTAACAGAACGTTTATCAGGAACGGGACTGAATATTAAAGAAAAACAAGAAGATACTGCGATTTTATTTATCGGTCGCGGTGGTAGTGATGCGGATGCGAACAGTGATTTTTATAAAATTGGTCGTTTGCTTTGGGAACAGTTAGATGTCCTAACAGTGGAGTGTGCATTTATGGGCGTAACGAATCCATCAGTGGACGAAGGAATCGAACGTTGTTATCGTCTTGGGGCGAAAAAGATTATTATGTTGCCGTATTTCTTATTTACAGGCATTTTAATGGAGCGTATGGAAGGGATGCAAAAGAGCTATGCAGCCACATATGCTGATTTAGACATCCAATTGGCGGATTACTTTGGCTACCATCCAAAATTAAAAACGGTGTTGCTAGATCGTATGGAAGAGGCCATTGCAGGAGACGTAAAAATGAATTGTGATACATGTCAGTACCGTATTAATGCATCGGCATTCGTGGAGCATCATCACGACCATGACCACGACCACGGTCATCACCATCATCATGACCACGATCACGATCACCACCACGATCATGACCACCATCATGAAGAGGAGCTAGTGAAATGATTTTCATGTTAGCAGGGACAAGTGATGCAAGAAATCTTGCACTTGCATTGCAGTCAGCAGGCTATGCTGTTACAGCTACCGTTGTCACGGATTCAGCTGCTACAAGTCTGGCACAAGTCGGACTGCCTCATTTAGTCGGTCGATTGACGGCAGAGGAGATGGCTGCACTTATTACTGAACGAGGGGATCGTTTAGTCGTTGATGCATCGCATCCATTTGCAGAGGAAGCTTCTAAAAATGCCATGGCAGCGGCAAAAAGTGCAGGTGTTCCATATATCCGCTATGAACGCGCAAATGAGCATTACGAACATCCACTCATTACAGTCGTTAAAGATTACGAGGAAGCAGCACAATTAGCTGCAACAAAACGAGGCGTCATTATGCTGACAACAGGTAGTAAAACACTTGCTACATTTACAAAGGTCTTGCAAGGGTTAGAACATACTCGTGTCATTGCGCGTATGCTGCCTCGCCTTGATAATATGGAAAAATGTGAATCGCTTGGTGTGGCACAACGAGATATTGTAGCCATTCAAGGACCCTTTTCAAAAGAGTTAAACGAAGCATTATTCCGCCAATATGATGTCACTTTAATGATTACAAAAGAAAGTGGCAAAGTGGGCTCAGTAGATGAAAAACTAGAAGCCGCTCTAGCATGTGGTATCGAAACGATTTTAATAGCACGACCAAATATCCAATACGGCCAGCAATATTCCTCATTTGAGGACGTACTTCAGGCTGTGCAAAACATACTTTAGGAGGCAATTGAAATGGACTTCAAAACAGATTTTAAACCATTAACAGTAGACCCAGACAAAATTTATGATTATAGTTTCTCAATTATTGCAGAGGAAATGGGCGAACATGATTTTTCAGAGGATGAGTGGAAAGTTGTCCGCCGCATTATCCATGCTTCGGCAGACTTTGAATTAGGACGTAGTGTAATTATTACACCAGGAGCGATTGAAGCAGGGATTAAGTCCATTCTTGCGGGACGTCATGTTATTGCAGATGTGCAAATGATAGAAAGTGGTTCAGGTAAAAAACGTTTCCAAAAACATGGCGGAGATTTACACTGCTATATCGCAGATGAAGATGTGTCGATTGAAGCGAAAAAACAAAATACAACACGTGCTATTATCTCGATGCAAAAAGCGTCAAAATTACACGAAGGTGGCATTTATGCGATTGGGAACGCCCCAACTGCTTTACTAGAATTAATTCGTCTAATCAAAGAAGGTTTAGCAAAGCCAGATTTAATTATTGGTATGCCAGTAGGCTTTGTTTCAGCAGCGGAGTCGAAAGAAGAGTTATTGAAACTAGAAGGCATCCCATATATTACAAATGTTGGGCGTAAAGGCGGTAGTACAGTGACGGTTGCTGCATTAAATGCCATTTCATTATTAGCGGACGAACAGGCGAAAAAATAATGGAGCGGAAGCCAAAAAAGGATCCTAAAGACATGCGTCACGGTTATACAACAGGAGCCTGTGCAACAGCCGTTACGAAGGCCGCCTTGCTAGCACTTATTACGAATGAAGAACAAGAAACGAGTACAATTCATCTGCCAATAGGGCGAGATGCAACGTTTACGATAGAAAAATGTACGTTCGGTCATAACGAAGTAAGTTGCGAAACAATAAAGGATGCTGGTGATGACCCAGATGCAACACATAAAGCCCTCATTATTGGTACGGTAAGTTGGGCTGATACACCAGGGATTCATTTAGATGGGGGTATTGGGGTCGGGCGAGTAACAAAGCCCGGCTTGCCCGTTGCTGTTGGAGAAGCCGCCATCAATCCTGTACCACGTAAGATGATACATAGTACCGTGCAAGATGTGCTAGATGATTTTCAAATTACACGCGGCGTTAATGTTGTTATTTCTGTACCAGATGGTGAGGAAATAGCGAAAAAAACATTAAATGGACGGCTCGGCATACTTGGTGGCATTTCCATTTTAGGCACAAGGGGAACCGTCGTGCCTTTTTCGAGTTCCGCTTATATGGCAAGCATTGTCCAAGCTATTAGTGTTGCAAGAGCTGCTGGCTGTGACCATGTTGTCGTGACAACAGGTGGACGTAGCGAAAAGTTTGGCATGGCTGAGTATCCTGCATTACCTGAGGAAGCATTTATTGAAATGGGTGATTTTGTCGGCTTTACGTTAAAGCATTGTAAACGGCTTGGCATTAAGCGCGTATCGCTCGTTGGCATGATGGGGAAATTTTCAAAGGTAGCGCAAGGGGTGATGATGGTGCACTCCAAAAGTGCAGCGATTGATTTTAATTTTTTAGCACAGTTAGCAATAGATGTTGGGGCAGATGAAGAGACCGTTGAACAAGTTAGAGCAGCGAATACCGCCTCTCAAGTTGGTGAAATAATGGCGGATAAAGGGTATGATGCATTTTTTCATCATTTATGTGAAGCGTGTTGTTATTCATCATTACACCATATTAGAGGTGGCTTGACGCTCTCCACATCGATTTATTCGATGCAGGGACAATTACTAGGAAGGGCTGATGACATTGCATCAATCGATGAAATTAATTGGGATCGGGGATAACGGACAGGAAAGTTTACTTCCTCAGTATAGACAGTGGATTACAGACTGTGAAGTGCTCGTTGGTGGTGGGCGTGTCCTTGATTTTTTCCCAAGCTTTGCAGGCGAAAAAATCGTCATTAAGGGTGGTCTTTCATCGCTCGTTGAAAGACTATCTGAAGAAACGAGAAAGACCGTTATTTTAGCGTCAGGTGATCCACTTTTTTATGGTATCGGAGGCTATTTAGCCAAAAAGCTTACGATTGAAGTGTATCCATATATGAGTTCCGTCCAGCTTGCCTTTTCAAAAATGGGTGAGAGCTGGCAGGATGCCTATGTAACAAGTATTCATGGGCGCCCGATAAAAGGTCTGGCACAACGTATTGATGGTAAAAAGAAAGTGGCATTGCTGACTGATGCCGAGAATAATCCAAATGCGCTGGCACGCTATTTAAAGCATTTTGGCATGACGGAATACCGCGCTTTTGTTGCAGAGAATTTACAAGGTGCTGATGAAAAATATGGCTGGTACTCTCTTGATGAATTAGAAGAAGCGAAGTTTTCCCCCCTAAATGTTGTGATTTTACAGCAAACATCAGCCCCAAAGCGCTATGCACTTGGCATTGATGATGAAGCGTTTTCACAACGTAAGCCTGACAAAGGACTTATTACGAAAAAAGAAATCCGTGTATTAAGTTTGCAAGCAATGCAGCTTCAAAAGGACAGTACGATTTGGGATGTAGGTACGTGCACAGGCTCCATGGCCATTGAAGCAGGAAAACTTGCACCAGAAGGTCAAGTGTTTGCAGTAGAAAAAAATGCACCTGATTTAGAAAACTGCCTGCAAAATCAACAGAAATTCCGTGTCGATATAACGGCTATCCATAGTAAAGCGCCTGGTGGACTAGAGCAATTCCCAGATCCAGATGCCATTTTTATCGGCGGTACAGGCGGAGAAATGGTCGAGCTATTGCAGTTATGCTGCACACGTTTAAAGCCAAATGGTCGCATTGTCTTAAATGCGGCTACAATCGAAAATTTATATAAAGCAGTCGAGGCGTTTAAAGCATGTGGCTTTGCAGTGGAAATTTTACAGGCACAACTTGCGCGTAGTAAACCAATTTTAGATATGACGCGCTTTGTCCCATTAAACCCAATTTATATTATTTCGGCATATCGAAAGGAAGAAAATCATGAGTAATCTTGGCATTTTATATGGCTTAGGCGTTGGCCCTGGCGATCCAGAATTAATTACAGTAAAGGCATTCCGCGTTATTCAGGAGTCGCCTGTTATTGCGTACCCTAAAAAGTTAAAAGGTAGCAAAAGTTATGCGCATCGTATTGTAGATGTCTATATCAACCCAGAGGAAAAAGATATGCTAGGTCTCGTTTTCCCCATGACAAAAGATGAAGCCGTCTTAGAACGTGAATGGACGAAGTCTGTTGAACTGGTCTATGGTAAATTGCAAGAAGGGAAGGACGTAGCGTTTGTGACAGAAGGGGACCCTCTGCTATACAGTACGTTTATCCATATGATGAAGCTCATGCAGGACATGCATCCAGATGTAGAAATTCGCACAGTACCGGGTATTTCTTCATTCAACGGTTCTGCATCCCGCCTAGGCATCGCCCTTGCTGATGGAGATGATCGTGTTGCCATTATACCAGCCCATGATAATTATGAAGCGATGCGTGAAGCGATAGAAAGCCATGATGCTGTCGTATTTATAAAAGTAGCAAAAGTAATTGATTTAATGCTAGAAGTACTGCGTGATTTAGATTTACTTGATAAAGCGTCCGTTGTCACAAAGGTAACGTCTGATGAGGAAATTATTTGGGATGTACGTGAACTAGACGGTGTTGATTTAGAATATTTAACGTTAATGGTGGTGCGTAAATAATGAAAAAAATATATATTGTCGGTGCAGGCCCAGGGGACCCCGATTTAATTACTGTAAAGGGTTTACATATGCTTCAAACAGCAGACGTTGTGATGTATACAGATTCATTAGTAAATGAAGACCTGATCGCAAAAGCAAAGCCAGATGCGGAAGTGATTCGAACAGCCGGCATGCATTTAGAAGAAATGGTTGCCGTCATGGTTGAACGTGTCAATGCAGGGAAAGTAGTCGCGCGTATGCATACAGGTGATCCAGCGATGTATGGTGCCATTATGGAACAAGTTGCATTATTAAAGAAGGAAGGAATTGGCTACGAAGTGATTCCAGGCGTTAGTTCGGTATTTGCTTCAGCCGCAGCGATTGGTGCCGAGTTAACGATTCCTGATTTAACACAAACGCTTATTTTAACACGTGCAGAAGGACGTACACCTGTACCAGAGTTTGAAAAGCTACGAGATCTCGCTAGCCATCATTGTACGATTGCGCTGTTCTTAAGTGCCACGCTAACAAAAAAAATCGTCAAAGAATTGCAAAGTGCTGGATGGGCTGATAATACACCTGTTGCGGTTATTCAACGTGCCACATGGCCAGATCAAAAAATTGTCCGTACGACATTAGTTGAGCTAGATGAGGCAATGCGTGTCAATGGTATTCGCAAGCATGCCATGATTTTAGCAGGATGGGCATTAGACCCGAATATTCATGATAAGGATGAGTACCGTTCGAAATTATATGATGCGACCTTTACACATGGCTTCCGCAAAGGTGTGAAGACAAGTGATTGAATTACAAGAAGGTATGCTACCTGAAGTGGAGCAGCGCAATCCCTATGCAGTGGTTGCCATTACAAAGCATGGTGTGCAAATCGGACGGAAACTACAGCAGACTTTTGCGGCAAGCGATTTATATTATATGAGTAAGTTTGAACAGGGCGACGAAGATGAAAAGCATATTCAGCTTTTTACTGGAACGGTTCGTTTATTACTGCCAACACTCTTTAAGCAGTATAAAGGGTTAATATTAATTATTTCACTTGGTGCGGTTGTGCGCATGATTGCACCTATTTTACAAGATAAGAAGACTGACCCAGGTGTTGTAGTGATTGATGATAGAGGAGAAAATGTCATTAGTGTGTTATCGGGTCATTTAGGTGGCGCCAATGAGCTAACGCATGAAGTGGCAGCGGCACTAGGAGCAAATCCTATTATCACAACAGCTTCTGACGTGCAAAAAACAATTCCCGTTGATTTATTTGGGGCACGTTTTGGCTGGGTATGGGACAGTGCTGATAAATTAACACCAGTTAGTGCCTCAGTCGTTAATGAAGAACATGTGGCGATTGTACAGGAAGCGGGTGAACGTGATTGGTGGATGCGTGATACACCAATGCCGGAGCAAATAAAAATTTATCCTTCAACACAAGCGGCAATTGCAGCGCAACCGCATGCTACGCTATTGATTACCGACCGACTCATTGAACCAGAGGAAGAAGTGCTGTTGGAAAATGGTGTTATTTATCGACCGAAATCAGTTGTCCTTGGTATGGGTTGTAACCGTGGGACGTCTGTTGAGGAAATTGAACAGCTGATTGATGAAACACTAGCTGAATTAAAGCTATCGAAAAAAAGTGTCAAAGCACTATGTACAATTGATTTGAAGAAAGATGAAATGTGCTTTATTGAACTAACGAAAAAGTATGATTGGGAGTTCGTAACATATACGCCAGCACAATTAAATGAAATAAATTTCCCATCACCCTCTGAAACGGTCTTTAAATATACAGGGGCGTATGGCGTAAGTGAACCAGCTGCGATGCGTTATGCACAGGTGGAATCGCTCGTATTAACTAAGAAAAAATCAGGCAATGCTACGATTTCGGTAGCAAGATTAGTATTTTAAGGAGGGGGCTTATGCAAACAAATCGCTTTGTACTTGCAGGGACAGGCAGTGGCGTTGGTAAGACAACATTCACGATAGGACTGATGAAAGCATTGCAAGAAAAAGGCAATGTCGTGCAAGGGTTTAAATGTGGTCCAGATTATATTGACCCTAGTTATCATACAGCGGTAACAGGACGTGTATCACGGAATATTGATAGCTGGATGTTTTCGCATGATGCAGTCCGAGATATTGTTGCACGTGCAAGCAAAGATGCAGACGTCTCAATTATTGAAGGGGTGATGGGCTTTTACGATGGCAAAAGTCCGTTATCGGATGAAGGTTCGGCAGCAGAAATCAGTGTTGTTACAGAAAGCCCTGTTATTTTAATTGTCAATTGCGCAAGTATGGCTCGCAGTGTAGCTGCTGTAGTCAAGGGCTTTCAACTTTTATCTGACAAGCCTACTATTGTTGGCGTTATTGCCAATCAAGTAGGCAGTGTCGGTCACTATGAAATTGCCAAAGCCGCGATTGAGCAAGAATGTGGTATTCCGGTTATCGGCTATTTAAAGCGAGAAACAGGCATTGATATTCCAAGTCGTCATTTAGGGCTTATTCCAGCTATTGAACGAGGCGAGCTTGATACATTTTTTAACAAGCTAGGTGCTCTAATGGCAGAGACGATTGATTTGGATTTATTGTTAGCTTTAACAAAGGCACCCGTCCTACAAGAGACAGGTCAGCTATTTGCGGCACAACCATCACAAAATATTTGTATTGCGGTTGCAAAAGATGCTGCATTCAACTTCTATTACGAAGAAAATTTAGCATTATTACGAGCAAAAGGAGCCACATTGCAATTTTTCTCACCACTTGCTAATGAACCTGTTCCTGCTGAAGCAGATGGTCTTTATATTGGTGGGGGGTTCCCAGAGGAATTTGCCGATACACTTGCAAAAAATACGGTCGTAAAAAATTCCATTCGTGAGGCAATTGCAAAAGGTTGTCCTACATTAGCTGAATGTGGAGGCTTTATGTATTTAACAGAAGCTATTACCAACAGCCATGGTGAGCGCTATGAAATGCTAGGTGTTATTCCAGGTGAAGTAATGATGCAAACAAAGCTTGCAGCACTTGGTTATCGTGAAATTTTTGGCACTGCGTCTAACTTTTTAATCGGAAAAAATGAAGAAGCAAAAGGCCATGAATTCCATTATTCCACATACAGTGGTAAGCACGATACGCCCGCTTACGAAACACAAGGACGTTTTGGCAAAAAACAAGAAGGTTATCAAACAGGCAATGTAGTAGCGGGGTATACGCATTTTCATTTTGTTTCTAACCCTAAGCTAGTAGATAACTGGTTAACTGCTTGTAAGAAGGTGAAAACATATGACTAATTATTTTCCTATCCATCTTAATATCGAATTTAAAACCGTTGTCATTGTTGGTGGTGGGCATGTAGCGACTCAAAAGGTTGCTTCCCTACTACCAGCGAAAGCAAACATTGTCGTCGTTAGCCCGACTTTACATGACACTTTAGTGCCCCTTGTCAAATCAGGCGAAATTACATGGCGTGACAAGGAATTTGAACCACGTGATTTAGATGATGCAACGCTTATTATCGCTGCGACAAATGATACCAACGTCAACGATGCGGTACAAGAGGCAGCTCAACATTGGCAGCTTTTAAATCGCGCAGATGTACAAGGTGAAAGTGATTTTATTACACCAGCAACTGTTCGTCGCGGTCCATTAGTGCTGACGGTATCTACATCTGGTGCAAGTCCAGCTCTTGCACGAAAAATAAAACAAGATTTAGCTGAGCAATTCGATGCTATTTATGAAGAGTATGTTTGTTTTTTACAGCAAGCTCGACTAATGGTTGCAGCCAATTTTGAAAAAGGTGAGCAAAGACGTGCAGCGTTACAAGCACTTCTTGAGCCAAACTTATTAGAATGGACACGTAATGGAGAAATTGATCGACGAGAGGCATTTTTACAACAACTATTGACGGGAGAAACGCGATGAAAGAGGGAATTGTATATTTAGTAGGAGCTGGCCCAGGAGATCCTAAGCTCATTACAGTATATGGGCTGGAATGTATTCAAAAGGCCGATGTCATTGCGTACGATCGTCTAGTGAATCCAAAATTATTAGAATTTGCGAAAAAAGATGCTGACCTTGTGTACTGTGGTAAATTGCCTGGTAAACACCACCTTATTCAAGATGAAATTAATACATTGCTTGTTGAGAAAGCTCAAGAGGGCAAAGTCGTAACACGTTTAAAGGGTGGCGATCCTTTTGTTTTCGGCCGTGGTGCTGAAGAAGCAGAAATATTAAAAAATAATGGTATAGCC
The DNA here is from genome assembly GCF_038593855.1 of Lysinibacillus sp. FSL M8-0337. Classification (NCBI taxonomy): domain Bacteria; kingdom Bacillati; phylum Bacillota; class Bacilli; order Caryophanales; family Bacillaceae; genus Lysinibacillus; species Lysinibacillus sp. FSL M8-0337. Next base: position 2,722,661 of record NZ_CP151996.1, on the reverse strand, counting down.
TATGAAGTAGTACCAGGTATTACGGCTGGCATTGCAGCTCCCGCTTATGCAGGTATTCCTGTGACCCATAGAGATTTTGCCACAAGCTTTGCACTTGTGACAGGTCATGGGCGCGAGCAAAAGGGGCAAGATTTTTTAAATTGGCCAGCACTCGCAACTGGAATTGATACGGTCGCTTTTTATATGAGTGTTGGTAACATTGCCTATATTTCAAAAAAGCTTATCGAAAATGGACGTCCAGCAACTACACCTGTGGCGGTTATTGAATGGGGTACTACCGAACAACAGCGCACGATAACTGGACCACTTCACAATATTGCTAGCATTATTGAACGGGAGGGATATCATAATCCTTCTATGATTGTCGTTGGAGATGTAGTCAACGTACGTGAAAAAATACAATGGTTTGAAGAGCAAGGGCTCGCTTTTAGCTAGTCAGACAACAGAGCAGTTGACTAGAAAGACCTACTTAAAGGAGGACAACATCATGACAGTAATCGAAGCGTTAAAAAATCGTCGTGCCATTCGCAACTATACAACACAGCCAGTGGAAAAGGAAAAAATTGAACAAATTTTACAAGCAGCAACCTATGCACCGAACGACCGCATGCGTGAGCCGTGGCATTTTTATGTTTTACAAGATGATGCCATGAAGCGCTATGAGAAAATGGCAAGTAGCTATTTGCAAGAACGTTTTCCAACGAAGCCTCATTTAGTAGAGAGCTCATTAAAAGTTGTTCAAACGACGCCTGTTGCCATTGTAGTGACTGCTGATATGGTGGAGAATGATGAAGATGCTACAGCAGATAATATTTTCGCTGTTTGTAGTGCCATTATGTCTATGTGGTTAGCCGCAGAGGAGCTAGGGCTAGGATTTGTGTGGCGGACACGAGGTGTTGGACTTGTTCATGATGCACGTATGCATACATTTATCGGTGCGGACCAAAATCAAAAAGTTGTCGGTACTATTTTCATAGGTTATCCAGAAGAACAAGAGCTTAAAGATAAAAAGCGTACATCATTTGAAGAAAAAACCACTTGGCTTTAAAGGGGGTAGAGAAAATGGCTAGAAAAGGTTTGTTTTTAGTATATACAGGTGATGGCAAAGGTAAAACAACAGCTTCTCTTGGTGTAACATTGCGGGCAGTAGGACGTGGTTTACATGTGCGTTATATGCAATTTATCAAATCGCCAGAGCGTACGTATGGTGAGCAAATTGCCCTTTCCAAACTTGGCGTAGAAATGGAGCAAATGGGCATAGGCTTTACATGGACGAAAACACCAGAGGAGCACCGTGTTGCATTAGCGAAGGCATGGCAAAAAACAAAGGAAGCTTTACAAGATGACAGCATTGATTTACTTGTTTTAGATGAGCTGAACAATGCACTTGCCATTACTAAATTTCCGATTGATGATGTGCTGCCATTAGCTGAAGTGCTTGAAGCCATTGCACAACGCCCTGCTACAATGCATCTTGTCGTAACAGGACGCAGTGCTAATCCTGCTCTTGTTGCTATGGCGGATTTAGTGTCAACAATCGATGCAACGAAACATTACTATGAAGAAGGAATTCCCGCTGTCAAAGGCCTTGAATTTTAACACCAACTGGATTCATTTCGATCATATACGCATTGGGGGATAATCAATCTTCCTTAGTGTTGTTAGGAGGAAAATCAAAATGTCAGCAAAATCAATTATGATTCAAGGAACAGCCTCTGACGTTGGAAAAAGTATGATATGTACGGCATTATGTCGTATTTTTTCTGATGATGGGTTGAGAGTAGTGCCATTTAAATCTCAAAATATGGCGCTTAACTCATTTGTAACAGAGGATGGCGGAGAAATTGGACGTGCACAAGGGGTCCAAGCTGAAGCTGCAAGGGTTGTGGCGACTACTGATATGAATCCGATTTTACTTAAACCAAAGCAGGATATGGTATCAGAGGTCATTGTCCACGGCAAGCATTTTTTAAATATGGATGCGAAAAGCTATCGCAATCAATTCGTCCAAGAAGCCATGCCGATTGTTGAGAAGTCGGTTCGTACGTTACAAAATACATATGATGTTATTGTATTAGAAGGAGCTGGCAGCCCAGCTGAAATTAATTTAAAGGATCGCGATATCGCCAATATGCGCATGGCTCATTTAGCCGATGCAGCCGTTGTTTTAGTTGCTGATATTGACCGCGGTGGTGTATTTGCCTCCATTATCGGGACACTTGCATTGCTGGATGATGCAGAGCGTGCCCGGGTTAAAGGGCTGATTATTAACAAATTCCGTGGTATGCGCGAGCTATTAGATGATGGCATTGAATGGGTCGAGCGAGAAACAGGCATTCCAGTGCTTGGTGTTGTGCCTTATGTGGATGTCAATATCGAAGCGGAAGATTCATTAGCACTGTCTGCCTTGCGCTTTAAAAAGCCAAAGCCTGGCGAATTTCCAGTAGACGTGGCGATGATTCGTTTACCTCGCATTTCAAATTTTACAGATATTGACCCATTTTTTGATGAGCCAGAGGTAGGCGTACGTTTAATCGGCAATGTGACGGAGTTGGGCACACCGGATTTGCTTATCCTACCGGGCACTAAAAGTACAATGGATGATTTAGCTTGGCTGAAGGCACAAGGCTTTGAACAAGCAATTACAAACCTACGCGCACGCGGAACAAAAATTATTGGCATATGCGGCGGTTTTCAAATGCTTGGCGAAGTGTTATTAGATCCAGATGCCGTAGAAGGAAATGGCGAGTCAGCGCAAGGTCTAGGCTTGTTACCGATGGAGACCGTATTTGTAGGAGATAAAAAAACCGTACAAATGTCTGGAACACGTGGGCAAGCTATTTTAACAGGCTATGAGATTCATCTTGGGCGTACCAAAATTTTACGGGATGAAGTGTCACCTTTTTTACAGCTAGCAGATGGTCGTGTTGATGGAGCAGTAAGTGCTGATGAACAAGTAATCGGTACATATTTCCACGGAATCTTCCATAATCGAACGTTTACACGTCAGCTTGTCAACGAAATGCGCATGAAAAAAGGGCTTGCTACATTGCCAAGTGATGTTAAAAGTGATGCAGAACGACGAGAAGATGCTTACAATATGCTCGCATCACATGTGCGTGCCAATTTAGATATGGAAAAAATATATGATATGTTAAAAATTGAGGTAAATGGATGACAAGAAAAGGACCATTAGCTATAAATTATGAAGCATTATGGCAAGAAGGCATGAAGGATTGGCAAGGACAAATGCCAGAGCGTATGGTGAACGATCAATTAGAAGAACAATTTTGGTCTCAATCGATCGCTCGCAAAAAAATGGGGCAAACGGATCCTTATGCAGCACTTATTTTTGAAGCAATGAAGCAACATATTCGTCCAGAACATTCAGTGATTGAAATTGGACCAGGGTGGGGCAATTATACATTCCCACTTGCAGATTATGTACGAGAGTTAACGTGTGTAGATAGCTCAGACAGCATCCTTGATTATTTACAACAATGTTTACAAGAGAACAAGCATATTTCCTATGTTCATGCGAAGTGGGAGAAACTTGAAGAAAATGAGCTAACAGCACATGACATTGTGCTTGGGGTAAACTGTTTTTATCGTATGTACGAAATTAAATCGGCATTATATCACATGAATCGCTTGGCTAAAAAGCGCGCAATTATTGGCATGACAACAGGTCCAATTCAGCCACACTATGAAGTATTACATGAGAAATATGGTTATGATATTAAATACCCAAGAAGAGATTATATTGAATTTTTAAATTTATTGTATGAAATGGATATTTATGCAGAATGTACAATTATTCCTTTGGAGCGTACGTATGAATATGAAACGTATGACCAGCTTGTGACAACGCAAAGTAAAAAAATATTAAGTACAGACTTTAACCGCTCGCATGTTGAGGACTCACTTGCTCCATTTATAGAAGAAAAAAATGGGCGTTATTACTACCGTCATGATTTCCACGCAGCACTTGTATCATGGCAACCGAAATAATAAGAAAAACCTTTGGCGATTGCTTTCACCAAAGGTTTTTCTTATGTTTCGCAATAAGGTACAATAGAACAACAGAAAAAGAATTGAGGTGGCGGTTATGCAACTACATTTTTTAGGAACAGGAGCAGGCATGCCTTCGAAGGAGCGCAATACGAGCGCATTAATGGTTAAGCTATTAGAGGAAAACGGTGAAATGTGGCTTTTTGATTGTGGCGAGGCGACCCAGCATCAAATTTTGCATACGTCTTTAAAGCCACGTAAAGTGACAAAAATTTTCATTACCCATTTACATGGCGACCATATATTTGGTTTACCTGGATTTTTGAGCTCACGTTCATTTCAAGGTGGAGATGAGCCGTTGACCATTTATGGTCCAGCCGGCTTACAGCAATGGGTAGAGCAAACATTTGCTTTATCAAAAACCCATTTAACGTATCCATTGCAATTTGTAGAAGTACATGAAGGCGTCATTTACGAAGATGATAAATTTACGGTGCGTGCAAGTGAATTACGCCATGTCGTGACATGTTTTGGTTACCGTATCGAACAAAAGGATTTACCTGGCGAGTTACTGATGGACAAAGTCCAATCCTACGGCGTACCGAAAGGACCATTGCTTGGACAGTTGAAGAAAGGACAAGATATTGCACTTGATAATGGCACCATTATTCAAGCAAAGGATGTTGTGGCACCTCCGAAAAAAGGCTTTACGCTTGCAATTTTGGGCGATACAAAATATTGTGAACAAGCCATTTCTTTGGCTGAACAAGCAGATGTTGTTGTGCATGAGGCGACATTTGATGGGAGTACTACGGATTTAGCCGCGAGCTATGGTCACTCTACCAATGTAGAAGCAGCGATGGTAGCAAGTAAAGCTGATGCGAAATATTTACTTTTGAACCATTTAAGTGCACGTTTTTTACCACATGATTTACCAATTTTTTTAGCCCAAGCACAAGCCATTTTCCCACAAACCTTCCTTACATCGGATCAAGCGGTTTTTTATTGGAGTAATAATAATTTATTATTTTAGTATAATTATATGCATTGGATGAAAAGTAATTATTTTGAAAATAAACACCTATTTTAATGAGGCTTCATTAAAATAGGTGTTTTTCTATTGGGTCTATAAGTCTAGAAAAAGTTGAGAAGAGAAAAAGTAAACTTCTAAAATAACTTATTTTTTTACAATAAATATGAGGAAAAGACCATTATGTTGGTATTTATCTAGCAACTTTATAGATTGGTAATTTTTTATTACAAATTAATGACAATTTCATCATTAGAATAAATTTATTATTTAAAATTATGAAAAATTACATTAAATGTAGGGAAATGTTGTTGTATGATGAAATGGAAACAATCCTACTTTAGGGGGAATAGTCAATGGGGAAATCAATGAAATGGAAAATGATGCTGGAAATTATGGCCATCGTCGTGTTAATAATTGGCGCATTTTCTGTTTACATTTTTCAGGCGACCTATAAAAGCGTCAAGAGTAATGGTGAGGCACTCGCTAGCTCAATTGTTATGGGCATGGAAGGGGCTATTCAATCCAGAGCAAAAGCAGAAGAAATTATGGAAAGAGAAATGATTGCGGAATCTGTGATGGCTTCGTACATTATTGACAAAGGTGCTACATATGAAGATTTAAAAGAAATCGCTGAACGAGGCGGAATTGACGAAATTTGGAGTACCGATGATAAAGGGAATACGGCAGTGACATCGGTAGCGCCGTATATTGATTTTAATTTTGGGTCCGATCCAAATGGACAAGCTGCTGAATATATGCAGCTATTAGACGGTCGGGCTACACAAATTGTGCAAAAAGCACAGATTCGTGACGTGGATAGCGAATTTTTTAAATTTGTTGGTGTTAATAGTTGGAATCCTGCTACACCGCAAATTGTCCAAGTTGCAAGACACGGTCAACAACTGTTAGATTTAGAAGCTAGTATTGGCAGTGAATATTACATAAATGAACTAAACAAATATTTATCTAAAACGGTCCTTTTTGCAGCGGTTGTAAATGAACAAGGAGAGCCCATTGTTGCGACAACGGATAAAAATTTAGCTAAGATTGGCTTTACGAAAGAACAATTTACTTCGGCAAAAAATACTGAATTTTCTGGGCGTTATGATGGAAAACGTGTTACACAATATGTAAAGCCTTTATCAAATGGTACGTCTTTAGCGATTATTGTGTCGAATGAAGTGTTATCGAATATACTATTGGGGACAATTATTGCCTCCATAATCGTCGTGTGTGTTATATTCCTCATCACAGGCTTCTCTATTAATCGACAAGTTTCTCGCATTTTAAAAGTGCGTAATTCACTAGAGGATATTAGCAAAGGAGAGGCAGATTTAACGAAGCGGATTGATGTAAGTTCGAATGATGAGATTGGTCAATTGGTTACATCTTTTAATGGAATGATGGACAATTTCCAACACATTATGAGAGATTTAAAACAGGATGCTACGCAAATAAAAGAGGCCACTTACATTATTCATGGAAATGCCCATCAAACTTTGGATTCAGCGCACAATATTCAAGATGAATCGCACCAAGTTGCACAAGCTTCATTTGGGCAATTAAAAAATACAGAAGATAGCGCCCAATCTATGGAAGAATTAGCGCGTAGTATTCAGCATATTTCTGATTCGATTGCAGAAATTTCTACGATTTCTCGCAACACCGAAGAAAATGCCAATAATGGTTTGCACATTATGAATCGACTGCAAAATCAATTGGAAGATGTTCACCAAAAAACAGATCTTTCAGTTGCGAGTATGCAGGAATTAGAAAAACTATCCGCAATGATTGGTGAATTTACAAATGTTATAACAGGTATTTCTGATCAAACGAATTTGCTAGCACTAAATGCATCAATCGAGGCAGCTCGTGCAGGTGAGGCTGGTAAAGGCTTTGCCGTTGTTGCGGAGGAAGTGCGTAAATTAGCAGAAGAATCGAAAGTTGCTGCAGATCGCATTTCTCATGTCGTGATGAATGTCCAAAAAGAAACGACGAATATAGTATCTACTATCTATACAACCGCAGATGTTTTACATGCAGGTCACGCCATTGCAAGTGAGGCTCGACAATCCTTTGAAGGCATCCATAATGATGTGCAAGTGTTAGCTGAGCAAGTAGATTTAGTTTCCAGTTCAACAGAAGAAATTGCCGCAAGTACAGAAGAAGTAACCGCTACAATGGAAGATGTTTCATTATTAGCCAAGCAGACATCCGCTAGTGTAGATGCGGTTGCACAAAAAGCGCAAAATCAAGCGACGAGTATGAATGAGATGACAGCGATTATTGATATGCTAAATGGGACAGCAGAAAAACTAGAACAATCTGCTGGAAAGTATAAAGTATAATCGTTGACTTCCGTATAATGAGTAGAGTGCCATGTTATAGAAATATAGTGCGTTTAATAGATGATTTCCGTATAATTAAGTAAAAGGGGAGTGGTTGTATGGATCAACAAAAGATGCCACCAGCTGTTTTACGTTTACTTGTTATCTTTCCCAACGTATTAAGCTATTTATTACTAGGCGGACTCATTATCTATGTAATATCAAATTATGAAGTGTTAAAAACAACTGAAAGCTTGAAAGTATGGCTAATTCTTATTGCAGTACTTGCCCCTGCAGCGGCATATACAACTTTTAGCATTATAAAAAAAATTCGTGCTGGTCATATGTAGCAGTTATGACAACGCGTTGCATTTTTTGGATTATCAAAAGATGCAGCGTGTTTTTTTATTAGACTTTCAAAAATGGCAAAATGAGCAGAATACGAATAAAAAATTCCCTTCAAGGAAAACTAAAAGGACGAAGTGGTGAATCATTATGTAGAAAAAGAGGTATGTTACATGAAGCAATCAAACTGTGACGCTGCTCCACTAAAGCAAACAATAAAAGAGGAGCTTAGACAAGTCATTACTTCTTTACAGCAAAGTTTAGCCTCAATGGATTCTCAAGAAGATTGTCTACTGACAGATTTAGAGCAAATAAAAGGCAACTTTTTAACGATTGAAATGCAAGCGGCAACGTTTTATTTAAATTGCTATTTGTCCCCGTTTACAGAAAAATACCCAGAACTATCAATTTGCGTACAAAATATGTCAAAAAGACGACACGGTGGATTAATTGTCTTTGAAAGAAAAGACGCCGTAGATCATCTGATTAAGCCGGGAATTCATATTGGTGCAGAACTTACGCATTCTTTATTAGAATCTATTTTTTTCCCAGGTAATCCTCTCCATGACGGTGCTGTGTTAGTTAGAAGCAACCGCATTGTTTCAGCGGCCAATGTGCTTCCACTGTCAGATATTTATACTGGTGATAAAAAACTCGGTACAAGACATCGAGCTGCAATTGGTTTAAGCGAGCGTAGTGATGCCCTTATTATGGTTATATCAGAAGAAACGGGAAGAATTTCATTTGCTTTTAACGGAAGCTTACATCCGATTACTTCACATGGAATATTATAATAAAAAAAATATCTCAAATTCGAGATATTTTCCTTGCACCGTTCTCACTTGCATGGTAAAGTGAGTTTACAGTTCGAGGAAGGGAGGGCAAAGTGATGGAAAAACATACACTCGGCTCACTTACATGGTTGCGAATGATGCGCTTTACAAATCAAAGTAATCAGCTATCGAATGAATTTTTAAAACGGTTTAACTTAACAACTGCACAGTTTGATGTGCTCATTCAAATCAAAACCTATGCACCGTTAACGCAATCACAACTAGCCGAAAAGGTTACTGTGACCCAAGGTGGTATGTCACGGATGCTTGCACGTCTTGAAAAAGAGGGGCTTATAGAGCGCAAGCAAAATTGGAAGACCAAAACGATATCGCTCACGGCAAAAGGGATGGAATTGATCGATGCTGCTACGCCAAGCCAACTTCACTTTCAATCCTCATTTTTTGAAGAGGTTTTATCAGAAGAAGAAATGAAAGCTTTATATACGTTGCTGTCAAAACTAGAAAAACATAGCCGAGAAAAAAAATTACCCGAGGTGTGATTTTTTTTACTTCATCACTTGCGTAGTCAAGTGAAAACATTAGGAGGATTTTATATGCAAAAAATTAGCGGTCATCATCATATTTCAATGTTAACGAAAAATGGCAAAAAGAATAACGATTTTTACACAAAAATCCTCGGTTTACGTCGGGTGAAAAAAACTGTCAATCAAGATTCTCCTTCGATGTATCATTTATTTTATGGAGATCTTACAGGGGCAGCCGGAACAGAATTAACTTTTTTTGAAATGCCTGTAGCTGGGCGTACTGTCCGTGGAACGAATGCCATTACACGCATCGGCTTATTAGTGCCTAGCTATGATAGTTTACTATATTGGAAAAAACGGTTTGAGCTATTACAAGTGGAGCACAGTGATATTACAACATATGCAGGTAAAGATGCTTTGCTTTTTGAGGATCATGAAGGCTTGCGCATGGTGCTGTTAAATCATAATGGACAATCAATACCAGCCGAGTGGCAAGCGTGGGATGGGTCTGATATTGCATCAGAGCATCGTATTTTAGGGATGGGCACAGTGGAAATGACTGTTCGTTATTTACAGCGTACAGTAAATTTATTACAAGAGCTTTTTGACTATACCGTTGTTACGGAAGATGACATAGAAGTACGACTTCAGTCAATTGCTGGCGAAACGTTTGGTGAAATCGTCGTCAAGGAGTTGGAAGGACCAAGTGAAAAACCAGGTCGAGGAAGTATTCATCATCTTGCACTGCGCGTAGCTACAGTAGAAGAACTTCAACAATGGGATGCAGTAATTAAAGCGCGTGGTTTAGACAGCACAGGTGTAGTTGATCGTTATTACTTCCAGAGCCTTTATTTTAGAGATCGTAATGGCATTCTTTTTGAAATGGCAACAGATGGGCCTGGTTTTACGGTAGATTCTGCTATAGAGGATTTAGGAAGAGAACTTGATTTGCCACCATTTTTAGAAGCAAAGCGCACAGAAATTGAAGCGATTTTAGAACCACTCGATTAAAGGGGAGAGTACAATGGAAAATTATCGTATCAATCAATCAGCAGGTTTAGAATTTGGACTTTATTCACTCGGAGATCATATTCCGAACCCCTTAACAGGTCATCGGATTTCAGCTCAGCAACGTATACAAGAACTAATTGAAATGAGCCAATTAGCGGAGCAAGCTGGCATCGATGTATTTGGCGTAGGGGAAAGTCATCAGTCGTATTTTACAACGCAGGCCCATACAGTCGTGTTAGGTGCCATTGCCCAAGCGACGACAAAAATAAAAATTGCTAGTTCTGCGACCGTGCTAAGTGTATCCGATCCAGTAAGAGTCTATGAGGATTTTGCCACAATTGATTTGATTTCTGATGGACGTGCGGAAATTGTAGCAGGTCGAGGGTCGCGCGTTGGAGCCTATCATTTACTAGGTGTCAATTTACAAGACTACGAAGAAATTTTTGAGGAAAAATTAGCACTGTTAAAAAAGCTCAATGAAGAAGAGCTTGTGTCATGGGAAGGGCAGTATAGAGCACCGCTTCATAATGCGCAAGTTTTACCACATCCGAAAAATGGCGCATTGCCTATTTGGCGCGCGGTTGGCGGTCCTCCTGCAAGTGCTATAAAAGCTGGCTATATGGGCATTCCAATGATGTTAACGACATTAGGTGGACCTGCCATTAACTTTAAACCTTCCGTGGATGCTTATCGTGAAGCAGCTGATCGAAGTGGTTTTGATGCAGAAAAGCTACCGATAGCAACAACAAGTTTATTTTACGTAGCAGATACATCAAAAGAAGCTTTGCAAAATATGTATCCTCATCTTAATGGAGGTTTCCAAGCAATTCGTGGTGGTGGCTATCCAAAACAACAATTTGCTGAAGCGATTGATACACGAGATGCCCTAATGGTCGGTAGTAAGGAACAAATTATTGAAAAATTGCTGTATCAATATGAACTGTATGGCATGCAACGTTTTATGGCACAAATTGATTTTGGAGGCGTACCTTTCGATCAAATAATGAAGAATATCGAAATCATTGGCTGTGACATCATACCAGCAATTAAAAAATATACAGCAAAGTAAGTGTGGGAATCGCCACTAACCTAAGCTCAATCGCCATGAAATAGTAAGTAATCGCCACGAAAATCATCTCAATCGCTACAAAACGCCAAAAAAACGCTGATAGCTTGAAAGATTCCAAGCTATCAGCCATTTTTGTGTTACCAACCACGAACATACTGCACGGGCGGTTCGATTTTTGCGCCGAGTTCTTTGGCAGCATGCAAAGGCCAGTAAGGCTCGCGCAATAAAACACGACCTAAAAAAATTAAATCAGCACGATTATTTTGCAATATTTCTTCTGCATGCTGCGCAATTGTAATTAGACCCACTGCACCAGTAGGAATATTTGCGCCAAGTTTAATCGCTTCCGCATGTGGCACTTGGTAGCCAGGGAATGGATGAATGTCTGCCTGTACGACTCCGCCAGTAGAGACATCCACTAAATCTACGCCTTGTGATTTCATCCATCGACTAAAAACGATAAAGTCCTCCATTGTTGTGCCATCTTGTGCATAGTCTTCAGCAGATACACGAACGAGTAGGGGACCTTCCCAGACACTTCGGATGGCATCAATAACTTGACGCAATAAGCGATAGCGATTTTCCTGTGAGCCACCGTATTGATCGCTACGTTTATTTGTTGCAGGTGATAAAAATTCACTAATCAAATAGCCATGTGCGCCATGAATCTCCAACACATCAAAGCCTGCTTGACGAGCGCGCACAGCTGCATTTTTAAAGGCTTCAATAACATTGTCAATATCGGCAAGTGTCATCTCACGTGGTGTTTTATAAGCATCACTAAAAGCCATCGCTGAAGGGGCAAAGATGTCACCCTCTACAGTTGCTTTACGTCCTGCATGAGCAAGCTGAATGCCCGTTTTCGCTCCGTAAGCTTGCATATTTGTTACTAATTGTTGTAACCCTTCGATATGAGTGTCATCCCAAATACCAAGGTCATTACTAGAGATGCGCCCTTCAGGTACTACTGCAGTAGCTTCCAATAGTATTAAACCAATTTGCCCAGCGGCGCGTGTTGCATAATGCACAAGATGGAATGGTGTTACAAGTCCGTCTTCCTTCGCAGAATACATACACATGGGGGCCATGACAATGCGGTTTTTTAAGGTAATTGATTGCAATTGGTATGGTGCAAATAATTTAGTCAATTCAAGCCCTCCTAATTCCTAGTTATTACCTCCATTTTGCATGGATTATTTGCTTTTTGCAAGTGCGCGAGATCGAGCTTCTGCTTCTTTAATGCAAGCTTCAATCGCGGCATTAAATTGATACTGTTCAAGTGCTTTAATGCCAGCTTCTGTTGTACCACCTGGACTTGTCACTTTTTTACGAAGGACATCAGGTTCGTCAATAGATTGTTTGAGCATTTCAGCTGTACCAGCGAGCGTTTGGGTCATAAGAAGTCTGACAGTATCTTTTGACAGCCCCACTTCCATACCAACCCGTTCAAAAGCTTCCATTAGATAATAAATATAAGCAGGACCACTTCCAGAGAGTGCTGTAACGGCATGCAATTGGTCTTCCTCCACTTCAATTACAGATCCAACAGCTTCTAATAATTGTAAAAACATGGCACGCTGTGTAGCCGATACTTGCGCATTAAATGCTATGCCACTTGCCGACATGCCAATTGTTGCAGATGTATTAGGCATTACGCGAGCGACTGGACGTAATCCTAATTGCTCAGTGATCGTGCTAATAGCAATACCAGCTAAAATGGATAGAATGGCCGTATGTTCAGTCATTTTGTTTTTCAGTTCAAGCATTGCCTTGATGGCATCCTTTGGTTTCATCGCCAAAATAATCAAGTCTGCTTGCTGGTATATCGCATCCTCAATGCTAGTCTGGACGCCATACGTATCGTGTAAAAACTGTAAACGTTCCTTATCTGAGCGATTGGTGACATAAATTTCGTGTGGTGTAAATACGTTTTGTTTTATCCAACCTTGCATCAATGCTTCTGCCATGGAGCCAGCACCGATAAATAAAATTTTTTTCATAGGGAAAACCTCCGATTCAAAATAAAAAAGCGTTCTCGTCCTTAAATAGAAGGACGAAAACGCTGTCGTTTCCGCGGTACCACCTTTGTTTGCCAATTCGGCACAACTCTTAGCCCTTTTATCGCAAGGGGGAACGGTTATGTTGTCATAACTGCTCAGAAGTAGGTTCTGTATTGGGATTGGGTGATGTTACTTGCAGCAAATGTAACACTCTCTAAACACCTTCACCATTTACATACTTGGCTTCCTCAACGCACATATAATAATTTGATTATTCAAAATTATAGTAATAATACGTCAAGCTGTCAACAGGAGGGTGACTTAAGAAAGAAAAACTTGTAAAATAGGTGAATGAGTATTCATTATTTACATTAAAGGGGGAGACAGCTTTGTCGATACACAAAATAGAAATTCCAACACCCTATGAAGTAGGAGATGTCAATGCATTTATTGTCAAAGGTGATGCATTAACGATTTTTGATGTTGGTCCGAAAACAATGGAAGCTTATGATGCACTGAAATGGGGTATTCGGGCAGCTGGCTTTGATTTACGAGATATTGAACAAGTTGTGTTAACCCATCACCATCCCGATCATGCAGGTTGGGTGGATGCTTTTCCACATGCAGAAATTTTAGGCCATGCCTATAACGATAAATGGTTACGACATGACGAAGATTTTTTACGTTATCATGAGCAGTTTTACAGTGAGCGTTTGTTCGAACACGGGGTTCCACAGGCATATATTGAGCATAGTGTCCATGTACGACGAGAATTAGAGCTTGTAGGGGAGCGACCATTAACTCAAATTTTATACGATGGCGATGAAGTTCCAGGTCATCCTGGGTTAAAAGTATTTGAAACATTAGGGCATGCGCAAAGTCATTTTATTTTTTGGGATGAAAAATTACATTATGTAATTGGTGGAGATTTATTATTAGAAAAAATAACACCTAATCCATTAATCGAACCTCCTCTAGATCGCACATCAGGTCGACCAAAATCATTGTTGCAATATAATGCTTCACTAGAAATATTGCGTCAATTGCCAGTGAATATCATGTATACAGGGCATGGCGCAAATTTAGAAGAAATACCAGCTCTCATTGATAAGCGACTAGAAAGACAACACCAACAATCTATGAAGGTCTATGAGTTACTAGGAAATGATCAGTTAACAGTTGTACAAATGACAAAGCGTTTATATCCTTCGATTTTTCAGCATCAACTAGGCTTGACATTGTCTAAAACACTTGGACATTTAGATTATTTAGAGGCAAATCATCTTGTGGTTTCCGTGAAAAATGAGGCAGGTATCTATTTCTTTAAAAGAAAGTAGGGTTCATACATGAAAATGAATAAAAAGACAATCTTTGTAACAGGTGCAACGAGTGGTGTAGGGTTAAAAATTACAGAATTATTAGTTGCACAAGGTCATCATGTGTATGCAACAGGGCGTAATGAAGTAGCGTTAAAAACATTACAACGTTTAGGTGCCAATGTTATACAAGCTGATTTAACGTCACTTACAGCCATTGATGAAGTATGTGCGCAACTGCCTCCGCTCGATGTAGCCATTTTTTCTGCGGGAGTTGGTAAGTTTGCTATTGCGCCGTTGTTATCGGATGAACATATAAGCGAAATGCTGGAGCTCAATGTGCGCGTGCCAATGTATTTAGCAAAACGTCTAGCTGCACCAATGATTGCGCATGAACAGGGGCAACTGATTTTTATCGGTTCACAGGCCGGCAAGGTTGCTACACCGAAGGCTAGTGTTTATGCGGCAACAAAGCATGCCATTGTTGGTTTTACCAATGGTCTGCGTATGGAGCTAGCACCCTATAATATTAAAGTAACAGCCATTCACCCGGGACCAATTGATACACCATTTTTAGATAAAGTGAACGATGAAAGCGGATATCGTGAGTCTCTAGGTCGATTTCTTTTAACACCTGAAGAAGTGGCACAGGCGACAGTAAAAACGATAGAGCGCCCAGTTCGAGAAGTAAACTTGCCAAAAATCATGGGCTTGACGAGTAAACTATATGCGTTAGCGCCTGCTACAATCGAATTTTTAGCCAAACCACTATTCAATAAGAAATAACGGTGCCAGTCACCCGGAAAATTCTGAATATTTTGCGTGCCAGTCACCAATTAACCATTGTTATTGCAGACTTTTAACATTCTTCGTAAAAGTGTATTTTTTTATAAAAATGCACTTGTATTTATTTTTATAACATGGTACTATTCGTGTATAAACTTTTAAGTGAATGTATAAACATACATATCATATAGAGCAATTGGAGGCGCATTTTGTATGGCAAATAAAAAAGTAGTTTTAGCATACTCAGGCGGTCTTGATACTTCTGTAGCAATTCCGTGGTTAAAAGAACAAGGTTGGGACGTTATCGCAGTTTGTCTAGACGTTGGTGAAGGAAAAGATCTTGAATTTGTAAAAAATAAAGCACTTCAAGTAGGTGCTATTGAATCATATATGGTGGATGCGAAAGATGAATTCGCTGAAGGATACGCACTTATTTCATTACAAGCACATACTTGGTACGAACAAAAATATCCATTAGTATCAGCACTTTCTCGTCCTTTAATTTCTAAAAAGTTAGTGGAAATTGCTAACCAAGTGGGTGCGGATGCGGTTGCTCACGGTTGTACAGGTAAAGGAAACGACCAAGTTCGTTTCGAAGTGTCAATAAAAGCATTAAATCCAGATTTAGAAGTACTAGCTCCTGTACGTGAGTGGGGTTGGAGCCGTGATGAAGAAATCGAATATGCAATGAAACATAATGTACCGATTCCGGCAACATTAGATTCACCATTCTCAATTGACCAAAACTTATGGGGCCGTGCAAACGAAGCAGGCGTAATGGAAGATCCTTGGGTATCTCCTCCAGAAGAAGCGTATGGCTTAACGGTTTCTGTTGAAAACGCACCAAATGAAGCTGAATATGTAGAAATCGAATTTATTGCTGGTAAACCTGTATCTTTAAACGGCAAAGAAATGAAACTTGCTGATTTAATTCAAGAACTAAATGCAGTAGCAGGTGCGCACGGTGTTGGTCGTATCGACCATGTTGAAAACCGTTTAGTTGGTATTAAATCTCGTGAAGTATACGAAATTCCAGGTGCAAAAGTACTGTTAACTGCTCATAAAGAGCTTGAAGACTTAACACTTGTGAAAGAACTAGCACACTTCAAACCAGTGATTGAGAAAAAATTATCTGAATTAATATATGATGGTTTATGGTTCTCTCCTTTACGTGATGCATTACAAGCATTCCTTGCTGAATCACAGCAATACGTAAATGGTACAGTACGTGTGAAACTTTACAAAGGTCATGCCATTGTAGAAGGACGTAAATCACCAAACTCATTATACAACGAAAAATTAGCAACATACTCTAAAGAAGACCAATTCAACCACGCATCTGCTGTAGGCTTCATCGAATTATGGGGTCTGCCAACAGTGGTTAACTCTTCAGTTAATAAAAAATAATTATTAAAAGTAGGGTGTAGTGTAGCATGAACGCTGTACTGCACCTTTTCGATAAGTAATTTAGGAAAAGGTGAGCTGTTATGACAAAACTTTGGGGCGGACGTTTCCAAAAATCAGCAGAAGCATGGGTCGATGAGTTTGGCGCATCCATCGGCTTTGACCAGCAACTTGTATTGGAAGACCTAGAAGGTAGTGTCGCACATGTCACGATGCTTGGTGCAACGGGAATTTTACCAGCAGAGGATGTAGAAGCTATTCTTGGCGGTCTCGCACAATTACAGGAAAAAGCAGTCGCTGGTGAGCTTGAATTTACTGTTGCCAATGAAGATATTCATTTAAACCTTGAAAAAATGCTCATTGATTGCATAGGACCAGTTGGTGGTAAACTGCATACAGGCCGTAGCCGTAATGACCAAGTTGCAACGGATATGCATATTTTCTTAAAGAAACGTGTAAAGGAAGCCATTGATTGTATCGAGACATTCCAAAAAACGTTACTAGAAAAAGCAGAGGAGCATGTTGAAACAATTGCGCCAGGTTACACGCATTTACAACGTGCACAGCCCATTTCTTTTGCACATCATTTAATGGCATACTTTTGGATGCTTGAACGCGATAAACAACGTTTTACGGAATCCATTAAACGTATTGATATCTTACCATTAGGTGCTGGTGCCATGGCAGGGACAACTTTCCCGATTGATCGTCTAAAATCAGCGGAGCTACTTGGTTTTAGTGAAGTGTATGCGAATTCTATGGATGCTGTCAGTGATCGTGATTTTATCGTCGAATTTTTAAGCAATTCATCATTATTAATGGCGCATTTATCTCGCTTTGCTGAGGAAATCATTTTGTGGTCAACAGATGAATTTAAGTTTATCGAATTGGATGATGCATTCTCGACAGGCTCATCCATTATGCCACAGAAGAAAAATCCAGATATGGCGGAGTTAATTCGCGGTAAAACTGGTCGTGTGTATGGTAACCTAATGGGCTTACTGACAGTGCTAAAAGGAACGCCGTTAACATACAACAAAGACATGCAAGAAGACAAAGAAGGAATGTTCGATACCGTGCATACAATTCTTGGCTCTTTGAAAATCTTTGAAGGTATGGTACGCACAATGACAGTGAATACGGAGCGTCTGCACAAGGCAGTCCACTCTGACTTCTCAAATGCCACGGAATTAGCAGATTACCTTGCAACAAAAGGCATGCCATTCCGAGAAGCACATGAAGTAACGGGTAAATTAGTGTTTACATGTATTCAAAAAGGCATTTATTTATTAGATTTACCGATTGAAGATATGAAAAAAGAAAGTGAGCTTATCGAAGCGGATATTTATGACGTATTAGCACCTGAAGCCGCTGTACGCCGTCGTCATTCATTAGGTGGTACTGGTTTCGATCAAGTCAATATTCAAATCGCTAAAGCAAAAGCTTGTCTTTCTTAACTATTTTGCGTGCAAGTCCATAGAGACATTTGCATAGATATTCATTAAAGCTGTCCAGTGAGGCACTATGAAAAACCTTAATCCTTTTTTTGTAGAGCCAGAGGGTGAAACAAAAAAGAGCACCTTACATATGTGAAGGACAATCCCCAATTTTCGGAGACGCGAAATTGGGGTTTTTGTATAAGGAACATATAGTCATGTAAAAAGGGGAGAAATGTCATATGACGGATCGTTTTACAAAGGGGTTAGAAACAATGAAGCAATATGTAACAGAAGAAGAGGCATACCGTATGGTAGAATCGGATGCCCTCGCTGACATAGCGCCCGATTTGCGCAAAATGATTATCGAGTTTGCCTATGGAGATGTCTATTCACGCCCAGGGCTTGATGCGAAAAGTCGAGCACTTGTCGTGATCACAGCAGTTGTTACACAAAGTGCTGTACCACAAACGAAAACCCATATAACACGAGGGTTGCATGCAGGATTAACACCAACAGAAATTGTGGAAGCACTATTGCAATTAGTGCCCTATATCGGCTTTCCTCGTGTACAAAATGCGCTAACGATTGCTCAACAAGTATTTGCGGAAAAGCAGCTAACTATAAAATAAACAAGCGATAAAAATTTTTTAACAACATGTATAGAGTTTTGGAATATGGCCCATACTGTTAAAGGATACACTTAATCATCTAATATGATGAGGAGGATGCAGAATGAGTAGTTCAACTCCAGTAGACAACGAATCTCAGGAAAGTCCGCCACAGCTGAATAAGGTTTATGCTTCACATATCTTAAGGAGTAGGTAATGAGAGATATCTCTGGGTTACTGTATCTTAAGATGAAGTAGAAACCACAACTGTACAATCAAATAGAAGGTATAAGTGTCCAAGGACCCAGAATTTTTCTGGGTCTTTCTTTTTTGCTAAATTTAGTTGATATTGCAAATAAACTGTTATACTCTAAGTATGACAGATGGAGTCGCAAACGTATAACAATTTGAGTGTTTATTATGCGTATTGTTATAAGGGAGGGTTTTGATGAAAAAACTTTTTGTACTATGTTTGATAGCAATCGCATTAGTTGCCTGTTCGCCAAAAGAAAAAGCAACACAGGTCGACAAAAAGGAGGATGAACCTGCTATGAATGAACAGCTAATCGGGAAATGGGCAGGGGATATTGAACTTCCAAATGGTCCACTGCCTATTATTGTAGACTTACAAAAAGAGGGCGGATCATTATCTGTTCCTGCACAAGGGTTAAGTAATTATCCCTTTAAAAGTGTGTCATATAGTGGTAATAAAGTACACATTAGCATTCGTTTAAATGGCTCGGCCATTGAGGTAAACGGAACGTTAAAAGACGAGCAAATTGAAGCTACGTTTAATCAAAATGGAGGAGAATTCCGCCTTATTTTAAAGCGTTATGAAGAACAGCCAGAACAACCTGTCTCCTACGAAACATTCACAGTTCCAGTTAAGGATGGCGATTTAACAGTCGCACTGCAAAAAAGCACTAAGGAGCCTTCACCAGTCGTACTCATTATTGCAGGTTCTGGCCCGACAGATAAGGATGGGAATTCCGCAATTGCTGGACAAAATAATAGTTTGAAAATGCTTGCAGAAGGATTAGCCCAAGATGGTATTGCAAGTGTTCGATACGATAAACGAGGTATCGGGGATAATGCTTCCCTATTGAAAAAGGAAGAGGATATCACCATCGATCAATATGTTGACGATGCAGTGCAAATCATTCATGCACTGTCCGCCAATCAAGCTTTTTCAAGCGTTCATATTATTGGGCATAGTGAAGGGTCATTAATTGGTATGCTCGCCGCTCAAAAGATCAATGTGGAATCATTTGTGTCAATAGCAGGCGCAGGTAGAACCGCTGATACGTTACTTTTAGAGCAATTATCAGGACAATTAACACCTGCTCTAACAACTGAAACTAATATGATTCTGGCCGCACTGAAAAAAGGGGAGCAAGTGCAACATGTATCGCCAGAGCTACAAGCATTATTTAGACCTTCTGTACAGCCATATATGATGTCATGGCTGAAATATAATCCAGCTACTGAACTTCAACACGTAAAGGGACGCGTGTTACTGATTCAAGGAACGACAGATATCCAAGTGAAAACAACAGATGCCGAAGCGTTGAAGCAAGGCAATGAAAAAGCTGAACTTCTCTATATGGAGGGCATGAATCATATTCTAAAAAATGCACCGGAGGATCGAACGAAGAATTTAGCGACTTACGCAGACCCAACATTGCCACTACATCCAAAGTTATTGCCAGCTATTCACAAATTTATCGCCAATGATCAGTAGCAATAGACAAATGGTCACAACATAGGTCAGGTTCGACTTATGTTGTGGCTGTTTTCGTCTTTAAAAGGGTGAAGTAACGAGTGTCAGAATTATCCGATATTTAACATTTTGTAAATTTCTCCTCCTAATAAAGATTAAAAAGTTAACTAACTATGTAATTTCTCACTGTCACAATCACGGTAGTGTGGTATTTTTAATGATGAAAATAAAAAAATTTCCATATAAATAGTAAAAAATGGATGTGTTTTTGCGGAGGTAAGGCTTTGAAAACTGTTAAGAAAGTTTTGTGCCAAAATACGATAAAAAATCAGCTTCGAAGAGGCCACATTGTAATTATTTTTATCATTAGTTTATGTATTTTTATTCCTACAATTTTTATTGAATATCAGCAAACGATTAACCAGCAAAAAGTAGAAATGACCCATTACTTAGACGCTCAAACCTATTTTTTTGAAAGCTGGTTAATGGAGCGCTCAAAAGATATACATACTATGACGAATTTAGATTTTGTAAAAGGCTATCAGCATAAAGAATCACAAGCTTATTTTCAAGAATTTAAAAAGCAATCCGTTTTTACTGATTTAGT
This sequence comes from Lysinibacillus sp. FSL M8-0337, assembly GCF_038593855.1. NCBI lineage: Bacteria > Bacillati > Bacillota > Bacilli > Caryophanales > Bacillaceae > Lysinibacillus > Lysinibacillus sp. FSL M8-0337. The sequence continues at coordinate 2,701,667 of NZ_CP151996.1, read as the reverse complement.
TTTTGTGAACAAAGAAGGGATAGTGCAGTTCGATACTGTAACCGAATATCAACAAAATGGAGTTGGGATTGATGTAAGTAATCGTGAGTATTTTCAAGTCGCGAAGAAAACGAAACAGCAATATATAACAGATGTATTGATTAGTAAAGTTACAAAACAGCCAATTATCGCTTTTGCCTCTCCAATTCTTGATGAGCAACAACAATTTAATGGTGTTGTGTTTGGCACAGTGAATTTTAATACAATCGATCAACTTTTAAATGAATCAAGAGTCGGTTTTCAAGGGCATGCATATATTGTCAATCGGGATGGAACCTTACTAACGGAATTCGATACCAACAAGAAAAAGAAAGATGCGAATGGTCAAAATATAATTTTAAAAAATGAAATGATTGATAAACGAATTTTTATGATGGCTCAAACGGATGCATTAAAGTCCTCATTAAATACTTATAAGGATGCTAAGGGACAATGGGTTTTGGCTAAAAATAAGCCAATTAATCAAGGGAAATGGTACATTATTTCTGAAGTCAATCTGATGGAAGCATATTCACCTCTGTTTAAAAGATTTGGGTTGCTAGCTGTATGTATCTTATTAGGTACATTTTTCACTATTAAAGTAATGTTACTTATTACAAAAAAAATAGAGGAACCCATCGAACAGCTACTGGAAGGCGTTGCCAAAGTGGAGCAAGGTAACTATGATTATAAAATCAATGAAAAACAGCTAGCTCCTTATGCTAAAGAGTTTCAGGAGCTTTGTTCGTCTTTTAATGAGATGAGTACAAAAGTGAAAGAAGACACAATATTGCTAAAGGAACTATCGGTTACATGCCAGCTAACAAAACTTTATAATCGTCGATATTTAATCGAGCAAGGAGAGCAAGTTTTTCAGGGATGTAAAAATGAAGACAATCATTGTTCCTGTATCGCGATTGACATCGATTTTTTCAAAAAGGTTAACGACCATTACGGGCATTTAATTGGTGATGAGGTATTAAAGCATGTTGCAACGATCATAAAGGAATCTGTCAGAAGAAAGGATATTACAACGAGATACGGTGGTGAGGAATTTGTTATTTTGTGTCCTTCGACTTCGTTAGAAAGTGCTGTGAAAATAGCAGAGCGTATAAGAAAAAATGTTGAGCAACATCCTTTTCATGTAGGTGAACAGTTTATTCATATGACAGTGAGTGTCGGCATAGCTGAATATGCAAATGAGGCTGATATCTCGACCTTTTATGAGCTAATCGATAAGGCAGATCAAGCTCTTTATATTGCAAAGGAGAGCGGACGCAATATGTTAAGGATTTATAATGGTGAAAATAACTTTGCTAGTGTTAACAAATAACAAACGTAAAGATTTTTTTCGTCATTTCAAAAAAAGAGGGTGTAGTCTTTTAAAGGAACGGTCATACTAACATGGATTCACTTATAAAGTCTATAATGATGAGGAGGATGTAAAATGAGTAGGCCGGAACAATTAGACCCGAAATCTCAAAAAATCCACCGTAACTGGACAAGGATTAAGCGTTCAAAATCTCAAGTAAATGGTGAAACGGAGATAACTCTCCATAACCGTATCTTGAGAAGTGAAGCGAAAGCCCGACAGTTTTAATCATGCCTAGAAGTAATAAGTGTCATCAAGCCCAGAAATTTTTCTGGGCTTTTTTTATTTAAAGTTATGTACTATATAAGTATTGGATGTGTAGTAAAATAAAGGAAGTGTCGACAAGGGAGGAACTAGAATGAGCAAGCAAATAAACATTCGCGTCGCATGTCTTGCAGATGCACAACAAATGCTGAAAATCCAGCAGGAAGTAATAGCTGAAGATCGATATTTCATCTCCACCGAAGAAGAATTTCAACAAACGATTGAAGATCAGCAAGCATGGATACAGAAGAAATCAGTGAATGATCGTGACATTATCCTTATTGCTGAATGCAATAAGACGATAGTTGGCTGGTTAGCCTTTCAATCGCCAGAACGAAAACGTCTAGCCCATACAGGTAGCTTTGGATTGATGGTTCGAAAAGATCAACGAGGGCAAGGGATTGGGAAACGTTTAATTGAAGAACTACTGATATGGGCAGCTGCCAATCCAATGATTGAGAAAGTTTGTTTAGGCGTTTTTTCAAGCAATATCAGTGCTATTGCCCTTTATCGAAAAATGGGTTTTATCGAAGAAGGTAGAAAGATACATGAAATCAAAATTGCTGATAATCTATATGTTGATGATATATTAATGTACAAATTGGTTTAATGCATATTTTCTTATTAGAAAGAGGTTTTTTTATGAAAATTTATAAGTTTACAAAGGACGGCGCTAATGCCATTCACCATTACAACTCGTTGCATTCATTTTACACAAAAATAATGACAACAGTGGAGCCAACAAATATAGGGTTTATATACATAGAAGCGGGCGGATTTGTCGGTCTGCATGAAGCACCTGTTCCACAGCTATTTATAGTTATTGAAGGAGAGGGATGGGTTTGTGGTGAGAATCGAGAGAAATTAGTCGTAAAACAGGGGGATGGTGTTTTTTGGCAAGTGGGACAAGCCCATGAGTCCGGCAGTGACAAAGGGTTAACAGCCCTCGTTATTCAATCTAAGCAAATTGATTTGCCTATAAAATAGAGGGCAACACTAGAATATTTCCTAATAAGACGAAGACAGTGACACCGTTATTTTTTTGCTAATGGTAGAATCAAACGTATTGTTTTTAACATATGCCCTTCAAATAACTCATCAAATTCGTCTACTTGTTGGAAGCCCTTTGCGCTGTAGAATTGTCTACCGATTCTATTGTCTTTCTCAACGCATACAGTAAGCGAGGTTGCTCCTTGTAATCTTTGAATACCGTTTTCCAATAGAGCTGAACCGATGCCTTTATGTTGAGCGGTTGGAAGGAGGTAAATAGCGAGTAACTCGGCTTGTCCCTCTTCATTAACATTTGAAAAATTAGCAAAGCCAATAAGAGACTCACCAACTGTTGCCACTAAAAAAGGGCTTGTTTGAAGACGGCATGTTAAACGTTCATTACTATAGGCGGCTTGAAGAAATCGTTCTTGAATATGTTTTGGTATGATACCTTCATATGTTGCAGCCCAAGTTGTTTGCGCAATTTCTTGAACAAAAGAGATGTCATCTTCATTCATTTGTCGTATAATGAGTGTCACTACATATCACCTACAATTTCAATAATTTCTATATATTGTAACATATAACGTAACGACCAAGGGGGATGTTTTTATGCAAGTTTTAGAAAAAGCATTTGGTTATATTACCCGAAAATATGACGATCGGATTCAGGTCCTTGTATTTGAGCAAAATACAGAGGGAGCGGGCATTCAAATTCCAAAAGGTACAATTGAAGACGGAGAAACGCCACTTGAAGCAGTTATACGAGAGATGGTGGAGGAAACGGGTTTAACAAATTTAGAAGTACAAGGCCTTATCGCACAGGATTATGCTGAGCATTATTCAGGAGCATTGCAAAAACGCTATTTTTTCCATTTAACTTCAAATGAGTTACAACATACTTGGCAACACAATCCAACAGGCTTAAACGAGGGCAACCTTCAATTTACGTTTTATTGGATTGAAAAGGAACATGATGTTGAGCTAGCAAAAGGACATGGCGATTATTTATATCGTATTGTCTAGTGCCTGGCACCCAAACGATTCTGAATTTTTAGGTAAATTAAAAACCCACTTAGATTTCAACGGCTTACACTGTGCTCGTCTGAAATTCGAAGTGGGTTGGTGCCAGTCACGCAAGTTTCTGTTTTTACGCTTTAGCGGCAATTTCTAATGCTTGGGCAAAGTCTGCAATTAAATCATCCACATGCTCCAAACCGACTGAGAATCGTAATAATCCATCTGTAATGCCACGTTTGATCCGTTCTTCAGGCTCCATAGCTGCATGGCTCATTTTTGCTGGGTAGGAAAGAATAGATTCCACACCACCAAGAGATACAGCAAAGACGGGAATCTTCATCGCTTCTACTAATGCTTTCGCTGCTGCATAGGTAGGTAGGCGGAACGACAAGACAGCGCCTGCACTTGTACATTGGCTTTGATGAATGGCATAGCCAGGATGTGAGGCAAGACCTGGGTAATACACTTGCTCGACAAGGGAATTTGCTTCTAAAAACTGTGCAATCTTTTGTGCGGATGCAGCAGAACGGCTAAAACGTACATCGGTTGTTTTCATATTTTGTAGTAGTGTGAAGGAATCTTGTACACCTAAAATATTACCAAAAGAATTTTGGATAAAATACAGGTCGTTTCCTAGTTGTTCATCTGCTGTTACAGTGAGTCCTGCAATAATATCAGAGTGGCCAGATAAAAACTTCGTGGCACTATGAATGACGACATCTACACCTAAGTCAAGAGGTCGTTGGTGTAAAGGTGTCATAAATGTATTATCTAAAAACGTTAGACATTGATGTTGTTTAGCTAGTGCGACTACTGCACGGATATCTGTAATTCCTAATGTAGGATTTGATGGTGTCTCCATATAGAGAAGCTTTGTAGTAGGTGTAATAGCAGCTTCAACCGCCGCTATATCAGTAAAATCCACGAACGTATGTGTAATCCCGAATCGAGGTAATACTTTTGACACAAAGCGGTATGTACCTCCATAGACGTCCTCTGTAATGACAATGTGATCACCTTGTGATAATAACATTAAGGCTGCGGAAACTGCTGCAATACCAGAAGAGAAGGCATGTGCACGAACGCCACCTTCAAGCTCGGCAACGGCTTTCTCTAACGCGTCACGTGTTGGGTTACCTGAACGAGCATAATCGTATTCACCGAATTCATCGATGCTTTCTTGGTGAAATGTTGAAGAAACATACAACGGCACATTGACCGCACCTTTTTTATTTTTGTAGCCATCTCGTACACCAGCGTGGATAAGCGTTGTCTCAATATGTTGTTTCATTTTCTATACCTCTTTTCTCAACGTATCAAATACTTGTTTTAAATCTGCAATTAAATCTTCAGCTTCTTCGATGCCGACAGAGAAGCGTAGTAAACGATCGCAAACGCCGCGTGCTACACGTTCCTCGTAAGGCATATCGGCATGTGTTTGTGTAGCAGGGTAGGTGATAAAGCTTTCAACGCCACCAAGGCTCTCTGCAAAAATAATTAACTTTAAGTTCCGAAGAAATGGGTCAATCCATTCAGGCTTTTGTAGTCGGAATGACAACATACCACCTTTACCCGTATATAATACGTCTGTGACAAGTTCTTCTTCCTCTAAATAAGCAGCTATCGCTTTGGTATTGGCATCATGTTGTTTTAAGCGAAGATGTAACGTTTTTAAGCCACGAATCAATAACCAAGAATCCATTGCTCCTAGTACCATTCCGCTACCATTATGAATAAAGCCGAGACGTTCGGATAGCTCAGCACCTTTTGAGACAACTAAACCGGCTAATACGTCATTATGTCCGCCAATATACTTTGTTGCAGAATGCAGTACAATATCGGCACCTAGTTCAATTGGTCGTTGGAAGTAGGGTGTATAGAAAGTATTATCTACGATTAGCAATGCACCGTGTTGATGGGCAAGCTCAGCATACACTTTGAGATCAAATTCCTGCATAAGTGGGTTTGTTGGTGTTTCGATAAAGAGGGCACGCGTATTGTCATTGATTAACGCCTCTACTTGCTCAAGCGATTCAAATTTTGAATAGATTGGTTTAATATTGTATGTTTCTTTAAAAAAGTTAAAAAGACGATATGTACCACCATATAAATCATCTGGTACGATGAGTTCATCTCCTGGTTTAAATAGAGACATCACCAGTTGGATTGCAGCCATACCGGAACTACAGGCAAAGCCAGCATCGCCACCTTCTAAATCTGCAATACCTGCTTCTAAAATGGCACGCGTTGGGTTTTTTGTACGTGCGTAGTCAAATCCTGTTGATTCACCGATACCTGTATGTTTATAGGCAGTTGATAAATGAATGGGTGGGCTAACAGCGCCAGTTCTAGGGTCACTCAAATTGCCAAGCTGTACAAGTTTTGTTTCAATACGTCGATTGTTTGTCATGTCGTCACTCTTTTCTTCATCGTTAATATAGAAAGAGTCCACTAGGGGACTCTATTCCTTAATAGAATAATTCAATTAGTATCTTCAATTTTCTCTATAATTGTTACTTAATTTAACATGGAAAGTACAGAAGGACAAGATGATTTCAGAAAATTACATAGATTATTAAAAATAAATCATGTAGGAATAGTAGGGGATTGATGATTGACGATGAAAAGAGGCTTGAAAGAGGCACAAATAAAAAAGCTATAGATTCGTTTTCGCGTAGCACGAAAATATCTATAGCCTTTGTGGCACATAATGCCTTGTCCATTATGCTTGTTGTTTTTTTAATAAATCTCGAATTTCTTTTAACAGTTCTTCTTTTGCATCTAGCACAGGTGTCGGTTCCTCTACAACAGCTTCCTCTTTTTTTCTAGTAAATTTCGTCATAAGACGTAATGCTAAGAAAATAGCAAAGGCGATAATTAAAAAATCAATAATTGATTGTAAAAATACACCTAACTTCACTTGCGCTGTACCAGAACCAAACATAAAGCTTTCTGTTAAATCAATGCCACCTGTTAACACACCGACTAATGGCATAATAATATTTTCTACTAAGGAGGTAACGATTTTCCCGAAAGCCCCACCAACTACAACGGCAATCGCTAAATCAATTATATTGCCTTTCATAGCAAATTCCTTAAAGTCTTTCCACATATAATATATCCTCCCAATAATTATCCAAAAAAAACAATCGAATTGTATTCTACTATATTACCCTAATTATATTCAACTATAAACATAGGAAAAAGAAAAATAGAAAAAATCTACAACATAAAACGGTAAATTTGGTAATATAGAAGTAGACAAAGAATGATTAGGTGTGACATATGGCGAAAAAAAAACAAAAGAAACCATTGCTATCCCCAGGCATGAAGATGGGGATGATTGCATTATTAATCCCTGTAGCCATTACTGTTTATGTACTTGCTTTTTTTGCTTGGAGGGAGCTACAAACATTCCCAATTTTCGAAAAACTTGCACAACAAAAGGCGATTGAGGAAATACAGCAGCATTTCGATATGAACATTCCAGAACAATATATTCCGGTGTATGTTGCTGCCGAGGAGAAATATGGCGTGCCTTGGACATTGTTAGCTGCCCATCATCGTATTGAAACACGATTTTCTTCCATGAAATCACTTGTTTCGCCAGCAGGGGCAGTCGGACATATGCAATTTATGCCTTGTACTTTTGTAGGATGGAAACACCCAACTTGTGAGGGATTGGGTAAGGGCAATATTACAAAAGCAGAGCTGATGAATCCCGAAACCATTAAAAAATATGGAGGCTACGGTGTCGATGCCAATGGGGATGGTATTGCGGATCCCTATGATATCGAAGATGCTGTATTTAGTGCTGCCAATTATTTATCAAAGTATGGCGCGGCAAAAGGTGACGTAAAACGAGCCGTTTTCAATTATAATCATAGCGAAGAATACGTTAAAAATGTCTTACATTACTATAATTTGTATAATGATTACCACGATGAATTAAAAACAGCCGTCCTTCTCAATGCAAAATAATAAAAGAGCCATCTAAATCGATGGCTCTTTTTGTACATAATTACGTAGCTTTACGCATACTTTTAAGAATAATGCTTACAATGAAGATAAGCACAATTGCACCTATTAACGCTGGAAATACATAGAAATCGCTGACTTTCCAACCCCAGTTGCCTAAAACCATACTACCTATCCAAGAACCGACAATCCCGGCAATAATATTACCAATAATGCCTCCAGGAACATCTTTTCCTAAAATGACGCCAGCTAACCAACCTAAAATTCCTCCGATGATTAAATACCAAATGAAACTGATCATAATGATTCATCTCCTCAAAGTTAAGATATAATGGCATTACTTAGTTATATCCTTTTTGGAGATAATTAAACCTCTACAGCTTCTTTTTTATGATTTCATTTATTTTATTTCACAACTGTCGCTCCTAAAGTATGTTCAAAATGACGCAAAGCCCAATCATGTCCGGCTGCATCAAAACTTGCTACTGCATTTGCATAAATAACAGTAGAAATGCCCAAATTATAAGCATCCACAGCCGTATGCAAAATACAAATATCTGTACAAACACCAACTAAATGAACTTCCTCGATGTTCCGTTCTTTTAATAAAATGGCTAAATTTGTTCCTGCAAAGGCACTATAACGTGTTTTATCGAGCCAAATCACTTTATCCTTATACAAGTTATAAACTTCACCAACATGACCGTATAGATTGCGACCTGATGTTCCCCGAATATTGTGAGGAGGAAAAAGCTTTGTTTCAGGGTGAAATGGATCGTTCTCTTCATGTAAATCATTAGCGAAGACGACTACATTTTTTTCTGCAATAAATTGTTCAATTAAATTTGCAATAGGCGTATCGAGTAATTGCCCTGGTTCCCCACATGTTAATTTACCATCTGTTGCTACAAAATCATTTGTATAATCAATTACCAGTAATGCTTTTTTCAATTTCGTCCACTCCTTTAGGCATGATTTCACTCTTTATCATGCCATATTTGGTTTTGGCTGTCAGAAAAATAGTTATATTTTAATATTAAGAATAGTTTGAAAATTGAACAAGGTGAGCGTATAATGTGAAAAAAAGGAGAGGTGATAGTTTATGAATATGACTGTTATGAAACGTTTAGATCGCCAAGGATTCTTTATTGCTGCGCTACATTTGGTGGTAATGTTAAATTTAGCTGCTGAGTTTTTATTGGCATCCTAATCTCTTAAAAATCTAATAGAAAGGTGAGTACAATGCTTGACCTATACTAAAACAACCGTGAAGGCAATTTCGTCGTAATACACGGTTGTTTTTTGTTGCCTATTGTGAAGTAGACAAGCTTTCGGTGTATTTTTCTTGTACTTGACCAATATAAATCATACGAGGGGGATTAAATGACAACGAGATTTCAACAGGCTTTCCATGGCATAGAGCGTCCATTTGCTTGGTTAGACCTTGATGCACTTGATGATAATATTGCAACGGTGCAACAAGCTTGTGGGCAAAAAAAAATCCGTATAGCAACAAAATCAATACGCTCGGTGGAGGTGTTGCAATATCTACAACAACATCTGTCGAATATAACAGGATTTATGACATTTACCGCGGCAGAATCCATCTTTTTACTCCAAAAAAATTTCGATGATGTGCTGCTTGGTTATCCTGTTATGGAAGATATGGCTGTACGCAAGCTATTGCACTATGTAAAAGAGGGAAAAACCGTCACATTTATGGTAGATAGATGTGAGCAAGTTGCGTTTTTAGAAAAAATAGGAGCGGAGCTTGATGTAAAGGTATCCATCTGTATCGATATTAATTTATCTACTGATTTTAAAGTACTTTATTTTGGTACAAAGCGCTCATCTCTTGACTCGCTGGAGTCTATCACGCCTTTTTTAACTTATATAAAACAGCAGTCGCATATAGAAGTTGTAGGCGTTATGGGATATGAGGCGCAAATAGCTGGTGTTGGCAATCGACCTGCTAATGCTATAAAAGGTAGATTAATAGATTTCATGCAAACTCAAGCCAAAAAGCAAGTAACCCAATTTCGTAGATTAGCTATTGCGCATGTAAAAGCCTATTTTCCTCAATTACGCTTTGTTAATGGTGGAGGTACAGGCAGTATGATATATACTGCGGAGCAGAAGGAAGTAACAGAAATTACAGTTGGTTCAGCATTTTATGCACCAGCCCTTTTTGATCAATTTGCCCATTTGCAACTGTCAAAAGCAGCAGGCTTTGCACTCCGTGTGACGCGGAAACCTGCGCCTAATATTGTTGTCTGTCATGGTGGTGGTTATCCTGCGTCTGGAGCAATGGCGAATGATCGATACCCGGCATTTTACGAGCCGAACTATTTTGCCTTTCTTCGTTTAGAAGGGGCAGGAGAAGTGCAAACACCGATTAAGGTAACAGGCAAAACACTCACAATTGGGGATACCATCTATTTTCGCCATGCAAAGGCTGGAGAGCTTTGCGAAAGATTTCAAACACTTCATGGCATAAGGCAAGACGAATATGTAGGTAGCTTTACGACGTACAGGGGGGATGGTCAATGTTTTCTGTAGAGAAGTGGAAAAATGGGGAGAAATGGACGAACTGGGCTGGCAATATAATAGCGTATCCAAGTGAGATGCATTTACCTTGTTCTATAGAAGAAGTTGTAAATGTAGTGAAGCATGCGCGTGATAGGAAGAAAACCATTCGTGTAACAGGTGCAGCTCATTCATTTAGTGCTGTTGCCATGCCGGAGCATATTGCACTGTCATTACATAATATGCGCGGGCTTATTTCGATAGATGCCGAAAACCAAGAAGCTACACTGTGGGGGGGCACTTATTTATATGAGATTGGACCATTGCTTGCAAAGCATGGGTTTGGCTTAATGAATATGGGCGATATTCAAGAACAGAGCATTGCCGGAGCAGTGTCTACTGGTACACATGGAACAGGGGTGGCTTTAGGTTCGTTGTCGTCTGCTGTGACACGCTGGTGTTTTGTTGATGGAAATGGAACTTATCATGAGCATATTCGAGGGACTGACGATTTATCCGAGGCGCTTCATGTCTCACTTGGCATGCTAGGAGTACTTGTAAAAGTGACGCTAAAAGTGTTGCCACTCTATAGTTTACATTATATTGGCACAAGGGACACATTAACAAACGGACTAGCCACCTTTGCACAAGATATTCGACAGCATCGACATGTTGAATGGTTTTACTTTCCTGGTAGTGAAACGATTCAAATTAAACGTATGAATGCGATGGCCCCAGTGTATCAAAGTGAATGGCGCAAGTATGTAGAAAATATAAAACTTCAAATAGTAGAAAATGGTGCATTTTTTGCGATTTCAGAGCTATGTAAATGGAAACCAGCTTTAAGTAGTGCAATGAGTAAATTAGCTGCTGCCAATGTTGTGGAGGCCGAGAAGATTGGCATTAGCTATGAAATCTATCCATCTCCTAGAAGTGTCAAATTCCAAGAAAGCGAGTACGCCATATCATTAACGCAATTTGAGGCATGCATGGAAGAAATTCATGCAATGTTTAAAAAAGGACATTTGCATGTGCATTTTCCATTGGAATGCCGTACAACAGCAGGTGAGGCTGGTTATTTAAGTCCTACACAAGGACAAGAATCCGCCTTTATTGCTTTTCATATGTATAAAGGCATGTCGGAAGAGCCTTATTTTACATGGGTGCATAATTTAATGCAAAAATATCATGGTCGACCACATTGGGGAAAACAAAGCCATTTAACTGCACAGCAAGTACACGCATTATATCCAAATATAGATAAATTTTTAACAGTTCGTGCACAATATGATCCTGACAAAGTATTTTTCACACGTTACTTAGAGCAATTATTCATATTGTAAAATTTAGAATTTAACAACAACTGAATTGTAAAATTTTTTTAAGAAGTGTATTGGGAAAGATGAAAGCATGTTTGATAAATAATCACCGAAATAGTGTTTATAATGAAAAAATTTAAATTTGAACGAAATGTCAAAATATTTATCAAATCGAGATAAAACCGATGCTTAATCAGCATGTAAACGATTTCAAATTTCGCTGAGTTTTTGAATTGTTTAAACAATTCAAAAAATACTGTTGACTTAGCCTAGTTATTCGTACTATGATAACAACAATTTAATACGTTCGTTCCTACAATCAGTTGCCACAAAGGCAATCAGCTAGGTAAAAACAAAATAGACAGAACATTTTGTATATAGCGACGAACATAGCAATAAATGAGGGGCGTTTAAAATGAGAAGTGACATGATTAAAGTAGGCGTAGATCGTGCGCCACATCGTAGTCTTTTATATGCAACAGGCAAAGTAAAAGCAAAAGATTTAGGGAAACCATTTATTGGGGTTTGTAACTCTTATATCGACATTATTCCAGGTCACGTTCATTTACGTACATTTGCTGATGTAGTGAAAGAAGCCATAATTGAAGCGGGGGGCATTCCATTCGAATTTAATACGATTGGTGTGGATGATGGTATTGCAATGGGCCATATTGGTATGCGTTATTCTTTACCAAGCCGTGAAATTATAGCGGATTCAGCAGAAACAGTTATTAATGCACACTGGTTTGATGGCGTATTTTACATTCCAAACTGTGACAAAATCACACCAGGAATGTTAATGGCAGCAGTTCGTACGAACGTACCATCAATTTTTGTATCTGGTGGTCCAATGGAGGCAGGTACATCTGCTACAGGAAAACAGCTTTCATTAACTTCAGTATTTGAAGGTGTTGGGGCTCATAAATCAGGTAATATGTCAGCTGAAGAGCTGTTAGATATTGAAAATAATGCATGTCCAACATGTGGTTCATGTTCAGGGATGTTCACAGCGAACTCCATGAACTGCTTAATGGAAATGCTAGGTGTAGCACTTCCAGGCAACGGTACAATCGTTGCTACGTCTGAAGATCGACATAAGTTGATTAAAGAAGCCGCTAAACAATTAGTGCGCATGATTAAAGAAGACGTTAAGCCACGTGACATCATTACAAAAGAAGCAATTGATGATGCATTTGCACTCGATATGGCAATGGGCGGTTCCACGAATACGGTGCTTCACACATTAGCGATCGCAAATGAAGCTGAAATCGACTATAACATTGAAGATATTAATAAAGTTGCAGAGCGTGTGCCATATTTAGCGAAAATTATGCCTGCTTCCGATATTTCAATGGATGATATCAATAAAGCAGGTGGTGTCAGTGCCATCATTAATGAATTAGCATCTATTCCAGGTGCCATTCATCCAAATCGTCCGACTGTTGCAGGTCAAACAATGGGCGAACTAGTCAAAGATTATCACATTACAAATGATCAAGTTATTCGTACAAAAGACAATCCTTATAGCCCAGTCGGAGGTTTATCGGTGCTATTTGGTAACATCGCGCCAGATGGCTCTGTCATTAAAGTAGGTGCTGTCGATCCTTCGATTAAAGTATTTACAGGGGAAGCTATTGTCTTCGAATCACAAGAAGCAGCGCAAGAAAATATTGATAACGGTACTGTTAAGGAAGGCCATGTCGTCGTCATTCGTTATGAAGGACCAAAAGGTGGCCCAGGGATGCCAGAAATGTTAGCACCTACATCAGCCATTCAAGGTCGTGGTCTCGGTACGAAAGTAGCATTAATTACGGACGGTCGATTCTCCGGTGCATCTCGCGGTATTTCAATCGGGCATATATCGCCGGAAGCAGCAGAAGGCGGTCCAATCGCCTTAGTTGAAAATGGTGACATCATTACAATTGATTTACCAAATCGTACAATTAATTTAGAAGTTTCAGATGAAGTATTAGCAGAACGTCGCGCAAAACTGCCAGTGTTTGAACCGAAAATCAAACGTGGCTGGTTAGCAAGATATTCAAAATTAGTAACAAGCGCCTCAACAGGTGGCGTGATGAAAATTTAGTCTTAAAAACTAGTAAAAAATCAATAGGTTAAAACGTTGATGAGGTTAAAGGTTCTAGAGCCTTGTATCTACCAGAGAGCCGGTCGTGCTGGAAGCCGGCGATACAACTAGATCCGACATCCCCTCGGAGTGAACTATTAAACGCGTGATCGCCATTAGATAGTTCCGGGCATAATCGAAGTGCTCGTTATTAATGAATAAATGATTTATGACACCGTATTGGATGTAAGTTCACTTGCATTGGTGCATAAATGCTTTCATTTATTCGCGAGGTAGCAATATGATTGCTATAAACAAGGGTGGTACCATGAAAAGTCTTTTTCATCCCTACGCAAGGTAGTTCTTTGCGTTCGGAGAAAAAGGCTTTTTATTATTTATTAAGCGTAGAATATTCCGTTTTCAGCATAAATAGTTGAACCTTTTCAGCGTTACATCACTAAAGTGTTCATTAACTAGATGAGGTAGTCGTATGCTGTTGTGAATCGAAAGACAAGAAGGAGGCATATTTTGATGAGTGCGAATGTTTCAATTAATGAAAAAGAACAATTGGCGACAGAAGAAGTAGAACAAACTTTTCAAGCGAAAGATGGTGCAGACGTTTTAGTCCAAGCGCTGCATGATCAAGATGTAGATATTATTTTTGGCTATCCAGGTGGAGCAGTACTTCAAATATATGATGCAATGTACAAAAACCCAATTCGTCATATTTTAACACGTCACGAGCAAGGTGCCATTCACGCAGCTGAAGGCTATGCACGTGTATCGAATAAGCCGGGTGTTGTTATCGCAACAAGTGGTCCAGGGGCAACGAACTTAGTAACTGGTATTGCCGATGCGATGATTGATTCCATTCCTTTAGTTGTCTTTACTGGTCAAGTAGCGACAACGGTTATTGGGACAGATGCATTCCAAGAGGCAGATATTATGGGGATTACAACACCTATTACAAAGCACAACTACCAAGTGCAAGATGTCAATGATATCCCTCGCATAGTGAAAGAAGCGTTCCATATTGCGAATACAGGTCGTAAAGGACCTGTTGTGGTAGATTTCCCGAAAAATGTATCTCAAATGCTGTTTGATGTAAATAATCCACCACAAGAACCAGAAGAAATTTATTTACCAGGCTATCAGCCAACATACAAGCCGAACTATTTGCAAATTCAAAAGGCTATTCAAGCTATTTCGCTAGCGAAAAATCCAGTAATTCTAGCAGGGGCGGGTGTACTATTTGCCGATGCTCGTGAAGAATTAACAACATTCGCTGAGAAGTATCAAATTCCTGTGACGAATACCTTATTAGGTCTTGGCTCCATCCATGGCGATCACGATTTATTCATTGGAATGGCCGGAATGCATGGAACAGTAACGGCAAATATGGCGATTACTAAGTCAGATTTACTATTAAATATTGGTGCTCGATTTGATGACCGTTTAACAGGGAATCTAGCAACGTTTGCTCCAAATGCAACAATCGTTCATATTGACATTGATCCAGCTGAAATCGGAAAAAACGTACCGACCGATATTCCAATCGTAGCGGATGCAAAAGAGGCATTAAAATCTCTTCTGAAAAAAGATTTTGAAGGTCCAGATACGAAACAATGGCTTGAATTTTTAAACAATCATGCAAAAGAATATCCGCTGTGGTATTCAAAAGAAGATGGAGACACAGAGGTGTTACCGCAGGAAGCACTAGAACTTGTGCATAAAATTACTGAAGGTGATGCCATTGTGACGACGGATGTAGGGCAGCATCAAATGTGGGCTGCGCAATATTACCGCTTAAACAATGATCATGGTTGGGTAACGTCTGGTGGACTTGGTACGATGGGCTTCGGCTTCCCAGCTGCAATAGGGGCCCAGTTTGCGAAGCCAGACAAAAAAGTTGTTTCGATTGTAGGCGATGCAGGCTTCCAAATGACTGCACAAGAGCTTTCATTATTAAAAGAATTCAACTTACCAGTAAAAATTGTGATTTTAAATAACAGTTGTTTAGGGATGGTACGCCAATGGCAACAAACATTCTATGAAGAGCGTTATTCATCATCACTTATGCCAATTCAGCCAGATTTTGTTAAATTAGCGGATGCTTACGGCATTAAAGGCTATCGAATTAACACAATTGACGAAGCGGAAAGTATTTTCCGTGAGGCACTTCTTTCTGACGAGCCAGCGTTAATCGACTGCCGTGTAAAACAGCTTGAATGTGTATACCCTATGGTTGCACCAGGTAAAGGGTTACATGAAATGATTGGGGTGAAAAAGAATTGAAACGAGTAATTACAGTAACAGTGATTAATCAAAGTGGTGTATTAAACCGTATAACAGGTTTACTTATGAAGCGTCAATTCAATATCGAATCGATTACAGTTGGTCATACTGAACAGCCAAACTTCTCAAAAATGACATTTGTTGTGAATGTAGAAGATGAGCGCAAAATTGAACAACTAGTGAAGCAATTATCGAAGCAAATTGATGTGTTAAAGGTCAATGACATTACAGATAAATCCATCGTGCTTCGTGAGCTAGCGCTTGTGAAGGTTATTTCACCACCAAATTTACGTCTGGAAATGAACTCAATTGTTGAGCCATTCCGTCCACAAATTATTGATACAGCGAAAAACGTTGTGACATATCAAGTGGTAGGAAATCCAGAAAAAATTGATGCCTTTATTGAGCTTATTCGCCCATATGGTATTAAAGAATTAACGCGCACAGGTGCAACGGCATCTGTTCGTGAAACACAAAAAACCATCAATACGCAGCTCTCTATTTTAAAATAGTTTGCATATAAAATCGAAACTTGTGATTTGAGGCACTGTAAAGCTGCAAATGCTCATAAGTTTAAAAAAAACAAACCCAATTTTAGGAGGAAACAAACAATGGCTACAATGTACTATGAACAAAACATCAACGAGGACGTATTAAAAGGGAAAAAAATCGCAATTATCGGTTATGGCTCACAAGGTCATGCACATGCATTAAACCTTAAAGAATCAGGTTTTGATGTAGTAGTAGGTGTTCGTCCAGGTGGATCTTTCGATGCAGCAAAAGCTGATGGCTTAGACGTTAAAACAGTTGCGGAAGCAGCGCAAGAAGCAGATGTAATCCAAATTTTACTACCAGATGAGCGTCAAAAAGCAGTTTATGAAGCTGAAATTGCTCCATATTTAGAAGCTGGTAAAGCACTTATGTTTGCACATGGTTTCAATATTCACTTTGGTCAAATTACGCCACCTGCAGATGTTGACGTATTTTTAGTAGCACCAAAAGGACCAGGGCATCTAGTGCGTCGTCAATTCCAACAAGGTGCTGGTGTACCAGGACTATTTGCTATCCACCAAGATGCAACGGGCCAAGCAAAAGATTTAGCACTTGCTTACGGTAAAGGTATTGGCGCTGCTCGTGGCGGTTTACTAGAAACATCATTCAAAGAAGAAACTGAAACGGATCTATTCGGTGAGCAAGCTGTACTTTGCGGTGGGGCAACTCAATTAGTAAAAGCTGGATTTGAAACATTAGTAGAAGCTGGCTACCAACCAGAGCTTGCTTACTTTGAGACATTACACGAATTAAAATTAATCGTAGATTTAATGTTTGAAGGCGGTATGGCGACAATGCGTTACTCTGTTTCAGATACAGCTGAGTGGGGTGATTATGTTGCAGGTCCACGCATCATCGACGATTCAGTTAAAGCTCGCATGAAAGACGTATTAACAGATATCCAAGATGGTACATTTGCTCGTCGTTGGATTCAAGAAAATGAAAATGGTCGTCCAGACTATACAAAATTCAAAGAAGCTGGTGCAAACCACCAAATCGAAGAAGTTGGTGCAAAACTACGTGCAATGATGCCATTCATCAATGAAGGTAAGGAAAAAGTTGTGAGAGAAGTGGCTACAAGTGCGAAAAATTGATATTTTCGATACAACACTTCGCGATGGTGAACAATCTGCCGGTATTAATTTAAATACAGCAGAGAAAATTGAGATTGCCAAGCAACTTGAACGTCTAGGTGTAACAATTATTGAAGCAGGTTTTCCTGCTTCATCTCCCGGTGATTTTGATGCGGTCCAGCGTATTGCGGGTACTGTGAAAAATTCAATCGTTACAGGGCTAGCGCGTTGCGTGCAAAAAGATATTGATACAACATGGGAAGCGATTAAAGTAGCTGAACAACCGCATGTTCATATTTTTTTAGCAACATCTCCAATCCATATGGAATATAAGTTGAAAAAATCACCTGATCAAGTGGTAGAGCAAGCCATTGAAGCAGTGAAATATGCGAAAAAATACTTCCCACTTGTGCAATGGTCTGCCGAAGATGCTTTCCGCTCAAATCGCGAATTTTTAGTACGTATTATGAATGATGTTATTGCTGCTGGCGCGACGACGATTAACGTGCCAGATACAGTGGGCTATGCTTCTCCGCAAGAATATGGCGCATTATTCAAATTTTTACTAGAAAACGTCAAAGGTGCTGAAAAGGTGAAATTCTCAGCACACTGCCATGATGATTTAGGAATGGCGACGGCTAACACCATTGCGGCTATCGAAAATGGTGCGTCACAAGTTGAAGGAACAATTAACGGTATCGGGGAGCGTGCAGGGAATGTTGCTCTAGAGGAAATCGCAGTAGCGCTCCATATCCGGAAAGATATCTATCCTGTTGAAACAGGCATCAACTTACAGGAAATTAAGCGTACATCGCAATTAGTTAGTAAACTAACGAATGTCGTTATTCAGCCGAATAAAGCAATTGTCGGTAAAAATGCGTTTGCACATGAGTCGGGCATTCACCAAGATGGCGTGTTAAAAAATCCTGAAACATATGAAATTATATCACCTGCACTGATTGGCGAAGGAGAAGTACCGCTTGTTCTTGGAAAACATTCAGGACGCGCTGCTTTCCGTGATCGTGCAGAAACAATGGGCTTTACACTGTCAGATGAAAAGCTAAACAAAGCTTTTGCTGAATTTAAAAAACTAGCCGACCGTAAAAAAGAAATTACGGAAGAAGATTTATTAACGCTGCTAACAGAGCAGCAAATTCAAATCGAAGATGTGCCATTGTTTGAGCTTAAAATGGTACAAGTGCAATATGGAACAGAAAATATTCCAACTGCTACCGCGACGGTCGTGACGCCAGAAGGCAATGTGAAAAATGTTGTGGCTACAGGCTCAGGCTCAGTGGAAGCAATATTTAATACGTTAGAACAGCTTGTGCCTGGTGCTATCAATGTCATTGATTACCGAGTGAAGTCTGTCGGCAAAGGGCGTGATGCACTTGGTGAGGCTGTTATTAATATCCGATACGATGGTGTATCAACAACGGGACGAAACTCTTCACAGGATGTATTAGAAGCATCCGCGAAAGCTTATTTAAATGCGATTAACCGACATTTAATTCAGGTAAGTCTTCGAGCACAAGGTGAACTCGTTTAACTTGATTTGACTCTCACCTGCTTTGCTAGGTGAGAGTCTTTACTAAAATAGCGTAACCGTACGCTAGACAAAGAAAGGTGTTTTACGATGGAGAAAAAAATTACAGTACTTCCTGGCGATGGAATTGGGCCAGAGGTGGTTGCGTCAGCTATACGTGTACTACAAGTAATCGGCAAACGTTTCAACCATACATTCCATTTAGGATATGGAACAATCGGAGGCGCTGCCATCGATCAACACAACAATCCACTACCCGATGAAACAATTGAAATGTGTGAGAGCAGTGATGCGATTTTACTAGGCGCAGTAGGGGGGCCAAAATGGGACAATAACCCGCCGGAATTACGTCCAGAAAAAGGCTTACTTCGTATCCGCAAGCACTTTGACTTATTTGCAAATTTACGTCCAGTAAAGGCGTTCCCGAGTTTACTAGAGGCTTCACCTTTAAAACGTGAAGTAGCCGAAAACGTCGATTTAATGATCGTACGTGAACTTACAGGCGGCGTATACTTCGGGGAACCACGTATGCGTACTGAAAATGGCGCGATTGATACAACAGTTTACTCAACAGCTGAAGTAGAGCGTATCGTTGAAAATGCCTTTGAATTAGCACGTTTACGTGGAGGCAAATTATGTTCAGTCGATAAGGCAAACGTACTTGAAACTAGCCGTTTATGGCGCGAAGTTGTAGAAGCGAAGAAAAAAGACTATCCAGATGTTCAAGTGGAACACAACTTAGTAGACTCCGTAGCGATGAAATTAATTACAAATCCTGCTCATTATGATGTCGTTGTAACAGAAAACATGTTTGGTGATATTTTAAGTGATGAAGCATCGGTTATTACAGGTTCTCTTGGCGTACTACCATCCGCATCCATCCGCGGTGATAATTTTGGACTTTACGAACCAGTACACGGTTCAGCACCAGAAATTGCAGGGCAAGGTGTAGCTAATCCAGCAGCAACGATTCTGTCAGTCGCTATGATGTTACAATACTCATTTGGCCTAGCAGAAGAAGCGGCTGAAATCGAACGTGCAGTAAGTGCAGTATTTGATGATGGGTACTTTACAGCTGATCTTGCACGTGATGGAGGACGCACGCTATCTACAAATGAATGGACAGATAAAGTCATTAATGAAATTGATACAAGTTTTGTTTCGGAAAGTATTATGACAACATATATTTAAGAAATAGGTGAAGACAATGGGAAAAAATATAATTGAAAAGATTTGGGATAAACATGTTGTTTATCAGGAAGAGGGCAAACCGGACCTGTTATATATTGATCTTCATTTAATTCATGAAGTAACTTCTCCGCAAGCATTTGAAGGTCTACGTATGAATGGACGGAAAGTGCGTCGTCCTGATTTAAGCTTTGCGACGATGGATCATAACGTGCCAACGAAAAATCTACCGACGATCAATGATCCAATTGCACGCAATCAAATTGAAACACTGGCGAAAAATGCTGCTGAATTCGGTGTTGAGCTGGCAGGCATGGGTCACCCTGACCAAGGGATTGTCCACGTTATTGGACCAGAATTAGGTTTAACACAGCCTGGCAAAACAATTGTTTGTGGTGACTCGCATACATCTACACACGGTGCATTTGGTGCCATTGCATTTGGTATCGGTACATCCGAAGTAGAGCATGTAATGTCTACACAAACATTGTGGCAAAACAAGCCAAAAACGATGGAAATCCGCGTTGAAGGAGAGCTACCTGTTGGCGTTGCTGCTAAGGATATTATTTTAGCGATTATCTCGAAATTCGGTATTGGCGTTGGTACAGGGCATATTGTGGAATTCACTGGAGAGGCAATTCACAAACTGTCAATGGAAGAGCGCATGACTATCTGTAATATGTCCATCGAAGCGGGTGCAAAGGCTGGTCTTGTATCACCTGACCAAATCACAGTGGATTATATTCGTGGCCGCAAATATGCACCACAAGGTGAGAAATTTGAAGAAGCGACAGCTTATTGGCTAAGTTTAGCATCCGATGAAGACGCAACATATGATGAAGTCCGCATCATTAAAGCAGAGGAAATCGAGCCGATTATTACATGGGGTACAAATCCCTCAATGGGCGCGGGTGTATCACAAAATGTTCCTACGCAAGCAGATTATCAGGATGAGTCAGATAAAGCTGCACTTCGTAAAGCACTTGCCTATATGGGCTTAGAAGAAGGGCAACCATTAACTTCAATCGATATCCAATACGTATTTATTGGCTCATGTACGAACTCACGTTTAAGTGATTTACGAGCTGCTGCAAATGTTATTCAAGGACGTAAAGTGCATGAAAACGTAACAGCAATTGTTGTCCCAGGTTCCCATTCTACAAAAAAACAAGCAGAAGCAGAAGGTTTAGATAAAATTTTCATTGATGCAGGTTTTGAATGGCGCGAATCCGGTTGTTCAATGTGCTTAGCGATGAATGATGATGTGGTCCCAGCTGGTAAACGCTGTGCATCTACCTCAAACCGTAATTTCGAAGGTCGTCAAGGTGCTGGTGCTCGCACGCACTTAGTATCACCTCCGATGGCAGCCGCTGCAGCGATTGCAGGTCACTTTGTAGATGTACGAGAATTCGTGAAGGAAACTGTGTAAACGCACCATTTACACGGAAAGGATGATTGAAAATGCAACCAATTAATATCGTAAATAGTGTGATAACACCACTTGATCGTAAAAATGTCGATACAGATCAAATCATTTCAAAAGAGTTTTTAAAACGCATTGAGCGTACAGGCTTTGGTCAATTTTTATTTTATCATTGGCGTTTTGATGCACAAGGCAATGAAGTACAGGACTTTGTATTAAATAAAGCAGAATTTAAAAACTCTAAAATTTTAGTAGCGCAAGATAATTTTGGCTGTGGCTCTTCACGTGAGCATGCACCGTGGGCAATTTTAGATTATGGCTTTAACGTCGTTATTGCCCCTTCATTTGCGGATATTTTCCATAATAACTGCTTCAAAAATGGTATATTACCTATCAAATTAACGGAAGCAGAGTGCGATGAAATTTTAGCAAAAGGTTTAGAGAAA
Source organism: Lysinibacillus sp. FSL M8-0337 (assembly GCF_038593855.1). Classification (NCBI taxonomy): domain Bacteria; kingdom Bacillati; phylum Bacillota; class Bacilli; order Caryophanales; family Bacillaceae; genus Lysinibacillus; species Lysinibacillus sp. FSL M8-0337. The sequence continues at coordinate 2,679,592 of NZ_CP151996.1, read as the reverse complement.
CCTTATCATGTCGAAGTAAATCTTGAAGCACAAACAGTAACAGGTGAAGATGGCAAAGTTTATACATTTAACATTGATTCTTATTATAAAGAAACATTACTAAATGGCTGGGATGAAATTGCCCTAACATTTAAATACGAAGACCATATTGCTGCCTATGAAGCACAACGTGTAGCCTACTAATGGGCAAGTAAAGCTGAGAAGAGTGTTAGATTGACTGGAATCAATCTAACACTTTTTTGCTGTAAACGTTTTTAGCTTTGATGGGGGATGTTGCCAGCGCAGAGACTTCGAAATATTGGAACAAGGAAGCCTTTGTCTTTCTTTTGTCAAGTCGTTAAAATAGAAAGAAGGAATCGAAAGGATGATTTAGATGATTACTGTAATTGGTAGTTTAAATATGGATTTAGTGATACAAATGGCGGATTTCCCACAACAGGGAGAAACAGTTCTTGGGCAACAATTTCAAACAAGTCCTGGAGGAAAGGGGGCTAATCAGGCGATTGCAGCGGCTCGTCTAGGTAGCAGCGTCACAATGATTGGTTGTGTAGGCGATGATCGTTTTGGGCATACATTGCGAACGGTTTTGGAGCAGGAGCATATTGATACAACATCACTTCTAACAACTCCAGAATCAACGGGCATTGCAAATATTTTAGTGCATCAAAATGATAATCGTATCATCGTAGTACCAGGAGCAAATTATATGCTGAAACCAACACATTTGGATGCTGTAAAAGATGTCATTATGCAAAGTCAAATGGTGATCTTACAGCTTGAAATTCCGATGGAGACGACAGCACATGCTATAAAATTATGTAAAGAAGTGAATGTACCAGTGCTGTTAAACCCAGCCCCTGCGGCGAACTTTGATATGCGCTGGATGGATGATATTACCTACTTGACACCAAATGAAGTGGAGTGTGCCCAGCTATTTGGAAATGATTTCGATCAAATGCTCGAAAAATATCCGAATAAACTAATTATTACACTTGGTCGTGATGGGGCGCGTTATTTTGATGGCGAATATCCTATTCATGTCCCTGGCTATATGACAAAAGCAGTGGATACAACTGGAGCTGGGGATACTTTTAATGGAGCGCTTGCCTATGCATTAGTAGAGGGGCAGTCGTTGGATGAAGCAGTATACTTTGCGAATATAGCGGCCTCGCTTGCGGTTGAGCAAGTAAGTGCACAAGGCGGTATGCCAACACTTAGTAAAGTTTATGCGAGAATGGCTGGGTTTGACGAATAAATAACATTATGTTTCACAAGTAAAGTGATAGGATGTGTGGATTTTTTCTAGTAATTAGCATGAGGCACTATCATTGCATATACCTAGTTGTGCGATAAATGTGAAAAATAGAGAAATTTAACCTAAGAAGGAAATCCTATTTGTGACAACTCGAACTAAGTAGTTTGTCCTTTTTTGTCATAAAATTTTATGACTATATATAAGAAATCGAATAGTTTCATTTATAATGGAACTATAGATACATATGAAAGTAGGTTTTGAGGATGACGAATATTGACACTACGCCAATCGACTATACAGCCTCAGCGAATAATATTTTGCCACAGTTTGTGGATCGTTTACGTCAACTGCACAGCATTATTGTACAAAATACATATGTGAAAGATACAGCTAAGCACTTAAATCGTATAATCCAAGATGCAAACAATCAAACAATGGTACTGATAGTCGGAAAAGAACGAGTAGGAAAAACAACAATGGTGAATGGTCTTCTTGGTCGTTCTATTTTACCTGTAAGCGATCAAAATCCGACAGGGGTTAACACGTTTTTACGATATGGTGAGCATGAGGAAATTAAAGCATATTTTTTAGATGGTATGGTGGCAATATTTGATATGAGCAAATTAGAATTACTTACTACAGGTGATACGTTTGCATCACAAATTTTACGTGAACATTTAGATTATCTAGAAGTATATGTGAAGCATGAGTTATTAAAATCTGTGACAATTATCGATTCGGTCTCATTAGAAGCGGGTGGGGGAGAGATGGCATACTTCTCCGAATCGCTAATCAATCGAGTGGATGAAATTTTTTGGGTGTTACGTTCAGAATCAATGGCAATCGATGCAGAAGTTTTATTAATGGAAGCCTTAAAAAATAAAGGGGTAGTTCCACTTTGTATCGTTAATGGCATTGATAAAAATAATAATACAGAAGCATTTATTCGTTCTGAAAAAGAACGAATTGGTCATTTATTAAGTGATTTTGTAGCCATTTCAGCAATGGATGCCCTTGAAGCACAACAAACAGACAATAAAGCGTTATGGCAGCGTAGCCAATATGATAATCTAATTGCACAAATTCAACGTGTTGCGGAGAATAGCGATAAAAAAACGTACGCCATTATTATTCGTTTTTTACAATGGCTTGAGCGTTTCCGTTTCGAATTAACGGTTATACCGGAACGTGACCCGTTTCAATCAGCAGTAGAAAACATAGAAAAATTTGCGGGAGATACACAATATGAATTTTCGCGTTATCAGCGTGATTTAGCCATTGTACAAGAATATGAACAGGAATACGAGCAGGTAGCAAACGTCTTCAAAAATGTTCAAACTTTGTATCAGCTCTTACAAACGATTTCACAACATGATTTTTTACAAGATGATTTCGTTGAACAATTTACTGAAAAAGCAGTGATCTATCAACAGGCATTACGTGAATATCGTAATATGCATAATGAATATATGAGAGAATATGAGCGTTTGGACGCACAACATAAAAAAATTCATGGAAAAGGGTTAATGAAAGCCATTTTTGGCCATCATACACAAAATGATTTTTTCAAAGAACGTGTTCTGCGTTTAAATGAACAGCAAGAAGTGTGTGTTACGCAGCATGCGAAAGTACGGGAAGCGGAAGCTATCATTGTGGAAGAAATGCATACAGTCCAAAACTATTTGATTGAGTTATCCAAAAAACGTTTAGCTCGAATTGAGAAAAAGGTAAACGAGTTGAATCAGCAACGTGCAAAAGAGAAACGCCAACTAAAATTATATGCTGCTAAGTTAAATGAATTTTCTTGTTTAATCGAGGCACAAGGATTTATTAAAGAAAATATCCAACCGTTTCTTATGGAAGAAAGGATGCCACTGCGCCCGAAAGATCAGCAAATGCTAAAAGAAACAATCGATTCGATTACGAGCATTGATTTATCCAAAAATGGCTTACTGGCGAGAAGTCAAATGAATAACAAAATGGAAAGTGTAGCCATTCCATTTGATGTTGAAAGTAAGTATCTACTACAGCCATTACGACTTGCCGAGACGGATGTTAAATCAAACGATATACCCGCCATACCGAATAAATTAGAAATTCAATATGGTATCGAATAATAGTTGTTAGTTCAAGAGGTTGGGGCAAAATAGAAAAAGTGTTAGATTGATGGCAGTCAATCTAACACTTTTTTGCTACGCCGTTGTTGTCCGCTACGGCGGTGCTTTCCGCGGGCACACCGTAAGCCGCAACCCTAGCTAACGCGCGGTCTGTTACGTCTTACATTGTGTGCTGTTCCCGCAGGAGTCACCGCTTCCGCTACCAACAACTAGTGAACACTTCTGAATTTTTATTTATTGCAAAAGCAAGAATAGCTAAGTTCTCCATATAGCAAAAATTTATGAACACCTTTCCTCTGTTCCTTAAATTTTTTTAGTTATGCCCCAGTCTCTTTATTTTATATAGTATATTGCAGATAAAATGGATAACTTTGATTGTGCTTATACCTTAACTAGTTTAATGCTATTAACATTATCCTTTTGATGGTATAAAATAGGCATAGAAAGATGAAATGGGTGGTTTTTTTGGTTTCTTCTAAAGATGTAGCAAAGTATGCCGGTGTTTCACAGACAACTGTTTCACGAGTGTTAAATACTCCTGAACTCGTGAAACCGAAAACATTAAAAAAAGTCATGGAGGCAATTGAACAATTAAATTATGTCCCAAACGATATTGCAAGATCACTTGTACAACAAAAGACAGGGATAATTACTTTAATTTCTGGACCTTTGCATAATCCATTTTTTGTCGATACAACAACCGAAATTGTAAATTATGCAAATGCCAGAGGTTATAAGGTAAACGTGTATTTTGGAACGGAAGATAATCTAGCGACTATTTACAATTCCGTGTTAGAAACAAAGGTGGATGCGATTATTTTATCATCTATAAGGTATACGGATCCATTATTTTATAAACTTGAAAAACTGGAGATACCTTTTATTATGTTTAATCGTAAACATCAAGAAAATAGACATTTTGTAGAAATAGATAATATAGAAGCAGGCTATTTAGCGACTAATCATCTACTGACTTTAGGACATACGGACCTTTGTTGGATAGGGGGTCCCCATGAAATGAGTACGTTTTTGGGAAGATATGAGGGTTTTAAAAAGGCGTTAGTAGAGGCGGGCATAGCAATAAATACAGTGCCGACATTTTTTACAAATACGAGCAAAGGTGATATAAAACGAGTGTTTGAAGAACTATTGCTGCTATCTCCAAGACCGACAGCAATTTGCGCTGCAACAGATGCTATTGCCATTGAAATACTCAACCAATGCTTAGAACAAGGATTGGATATTCCTAACGATTTTAATGTAATTGGAATTGATAATGTAGAGCTGAGTAAACATCAATCTATTTCTTTGACGACAGTTGGCATCAAATCAGAAAAAAATTTAGGGTTTTTAGCGATTGAGAAATTATTTGATGTAATGGAGAAAAAAAGTACTTGCATCCAGCAAACAGAATCTGTTAAACTTTTCCCAAGAAACACAACAGGTAAAAAAATGAACTGATGAGTGTCAGTTTATTTTTTTATACTAGAATGGTTACGTATTCATTTCTTTATTTTCTGAAATGAATACGTAACCATAAAAAGGGAGTGAGGATTTGAAGAAACATTTACTGTTGAATGGTGAGTGGCGTATGACGGATCAATATTTAGATGTTTACGCCCCGTATTCAAAAGAATTAATTGGTCAGTTTGCGGTAGCAACTGAGATTGATGTGCAACAGGCAATTGAGTCCGCACATGCAGCTACTTCAAAAATGGCAATGTTAACAGCAATTCAGAGAGCTCAAATTTTGGAACAATTATCGAATTTATTTGCTGAGCATCGAGAAGAAGCGGCTACTATTATTTCGTTAGAATCTGCAAAGCCACTTAAGTATGCAGTTGCAGAAATAGACCGAACAATTGAAACATATAAATTTGCCGCTGAAGAAGCGAAGCGCCTTGCAGGTGAATTGATTCCGATGGATGCTTCAAAAGGTGGAGAAGGGCGCTTTGCTTATACGTTGAGGGAACCGATTGGCGTTATAGCGGCAATTACGCCATTTAATTTCCCTCAAAATCTTGTCGCACATAAAGTCGGCCCAGCATTAGCGGCAGGAAATACAATTGTGTTAAAACCGGCAACACAAACGGCACTATCTGCACATTTTTTAGCAAAATTACTTGCGCAAACAGACTTGCCTGCAGGTGCATTTAATTTAGTTACGGGCTCTGGAAAACTCATCGGGGATACATTTTTAGCACATCCACAAGTGAAAATGATTACATTTACAGGCAGTCCAGCAGTAGGTATCTCCCTTCGTAATCGAGCAGGATTGAAAAAGGTAACGTTAGAACTTGGTTCTAATGCGGGAGTAATTGTCGATGGAGGTGTTCCATTAGAAAACATAATGGATCGTATTGTAATGGGAGCGTTTTCAAACCAAGGTCAAGTATGTATTTCCTTGCAACGTATTTATGTTATGGACAATGTTCTTGATTCGTTTTTAAAACAGTTTACAGAAAAAATTATCCAACTAAAGTTAGGGAATCCGCTTGACCCAAAAACAGATTTAACAACAATGATTTCAGAAACTGAACAACAACGTGCATATGCTTGGATTCAAGAGGCAGTAAATGAAGGGGCACAAATTATTACTGGAGGTCGGATTGAAAACAATATTTTATTACCTACAGTCCTTTATAATGTACCATCTCACAGCCGCGTTTCCTGTGAAGAGATTTTCGCGCCTGTCGTTATCATTAACACTGTGTCCACAATAGATGAAGCAATCGAAGCAATAAATGATTCGAATTATGGTCTACAAGCTGGCATCTTTACTACATCTATTGAAACAGCGTTTAAGGCATCCAAAAAATTACAAGTAGGTGGTGTCATTATAAATGATGTACCTACATACCGAGTAGATCATATGCCATATGGAGGAGTAAAAGACAGTGGAACAGGTAAGGAAGGTATTAAATATGCAATCGAAGAAATGACCGAAATGAAACTAGTTATTTGGAATAACAACTAATAATGAAATGGGGATGTTTGTAAAATGAAGATGATAAACAAGCACGCTAAACTATTTGTTATGGATAATGGAACGATGCGCATGGATAAAAACTATATGATTGCAATGCATAATCCAGCAACGATTGATCACCCGAATCAACCAAATGAATTTGTTGAATTTCCGGTTTATACAGTTTTAATTGATCATCCAGAAGGAAAAATTTTATTTGATACAGCATGTAATCCAAACTCAATGGGACCCGAAGGAAGGTGGGGTGAATTTACACAAAAAGCATTCCCTATTAATATGCCAGAGGAATGCTATTTACATCATCGGTTAGAAGAATTAAAAGTTCGCCCAGAGGATATTAAATATGTAGTTGCTTCACATCTTCATTTAGATCATGCAGGTTGTTTAGAACTTTTTACAAATGCAACGATCATTGTGCAGGAAGATGAATTTAATGGAACGTTACAAACATACGCGAGAAATGTTAAGGATGGTGCGTATGTTTGGGGTGATATAGATATGTGGATTAAAAACAACTTACAGTGGCGCCTAATCAAACGTGGTGAAGATAATGTGAAACTTGCAGAAGGTATAAATATATTGAATTTTGGTAGTGGGCATGCTTGGGGTATGCTAGGCTTGCATATTAATATGCCGGAAACAGGGGGAATCATTTTAGCGTCAGACGCTATTTACACAGCTGAAAGCTTTGGACCACCGGTTAAGCCTCCTGGTATTATCTATGATTCAGTAGGTTATAACTCAACTGTTGAACGAATTCGAAGATTAGCAAATGAAACAAATTCACAAGTATGGTTCGGCCATGACCCCGTGCAATTTAAATCATTTAGAAAATCAACAGAAGGCTATTATGAATAGATAGGAGTATAACGAACATGAGTAAACTTACCTTTACTCCTACAAACTATATAGGTTGGGGGAGTCTACAGCATTTACTTGTAGAAGTAAAAAAATTCGAAGCAAAGAATATATTAATCGTAACGGACCCGTTGTTAAAAGAGTTAGGTATAGTGGAGCATATTAATAAGCCTTTACAAGAGAATGGTTATCGTACGACCCTTTATACTGACATTGCTCCAGAGCCACCTCTTGTAATTGGGGAACAACTGGTAGACTATACAAGAAAGCATCAATTTGATTTAGTTATCGGATTAGGTGGCGGAAGTGCATTAGATTTAGCAAAGCTAGCTGCCGTATTAGCTACTCATGACGGCAAAGTCGCTGATTATTTAAATTTAACAGGTACAAAAACACTTGAAAATAAAGGGCTTCCCAAAATTCTAATTCCAACAACTTCGGGTACAGGGTCGGAAGTTACAAATATTTCGGTTTTATCGTTAAAAACGACTAAGGATGTCGTGACACATGATTATTTACTAGCTGATGTAGCCATTGTAGATCCAGAATTAACAATTTCTTTACCATCAAAGGTAACGGCTGCTACGGGCGTTGACGCGTTAACACACGCAATTGAAGCATATGTTTCAATTAATGCAAATGAAGTGACAGATGGTCTTGCACTTCAAGCGATTAAATTAATTAGTAGTTCAATTCGTACAGCGGTACATGACGGTAAGAATAAGCAAGCGCGCTCAGATATGAGTTATGGCAGTTATTTAGCAGGCTTAGCATTTTTTAATGCAGGTGTAGCAGGGGTGCATGCTTTGGCTTATCCTCTTGGTGGTCAATACCATATTGCACATGGAGATTCGAACGCTGTATTACTACCATACGTTATGGGCTATATTCGTCAAAGTTGCGAAAAACGCATGAAGGATATTTTAGATGCAATGGGATTGTCATCTAGTTATTTATCGCAAGAAGATGCTTCCTTTAAATGTGTAGTGGCATTACAGCAACTAATAAAGGATGTAAATATTCCTTCAACTTTGAAAGGGTTTGCCATACCGGAATTAGCACTTGAACAATTAACGGATGATGCCACGAAACAGACAAGAATTTTAGCGCGAAGTCCGATGCCGTTGAATCGAGAAGATATTTTGGCTATCTATCGCGCAGCATTTGATGGGGAAATTCGCGAACCGAAACGACAAACAATGTAGACAATAAATGAAAAGGGCCGTATCAATGGATACAGCCCTTCATTATTTATTAAGCTTCAGCACCAGGTGTAAATGTTCGTGTAGCTAATTCCGCATCAAGCATAAAGATAGCATTGGAATCATTTTCAATGCGTTCAATTTTTCGGATTAATGTATCGAACGTTGATTCTTCTTCTACTTGCTCATCAATGAACCATTTTAAAAATGCCATTGTTGCGTGTTCACGTTCATCTAATGCAATATCGGATAAGTTGTAGATACGACGCGTTACTTCTTTTTCATGTGACAAAGCTGTTTTAAAGGCATGCAAAATAGAGTTGAAATGATTTTCTGGACTGTCAAAGCCATGGATTGTTGCACGATAGCCCATATCACTTAAAAAATTATAAAATTTCATTGCATGGAAACGTTCTTCTTCTGCTTGCACTAAAAAGAAATTAGCAAACCCATCGTAATCTTGATCTGTGCAAAATGCAGCCATTGCCATATAGGCATGCGCGGAGTAAAATTCAAAATTCATTTGTTCGTTAAGTGCTGTGTGTAGTTTTTCTGATAACATAGTAGTTCCTCCCTTTGCAGTAAATACCTTCTACTTCTCATAGTATATAGCGAAAGGTGGTCAACATACAGAAAAAGATATTTTTCGTCATAAATGCTGCAAAATTAAATTGATATTCGTTCTCAATTAGAAGATTTAGTTTTTTAATTTTGGAGAATCGCCACTAAATCATGGGATACCACCACCAAACCAGTACGAATCGCCACTAAACGAACGCAAATCGCCACCAAGCTAGTAAAAGACGCCATCTGTTTTTGGCAAAAAAATTCGCCCAGACGTTGAGTCTAGACGAAATGATACATTATGCTTCTTTCTTTTGGTTTTTGACACCAACTAAGTAGCCGATTAGCGCAATCGCAAGTAACACGATCCAGAATGTTGCTTTCCACATTGTTGAATGTGGGAATTCGTGAGGAATAAAGCCTAATTTTTCATGTGCTAATGTTAAGACTGCTAACTTTACGCCAACCCAACCAACGATTAAAAATGCAGCTGTTTCAAGTGACGGGAATTTTTCTAGTACACGTACGAACCAGCGTGCCGCAAATCGCATCATAACAACCCCGATAATACCACCAAGGAACATAACACCGAATTGTCCTGCATTAATACCACCGACATCGAAATTACCTAAGTGCGGCAATGTCACAGCGATTGCTACTGCAGCTAGAATGGAGTCTACTGCAAAAGCAATGTCCGCTAGTTCTACTTTAATAACGGTCATCCAGAAACCAGATTGTTTTTTAGGTTCTTTAATTTCATCTGATTCTCCGGCGGCTTTCCGCGAATCGTAAATATGTTTAATTGACATGAATAACAAGTAAGCAGCACCTAATGCCTGAATTTGCCAGAAATTCACGAGTGTTGTAATTAAGAATAGTGCGGCAAAACGGAAAACGAATGCACCAACTAATCCGTATAATAATGCCTTTTGTTGTTGTGCTTTTGGTAAATGTTTTACCATCACGGCCATTACGACCGCGTTATCTGCTGCTAACAGACCTTCTAGTACAATTAATACGACAAGTACCCAAGCGTATTCTAATAAAATCGCTTCCAAATATGTTTCCTCCTTTGTTGTGGACAGAAATGAATAATATGCTCTTTCCTATTTTTAATTTTAGGCAAAAGAAAAAGACCCATGCCTAAAAAATAGGCAAAGGTCTTGCTAAGCAATTATTTGGAAGCTCCAAATAATAATTTGTACCAATAATTTCTAGTACAGTACTCATCTATGTAGGAAATTAGATGAGTTTGCTATCACACCCGATGGCTGCTACCATGTAATGACGAATGTGAAATCAGATGTATCGCTCACATCTGCTAGCTACTCCCCTTTGACAAAAATGTCAAAAGCTATTCAATTCTTCTTACTAAGGATTATAGCACGTTGTTCGCAAAAAGCAAATAGAAATGTAATGGTATACTAAATTTTTTCCTAATTTTTCTCATGAGTGGTACTATATGATGATAAGTGAATTTTTTTAACAACTTAGAGGGGAGACGTATATGTATAAAAAGTTTTTTTCATACTACAAACCACATAAACGATTATTTGCTATTGATTTTTCCAGTGCCATTGTCGTAGCAATACTAGAGCTAGCCTTTCCTTTAGCTGTACAATGGTTTATTGACAAGCTACTTCCTACAGGAGATTGGGGCATGATTGTTAAAGTGAGTATTTTACTATTACTAGTATATGCTCTTAGTACAGTACTAAACTTTATCGTCAATTACCTAGGGCATAAACTTGGCATCAATATTGAAACCGATATGCGACAGGAGCTATTTAATCATGTACAGCGTCAATCATTCCGTTTTTTTGATAATACAAAAACGGGTCATATTATGAGTCGAATTACGAATGATTTATTTGATATAGGAGAGTTTGCTCACCATGGACCAGAGGATTTATTCATTGCCATCATGACATTTTTGGGCGCTTTCGTCATTATGTTTAATATCAATCCAACACTTGCGCTCATAGCAGCTATTATGGTGCCATTTTTAATGTGGCTTGTTACGGTTAGTAACATCAAGATGAATAATGCATGGAAAACGTTGTACGGAAAAATTGCAGATGTCAACGGTCGCGTAGAGGATAGTGTGTCTGGTGTACGCGTTGTGAAATCATTTACAAATGAAGCATTTGAAATGGAGCGTTTTAAGGAACAAAATAGCTATTTCCGTTCAGCAAAATTATACGCCTATAAAATTATGGCAGGGGCGCATTCAAGCATCTATATGATGACTCGTTTGTTAACATTAGTAGTCCTAGTTGTGGGCGCATGGTTAAGCTTTAATGGGAAATTATCGTATGGGGGACTTGTCAGCTTCGTTTTGTATACGAATGTTCTGATTAAACCTATTGATAAAATTAGTGCTTTGCTAGAACTGTATCCAAAAGGTATGGCAGGCTTTAAGCGCTTTCGTGAGTTGATAGAGCAGGAGCCTGAAGTTCAGGATCGAGACGATGCACAACCAGTTACACATTTATGCGGGGACATATCATTTAAAAATGTCGATTTTAATTATGATGCGTCTAAAGCTGTTTTAAAAGATATTTCATTTGATGTACGGGCAGGCCAAACAATTGCCTTTGTAGGACCATCGGGTGCAGGGAAAACTACTATATGTTCTTTAATTCCAAGGTTTTATGATGTCCATCATGGAGCCATTACGATTGATGGTTTGGATGTGCGAGATATGACTCAAGCCTCTCTTCGCGCACAAATTGGTATTGTCCAACAGGATGTCTTTTTATTTACAGGAACAATTCGAGAAAACATTGCGTATGGACGTTTAGGAGCAAGTGATGAAGAGGTTCAGGAAGCTGCTAAAAGAGCTCATCTCGAGTCCTTTATTGCTGAATTGCCAGATGGTTATGAAACACAAATTGGTGAGCGTGGCTTAAAGTTATCAGGCGGGCAAAAGCAACGTATTGCTATTGCTCGTATGTTCTTGAAAAATCCACCGATTTTAATTTTAGACGAAGCAACCTCTGCATTAGATACCGAAACGGAAATGATTATCCAACAGTCGTTAGCAGAGCTTGCTGAAAATCGAACAACGCTTATTATTGCACACCGCCTTGCGACCATCCGCAATGCAGATCGTGTGCTCGTTGTAACACAAAATGGGATTGAAGAGGACGGCACGTATGAGGAATTAGTTGCACAAGATGGTATTTTTGCTAAACTTCATCATATTCAATTTCGCAAAGCCGAAAGTGAAAGAGTCATTCAACCAATTGAAAGTTAAGTAGAATGTAAGATTATAAAGTAAATAGGCATCGAATGTGAATTATTCGATGCCTTAGATTTATTTTACAACTATTTTCTAATTGTTTCTGTATAAGATCCTCTGCCAGGATTTATTTTGTAAACATTTACATGAATATTGCGTATGGAATCTTCAGTTAACTCTATTTTTCCATTTTTTTCTAATTTTTTCCACAGTTTAACGTCTTTGCGGTAAAGTCTTTCAGATAAACGGTAAATATCTGTATCCAACGCAATAGCTTCCTTAAACGTTTCTCTTACCTCTTTTTCCACTTGTTTTTCGATCTCTTTCTGAATTTCTTTCGTAGTGATTTTTTTTGTAATACCTAGAACGCTGGTTGCCTCTAATTTGATTTCGATATCAAATTGTACATTTTCGTTTTTTACGATAGGTGTAATATGAACTTTTATATGTTCCAAAGCAACGGTTACATAGGAATTTTCACCTTCACCAATTTGCCCTGTGATTTCACTGCGCATTGTTTCATTGGTCATCCATTTGACACCGTTAGCTTTATTTTGTGTGAGAGACCCTTTATAGCCTTCATTCGATAAGAGGGCAACACCCTTTATTTCTATAGATTCAGCCTGTCCTTTCGACGTTTCCCATCCTTTATCAATTGAGACGAGAGGTAAATACACTTCATGACTAGGCTCATTTAGACCGATGACCAATTTTCGAACATTAATCGGTGTTACAAAAGATTCTTGCCTAAACGAATTTAATGGATCACCGAGTTTCGATAATGTAAGTGCTTTATTATTAATTGGTGTGACGACTAGTAATTCATCGAGTGGCTCTTTTGTGCCATATACCCATATTTGGTATCTCATTTCGCGATAACGCGTTAAAAAGTCAAGTACTTGGTTGACCTTGTCGCTTTTCATTACTTCTTCTGAAAGTATAATGTAGGTAATATGACCCCAAAACGCTTTTTGATCAATGGAATGATATAAATCGAAAAAAGAATCTTCTATTGTTTTACCTTTGGCATGTCCAATTTCAGCTTGTTGAGCTTGCGGATTATTAGGCTGTTCGGATTTGGCTATATTGGCAAAATCAATAATTTGCATATAGGTTTCATAATGACCATCTTTAAAATCTATACCAAGTGCATGAATATAGTACATTCTTTGTGGTTCAGTGACATCCCAACAGCCTGACAGCAGTGTCGTCAGTACTAACAATATACAGAGTATTTTTTTATTCATTTTTATCCTCACTCGTACGTGTTTGATCTTGTGGAGCAATATAGTTCGGGCGTTTAGAGTAACCTTTAGGTGATAAGCGGAAAAGTGTTTTCTTAATGGTTTGCCAGTCTAAATCACCGCCAACTTGCATATAAGAATAACCGAATATTCTTATATTACATAAGTAAAGAAGGGTTACGTATAGGGATATAAAGAAGCCAAATAACCCAAAAAAGCCACTTAACAAAATAAAACCAACACGGAAAATACTAATGGTCGTAACGAGAGATTGGTTGACAAGTGTAAAGGAAGCGATGGTAGAGACAGCAATAATAACGATCATCTCAGGGCTTGTCACACCGGCACGTATGGCTGCATCACCAATAATTAAACCACCAACAACACTTATCGTTCCGCCAATAACAGATGGTAAACGTAGACCCGCTTCTCGAAAGAGCTCAAACATCAGTAGCATTATTAGCATTTCCAATGAAGAGGGAAGAGGTAAACCAGTTCGACCTTGCACAACCGTTGCTAAAAACAGTAAAGGTAATTGATTTTGATGATAAGTCGTTAAGGCAAGCCAAAAAGCAGGTAAGAGCAAACCGATAAGAATACCTGATATACGTAGTAACCGTTCTAGTGAACTAAAAACAATCGGGTATTCATTATCCTCGCCTGATTTTAAGAGTAAAAATAAATTAACCGGTGTGATAACCGCATACGCTACACCATCTACAAAAATAAGAAAACGTCCGCGAATCAATGCTTGAATCGCGAAATCAGGACGTCCTGTATAATCCGTTTTCGGGAAAAATCGCGTATTTTTGTTGACACGCTCCATTAGCAAATCACCGCTAAAGACAATATCTGTATCAACGGATTGTAGCTGTACTTTTATACTATTTAAAATGTCCATGTTGGCGATGTCACCAAAATAAAGTATGGCAACCGTTGTTTTTGAACGTTTTCCCAGTTCCATTTTTTCAACACATAAGGAATTTGTCGGCAGTCGTTTTCTTAATAATGCAATATTGACGGAAATATCTTCAATAAAGTTATCTCGAGGTCCTTTAACAAGTACTTCCATCCGTGTTTCTTCAGGATTACGATTTGGCTTTTTGGCAATATTACTTGCGTAAAGTAGTTCATCGGATTCAAAATAAAGAAGTAAATGGCCAGTATATACGAGTGATATAGCTTCTGATTCTTCTGTTACTTGTTGTAAGTTAGGGATGTGTAACTGGGTATTGATAGCATCTTGCAGTGATGTGTCTGTTAATTTATCAAAAAGAGACTGAACACGCCTTACAATCACGTCATGGAGTAGTTGCTGATCAATCATCGCCTCACAAATGACGAATTGTACTCGATGCTGCTTAAATACATATTCTTGAAAATGAACGTCAGCAGATTTTTCAAATAACTGCTTTAAGCCGTTTAAATCTAAGGACTTTTCTGTTGAAGGCATCAGGTGTCACCACTTTCCGTGTCTTGGTAATCGGCTTTAGACTTGTTTGCTTTTTTTCCTGACATGAAAGCCACAATCATTAAAAAAATGGATAGTAAGAAAAAGAAAATAAACGTAGCTGTTAATATATAATTTCCTTTGAGTTCTAGAAATATGTGCTCATTTAATAATATTAGTGGCAGGCATATGAAAAAGAACGGAAGTGCTACCATTTTCCATATGCGTTGGTGGTCTCCCACCATGCCCAGTAAGTCCGTTACAACATATAAAATAAATCCAACACGAATGAATGTTCCTGTAAGCCATTGATAAATAGAAAGAAAGTCTAAATGTTCTACATAGCGCCCTATAGTTACTAATCCCCATTCTTCGTAAGCAGGATAACGTTGTTTAGCAGCTTCAGTGGGTCCAAATTCTGTAATAGCACCAATAAGTGGTCCCAATGTTAACCCTGCTAGAATTAGTAGCATGATGGCAAAGTGATACCATCGAAGTCGATCTTTAATTTGATGTTGGATAAGTAAAAACATTATTAATTCTGAAAAGCCGGAAGCGGGGTAGATGAGCCCTGATAAGATTGGTTGGAAACCATGCTCAAAAAAAGGCCGTAATAACTCATGGTCCTTCACTTGTAAATTGGTAAACGCGACAAAAAAGCCAAATACGACGACCGCTAATAAAACGAATACATTGACAATAACAATTGTTTGTAAACTAGTCATGACAAGCAAAATACAAAGAGTAACATAAATAGCAAGCAAAATTAACTTTGGTGTTTTAGGTAAAAAGGTTGTATTGATCCACTGTAACGTTTCAATCATTGTAAAGGCTGCAATAATGATGAGAACAATGACAATTGTATAGATGACGATATTCGAGCCGACTTTTCCTATTTTTTGTTTTAGCCAATTTTTTAAAGGTTCTTGTTTTGATTTTCTATGAATATACACTAAAAGAAAGAGCCAAGGAAACATGATTAGTGATGTGAAAATAACGGATAACCAGCTATCTCTTTCTGCAACCTCTAATAATGGAGGCATTATGGTTACGTGATTTTTTAAGCCAATAACTGTCATTGCTAGGAAGACAACATGTAAAATACTAATCGATCCGACATTTTTCATATAAAAACCCTCTAACCTGTTTTGATACATATTAGCATTGACAAAAAGTTGAAGGATTATAAGTTATAAAAAGGCACTATCTCATATACTTGAGATAGTGCCAGCTATTTAATGAATATATTGATTACTTACAAGACTGTTTTGAAGTACGTCCGTTGGAATTTCAAATTCTACTACGCCCATATAACCAGGTGCTACTTCATATTTATCGAATGAAATAATAAGCTTTCCTTTATCCGAAATATAGAATTGTTGTTCAGCGTCTATAGCTTTAAAAACATCCATTAAATCCTCATCAGGCAAGCCTGCACCTTTGACCCAATAGACTTTTTCTTCGTTCGATGCAGCAATTTGTTCACGCATTTGTTCTTTAATATTGTCACTAATGACACGAATATAGCTGTCATCTTTAAATAACATTGGTAGCGTGATTAAAATTTCATTTTGTTTATCAATTGTATCATAATGCATCACTGTTGAAGAAGAACCAACTGTATTGACGATATAACGTCCTATCGATAAAATTTGATCGTTATCTGTTTTAATGTCATAGCCGCTATCTACGCCATAGTGACCACCGCCATTCGCCTTTATATCGCCAACATCTGCAATAAATTCATCGTAAAGCGCTTTTCCTTCTGCACGATACTTTTCATTTAATGTATTGGCAAGCTTTTGATTTTCTAAATTTTCAATAGAAGGAACTTTAATATTTGCTTCATATGTGTCATCTGCCACTTCGTATTCAGTCCAAGTAAGTACTTTTACAACACTTCCGACAACCGGTATTTCCGAAAGGGTACGTGCCATTGCAGGGCTAACGTTTAAGCTAGCGGTAAACAGCATTGCTGCTGCTGCTGTTCCTAGTAACCAGTGTGGCGTTCGATTTTTTTTCTTCTTTTTACTTTGCTTTAGTGCATTTTCAACAACAAAGTCAAGCTCTTTTGGGATTGGTACTTCATCATATTGTTTTTTTAAATCTTTTAATTTTTTATCCATGTGTGGTTTCTCCCTTCCCATCTTGGAGTTGTATTTTTAAAAGTTTTAAGGCTTTATATAGGCGTGATTTTGCTGTGCTCAACTTGATGTCCAATATATTGGCAACATCAGCTAGCTTTAAATCCTCAAAATAATGCAAAATCACTACTTCACGGTACATCTGGGGTAATTCTTCTAACGCATGCTCTAAGTCGATGTCTTCGTAAATATCTTCTTGTGCAGGTGTTAAATATTGAAGAGTGTCGTCGTCTGTTACTTGTAAACGATTATGTTTGCGCAAAAAATCTATTGCTGTTCTTACAACGATTTTGTAAAACCAACTTTTCATATAATCCACGTGTTCTAGTCGATCGAGAGAAAGCATCGCTTTTTGAATGCTGTCTTGTACTATATCGAGTGCATCTTGCTCGTTTTTCGTATAGCTATAGGCTAGCAAATAAAATCGTTCTTTCTGTTCGCGAATTAACTGGACAAACACCTCTTCATGTTGAAATGCATTTCTTGTTTTCATGTCCAAAGAAGCTCCTTTTTAACATTTTCAAATTGTATACAACTACTAGACGTGTGAAAGTGGAGAAAAAGTTGATAGAAAGAAAAAAAACTTACCTCCTGTAAGAGGTAAGAAGCATTTTATGAAAAATAGTCGTATGTATTTTTCAGTAGTAATAGGATTGTTACGACAATAAATAGCTTACGTACATAACTGCTCCCACGTTTAATAGCAAATTTTGAACCAACAATCGCACCTGCAATTTGTGCAAGCCCCATAGCGAAGCCATAAGTATAATGGATCTGCCCTAAGTAGATAAACATTAAAAGTGCTGCAATGTTACTGCCAAAATTCAAAAATTTAGCATTGCCCGCAGATTTTAAAAAGTCAAAGCCTACTATTAAAAAGGAAAATAGTAAGAATGAGCCTGTACCTGGTCCTAAAAAACCATCATAGAAGCCAATTAAAGTAATAATAAAGATGAAACCAGCATATCGTTTAGGTGTTAGCTTATTATATGTAGAAATGCTCCCCCAGTCTTTTTTGAATATTGTATAAACGGCTACAACGGCTAGCATAATTAACATTAACGGTTTTAAAACACTTGGATCGATTAAATGGACAATCCATGCCCCAATCATGGAGCCAATAAAAACAAATGGAAATAGCTTGTAGACGGATTTGATGTCTAATTTTCCAGAACGGTAAAACGTAATGGTACTCGTCAGAGAGCCCATTGTACCGGCAAGTTTATTGGTTGCGACGGCTGCAGAAGGTGGTAATCCTACAAATAAGAGGGCAGGCAATGAAATAAGCCCACCTCCACCAACTACAGAGTCAATAAATGCGGCCAAAAAGCCAAAAATAATAAGAATCAATAAAATATTCAAATCTAAATCAAAAGGCACGAACGTCATCTCTTTTCTATAATAATAATCTGATATTAGCGGAACAAAGAGTGACTGTAAATAGTTTGAAAAAAATTCGAGTACAGCATTTAGTATGGTTCAATTGTGATGGGAATATAAAAAATCTGCAAAATACAAAAATATTCTACTTTATGTAACTATTTTAATGTATTATGAAGAAAATGGTGTTTTTGCGTAAAGGGGACGTGATGACATTTGTCTTTAGGAAATCATTTTCGAATTTTTGTTTGTGTTGTATTTATGGGGGTGCTTGTAGGGTATGTGTTCAATGCAAAAAAGGATATTACCGATAATGTGTACATCGATTCAGTAAAAGAGGGCTATTTAGTTGATTTTACGGATGTGAAAGTGCGTGATGCCTTTAATTATGCTTTTACAGAACCTTATTGGCGTTACTATGAAGCGAAAACGGGTCAACATGTTGTGGAACTTTCGGGGGACATTGTATTTCTAGAGGAAAAGGGACATGCTATTTTGCAATTTGTTGTGAATGAGGAAGCGAATGAATTTAAGCTTTTCGCAATGAAATTTAACGATGAAGTACTGGATTCACAACAAAAAGGAACTCTTATTGGCATGGTGTATGAAACATGGGAAATGAAACAACTCGCTTATCAGTAAGTGCTTTTACTTTGTAAAATAGAATTACTATATTACAGTAGTAAAGAGAGCATACAGACAGAGAGGGTGTTTTCATTGAAGTTAAGTATTTTAGATCAAATTCCTGTACCAAAAGGTCATAGTGCTGAACAGGCATTTTTGCGGACAGAACAATTAGCGCTTTTAGGTGAAGAACTAGGCTTCAATCGTATGTGGTTGGCAGAACATCATAATAGCGCATCACTGGCAAGCTCAGCGCCTGAAATAACAGCGGCTTTTTTAGCTGCGAAAACAAAACGTTTACGAATTGGCACTGGTGGCGTTATGATGATGCATTATTCGCCGTACAAGTTGGCAGAAGTTTTTAAAACATTAAGTGCACTTGCACCGAATCGCATTGACTTTGGTGTTGGCCGTGCACCTGGTGGAGACCATGCATCAATTTATGCACTTGCCGAGGGACGCAGACAGCATTTTGATGAACAATATGATAAACTCGATACTATTTTAAAACTGATGAATAACCAAAAGACTGGCGAATCAGTCTATGATCAAGTTGTTGCATCACCTACTATCAGTCAATTACCAGAAGCGTGGTTGCTTGGCTCAAGCGGTCAAAGTGCCATGCAAGCAGGGCAACGTGGTGTAGGTTATTCGTATGCCCAGTTCTTTACTGGCAATATGTCTAAAGATATTTTTGATACGTATAAATCGTACTTTACACCTTCTTACTATATGGAAAAACCGCAAATTATCGTTACTTATGCGACAACGGTTGCCGATACTTTAGAGGAGGCCGAATACTTAGCAAAGCCAATTGATATTACGCGGCTTCAATTGATGAAGGGACAAATTATCCAAGCGATGTCGCCTGAAGAGGCGCAAGACTATCCATTGACCGAGATGGATAAAATGATGATTGAAAATAATCGTAAAGCCAACATTGTTGGCACACCGAAGGATGTTGCGGCATTTTTAGTAGCTGAACAGGAGCAATATGGCTTTGATGAAGTAATGCTAAACTGCAATCAATATGCGCAGGAAAGTCGCTTAAATTGCTATAAACTACTGGCAAAAGAATTGATTTCACAATAATGTTTTTAATACTATTTAACGGTAATTGCAGAAAATAGGTTATAACAAGGAGCTCTTTGCAAAAAAGCGTAACACGCCAGTACAGAACAAGAAATCAACGCAATGTAGAGAATATTTAAAGCATAATGTCCAATGCATTCAAGCGCATTGGACATTTTTGATTGTTTAAAGTTTTGCTGAGCCACTTGTAAAAGTAGTGTTCTGATAGTACATATTTTTTACTAAGACGTTCGGACCTAAGCATTTTACAGCGGGACAGTGGCAGTTTAATGATTTGGCTAAATCTGTTGTCATCCATTTATCGAAAATTGCAGGTAGCTTATCTTGAACAATATTGCCAAGCGCTGATGCATCGCCAAAGTCTGTAACGATTACATCGCCTGTAAAAATATTAACATTTAGTCGAGAACGACCATCTGGATCATTACGCATTGTAACGTTTTTCGTCTCGCGTAAACGTTTTAATAGTTTTTGATCTTCCTCATCCGTGCTACATGGATAGAACGGTAGTGTACCAAATAACATCCAAGCACTTTCATCACGCACATCAAGTAAATGATGAATAGCAGCGCGAGTTTCCGCTAGAGAAAGTGAGCTTAGTGAACTGGCGAAGTCTGATGGATACATCGGATGTACCTCGTGACGAGCACAGTGCATCTCGTTAATAATTTGATTGTGAATATGCTCTAGGTAAGGCAATGTTTTTTTGTTGAGCATTGTTTCAGCAGAGACCATAACGCCGTGTTCCGCAAGCATTTTGGAGTTATCAATCATGCGTTGGAACAAAGCAGCACGTTGTTCATAAGTTGGTTTTCGCTCCATCATGGCAAAGCCTGTTTCAACAAATTCATCCACCGTACCCCAGTTATGTGAAATATGTAAAACATCCAAATACGGTGCAATGAGTAAATAACGCTCTGGTTCAATTGTTAAGTTCGAGTTAATTTGTGTACGTACCCCACGCGCATGTGCGTATTTTAAGAGTGGGAGTACATAATTTTGCACGGATTTCTTCGACATCATCGGTTCGCCACCCGTAATGCTAAGTGTTTTTAAGTGGGGAATTTCATCCAGTCGTTTTGTAATTAACTCCATTGGCAGTGCTTCCGGGTCTTTGTTTTGTAATGTATAGCCGACAGCACAATGGGCGCAGCGCATATTGCAAAGGGTTGTTGTTGTAAATTCAATATTTGATAGGGTCATGTGCCCATGTTGTTCGACATCTAAATACGCTTCCCATGGATCAAAGTGGGGCGTAATTGTTTGTAAGGTCGTCATAATTCGTACATCTTCCTTTCTAGCATTCTATTGTCTCATATTCACTACTATTTTCAAATATGAAATTATTGAAAGAGCTTTTTTTCGTTTAAATGATGCATTTTAATCTATCTTCGGAAATAATGTTCATATAAGAAAACGCTAAATATTTCTATGAGGTTATGAGTAATACGTTTAACTGTATTGGCTAAATATTTTTATCTTTACATGATTGCAACGCGCAGTGGGGAAATGAATTTACAGTATCAATCCATCCTTTAAGTGAAGTACAGGAAGCGGTCCTAAAAAAGCTGCTTGCTTTAAATACATTGATGCAAAGAAAAGACTGAGTGTATAGTTTACTATTTTTCCAAAAAAACGTTATGATAAAGAAAGCAAGGCGGTAAGACCGTAACAAAGAAAGTAGGAAAACGTTTTGAATAAGTATGAGATACTATTGTTTGATGTAGATGATACATTATTAGATTTTGATTTAGCTGAAAACGCAGCACTAGACCGTTTGTTTGCACAAGAAAATATTGCTACTACACCGGCGATGATTGCCCGTTATAAAGAAATTAATGAGTCTTTGTGGCGTGCCTTTGAACGAGGCGAAGTAACAAAAAATACATTACATAATACTCGTTTCTCCATTGCGCTAAAGGAATTTGGTATAGAGGTAGACGGAGAATATTTTGAAGCGGGTTTCCAAAAGTACTTGCAGGAAGCGCATCATTATGTTGATGGTGCCTATGAGCTGATTGCACAGCTTGCAGGTAGTTACGATTTATATGTCGTTTCGAATGGTAAGACGAAGACGCAAAATAAACGATTAGCTGATGCAGATTTAGCCAAATACTTTAAAGGAATTTTTATTTCGGAGCAAACAGGCTATCAGAAACCGATGCCGGCTTTTTTCGATTATGTTTTTGAGCGCATCGAGGGATTAGATAAAGACAAGACCATGATTGTTGGTGATTCGCTAACATCGGATGTCAAAGGTGGTTTGCTAGCAGGAATTGATACGTGTTGGTTTAACATTCGCAATATTAACAATGCAACGGATATTCAACCTCATTATGAAATTAAAAAATTGCACGAGTTGCATTTGTTATTAAGTCCATAATAAAATGAAGGAACTTCGCTCAACTATTAGCAGTTATAATAGTGAGCGAAGTTTTTATTACTTAAAAAAGATGGTTGATAGGAGTATGTGCTAAAAATACTATATTTTTACACATTTAAATCTATTATGATAGTAATAGAAAAA
Organism: Lysinibacillus sp. FSL M8-0337; assembly: GCF_038593855.1. Lineage (NCBI taxonomy): Bacteria > Bacillati > Bacillota > Bacilli > Caryophanales > Bacillaceae > Lysinibacillus > Lysinibacillus sp. FSL M8-0337. The sequence continues at coordinate 2,656,902 of NZ_CP151996.1, read as the reverse complement.
AAGAGGGAGGACCAATATGAAAGGAATTTTTCAAAAAACAATGTTAATAACACTGTTGGGGGCGTCTATAGCTTGCCCGATGCAAGCATCTGCCTATGACGAACCGACGAATTACGTACATATGAAAACGGAAAATATGACAGTATATTCCGCTTATGGTGCGACCATTTCTGCAACTGAAAAAAATGGAGTTTATAGCATTAAGGCGAATATCGTCAATAATCGTCAACCACTTGAGGTTGTCATTTTTAAAAATGGTCAAACTGGCGTGCTACAACAAGTGTTTAAAAAAGGAATTACAGAGCCTGTTGCTTATCGCGATGAAGGGGACCGTGTTGTTGCAACCATTCATAATAATGCAGAGCTGAAATTTGTGCACCCTGAACAACTCTATTTCCGTGATCTAACAAGAGCAACAGGTAGTAGCTATATCCAAACTTTGGCGGAGCGCGGTATTATTCGAGGGCGCACACCTGATTATTTTGGTGTGAACGATGCTTTAACACGTGCACAGTTTAGTGCCTTGCTCGTTCGTGCATTTAGCTTCCAGCAGATGCCAACAAAACAGTTTACAGATATAGACCAAAAAAAATCGTGGTACGTTGGTCATGTAGGTGCCTTGCACTCGTTAGGTATTATAAATGGCAAATCGCCAACTATTTTTGATCCGAATGGCAAAATTACACGACAGCAGGCAATTTTAATGCTCGGGCGTACATTGGATGCTGTTGATTTTGTGCATGAAGATGAACCGACGTTACCCTATGAAGATAGTCGTGAATTCCAAGGAGAGCTACTGCGTCACACGCAAACACTCTATGCGATTGGCGCGCTAGACGAAAGTGCAACGCTGCGTCCAAACGACTATATAACTCGAAGTCAATTTGCGAAAATGCTAGCAGTAACTTTACAAGTTGCAGGCAGATTATAATTGTCAGAATTGTTTGCGTGCCTGTCACGCCCTTCACACCTTTTCATCCTTAATTGGAAGAAAAGGTGTTTTTTATTGTATAAGTACTTTACAAAAAGTTAAGAATCAATTAGAATTGCAAATTGTAATGATAATAGTAATCATTACTGTTTATGAAAGGGGAACAAATTATGAGAAAATTGTCTAGTTTCCTACTTATCTTCGCATTGAGTATAGTAGCTGCATGCGGAAATTTAGAGGATAAAAAACAAAGCACAAGTAGCAACCCAAAAAGTGTACTGACCATGTCTTGGGTCAAAGATATTGGTCAAGTTAATCCACATATGTATGCTCCAAATGAACTGTTTGCACAAGCCATGCTATATGATCCATTAGTGAGCTATGGAGAAGATGGTAAAATACAACCGGCACTCGCTGCCGAATGGGAAATGACTGCAGATGGTAAAAGTTATACTTTTACATTACGTGACGATGTAATGTATTCAGATGGTTCGAAGCTAACTGCAGAGAATGTAAAAAGAAATATTGATACCGTTGTGGAAAATAGTGCTGCACATAGCTGGCTAGAAGTTGTTGCGGTTATTGACAACGTGGAAATAGTCGATGAACGACAAGTTAAAATCAATTTAAAAGAACCTTATTATCCATTTTTACAAGAATTATCATTGATTCGTCCACTGCGTATGTTAGCAGATAGTGGTTTCCCAGCGAGTGGTACGACAAAAGATGGGATAGCAAAGCCGATTGGTTCAGGTCCGTGGATTTTAACTGACTATCAGCAAGATAGCTTTGCAGAGTTTACCCGAAACGAAAATTATTGGGGAGAAAAACCGAAGTTAAAAAAAGTAATCGTCAAAATTATTCCTGATGCACAAGCGCGGATGATGGCGCTAGAAAAAGGGGATATTGATTTAATTTTTGGTAGCGGGCAACTTGCACCTGCGGAATATCAAGCGTTACAAAAAACAGGAAAATATCAAACGATGATTTCGGAGCCATCTTCCACCAGAATTTTATCATTCAATACTACATATGGGGTGACGCAGGATAAAAATGTAAGACTTGCATTGCAACATGCCTTTGACCGACAAACAATGATTGATTATGTATTAGCCGGCCTAGAGCAAGAAGCCTATACATTATTTGCACCAGGTTTTCCATTTAGTGATATAAAGCTAGAACATTATACTTACAACATCGAGAAAGCGACGCAAATACTAGAGGAGGCAGGATGGGTGTTAGAAAGCGGTTCAACATTCCGCACAAAAAATGGGCAAACATTAACGTTAGTAATACCGTATAACAGCGGTGATCAAGTGCATAAGACCATTTTCGAATATTTACAAAGTGCATGGCGTGAAATAGGCGTAGACGTGCAGTTGATTGGAGAGGAAGATCAGCTTTTCAAAATGCGTAGTAAAACAGGTCAATACAACATAATCATGAATGATACATGGGGAGTACCCTATGATCCGCATATGTATATACGCACAATGACAGGTGACAAGCAAATCGGTTATTACGCGCAAAAAGGATTGGCCGTGTCAGAGCAACTAACAGCGAATATAGCGAAAGTAATTCGTTCAACAGATGAAGGACAACGGCGAGCATTGTACGAGTCCATCTTTCAAACTATTCATGAGGAAGCCATTTTCATGCCGTTATCGTACCGTACCAATTATTTAGTTGCGAATAATGCGTTAGCAAACTTGTCATTCTCAATGCAACAGTATGAAGTCCCTCTAAAAAATTTTGAGGTGAAGTAAGCAAATGGGGTCATTTTTAGCGAAGAGATTGGGTAGCATGTTATTGGCGTTTTTTGGTATGACCATCATAGCATTTGGATTAATTCGTGTTATTCCAGTAGATCCGGTGGAAGCCTATTTTACAATGAATCAAATTCCAATATCAGAAGAAGCACTTGCATCTATGCGTGAGGAAGAGGGCTATAATCGCCCTTTGCTCGTGCAATATAGTACTTGGTTGGTAGATGCTATGACGTTGGATTTTGGTGAATCATTTGTATCGAAAAAGTCAGTAACAGCTGAACTTTTGCAACGTTTTCATGTGACGCTGACACTTGCAGCAACCGCGTTTATTATTATTGTTACGGTTAGTTTTACGGTTGGTATTTGGTCTGCTACTAAGCGAGGTGGGTTTATCGATTGGCTTAGTCGTTCGTTTATTTTTACACTCGCATCTATGCCGAGCTTCTGGCTTGCTTTTGTTTTTGTCTATATCGTGGCATTAAAATGGGGATTGCTTCCTCTAATGGGGTGGGGTAGTTTTGCACATGTCATTTTGCCTGCTGGAACGCTTGCACTCGGTTTTATTCCTTACTACATTCGGCTTATTCGATCCAGCATGCTGGAAGAAGTCAATAAACCACATGTAGTCTTTGCAAGAGCCCGCGGTGTGAAAGAGTCGGTCATTATACGGAGGCATATTGTGAAAGGGATTTTACCACAGCTTGTTACTTCGCTTGCGATGACATGTGGTGGATTGCTTGGGGGAGCGGCTATTATTGAAATTGTTTTTACAATATCAGGAGTCGGGCGATTTGTTGTAGAGTCGATGTTTGCTAGAGATTATTTTGTGCTACAAGGCTTTATCGTAATGATTGGTGGGCTATACATCGTCTTTAATTTTGTTGCAGATATATTGTGTGCACTTGTTGATCCAAGGGTAAGGTTAAAAGGAGACGGAGCATAATGAAAAAGAAAATAGCGCTTATAAGTAGTAGTGTGCTTGTGTTATTGCTGATTGTCATGGCATTATTTGCACCGTGGCTTGCCCCAAATGATCCTTATGCGACTAATATGGCATTGAAATTACAAGGCTTTTCTACTGACTATCCATTAGGTACCGATTATTTAGGGCGCTGTGTGTTATCGCGTTTATTATACGGGGCACGTGTATCTCTTTTTATCGCGTTGAGTGTACTTGTCGTAACATTGTTTATTAGCATGTTTGTCGGGCTGCTTGCTGGTTATGTTGGAGGTATTGTCGATTTAGTATTAATGCGTCTTTGCGACATTTTTCTAGCGATTCCTGATTTCGTGTTTGCACTTGTCATTGTTGGAGCGCTGGGTGGCGGTATACGGAATATGTTTATCGCCATTGTGCTTGTGTCATGGGTGGGCTTTGCACGGATTATTCGCAACATGGTGCGGTCATTAAAAGAGAGTACGTATGTGCAGTATGCGCGTACAATAGGAGTTCCGAAATGGAAAATTATGATAAGACATATTGTACCTTTTGTATTTCCACAAATTTTTTTATTGAAATTAATTGGTCTTGGCTCAACGATTTTACTGATTTCTGAGTTGTCATTTTTAGGTTTAGGGGTATCAGCACCGATGGCAGAATGGGGCATGATGATTAGCGATAGTAAAACGTATTTGATGAGTCATCCGATGCTCATGTTTCTACCAGGTATTATGATTTCATTAACTGTTCTGATTTTGAATTGGTTTGGCGATGCACTTCGAGAGGCAATGGATCCAAAAGCCATATAGGAGGGAGGTCGTAACATGTTAGAAATACAACAACTTTCTATTTGGATACAAACCGAGAATGGGGAAAAGCAAGTCGTAAGAGATGCTAGTATGATGATTCCTGCTGGTCAAACAGTCGGTATAGTTGGAGAGAGTGGCAGTGGTAAAACCATGTTGTGTCATGCCGTTATGCAACTGTTTCGGGATTCTAGACGCTATAATGGTGATATTTTATTTGAAGGACGTTCATTATTAGCCATGGACGAGCAAGAAATGCGACAGCTTCGAGGTAATGATATTGCACTTATTATGCAAAATCCGATTGCTATGTTTAATCCTATGGTCACAGTTGGCGATCATTTCGTTGAAACGATGCAAGCACATACCTCTGTAAAAAAACAACAGGCACTAAAAATAGCCGCACAACAACTTGCGCGCTTTCAATTGCCAGATGCATCAATTTTGAAAAAATATCCACATGAATTAAGTGGTGGAATGCTCCAACGCATTATGATTGCCCTTGCAGCGAGTCTTAGCCCGAAGCTCTTATTAGCCGATGAACCAACGACAGCTCTGGATACGATGACACAACTTGAGATTTTAGAGGAATTAGCATTATATCAACAACAAACAAATACAAGTATGCTAATTGTCTCACATGATTTAGGTGTGATTGCCAAAATGGCGGATATCATCGTCGTCATGCGCCGAGGGCAAATTATTGAATATGGTCCTACTGACTGTATTTTAATGAAGCCTGTTCATTCCTATACACAAGCACTATTAGCTGCGAAAGATAATAAATACTCGCTCGAACAGTTAGTGGATGCATGGGTGGGAGAAGTAAGCGGTGAATTATATGAACATAGGCAAGGTCACTGGGTAAGACAGGAGGAAACCTCATGTTAATGATACAACATGTTTCAAAATGCTATCAGCAAAAAGGCTGGTTTCGTATAAAAGAAAGGATACAGGCAGTAAAAAATGTTACATTAACACTTCGACAGGGTGTATGCTTAGCTATCGTCGGTGAAAGTGGTAGCGGGAAAACAACGCTTGGCAAGCTTGTATTAGGGATAGAACAACCAGATTGTGGCGCGATCCTATTTGATAACTTGAATGTGTGTACGACAGTGAAAGCATCAAAGAAACTGTTACAAAAAAATATACAAGTGGTTTTTCAAGATTGCCAAAGTGCGGTCAATCCGAAAATGAAAATAAAGGACATTATTGCGGAGCCAATGGAACTTCACCTATCACTATCGAAGGCAGAAAGAGTAAAGAAAATCGAACAGTTACTTGTACAAGTTGGATTAGCCTCAATTGATGCTTATAAATATCCGCATCAATTAAGTGGGGGACAATTACAGCGTGTGACGATAGCAAGAGCCATTGCAACCGAGCCTAAGTTAATTGTCCTTGATGAATCTATCAATAGCCTAGATTTACTTGTGCAGATAAGTATATTAAAACTACTGAAACAGTTACAGCGGGAAAAAGGGTTTAGTTACTTCTTCATTACACATGACCTACATGCAGTACAGTTATTTGCTGATGAAGTAGCTGTGATGGATAAAGGGGAAATTGTCGAATATGTAAGCGATATAACACAAATTCACAACATGACCCATCCAGTAAGTAGGCGACTATTAGCAGCAAGATTACCAATTACTTGTAAGCATTCTTCTCAACCGCAAGGATTTGATCGAGAGGAGCATGTTTCATGAGGTATCGTCCATTATCGGGCCGCATGCTCCAAATGTATGGACTCGCTATGTTTTTCTTTACGGCAAACGCAGTATTAACGGTTATTTTTCCTATTCAGGCTGCAGCGGGAGGCTTTAAAGAAAGTCAAATTGGTGTCATGATGGCGATGTATATGCTTGTCTGTATGTTTTTACGTCCATTTGCTGGGCAGATGATAGCACAACATAGTCCATATGCAATTATGAAATGGCTATTACTAGCCCACGCGATAGCACTACTTATTTATGTCGTATTTGGCATTGATAGTCTCTATATTGTGCGGGTACTACAAGGTGTCATCACAGCCTTTTTCTCGATGGCCATGCAACTTGGCATTGCAGATGTTTTACAAGATGAAGACCGTGGGCAGGGGATGTCGATGTATTCCTTATCCACCGTAATGCCTGCAATTTATGGGCCGGCAGTAGCATTGTTACTTTGGAGCCAGTTTGAACTGCATTATTTACTGGCATTTATTGTCTTTTTAGCAATCGCACCATTATTTTGCTTTATTCGTTCGCCTTTACCGAAAACAAAAGCAGCAAAACAACGGATTTCACTTAACGATATGCTTTATGCTTTAAAGCGTACGAAACAGCATAAAGGGCTAATGGTATCAGCTATTGTCATGGCAATAGGCGCTGCCGTATTTGGAGCTATTTCCACTTTTGTACCACTTTATATGTTAACTGAATGTATTGCCAATCCAGCGCTGTATTTATTTTTACAGGCGATTGTCGTTGTCGGTAGCCGTTTTTTATTCCGCCAATCTATCCCTTCTGATGGTAAATGGCATCCAATGTTTATCTCTTTAGTATTAATCAGCTCAATGCTCGGTACGACATTCCTTGCCATGTTACCCATGCTTGGTTCATTCGTTTATATGTCCGCAATCTTTAATGGCTTAGCATCAGCAATGCTCTATCCAACGGTTACTACATATATGTCCTTTGCTGTACCAAAGGAAGCTCGCTACACATTGCTAGGGCTCTATTTAGCTACATATGATTTAGGTTTTGGGGCAGGAAGCTTTTTCATGGGCTTCGTTGTGCAATTCACTTCCTATGCCATAATGTTTATGACGTGCACACTGATAGCAGGAATAGCACTAATAATTGTTGTGATTAAACGTGAAATGACGGGAAAGTACGAGCATCTAATCGTGACAAAGAGCTAATGAGTGCTTCTAGCGGGTAGAAGGAAAAAATAGCTTACAGATGACAAAATTTTGAGAAGTAGAAAAGAATAGTTAATCGTAAGGAAGGTATAAAAATCAACATATCGGGCAAAACCTTTTATGAGACTAGTTTTCACGAAAGGGGAAAATGCTAATGAGTACCATTTTAAATGCTACAAAACGTCATAAAGGACAAGGTTCAACACTAACAAAACTAAGACAAAGTGGTGCTATTCCAGGCGTTGTTTACGGTTATCAAATGGACCCGACGTCGATTTCACTTGACGCAAGAATGTTTGCGAAAGTATTAAGTGAAATCGGTAGTAAAAGTGTCTTTCAATTAGATGTGGAAGGCAAGAAAATAAATGCCGTGTTAAATGAAGTCCAGCGCTGTGCATTAAAAGGGCATGTGAAGCATGTTGACTTTAAATCAATCAATATGTCAGAGGAGCTAGAAGTCGATATTCCTGTTTCCGTTGTAGGGGAAGCGATAGGTGTAAAAGATGGCGGTTTCCTGTTACAACCAAATCGTGATATACGTATTAAAGTGCAACCATCCGAAATACCAGAAACGATAGAAATCGATGTAACCAATGTTGCTATTGGCACTTCGCTGTATGTGGGCGATATTCGTCAAAACTATCATTTTGAAATTTTAAATGAAGATGATTACACATTAGTGACCATTACACCACCACCAGCAGAAAATGTACAAGAAGATGAAACTGTAGATGGCACACCCGAAGTAATCGAAGCAACAGGGCAAAATACAGCCGAACCGAGAGAATAAAAAGTATCGTATCCATGCTAGCAAAAAGGAGCCGTAAAAGGCTCCTTTTTATAATTTGTATGATTTTAAATAATCGCGCTCTTCACACCAGTCCATTTAGTAAATAATTTCTCGTTATAGGCTAATGCTACTTGTACAATCGGGCCGAGACCAAAAGCCATTAGGACTGTGCCTACACCAATAGGGCCTCCGAGGAAAAAGCCGATAATTGCTACTGTTACTTCCATCAAAGTACGAGCACGCGTGACACTCCAGCCAAGCTTATGAACCATCAGAAGCATTAATGTATCTCGTGGGCCAATACCTAAATTGGCTACCATATACATACCACAACCCCAGCCAAGTAATAGCAATCCAGTGAGGTAGGCAATTAATTGCATCCAAAAACCCTCAATATCAGGAAGCCAGAAGTTGAAGATATCAATAAAAATACCAGCTAAAAACATATCTACAAATGTACCTGGCAAAGGAAACTTCTTCGTCACTAACATATCGAAAGCTAAAATGGCTAAGCCAATGAGGATGGACCAAGTGCCAATCGTTAGTCCAAACGTTTTGGCTAAACCTATATGTAAAACATCCCATGAACCAACACCAAAAAATTGCCCTTTAATCGTTAACGTGACGCCAAATGATAATACGATAATGCCAACGATGAAAAACAGACATCTTGTAAAAAAAGCTTGTTTCATTTTGAATACCCTCATTCTAATAAATTCATGTTGTCCAACAAAATATTATAGCAATAGTTTTGAAAAAACCTCGAAAATAGTCATTTCATATTTTTCAAAAAATGCGGGTTTAGCTTATGAATGGAGGGGTAAAATAACAATATGAAAGGATGGGATGAAATGACTTCGGTACGTGATGAAATTTTAGAAGTATTAAATCGAGAAAAAATAGGAACGATGGCAACCGTTGAAAATGGCAAGCCTTATTCACGTTATATGACATTCCAAAATGAAGACTTCGTGTTGTATACCGTAACAAATAAGCATTCGGAGAAAATCGAGGAGCTATTGAAAAATCCGTATACACATATTTTATATGGCTACGACAATGGTGGATTTGGCGATACCTTTGTTGAGATAGAAGGGAAGTTAACGGAAATCCAAGAGGAAGGTTTGAAAAATAAATTAGCAGAATTTTTCACAGGAATTTTCATTGGCAATAAAGATGAAATGGTGACACTTAAAATTGAACCCATTCGGATGCGATTGATGAACAAAAAAGGCGAGCCACCAAAAGAGTTAGAATTTACAAACGACCATTGATAGATGGTCGTTTTTTATACCACAAAGTACTGTTGCCTACCATAGTGCGCTCCTATAGGAGTCGTCGCCTCCGTTCCACTCAAGTACTTTACCGCTAACGGCTTCAAGCGTAAGAACTAGTTTATAATGTTAAGGTAATTATCCTATTGAAGCCATTGTGAAAGTAAATGTAAGGTGAAACAATCTTCATGACTTGAATCTCCTTCATTATTCATGCATGATAGGTCATAAATGAAAAGGGAGTGTGCTCAATATGGTAGAAAAACTACAGCAACTAACAAAAAACATAATCGCTTCACAGGGGAAACTAGAGGCGGATTTTATTTTGCGCAATGCCCTTGTTGCCGATGTTTTTACATTATCTTGGAAAAGGGCCGATGTTGTGGTGAAAAATGGGCAAATTATCGCCCTCGATACCCAAAATCGTTTTACTGCTAATAATGAGGAAGATGCTGCGGGTCATTATGTAATTCCTGGGTTAATTGATGGGCATATACATATTGAATCTTCTATGCTTACACCAGCTGAATTTAGTCGTGTCCTTGTTCCTCATGGTGTTACGACAGTCATCACAGATCCACATGAGATTGCTAATGTCGCAGGTGCAGAAGGTATTCAGTTTATGCTAGATGATGCTAAAAAAGCTGAAATGGATATTTTCGTTATGTTACCGTCAAGTGTGCCTGGCACTCATTTTGAACATGCAGGTGCAACTTTGACAGCAAAAGATTTAGCACCATTTATGACCAATGACCATGTTCGTGGTCTGGCAGAGGTGATGGATTTTCCTGCTGTGTTAAACGGCGAAGCCAGTATGCTTGAAAAAATCTTGTTAGCCCAACAAGCAAATCTAGTTGTAGATGGCCATTGTGCAGGCTTAACAAGCGCGCAAATTACAGGCTACCGTGTGGCAGGTATTCATACCGACCATGAATGTGTGACAGCAGAAGAGGCGTTAAACCGTATAGAGCAAGGCATGTACGTATTAATTCGTGAAGGCTCCGCTGCAAAAAATTTACGTGACTTATTACCAGCAGTAAATACAGTAAATGCCCGTCGATTCGGTTTTTGCACCGATGACAAGTATGTCGATGAATTAATGGATGAAGGTAGCATTAACTTTGACGTAAAAATGGCCATTGCAGAAGGGATGGAACCATTGCAAGCCATTCAATTAGCGACCATTAATGTAGCAGAGTGCTATCGATTATACGATCGGGGTGTTTTAGCACCGGGCTATAAAGCAGACTTTATAGTAGTAGAAGATATAAAGGAAATGCGTGCAATAGCGGTCTGGAAAGATGGGATCAAAGTCGCTGAAAATGGTGAAATGTTAACAGCTCGTGCGCAACTAAAAGTGCCAGCCCATATCCATCAATCTGTCCATTTGCCAGCCATGACAACTGATATGCTTGCCATTCCGTTTACAAAAGGAACGACAGCCAATGTTATGGAAATTGTCCCCAACCAACTGATTACGAATCATTTGGTCGTAGAGGTACCTGTCACAGATGGTGTGTTTGTACCATCTGTAGAGCAGGATTTACTAAAGCTTGCTGTTATTGAGCGCCATCATCAATTGCATACGACAGGGCTAGGTATCGTGAAAGGTTTCGGTTTGCAAAAAGGAGCAGTTGCAACAACAGTAGCCCATGACTCACACAATGCGTTAGTCATTGGAACGAATGATGCAGATATGGTAATGGCACTTAATCGTATTCAAGAAATTCAAGGTGGCTTTGTGATTGTGGCAGACGGTCAAATTTTAGCAGAAATGCCGCTAACGATAGGTGGGTTAATGACGGATGTAACGGCAGCTGAAGCTAAAAACCAATTAGCAAGTTTACACAATGCACTCCATGAGCTTAATCCTCATTTAGATTTCCATTTTCTTTTAACGTTTTCGTTTGTAGCACTACCTGTTATTCCAGCCTTAAAGTTAACGGATACAGGTTTATTTAATGTGACAACGTTCCAACATATTTCAGTAGAGGCATAGCCTTAAAAAACGACCTGAAAGCATCATGCATTCAGGTCGTTTGTTTATTTGGAGGTCATGCGGGCTTGAAGCTGTTTATTTAACAATGTTGCCTGTGTCAGAGCTAGCGCATCAAGTGCTATATCACCAGGTTTATTGGCCTTACCGATAATGTATGATGAAAAAGGCATATTTAAAAAGTTAAAAATATAGTGGAATTGTTGAATCATTGGTAAGCCTTTTATTCGTGGATCATCGCCACCAACAGCAAGCACAATCGCTTCTGTTGTCTGAAGCTGTTCTTTCAACTGTGGAAAACGCTCATCACGAATGGCATGACTTAGACGGTCAATCACATTTTTCATAATGCCAGACATGCTATACCAATAAATCGGTGTGGCAAATAGAACGATATCACTTGTCAATAAAGCTTGAATAATTTGGTCGTAATCATCCTCTACATACTGAAAGCCTTGTGCATCATGGCGTAAATCATGAATGGGTACAATATTCAAGTCCTTTAAATATAACTTTTCATGGGAGATCCCTTCTAATACATAGTTGGCAAGCTCCTCACTATTGCTGTGTTGTCTTGAGCTACCATACAAAGCGGTAATGCGCATATTATTCCTCCTTAAATCAAATTAAGCATAGTGTATGCTACTTCTACCTATCGTATTTTCATGGGACGTTAGTGTTCCGCCTTTGTTTATTGCTTTTTTAATGTGCCTGAAAAGTTCGTTCCTTCATCATGTGCAAATCGGCAATCTACTTCAATAATTTTAAGTGCATTTTTAAGTTGTTCAAATTCAAGCACACAGCGGTTGCCATTGTCGGATTTGTTCATAATAGCCTTTGTGCTAGACGTGATAGTAGCTGTACCTTCTACACTACCAGACTGTTGTCCATCGCTTGCTGTCAAAGAAATGTTGAAGCTCTTGCTTGTAGCATTTGAAATAATAGCATCACGGCGATTAAAATCAGTCGCTCCTTTGCCCCATTTATAATAATAGGTATACGTTCCTTCCCATGCACTGTTAGATGTTGCTACTTGTTGCATCGATTTATCGAGTTGCTTTTGCCCATTAAGCGCTCGTCCATTTAATGAAACGTTACTTTGGTTTTCGTGAATGTTTTGTGCATCATCAGAAATCGTATAAAAATTTCTTGAATCCATGCGGTGAAGCAATGTCACAACTTGCGCGCGCGTCATATGGTTTGCAACGCCAAAAAACTTTTGTAAATCATGATTTTCATACTTGGGGTTTTGTCCAGTGGAAATATAGGAATCGAGTAAAAATTGAATGGATTCATTAAGACCGCGTTTGCCCTCTGCAAGGTGGGTGATTGCTTGTGCAACAACACCGCGTTTTATTGCTGTTGCTCGAATATTGTTATGAAAATACCCGTTGAGCGGTACACCGTAACTAGCTAGGCGATTATAATACTCATCTGCCCAGTTCCCAGCAGTAGTCTGTTTTTTTAACTCATCATATGGGGACTCTAGTTCGTAATAATTAGCAAGTAACTTTGCAAATTGTTGCTCCGTAATGGTTGCATTCGGCTTGAAGGTACCGTCCGCATAGCCATCGATAATGTCATATTCTTCTGCCCACAAAACCGCCTCGTAAGCAAAATGGTCTTCCGTTACATCTGAAAAACCGGCTGCCTCCACTTTGTAGTTCCCAGCAACGATAAGTAATGAAAGCAATAATATACACACTAATTGTTTCATTATCATACTTCCTTTCTAGCTGTAATTATATTTAGTTTGCAGGATATAGATGGAAACTGCAAATGTTTCTATCAAATAATTCAAGATCACGTCAATTTTACTAGTGAACATGATGGGCTACATTGTACGAACGATATAACGGAAGATATCAGCAATTTTCAACTATAGCCTTTACACCGTTACAACTGGATAGGCACCTTTAATTTTTATAAAACGATGCACAGAAATATGATGGGCGCATAAAAAATGTGTGCAAGAAAAAAATTTTTTAAAAGAAATTTTTATAAAACAGTTGAAATTTCTTTTCATTAAGCATATATTTTTCCTAAGGGAAACAAAATATCGCAAACGAAAGAAGAGTGACTGTATGAAAGAGTTAGATGATTTGAAACTAACAATTCTTCCGCTAGGCATACTAGTGTTTTTGACGATGTTATGGAAAATGACCCAATCAGTTGGTGTAGCGATTTCAATCATTATATTTTGGATGGGCTGGAAACAGCTTATGAAAAAATTCATGATAAATAATTAATACGCCATGCAAAGCGGCGTGATTAAAAAAAAGATGAAATACACATCTGTCCAAACGGAAAATAGAGAAATGTTTACGCAAGTTGCTGCGAAAGCGTCTCTCGAAATTTATAAAAAGTATAAGGAGGGAAACCGTTTCGTCAAAACAAGCAACATTATAAAACAACCCAAAGTAATACGTTTACTTCCACGTAATTAAACGAATAACCGCATCATCATCTTCAGCAGGAAACGACTAAGAGTAGGGAAATTAGCCATTGATTAAAGTAGCAGTTGAACAAGAGGCTGATAAAAATAGACATCTTTTTCAAGGCATTGGGCAACAGAAGCTGTGTGAAATTCAAAAGACAATAGCAATTAAATGCACACAATATTTTTTGATAGAAACAGTTAAGTGTTATCCTTCTTTAGAAATTTGCAGTGGCAAGCTCATAAAAAAGCATTCACAATGGAAAGAATCTATCAATGTGATGGGGGAAGCTTGGACTCATATCGGCTTCCCAATAACCTTTACCGTTAGTCGATTAATCGCACATTATACGGTTAAAATGTAGGATTCGTTGCACCACAATGCTAAAAAAGAAAGTAGCTTCGGCAAAATCAGGCACGATGGTGCAAGAAGTAAACGACGCTATAGCGTTTTATAAGGTTTTGACGACGGTAATGGTAATGAAACGTTTTTTAGGTGTAATGGTTTTAATGATGTTACTTTTCGGTTGTAGCGCAGAAAATAGCGCAACGGAAAAAAAAGAAGGAGTCGTTGTTGCAACAACGGGGCATATTGCCGATGTGATTAAAGAAATTGGCGGTGACCATTTAACTGTTTCGGCATTGATGGGGCCTGGTGTAGATCCACATTTATATAAAGCAACACAGAGCGATTTATCGAAGTTAGAAAAAGCCGAAGTTATTTTTTATAACGGTCTACAATTAGAAGGACAAATGCTCGATATCTTTGATCAAATGTCCAAAGATAAAACTGTGCTAGCTGTTGGGGATAAGTTGGATAAAGCAAAGCTACTTGATAGTGAAGATGAAGGGCTTCTACATGATCCGCATATTTGGTTTAACATTGACTTATGGAAACAAGTTGTGGACGCTGTAACGAAAACGCTTGTAGCAGAATATCCAGCGTTTAAAGATGACTTTAAAGCAAATGAAACAACGTATTTGAAAAAATTAGATGAGCTACAAGCGTACGCTAAAAAGCGCATTAGTGAAGTACCAGATAAGCAACGAATATTAGTAACAGCACATGATGCGTTCAACTATTTCGGAGAGAGCCAAGGATTTGAAGTTCGCGGCTTACAGGGGCTAAGTACAGAAGCTGAATATGGTGTGAAAGACGTTCAAGAAATGGTGGACTTTTTAGTAGATAACAAAATCAAAGCGATTTTTGTAGAGTCAAGTGTTTCCGATAAAGCGATGAAAGCTGTTATTGAAGGGGCAAAACAAAAAGGGCATGAAGTTGCCATAGGTGGCGAATTATTCTCAGATGCCATGGGCGCTGAAGGAACAGAAGAAGGCACATACGTTGGGATGTATCAACATAACATCGACACCATTGTCGATGCACTAAAGTAGGTGAAAAAATGAATGCATTAACAGTAGAAAATTTATCGGTTGCTTATGATAAGAAAACCGTTTTAGAAAATGCCAACGTCACAGTGCCTAGCGGTCGGCTTACAGCCATTATTGGACCAAATGGAGCGGGAAAATCGACGTTCTTAAAAGCGATATTAAATCAATTACCAAACAAGGTAGGAAAAGTAGAGATACTAGGAAAGCTATTCGATCCAAAAAGTTTAGTCGTGGGATACGTCCCACAGCGCAATGCCGTTGATTGGGATTTCCCAACGAATGCACTAGATATTGTGCTAATGGGAAGATACGGACATACGGGATTGTTTAAAAGACCATCTAAACAAGATAAGCTTTTAGCAAAGCAAGCTTTGGAAAGTGTAGGCATGCAAGATTTTGCACAGCGTTCCATTGGTCAATTATCAGGAGGTCAACAGCAACGTGTATTTTTAGCACGGGCTTTAGCACAAAATGCTACTATCTATTTCTTAGATGAGCCATTTGCTGGTGTTGATGCCGCTACTGAAAAAACAATTATTGATATTTTAAAAAGCTTAAAGGCACAAGGAAAAAGTATTTTTGTCGTACATCATGATTTACAAACAGTAAAAGAATATTTTGACTACACAATTTTATTAAATAAAACGATTTTAGCATCCGGTGCAACGGAAGATGTTTTTACACCAGAACAATTACAAAAAACATACGGTGGCAAACTATTTATGATGCAAGACATGGTAGGAGCGAACAGCCTATGTTAACTGGAAACTTGCTTTGGGTATTAATGGGTACGATGTTGCTTGGGATTGCGGCTGGAATAACAGGTACTTTTTCTTTTCTTCAAAAACAAAGTTTAGTAGGTGATGCTGCAGCACATGCAGCATTACCTGGCATTGCCTTAGCATTTTTATTAACAGGGCAAAAAGAATTACCTATATTAATGCTGGGGGCAGGTATAACATCAGCTTTGTCTGTCTACTGTATCCAATGGATTGTTTCATTTTCGAAAATGAAAGCAGATGCTGCTATTGGTTTAGTGCTAACGGTATTTTTCGGGGTAGGCGTTGTATTTTTAACGGTTGTCAATCATAGCCCGTTAGGAAATCAGAGTGGCCTTAACAATTTTATTTTTGGTAAGGCGGCAACGATGACAAAAGCGGATTTAACATGGCTGTTTTTAAGTGCAACAATTATTATAATAGTTAGTTTGTTATTTTATAAGGAATGGAAACTATTAATCTTTGATCCCGTGTATGCAAAAGGGATTGGCTTACCGATTGAAGCGTTAAAAGCGACGTTAACCGTTTTGATTGTGATGACAATTGTAACGGGTATTCAATCAGTCGGTGTTATATTAATGTCAGCGCTGTTAATCATTCCTGCCGTAAGTGCTAAATTATGGACAAGGAAGCTAAGTTCAATGCTTGTAGTTAGTGCAGCAATAGGTGGTGTGTCAGGGATTGTTGGAACCTTTATTAGTTCTATGCGTACAGGCTTATCAACAGGACCTTTAATTGTTTTAGTAGCTGCTGCCATTTTCTTTTTATCTTATTTATTTAGTCCAGCAGGGCAAATGTATAAGTACTTTAGAAAAAAACAGTTTCGAAAGCAAGGTGAAGTAGGATGATTGAATTATGGGTCATTATCACGGGTCTTTTGGTAGGTATTACATGCGGGATGGCTGGTGTCTTTTTAATATTACGTAAAATGTCGATGATTGCAGATGCTATTAGCCATACGGTGCTGTTTGGAATTGTGATGGCATTTATCATTACGCAAACATTAAATGGATTTTGGATGCTATTAGGTGCAGCGGTTGCTGGCATTTTAACGGCATACTTAGTGCAGTTATTACATTCTTCGGGTATACAGCAAGATGCTGCAATTGGTGTTGTCTTTACGACGTTATTTGCCGCAGGTGTTCTGCTAATTACATTGTTTGCTAGCCATGTGCATTTAGATGTTGAGCATATCTTAATGGGTGAAATTGCATTTGTTCCTTGGGATAAATGGACGTTCTTTGCAATCACAATGCC
Organism: Lysinibacillus sp. FSL M8-0337; assembly: GCF_038593855.1. Taxonomy (NCBI): domain Bacteria; kingdom Bacillati; phylum Bacillota; class Bacilli; order Caryophanales; family Bacillaceae; genus Lysinibacillus; species Lysinibacillus sp. FSL M8-0337. Next base: position 2,639,626 of record NZ_CP151996.1, on the reverse strand, counting down.
CAAAGCTATCTGGATACTATTGCTTGTATTAATGATTAATATAGGGTTCCTATTATTATTCTTTAAGGAAATGAAGCTTGCAACCTTTGATAGCGTTTATGCAGCGTCCATTGGTGTACCAATACTTTTCTTACATTATGGTTTTATGACGTCCATTTCTTTTACAACTGTTGCAGCATTTGATAGTGTTGGGGCAATTTTAGTAGTAGCGATGTTAATTGGACCTGCTGCCACAGCCAATTTAATTAGTAAATCAATTAAACAGATGTTCCTATTCAGTATGTTATATGGAGGGGCAGCGGCGATTATTGGTTATTATTTGGCTAAATTTTGGGACACGTCCATTGCAGGTATGATGGCTACGGCGGTCGGTCTATTATTTATCATGACGTTATGCGTTCAAAAATTTATGGACTATAAACGAAAAGCACTAGTTAGTAAATTAGAAGGAGTTTAAAGTGCAAGATATTGATAAAAGTAATGTTTGACCTCAAATTTTAACTTATGTTAAGGGATATGCACTTTAATTAGTAAAATCAATGAAGAAGAGATGGGGCTTTTAAAAACCCATCTCTTTATTTTGTTATATAGTGTAGTAAAACATCGGTATGCTAGCAAGTCCGCTAATTATTATTAAAAATGCACATTTCATCCTTTAGCATGATTTTCCCTTCCTATAAAAATAGTATACTTTTGTCAATAATCATTAGGGGAGATACTATGATAAAAGGATTATATGAAGCACATTTACCTGTTAGCGATTTACAACAATCCATTATATTTTATGAAAAGCTAGGGCTTGAATTAGCTTATGTGCAACAGCAACTCGCTTTTTTCTGGATTGTCAAAGGACAAAGTTGGATAGGTTTGTGGGAATGTAAGGAAGCGCAACTAGATTACCATCCGTCTATCCGACACCTTGCTTTTAAAATAGACGAAGATGATGTAGGACGAGTAAAACAATGGTTACAATCCATTGGCATTGAAATACGAACAGCATTTGGCTTTACGCCCTCACAACAGCCGCTCGTCTTACCCAATCATCCACATGCCCATGCGGCAATCTATTTTGCCGATCCAGATGGCAATTCTATTGAGCTAATTACACCATTAAGATTGGATGTTGCTGAAGAATTTCCAATGATGTCTTTAGCAACATGGTACAAAAGGGATAAATAGCAAAAGTGATACATCAATCAAGAATAAAGGATTTTGCACGCGTCGATAAAATGCCAGATTTGTAAAATTATATGTACGAATATTTATAATTTTGTTACGATGGATGTTATAAAAATTTAATATTGGGCAACGAGGGGAGACAGCATGTGGGGAAAACGTAATGTTTGGATTATTTTATTAGGTGAATTTGTAGTAGGTCTTGGCTTATGGGCTGGAATTATTGGCAACTTAGCATTTATGCAAAAAGTCGTGCCGTCAGATTTCCATAAATCATTAATTATTTCAATTGGTATATTAGCTGGTCTTGTTGTCGCACCACTCGCAGGAAGGTTGATTGACCAATCGAAGAAAAAAACAGTTATTCAGTTTGCGAGTATAGGTCGTATTCTAAGTGTGTTCTTTATGTTTATAGCACTGTATACCAACTCTGTAATATGGATGATATTATTTTTAATCACGTTGCAAATTGCAGCAGCATTTTATATGCCTGCTTTACAGTCTATTATACCATTAGTTGTCAAAGATAAAGATTTAATGACTTTGAATGCTTGGCAAATGAATGCTCGAACGATTTCTAGAATTGTCGGAACTGCCGCAGCGGGCTTAATGTTAAGCTATTTTGAGTTGAAATGGTTATACATTGTTTCACTTATTGTGTATATTATCATGTATGTTATGACAAATAGTTTAAAGCTTGATGAAACGGTAAATGTATCTGTCAATGACAAGGAAAAAGGTAGATTTAAGGACGTATACCCGATGCTAAAGGAGCATCCAGTCGTGTTAATGACACTCGTATTAATGTTAATTCCGACATTATTTTTAGGCTCTTTTAATCTAGTCATTATGAAAATCACCGAAATGCATGCGTCCACGACTATTTCGGGATTATTATATACAGTTGAAGGAATTGGCTTTATGTTAGGGGCTGCTGGGCTCAAATATATTGCTGAGCGCGTCAAAATAGGGACATTATTATTCGGACTTGCATTGATTATTGGCATAATGGAGCTAATGCTATTGCTAGCGGATAGCACGTTCTTTGCTTTATTAACATTCGGATTATTTGGTTTTTCTGTCGGGTGCTTTTTCCCAACAACGATGGTGATTTTTCAAAAACAAGTACCGAAAGAGTACCACGGGCGATTCTTTTCCTTCCGCAATATGATTGATTCGGTTGTGTTCCAAATTGTTCTGTTGTCAACAGGTATGATGCTTGATGTAATCGGCTTAAGTGGAATGGGTATTGTTTTTGGTATAATTAGTTTAAGTTTAACTGTAACTTTTTTCCTTTTCTCGAAGAAAAGAAAGGTGATTTTACACGCACATTAAGTGTTACAATGACAAGTTATTTCTAACTACAGGTCAATCTGTATGTGGAAATAGCTTTTTTTGTTTTTTATGTGGCAAAATTCAGTTTCCTATCATTTTCATGTCCTACTATTAATGATGGAAGGAGTGAAAGAAATGAAAAACAAAAAAATAAGTGTAGCAGCTAGTTTATTGGTAGTAGGTTTATTAACGAATGGTATGCAGGCAAAAGCAGATGATGACGATTATAATCACGATGGTTATGAAAAACATGAAAAGTATGAAAAATACGACGACCATGATGACGACTATGATTATGAGTATGAAGATGATTATGACGATGATGATCAATACGAAAATTATGATACAACGAACGTTGTGAATGAAAAAGGGAAATGGAATATATGGACAAGATCCGTTGTTGTCGATAAAGAAGCGCTACCTTTTACGAATTCAAAACAAGTTGTATTAAAAGTGACAGGCACAAATAAAGAGGTAAACTTGTTTGCAATGCCAAAAGACGGAGAAATATTTGTACCTGGCAAAACAGTGGCAAAGTTATTAGGTGCAACAGCGACGTATTACAAAACAAGTGAAATATTGGTTATTCAAAACGCCAATCATGAACTTATTTATCGCGCAGGGAAAAATGTTGCTTACGACAATTATGTAAAAACACCATTACCTGCACATGCTTTTTATTTAAATAATGAGCTTTATTTACCGATTAGTGCCATAACAAATGGCTTAGGCTTTATCGCCGAATGGCAAGAGGAAAATCAACAGTTTGTTTGTCAACCATTAAATTAGGTAGGAGCGTGGAGAACGATGAAAGATCCAAAAAAAGCAAAATGGTTATTAGGCGCATCGGGTGTACTTATTTCTGCTGCATTACTATCACAATTTAATGACACATCGCAAGCTGAAACAACTGATGCTCAATTTTCTAAAATAGAAGAGAAGGCCATGACAAAGAAAGAGAAAGAGCTCGTACAGCTTGATTGGACAAATTTTGAAATAACAAAACAAACAGCAGTCAAAAGTGAGCGCAAAACGAAAAGAACTTGATAGGGATGATGACAGTGGATACATTGACATTACAAGTAATGAATACGGAATTTTATCTAGCTATAGCAAAGAGTAATAAAACGAATTGGCAAGAAAAAGCTGAAAAGTGGCTTCGTTACGTAGCGCAAGAGTGGTCGAGGTTTGGCACGAACAATGAACTTTGGCAATTGAATAATCTGGAAATCGGGCAAACATTACAATTAAGTGATGATCTCTACGATTGTTTAGTGCAGGCCAATGACTATTATCTTCGTACAAATGGTTTATTTTCACCGTATTTAAAATTACAACTTGAACAACATGGCTACAATCAATCTTTTCCGTTTACCACAATTGAAAAGGAGGCAATGTACAACCAACCTATCATAGCAGGTAATCCTTTTCAGTTTTTAAGCAATCAACAAGTTATGAAAATAGCACAGCAAGAAATTGATTTAGGGGGTTTCGCAAAAGGCTATGCTATTGAAAAATTAGCGCAATGGCTTGAGGCGGAGATAGCTCCTGAATACGGCTTAATAGATGGGGGTGGGGATATGAAAATGTGGTCGTCAGGTGAAAAAATATGGACGATTGGTGTTGCCGATCCCTATGATGTGGACAAAGAAATAAGCGCTATAAAAATGGCTTCAGGCGCTATTGCTACCTCTAATCGAATTTATAGAAGTTGGACCCAAGGAGAAAACAGTAAGCATCATTTATTAAATGGTCAAACAGGAAACGTTGCGATCACGGATGTAATACAAGCAACGGTCGTAACATCATCATTATGTGATGCAGAAGTTGGAGCAAAACTTTGCTTTTTAGTGGATGACACCAAACAGCAACAATGGCTTGAAGCAATATGCGACCGCAGTGCACGTTTTATTGTAAAAGAAAATCAAGCAGGTTACTGGGCAATGACGGGGGAGAAAATATGTTAACAAGTACATGGGAATGGATACGGTTATTAGGGTTTTTAGCATATTTTTATTTTACAGTGTCTATTGTATTTGGTTTGTTAAGAAAATCGACGTTTGTCAAATCACATAAAAATTTAATTTACCAAGTTCATCAAAATGCGGGGTGGTTAGGTCTAATAACCGTTGTTGCGCATATGTTCGTGCTCATCATTGATAACTACGAGCCCTATGCATTAGTGGAAGTGCTACTCCCTTTTTCATCTCATTATCAACCGATTGCCTCTGGCCTTGGGATAATTGCTTTTTACTTATTTTTACTAGTACTATTAACTTCAGATTTATGGTTGAAAACGATGAATCGCTCAATATGGAAATCAATCCACTTTCTCGTATTGCCAGCTTGGCTCCTATCTCTTTTACACGGCATACTTATTGGGAGTGATACAGACAACATATATATCCTGCTGTTCTATTTTACGTCCGCAGGTTGTGTTCTCTCAATATTGATAGCAAGAATGGTCAGCCAAGGAAGGAAGACAAAAGACAAAACAGTTCCACAAGCATTAAGGAGCTCAAAATAAAAGCATCAGCTTATTTCTTGAGAGGAAATAAGCTGATGCTGTTGCTTTTTAAGCCAATTTAAGAAATGTTATTGAACAGGAAATTCAATATAAAACGTTGAACCTTTTCCTACAGTACTCGTAACATAAATTTTTCCTCCATGCTGTTCCACAATCGCTTGTGCAATGGCAAGACCTAACCCTGTCCCATTGCGTTGGCGGGAAGTGTCACTGCGGTAAAAGCGTTCAAACACCATGGCAAGTTCCTGCTCTGGTATACCGATACCACTATCTGCTAGAGCGATCGTGATAAGGTTCGTTTGTTTTGAAAGTGTTAATGTAATCTGACCTTGTTTTGTGTAGGCAATAGCATTATCTAATAGGATATAAAGCAGTTCTTGTATTTTTGTTGCATCGCCAAGTAGTTCAATGTTTTCTTCTATTTGTGTGCAAAATTGAATGGGTTCAGGCATGATTTTTTGAAATTTAGTACTTATTTTTTCAAGCATAGTAGATAGCTGTAATACTTCTTGATGAGCTAAGCCCTGCTGTTGATCGTGGCGCGCTAAAAATAATAGTTTATCAAGCAGTGCTTTCATTAATTGGGCCTCATCTTTTAAATCCGTAATTAATTCTTTGCCAAAAGGAGTTAAATGCTTTGCTTCCTCAAGTTCTAAAATATCGAGTGAACTATAAAAAATACTAAGTGGTGTGCGCAATTCATGAGAGGCATCCGAAACAAACTTTTTTTGTTTATCAAATGACCATTGAATAGGAACCATCGCTTTGCCAGCCATGTAGTAGCTTAGTAACCCGATTAAAATCGTTGAAATACACGCTAATAGTAGCAGTAACTCACTTACTTTTTGAAAAAAGTGATGTTGTGTTGTTACAGATTTCCCAATCAGTATATAGCCGACTACTTTTTCATGATAGTTAATCGGCTTTTTAATTATAAGGAAATGCTGTTCTTGCCATTCGAAACGACGTACGACATCGTGAACTTGACGGTCTTGCGAAAAGACTTTTTCTACTTGTGTTTTAAGCCCTCTAACAGATTCATCCCCATGGATAAATTGATGATCGTTTGTATAGATATAATAAAAATAATTCCGGTTTGGGTCATAGCTCACGGTTTTTTTGTTGTCATTTGCATATTCAAAATAATCATGTTCTTGTTTTATATAAAACGCTTCTAATTCTTGTATTTGTTGATTTTCCATCAATTTAACAAGAGCAAAATAAAGAACAATAATAAATAGTGAAAATAATAAAAAATACAGTGTGGCATACAAATAAGATAATTTTTTTCTTGTTTTATGAAACATGAGATTCCCTCAATTTATAGCCAATGCCCCGCACATTTTGAATGCGTGATTTGACTTGCCCATCATCAATTTTTTTTCGAACAAGCTTTACTAAAGCATCTAATGAATTGTTGGACACATCATAATCATAGCCCCAAATATAAATGCATATTTGTTCTCTTGTTAGAACACGACCTTTATTTAAAAATAAATATTCAAGCAGTAAAAATTCATTTTTAGTTAATTCTACTTCGGTATTATTAAGCAAAAACGTACGTGCATCGACTTGTAAAGTTAAATTTTCTACTTTGACAACTTGCTCAATCACTTTATTTTTTCTACGCAGTAATGCCCGAACCCTGGCTAACAGTTCCTCCATCTTAAAGGGTTTTACTAAATAATCGTCAGCGCCACTATCAAGTCCTGTAATGATATCTTCTGTATCGTCCTTGGCAGTTAGCATTAAAATACAGCCATTAAAGCCACTTTGTCGTAACTGCTGACAAACAGCAATACCACTTAGCTGAGGCATCATCCAATCTAAAATCACTAAATCGTACTGTTCAGAAAATGTATTGTTCAGGGCATCTTGTCCATTATCGACAGATGCAACATGGTGGAATTCTTTTTTTAAAATATGAACAATATTTTTACGTAGTCGACTATCATCTTCTGCCAGTAATATTTTCATTTTAGTTCCCTCCTGTTTCCATATTCAAATTATTATACTATGCTAAAATGAAGGCAAACTGAAAAAATAGTACATCATCCTGTTTTTTTTTACATTAAGCTATCTTTAGTGTGGACCACCAAGTTATCATTTAGTAAATTAAATCAATAGAAATCGCTATCGCATAATGACTAAAAGTTAGTTCTATGGTACATACCTCCATTATAAAGGGTAGTACTACAATGTATACTAACGGAAGTTTGCATAACTGCCACGACATAGCTTATTGAAATTAAATGGATAGGATTTTTCGTATACAATAGTAGTGAAAGAGGAGGGGGGAGTAAAGGATGGATAGTTATTATGCTGTTATTTTCACATCACAACGGACGGATAACGACAACGAAGGATATGCCAAAATGGCGGATGCCATTGAAGCATTAGCAAAACAGCAGTCAGGTTTTCTTCGTGTGGCAAGTACAAGAAATGCCGAGGGGCAGGGGATTACTGTATCGTATTGGGAATCGTTAGAGGCGATTCAACAGTGGAAAAACAATGCACAACATGTTGTAGCACAACAATTAGGTAAAGAAAAATGGTACAGTCATTATCATGTAGAAATATGCCAAGTTATGCGTGCCTATTCTTTTTAAGAAACTAGCATTTAGTCTTCAACGATAGCACAAATAAAAAAATCCGCTGTGCCCGTAAAAGGCTCTACACGGATTTTTTTGCTTTTAATAACTACTAGCCCTGTTCCAGTATGACTAGTTTCGCGTAACTGTAATATCATGTTCACCAAACACTTTATAGGCACGATGGTCGATGGCACCAGCAACGGCTTCAAATGGTATAGCTCGACGAATGCCAGCAGTAACAAACTTTTTAGCTTGCATAACAGCCTCTTCAACACTTAGATCTTGTGCTAATCCAGCAGTAATCGCTGCAGAATATGAACAACCCGCACCATTTGTATGAATAGTATCAATACGTGGGGCTTCCAATGTTACCATGCGTACGCCATCATATAATACATCCGTTGCGGGACCATCGAGACGACCACCTTTTACGAGTACAAATTGCGTGCCAAGCTTATGTAAATCACGGGCTGCATCCTGTAAATCAGTTGCAGATGTAAGTTTCTTACCACCGAGCAAATATTCTGCTTCAGGCATATTAGGGGTCATAATTGTTGCATGTGGTAATAGTTTATCCTTTAAAGAAGACATGGCACCTTCTTCCATTAATGCAGTTCCTACTTTACCGAACATAACAGGGTCAATTACGACATGTTTGACCTGAACAGTAGAGAGCCAGTCTGACACAAGCTCAATGATATCTTTGGTGAATAGCATCCCTGTTTTTAAAGCATCGATGCCAATTTGCGTCGCAATTGTATGGAGCTGTGCCTCAATAACGTCTAATGATTGCGTAAAAACGCCTTGATTAGTTCGAGGATGTGTTGCTACAAAGGCCGTAATGGCAGAAGTGCCGTACACGCCTAGTTCTTGGAAAGTTTTTAAATCTGCTTGAATACCAGCTCCGCCACGTGCGGCAGAACCAGCGATTGTCAGTGTTTTTTTCATATTTAGTGTACTCCTCATCTTATACGTTAAAGCTAGGTGACGATGTCTTAATCATATTTCTATATTACTTTATTGTAATAATAATTGACGTTATTTTGAAATAGCCAGAAAGTAGAGTTTTTATAATGTCAGTTTAAACATGAGGCTGCAAATTAAAACATGTATGCCAACGGTCATTAGGAAGAACATACATGTTTTAATGTCGCTATGCAATCAAAGGGATTACGTTAATTTTTGTAGATGGCGTTTCACAGGAATATTGCCAAGTTTACGCCAGATGGTTTCAATGGGACCTTGTTTATATTTTCGTAACCATAAAGTAGAAAATCCAATCATAAACAACGTAATGCCTAGCCAAGATGCGTGGATTAATGGTTGACTATAATGGTTGGATAGGCCGAGTCCCCAATTATAGAACAAAAAGGATGCGATGATATTTTGCGCGATATAGCATGTAAGTGCCATTTTGCCAACATTACTAATATAATGTTGGGCTTTAACGAACTTTTGATGGCGGGCGATTAAAAAGACAAGACCGAGATAACCCAGTGATAAAACAGGGGCAAAAACATAGCGGTCTAAAACGACAAATTGAGTACTAAAAAACGATAGAGCATTTAATGGGATACCAATACCTAATCCAATCCATAGTAGGCGATTTTGCAGTCGAATGCCGTGTTCATCCATTTTCAATAAACCTTTTCTAACGAGGAAGACACCAAGTAAAAATAAGAAAACATTCATTGGTAAAATCATAATCGCTTCTGAGCGTAAAACCCAAAAATGTTCTAGCCGGTACACAACTTGCTCCCACCATGAAAACCCAGATATCTCAAGCAATTGATTCTCCTGACGAACTAGTGCTGCTTGTTCAGCGATACTACTACGATTAGCACTTAGATTGGCATATGGATTGTTTGGAAACAATGTTCGTGCAAGTTGAGTCGTCATAATTTTGTCCATAAGAAAACCTTCTACGACTTGGTGAAAAAGGTGAATACTAGCTGCAACAAACATACAAATTTTCATGACTCGCTCTGAGCGTTGAATAATAAATGCAACGAGGATACCTGTTAGGGAATAACTCATTAATACATCAAATTCAAAAACAAATATAAAATGAAGAACCCCATCTAAAAAAAGCAATATCATAGACCATAGGTACAGTTTAAACCAAGGGAGCCCTCTATTTTGGAAACTAGCATATTTCAATTGCATGCCAATGCCGAACATAATCGTTAATAAGCCAAGAAATTTCCCGTTCGTCAAATAATCTGAAAACTTAGATATATATGAGCCAATCCTTGAAATATCAGTTTCATCTAAATCGACTGAATAGCCGGCTGATCCAAAAATCCAAATATTCGTTCCCAGTGTGCCAATTATGGCTAGTCCTCTCGCAACATCCAATAATTTTATTCTTTCCATCAAAACACCTCTCAAAAATGTTTATATAGAACGAAATGATAACGATTTTCATTTAGTTCTCATAAGTAATAAACGCCAAGATGGAAGAAAGGTTTCGTGAAAATAAGCATTTTTCTATGTTGAAGTAGCATAAATAAGATTTTATTAGTATAGAAAATAGGCTCAAAAAGAGAAGGGAAAATATTTATTGATTTTATTACTAGGGAAAATGTTTGGGAATTTAAGCTTGTAGAGGAGGCAATTTTATAGAATGCGCAAACTAGTACATAGCAAAAAAAGAAGTGTTAGATTGAACTTAATCAATCTAACACTCTTTGGCTATGCCGTGGTTGTCCAACGTTTTTAAAACATTTGTGGTAATAACTCATCTATAAAGTGTCGATTTTTACGCAGCCAAATTTTTAAAATGATGCGATGCGTTAAAAGCTGATGTCTTTTGTTGGGCCTGTTTTTTGCTTCTAGTAAACTCTTGAGTAATATGCATGTTTCGCTAGCGTAATTATTAGGTTCTACTAGTACATCAAGCTTATAATCTATTAAGTGCGCTGCTTGCACCTTTGCGAGTAATTTGGCAAATAGAGTCGTCATTTCTTGGTAAGCTTCATCAAGTTCTAAGTCAATTAATGTATATAATGTATGTTCAATTTCAGCCTCTAAAGTTTGAAGCTGCTCGATTGTGGGTTGTGTCAAAAAATCACCTCTAATGTTTTAAGGACGCCCTGCATAAGGGAAAGCCCTAGTGCTGCAAAGAGCAATCCGACAATTACTGTACTACAAACATAACGGAACGCTAGATGCCATTGTTTCTTTTCGATTAGTTGCAATGTTTCAAACCCAAATGTTGAAAACGTTGTATAAGCACCTAAAAAGCCAATTCCTAAGAAATGCCATAGCGCATCACTTAGATGTGCACCAACTAACAAACCGAGTACAAAGGAACCTGTTATGTTGATGACAAAGGTAGCCCAAGGATATGTACTAACAATCCATTTACCTAAGTAAAACCTTGCTAATGCACCTAAAAATCCGCCTATTCCAACTAATATCATTGCATCCGCCTCCTTGCAAGTAGAGCACCTAGCCAAGCGCATACTAGACCACCGAACACACTCATCAAACAATAGGCGAGTGCTTGTCCCCATTTACTATTTTCCAACAGTAAAAGTGTCTCTACAGAAAAGGTCGAGAAGGTAGTAAAGGCTCCTAAAAAGCCTGTACCAATGCCGAGTACAAGGGGCGTGCGGTTAGTAAAGGTGGTGAAAAGGAAGGCTAAACAAAAACAGCCAACTAAATTAATGCAAAGTGTTGAAAATGGAAAGACCGCCGTATTTGCAGCTAGCATACTAATATAATAGCGGGAAATAGCGCCTAAACATCCTCCTAAGCCAATTGCAACAAATATTTTCAATGTCAAAGACTCCTTTATTTTTTAGACCGAGTATACATAATAAGATTCACCGCATGCCTTTATATTGTATCAAGCACAAAAGCAGGATGGTAGTTTTTTAAAGTTTGTTATAATAAAAGCTATTTTCTTGCGAATAAAGCAATTCACTACTTTAAAGCGTTAATTATTTCCTGTAATATATAAAAAATAACAGTTTGAATGTTGACAATTATTTCAATTATATGATAATCTTCAATAACACTATAACAAACCAAACAAAGGAGGGCATGACAATGATGATTTTATCCGTACGATACAAAAGCACAGCTGCATACATTGTCCATGTCTAACATTGTTATTTTTTATGCAATGAAAGGTATGGGTACACCTTACCTTTTATAAGAGACGCATGCTCTTTTCAGGGGATGCGTCTTTTTTATTGCAAAAAAAGGTGATAGTGAACAGAAAAAGGAGTGTATGTGTATGCAAAACATCACAAGGAAATTAATTTTCAATAAGGAATTGCTAGATAGTGGGTAGCGAAGATGTAAAGCATTTAGGAAAGAAGGTATTGATGGATGTTTGATGTATTAAGTAAACTAAGTTGGTTTTTCAAGCAATATTGGAAGCAATATACAATAGCGATTGTACTCTTAATCATTGCGAGTGGATTAGAGGTTATTCCACCGTATTTACTAGGGTCTATTATTGATATTTTAACTGCAGGCACAATGACAACAGCTATTTTAACGAAATATTTGTTGATTTTTGTAGCTATTATAGTTGGTGGTTATGTCTTGAATTTTGTATGGCAATTTCGATTATTTGAAGGTGCCATTAATTTAGAGAAAATGTTACGTCGCAATTTAATGCAACATTTTTTACGTATGACACCGACATTTTATGAAAAAAATCGCACAGGTGATTTAATGGCACGAGCTACCAATGATTTAAACGCCGTGTCACTAACTGCGGGCTTTGGAATCATGACACTGATAGACTCGACGATATATATGGGCTGTATTATTTTTGCAATGGGTTATATGATTTCGTGGAAGTTAACGTTTTTTGCCATGTTGCCAGTGCCTATTATGGCTATTCTTATTCAGTATTTAGGGAAAATTGTGCATGAACGATATATGAAAGCGCAGGACGCCTTTGGGGAATTAAACGATAGTGTCCTTGAGTCAGTAGCAGGCGTTCGAGTTGTACGGGCGTATGTGCAAGAAAAAAAGGACGAAGCAAACTTTGCGGCAATGAGTGAGGTCGTTTATGAAAAAAATATGCATACGGCAAAAATCAACGCTTTATTTGGACCCATTACGAAAGTAGGGACAGGGATTAGTTATGTTGTGGCACTTGGCTACGGTGCGCATTTAGTATCGACTGAGGCGATGTCGTTAGGGCAACTTGTAACATTTACTGTCTATTTAGGATTAGCGGTTTGGCCAATTTTTGCGATTGGGGAACTTATTAATGTGATGCAGCAAGGAAATGCCTCATTAGACCGTGTACAGGAAACGTTACGCTATGAAGCGGATGTACAAAATAGTGCAACACCGCAAGCTGTAGCAACACCAAATGCTATCGGGTTCAACGATTTATCTTTCCAGTATCCAATGAGCCATGTGAAAAACTTGGAGCGTATTTCATTGTCGCTAAAAAAAGGTCAAACACTTGGCATTGTTGGAAAGACAGGTGCAGGGAAAACAACCTTCTTACGACAGCTGCTACGTGAGTATCCAATTGGAGAAGGTCAGTTGTCCATTGATGGCATTGATATTACAGCTCAAACAAAAGAGCAGTTACTCGATTGGATCGGCTATGTGCCGCAGGATCATGTATTATTCTCCCGTACAATTCGAGAAAATATTTTATTTGGAAAAGAAGATGCTACAGAAGAAGAGCTGAAACAAGCGATCCATGCAGCATATTTTGAAAAAGATTTAGCCCATCTCCCAATGGGGCTTGAAACACTTGTTGGAGAAAAAGGGGTATCACTTTCTGGAGGTCAAAAGCAACGTGTATCAATTGCGCGGGCACTTATTAAAGACCCTGAAATTTTAATCCTTGATGATTCACTTTCAGCTGTAGACGCTAAAACGGAAGCTAAAATCATCGAAAATATTCAGCGTGAACGACAGGATCGAACGACGATTATTACAACCCATCGATTATCAGGAATTCAACATGCCGATATGATAATTGTGCTTGATGAAGGACAAATAGTAGAACAGGGAACACATGAACAGCTCCTTTCACAACAAGGCTGGTATAAAGAACAATTCGACCGTCAGCAGCTAGAAGGGGGTGCCTCATGAGTACGAGTCAACGCTTAACACGTTATGCAATGTATTTTAAAAAACCAATATTTTTAGGGTTATTTTTCTTAACAATTGCTGTTTTTACCGAACTTGTAGGACCGTTTATTGCAAAACACATCATTGATAATTATATGACGATCGGTCAAATAGAGATTAAACCGATTACGTGGTTGTTACTATTGTATTTAATTTTGGCGATTGCTACAGCCGTTTTACGTTACTTTATGTATATTTATTTACAAATGGGCGCAAATCGTGTTGTTCAAAAATTACGTAAAGATGTTTTTGAGCATATCCAAACGTTACCAATCCAATATTTTGATAACTTACCAGCAGGGAAAATTGTTGCGCGTGTAACCAATGATACCGAGGCAGTACGCAATTTATATGTGCAGGTACTATCAAATTTTGTGACAAGTTTAATTTCAATAATCGGTGTTTATGTAGCACTATTTATTTTAAATTGGCAAATGGCATTATTGGCTTTAGTCATGGTGCCGGTTATTTATGTATGGATGATTTTATATCGTAAATTTGCTTCGAAATACAATGATGTTATTCGCACAAAGATTGCCGATATCAATGCAATGATTAATGAATCCATTCAAGGTATGACAATTATTCAAGCATTCCGACGTGAGCAACAAATGACGAAGGAATTTGATGATATGAATAATGAACACTATGCCTATGAACGTAAACTATTAGTGCTCGATTCGGCGACTTCATTTAACTTAGTGAATACGTTAAGGCTTTTAATGTTTACGATTTTTATTTTCTATTTTGGGACCCAATCGATGACGACAACGCAAATAATTTCAGCAGGGACTTTATATGCTTTTGTCGATTACTTAACAAAACTCTTCAATCCAATCACCAATATTGTAAATCAATTTTCGCAGCTTGAACGCTCGCTGATTGCAGGGAAGCGCGTGTTTGAGGTGTTAGATATAGATGGAGAGCCCGTATCTGAAGTAAGTCTACCAAGATATAAAGGAAATGTAGTGTTTGAGGATGTTTCCTTTGCCTACAAAAACGATGACTATGTTTTGAAAAACTTATCATTTGAAGCACATCAAGGAGAAACAATTGCACTTGTAGGTCATACAGGCTCTGGAAAAAGTTCGATTATGAATTTATTATTCCGCTTCTATGACCCATCTAAAGGCAAGATTTCGATTGATGGTATTGATATCACAACGGTTGCTCGTCAATCTATGCGTGAGCATATGGGGATTGTTTTACAGGACCCTTATTTATTTACCGGAACGATTGCGTCCAATGTGAGCTTAAATAATCCGAAAATCTCTCGACAAAAAGTGGAAGATTCTTTAAGAGCCGTTGGAGGGGATCGCGTGCTTGCAAACTTGCCAAATGGCTATGATGAACCAGTGATTGAAAAGGGAAGTACATTATCTTCTGGTCAGCGACAATTAATTTCTTTTGCACGTGCATTAGCCTTTGATCCAGCCATTTTAATCTTAGATGAAGCAACTTCAAATATAGACACTGAGACAGAAGAAATTATTCAACATGCAATGGATGTACTGAAAAAAGGGCGCACAACATTCATTATTGCCCACCGTCTGTCAACAATCAAAAATGCGGATCGAATACTTGTCTTAGATCGTGGAAATATTGTGGAGCGTGGTACCCACGATGAGCTATTAGCACATGGTGGAATTTATGAAAAAATGTATCAAATGCAAGCGAACTCTTTGCAGTAATAAGCGCCATTCCTAAATGCGTGGCATATTTTGTATAAAATATAGAACCCCACTTTGTTGAATGGGGCTCTACAAATCGAAAGGCATCAAGAAGTTCGTTCTTGATGCCTTTGCTTTATCTTGTGTAGAGTAAAAACGCCCTCTAGTTTATTCGGTACTTTTCACATTTTGTAAGACATTGACAAAGAATAATAATATAGAAAGTGCAACGGCAATTCCACCGCCAGATACGAACAGTTCAAATAACCAATGAGGCACATCTAAGTAAACCATCATCATCCCAACTAACAGAAACGGTAAACCGATATTGTAAAGCCAAAACTGTGCCTTGGCGAGCCCTGTTTCTGCAGCATCCTTAAAATGACAATAAACGAGCCCTATGAATCCCGTAGTTAGCCAACCAACGACACCAATATGTGCATGTGTCGTCTTCCATTGAAGTTGAAATGCATAATGCATAAACAGTCCAAAAGCGATTGTAAGTATTAAATAGAAGATCGATATTTTAATCCATTTTGCGCCCATCGAAACCAACTCCTACTTTGAAAGCGATTTTAGCTAGCTACTACAGTCTATTCATGTCGGAAAAAAAGATGTCTGTCCACTTCAGAAGAAGTTAGAATAGTTGTTGAATTGAAAAAATAAGCGCTTTTACTTAAAATAAAAAATAATTAGAGAATATTTTGCCAAATGGAGGATCTATGAAAAAGAAAATTATTATACTGATGATGCTTTTAACCATGTGTTGTTACCCATTGCTATTTGTTGAACAAGCACAGGCAAATGAGCAAACGATGACGAATAAAATCAATACAATCATCGCTAAAAACTGGAAAAACAATGAATATAGTATTACGGTGCGAGAAATGGAAAAAGGAGACGTTCTTTATAGTAAGCATGGGGAAAAAATGATACGTCCCGCATCCACTCATAAATTGCTTGTTAGTGCTGCGGCATTAGATTTACTCGGCTCTGATTATCGTTTTGAAACGAAGGCTTATGTGGATGGTCCCATTGAAAATGGTGTATTACAAGGAAATATTTATTTACAAGGTGGGGGCGATCCAACATTATTACCTGTCCATTTAGAAACATTCGCCAATGGGCTGAAAAAGTTAGGAATCACAAAAATTACAGGTGCATTGATTGCTGATGATTCGTGGTTTGATGACGATCGATTAGCCAAAGGAATAGTCCCACAAGAAGAGGCATTCTCTTATGCATCACGTATTTCTGCTCTAACGCTCTCACCGAATGACCAATATGATGTCGGCAATGTCCATGTAAAAGTAACTGGCACTAAAATTGGACAAGCAGCCAAAATACAGCTTTTACCATATGCAAGCACAATCCCCATTGTCAACAAAACAAAAACTGTGAAAAAGGGTGAGAAATCGACCGTCAAAATCACAAGAGAACATGGAACAGATCGTATTGTTGTAACAGGCAATTTACCAGCAGGTACAGAAAAAAATACATATGTCACTGTTTATAATCCAACGATGTTTACGCTTGATGTATTACGAGAAAAATTAGTAGCAAAAGGTATTCAAAAAATGCCTCTTACCGAAGGGAAAGTACCAGAAAATGCACAGCGAGTTGGCATTACTTACTCCATGCCATTAAAGGATATTAATTTTCGATTTTTAAAGTTAAGCATTAACGGCATGGGAGAAATGCTAACTAAGCAATTGGGAAGGGAGCTTCTTGGAGAAGGAAGTTGGTCGGCAGGCATTGAAGCCATTCGCACCTATGGTATAGATAGTGGATTAAATATGGACCAATGGTACTTTGAAGATGGCTCAGGCTTAAATCATCAAAACCGCGTAAGTAGTATGCAGGAAAGCTTATTACTATTTAAAGTTCGACAAAAACCTTGGTACTTCTCGTATTTGGATGCTTTACCACATGCGGGGCGAAAAGGAAAGCTGGTTGGGGCGACATTAGAAAACCGCTTGAAAGGTTATAGTGTCTCAGCTAAAACGGGCTACATAAGTGGTACCTATGCATTAAGTGGCTATGTCAAAGGGAAAAGCGGCAAGTGGTATATTTTTAGTATTTTAACGCAAGGCAATAAAGGTTCAGCAATTGCTACGATTGATGAAATTGTCAAGCAAATTGCCATTGAAATGTAAAGGGTTTCAAAAGAGTGAGCAATCTAGTTTAATTATGAATAATTTAATGTTAAACTATTTGATGATTAATGAAAAGGAGCTGTTTACTCATGGGCAAATTACAAGACAAGGTAGTAATTATTACTGGCGGTGCTGGCGGTATCGGTAGTGGTATGGCAAAAGCAATGGTAAAAGAAGGAGCAATCGTAACGATTGTAGATTTAAATGAAGAAACAGGGAAAGCAATGGAAAAAGAATTGCAAAAAATTTCTCCAAAATCAATGTTTTTACAGGCAAATTTAATGGATCGTGCTAATTTGCATAAAATAATCGATACAGTTGTTGAAAAATACGGTAAACTAGATGTATTAGTTAATAATGCACATGCTTCAAAACAAGCAACGATTGAAGATACAACGCAGGCTGATTTAGATTTATCATTTGATACTGGTTTCTATCCAACATTTTATTTAATGCAAGCAGCATTACCGCACTTAAAAGAAACAAAAGGGAATATTATTAACTTTGCTTCTGGTGCTGGAATTGCTGGTCATGAAACACAAGGTGCGTATGCTGCAGCAAAAGAAGCAATCCGCGGCATTTCTCGTGTAGCGGCAAATGAATGGGGACGTTTCGGTATTAATGTAAACTTAATTAGTCCAATTGCAAATTCACCAGGTGTACAAGCATGGGCAAAAGCACAACCAGAATATTACGAAGCTGTTAAAAATAAAATCCCAATGGGTCGCTTTGGTGATGTAGAAGATGACATCGGCCGTGTAGCAGTATTTTTAGCATCAGAGGATTCACAGTATATCACAGGTCAAACACTTATGGTTGACGGTGGTTCAATCATGCTTCACTAATTTTCTCGGTTATTGTTCGAGGAGGATTTTTTTGACACAGACAAGTATTTTTAAACTCATTCATATGATTGATCAGATGAATAATGCTAATATTATACGTTTTACGAAAGGTTTTCCTTATCCGTTAGGCATTTCACCGATTTTAGTTTTAAGTGAACTAAAAATTAAAGGCCCGCAAAGACAAGCAGAATTAGCGGAAACGATTGGTTATACGAAAGGTGCTATGACAAGCATTGCTGAAAAATTAGTAAAACTGGGCTTAGCAGAAAGACTATATGATGAGGCTGATAGACGTACGATTCGTTTACAGATTACGGATAAAGGTGTAGACGCATTGATAAAAGCACAAGAAGTTGGAAAAGATGTATTTATTCAGCTTTTTGAAGTATTGAATGATGAAGAGATTGCACAATATTTGTCCATTCAAGAAAAGTTAGTGCAAGGAATACACGACAGAAATAATCAATAAGCAAGTTGCGTTTTACAGTAGCTTGGAGAAATACCTTGAGCGTTATTAGTGCTCAAGGTATTTTTCTTTTTTTATAGTAAAGATTGCGTTAATGATGGTCCAAAATGTATATCAAACCGAAAGGCTTATGCTAGAAAACGATTAAGCGTGTGAGATGGTTTTCTTGGCGTATAAATGATATGTATACATACAATATAGAAGCGTGAATCTTTAAAATAAACGTAAAATCGACAAAAAAACTTTATAATTGAAGGAAAATTTGCTATTCTATACGGTACAAAAGGGATTTTTACATACATAAAGAAATGTTTTCTTACTGTAGGGAAATGATAGAAGGTAGGTTAAAAAGTAACAAGATAAAACAGCGGCATTTACAAACAGGATTGCCCATTTTACATATTAACGAATATAAAGACGCATATTTAGTAAATACTAGTGTACGTCTTTTTTTCGTCCAATATGCATATAAATAGACCAGATAAACTTTTTTCCAACCTAAAACGTCAAAAAGAGGGGCAAATTTTTTAAAAAGCTAGAGAGGACTTAAGTATGGAAAAAAACATGAAACGAATGAAAGAAAAGAAAAAAAAGAGTAAGAAGAAAATATGGCTTTGGATAGTAGGTAGCCTATTAACGATTTTTTTAATCTTTATAGGTACAGCTTATTATACTATTCAGAAAACGATGAATAAAATAAATACACCTTTAGTTGAAGCGACAGACATTACTGAAGAAGCGCCAAAAACAATGAAGAAAAAAGAACCGTTTTCTGTGCTGTTACTCGGTGTTGATGAACGAAGCAACGATAGTGGCCGCTCAGACACAATGATTGTCATTACGGTCAATCCTGAAAAACAAACGATGAAAATGTTAAGCATTCCAAGAGATACACGTACCGAAATCATCGGTCATGACACAGTAGATAAGATTAACCATGCTTATGCTTTTGGAGGCGTACCAATGGCAATGGATACAGTTGAAAATTTGTTAGATATTCCACTCGATTATTATGTATTTATTAATATGGAAGGGTTTCTACAAATTATAGATACGCTTGGTGGTGTTACGATTCAAAATGATATGGATTTAACCTATGATTCATACCATTTTCCTAAGGGAGAATTATCTTTAAATGGCGATGAAGCACTTATTTTTTCACGTATACGTTACGAAGATCCACGAGGGGACTTTGGTCGTCAAATTCGTCAACGTCAAATTATTGAAGCGGTAATGAAAAAAGCTTCTACACCTTCCGTGATTTTAAAGGCTAGTGATATGCTCGATGTTGTCGGAGACAATGTCCGCATGAATTTTACAGTGAAAGATTTAATCCAGCTACAAAGTATATATAAGAAAATGGATAGTAGTATAGAGCAGTTATCATTTGAAGCAGAAGGAGGGAAAATGATTGATCGTATTTGGTATTATGTACCAGATGAAACAGAGCTTCAACAAATACAAACAGAGTTAAAAACCCATTTAGAATAACGCACGATCATTTGGCTACAATAGTTGTAAAAATATGTTTGCGAAGGGAGCGAGATGAATGAATGGGAGGACCCAGGTGCTTAGGTATACAGCATTAAATAATTGCATGCAAAGCTATGTACCTAAACGGAAAGTACAAAAAAGTCCAGTTAAATTCATGATGCAACAGCTACAACTATTATGTTTTAAAATTTTTATGTAATACAAAAAAATCATTCAGGTAGGATGCATGCCTAGTTGAATGATTTTTTTCGTTATAAAACGTGCTAGCAGTTTTTTATTTCGTTTGAAATATCTGAAAATTTAGTGTATAATTTTTTATAAGAAATGGTTGAGGGAGTGATTGTGATGATGATTGGTACAATATTGTTAGCGATCGCGTTGCCTGTTGGGATTGTATTAGCAGTTGATTTATTTAACGAGCAACATCACTCTACTACATAAAGCAACTAGTTGCTATACATAAATAGAATATATTTTCCAAGACACAAGCGACTGAGCTTATGTCTTTTTTTCATGGTATGGAAACATTTTGTGTTTTTATTCGTCAATAGACACTAGTAAATGCTATACTATTAAATAAAAAAGTATCGGGGAATGAGCATGCAAGCAGAAAAAACGAATATGAAAAAAGAAATTCTATCCTACATTAAAATTATTGTCGTGACAGCAATCGTCGTCTTAGGCTGTAAGCAATTTTTATTTGCACCGATAAAAGTACAAGGTGCTTCTATGTATCCGACATATGAGGATAAGGACATTATTATTGTAAGTAAAACAAGTAAAATTGAACGCTTTGACCAAATTGTCTTTCAATCTCCGACTGAGGATGAATTATATATTAAGCGTGTGATAGGGCTTCCAGGGGATACAGTCGAAATGATCGATGATGTATTGTATGTAAATGGAAAGGCCTATAAAGAAGATTATGTAAATCGTCAAACTGATGATCCGAGTCAACTACGCATTACTGAGAATTTCACATTAGAAGGTTTAACGAATGAGAAAAAGGTGCCAGAAGGTAAATACTTTGTCATGGGTGATAACCGTTTGAAAAGTTATGATAGTCGCCATTACGGCTTAATTGCAAAAGATGCTATTTATGGAGAAGCGAAATTGACTCTTTATCCATTTAAGCATTTTCACATTGGCATTGAATAGAGACCAACGATAAAAATTCAAAAGGGGGCAGCTCATTGGAAATGGGCATGCCTCCTTATTTTCTTTATTTTGCTGATAATGCTTTACACACTTTATAAGAAGGGTAGTAAACGCAAACTGTTGAATCTTCAACAGTTTCTTTTAGTGGATGTTGACTCTTTTCTAAGCTAGATGTTGGTTGATCGATTGAGAGCTCTTCTACTACTAATTCCGCGCCATAAAATAGCATTAAAAAATAGCATACTAATCCAAATATCCGCAAACAATCACCCCATTGCTATATTTCATGTCTATTACTATGTATGGTCGAATGATAAAAAATATTAGCAAAAAGCTAAAAAAATATATAAAAATAAATTGAGCTTATGTAAAGTACTGCGGGTGTTAGCAAATAGAGTGATAGAAAAATGTTGTAACGCAAAAATCCATATGCTAATATAGCTAAAGTAAAATAATGATCTGTATAACCTCAATAATATGGATTGAGGGTCTCTACCAGGAACCATAAAAATCCTGACTACAAAAATTTGCTTGCATTTTGTAGTCAGGATTTTTTTATGCTGCTACAAAATGGGAGTGTAACAGAAAGGTGATTCCATGAATTGGAGAGTATTTATATTGGCTGCTACTACTTTTGCAGTTGGATTGGTAGAGCTAATTGTAGGCGGTATTTTGCCATATATCGCAGATGATTTGAACGTTTCAGTTGCAACATCAGGACAATTAATTACCATTTTTGCACTAGTATATGCTATTTCAGCGCCTGTCCTTTTATCGTTAACTGCGAAAGTGGAAAGGAAGCAGCTTTATCTTATTTCATTGTTTTTATTCACATTGGGGAATGTCATGACCTATTTTAGCCCGACCTTTGCCATTGTGATGATGGCAAGAATCATCACAGCAATGAGTACAGCATTGGTTATTGTGTTGTCTTTAACAATTACAACAAAAATAGTAGAGCCAAGACATCGTGCCAAAGCGTTAGGGCTTATTTTTGTCGGCGTCAGTTCGGCATTAGTCATCGGTGTACCGATGGGCATTTTTATTACCGAAGCATTCGGTTGGCGTGCTGTTTTTTTAGGGATTGCAATGCTGTCATCTGTATCCATGATTCTAATATTTATGATTTTAGAAAAAATGCCAGTTGTTGAAGTGGTGCCATTAAAAGCTCAAATCAAGTCATTAGCTAATTGGAAAATAGCGAGTGCGCATTTAACAACACTGTTTATGTTGGCGGGGCATTATATGCTTTATGCCTACTTTACGCCATTTTTAGTTGAAGCTTTTAATTTAAGCTCTTCTTGGATCAGTATTTGTTATTTAGTATTCGGTCTTGCTTCAGTAAGCGGAAATGCAATTGGTGGTTGGTTAAGTGACCAAATTGGTACGGGCAAATCAATCGTTATAATTATTGCAACATTTGCCATCGTGCTGTTCAGTATTCCGTATACGATTGTCGCTTTTCCGTTATTTTTAGTCGTGACAGTGTTGTGGGGAGCGCTTAGTTGGGCACTTACACCACCGTTACAAAATTATTTGATTCAAACAGATCCGAAAACATCGGATATTCAACAAAGCTTAAATACTGCCGCCCTACAAATAGGGATTTCAATAGGCTCAGCAGTTGGTGGGGCTATGTTTACGGTTACAGGCTCGGTCATGCATTTAGCAAGCTTCGGTGCTATTTTAGTGTTAGCTGCGTTAGGGTGTGCCATTTTTTCTTTAAAGAGAGCACCGCTTGCAAATGGCAACTTATAAAATATCCATGCATGATAAACGTAAATTATGAAATAAAGCAGGACTATGATTATTGAAAATCGAATGTAAGAGAAGAGAGGGAGGCTGGTAAATAAATGCAGGTAGATTTAACGGAGTTTGAAGGATTGAATGTGAAAGTTGTCGCAACGATTGATCACACGCTTTATCGGAACGTTGGTGCCATTATTTTATATGAAGAAGATTCACACATTTTATCTGTACGAAAACTGAAACGAAAAATCGCTGATCAATATATACCAACAGACGAACTCGAAAATTTTATATTTGATTCACAAGCTGATGCTATTAAATTTACACATAAGTTAACTAGAATGAGTGCGCTGGATTATTTGTTAGTGACAAACAGAGAAAAACAGTTAAGTGAATAGCCGTTTAGGTCGTCTTGTCATGTACGGGACGACCTAAACAATTGCTTTAGTCCTCGTTTTACATTGTAGAAGGAGCAAGTAACCAACGTTTTTTGTGACTAAGTGCAATTAACTTTGCGCCGAGATTGGCATACTTCATATGAAAGACTTGATATTTTGTAGAGAGCGTATGCTCGATAGACATGTCCATCGCTTGACTGACTGAAATTAACGACGAAGCAATATTCATTGATAGGATGGCGCTAATTTCGCAATCATTTACGGCTGTCTTGCCTCGAATCTTAGCAATTTGTAAATTTCCTTGGTCAATTGATAGTGGTGGGGCAAGAACGCCATTTTCTTTTAATAGCTTCTCTAATTGTTTATTTTCCTCTTTTAAAAATTGTATAAACTCCAAAATAATGACTTTTAACTCTCGATTCACTGCATGTTTGAAAAAGAGATGATTGGTTGCTATATAGCCATTATTGACCCCAAGTTGTTTCCAAATTACAAACACTTCCTTAAAACGTAGAGCGTCTATATTTCGCTTTGACATTTTCATTATGGCACGTCCTAACTCATTTTATAGTTGTTGAATGTGAGATTAGGATGGGAGTATTCGTTATTTTTTATACATTTATAGGAAAAATAGTCATTATCAAAAATATTATGTGTGTCATCTAGCAAAACATATGTACAATTATTTGTTTTGAAGGCTTCGCCACTTTACTTCTGCATTTCCACTATTTTGCTCTTCAACTGAAGTCTTGTCACGAAGCATTCTTTATCTATCCTCATTTTTTTGTTGTTTTATTTTTAAAGCTCCTAATCGTGGTCTTTAAGGACGCATAGTTACCAATGGCTGCGTATCCATAAAAAAAGCCCATAAATACTCCAGCTAAAAAATTATGTTTATGGCTAATAAAAATAGAAATCATTAACCCTAGCGCCAGAGCGATTGCTGGGACATATTTAGGTTGAATAGGGAAAAAAACTTTAATTGCTTGTGTCAGGATCATGACAACCGGTACGGCAATCACAGCATCCCAAAAATTTGTATGGATAATAGGAAAGCCCATTTTATATACACCTCTTTCATGCATGATGAATAATAGTTAGACTTTCCATTCTGAAATGTTTTATGCATTTTTGCAACGAAAACTAATAGACTTCATGGCATTAATACGAGTAACCATTTTGATGCATGTAGGGATAATGGTAAAGATTTAGGTTGTAAGGCGGATACAGTTGCATAAAATTTGGTGAGCTAGAGGGAGTTGGAATGGATTGGTTGCATTCTTTTGAAGGACCGATATAAGTCGTAGGAACAACAGGCGCAATCGTTTGTTTCCATACATTTTCATCTAAGCAATACGTATGCGCCATAATTGCTGTTGGTGTAAATTTCAAAATATCAGAACCTAAAATAACTTCTGGTGTAGGGGCATCAAAAATAGCGAGTATATGCGTGTTGTCTGCATTCGCGACAATATAATGCCACCACCCCTGTGGAATATTTGCTACCTGTCCAGATTTTATTGGGTAATTTTGAATTTGTTTTGTAAAAGGATTTAAAAGAGAAACGGTAGCAGCACCTGAAATACAATAAACAAGCTCTCCTGCATTTTGATGATAATGCGGTTCTACAACATTATTGGTACTTAGAAATATATCAAGCAATGACACATTTTCTAATGTATTTAATTGGGCAGTACCAAGAATGTTGATGTAGTTTTGATTATCCTTTTTAAATAGGGGGCTTGTATTTACATCAAACGTAAACTGCGTGGATGGAGATGTGTAGTCGATGGGCAAAACAATACATCCTTCCTTCATGTAAGTACATGATCGTCAATATCACAGATTATGACTATAGATGTTGGTGCTTTAAGCAAAACGCCTATGAAAGAGCTAAGTATCAAAATAAAATTAAGGGTTTTAAATTTTTATACAGTAATCAATGATTATTTTGTATTTCAATTATAACCTCCTTTTCAGAATTTACTTGAGATTTTAGATTAAACCAGATAAATAAGTTTAATACATTTACGATTATTATGATGACTATAATTGCGACTGCTACTTTTACCCAATTCATATGTACCTCACTTCCTTTTTTATTTTTTGGGCTTGGATTTATACTAGTCTATAAAAAAATTATAATATATTTCTGATAATTAATGAAGAAATAAGCTACTTTAAACGATTACATTAAAATACAGTTTTTACAATTCCTATTTTTCAGTCAGTGTCCAAGTAAAAATTTATGAATACGCATTTGTCTTCTACATAACAATACAAGTATAAACATATAAATAAAGGTAGCGAAAAAATACTAGTGTTTAACCATTAATAGAATCCAATCTAGTATTTTCACAATTCAACTACATCTTATTAAAAATTAAGGAAATCTTAAGTTTCAGCTTAAGTAAAAATTAAGATTTATTTTCTATACTATAAAAATAAGGAAATTACGAAACCATTTGAAGAATTAAAACGTATTGGTATTAATAGAACAATATTGAAGTAGGTGACGAAATGGTATATACCATTTACATAGTATTGACAAAAACAGGGACCTTATTATCGAAAGCAATAGGGATGTATACGGGAAAAGAGATGAACCATGCTTCCATCGCCTTTGACCAGGAACTTTTTGATATGTACAGCTTTGGAAGAAGACAGCTCAATAATCCTCTAAGTGGCGGTTTTTTAAGGGAAAATGCTGAAGCGGGTCTTTTTGAATGTGCGGATTGTGTGATTTACCGTTGTCGTGTTTCGTATTATCAGTATCTAGAGATGGAAAAAATTGTACACTATATGTATTGCAATCGAGATCGCTACAAATATAATTTTATTGGGCTTTTTGGTGTGATGATGCAAAAGGAAGTACGCAGAGAACGCGCTTATTTTTGTTCGCAGTTTGTGGCAACCCTTTTAAAAATCGGTGGTCTGAAGATTTATCAAAATCCAGCGTTAATGACCCCCGACTGTATTGCACAGTTACCTTATTTAGAAGAGGTTTTTGCTGGTAAACTAGCAGATTATTTACAAGATGTACGACAACCTGCAATGCTGTATGGTTAAAATCACTTTATTTAATTACGTTGTATGCCCCTATTGAATACATGCAATACATTTTTTTGATATAATGATTGAGTAAAAAGAGGGCGGGTGATAAAGGTGCAAATCATTGTAGTTGAAGGTGTACCTTATCATTGGGTAAAACAGTTACAAGAAATTCATGCACATGTATTTGAAGGTGCACAACTTACCCTAGAAAAACTTGAAAGTAAAAAAGACCTGCTTTGTTTATTTGCCGTGGAGAAAGAGGAGATAGTAGGTTTTAAATTAGGTTATCCACATTCTGATGGCGTTTTTTATAGTTGGTTGGGCGGTGTTCACGAAAAGATGCGAGGTCAAGGCATTGCGAGTCAATTGATGCGACAGCAACATGAGAAGGTGCTAGAACTTGGCTTTAGTAAAGTTCGTACATACGGTAGAAATAAGCGCAAAACTATGCTTATCACGAATATTCACCATGGTTTTGATATTGTATCGACTTTTATTGATGATAAAGGTCGACATAAAATAGTATTTGAAAAATTATTGAATTGAGGAATGTATGATGAAAGCATATTTAGCGAATGGGTTATTTTCTTTAGGAGATCGCTTAGTAAATGAAAGATTAGCAAAGGCAATTCGACAAGCGATACCAGATATTGAATTATATGTGCCACAGGAGAACGATGCGATTAATGATAAGTCATCCTATGCGGATAGTTTAGCCATTGCAGAAGCGGATTTAGCAATGCTACAAATGAGTGATGTATTAGTAGCTGTGTTAGATGGTGTAGAAATTGATTCTGGCGTAGCGGCTGAAATTGGTGCATTTTCAATGTTGAACCGCCCAATCGTTGGGGTATTTACAGACGTCCGTCAACAAGGGCGAGAAAATATGATGAAAATAGAAGCGCTTATACGTGATGGCATTGAAAATCAATTTGTTTACCGTAATTTATTTGTTATCGGTTTAATCAAGCGCAACGGTGTCATTACGACTTCTATTGACGATGCTGTATTAGCGGTTCAGGAACTTCAACAATAAGGAGGAATGGCAATGCTTTTAACAACAACGGATGTTGTTGCAGGAAAAGAGATTGAAGAAACATTAGGTTTAGTTAAAGGCAATTCGGTCCAATCGAGAAATATTGGCCGCGATATGATGGCGGGGCTTCGCAATATTGTCGGCGGTGAAATGAAAGAATATGCAGAAATGCTCGTGCGTTCCAGAGAAATTGCTACACGAGGTATGGAAGAAGAAGCGCAGCTTTTAGGAGCTGATGCGATTGTAGCCGTTCGATTTTCCACATCATCTGTTATGGACGGAACGTCAGAGGTTTTAGTTTATGGTACAGCTGTAAAATTAAAAAGTTAACTACTATAAGAGGACTTCAACCTACTCGGATTGAAGTCCTTTAAAATGCAAAATTACTTGATAATACTTACAAAAAAGCGGTATGTACGTCTGTGAAGAATGGAATCTAATATAATTAGTATTGCACTAATTATCCCAATTATATAGAAAATTCGTAGTTATAAGGACTAATGATGTCCATCTCGTTTTGTATAATAAGAGGGTAACTATGTAGAAAGAGTGGGATATATGGTGGATTCACAACAAAATAAAGGCTATCGTGTCATTTCAATGTTCGACAGATTGATGGATGGTCAAGGAATTAGCAAAAAGCAAGAAGCATTTACACATCAAGTTGGTGAAAAAACCATACAACGAGATTTAGATCAAATTCGAGCGTATATTGAAAAAGCTAAATTAGACTGTCATTTAGAGTATGTGCGAACAGAAAAAGTGTATAAGCTAACGAATACTGGAAAAAACGTTTTATCAAAAGAACAAGTGCTAGCGATTGTTAAAATACTCATTGAATCAAGAGCGCTTTTAAAATCAGAAATGAGCGACATTATCGATAAACTTATTTCAATCGTTGCAGCAGATAAACAAGAGTTTATTCATAATATCATTTTAAATGAGAAGCATTTATACGTTGACTTAAATCATAAAAAATCTCTTTTACATTTAATATGGGTAATTTCAGAGGCGATTCAAAAGAAAAAAATAATTAAAATTGATTATTTACGAGAGAGTGAGACAATTCCTTCACAAAAGATATTAAAACCTCTTGGTGTTATTTTCTCCGAATACTATTTCTATTTAATAGCTTATGATAGTAAGCAAGAGAAGGACCTACCGATTGTCTATCGTATTGATCGTATCCAGCATTTTCTAGAGTTAGATAAGAAATTTCAAATCCCCTACTCCGAACGTTTTCAAGAAGGTGAATTTCGTAAACGCATTCAGTTTATGGATGCAGGTGAGCTGATGCATATTAAATTTCTATTTAAGGGGCGTTCGCCACAGGCGGTCTTAGATCGTTTACCGACAGCTAAAATTTTGTCCAATAAAGATGGACAATGCATGTTTGAAGCAGAAGTTTTTGGTCGTGGTATTAAAATGTGGCTACTTAGTCAAGGGGCGAATATTGAGGTGCTAGAGCCATTAGAGCTGAGAGAAGAAATGATTGAAACAATTCAATCCATGCAACAAAATTATCTTTATATGTAGACGAGGAAAGTATACTTCATTTTTAGCCACATTAAAAAAAGTAATAAGAACGCATGAAAAGATGACTAAATTCCCTCCCTCTTGCCGACTATAAAGTGGAGGGGGGATTTAAAATGTACTCACTTTCAAATTTTAAATTATTGGTTGAAAAACAGAAGGAAATTGATGCAATTTATCAACAATGCGATGAATTAAAAAAAACAACGGTTACACCTAAAATTTCCGAAGAAGTAGATCGATTTTATACATGTTGTAAAACGCATTTAGAACAGCAAGGTTTTAAGGTGACCTTGTCATCGTCAAAATTAATTGCAGAGTATAAAGAGGCATTTATTAATATCGATAAGCATTCAAAAGATATTGAGGAATGTATTTTTATTAATTTAAATAATTATGTGGAAGATCAGTTATCTATTATGTTAGATATTGAATATCAACAGTTCGAACAAATCATTACATATAACCTAGATGGTTTTTCAACGGTTATAGAGCAAGTAAACGAAAAACTAAATCAAGCAAAAAATTTTCAAGATGCTTGTAAAGCCGCAAAGCTTATTTATAAAAACAATCAAAATGATATTTTTCATTCCGCTGATGAAGCAGTAAACTATTATTTTAAGTAAAACACAAGGCATCCTCCTTACTCGGGGCATGCTTTGTCCCAACTATTCGTTGGTAAAGAAGTATTATAAGCATGATAAATGGCATTGTTGGATGTCTTTTATCGACAAGTTGAGCATACTAGGAGTGCATCTAGTATGCTATTTTTTTGTTTTTTCTACGACATTAGGAGTCTTTATCCTTACAATTAAAAGCTTTTTTTATGTGATAGGCACTACAAGCAGTTCCTTGCTCATCGTAAATTTCTTTACCTACGACTAATTCAGTATTGCGATTAGCGTATTCGTTATAGTTTGTAATCGATAGTACATCATCTGCAGTCCAGTTTACATTTACACTGCCTTTGGCATCACTAAAATAAATTGTTTGTTCTTCATCATGTTTTTGATGATGTATAATATTTACAATCATCTTGACTCCTCCTATAGCGCCGCCATAATTGTCATAATAAACTTGTGCTGAATAGTCACCATTTGGTGAAAGAATAGGGCGACCATCTTTTGTATCGCCTGTATAGAAAAAAGTATAAGTAAAATGGTGATAAACAACATAAAGGCAAAATAGTAATAGTGGCATCAACAAATATAAACTAATTTTTTTCATATTCTTCCATACCTCCTGTAAATACTACGAAACTTTTCAGTGAAAGTTCCTAGAAAGGTAGTTCTCTTTTAAAAGGGTTTTTGCCAATTTTGGAGAATTGTAAATATAATAAGGGAGGAATAAGATGTTTCCTATTGTAGAGACTAATCGATTAATATTAAGAGAAATAATGGATGAAGATGCAACAGACCTTTTTCGCTGTTTTTCCAATCACCTTGTTACCCAGTATTATGGACTAGAACCCTTTGCATCAATCGAACAAGCAGAAAAACTAATCGAAACTTTTTCTAAAAATTATAAGGAAAAAAGAGGTATTCGATGGGGGATAGAGCGGAAAGAAGCAAAAGGCATTATCGGAACCATCGGCTTTAACGCATGGTCACCTAAACATAAACGGGCTGAAATTGGCTATGAGTTGCATCCCGACTTCTGGCGAAAGGGCTATACAAAAGAGGCGGTAGCTGAAATTGTGTCCTTTGGGTTTGAAAAGATGGAACTAAACCGGATTGGGGCAATTGTCTTTATTGAAAATGTAGCATCCAATCAGTTACTAGCTCATTTAGGTTTTCACAAAGAAGGCGTTTTAAAAGAATATATGTATCAACAAGGAAAAGCACATGATACAAATGTATATGCTATTTTTAATGATAAGCTATAAAGCCATGAGCCCAAATTCACCTTTCAGTGCGTTTGGGCTCGCTGGATGAATATGATTTAATCTTTTGTTAACGCCAGTAGAAAGCTGTCTCGATCTGTTTCTTCTTGCATTTTACTATCGACTAACATGGCGCCATACTTCACAGTTGTCATGTTGGCATCGACTAAAAATTGTACATTGACTTTAGCCTTTTTGTTGTTGATAGGACAATCACCTTTAAATTCCACTACATCTTGTCCCTTTTGTGTCTCAAAATAAACCCAATATGGATTTTCACAAGCTGAAGCAAAAGCTGTTTCGAGTGATTGGTTACTATTTTCGATTGAATAGTTTTTGACATATGTAATATATTCATTATCCGTGATGTCTTCTTGCGGACCATAAAAATACCAAAACACGCCTATTATGCCGATTGGTATAATCCATAAAATATTACGCTTACTTAATTTCCCCATTTCCCATCCCCCTTTATAACCATATTTTATCACCCTGACCCTATTATTTGCTAGCTCAATATAATATTTTCTAGCTTAAACTTTTTTCTTGTTACTTATTAAAGCGGGTAGTGACTAAAAGAATAATGATTCTATTTTCTCTTCTAAGCCGTTAGTTTGTATAGAAAATTAATAATAGATAATAAGGGAGAATAGAATGGAAGAACCCAAAACAGAAAGGGGATGAAAATGCTTGTCAAATTATGTACAACATGCCGTGTTTGAACATAGTTTTTGGCTAGAAATCTTGAAAGATCACAGTAATTTTATTCATGATTCATTGTATCCTTCAGAAACAGAGGATATCCAAAAAGCGCATTCATTTATGCAACAATTTTCTCAGTTACTCGCCTTTGCCAAATCCATGAAAGCTGCAGAAGTAGCAGTATCGTTTTCACTTAGTGTTGCTGAGGTAGTTGAACAATTCAAACAGTTTAAATTTCACATTCTTCGACGACAGTTGGTAGGCAAGATTGGTATTCATTTAGCGCCTACATTTATTAATCATATGGTCAATGAATTAGAGGAGTATCAACATGTCCTCGGCTATTTACAAAAAGGTGAAATCCCTCCAATTTTTCATGAACTACATCATCATTTACTTTGGCTTTTAGATGCATCAGGACATGCTGGGACAATCAATGATGAATTAGATGGAGTAGAAAAAAGGTTGAAACAAAAGAGCGAAACTTTTACCCAGCATTTTGAACAATTTTATTTAAAGGCAGTCGAGTTAACGGGATATTTGCGTTCTAATGTAAGCACATTTCCTGCTTTAACACGCTTTAATAAAGATGTAGAAATCGAAATGAAATTGTTTAAGACATTTTTACGGGAGTTAGAGGAAATGGAGCTAAGCGCTGAAGTACTAGGGACATTTACAGCACTTATGGCGGACCATATGTGGAGAGAGGAACAGTATTATTTAGCTAAACTAGCGCAATCTATAGGAGAAGGATAAATTAAAAGATGATAAGAGCTAACATTCATTAAATAATGATGAACAATTTCCCCAATCTTGAAACCAACAAACTACAATTATTGTTTTTCTATTTCTATAAAAAATCGTATAACTTAACTATAAAAAAGTGTTGAGAATGGGCAACTTCTCTTTTTTACTTGTCATCCAAATTACATTCATTCGAAATACGATGTCGTTTTAGTATAAAGACATTAGGAAGTGCTATTTTACATCGTTTACAGTAAAATAGTAGTATGTATTTCACAATTAACTCAACTAATCCATTAGTTGAGTTTTCCGTTTTTAGCTAACAAACTACTAAAATATTTAAAAGAAGATGTGATCATTTCATGGGGGAAATCGCTATTTTAGCTGAAAAACCATCGCAGGCACGAGCTTATGCAGAAGCATTTAAAATTAAACACAAAGAGAAAACGTTTATAGAGTTAGCACCCTGTTCAACATTTCAACTCAAATGGTTAATGGATTAGCAATTATTGAATATTTGATAAAATAAAGAGTGTATTGGCTTTGTAGTTAAGTACATTCTTTATTTTTATGATTTGAAATAAGTTCCTTGATTTTCCCATATTAAAGGAGGCGTGCCATTTGATTTTGACTTTAACTAAAGAGGAGTTAGCTAACTTAATCTTCGGTGCACTGTTAGAACAAGATGAGATTTTAAAAAAAGAACTAATAAGTAAAAACGATAAAAATGAACTGCAAAGAGTTTTCCACACAACACGCAGCTTTGCTTTAGAGTACGGTTATCCTGAATATGAGGTCGAACGTGTAATTGTGAAATTTATAAAAGTACGTGGTCTGAATTTTTTTGAGCAAATTAGTGTGATCCAGAATGGCTACAATAGGTTTATAGGTCCTTATCATATCGGCCCAGGAATAAGTAAATATTTATTAGAGAATGAGTTTAAAATGTATATATCACCAAAAGAATTTGCAAATAAATATAATTTCCCTGTTGGTGATGTTGTGGATTTCCTTCGAAACAGCTCATTTGAACTGTGTCTTTCTTATGGTCAATATATTCACTCTGAAGATAAAATGTTAAATCCAGATAGGCAAGAATGGTTATTGAAAGAGTCCGAAGCTTGGAAATCAGTGAAGCAACTATCGGAAGAGTACGGTACAAGCATAAAAAAAGTTATTTATGTATTAGCCACCGAAAAGAGAAGACAAATAGGAACCTATGAGGATGCTGGTACAGGAGAAAATTCTTATGTCGTATTCCAATCTATGTTGAAAATGCTTAATAACTTTTTTATTCATAACGACGTACCAAAATATTACAAGAAAAGTCCCTTAGATTCAAGTGTTGGCTTTGGTAATACACCAAACAGCAAAATGGGAAAGTCATTAACAAAAAACTGGCCACGTTTCTTAAGTTAGAAATTTCCATCAAAACAAGAAAGTGATTTTCCCATATTGAGCGCATTAAGTTATTTGATGCCATTAATACAAAAGAAAAGGAATAGGTACGTCATTGGTTGTAATTTGAATCACGGAAAGGATGATATAACTGGGTAGCAACAAACCTAATCTTGAAACTTGAAGGTACATTTTTTAACAAGAGAACGCGTATATGTAAACGTAATAAAGAGAAGAAAATTACCTTACAATATATATAATATGATTAAGCTTTTGACAAAATAATCTTTACTTGAAAAACTTCCGAAAGAGAAAAAGCTTAATTTATGTTTATTTTATTGCAATACAATCAAAGAATTGTTCCCTGATGAATGGGATGATAATAAGCTTTTTCGAATGACACATATTACGTTTAAATGCATAGCGATAGTCGGTAATATAGTGATAAATGATAATTACTTAGTAGAATCAAAGCCGCCTGATTCAGTCAAAAATGCACAAATTTTAATGATGCTGACGAAATCGATTGGCTTGCGATTGGAGATTTGAAATATTTAAAGGGTGCTCCTGGTACAAAGATTTTAGTAAGTGATATTTTAAATTGTTTCAAGTAAAATAGTAGTAAGGTATTTCACAATAAACTCAACTAATTTGATTAGTTGAGTTTTATGTTTTTATATAAAAGCTACTAAAATATTTAAAGAAGATGTGATGATTAATGGGAAAAATCGCTATTTTGGCAGAGAAACCATCTCAAGCAAGAGCTTATGCAGACGCATTTAAAATTAAACAAAAAGAGAAAACGTTTATTGAATTAGAGCCCTGTTCAACATTTCCTGAGGGAGCAATTATTACTTGGGCTGTAGGCCATCTTGTAGAATTGAAGGAACCTAAAGAATATAAAAAGGAATGGGAAAAATGGTCCCTAGAATCGCTGCCAATTATCTTAGATAAATATGAAGACAAAGTAGTAAGTAAAATGTATACGCAGTTTAATGCAGTCAAAAAAATCTTTAGTGATCCGCAAGTAACAATAATTTATAACTGCTGCGATAGTGAACGTGAAGGTTCAAATATATTCTACTCTCTTTTAAAAATGACAAAAGTAAAAAAGCCTGTAAAACGTTTATGGATTAACTCTTTAGAGGTGGATGAAATTCGGAAAGGTTTTCAAAATATGCACAGTAACGAGCGTGATCTGCTCATGTATCAAGAAGCAAAAACACGCCAAATTAGCGACTGGCTAGTGGGCATGAACTGTAGTCGTTTATATACATTACTGCTTCAACAGAAGGGCTTTAAGGGCAGTATTTCTATTGGGCGTGTGCAATCACCAACCGTGTATTTGATTTATAAAAGACAACAAGAAATCGAGAATTTTAAGCCTGAAAAGTTTTATGAAATTGAAGGGTTATTTAAAGCCCAAAATGGTCTGTATAAAGGTAAGGCGAAAATCAAATCTAATGTTAGAGAAGAAGTAGAGCAATTATTGAGGCAACACGCTATTCAGCCACTGGATACGGGTCAAATTACGAGTGTAACAAATAAGACAAAGCGTATCCAACCACCTAAATTGCATGCATTATCAACTTTGCAGGCAACAGCAAATAGACGCTGGAAATATAGTCCGGCTCATGTGTTAAAGTTGACACAGTCGTTGTACGAAAAAAAGCTAGTATCTTACCCACGTACCGATTCACAGCTGATAACGCCAAACGAATACAATTATTTACATGATGCGTTGCAAAAATATCAACAACTCATTGGTCAGTCTTTTACGCCTGTTGTAAGAGGTCAACATAAGCGTTATGTTGACAGTTCTAATGTAGGCGAGCACTATGCCATTATTCCGACGAAAAAGGTACCAACCGAAAAAGCGTTACAATCCATGACTGCGGATGAACGAAATATTTATTTTGAAATATTACATACAACGCTTGCGATGTTTCATGCTGATTATGAGTATGATGAAAAAACGATTTTAACGAATGTGAAAAATGTAGAATTTAAATCCGTCGGGAAAACAGAGCTTGTAAAAGGCTGGAGGGAGCTTTTCGCTAGCGATAAAGAGCCTCCACATCGTGAGGAAGTTCTACCTGTCGTATCCAAAGGGGAAATCGTCCAAAGTAAGGTCGCTATTATGGAAGGGACTACAACGCCACCAAAGCCTTATACAGAAGGGCAACTTATTACAATGATGAAAACATGTGGTAAATCGGTTGAAGATGAGACTGAAATCGAAGTTTTAAATTCTGTAGAAGGTATTGGCACAGAGGCAACACGTAGTGGCATTATTGAAACGATTAAAAAGCATGGGTTTATTGAGGTGAAGAAAAATATTGTCAGTATCACACCTAAAGGGGAACTGTTATGTAGAGCAATTGAAGGCACCTTGCTTTCCAGTCCTTCGATGACAGCGAAATGGGAAATTTATTTAAAAAAAATAGGACGGGGCGAAGGGTCTGCCAAACATTTTATCGACAATATTGGCAAATTCATTCATCAGTTAATTGCAGAAGTACCAAACAAAATTAACACAATCACAATTGATGCGGAGCAATTGGCTACAAATACTAAAGCAAAAGATATTGTGACATGCCCAACATGCAAAGTAGGCAAAATCAGCTTGCGCAAGAAATTTTATGGTTGCTCGGAATATAAAAATGGCTGTAAACAAACATTTCCAGAAAGATTATTAGGGAGAAAGCTCACGGAGAAGAATATTAGAGATTTATGTACGAGCGGGAAAACAGCCGAAATGAAAGGTTTCAAAGCAAAAAGTGGCAAGCAATTCAGCGCCGCCCTGCAATTTGTGGAAGGGAAAATTGAATTTGCATTTAATACAAAAAAATAACGTTCATAAAGTTTATTTGGAATGTGCTGCTTAAGGTACCAATGGAGTGAAATGGTGCCATCTTTATAGAAGGGGTGAAGTATGTGGATGAGCAGGAGCTAGTAGTGAAGGAATACTTATTACAGGAAATCGAGGCAGGGAATTACTCGCAAGATGGGAAAATGCCAAGTGAACATACCCTAATCGAAATGTTTGGTGTACCACGTATCAAAGTACGAAATGCCTATGATTTACTAGAGAAAATGGGTTTAATTTATTCGCAGAAAGGGATTGGACGCTTTTTGCGGGAAAAACAAAAACCACTTGAGGTTGTAATGTCTGGCGATATAAGTTTTAGTGAAAAAATGCTCAAATTCACATCAAACTATCAATCAGTTGTGACGAAAATGGAACAGGTACCTAAAGAACATCTAATTTTTAGCAAGCCGTATGTTCAACATAGCGACCTTTATCTAATCGAAAGATTGCGCTTTATTGATGAGGAACCAGCTGCAATCCATCGCTCATATGTTGTCGTTGAAAATATGCCTGCCATTAAGCAGGTGAATAATGAGTTATCCTCTATCTATACATTTTATCAACAGCATGGGGTGAAACAATTTCGTAGCTCCTTCTCACATTTAGCTGTCAAATTTCCAAATGAACTGGATCGGACATTGCTCGCGTGTGAAATACTGGTGCCTCTCGTCAAGGTGGAATCAGATAGTTGGGATGACGAGCGTAATGTTTTACTAGAATACACAGAAATTTTATATCGAACGGATCGCTTCTTTTTTCAAATATAGATTAGATTGACTTCAAACCATTCGTGTTTGAAGTCTTTTTTTTATGCTGTAAAACAACCAGAAGATGAATTGCTACGTGACCCCGCCATGTTAATCAAATGACGTTAATTTTTGTAAACTTAATTTACATGAACTTCACGAAACCTTTTCACTACTGAACATGGCGCCAAGTTAAGGTATTGGTGAAGGGAGTTGGTCAAGTGAAACGAGCTGAACGGACTAAATTATTAATTGAGGTTGGACGTGAAGAAGCATTACAGATGGCAAATGAAGTTTGTCACCACTATGAGGTAATTGAAATCCAAGCACCGAGAGAGGGGCTTGTCATGATTAAAATGCGAGAATCTGCACAGCAATCACTTTTTTATATAGGCGAGACGTTAGTAACAGAAACGAAGGTCAAAATTGGAGAAGCATTTGGTCTTGGCTTAGTTCGCGAATATGAGCCAGAGCTTTCCAAGGCACTGGCCATTATAGATGCAGCTTATAATGGGCAACTACCTGTAGTGGCAACGTGGCAGAGCGTGTTAATGACACTGTCACAACGTCTTGATACAAAGCAACAAGAAGTAAAACGATCAATAGAACGGACAAAAGTTCAGTTCGACACGATGTCAATTTAAGGAGGTAGAAAAAATGGAAACGGTACACTTTACGCAACGAACATTTCGTACATTAATGGATTGTTTTGCTCGACCAGGCAGTAAAGGGACGTTACAAACTTTGCATTCCATTGAAGGGCTATATTCTGAAACATTATCTGTTTTAATGACATTGTTTGATGGAGAAATCAGCTTTCAAGCAGTGGATGATTCGAAACGACTTCACCAAGAGCTACGTCAATGGACAGGGGCAAAAGTGGAAGATTTCCATGAAGCGGATTTTATCGTTGTGCCTGCAAATGCCAACAAAGAACAATTATTAAAAGTGTTAGAAGTAGTGAAAATAGGAAATTTAATTGATCCACAGCAATCCGCTACAATCGTCATGGAATTGCCACAGCAGTCAAAAGAGGTTGTTTATCAATTAACAGGGCCTGGTATTTTGCATAAAGAACTAGTGGAACTGGGATTATCCCCTGATATTTTGGTGTTGCGTGCAATGCGAAATCGAGAGTTTCCACTAGGAGTCGATGTGATTTTAATAGATGAAAATGGTGAAGTGCTCGCTTTACCACGCACAACGAAGTTGGAAGAGGTGAAAAGCTAATGGCTTATGTAGCAGTTCGTGGTGGCGCCGAGGCAATTGAAGCATCTTTAGAGCATTTGCAGTATGAGCGCGTGAAGCGAGGCGCCCATATTTCAGTGCAGACATTACAGTCCACAATGCGAGGCTTTTTAGATCAAGTCATGTCGGAAAGTAGTTTATATAGTGAACGTTTAGCCTCTTTAGCGATGAAACAAAGCGAGGGCAATGCAGAGGAGGCTGTATTTTTATTACGTGCTCACCGCTCCACATTACCACGCTTGTATTATTCAACTGTAACGAATGCGAGAGACATGTTTGTCCTACGTCGTATATCGGCTAGTTTCAAAGATATTCCGGGAGGGCAAATTTTAGGGGCTTCACACGATTATTTACATCGCTTATTGGACTTTGATTTGCTTGAGGAAACCGTAGCAGATGTCGAGTTAAAGAAGGCGACATTTGAACAAATAGATAAACCTGAAGAAAGTAATTTGGCATTAGAGCAGCTTCCAAAAGTAATGGATTATTTACGCGATGAAGGTCTATTAAGAAAGTTCGCTTTAAATAATCAAGAACCTAAAGATGTGACGAAGCAAGCCATAACGTTTCCAACAAATCGTTCTCAACGTTTGCAAACATTAACAAGGGGACAAACAGGGACGATTACATCTCTTGGTTATGCAGGTCTTCGCGGATACGGTGCATCCCATCCAAATGTTGGGGAGGTACGGGTAGGTTGGCAACCAATCTATGTTGCATTAGATGACGACGATATAGACCCTTACTATATTGGCGCCATTAAACTAACGGAAGTAGAGTCGTTTATTCCTGTCGATGTAGCTGAAGAGGGACAACAAGTGTTGGAATTCGATGTTGGCTATGGTGCATGTTTTGGACAAAACGAAACAAAAGCCATTGCGATGTCTATCGTAGATCATGCACTAGAAGTTGGAGGCGATTCTCCTATTCATGATGAAGAATTTGTATTACTTCACGTGGATATGATTGAATCTACAGGATTTATCTCACACTTGAAAATGCCGCATTATGTCACATTCCAAGCGAAGTTAGAACAAATGCGCAGTATAAAAAAGGAGGGGCACCGATGAGCGCAGTACCATTTGCTTTGTTAGACGAACAGTCAAAGCGTGAAATCCGACGAGCAATTTTGAAAGGTATAGCTATTCCTGGCTATCAAGTGCCATTTGCCTCGCGTGAGTTGCCAATAGCCCGCGGTTGGGGAACGGGGGGCTTGCAAGTAACACTGGCATTAATTGGTGAAAACGATGTACTGAAAGTTATTGACCAAGGTTCGGATGATTCCGTTAATGCGGTTAATATAAAAAAGCTTGTGACCAAAACAACGGGTGTTCAAACAACGACTCGTACGCAAGATGCCACGCTTGTACAATCACGCCATCGTATTCCTGAAGTGCCATTGCGTGCAGATCAAGTGTTAGTGCTACAAGTACCAGAGCCAGAGCCGCTGCGGGACATTGAACGGAGTGAATTTAAAACAAAACGTTATCATGCAGAAAAAGAATATAGCGGTGCTTATTTAATGTTGTTTGAACAAATTATGCGCTATAACCAGACTTCTCAAGGGGCGGATTATCCAGTGTTAGTCAATGGGCGCTACGTTATGAATCCTAGTCCGATTCCGCGATTTGATAATCCAAAAATACATCAAAGTGATGCGCTTATACTTTTTGGTGCGGGCCGTGAGAAAAAAATTTACGCAGTCCCACCTTATACAAATGTGGAGTCGCTGGCATTTGAAGACTATCCGTTTGTTGTCGAGCAATTTGAAGGAAAGATGTGCCGGGAAACAGGTCTGTCAGATGTTTTTCTCGATGAGCTGACGGATGAAGTTACGGGTGAAACTTACTATGTTTGTAATGATACAAGTTATCTGCAAGAAATATTACAACAAAAGGTGGCAGCAAAATGATGCAAGAACAACCGGTATTATCGATTCGACAGTTATCCAAACAGTACGGTGATGGTTGTACGCATTGTCAGCACGAAGACATGAAACTAGAAAAAAATTTTTGCCCTGTTTGTAAAACTGTTTATGCATGTCGACAAGTATCTTTAGATTTATATCGAGGAGAAATATTAGGAATTGTCGGAGAGAGTGGCAGTGGTAAATCGACATTGATGAAAAGTCTTTACTTTGATGAGACGGTGACGTCAGGAGAAGGCTATTTAGTAGATTATGAAAATGGACAGAACAATATTTTTACTGAATCGAGCCAAATGAAGCGTCATATACGAAATACGATTTTAGGGATGGTTTACCAAAATCCGATGCTTGGACTGAAAATGGATTTTTCATCCATGAGTAATATTGCAGAAAAGCAAATTGCAGCAGGTAATCGTCATGTTCGTCAGATGGAAGAGCGAAGCCTATCACTTCTACAACATGTTAAAATTCCTGTCCATCGAAGTAAAGAAGCTCCGAAAAATTTTTCAGGTGGCATGCAGCAACGGGTTCAAATTGCTAAGGCCATGTCCAATAACCCGCCTATTCTATTACTAGATGAAGTAACGACAGGATTAGACTTGTCTGTACAAGCAGATGTTTTAGATTTAATTAAATCGATACAACGGGAGTTAAATATTTCAATGATTGTTGTATCACATGATTTGGCCGTTATTCGTATGCTTGCTGACCGTACAATTGTCATGCTAAATGGGGAAATTATTGAACATGGGTTAACAGATCAAGTGTTGGAGGATCCACAGCACGAATATACACAACAATTAGTTTACTCATTACTGTAAGGAGGTAAATGAATGCTTGCGATTATAAATGGCGTTATTGTGACAGAACAGCAATTTTTAAAAAACCACATTGTATTAGTGGAGGACAATTTAATTAATGCGATTGTCCATGAAGCGGACATTGATTTACAGGGTATAGAGATTTTAGATGCTAAAGGTGGCTATGTGTCACCAGGTTTTGTCGATATTCATTCGGATTATATAGAGACGATTGTCAGCCCTCGTCCAACCTCAGTAATGAGCATGAATATTGGTTTACGGGAGAGCGAACGCATTTTAATGACGCATGGCATTACAACAATTTTTCATTCCTTATCCTATTACGGGGATGATAAATACTCACATAAAGCAATTCGTAATCCTGAAAATGTTCAAAAATGTGTTGATGCGATTTACGCTTCACACGAAGAGCCACATTTAATACGACATCGGTTACATGCTCGCTTTGAAATTGATTCCATCGATCAAATCCCGAACTTAGAGCGCAATATTAAAGATGGCAAAGTGCATTTGCTATCATTTATGGATCATACACCAGGTCAGGGACAATATCGAAATCTTGAAATCTATAAAAATATTATGCGCGGCTATCGTTCCATGTCAGATCAGGAAGCCAATGTATTAATTCAAAATCAAGTTGATAAGGCGAAAATGACTTTCGATGATATTGAACGACTAAGTCGACTAGCCATTGAGCATAACATTGCGGTTGCTTCACATGATGACGATGATGTAGCAAAACTTCAACTTGTTCAATCGTATGGCACAACAATCAGTGAGTTTCCCATTACACTCGATGTGGCAAAAGAAGCAAAGAAGATGGGGATGCAAACGATTGCTGGTGCACCCAATATTTTAAATGGTGGCTCTCATTCAGGTAATTTAAGCGCAAGTGAGGCGATTCAAGCACAAGTAATCGATATTATTTGTAGTGATTATTATCCTCCTGCTATGTTACACGGGATTTTCGAATTATCGAAACAATATGAGGAAGATTTACATCGGTTATTCCAACTTGTGACGATTAATCCTGCACGTGCAGTAAATCTTGATCACGAAATTGGCTCAATTGAGGTTGGTAAAAAGGCAGATATATTAATTATTGAACAGATGGAAGACGGCTATCCCGTTGTTACAACAACTATGGTTGATGGCAACATTATTATGCAAACCAATTATCGCTAAGGGGGGAAACGATGTTAACTATACACAATTTGCAGAAATCGTTTACTATTCATCATTTACAAAAGACCTTTCCAGCACTTGAAAATATATCGTTGCATGTGAGGGAGGGGGGCTTTTTAGGGATTGTCGGTAAAAGTGGCAGTGGCAAATCGACCATCTTAAAAAGTATTTATCGCACTTATATGCCGCAAGCTGGAAACATCATATTCCATTCAGAAGCCTATGGTGAGATAGATTTATTACAGGCAACGACTCGACAAATTGTTTATTTACGAAAACATGAAATTGGTTATGTGTCGCAATTTTTAAACGTCATGCCTCGAACGACTGCATTAGAACTTGTGACACAATCTTTACTAGATGTAGGTGTAGAACAAAAAGAAGCTATTGCCCGAGCAAAGCAAGCATTACGTCATTTTGATTTAGAGGAAAAATTATGGGATAATTATCCAAATAATTTTTCGGGTGGAGAGAAACTTCGTTTAAATATTGCTTGTGCGATAGTGAAAGAGCCACGCCTCCTTCTTTTAGATGAACCTACTGCTAGCTTAGATCAAGCATCGAAAGTTAAGGTAAGGGAATCCATCGAAAAGCTAAAAGCACAAGGAACTACTTTAATTGGTATTTTTCATGATTTAGAGTTTATGGAAGGCTTGTGCGATGATGTTTTTACAATGATGAAAATTAGCGACAAGGAAGTGTTAGCGTGAAAATAGATTTGCATACACATAGTCGTTATTCCGATGGTAGCGAAACATTGATGCAATTATTTCAGCAAGCGAAGG
Source organism: Lysinibacillus sp. FSL M8-0337 (assembly GCF_038593855.1). NCBI lineage: Bacteria > Bacillati > Bacillota > Bacilli > Caryophanales > Bacillaceae > Lysinibacillus > Lysinibacillus sp. FSL M8-0337. The sequence continues at coordinate 2,596,002 of NZ_CP151996.1, read as the reverse complement.
CAGCTGGTATCACACATCTAGGCGTTGTTGACCATGATACAACAGCTCACCATGCGGAGGGGCGTAAGCTTGCGGCACAATTCGATATCGAATTTATTGCTGGTGTTGAAATATCTGCCTATGACTTTAAGCGTCAGCGAAAAGTCCATATGCTTGGCTATGGTTTTCAAGGTCAATGTCCACATATTCAAGCACTTTGTACACCACTACTTGCTCGCCGACACGACCATTCATTATGGCAATTAGCGCGCATACAGGAGGCGGGGTTCCCGCTCGATGCAAAGCAGGCACTCGCCTTTGCCCGCGAAAGCGGTACATTATATAAACAGCATATAATGAATGCGTTGACAGAAGAGGCATATAGCTCAGAATATTATCAAACATTGTATCGCTCATTATTTAAAACAGGAGTAGCAGCAGGGGATATTGTTTATGTTGATGCATTTGAAGCATTGCAAGCCATTCATGCAGATGGCGGAGTGGCTGTCGTTGCCCACCCTGGTCAGTTAGACTCTTTCGATATCACGGAGGAGCTTGTGCAAGAGGGGCTCGATGGAATCGAGTTAATTCATCCTGATCACACATCTGTGCATATGGAACAGGTGCAACAATTGGCTCAAAAATATCATTTAATTACAACAGGTGGATCAGATTATCATGGTCGTTATGGTGCACCTGTACAGTTAGGGCAATATACATTATCCAATTTACAAACGGCCGTTTTTATTTAGTCAATGTAAAATTTTATTAAGAAAAATGCGGAGCTATTTTCAAGCGCTTTCTGAGATGATTAAATGGGGCATGTAGAGCAAAACTACAAAAACTGAAGTGAAAAAGGAGAAGAATAATGAACAAACGATGGTTATCCATTTTGATGGGCATGTTAACTGTACTTTTTTTAGCTGCTTGTAGTTCTTCGGACAATGGAACAAGTGAAACAAAGAAAGCCAATGCAAAATCAGATGAACCACTTGTAATGGTTTGGTATCCAAATGAATCAGGTTCTGAAATGGCTCCTTCTCGTGATGCTTTTGGTGCCATTTTTGAAAAGGCAACAGGGCGTAAAGTAGAACATAAATTAACGACAGATTATGCGATTGCGATTGAATCAATTGCCAATGGCAATGCACATATTGCTTTTATGGGAGCACAAGGGTATATCGAAGCAAAGGACAAAAGTAAAGATGTCGAACCCTTAGTTGTACCATCAGGAGAGTCTGGTACGTTAGACGATGCGGTCTATTATAGCTGGCTAGCTGTTCCAAAGGATAAGGCAGAGCAATATCAAAAGAATGACCAATATACGTTAGATACAACGGAAGGCAAAACGATTTCTTTCGTATCTGCTTCTTCAACATCAGGTTTCAAAGTACCAACCAGTTCAATTATTTCTCACTTTAGCAATAAAAATTTAACAGAAGAAGCTTTAATGGAAGGCAATGAAGTGTATCCAGAAGTGTTATTTGGGGATTCCCACCAAGGTTCAGCTGTCAATATGTTGATGGAGCGCTCTGATATCGCAGCATTTTGTGATACATGTGTGGAAGCTTATGTTGAGCTAGTGGAAGGAAAAGCAAGTACACCAGGTGCGGTTTATAAGGTAAAAGATAATGCTGCAGCACCGTTTAACACGTTAACAGGAAAAGAGTTTGTGCTGATACAGGTAACACCAGTACTTAACGCTCCATTCGTAGTTAATACGTCGGTATTAAGCGAAGAAGATATTAAGACATTAAAAGATCTCTTAATCTCAGATGAAACAACCAATAACAAAAGTATTTTTGTACCAAAAGATTCCGGCGATTCGGGATTGTTCTATCGGGCGGCGGACGAGCGTTTCTTAGAAGTGGAAGATGCTTGGTTTAATCCAATTCGCGAACTATCAAAATAATACTGTACAGGGCTTTTATCTTTAAAGATAGAAGCCTTTTTCAAAAAAGTTTCAGCGATTTTCCATGCTATTAGCTTTATAAAATAACGATACAAGGAGAGAGAATAATGACTACTATTGTATTGGAAAGACAGCCCCTACAGTCGGCATTTACTGTTGCTCCAGAAAGAGAGCAAGCAAACACGATTTTACAGCTAAATAACATTGCTAAAAGCTATGACCATAAGTCCATGGTGTTAAATGATATTAATCTTTCCTTGCAAGAAGGCGAGTTTGTATCCATTATAGGTCAATCGGGTGCAGGGAAATCGACATTACTACGCTGCATTAATCGAATGATTGAACCGTCCAAAGGAGAAATCATTTTTGATCAGCAAGATATTACGTCGATCAATAAAAGAGCAATGCGGCAGCAACGTGCGAAAATGGGCATGATTTTTCAGCATTATAACTTAGTTTCCCGCCTGACGGTATTTGAAAATGTGTTGCATGGTCGATTTGGTTATAAATCCACGATGCAAGGTGTCCTAAGTATTTATACAGAAGAAGAGAAACGACTTGCATTATCTATATTAGAGAAGCTGGATATGAAGGATCAAATTTATAAACGTTGTGACCAGTTAAGTGGTGGTCAAAAGCAACGAGTAGGGATAGCAAGGGCATTAGTGCAAGAGCCAAAGTTATTGTTATGTGATGAGCCTATCGCATCCCTTGATCCCAATTCATCGAAAGTTATTATGGATCATTTAAAGGAAATTTCACAGTCTATGGGCATTACTGTGTTAGTGAATTTACATCAAGTCGACGTTGCCATGCGTTATTCTGATCGGATTATCGGATTACGTAAAGGGGAGAAAGTATTTGATGATCTACCGAAGCAGTTAAACCAGCTTGCTATACGTAACATTTATGGAACAAGCGTACATGAATTAATTACGGAATAAGAGGATGCGGAGGGTATGATGACAGAGGCGAATATTTTACGTAGAAAAAAGTGGCGAATGACAGGGGTAATGGTCGCACTGATTGTATTAACGTACGGCTCAGCAGCCATTACAAAGTTTAATATAATAGAAGGGTTATACGCGATTCCTAGTACACTTGCATGGATGATTAACAATTTAGTGCCTTCAGCTGAAACAATAGAAAATATCCCAAAAGTATTAAAACGTCTTTGGGAGACGATTATTTTATCCGTCATAGCCTCTACTACAGCAGCCGTATTTGCTTTGCTTTTTGCCATATTGGGGGCGCAAACGACACAATTCAATCGTTTCTTCGGCTTTGTAGCAAGGTTCATTGCATCCATTTTTCGTAATGTTCCAGTAATCGCATGGGCGCTTGTTCTTGTTATTTCATTTGGACATAATGTTATAACGGGCTATTTCGCACTATTTTTCTCGACGTTTGGCTTTTTAGTTCGGATGTTTATTGAAACAATTGATGAGGCAAGTTCAGACGGAGTAGAGGCGTTAATGGCTACAGGGGCTACCTATTTTCAAATGGTATGGAAAGGCGTATTACCAGATACGATGCCTCAGATGCTTAGTTGGATATTTTATATGATTGAAACCAATATTCGAAGTGCGACATTAGTTGGATTATTAACAGGTACAGGTATTGGTTATTTATTTGATCTTTACTATAAAAAACTGGATTATAATATGCTGGGGCTTATTACCATTATGATTATCGCGGTTGTTTTTATTATTGAATTTACATCAAACAAAGTAAGGAAGGTGATCTCTTAATGCACGTGTCACCTTTAGAGACAAATGTCAAAGTAAGAAATGGTCGAATTCAAATCACTAAAACGACAAAGGCGAATATCGTCATGCGTCTTGTATTATGGGCACTATTGTTGTTTACACTAATTGGACCATTTTTCCTTGATTATGGGACCATTACATGGTCAACAGCCATTTCCTTAACGCTAGGTAATTTAAAGATGATGTTTTTAGAACCAGCCTTTCATCAAATTACATTTGCTACAGCGTTAAAGCAAATTAGTATGACACTTGCTTTAGCTTTTTTAGCAACGATTTTAGGAGCAGTCATCTCCTTTTTCCTTGCTATCTTTAGCGCGAAAAACTTAGCACCTTCAATGGTGTCAAATGGAATAATCGCTTTTAACTCATTTATTAGAGCTGTACCTACAGTTCTGTGGGTGTTAATCTTTGCGATTGTTGCAGGTCTCGGTGCAATTGCTTGTGTACTTGGGATGATGCTACATACCATTGCTTACTTAACAAAGGCATTTGCTGAATCATTTGAGGAGTTAGAAGAAGGTACTATAGAAGCATTGCGGGCGTCAGGAGCGAATTGGTGGCATATTGTATGGCATGCTGTCGTTCCGCAGTCTTCGTCCTATATGGTGTCGTGGATTTTCTTACGCTTTGAAACGAACTATGGTGTGGCAGTGGCGATGGGTGCAGCGGCGGCGGCAGGTGGTATTGGCTTTGAGTTATTTATGGCTTCTAGTTTTTACTATGATTTACACGAAGTTGGGATGATTACGTATTGCGCTCTTATTGTCGCCATCATCTTAGAGCTTGTGTCCCTTCGTATTAAAAGAAAATTAATGGCGAAATCATAAAATGAGGTGCAGAAGAAGATTTGACTTCGAACACACTGTAGGCAAGTTCTAATCCTAAAAGAAACGAACGATAATAAAAACAACACCCTAATGATGGTTATTTCATACATCAATTAGGGTGTTATTTGTCATTTAGATTTTAAAGCTACGTACCATCTGATTAAGCGCATCCGAAATGCTCGTTAATGTGTGCGCAACGCTTTGAATTTCTTCCATAGAAGCTAACTGTTCTTCTGTTGCAGCGACCACTTCGTGTGTACTTTCGGAATTTTCCTTAAAGAGTGAAGAAACGATTTCATATTGTTGGGTAACTGTTGTAAAATCGGCTGTTAGTTGTTCTGTTGTGGCAGCTATTTCTTGTACTTTACCAGTGACATGGGCAATGGATTGCCTAATATCTTGAAATTGTACGGAAGTAGTAGAGGTTAATTGAACCCCACTTCCGACATTTGTTTTCACTTTTTGTATCGTTTGAACGGTTTCATTGGTTGTCTCTTGAATACGTGTAATGAGTGCTTTGATTTGATTTGTCGAGCCACTGGATTGTTCAGCTAATTTCCGTACTTCTTCTGCAACTACGGCAAATCCTTTTCCATGCTCTCCTGCACGTGCAGCTTCAATGGCCGCATTTAAGGCAAGAAGATTTGTTTGATTGGCAATGTCATTTATCAATGTTGTGATTTCACCAATTTTGACAGCATCTTCAGCAAGTGAATTGATATTTTTATCTGTTTCGTCTACCGATTGTGCAATGGCCTCCATGGACGAAACAATTTCTTTAACGGATTTTTCTCCTTGATCCGCCTGTATACTAACTTCATTCGTATCTTCTGAAACATCAGCTGTATAATGTGTCATACTTTCTAAACTTTGCAATGCTTGCACGATGGCAATAGTGCTTTCGTGTAAAATGTTCGCTTGGCTATCCATACTAGTCGAGACATCTTGTATATTTTCCGTAATTTGATGCGAAGATCGTTTTGATTGTTCCGCACTCGCAGAAAACTCTTCGGAAGACGCTGCTACTCGCTCGGATGAAGAGCTAATTTGTGTCATCATCTGTTTTAATGAAGAAATGAAGTGGTTAAATGAAGCAGCTACTTCCCCTAATTCATCTTTGTTTTTTACTTGGATAGTTTTAGTTAAATCGCCGTTTCCTTGCGCGATATCGTTCATCTGAATGTTTAGTTGGCGCAATGGTTTTAAAATGGATTGGTAAAGTAAAACGCCTAATATGATTCCAGATACTGTGGCAACTATGGCAACCCCGAGTAGAAGTGCTTGGCTCATTTTAGACTGCGATTTTAAGCTGGCGCTTGCTACTTCTGTTTGTTGATCTATTTGTGCAATAAAACGTTCAAACGAAGGGTCAAGTACTTCTTTCCGTATTCTTCGTTCTTCTCCAAAATGAATGTCAGCAGCTTTCTTAGGGTCAATCGTATGATTGTGAATAACTAATTGAACTTGATTCCAATATTCTTCGTAATTTTCCTTAATGTCATCAATGGTCTGTTGCTCTGAAGATATGATGGAAAAGGAATATAATTGATTAAATTGCTGTATGATATCGTTTGATTTTTCCTCCATTTGTGATACAAATGTTGGATCATTAGTTAATAGTAATGCTCGCTCATCATTTGAGAGACCGGCAAGCCGATATTGTATTTGCTTCGTAATCACTTTAATTTCCATTAAATTATTTACATCATTATTTTGTGAGACAATTTTCGATAAAGACCATGTCCCGAAACTACCGACGGCCATGATTGATAACACAAAAATTGAAGTAACAAGAATAAGTCTTGTCTTAATACGCATACAAATCCTCCATCTATTTCGATAAATTAACTTTGCTTTAAGGAAGCAAAAGTGATAGAGATAAATAGTGATATGGTCGACTAACACCAAATGGGGTATTAACATCTTGCTTTTATAACTATTATCTTTTGCAATAAGTATTCATCTACTTGTAGTGTCCTTTATCAAACTATATGGCTTAACAGTTTGATATTCTTTTTCAGTACTTAAATAAAATAAGAGAAAAGCCCACAATGTGCTCATTGGCTTTATAAATAAAGTCACTTGCTTTGTCTTATATTATTTAAAGATAATGAATCTATTATTGCTAAATATTAGTTTATTTTAACATCACATGTGGTGATTGGCGAGAACTATGTGGTAGATTTTTGCTTTTTCATATAAACATAAAGTGAGTAGCCCGTAAATTTGAGTTACTAATCTTTTGTATCACAGAAATAATGGCAACAAAATGTAAAAAGACAGCTATTTTACTAAAAACAAAAAGGAAGTAAGCGTTTGCTTCATTATATAGAAGAAAGACGAAAGCTTCTGTATTTCCAGCAGGTACAAAAGGAAATGGGAAAGGTTATAACACAATAGACAAAAAGGTAAGCGCACAAAAAATGCCATCTTAGTATAAGATGGCATTTTTAAATTGTTGCAAGCAAATTCATTATCAAATAGCACAGACATAATGATGATTGTAGCATATCATAATGACAGTAAGCGCTCTCTTCATTAGTCATAAAAAACAGTTTTCAGGTAGCGACGTATGATAGGAAGCGGTTGGACACCATTTAATAAAGGAGACGAGCTAATTTGAAGCGCGTCTTTTCATGAACAATTGTAATCGCCATGCTCATATAGCGCATTTAAGCTAGTTCAAACGAAAATTTACACGATTATGTGACATATGCGAAAAAAATTTATAAAAACCTTAACTATTTCATATGAAATCCGTATAATAAATCAAACAGTGCGAAAATTGTCCATTTTTCTATCGACGAATTGCGTGAATTTTTTAAATTGTATTGACGTAGAGAACGATAATTTGTACACTGTGTACATTCAATTGTTTTTTGGAGGAATACATTATTTTAAAAAGTTAGGATTTGATAGATATGATCGTATGTAAATTTGGTGGAACATCTGTAGCAAGTGCAGAACAAATTCAAAAAGTAGCAAACATTGTAAAATCTAATCCGGCACGCAAAATCGTAGCCGTTTCAGCACCAGGAAAACGTTCTGGTGATGATATAAAAGTAACAGATTTACTAATTGACTTAGCGAATGCGGCATTACAAAATGAAAATATAGAAGAAAAACTACAAACAGTAGTCAATCGTTACAAGTCTATTGCTGACGGTTTACAACTAGATCATACGATTTGTGACGTTATTACAGAAGACTTGCGCGAACGTGTGCAAGGTGATCCTTCCAATGAAGAATTATTTATTGATAGCTTAAAAGCGGCTGGAGAAGATAACAATGCCAAGCTTATTGCAGCGTATTTTAACTCTATCGGTATGTCAGCACGCTATGTAAGTCCAAAAGAAGGTTTGGTCGTCAATGATTTACCTGAGCGTACGTTTGCCTTACCTGAAGCCTATACAAATTTAGCGCCATTAAAAGATACAAAAGAAATTATTGTTTTCCCAGGTTTCTTCGGTTACACTAAAGCGGGCATATTGCGTACGTTTGATCGCGGAGGCTCGGATATTACAGGCTCTATTTTAGCAGCTGCTGTTGAAGCGGAGCTTTATGAAAACTTTACGGATGTGGATTGTGTATTTTCCGCAAATCCGAAAGTCGTGAATGATCCAGTAGAAATTAAAGAAATAACGTATCGCGAAATGCGCGAATTATCCTATGCGGGCTTTTCTGTCTTCCATGATGAAGCATTAATGCCTGTCTATAAGATTGGGGTGCCAGTTAACATAAAAAATACAAATAATCCTTCAGCCCCAGGTACTCGAATTGTACCGAGTCGTCCTGCTACAGGTCGTCCGGTTACAGGTATCTCGGCAGACAGCGGCTTTTCAACGTTATATGTGTCAAAATATTTAATGAACCGTGAAGTAGGGTTCGGTCGTAAGCTTCTACAAATTTTAGAAGATGAAAATATTTCATATGAACATACTCCATCTGGTTTAGATGATATTTCGGTAATTATGCGATCCAACCAACTAACACCAGAAAATGAAGCGCGTATTTTAACGCGTGTGAAAAATGAATTGCAGGCAGATGATGTCCAAATGCGTCATGGATTCTCAATGATTGTGATTGTTGGGGAAGGGATGCGTAATAACACAGGTCTTGCGGCACGTGCAGCAACAGCCATATCTAAAACTGGAGCTAATATTGAAATGATTAATCAAGGCTCGTCTGAAGTAAGTCTTGTATTCGGTGTTCTACAAGAGTATGAAAATCGAATTTTACAAGCACTATATGGAGAATTCTTTGCACAAGTGCAAGCATAAGTGAACTCAATACGATAGTTTTATGATAACGATAAAATTATCTAAAAATAAAACGGAGCTACCTTATAAGTAATGCATTCATTGCTTATAAGGCAGCTTTTTCATTTTGGTAGTTACATGGATGTATGAATGCCTCCGAAAAATCAAACACTACTAGAAGGAATAGAGTTTTCTTTTATACAGTAATGCTGTAAAATCGAGTTCGTACATAGATAGGAGGTCGTAATAGATTGAAAAGTTTTTCAATGGGTATGATTTTGTCAGTTATCGGTATTTTAGTTGTCTGTTTAACCATTATGGACATTTTACCAGCATCGACGAAATCTATGAAAATTGTATTTGTTGGGATTGGTTGGGTTTTTATTATAGCCGGTTCAATTATTCGATTTAAAAATTTAAAGCAAAAGCAATAAGAAAATTAGCTAAAATGAATGTTGCAAACATCAAAGTTATGATACAATTTCAAAGAAATAAATAATTTCAATACGATGAAGTTGTTATTTTGTACTATACAAAAAATTCAGAAGGTTCAAATTTGCAGTGTATTCATAATTAAAGAATGAACAGTACAAATTCTTCTTGTAAGAATTTGTTTTTTTATTTACCTCCGCTACAAAATATGGGTTCTCCCGTTTGAAAGGGAGTAGTGAATAACCAATAAATTATATAATCAATAATGGAGGTAAGTAGATCATGATTGTACGTATGGAAGATATAAAAATAATAGATAATTATGTTACGATTCAAACAACAACTCCGATGAAAGTTGTCTCGTCAGCGATGCATAATCCAGGCTTTGGCTACTATACACATCTGCTGAATCGCTCTGTACCCAAAACGTACGATGAACGAAAACCACATCATGAATTACGGTGTTTTTTGCAATCAGCGGGTTTTCCCATCGACAAAACCGTTGCGATGATGACAGCGGTAGACGCTCGTTTCGCAACAATACGTGAATTTACATATGAAGGGTTGCATCTAGTTGTTATGATAACGGCAGGCTTGGGCAATGCCGTCGATATTACACGTGCATTTCATCGACAAGAGCAATATCACGCTGGAACGATTAATACGTGGGTGCTAATCAATGGGAAACTATCGGATGAGGCGCTGTTCCAGGCAATGATCTCTACGACAGAGGCAAAGGTTAAAGCACTAATAGATGAAAATATTACGGACCCTACTACGGGTACATTAGCAACAGGCACGTCAACGGATAGTTTGCTTATTGCATCGACAGAAGAAGGCGATTTCCATCAATATGCAGGCCCTATCACAATGTTGGGCAAAGTGATTGGACATGGTGTTTATGAAACGATGCGTGAGGCCATCCAAAAATACAAAAAAGAGAAAGAGGCGAATCCACTATGATGTTATTAGTGATTGCCTGTATCATTGGCTTATTATTTGATTTAGTTGTCGGTGATCCTCCCAAAATGCCACATCCAGTACGGTGGATAGGCAAACTTATTCAAGCGCAAACCGCCTTGTGGAATAAGGGCAATATGCGAAAATTTCGTGGGATGATTATGGCGCTTGCTGTCGTTGGAACGACCATGTTTGTTGTAACCGTGATTGTAGTGCTTAGTTATCAAGTGAACATCGTGTTTGGAATTCTAATAGAGGGGTTATTAATTGGCGTTGGACTAGCACAGCGTAGTTTAAAAGAAGCAGCAATAGCTGTCTATGAGCCTCTTGTCCAAGGAGATTTTGCAGAGGCACGTGTGAAATTATCGTGGATTGTTGGGCGAGATACCGATCAGCTTGATGAGGATGAAATTGTTCGGGGTGTAGTAGAAACAGTATCTGAAAATACAAGTGATGGTGTAACCGCGCCACTCTTTTATGCATTTTTATTTGGGGCAATTGGTTTATGGGGATACAAGGCAGTAAACACGTTAGATTCAATGATTGGCTATAAAAATGAAAAATACAAAGATTTTGGTATGTTTGCCGCAAGACTTGATGATGTCCTAAATTTTATTCCTAGTCGTTTAACAGGATTGTTGATGGTACTTGGTACAAAAAATGAAACAACGGTTTCGCTTGGCAAACGCTTAAAACGCTGGGTACAGGATGCTAAAAAACATCCTAGTCCAAATAGCGGTTATTTGGAAGCAGCAACTGCTGTACAGTTAGGCGTACAACTCGGCGGGAAAAATACATATCAAGGTGTTGCATCGTATAGAGCGACGATGGGTGAAAAACTTGTACCGTTAACGAAAGAGCATATTGCAACATCTGTGACTCATATGCGAATTGCTACACTGCTCTTTACGCTTGTTATGTTAGCAATGGAGGTGTTAATTTTTGCAATTACCTAATCATGGAGCAAATCCGCAAAATGTCTATCAGCAGCTCGGGCTGAAAATGCCGACAGAAGTATTTGATTTTAGTGAGAATGTCAATGCAGCAGGTCCTCCTCCTTTTGTTGAGGCACGCTGGCGCACATTTTATCCATTAATCCAGCGTTACCCAGATCCAGATGGTGAACCTTTTTTAACAAAGGTGGCCCATTTTCATCGCATTGAAAAACAGTCAATCGTCTTAGGGAATGGGGCATCAGAGTTATTTACTGTGTTAGCCAGACGCTATGTAAATAAACGTGTTATTGTGATTCATCCGACATTTTCGGAGTACGAACGGACGCTAAAGGCTGCCGGGGCGAATGTTGTGTCAATTGTTGTGGATGACGTTATAAACTATACATTACCAATGGCACGTCTTTATCAAGAAATGGTACATGCAGATGCAGTATATATCTGTACACCAAATAATCCAACAGGTGTTTTACCAAAAAAAGAAGAACTCCTCCGCTTAATAGCTTATGGAGCGGAAGTAGCCTGTGAACTCGTATTGGATGAGGCATTTATTGATTGGGTCAGTGAAGATCATTCGTTAATTGGCGAAGTTGCGCATAATCCACATGTTATTGTTGTGCGATCAATGACAAAAATGTATGCCATTCCTGGGTTAAGACTCGGCTATTTAGTTGCAAGCAAAATCATTGTTTCAGAGCTAAAAGCAATGTTGTCACATTGGAATCTCAACGCATTTGCGCTTGTTATCGGTGCGGGCTGTTTGGATGAGCATGATTATTGTCAACAGGCAATCGACTATGCCACAACTCAAAGAGAATGGCTCCGACGTTTTTTGCAAGATAACGGATGCCGTGTGACCAATAGTGTGACAAACTATGTATGCTTTTCATTGCCAAGCAACCAACATCCAGATACATTTTTTAGCTTTTGTTTAGGGCAAGGAATTGTCCTGCGCCATACAAAAAACTTTATGGGATTAAATGGTGAATGGTTCCGCATCGGCATTAAGGATGTAACAGCGATGACCTATTTACATAACTGTTTACAAACGTGGTTTAAAGCAAATAAGGGGTGAGAAAAGTGACAACTTTTTATCTAGTTCGACACGGGGAAACAGTTTGGAATAAAGAACATCGATTGCAAGGGTGGTTAGATTCTCCATTGTCTGAAAACGGCATTTTACATGCTAAAAAACTTGGCGAACAATTGAAAAACATTCCCTTTACTGCAGCGTATAGTAGCACAAGCGGTCGTGCAAAAGAAACATTACACTATTTAACGGCAGGTCGTAAGCTAGCAATTCACTATGAGGATGATCTACGTGAAATTTTTTTAGGACATTGGCAAGGGAAAACAGTGGAGAATATTATGGCGATTAACCGTTTTGACTATGAACTGTATACCAATTATCCAGCGCAATTTGTTGCCACTCACACCGAAAGCTTTGGCGAAGTAACAGAACGAGCGATGTATACGTTAAAAAATATAGCCCAACGTTATCCACATGAACATATTTTAATTGTGTCACATGGAGTAACGATTAAATGCATAATTAATGCCATATTAGAGCGGGGCATTGACCAGCTTTGGACAGCGCCACATATAGAGGGGACAAGCATGACCATCGTAGAACGTACTGAAGAAAGCTGGTACGTTAAGGTTATTGGTAGCACACAACATTTACAATAGAGAGGTGAAAACAGTGCCGCTAATTTTTATTTCAGGTGGGGTTCGCAGCGGTAAATCTCACTTTGCCGAACAAGAAGCTGTTTTGCGCTATCAAAATAAAGATTTAATGGACAAACGATTGATATATATTGCTTCTGGTGTTGCCATGGATGTTGAAATGGAAAAACGAATAGTGCGACACCAAGCAGATCGTTTAAAACAAGCGATTGCGTGGCATACAATTGAAGCACCTTATCAAATACAGGATGCCTTTCATATGTTAGTTGAAGGGGATATTGTACTTTGGGACTGTGTGACGACATGGCTGACCAATGCCTTTTATGAAGGATTTGATAGTGGAACGCCATGTGTAGAAAAGCCAGGTTGTCTAGAGGATAAAATATGGTTTATGAAAAGTGCAGTGTTGACGTTACTTGACAAAAAGGTGACGCTTTTTGTCGTTTCCAATGAACTTTTTGATGAACCGCCATATGGAAATGAGGAGGTCGAATTGTACCGCCAATTGCTCGGCAATCTCCATCAATGGCTTGTTTCGATTTCACAGGAAGCCTATGAAATCAATTATGGTATCGTCAAGAAATGGAAATAACCTTAAAGCTTTGTATGGTGTGATTGACACGCAAAAAGAAGCGAACGGGAATTTCTAGAAGGCACGTAGCATGGGAGATGACTTTACGTTGCTCCTGTAAACGTTTGCTTTTCGTGTCCTATTGGCAATGAGTCTTCTAGATTTTTTAATTTTCGCATGAATAAAAATTGGTTGAGATAACACGAAAGAAAGAAGGCAAGGCGATGAAAACTATATGGCACAGTGTATTGCTGGGATTTCAATTTTTTACAGTTTTGCCTGTACATAAAGAAATTCCGTTATCTAAACGGACAATTACTGGAATGTTTGCATTTTTACCTTGGATAGGTGCGCTGATGGGAGCTGTTGTTGCAGCGATAATCTACTGTTTAACACAATGGACAGCCAGCAGTGAAGTCCTCTTAACATTTATGATTATCGGTTTATTTGCATTATTTACAGGAGGCTTGCATCTAGACGGTTTTATCGATATGGGAGATGCTTATTTTTCTTATCGCGATCGCGACAAGCGACTTGAAATTTTAGATGATCCGCGAGTTGGGGCATTTGGTGTACTATCTGTGTTATTTCTAGTGTTAGGAAAATTCGTTGTGCTACATGAACTTTTTGTACAGAACAAACTTTCATTATGGATGCTTGTCTTTATCCCTTTATTGACACGTGTAGGAATGAGTTTCTATTTTCTATCGTTACAATGTTCGAAGGAAAAAGGACTTGCTTATTTTTTTAAAACACATATACATCATCGTTTACTGATAAGCTTGATGTTCCTTACGCTTATACTTGCTTATTGTGGTGTGTTCGTAGTTTTAAGCTTTTCAATGGTGCCATTGCTATTAATGGTCGTTTTAGTCATAGCATTTGTATTGTTTCGGCAGTTTACAGTGCGTAATTTTGGCGGAGTTTCTGGGGACTTGCTAGGTGCTTCAATCGAAGGAATGGAGGTTGTGCTATGGGTGACATTGTTACTGTTCGTTTAATGAGACATGCACCAACAAAAGAAAATGTGGAAAAGCGTTATATTGGCTGGACAGATTCTTCCTTAGCACATGCGTCGGTGCTTCCAATAGTCAATGATTCTGTCAGAAAAGTATATGGCAGTGATTTACGTCGTTGTCAAGAAACAGCGAAATGTTATTTTCCACAAGCTAGCTATATAGCCGATGCGAGATTTCGAGAGACGAATTTTGGTGATTTTGAAGGCAAAACATATGACCAATTAAAGACAGATTCTCGGTACCGTAGATGGTTAGATGACCCAATGAAAAATGCGCCACCAAAAGGTGAAAGATTTGATCAGTTTTGTGAGCGAGTAGTCGCAGGTTTTTTAGCGTTACCAAAAGATGAGGATGACTATTATCTCGTTGTTCATGGTGGGGTGGTGCGAGCGTTACTTGTTGCATTTGCTCCACAACAAGAGGCTTTTTGGTCATATCAAGTACCCCATAATCGCCTATTTACGCTAACGTTTTCCCGAGCAGCTTGGAAGGAGGGAGCTAGATGCATGTCTTTATCGGAGGAGCCTATAACGGAAAAACCGCTTATGTAGAGCGATTACTAAAAGATTATCACTATACGATAATTGATGGCGAACTACCAGATGTTGCACCTGATTGTGATGCACTAATTATTAAAAATTTAGAACAATGGCTCGTAAAACGCAATTTGGAGGAAGATGAAGCCATTATCCATCACATTTTGACAACACTTAAAAGCCTTGAAAAAAACTGTGTAGTGTATATGATTGTAACCGATATGGGACGTGGTGTTGTACCGATGGAAAAGCAAGCAAGACTATTGCGTGACACGTGTGGTCGCTTGTATCAGGCGTTATTTGCAGAAGCAAAACAAGTAAATCGTATTTGGTATGGCATTGCAGAACGTATTAAATAAACGAGGAGAATACTTGTAGAAAAGAGGAAATGGAATGAATCGACAAAAATTAATGAGTTTGACATTAACAGCCATGGTTGCGGCGATTTGTGCAGTTGGGGCAGTTATTAAAATTCCGTCTTTTGTATCATCGGCGGCACTCGACTCAGCGCCAGCATTTTTAAGCGTTGCATTTTTATCGCCTGTATTGGCAGGAGTAGCAGGGTTAATCGGTCATTTGATTACAGCACTGACATCTGGTTTTCAGCTTGGACCATTGCATCTTATTATTGCGGCCGAAATGTTTATTGTTGTATGGCTATTCGGTGTGATGCACAAAAAAGGTATGCATTTTTGGAAATGGCCGGTTGCGCTTATATTGAACGGTGTGATCGCACCACTCCCATTTTATTTCATCATTAGTCCAGCGTTTTTCTGGGGCTCATTAGCGAGTATTTTCATGGCAACTGTCATCAATTTATTGATTGTCGCTGTCGTGATGCCAATACTCTCGAAAGTGTTTGTTCGTAAGGCAGGGCGAGCAAATTGAGAAATGCAGTAAAAATAGGGAATCTGATTGTTACAACAGATAATGCTGCTGCCATCGGAGAAAAACCTCAAGATGTCGTATCGGCTCCGGATACATTAACGGCCTATTTAACTGGGCGCGTCACTTTTCTAGAACAGCTTGCAGGCGATGCTCTACCCAGTCATATTATTCTTGCCAACTTTTCAGGTGATGAGGCGTGGTCTCGTTATGTCGTAGGACTTGCGCAAGTTTTTGAAGAAGCAGGTCTACCATGTCCACCTGTAAATGGCAGTTCAGAATCCAATATGCCGACAGTGCAATCGGGATTATCTGTAACCATGTTAGGTGAAATACAAACAAGGTCGCCATTTGTTCGTGACAACCTGATTTGGTATACGTATGGACTGCCACTCGTTGGCAATGAAGTGCTTGCGCAGCCTGAAGATGTGGCCCAACTACAACCCATTTACCAAGCTTGGCGCGAGGAAATTGTGCAACAAGTTTGGCCGGTAGGTTCTCAAGGCTTACAAGCAGAATTTTCAAGACTTTTTGGGCAGCAACAAATTAAAAGTTCGTTGGATGTAGGAAAAACAGCAGGGCCATGTGCGGTAATTTTACTAGGAATCAATCCAGAAAAAGAGCAACTGGCACAAAAAATTTTTACTAGAAATTTTGAGAAACTGCGTAAAACTGCATTGGAATAGGGCTTGCTTCGAGCAAAAGTAGCGTTTACGAGAATACAAGGGGCAAAACGCCTATTGAAACGTTAAACACAATATGTTAGATTTGTTTAGGAGTTAAAACACTATATATAGTATATTGGACAAGCGGTACCAGTATGGTTTAAAAGGGAATTCGGAAATAGAGATATCTAAAGCCGAAGCTGTCCCCGCAACTGTAAGTGCTGACAAATAATTAGGATGCCACTGTGAAAGAACGGGAAGGCAATTATTTGAAGGAAGCATGAGCCAGGAGACCTGCCGAGTTGTTCAAGACAGCAACACATCTTCGGGGATTGAGAAGTGGAGGCGAGAGATTTGTCCACTTCGATGTGTACATGTCCTTCATTTCCATTTCCGATTTTACAGCGATTACGCAACCGAAACATGGTGTGTAATCGCTTTTTTGTGTGCGCTGATAGAAAGGGAGAGAATGGGAATATGACAATTCAAATCGAACAACAGATGGCTAAGTTAAAGAAAAGTTACACAGAGGAGGAGCTTGAAAGCTTTGTAAGATTATCGGATAGATGGCTACGAAAAAATGACAATGCTACATTTGAAGCTTGGGCGGATGCGATGATTTTACAAACACTTAGTCTTATTGATGAGGAAGAGCCATATTGGACATTTGTTGCTGCCCAAATTTACTTAGAAAAATTGTATGATCAATTTGCTACCCGTCGTGGCGTTGGGGTGGAAGATGTCTATAAGGTATTTCCAGAGCAACTTGCTCGCTATACCGAGGCAGGGCTTTATCATGACTGTTTAACGACGAAGTATAGTGAACTAGAGCTAGTCGAGCTTGCGTCTTATCTTGAACAGAGTCGTGATGAACTGTTTACGTATATCGGTTTAAAAACGTTAATGGACCGCTATGTTGTGCGTGATTATACAAAAACACCTGTAGAATTACCGCAAGAGCGTTGGATGGTCATTGCAATGACATTGATGCAAGATGAAACGGAAAACCGCTTAGAAAAAGTACGAGAATCGTATTGGGCGATGAGTAATTTATATATGACGGTTGCAACACCGACATTGTCAAATGCCGGAAAAACACATGGCCAGCTTTCAAGCTGCTTTATTGATACGGTAGATGATAGTTTACAAAGTATTTATGATACGAACACAGATGTTGCAACATTATCGAAATACGGGGGCGGTATAGGCGTTTACATGGGAAAAATCCGTAGTCGCGGCTCCTCTATTAAAGGGTTTAAAGGCGCATCTAGTGGAGTACTGCCTTGGATCAAACAGCTCAATAATACAGCGGTGTCAGTGGATCAGCTTGGTCAACGCCAAGGCGCAATCGCTGTTTATTTAGATGTTTGGCATAAAGATGTCTTTACGTTTTTAGATTTACGTTTAAATAATGGAGACGAACGATTACGCGCACATGATATTTTCACTGGTTTATGTTTACCAGATATTTTTATGGAAGCAGTCGAAGCGCGTGGAGAGTGGCATTTATTTGACCCACATGAAGTACGTGAGGTAATGGGCTTCTCACTCGAAGATTGTTATGATGAGCAAAAAGGACAAGGCTCTTTCCGAGATAAATATGCGTCGTGCATTGCCAATCCACTATTAAGTCGAGAAGTGGTGCCCGCAATCGATATTATGAAGCGTATTATGCGTTCACAGTTGGAAACAGGTGTACCATTTATGTTTTACCGCGATGAAGTAAATCGCATGAATCCAAATAAGCACGAAGGGATGATTTATAGTTCAAATTTATGTACTGAAATTTTCCAAAACATGTCGCCAACGCAATTCGAATCCATTACGTTAGAAGATGATGTGATTGTGACACGTCGTAAGCCTGGAGATTTTGTTGTATGTAATTTATCTTCTGTCAATTTAGGGAA
The DNA here is from genome assembly GCF_038593855.1 of Lysinibacillus sp. FSL M8-0337. Lineage (NCBI taxonomy): Bacteria > Bacillati > Bacillota > Bacilli > Caryophanales > Bacillaceae > Lysinibacillus > Lysinibacillus sp. FSL M8-0337. The sequence continues at coordinate 2,577,642 of NZ_CP151996.1, read as the reverse complement.
GGCTGTTCCGGCTGGTGTGTTAGAGCGTTTAATACCGATTCAAGTGCGCATGTTAGATAATGTCATTGCCTTAAATACTATTCCTGTGAAACAAGCGGAGCGTACTAATGCTCGTTATCGTGGAATTGGGCTAGGGACATTTGGTTGGCATCATTTACTTGCCTTGAAGGAAATTCAATGGGAGTCGGATGAGGCAGTTGACTATGCTGATAAATTATACGAGCATATTGCATACTTAACGATTCGTGCATCGAGTGCACTTGCGCGAGAAAAAGGAGCTTACCCATTATTTGAGGGCTCTGACTGGCAAACAGGTGCTTATTTTGACAAGCGTAGCTACAACAGTGACAAGTGGCAAGCATTGCGTGCGGATGTCGCGAATTATGGAATGCGCAATGGGTATGTAATGGCAGTAGCACCAAATTCATCGACATCTATTTTGGCAGGCAGTACGGCAACGATTGATCCGATTTTCCAAAAGAGTTACTCCGAGGAGAAAAAGGATTACAAAATTCCTGTTACAGTACCGGACTTATCACCCGTAACGACTTGGTATTATAAGTCTGCTTACTTTATTGATCAAAACTGGACGATTAAACAAAATGCAGCACGTGCCCGTCATATTGACCAAGGCATATCGCTTAATTTATATGTGCAAAATACGATTCAGGCAAAAGACTTACTTGCTTTACATCTTAATGCTTGGGCAAGTGGCGTGAAAACGACTTATTATGTGCGTTCAACATCCGTTGAATTGCTAGAATGTGAGTCTTGTGCGAGCTAGGAGGAATAGAAAATGACAACAATTACGAAACGAAAAATGATGGATAAGGAGGCGCCAAACCGTTCGACAGCCATTGTGAACGGGCGCTCTTCTAATATTTTAAACTGGGATGATGTGCGTTTTAGTTGGGCGTACCCAAAATATAAAAAAATGCTTGGGAACTTTTGGACACCTTTTGAGATTAATATGAGCAATGATGTCAAACAATTTCCAACTTTATCAGCGGATGAACAGGAATCATTTTTGAAAATTATTGGTTTACTAGCGCTCTTAGACAGTGTACAAACGGATTTTGCGGGCAAGGTGGCGGACTATTTAACGGATTCGAGCCTTAATGCCTTAATGATTATTTTAGCGCAACAAGAGGTGATTCATAATCATTCCTATTCTTATGTTTTATCCAGTATTGTAAATAAAGATGAACAAGACCGGACATTTGACTTTTGGCGCACGGAGCCAGTGTTAGAACGTCGCAATGATTTCGTTATGAAAGGCTATCAAGCATTTGCAGAGGAACCAAACGTTGAAAATATGTTAGAGGCCATTGTCTATGATGTTATTTTAGAAGGCTTATTTTTCTATTCAGGCTTTGCCTTCTTCTATCATTTAGCGCGCAATCAAAAAATGGTGGCTTCGTCAACAATGATCAATTATATCAACCGTGATGAACAGCTACATGTGGATTTATTTGTGAAAATCTATCAGGAATTGCTAGCGGAATTTCCTGAATATGATACACCAGAACGAGCGGCGCGTGTGCAGGAGATTTTCCGCGAAGCGGTTCAACTTGAAATCGATTGGGCAAATGAAGTCATAGGTGAAAAAATCGAAGGACTCGATGTGGAAGATGTCCATGATTATGTCCATTTTTATGCGAATGTACGTTGCCACCAACTAGGGGTAGAGCGTCCGTTTGAGGGGTATAGAAAAAATCCATTAAAATGGATTAAAGCATATGAGGATGTAGACTTAGGAAAGACAGATTTCTTTGAGCAACGATCCCGTCAATATGTAAAAGTAAATGTAGAAGATAACGGCTTCGATGACTTGTAATTTAATATAATATAATTGTTTGAGTGCCTGTCACTCTATCCACTTGGCTTTTGCGTAGCATTATGTAAGTCACAACTCCCGCTTTTGTGCCGTATGTTGTGACTTTCTGTATGTGAGTTCCCGCAGAAGTTCAAGTGGATTTTTACTTTCTAGCCAGAAAATTGTTTAAGTGCCTGTCACTGAATGCAACTGAATTCAGTTGCCAATTGGGAATGATTTTCAGTTATAATGAATAGCGTATGTGATTTACAAGGAACGGAGACGAAAGAATGCAAGTAGTTAAACAGTTAGGGAGGTATTTAGGGCCCTATAAATTTTTTACACTGATTGCCCCTATTTTAATGGTGCTTGAGGTAACGATGGATTTAATCCAACCAACCATTATGCAACATATGATTGATACAGGAATAGCAAATGGTGACAATCCATATGTCTTTAAAATGTTCGTGTTAATGCTGATGAGTGCGGTTCTTGGACTAGTAGGGGGGATTGGGTGCTCTTTTTATAGTTCCAAGGCGGCTATTCACTTTGCCTCTGATATTCGTCAATCGTTGTATGAAAAAATGATGACGTATTCGGCAAAGGGACGTGATACTTTCACTACAGGTAAGCTCATTACCATTTTAACAAGTGATGTGGAAAGTGTTCAACGTGCGTTTATGATGACGTTACGTATTTTTGTTCGTGGCCCGCTGTTATTTATTGGTGCTGTTATTATTGTTTTTGTAACAGCTCGCGAGTTATTTTCTATTTTACTAGTAATTGTGCCGATTTTAATAATGGCCATGTATTTTTTTACAAAATATTCAGGTGTTTTATATCGAAAAGTACAAGAGGCTATTGACGGGGTTAATACAAAATTACAGGAGAATTTAGCGGGTATCCGTGTGGTGAAAGCGTTTCGACGTGAAAAGCATCAGGTAGAGCAGTTCGCTATGCACAATGACACGCTAACGAAACGTTTTATTACGGCAGAACAAATAGTAGGAATACTTGTACCGTTTACGATGTTTGTCGTCAATATCGGCATTGTTGCGGCACTTTGGCTAGGTGCCATTAAAGTGGAAACAGATACTTTGCAAGTTGGTGTCATACTTGCGTTTATAAACTATTTAACGATTATTTTAAATGGACTCATGTCTTCCAGTATGGTGCTAATGCAAATTGCTCGTGCTCTTCCTTCAGGGGAGCGTATTGTGGACGTCCTAAATAGGGAAGTGGCAGTGACAGAAGTAGCCCAGCCGATTACGACGTCCATCCAAGGAATGATAGACTTCCAAAATGTAAGCTACCGCTATTATGAAAATTCGGAGGATGTCCTGAAAAACATTACATTTTCTGTAAAGGTGGGGCAAACAATTGGGATAATTGGTAAAACGGGGAGTGGTAAATCAACACTAGTAAAACTATTACCACGACTAGTTGACCCGACAAGTGGAGTTATTTTGCTAGATGGAAAGCCATTACATCAATATGCATTGGAAACGTTACGAAAACATATTGGGTTTACCTCGCAAAAGGCTTTACTATTTTCAGGGACAATTGAAAAAAATATACGTTTTGGGAAGGAAGAAGCGACACAACAGGAATTACAGCTGGCACTTGATGCAGCTTGTGCAACTGAATTTGTTGCGAAACTTGAACAAGGGCTAGCACATGAATTGTCACAAGGGGCAACGAACTTATCTGGCGGTCAAAAACAGCGCATAGCACTAACCCGCGCATTTGTAAGACAGCCAGTTATCCTTGTCTTAGATGATACAACGTCCGCTCTAGATAGCGCATCTGAAAAGCAAGTACAGCAGGCGATTAACGAGCAATTTCAAGAAACAACAACATTTATTGTTGCATCTAAAATTACTTCCATTCAACAGGCAGATGTAATTATAGTGTTAGAGGATGGCGAAATTGTTGGGCAAGGAACGCATCAGCAATTAGTACAAAATAATGAACCGTACAAAGCAATCTATGCTTCTCAGCAAAAGGCTGGTGAACGACAATGAGTCAAAGTCAATCAAAGCAAATGAATTTTGGACGTGGACCACGAATAGGCGGACCAGCAGAAAAAGCTCAAAATCAAAAAACAACGCTCTTACGTGTATGGCACTATATCAAACAACAAAAAGTAGGATTGTACTGTTCGGTATTTTTCGTGATTGCTTCGACATGTTTAAGCTTAGCTGGACCATATCTAATCGGACATATTGTGGATGACTACATTATGAAAAAGCAAATAGGAGGGACAATTCGACTTAGTATTGTTCTTGCCTGTATATTTACTGTCGCATCTATTTTTACTTGGTTACAAACGTATGTCATGATTCATGTCGCGATGAAAACGATTCGCACATTACGTCTTGAACTATTTAAAAAACTGCAAACATTAACAGTGAAGTTTTTTGATCAACGCGCACTCGGTGATTTAATGAGCCGTGTGACCAATGATATTGATAATTTGAATACAGCGTTAGCCCAGAGTGTAACACAAATCGTATCGTCGATTTTAACAGTCATCGGAGTGAGCATCGCGATGTTTGTCTTGAGCTGGCAATTGGCTATTGTTACGCTCATTATTATCCCTTTGATTGTTTTCACAACTAAACAAATTGTCAAGCGCAGTAGTAAAAACTATGCAGCTCGTCAACGCGATTTAGGAAAGCTAAATGGAACGATTGAGGAAATGATAACAGGTGCAGAGGTCGTTACACTTTTCGGTAAAGAGCAGCAAGCAATCGAAACTTTTCGATTACAAAATAACAACCTTCGAAATTCAGCACAACGCGCCGAAATAACGTCCGGCTTACTAGGGCCAATCAACAACTTTATGAATAACTTAGGGCTAGCGGTCGTCATAGGTACAGGGGCATTTTTGACTGTGAAAGGTCTAGTAACTGTCGGAATTATTGCGGCATTTGTCACATACACGCGTCAATTTTTCCGTCCACTTAATCAACTGTCGAACTTATTAAATACGTTTCAATCAGCGATTGCAGGGGCAGAACGAGTTTTTGAAATTTTAGATGAACCTTCAGAAGTGGCAGATAAACCACAGGCAATTGATTGTCACAGATTAAAGGGAGAGGTTGCGTTTCAACAAGTATCTTTCAGCTATTTGCCAAATCAGCCGATACTAAAAAATATTACTTTCCATGCCAAGGCAGGAGAAACAATTGCACTAGTGGGTCCTACAGGCTCTGGTAAAACGACGATTATTAATTTGCTGACTCGTTTTTATGATGTGGATGCAGGTGAGATTCTTATTGATGGCCACAATATTGAGGAGTATAAAATGGCCACGATTCGAGAGCGTGTTGGCGTAGTATTACAAGATACCTATTTATTCACGGGCACTATTCGTGAAAATATTCGCTTTGGTAAGCTCGATGCGACCGATGAAGAGGTCGAAGAAGCGGCTAAAATTGCCAATGCGCATAATTTTATTAAATACTTACCAGCGCAATACGATACGGCTATACAGGCTGGAGGAGGAAATTTAAGCCAAGGGCAAAGACAACTCCTAGCGATTGCTCGCGCTATTTTAGAAAATGCTGATATTTTAATTTTGGATGAAGCCACATCTAGCGTTGATACGCAAACAGAGGTGGATATTCAAAAAGGATTACAACATTTAATGCAAGGACGCACAAGTTTTGTCATCGCACACCGTTTGAAAACGATTGAAAATGCCAATCAAATTTTAGTTATTCAACAAGGGGAAATTGTTGAACAAGGTAACCATCAACAACTGATGCAACAACAAGGAATTTACAACAATCTCCAGCAAAAACTACTGTTAGAACAAGAACAGCCAAGTGTCTAAACCCTTTTAAATTTCCTATAAAAAATGAATAGCAATCATTTACAGAACCCTTCATCTTAAGTGCACTAAATAAGATGGAGGGTTCAATTTTTGACAAGTAGTCGCATATAGATGGTAAAGAAAATGGATACGGCTACGTCTTAGGTCTTAGATGAAGTTAAAGCCAAGGGTCGTTTCCATATAGCGAGAATCAGATAAAATGAAATGAATAGGATATGAAAAAGTAGGAGGAAATAATGTGAAAAAAATATTGGTTTTAGCTTTCATGATGTGTGGCTCGTTGTTCGTTTTAAGCGGTTGTTTTTCTGTGATTCCAGAGAAGGAAAAAGAAGATACCTTTCAGGTAAAAAAGGATGATGCACAAAAATTAGATGTTGAAATAAATCTAGGTGTTGGGGAAATGACGGTTTCAAAAGGTGCGAAAGAATGGTTAGAGGGAAGTGCCCAGTATAATATTAATAAATTAGCACCAGAAGTGAAGTATAAGCTACGTGGCAATACAGGTGAAATTGATATTGATCATAAAGGCTCTAGTAAAGTAAAAATGGGGAATATAAAAAATTTATGGGATGTCCAATTAAATGAAGACATTCCAATGGATCTTTCGATAGAGACGGGTGCATCAAAAGCAATGCTCGATTTACGAGGACTGAAACTTGAAAAATTAGATATTGAAACAGGGGTAGGCGACCTAAATGTTGACTTAGGTGGCGATTGGAAAAAAAGCTTCAAAACAAATATTGAAACGGGTGTTGGGCAAACTACGGTCATTTTACCATCAGAAGTCGGTGTAAAAATAACGACCGAAAAAGGCATTGGTTCGATGAATCTAGAAGGCTTTATTGCAAAAGGTCAAGGGATTTATGTGAATGAGGCGTATGAAAAGGCAGATATAGTGCTTGAGGTGAACTCGGAGTTAGGCGTAGGCGACGTTACATTCAAACTAGATAAGTAATTACCTACGACAATACGATTAATTTAAGCGTCAAATACAACAGGTGAATTGTATTTGACGCTTATTTTATGTTAGCTTAAAGAAAGCAAGCGTAATTGAAGGAGCGAACGGATTGAGAATTTTTACATATAAACAACCTGTAACGATTGAATCGACGAAAGTAGTTCAAATAGTGAATGAGGAAGGAAACGTCTCATCAACTGTACAGCGGATTTACTCCAATGGATTGAAAAAAGCTTTTGACCGTACGATGGATTATCGATATTTTGTACAATTTGATGTCAGCACAGTGGACGGACAACGTCTTTTCTCCTGTAAAAAAGTATCGCGACGTGGGCGTGTGCATTTCAAAGGCAAGGACTTTGTAACAGGAAAAGACTATATGATTGCCTATGACGGCTGGCAAATCATGATTCCAGATTTAATCATAACAGATGGTCAACAAAAAATAATGCTGAATAAGGAGATGGAAGGCTGGTCTGTGTTTACGTTGGATGAACAGCCAATTGCACGCTGGCAAGCGGTTTATCAAGAAACACATTTTGATATTACGCTGGAAATTGAAGCAACGAGCCCGATTCAACATGAAGCATTTTTTATTGCCATAGGACAGGCTGTCTTATTTGTCGGAGCATAGTGTGAAAAGCACCTTTCATGAATGAAAGGTGTTTTTTTGATGTAATCAACTTCATCGTTATTGCACTATTATAATGTTAAATATAGTAAAATTAACTAAGAAGTTTCCAAACTTACAATCATTGTTTGAAATTTATATTTCGAGGAGAGAGTGGGATGAAGAAAAAGCCGATTTACGTTGAAATTGAAATACAAGCACCGATTGAGGATGCTTGGCATTATACTCAAAACCCAAATTTGCATGAGCAGTGGGATTTACGCTTTACATCCATTACATATAAAGAAAAAGAAGAGCTTTCAGAACTGCAACGCTTTACTTATGAAACAAAAGTGATGCCTGGTGTAACAGTGAGTGGCTGGGGAGAAAGTAAAGGGGAACATTTGACGAAAGATGACGTTAAAATATCCTCTTTGCATTTTGGGACGCCACAAAAAATATCACCAATTACAGAGGGCAAAGGTTATTGGAAGTATATTCCGAAGAAACAAGGATTAACTTTTTTAACGCAATATGATTATGAAGTGCGCTATGGCAAATTAGGTTTGCTATTTGACTTGGTATTTCGTCCATTAATGGGATGGGCAACAGCACTTAGTTTTGATGTATTGAAAAGGTGGCTAGAGAAGGGTGAAAATCCATCTGCGCAATATCGACGCTTTTTTCTAACACTGCTTATTAGCGCACTATTTTGCTTCGTTTGGTTGTATCATGGACTAATACCTAAAGTACTGTTCCAACATCCTCTGGAAGTGATGATGGTAGAACATTCGTTGACACAGTTGAATGCTGCTAATGACCGCAATGTAGCAAATGCAACTTCACTCGTTTATTGGATTGGTGTGGCAGAGATGCTATTTGCGCTTTGCTGGTTAGTACCTAGTCCTAGAGGGAAGCGGCTGCTCTTTGGGCTGCAAATCATGTTATTCCCACTATTAACGCTTGGTGCTGTGCTAGTAGATACTGATATTGCAATGGCACCATTCAACCCAGTCACATTAAATGGCGCATTATGGGTCTTATCAATTGTAGGATTTGTTCTTAGTAAAGATTTACCTAGCGCGGCAAGTTGTAAACGAAAGCGAGGGAAAAAAGAATGACCATCTATCAAACGTTATTAGGGGAGGACTTTAAAAGACTCCATCCAAAACTACAACAGCGCTATGCATTGCCAGTAGGTCAAACGTTTAATGCGCAAGGCGTGATGCATCGTATACAATCAGGAGCAAAATGGATGCGTCCCTTTTATCTAATAGCTGCAAAGTTTAGATTTTTATTTCCTGAGTCAGGAAAGGATATCCCCTTTACAATAAGTAATACATGTCGACAACTGCCCAATGGAGAATTGGAGGTCATATGGAAACGATCTTTTTATTTTAATCACAAGACAAGGTATTTTGATGCGAGGATGACGGTTGATCCAATCAAAAAAATTGTCAAAGATTACTTAGGCTCACCAGCTCTTTTTTATTCAGATTTACTGTTTTCAGTGACAAGAGAAGGGAAATTAATTATTCGCTCAGGGCCACAACGATTTGTTATATCTAGGCTAGAATGCGCGATACCGCAACAGCTAGAAGGGCGTGTTATTGTCGAGGAAGGCTATGATGAGTGCAGAGAAGTTTTTACCATTCACGTATCGATTTATAATCCGCTTATGGGGAGGTTGATGATGTATGCTGGGGAATTTACGCAAAAATCTCTTTAGTCCCGTGTTATTAATAGGTTGGGTACTAATGTTGTGTTGCTATTTGTTTAGCATGCAACCACATTATTTACTGTTACTTACATTTGCGCAACTTGTATTAATCCCAGCAATGCTAAAAATGGTTGTCCCTTTCAACAAAATATGCCATACCTTTGTCATCGCCATGATGCTTGTTGTAACAATTTTACATTTTCCTATTAGTCGTGAGTTCGCGATTTTCTTAGCGGGTTTATATGTTGTATATACAGCTTATATGGCATTGCAAGGTATGACTCGCTTTTTACAGCGAGGTTTTACGAACATTGCTGAAATCGCTATAGATATTGGACTCCTCTATTTATTTATCGGAGGTCTATGGTTCTTTGCCTTTATAGCAGAAATAGATACAGGATTTTCCTCGTTAATTACATGGTTAACTGCAATTCATTTTCACTATTCGGCTTGTTTATTCGCTATATCAATTGGATTATTTGGACGTTTACATACAAGCAAATGGTACAATGCTGTCGCCATGATTTTATTAACAGGACCATTGCTAGTTGCACTTGGTATTACGTTTTCGACAATCATTGAAATCGTATCAGTTGCCCTTTATATATTTGCCATCTACTGCTTATTTACACTGTCGTTGAAAACAACTATGCCAAAGAGACAGGGCGTACTATTGCGGATTTCTTACGGCTCGTTATGTTTGACCATTTTAGGATCTTTTCTTTATGCTATTGGAAATTTTACTGGCACGTCGATTATAAGTATTCCCGACATGTTAACCTATCATGGTTTAGTGAATTGTCTATTGTTTGGATTGATGGGGGTAATCGCGTGGGGAATAGACGTCCCAAAATCTTCCCATCAGCCTTTTACGTTTCCGGTGAGTCGTATACGGGGGAAACTACAGCCTCTGGAAGAGCCGCATACCGGTTTAGTTGATACACTGCAAGATTTTGTAGATACACGGAAACTTCCGCAAATTATTCCACATTTTTATGAGCAAACGACTAATTATCGTTTAACTGCTTCGGTACAATGGCGATTATGGTTTAAACCATTTGCATTCATCTATCAAGGAATTAGCCGTTGGATGCAACAGCTTAATTTGCCGCTATCCAGTCGACCAGTGGAGATGAATGGCGTTATTGTGAAAGTAGATGAACGACAGGATGGTCGCCTTGCTCCGCGTGCTTGGATTCGTAAAATAAACGAGCAAACGATATTCGTAGCCATTTACTCACAACATACGACCAATCAAACAACGTATATGAATATTGCTTTACCATTACCTTTTTCAACAATGATAGGTATTTTATATGTATATGAGCAAGACGGAAAATTACATATAACAAGCTCCAAAACAGGGGAAGCAGGTATCTATTTAGCATTCAAACAAAATATATTGAGACTGCCCTTAAATGAGCATTTTACGATTACTGCTAAAAATGATACAACTTTAACGGCGATACATACGATGCGCATTTTTGGATTGTCTTTTTTACGCATAGATTATCAAATAGAACGAAGATAAATGACTATTCTACAATAATAAAAAATAACCGAAAGAAAGAGAAGAAGTGTTAGATTGACGAACGTCGATTTAACACTTTTTTGCTGTGAACGTTATTATCTGCTACTGGGAGGAGTTGCATAATTAGTCTTGTTATCTATTTTATCTTCACAAAGATAGAGCATTTAATTTCATCTTAATAGCATAGAGAAAAATCACTATCCAATTAGTCCCTTTTTGTAAATATTAGTTTCATGTCCTGATAAAATTGTATTTTTTAACTATAACAGCAATAGATATGGGCGAAAAGTCTTGTTTGATAATTTTTCTTTTTTGTAAAAATTATAATTCAATAGAAGGAAAAGTAATGTTGAAAATCAAAAGGATGCTAAAAAACACAAAGAAACCTCTGTTTTATTCAACTAATTATAAGAAAAAATATTATTTCATCCTAAAGCTAATTAAAAATGGTAGATTACTAATATTAAGCAATACAGTTAAATTTTTTACCGATTGCCTGTTATTTTTTAGAGAAGAAATAGAATAGTCGAAGGGGATTGCCAAAAAAAACGATAATAAGAAGGAGAAATTAACAAATGAATTTTAAATCGATTAGTAAAAGAATAGTATTTTCATTTAGTATTGTTGTTGCCGTTATTGTTTTATACATTGCTTTTAATTTTTACGAAATCACACAAAGTAACCAAGCGACAGAACAAATTGTGGATGAGGAGTTGCAATTATTAATTGCTGATTATGAGTTAGCATCTACTATTGGCTTAAGAATTGCCACAGCAAGGGGCTATGTATTATCTGGCAATGAAAAATATAAAACAATTTATGATGAAAATGTAGAACGAGCGCTTGCCAATGAAAAAATACGTTTAGCTATTGCTGAATCAGCGGAATTTAACAAGTATGCTGAAATGGCAAAAGAATGGAGTAGCTATGTTCAAAGCGAGGTTTTTGATGTATACGATCAAGGAAATAAGGAATTAGCCATACATAATTTAGCTACAATGGATGAAAAAGCGACAGAAATTCGTGAGGGATATGAGGCATTAGCAGCACAACGGAAACAATCAATAAATGCTGTAGGAGATACACTTATTACCGATGGGGAGCGTAAGCAAACTATAAGTATTATTGTAGGAATAAGCATTGTCTTTATCGCCATTATGATCGCGTTAATTAGCGCTCGTATTATTTCGAAGCCTATTATCTTAATTACAAATCGCATGAAGAAAATTACAGATGGGGATTTAAGCGAACCTGCACTAAATGTAACATCAAAGGATGAAATAGGGCAATTAACCGAAGCAACAAACACGATGTCCCAAATTTTAAATAATTTATTAAAACATATTCAAACGGTGTCAAATGAGGTAGCCGCCCATAGTGAGGAACTAATGCAATCTGCTACAGAAGTAAAAGAGGGGACAGAGCAAGTGGTAGAAACAGTTGCAGAAATTGCAAGCGGAACAGAAGTGCAAGCGAGTAATGCATCTGATGTAGCAACAAGTATGACGGACTTTTCAACGAAAGTAACGGATGTCAATCAAAGTAGTAGGGATGTCTATCAGTTTTCTGAATCTGTAATGAAGCTAACAGAAGAAGGGAAAGGGCTTATGGAAGCTTCTACACAACAAATGATGACAATTGACTATATTGTAAAAGATTCAGTTGAAAAGGTGGATGAATTAAATAAACAAACACAGGAAATATCTAAAATTGTTGCGGTAATTCATGATATTGCAGCGCAAACAAATCTACTGGCGTTAAATGCAGCGATTGAAGCGGCACGTGCAGGAGAGCATGGCAAAGGATTTGCAGTAGTAGCAGATGAAGTTCGAAAACTGGCAGAGCAAGTATCTTCATCTATTAGTGAAATTACAAGTATAATTCAAATAATCCAAGATGATTCAACCATTGTGACATCCTCTCTCGAAAAAGGCTATGGAGAAGTTGCAAAAGGTACAACACAAATTGTTTCGACGAATGAGACATTTAGTGAAATTGCAAATGCTGTTTATTCGATGTCATCGAGCATCGTCAATATGTCAACGAAGCTAGAAGAAGTTGTACAAAATACGATGACTATTAATAAATCAGTGGATGAAATTGCCGCTGTGTCTGAGCAATCGGCAGCAGGTATTCAGGAAACTTCAGCAACGATAGAACAAGCTGCTAGCTCAATGGATGAAATAAAAAATAGTTCTAGTCATCTAGCTGAAATGGCTGAAAACTTAAATGATCTTATTGGGAAATTTAAATTATAAATAAGGTTAAACACGATTGGATACCAAATCAAAAAAACAACAAATAAAACTATAAACAAAACCAGTAAGAGGCGAATGTATGAAGTGACCCCTAAAAGTTAGACACGGTTATTTCATTTAGGCAGCTTGGATAAACTGAGTTCGGTATTGCACCGGACTCAGTTTTAATTTTGCCTTGATACGTTTTGTGTTGTAATAGTTCATATATTGTTCTAATTCTATTTTAAACTGCTCCACACTTTCGAATTCCTTTAAATAAAGGAATTCGGACTTCATTATGCCAAAGAAATTCTCCATTACGGAGTTATCATGACAATTCCCTTTACGTGACATACTTTGCACAACACCTTTTGCTTTTAGAGCGTGGCGATATTGCTTCATTTGATAATGCCAGCCTTGATCGGAATGCATGAGTAGTTTATGTTCTTCTGGCAAGCGTGCTAAAGCCTTCTCCAACATCTCTGAGACCAATGAATAGGTAGGTCTAGAGCCAATTGTATAGGTGATAATTTCTCCGTTAAACAAGTCTAAAACAGGCGATAAATAAAGCTTTTCGCCAAATAATTTAAACTCAGTAATATCCGTTACCCATTTCTCGTTTGGGGCATCGGCTTTAAAGTTACGATTTAAAATATTATCCGCAATTTTGCCAACTGTCCCTTTATAAGATTTATACTTTTTCATTCTTACTATGCACTTTAAACCAAGCTCTTTCATCATGCGTTGTACTTTCTTATGATTCACCTTTTGCCCACGATTCGCGAGCTCATCACGAATGCGACGGTAGCCGTAACGACCCTCATGTTCGTTATAAATTGCTTGAATTTCGGCCTTTAACTCGGCATCTGAATCTGGTCGATTCATCTTCTTCACTAAATCGTAGTACGTGCTACGTGGAATCTTTGCGAATGCCACGAGAGCCTTCACCGGGTATTTGTACCTTAGTTCATAGATGACCTTTACTTTGTCTTCTTTGGTGATTTTTCCTTGGCTTGAACTAAGGCATTCAACTTTTTTAAATAATCGTTTTCCATACGTAGTCGGTCGATTTCTGCTCGAAGTGCTTCCGGTGAGCCCTCTACTAGTACTTGTTTTGGTTGTTTGTTCGTTTCTTTTTTCATGGATGGACGCCCCTTTTTCCTTGACTGAAGGGCATCGAATCCTTTTGTTTCAAATTGTTTTCTCCAAACACATAGGGTTGAAGGAGCCACTATATGAAAAATAGCAGCTGTTTCAGTTAAGGATGTACCGTGTTCAATCATAAAATTTAGTACGTCTAGTTTAAACTGTGCAGAGTAATTTGTATATTGTTTTACAAAAGCATCAACACCACGTTGTTTATAATGTTTCACCCAAGTTAAAAGATTAGGGTGTAAAACGCCTATTTCTTTGGCAATTGATCTCGCACTTTCATTTCCATTTAAATATCTTAAAACAGCATTTAACTTTTCTTCTCCACTAAATTTAGCCATATAAAAACTGCACCTCCAATTGTTAGATGTGTCTAACAATTGGGGTGCAGTTCAGTATCGCTCACTTGCTGGTTTTTTTTCTTACGTATTGTTGGTGATTACCTTTTAAAAATAGACTTTTAAATGGATAAACGATGAAATGCTCATTTATTTGGATAAAATTGAATAATCGTAAGCTCAATGGGGATATAAATAGGATGAATAGGTTGATTTGTGGCGTACTTATTAAAGTACAACATGTAAACGACGGGAGGCATGTGGATGGCAACACTTGTAGTAAAAAAAGGGATAATGCATCGTTATCAAAATATCAATCAGGCGCTGCAAGACGCTGAAGTTGGAGATGCTATAGAAATTCGAGATGGTATCTATGAAGAAAGTATAGAGATTTCAAAAAGGTTAACGCTTTATGGTAAAGGGGATGTTACGATTAAAGGTGGCGTGTTTATTCGTTACCATACGCATGTAGACATCCGTAATATCCGATTTAGTCAAGGCCACGGCATTTATGTGAAAGGGGATCTACAGCTTGAAAACTGCATCATCGAAAAGCAACAAGTGAGTACCCAAGTCACTGTTAACTTTGGTACTTTAGTGATGAAAAATGTTGATATACTGGCAGGGACAACTAATCAATTTGGCATGCGGATAGATAATGGATCAAGTGTAATGCTGATTGAATCAACATTACACCAGCATACGAAAGCACAAATTATTGCGCAAAATAGTGAAATTTCATTGTCGAAGTGCATGTTGCTAGAGGGCACGATGAATGGAATTTTTGCCATACGAAACGTTCACATGGTCATAGAGGATTGTGAAATTCATGGGCATGAAAAAACTCAAATCGTTGCAGCGTCCAGTACAATTTCTTTAGTCAACTCGCTTATTCACGAAGGAAAAGACGTAGGAATCCAAGTATTTAGTGGTTCAAAATTAACAATCGATCAATGTGAAATCAAGCAACATGCTGAAACTAATGTCGTTGTCCATGAAAGCGAACTTGTAGCGTCTGATAGTCGCATTGCGAAAAGTAATGGGAATGGACTGTATATTGGCGAAAAATCAAAGGCTATTATCTATGATTGCCAGTTATATGGCCATAAAAAGCCACAGTTGTTTATAGAGAATAGTAAAGCCGAGATTCGAAAATGCCAGGTGACCAATGGCAGCACAACGGGTATCACCATTTTCAACGAAGCCAATGTCATAATGACTGAATGTACAATCCATCATCATATACAATTTCATGTAATTGTTGATGCGAGTGGTCTTGTGCTCGATCAATGCATCATTCAATTTGGGCAAACAGGTGGAATTTATGGAAATGATCATGCCAAAATTACTTTAAAAAATTCACGCATACAGGAATTAGAAAGTCATCATATTTATATTAATAATGCGCGTCTTTTTGTCAACGATTGTGCCTTTCATCATATAGTTGGTAATGGAATTACGTGTATTGATGCGATTGTTGAAGTAGTAGATAGTCAATTCACGCAATGTCAACAAAGCCCTTATTCCATATTTTGGTCTGATAAGTCAATAGGGCGCATCCAAAATTGTGCAATCAACGACACCGAGCGAACTTTTTTGGCAATGACCAATCAATCGCTTCTTGAACTCGTCAATAGCACCTTAACAAATGTTAAAACAGCGGCTGTTGTACAGGAACGAAGCCAATTATATATTCGCGGACCAATTCAAGCGGGGAGATGTCAAAAAGATGACTCCTCAAGAATTATCCATATAGACTTACAGCAAGCAATGAGTAAAAAAACACAACGAAGTGTCGATAAATTAAGTACATGTAACGGAAGCAATGTGGAAGATTGAAAAAAGCAAAAGAGTAGTTTCAAACTTTTGAAATTACTTTTTTTATGTCTGTTACAAGTCAAATGGTAAACATGGAGGTTTCAATTATAAGAAAAGGGGTATAAACAGTAGGGTTGGACGTCCAATACCATATATATTCTATTTTTTACTATGCTATAAAAGTGTCTTATGTGTGAAAGGTTAAAGACCTTTGCGAGATAAAATACTTGAAGAGGACGAATATTTCATGCAAAATATGGACAAAGATTCATAAAATTCGACAAAAGAAGTATTTATTTGTAAGAAAATTGCCCACTTTTTTGTGCGCGATACATTATGTTGAGAAAACTTGGAATTTATTCGGAAGTAAATTTAAAATATTTGTAATATTATATCCAAAATAACAATGTTTGTTTTTTTGGAAGAAAATATTGTTAGAAAATTTAGTTTTTAGATTGCTTAATTTGTAGGTTATATCCTATAATTAGTAAAAATGGTTCATTAATAATATTGTCTGTCTGTAGCACTAGACCTTTGGATAATGTTTTTGGAATAATGAAATATTTTTGAATTTGGAAATGGGGTGAGAAAAGATGTTTGGGCTTTCGAAAGAAGAAATTATGATGATGCTAAAGAAAGTTGAATTAGCAGATAGCCAAAAAATTGCAATAGCTGATATATTTCATCAAAATAATCTGTTAATTGAACAACAGCTAGCATTTATTATCCATCTAGTAATAGATGAGCGCGAACGAAATACGTCAAACAATACATATTTAAATTAATATCAAGCGATTTTGTCAAAGCAATAAACGATGTGTCGTGATATTATGCATAGAACAAATTATTAAAATCATGTGAGCCAAAATGGTAAGGCTTACATCACAATATATGTAAAAAGAAGATATCACAGTTTTTTTGTTGTGTACAAAATAACTGTGATTTTTTCGTATATAAAACGAAAGCTAAAAAAACTGTGATTTGGCAAAAAATGAAACTTAGACCTATTATAAACGTATAAAGGTAGAAATAGAAAAGAAAGGAGGTATGCGAAGATTTATTCACCAGCCAAAACACCTAAGGGGATATCTTGACTCGGTATGTTGTACCTGATGAATGTGACAAGGCCAATTTTAAAAGATAAAAAATAGTCGGAGGTAGTGAAGATGAAAAGATGTGAATGGGTAAAGTTAGATGAGCCATTATATGTAGAATATCATGATAAGGAATGGGGCGTGCCGATTTATGACGATCAGCGCTTATTTGAAATGATTTGTCTAGAAGGGGCACAAGCAGGTCTTAGCTGGTGGACAATTTTACAAAAGAGAGACGGTTACCGAGAGGCCTTTGACCAATTTAATGCTGCCAAAATCATTTCCTATACCGAAGAAAAGTTGGCTGAACTAAAAGAGGATACACGTATCGTGCGCAACAAGCTTAAAATCGCAAGCGTTGTAACGAACGCACAAGCCTTTTTACGTATCCAACAACAGCATGGTTCCTTTTCACATTACATATGGTCATTTGTCGACAATCAGCCTATTGTGAATAACTGGGCAACGATTACAGATGTCCCAGTAACTACTGAGTTAAGTGATCGTATGAGCAAACAGCTTAAAAAAGATGGCTTTAAATTTGTTGGTAGCACGATTTGTTATTCATTTATGCAGGCAGTAGGCATGGTCAATGATCATATTGTAGATTGTAGTTGTCGCCAAGAGCAATCGTTAGCACAATCTTAAAATTTACAGCTATAACAAGGTTAATAAAGATGAAATGATGACGTGAAAAATAAGTAACTAAAATAACATTTCCCAGTAATACTATTGCAATATTTTAAATATACGATTTCACTAGACAATTAGGATGTTTTCATATATAATGGAATTAATAATAAGATTTCTTGATTTAAAATATTGAATTCACCTATTACAAAAGTAATCGTGTTTTTCGGTACTTTTTATAATAGGTGGTTTTTTTTTCTGAAGAAATTGTTTATTAATTTATTTTTTGGAGGTTTTATTTATGAAACAAGGTACAGTAAAATGGTTTAACGCAGAAAAAGGTTTTGGATTTATCGAAGTTGAAGGTGAAGCAGACGTATTCGCTCACTTCTCTGCAATCCAAGGTGAAGGTTTCAAATCACTTGACGAAGGTCAAAAAGTTGAATTTGAAGTAGAAGACGGTAACCGCGGACCACAAGCTAAAAACATCGTTAAACTATAATTGAACGATCGTTTTATAAAAAGAGGCATTCTTTAAGAATGCTTCTTTTTTTCTTTATATTCAATCGTTATTTTTCTTTCCATGTTAAAAGCAGCAATCTGTATATCATGAATACACCAAGATAAGCCCCAACAACTAAAAATAATGGATTTAAAAAAATGGCGTGGATTGTTGTCATAAATACTGCACCATCTACGATAATTTGATAAATTGAGGTGGATGCAATACTACCAAAAATAATCAGTGCAAACACTGCCAAAACATTCCATAGACTATGAACGCTATTGCTTTTGTATTGTAGTAAAAGCATGATAATAGGGACAACAATGCTTGATAAGATGATTAACAGTTTCAACATAAATCACTTCCTTTTCCTAATTATGACCATGACCTTTCAATCATAATCAGTGGCGGAAAGTGTAGCGTGACTTCGCTAATAAAAATAAATTGTATGATAAAAGCTTTGTATGATGTTCAGCTTTTTTTAAACATATAATGTTATGATTTAAGTACATATCCTGTTAAGGAAAAAAGTAGAAGATTTAGGAGGAATTATCATAAAAGATCATCGTGTAGTATACACCAAAAAAACGAAGGGAGAAGGACGGAAAATGGAAAAGAAAACTGTAGTGAAAAATGGAATAGGATTTGGTTCAGCTTTAGCTATTACAATATCTTGGAGTGTTCATCATTCTATACTTTGGGCAATTATTCATGGATGCTTTAGTTGGTTATATGTAATTTATTATGCGGTAACAAGATAAAGAGGGTGAAATCATAATTTATAAGATGTTACATAAGGCTGCGAATGATTAACTTTAACATATCCTTCGCAGTTTTTGCATACATAACTAAGTGTTCCTTTTACAATGGGTTATCTAGCAATGGATTAAGAAAGATACTGTTCATTTAAAGTCTTATGTGAATGAACGTTCTTGGAAGAAAGGTTGATAGAATGACACATCAAGTTACCGCTAAGAGCAATATTGATTTTGGTGCAACAGGCGTCGATGAAATATTGCAAAATGTAGCATATATTTTATCTACATTTGTTATGTCCTACCCTGATAAGAGAGAGCGGGACAGAAAAAAAGAGCTTGAAGTCCCTTTTCATTTTGCAAAGAGACGTAATACCGCACGTATCATTGATAGTATTCAACGTTTTGAACCACGAGCAGTCATTATTGATGTGGACTATGTAGGAGATGTATCGAAAGGGAAAATAGAACCAATAGTAAAAGTAATTGTCAATGGATAATTTTTTGTATAGGAAAAGCTTGTAACAGTCCTCCATCCTTCGTAGTAAAATCTGCTTGACTATTTCGGAGAATTTGGGAAGACGCAGCAGATATCTGAGTACACTGAAAGTCATCCGTAAATAGCAAGCAGATTCTTATGCAAAGCTTAGGTTCGTTTACACAGTTGCAATTCGTCTGAGTGCGTCAATTTTTTTGCAATCGACAATAATAGGGGCATGTGCAGCTCCAGCTTCCACAAAATAAGCACAACAATTACACGTATCTAATTTTAAGAAAATCACACCAAGGAAGCTACCTCCACTTGATAAATAAACATCTACTGTAGTTCCTAATTCAAATCTTCGTAATAAATGACAAATACAGCCTTCACAGTGGTGATGATCGTCTTTGTGCTCATCTCTGTCATCTTTCCAACAAGATTTTTCTTCACAAGTACAATGATTGTGTTTCCAATCTTCATGTTTTCGGCAACAAGATTTTTCTTTATGATCATGTTTTTCAACAACATGGTAGCATTTCTTTTCGACTTCGCAATAATATTTATCTTCTTGTTTATCACATGTATCTTTTTTGTAATGATTCCAATTCATATGTTTGCAATATCTATTATCTTTCATTTTAAAATCTCCCTTTTGTTAGTTTGTTTGTGTAATGCGCGCGCTAGCCTTACATTTATAATCTATGAATTGAAATGGTATTGACTTGGTAATATGTCCCTTAATAGAGTTAAAAAATAAAATCTTTTTTTTAAAAAACAAACCTGTATGTATACCTATTGGAAACAAATGGTAGAAAGGAATAAGATTTGAGCAAAGAAGAAGATAAAAGAGCATAACATTGTTGTCTTCCTTTTCTCTTTCGACAAAGAGCGCTTTCCAGCGATGCATCTAGTGTCCCAATTACGTATTTTAGTGAAAAAGGAGAGCAGGAAAATGCATGAAAATCTTATAAAAGGTTTTTGTATAGTAGTGGCATTACTTGTATTTGTAACGATTTATTTAAAATACCAGCCGTCTGCATCTGTGCAATTATCTCAACATAATTCTTCTCAATATGCATCTGAAGAAGTAGCACAAAAGTTACAAAGTACACAGTTAACAAAAAAAATAATTATAGCGCTAAGAGCTGAAGGGTATCATCCAGATAGCACGATTGAATATTTAATCGACTCATCGGACAATCAAATTATCACAATAAGTTTACATAATTTAGAGAAAGTCGATAACAGAACGGAGAGCAAAATCCAAAAAATAGTAAATAACATAGCGAAAAAGAATAACTTTAATTTGTTTATTGTGGATGTCCAGCTTACTGATCGAAATTGACGATTTTTGTATATGAATTCTAGTCTATTACAAGAAAATAAGTAGTTAGTAATAACTACAAAAAGTTGAAAATTATTGGAAAATTATTATAGTATGTACTCCTCTTTATTGGTATATTTAGTATGTTAAAAGAAGAATTGGGAGGATTTAGTGATGAAGAAGTTTTTAATCATGGCTGTACTGTCGTTAGTAGCAATTATGGCAGCCGCATGTGGTAGTGAAGTTAGCAAAGGAGGTAGCACTCCTATCCCAAGTAACGAAGCAAAGAAGGAAGAAGCTTCAGCAGATAAGGAATCAGAAGAAAAAGAAGAAGTTAAAAACGATCAGACTGAGAAAGAAGCAGCTGCTCCAGTAGTCAATTATGCAAGAAACTATTTAGAAGATGTACCATTTTTCACAGAAGATCAACTAACATTAGAAAAGCAATCATATAATTTTATTTCAACGAATGCAGATTTATTCCCTGCTTTATCAAAAGAAGCCATTCAAAAAACAAAAAAGCTTGCGGATGATAAAATCACTTCCAAGCATTTAAATAAAAATATTAAACCGTATCTAGAGAAAATGGTTACTTTTGCAGGCGATATCATCCAAATAGAGGAAGATACATTAGAGGATGGTACACCAGTGTCACTTATTTTAATTGAAGATATGGACTTTAATGCGATTTATGCTATTGGCTATCATTCAACAGAATTCCTTGAAGGGGATTTTGTAGAAATTTGGGGTTTACCTTTAGGTCAATATAGTTATGAAAATATAGATGGTGGTACTACATTAGCTCAAGCTATTGCAACGTCTCATATAGAATAAAATATAAAGGGGCACAGTCGAACGAGCTGTGTCCTTTTATCATGCATAAAAACTAATCTAAATCTATGATATAATCGCAAGGAAAGAGGTGATTTTACTGAATATTTTAGTTTTGGGTGCAACGGGCCGTGTAGGCAGTCATATCGTTTCCCTTGCACTAAACGATGGTCATCAAGTGATCACATTAGTACGTACACCAAGTAAAATGATAATGGCGAATGAAAATTTACAAGTTAAACAAGGTAATGTCTTAAATAAAAACGACCTCATATCAGTTATGGCTGATGTAGATGTCGTGATTAGCGCATTAAATACGGATGGGACAAATACGTTAACAGCAAGTTTACCACTTATTCTCGATGCCATGGCAAGTAGAAATGTGAAGCGAATTATAACAGTCGGGACAGCTGGAGTTTTACAAAGTCGTCTAACGCCTAATTTACTTCGATATCAATCCAGTGAATCAAAACGAAAGTCAACGTTTGCAGCACAAGAACATCACAATGCCTTTACATTATTAGCGCAATCAACTATGGATTGGACAATCGTTTGTCCTACATATTTACCAGATGGACGTTATACAGGTAAATATCGCGTAGAGCGAGATTTCCTTCCAGAAGGTGGGAGTGAAATATCTGTGGCAGACACTGCAGAATTTACTTACCAACAAATTCAATGTTCTGAATACGTGAACTGTCGAGTAGGCATCGCCTATTAATAGTTTATTTGCACACACTTATTTTAACGGTGGTATTAGTTAAAATGAGTGTGTTTTTCCGTAATCGGAGGAACTACAGCAGCTTTGCGTCATTTTAATAAAAAAAGCTGTAGCAACAGTTTGCTACAGCAAATGAATAATTAGGGAGATTCATGGCTTTAATTTTATTGTGGCACATAACTTGTTTTTTTATACTTCATATGGCAGTTAATAATTCAAAGTTAAAAGCATTTTTTTATCATTTCCACAAATAATAAAGTACTAAATAATTTTTTTGGGAAGTGAAGTTGTTGAAGAAATTAATGCTGTATATTGTGCCTTTTTGTATTTTAGCTGTCTCCATTTTTTTTGTAAGTGAACGTTTCTCAGCTGATAAAGGAAGAAAATATTATGAAGAGGCAGGGCAAATATTATGGGAAATAAAAACGAATGAAAAAATTATTGCTTTGACCTTTGACGATGGCCCTCATAAAAAATATACACCAGAAATATTAGATGTTTTAAACAAGTACAATGCAACATCTACATTTTTTATAGTCGGTGAAAATGCGGAAAAAAACCCAGCAGTTATTCAAAGAATGTATGAAGAAGGGCATGAATTAGCCATTCACACATATACACATCCTTTAAGAACGAGTATCCCTAATCTATTGAAAGAAATTAAAAAAACACACGAAACAATTTACGGTATTAGTGGATATTCTCCAACTTTATTCCGTCCAGTGGAAGGACAATATACAGACGGTATGATTGATGCAGTTGCAAAAGAAGGATACAAAGTAGTGATGTGGTCTTGGCACCAAGATACAATGGACTGGAAAAGCCCTGGTATTAATAAAATAGTTAACACTGTGTTAAAAGGGGCCAAGGAAGGAAATATCGTCCTTTTTCATGATGGTGGCGGAGATCGTGGTCAAACGGTTAAAGCACTAGAAAAAATTTTACCTGAACTGGAAAATCAGGGGTATAAATTTGTTACGGTTTCGGAATTACTTGAAGTGCAAAAAGCAACGAATAAAATGGAAAACAATAAGAAATAGCAGGAATGCTACTATTAAAATAACTTCGATAAGTGCAAGTTAAACAAGCACTCATCGAAGTTTTTTAGCATTATTACACCAGTTATGATTTAAGCTAAGCGAATATATACGAAACAAATAAAAAAGAAGAGCACAATAGTGTGCCCTTCCATTTCTAACGACGATGTTCTACAAGGTCTATTGCTCCTAACACAATATGTGCTAAACCAAATCCAAAGACTGTATGGGCAATCATTTTGTTAGAACCGCTTTTTTGCTTTAATGCATATCCAGCAGCTGTAACAGCAGAACCTAAAATAGTTGGGATTAAACCTTCTCGAATTGAATTCATCAAAATCCCTCCATCGAAGTTAATTTGGTGACATTACACCACTTATACTATTTGCGAATAAGCGCGAACCTATACTCGTCCAATTTTCCTTTAAATGAAGTCCATTTTTTATTCATGCTGTATAGAATGACGAAATGCAGGAGGAAATCCAAGATATTTTCACTTTTTTTAACCATAAAAAATGGGTCACTTGGGGGAAGTGACCCAAAGGGGTTAATAGGAGTGTAAAGCTAGCATCATGCATGCCATTGCTTTGTATAACATTTTTTATAAGAAAGCAGTACCGACAATAATTAAGAGAATAAAGAGTACAACAATAAGCGTAAACGTAGAGCCATTGCCGCCACCATAGTAATAGTCACCGCCGTAGTTATATCCACCACAATAATTATTGTTCCAGCTTCCTACATTTCCGTAGTAGCCCATGAAACATACCTCCTTTCCTTCCTTCAATTTATAATATGTTCCCTGTTGAAATGCGGAGGGGTATTTATCCCAATTCAAGCCCATCTGTTTTAGAAATGTTTTTTTTAATGTGTAAAGTTTTTCATTACAAAAAGCTGCAGCGTATAAAAACGCTACAGCTTTGAATTGGTTACCTGTTTGGTTTGTCAGTAAGAGCATTATAGCATACTTTTTAAACTGCGGTATAGCATTTCTAATTCACTACATTAATGTTGCGATTATTTATGATGGTGATTCTATCCCTACAATTTTACCTGCATGCTTTTTTCAACGATACTTCGCAATATAAAGTATTGCTAATCCATTAAGTCCACTAATTGTAGCAGGCATAGTTGTGCCAAAAAGTAGAACGAATGTGATAGCTAATGGCTAGAAGCTTGAGTGAGGTTTATTTACGAAAAGTTAGTTCTTTCTGTATTTTTGTTAACCTTCATAGGTCTAGGAATTGAATATGCTAGAAATGAAGGCATTGATTGAAGAAATCAAAAAGTACTTTATGAAAAATAAAGTAGTTTTTTTATGCCTCCAGCTATCACCTGTGTGGGGGGTTCTAATATAGAAGAAGGTAGGTGATGATATGGAAACAAATACATTTTGGTCTTCACTTATAGGAGGTATGACCGCATTAATCGTATATCTAATTGGCGGTGTAGATGAATTGGTGACATCTTTAACAATTCTAATGGCAATTGATTTGACATTAGGTGTAATGGTTGGTTGGATCATCAAAGATATAGATTCTCGTAAAACTTTTAAAGGTCTACTGAAAAAGACAGCCATGATTTTAATGGTTATTGCAGCAGTTCAGTTGGACAATGCAACAGAAAGCGGCAACTTTATGCGTAACGCCATGATTTTGTTTTTAATTGGGATGGAAGGAATAAGTATAATCGAAAACTTAGGTAAGTTGGGCATTCGTGTTCCAAAGTTTTTAGCAAATGCTTTTGCACAGTTGAAAAAGGATAATGACGATAAAAAGGATGATGAGCAGTAGATTGTAGTTAAAAGTCTTGTGATTTAGTGGCTTTTTCATGACGGATAAGGACATTACTTTAAACAATTCCCACACAGTAATGGCAAGAATATAGAAACAAGGCCATTTGGCTTTAAATATAGTTTTTCTACCACACACTGCCTTGAATAAGACTGCTAAAAGACCCAATATCTTTTGATTGGCATACGGTGTGGGGATTGCTATACGTAAAAAATAATCGCAAAGAGATAGCAGGTCATAAAATTGAAACGTTTAATTGTTCGTTTAACACAGCACAAAATGGTAGCTGTTTTTCATCAAAAATAATAAAAGAGTCACATCTAACTAGGTGGGGCTTTTTATTTTGCATTTAATAATGAGGGGAAGAGCGTGTTGAGGGATAACACATCTCGAAAGAATAGCGTTAAAGGAATATTGAAGCATAAATGGATGTGATCAAGAGGACTTTGCCTTCAACAAGCTTTACCAAGTTTATTTGGAAAGAGGTGGTAGTATGCAATTAACCGATGGCTCCTGGATTTTTGAAACCGAAGAGATAGAAGCTGCTGTCATGAACTTAGAACGAGAAGGATACGAGCGAGAAATGTTGAACGCCTTCGCTCGATATGCTTACTTACGTTATAAACAAATTAGGGATACGGTAAATCCACGGAAGTGTAAATACATGTTTATTGATAAAGTAAGAGAACAATTAAAGTCCCCAGCAAAATTACGAAGAGTTAGTAGTTTATTGAATATGACAGAAGAGGAAGTACAATACATTGTAGCATTTGTAAAAAAGCATTTGAAATATGTAAAATAAACAACCCTGTTTAAGTGAACTGAAAAATAAAAAGGATTTATTTATATTTTGCAAAAAAGAGCTTAACAGTTCATAAATTATATAAACTTTTTGCCAATCCAATGAGCTGTTAACACAACAGGAAAAAAGAGCACACCAAAAGGTAAGGATATCAAAATCATTTTCCACGTAACAATTTCCTCCATCAATAATGATCTAAATAAAAGAATGCTGTATGGAATAATAAGAATGATCGATGTAATAGTTCCAGGAGCAATAGAGCGAAATATAATCGTCTGCCCAATATGCGTAAACGCATGAATAAAAAATACTAATGAAACAGCTATAAAAAAGTATAAACTCCAACTAGTGCCATTATAGAGATAGTGAATAGCTGAAACAGTAGCTGCACTGACAAATAAAAAAATAACGATAACTGCTGCTGCAAATTGAGCTGTCGTCATAGAAAACTGCTTCACAATTCGGTCAGCTATTTTGGAAGGCAGCCGTTTATAAATCTTATTGCGATTCGTATGCAACCATTTTTCTACTAAAATAATCTCTTCAAAATCGTGGATAATGAAAAGAATAGGAAATAACCAGATTAATGTTTGAACATTTAACCAGAATGCCATTATGGACCTCACTTGCTTTCGTTTATATTTGGTCACGTATAAAGAATTGTAGATTGGAATGGAAAAATGATTAAAGGGTCACTGGACCAGAGTGACCCTAACCAACAAATCAGGAGGTGCAAAGCTAAATTTGCTTTACACTACTATTACTATGATGAAATAGTTATGATAACTAGCTATTAGCCTGCAAACTAGATAAAAAATAAATACTTTATTATTTCTAAAGTTACGTGTGTTTCAATAGTTATAAGTATTATAGCAATTTTGGATTATTTAGTTAATTGTTTTTTGAATAATAGTGAGTGATGGTTAACTTTTAGTAAATTACTGCTCTTTCGACAAATACTAAACGTTGATAAAGATTAATATTTCTAATTTATGTAGGAAGTTCTAAGTACATTATAATTCATAGGGAAATAGTACAGTGAGTATGCACAAGGATAAGTCTATATACATGTGACATTGTCGATCTTTTTATTCAAATTTGTTATTTTCAATTGTCAGAAATTATCAATATATCTTATAATAATAAAAAATATAATATAAGAGGTGAACTTATGGGGAAACCAGTAGATTACAATCTATTTCCGGCCTATCAAAACACACTTGAAGACAGACTAACCGAACGAAAAGAAGAATATATAGAAGAGTTAGAAAAAGCAAAAATTGGCGGGTATCTATTAGATTTTGAAAAATTATTAGAAGAAGTACCGCAATAAGAAAAAGCACCTCACAGGGGTGCTTTTTAGTTGAAACAAATCGTGAAGACTTGTATACCTCGTGACATCTAATCGAAAAATTTCTTATTCGCCATTACATATCAAATAAAATAAAATTTTAGCAAATTGCTACAAAGTTTGTATAAGAATTAATAATTCAGTAAATATATTTATTTTGAATTATCTTCAAAATAATAGTTAAATAACCCTGATTTTTAGCTTGAATATTGAAATGCTATCCGTAATTGTTAAAATAAATTTTAACTAGATCTAGTGAGACATAGGAGAATAAGTGTCCCAATCTCAATGAAATGGGTAACTATTAGGACAAGGAAGAATGCGGTAACACATTAATAAAAATACTATGATAATGTTCGGTTATAAATAATTTCAATACTCTGAAAACTGGCAAACAGATTAAAATTTAAAGGATTAGTATGAAAAAAATATTTGTTACTTAGCAGTAACTTTGGAATTTTCTACTGTTGCATCTCCACATAATTGACAATTCTAAGTTACGTTTAACGGGTGATTTATATTGAATAGCATTCTTAACATTTTGTTGAGCGCTTTTATAGGTTTCTGCTATATCCAATTTATGTCCTATGTATTTAAGGTAGTGAGAAATTATATGAAACAAAAAAGCAGGGACTTCCTTGTGCAAATATTGCCTGGGTGGCTTTTGATAATGTTATCAAGTGGTTGGATATATTGGTATTCGCCCCCATATTTGACATATTATTATATAATGCAAACAATAATGTATACAGCCATGATTATATGTCTGATTGCACTATTTTTATTATTGGTCGTGAAACCAATCAGCATTAATAAATACAACAGAATAGTTTTAAAAATTAAAAAGGACTATGAAAGTAAATAAGTACAGTCAAAACAGGTTTGTAATGATTAATAATATTAATTATTAGGTGATATGTTTTGAATACATTTCTAGAGATTTTATTGGGTGCTTTCATACTTTTCGTTTATATACAAATTATGTCCTTTGTTTTCAAGGTTTTGGTAAAGTATATGAAGCGAAAAAGTACGGACTTTCTTGCACAAAGACTTCCTGGCTGGCTAATGGTTATGATATCAAGCGGTTGTATATTTTATTACACACTACCATTTATCCTTATTATATAATGCAAACGATAATGTATGTAGCAATGGGTGTTTGCATTGTATCGTTATTCTTATTGTTGGTCGTTAAAAATATTAGCATATCTATATATAACAAAATCCTAATAAAAATTAAAAAGGAGTATGATAGCAAATAAAGCATAGTCAAAAGAAGTTTTTGAAGTTTAATGATATATAACCATTTAGTTTCTATGGAAGAATTAGAAAACAAAAAAACTTGCTAGATTTTTGAAATTAGCGGAAGAAGTACCGCAATAAATTAGGAGGCATCTCACCACTTTAAAGTGAGGTGCTTTTCAATATAGTCTAGAACAGTTTAATAATTATCAAATAAAAATATCTAAACATAATAGATGTGCAGCCATTAAGTGTATTGATACTAAATGGCTGCTTTTTAAATAAATTGGAGTACTACGCAGAATAAGTAATGTAAATAATGTGCTATTGTTATAGAATGGTAAAAATACGATTTTGAAAGTAGAGGGAAAAGCATGTTTCCACTATTACATACCGAGCGTTTAGTAAGAGAACTGACAGAAAATGATGCGCAAGCAATATTAAGTTGTTTTTCAAATCCAGACGTTTTACATCATTATGGGCAGAAGCCGTTAACAAGCTTAGAGCAAGTGAAACAGATTATCCAAAATTTTTCTAATAATTTCAAAGAAAAACATGGCATTAAATGGGGAATATCCGTACAAGGCCAAGAAGAAATTATTGGTACAATTGGTTTTCAAGATTGGTCTGTGGAGCATAAAAAAGCGGATATCAGTTATGCGCTTTTCCCTAATAGTTGGGGGCAAGGCTATGCAAAGGAAGCTGTAAGGAAAGTTATTTCCTATGGTTTTCAGGAGATGAATTTGGTGCGCATAGGAGCCATTGTTTTTACGGAAAATGAAGCTTCCAATAAGCTATTGGAAGCATTGGGTTTTGAAAAAGAAGGGGTTTTAAGAAACTTTATGCATCAAAATAATATGCCTTATGACACTAATATTTATTCTTTCATTAAGTAAAGAAGTAAAGAACAATATTGAATATTATGTAATGATTAAGCGAAATGAATAGTGAAGTGGAAATTTTATTTACTAAATAATTTGAAACATGGAATAGTAACAAGCATAAACCCCGAAAGATGTTTTGAACAAATGTCATCGTCTAAACTGTACAGTGCTGTTTTTGTGCGAACTGTAGATTTATTGAAAATAAAATACTTATAGTGTTGCTCACCTACTTATTGTAAGCCCCTCCATACAATAGAGTAAGTACGGGAGTTGTTGTTTCCTGACAGTTTTATCCTGTAATGAGCTGCGATTTAACTTTTAAACCTAGCAATGATGCAAACCCAACAGCTTGTTCAGAGGATACTTCGCAACCTTTTATACTTTCCAAAGTAACATTCAACCTTTCATATCGACATGTGCTAATATCAATACCTTTTAAAGAGGTTTGAGAAAAATCCACATCATTAATATCACACTCATTAAAAATGACTTTATTAAATTTGCATTCAAAATAGTTGGCGCTTTGTAGCGATGAATGATCAAAAATGACCTGTTTTAAACGAGTCTCTGTAAAATCACATAAATTTGCAATACAATTGTCAAACAAAACATTTCCTACATGAGCTTCTGCTAAATTTAATCCTAAGACTTTACAATTGTCGAATGTAACTCTGTGAATTAAGCCTTCCCTAAAGCTAGCATTCGATAAATCACAGTTTTCAAAAATTACATCAGTCAAATCAATTTTTCTAAAAGAAACATTTATGAATCTCACATTTTTAAAGAGGACTTTTGATAAAATAAGTCTATCAATAGCCATATTGTCAATGACCGTATTTTCGATGACACAATTGGATAAGTACGGATCTTCTTCATAAAAAATATCTTGAAAATTTACTTTTTCTAATGCTAAAGGCAATTTAGGTGATTCAATTTTAAATACTTTTGCCACTTTATCACACCTCTCAATGTAATGATGTATATAGAATAATAAAAAATTCATGTTTTTATAAGTCTTTATTTTTCCTTCATAGTATGGACATAGCAGTTTGTGTTATAAAGGACCGATTTTGGGGGGATTAACATTGGAAGATTCAGTATTAAAATTCTATGATGAACTTGCAGAAGATTATCATCTAATATTTGTTGATTGGCATTTAGCAATTGTTCGGCAAAGTGAAATTCTATATAAAATTATCCAATCGAAGTTAAACTTATCTTCGATGCAGCAGGTTTCCTTATTAGATTGTTCGTGTGGCATTGGTACACAAGCAATTGGTTTGGCGAATTATGGATTTCATGTAACCGCTACTGACATTAGTGCTGTATCTGTAAAGAGAGCTCAAAAAGAAGCAGCTCATTATGGGGTGAAAATAAACTTTGGAGTAGCAGATTTTCGCGAGCTCAATACGAATGTATCAGGGTTATTTGATATTGTGCTGTCGGCGGATAATGCAATACCGCATTTAATAACAGATAAAGATTTGCATAAAGCTTGTCAAAATATGTATGAAAAGCTTCATCATAATGGTTTCCTTTTAGTTACGATAAGAGATTACGATGCGATGGTTATAGAGAAAATAATCACGACAAAACCAAATATATTGGACGAAGGAAAGAGAATGACTTTTCAAGTCTATGATTGGGCAGAAGATGGAAAAACGTATACAGTAAATCAATTTATTATGAGAGAAATTAACGGTGAATGGAAAACAAAACATAATAGTACTCGATACAGGGCATTGTTAAGGGAAGAAATTAACAAAGTACTACGTATGATTGGCTTCGTCAATATTGAATGGCATTTCCCTGAAAATACAGGTTATTATCAACCGATTTTGACTGCTCGTAAAGTGTAAAATGCAGTTCCATTTGCAAGCACACTAACATAAACTTTTATACTAAATATGAAACTTTTTGAATTTTGAAACGTATATTTTTAAAATACTGGTTTTCAGGAGGAAAAAATGTATAAATTTAGTGCGTTATTTCTTGTGTCCATCTTCTTATTAACAGCTTGTACACAAGATGAGGTTGTCCCAAAAGAACAAGAAATTGAGGATGAACAGATTGTAGTGACACCTGATGGGAGAGTAACCTTTGAGATTATTAATAACATGAAGGTCCCACAAGAAAAAGTGGAAAAAATTAAAGAGGAACTTCTAACTGCCTATGATGTAATACAAAATTCGATTCAAACTTCCTATGTTCCTTCTGACAAAATCAACGTTTATCTCAATGAAGGAGATCTTACTTCTTTGGGCTTGGCATCCAGAATCGAGCTATATGGCGTGAAGGAAGACAGATACCCACTAATACATGAATTAACACATTCCTTACTGGGCTATGGGAAAGATTTTGATACAAGCAGTGGGTATTTTACACAAGAGGGCTTTGCTAGTTATTTGGAAGAAAAGTACGGGGAAAATAAAACATATCCCCATAAACTTGTAAAATATTTTATGGATGCAAACAAATTAATTCCTATTAGTAAATTGATAGATTCTAATCTGGATGAATCCTATTTTCGCCCTGTCCTTATAACTGAAAAAGATTTTACTCTTCGATTGATGAGCTATACACATGCTTCATCTTTTGTAACATATTTAGTAGACACTTACGGGTTAGAAAAGTTTGAACAGATTTACAATGAAAAGGATTTGTCAAAAAAAGTAGCGGATGTATATGGAAAAAATATGAGTGAATTAGAAAATGAATGGATTGCTTTTCTTAAAAAGGATTCAAATAATTTAACATATGAAGAGAAAATGGACATGGGGTATTTTTTTGCTATCTCTTCAGTTATAGATACGATTGATTCGAAATTTTTTTCAAAGGAATAAAATGATGCGTGTTGCAGATGATTGTTCTTTATTCCCTTTAGTCTGAATAAATAATTTGCATTTTAATTTGCAATCATTTATTCTATCATAATACTTAATTTTGGAAATAAGGTGATGGACGTAAACAGTTTAGACAGGGCAAATAGAAAAAAAGTAAGGGCATTAAAAATTTTAGATGAGTTACAATTAATGCAAAGATGGCGTACGATAGGAAATTGTTTTGTAGTGGGTGCAACCGCTTATGATTTAATCGTATCGCCTGATATTGATATGGAGACATTTAGTGATGAATTAAATCCAGAAAAAGTAATGATGGCGTTGGCACCATTAGTAGACAATCAAAATGTAGTGGAACTAAAATATAAAAATTATATGGATTCAGATTATCAAGGCCATTATTTTAAAATCATTTATTTAGCTAATCAAGAAGAGTGGAATATCGATATGTGGCTTTTTTCAAATGGACGTCAAGGAGCTCTCTCCAAAGATTTGGTGCCTTTTATGAAAAAAGCGTTAACAGCAACTTCGAGAAAAGCTATTCTTGATATTAAAGAAGCTTTACTAGAAATTAATTTAAGTTATTCATCAATATTTATATATCAGGCTGTAATAGAATGTGGGATTCGACATGTGAATGAATTTTTAGAATGGACGAAAAACCATGATACAAATTTGCTTATTCAATGGAAGCCTGATAGCCAGTAGGTCTAAAAAAACGGGGGCACTTCTCTAGTTATTAAGACTTAATTTCGACATATTTTGTCAGAGTTTCTTCGTTTTAGAACATCTTTTTATAGTAATATGAAGGAAAAAAGATGAGGAGATTGGAAATGCCTGATTTAGTACTTGCCCTTTTTTTATTGAACCTTTCTTTATTTCTTTTACATGAAATGGATGCGATTAGGTGCTCGGAGTGGCGGATGTTTGTCATACTAAAGGATATGGAAGATGAGAAAGCTTACAAAGTATTCACATTGATTCATATTGTTCTTTACATAATTATATTTTTATTATTATTTAGTCAATATCAAACGATCCTTTTTTGGACTTTA
The DNA here is from genome assembly GCF_038593855.1 of Lysinibacillus sp. FSL M8-0337. Classification (NCBI taxonomy): domain Bacteria; kingdom Bacillati; phylum Bacillota; class Bacilli; order Caryophanales; family Bacillaceae; genus Lysinibacillus; species Lysinibacillus sp. FSL M8-0337. The sequence continues at coordinate 2,544,276 of NZ_CP151996.1, read as the reverse complement.
GATTTATTTTTTATTGTTCATTCCATTCTGCATTTATTTTTTGAGCGACATCCTCGAAATAACTTTAAAAATGCATTTTCAAGAGCAATTATACATTTATTAGGCATTCTTTCAGTAGGACATTTATTATTTTTAATTAAGATTTAAAGCAAAGCCATATCTTTTGTGATATGGCGTTTTTTATTGAAGAAAATAGCCCATAATTTGGAACAATACACGTATAATTTAGTAAAATTAGAGATCAATAGATATTTGAATTATTCAAATATTAAAGGGAGGATGGGGAATAGGATGGTATTGCTTAAATACGAAATAGAAGAGAAAGATCTTATTATGCTGAAAGAAGTTTATCAATCCGTTGGGTGGCATAAACATAATGAACGGATAATCGAGAAGGTTTTTAATGCAAGTACTCATGTTGTGATTGCATTGGTCGATTGCAAAATTGTAGGTTTTGTTAGAGCGCTTTCAGATGGAGTATTTAATGCAGCTATTTATGATGTAGTTGTCCATAAAAAGTTTCAAGGCCAAGGAATTGCACGGATGCTTTTGGAAGATATGATGAAGCAGTTAGAAAATGTTTCATGTATTCAGTTAATTGCAACAACTGGTAATGTTCCTTTTTACGAAAAAATGGGATTTAAAAAATTGAAGACAGGTATGGGGATTTATAAAAATCAGCAACTAGCCCAAGAATATTTAGAGTAAATTTAGTAATGGATGGATCAATAATCATTAAAAAACCAGAATAGATGCTACAATATGTAGATTAATTCTGGTTTTTTTTAAATAATCCAATTAATTTTATATACAAATTGTTCCTGTTTTTATACCCGTCGGTCCATTAAATCCAGGGATTGTATCAACTACGGTATTTGTTGCGATATTAATAACAGACACTGTATTATCTAGTTGATTTGTGACATATGCAAACGTTCCATTTGGAAGGATGGTTATTTGGTCAGGGGATAGACCTACAGGGATTGTTGCAATAACTAGATTTGTAGACGTATCAATGACAGATACTGTATTACTACCTTTATTTACAATGTAAACGAATGTTCCATCAGGTGTAATGGCTGTTCCAACAGGACCATTTCCAACAGGAATGGTAGCAATGACTGTATTGGTATTTGTGTTAATAACGGACACCGTATTACTAGCTTCATTTGTGACATAAGCAAATTGTCCATTCGGTGTAATAACAATGGATCTTGGGCGAACTCCAACAGGTATTGTAGCTACAACTGTATTGGTTGCCGTATTAATAACCGATACTGCATTTGAATTTTCATCGGCAACATAGGCGAACGCACCATTGGGTGTAAAAGCTATCCCTTGTGGTGCAAGACCTACCGGAATAGTTGCAGTTACCGTATTCGTAGTTGTATTTATGACAGACACCGTATTAGACCCTTGGTTAGAAACATAAGCCAATGTTCCATTCGGTGAAATGGCTACACCTAGGGGATTCACTCCTACTGGAATGGTGGCCACTACCATATTCGTTGCCGTACTAAAAACTGTTACGTTATTCGAGAAGTATGCAGGGACATAACCGAATTCACCATTTGGTGTAATCGCTACTTCTAAAGGAGCAGTTCCTACTGGAATGGAAGCGACGATAGTATTCGTTGCTGTATTTATTACTGATACTCTATTGTCTGGCGTTGCTAATTGACCGGCATCTGTAACATATACTAGAAAGTTGCAAATTGGTGGGAAAGGTAAAAATGGTGGTTTACAATCACACTTACAACAAAAACAGCAACAATGGCAACGACAATTCGGATTTGATTTGAGCTTGAACTTTCTAAGGTTTTTAAGTTTTTTTTCCACGATAGTCCTCCTTTCTTTCATATATTGCTACTATATGTACACGTAACCATCTTCCTTGTATGTTTTCCTCCATCTAAAAAGACACGCTTTCATATTAAGTACTTTTATTCAAATAATGTTTTAACTTTCGTGAACATTTTTGATGTCGCTTTACGCAAATAAAATTTAAGTCTTAAATGAATCATATTTTTTCAGACGTTAGCATAGTGAAATAAAGGGGGATAAATATGGGAAATGTGAATATTTATGAAATCATTGGCTTTTCGATTGATCCTATTTATGAGGCAGTAACAAAACTTATGGTTGATGAAGAAATCGTTATTGGCAAATATACCATTCGTAAAACACCAAAATTTTATGAAATTGAAAATATAAATTTGCATGAGTGTTTTAAAGAAAAAGAGCATTGTTATCAATTTTTATGCAACTTGCTCATTACAAAATAATGAAGTTACGGCAGCCATCATAGATGTATGATGATGTACTAAAAACCAAATGTTGTATAATTTTAATTATATTATTAAATAGTGAAGGGGGATTATTATTGAATATCGAGTTCATAAACAGCAAAATTTCAGAACACTTATTGAGTGGTACATTTGAAGTAAGTTTGTTTTTAATTGAAAAGATTAAGACACAGTCTATGTTAGACTATTTTTCATTTAAACCATCAATAAGCCATTCTTTACAAAAAGAGATAATCAATATTATCCAGCCAACTATTGATAAGCTTGTTGGAAAAGAGCAGCTAGAATTTAATGAAAATGGACGACCTAATGGCGTAGTTGAGTATTGTAAGTCATCCTATATAGGAATAACTTATGATCATTTATTAAAAAGTTTACAGGAACCGGGTGAATCATTGAATGAAGATGTGCAAAAAGATTTATACTGTATAAAAATTGAAATAGAAGCAGGAAAGTATGCTTATTTCTTAAATCGCATTCCACAATTCAAGAAGTTTTCAAAAGGTCTTTGGGGAATCATTGCGGATTCTACTTTTAGAAAAGTCTCAGATTCATTTATTGGCATTGAACCAGGGTTTGACCTACTTATTTATGACAACGAAATACTAGTAGTAAATAATGTTTCAGTGCAACGAATTTTCGATTTGAAAACAAAGTATGTGCACAATACGAATTCGGTCTTATGTGCTTTTGAAGAAACGAATAAATTAGAAGGCTTTGAACAATTTAAAAATGATAGCATTGAAGATGGTAATATAGTTAAGCGAGTTTCGCGATTAATGACAAAGCCTGAGAGAATGACGAGGTTCGTTGAGAACTTTGATAAAATAGAAGAAATTATTAAGGAATTTGACTTAAATATTGAATTAAACGAGGAAAAGACAAAAATAAAATATACAGATAAAAAACAATTGAATGATATCGTCAAGTTACTAAATGATGCCTATTATAAAACTGTTCTTACGGGTGAAAGAGGCAGAGATGATTTAAGGTAATTTATCAAGAAAGGGTGGAGGACAAATGACAAATCTTTTTAAATTGTTTCTGTTTATATCGTCATACTCTCCATTGTATCTCATAGTTGCTCTGTCCATATTCCCTTATGAAAATATTGATGTGCAGTCATTTGTTGAAGATCAAGTAACGCTTACCGTTACTATTATTTTGGTCGTATTATTTTTCCTTTCCTTTTTACCGATTTGGTATATGAAAAAATGTGAATTAAACAGCACGATTATTAGTGAGCGCGTAGCAAGAAAAAATGAAGAGATTTTAAGTTACTTAGTGACATATATCGTACCTTTATTGGCCATCAATGTTAAAGAAATAAGTACTTTAATTACAAACGGGATTTTGTTTATAATAATTGGCTATTTATATATTAAGTCCAATTTAATCCATGTGAATATAACGTTCTTATTATTTGGATGGAATATTTACGAGGATGAGCTTGGTCGCGTAATTATTTCAAAAAACAATCCAGATTATTTTATTAGAATGAACATTGCTAACAACCCTATCCGTGTTAGAAAACTGGCTAGTAATATTTATTTGCATAGGTCTTAGAGAAAGTAGCAAACCATTGTGAAAAGAAAGTCGCCATTTGACAATGGGCAGGACTTAAAAGACTGTCCATAGACAGCTAGATTACTTAGTGGGCAAGGATACTCCTTATATTACAAACAAAAAAGCCTATACCAAAAAAAGATATAGGCCAAATTCAAAAATTAATCTGTTTTTAGGAGAGAATAAATATTAATATCTATAAAATTCCCTTTTGAATTTTCGTATTGTCTTAACTTTCCTTCGAATGTAAAATGAAGCTTTTGTAACACTTTTATAGAATTTACATTTGCAGGTTCTACCTTTGCTTCAATTCTATTGATTTTTAAAGTTTCGAAAGCATATTCAATAAGTGCCTTTATACTTTCAGGAGCATACCCCATGCCCCAATAGGCTTTCGCGATATCATAACCAATTTCTACTTTTGCATTATCTAAGTCTATTGAATTGAATCCACATGTTCCTATTATTTCGTTGGAGTTCCTTTCAATCATGCTAAACCGTATGGCTTCACCAGCATGAGCTAATTCTTCTAGAAGTTCAATCATCTCTGTTGCTTGCGTTTCATGCGTAAAGGTAGTGATATTCATGTATTTCGTTACATCTGGATCAGACCAAAGTTTAAACAAGCGAGGTGAGTCTGATACAGCCATTCTTCTTAAATGTAATCTTTGAGTGTGTAGTTCTTTTATCAATGCTTATACCTCCAATATTTTTAATCAGTTAGATAAAAAATATTGCCATCTGCGCATAGTTCAGTCCCTTCAAGGTTTTTATTCTATTTATTTCGCTTTTACTTTTGTTTTTCTAAGTAGCAAGGATGCCATTAATAAAAAAACAGCGATCCAAACGGAAAAGAGAAAATTTTCAAGCAAAGCCCAATGATCATTTTTGAAATAATCCCAAATGGATGAAAGTAAAAAAACGGTCATAATGAAAGTAATATATAAATACTTTCCGAATCTTGTCAATTGAAACACCCCGTTATGCATCAGTGCAACTTTAAAAAGCCAACACGTTTGCAGGCTCTACAACCGTAAAAGAGAGGCAATGTAAACTTTTGTGGCTTTCTAACCTTGATGGCAGCTACTTCACCACAATCTTTACAAAAGTTAAAAATGTATGGCGAACCAACAGAAAAAACGGAACCAATAGGCAACATTACCTTGACTTGTTTCACTACTAACTTGACCGCTTACAAAGGAATCACCACCACAAGCTGTACAAACTCCATAAATGCGCCTCTTTATGTAATATATGTTAACTATACTATAAAATTGATGATAGCGTCTAATCTCTACAGCGCATCATAAATATTGATTAGTTTTTTATATTTCCCACTCGCTGCGTAAAATCCCCATTTTAATAGCATCATAGAATTTTTCGTCAACAATCCGTGCATCTCTAATTCTTGCTTCTAATTGCATTCCTAATTTCTCTGCTACTCGTATCATTCTTTCATTACCAGACCAAGTAGACATCCCTAATCGATGTAGTGGGGTTTTTTCAAAAAGATAGTCAATCCATAAGCGATAAGCTTCTGAACCATAACCACCATTCCAATAAGCTGTATTATATGTGACAATCCCTGTTTCAAGCCAGTTAGTGTTTTTATCCACCCAATAAGCACCGACAACACCAATAAATTGTTCGTCTACTGCTATGATTAATGTACTTGGGACACCTTCAAAGATTTCTTCATCATTAGCCCATTCCTTTAAAAACGCAGCTTTAGACATATGTTTTTCGGGGATATATGGACCGTTCCATTTTTTAGCTTCTTGTTTTTCATCAATATACTTCCAATAATAGATATTTTCAATATCGGAAGGAGTAGCTGTTCGTAATGTAACTTTATTTCCTTGTATATGTATCATTGTATCTCTCCTTATTATAACAAAAATACTATAATATAATAATATAACCAAATATATTCTTATTGTATAGTTTGTCGAAAGAGTAGATTGTAGGACAAGCATATAGCGTACAAATGGATAAATAATAGTCAGCATTTTTCATTCCAACTTTTATGGCAGGGAGGACATGTTGCCTTACAAAGGAAAGACATATAGGAAGGAGCATTAGCTATGAATTTTGAAGAAGATATCCATCTACATGTTGGATTTTATGATGCTAATGGTGAATTTGAAGGTATTTTTTTAAAACAAAAAAGTGGCGAGACATGGTGCTTATTTTTCCATAATGAATTTTATAATGTATCTCTAAAAAAAACGTATGCTTTATTTGATCAAGATTTTGGGTATATGGTGAGAGAATACAATATTTGTAATTTAACTTTTGAGCAAGCGAATGAATTATTCAAAGAATTTTTATTAGAAGAGGAATTAATCGTTATAAGGGAGGGGGACAATACCTTTCATCTGAATGAAGTAAAAGTCCAAGATCATTAGGTTTCAGCTAACCACTGTTAAAAATACCTCGAGAGTAGAACAATCGAGATATTTTGTCGACAAACTGTGCGTAGCTTTATCTTCTTAATAAGATATACGGTAAATAATGCCTTTAGTAGTCGAGTTACATGATAGATAGACTGAAACCTACTGTCTATTTTCATATCAGGGGAGAGAAGGAGGCAAAGCCCTAATCTAGTTTTGATAGTGTTTATCTAAAAAAAACTAGTAAATTAACTCCAAATTATGTATATTTATTAAGAGGAGGAATTAATTGTGAAAAAGATATTAGTATTACCATTATTATTGTTATTTGGAATTATTTTTGCGGGATGTAGTGCGGATTCAGAAAAGGAGAGTGGAGACAAAAAGGAGGTTGCTGCAGATACAACTGAAAAGACTTCTGTGAGCAAACCACTTAAGGTCGATAAAGAGCTATTAAATGTTGAGGTAACGATACCGGCTGATTTTTTTGAAGGTGAAGATATAGATACAGTGATTGCTGATGCCAAAGACGAAGGTATTCAAGAAGTAATTAAGAACGATGATGGTTCTTTAACGTTTAGAATGTCTGAATCACAGCAAAAAGAAATCTTGAAGGATATGGAAGAAGAGATTATCGACTTCGTAGAAGAGATTGAAACAGATGAACAGTTAGCTTCTATTAAGGATATAAGTTACAATAGTACATATTCTGAGTTTACAATTTTAGTTAACCCAGAAGAATTAGAAAGCACCCTAGACATCGACGCTGATGTTGATCTTGTTCTGATGGGTATTTTCTATCAATTGTTTAATGGAGTAGATCCAGCGAAAAATAAAGTAACCGTTACTTATAAAAATGAATCAAATGGTGAAGTAATTGATACAATCGTATATCCAGATGATTTAAATGAGCAAAATTAATTTTAAAATTTCAAGGAGTAAAAGCACTTAAAAAAGTGCTTTTTATTTTGCACTAAAAGGAATTTGAGGCATATCATAGGTCTATACGCAACTATGATTTAATCAGACTTAGGAGTCCATCGCTGTTGTAATAGTTAATCCAAAAGAAAATAATTGTTAATACTGTAATAATTCCATCATTCCATCGGAAGCTAAACAAGTTAAAAAGGTTTGCTAAAATGGTGTTTACAAATCTATTGCTGTTACAAATGATGACAATTTCTTTAAAAAAGCTGTTGTGTCGTCATATGATACTGATAGAGATGAATGCTATTGCTTTTTATATTTTTTACTAGTCCATGCCCAATTTAAGAAAGCAAAAATAAGGACGGTCCATAGAGAAAAGAAAAAGTTACTAAGCAAGTTCCAATTACCGTATTTAAAATAATCACGAATCAATAAAATTAAAAACAGTGATAAAAAGTAGAGGAGATAGATATATTTCCTGATAAATGCCATATTTTTAACCTCATTATGTATTTTATATAAATTGTAGCACAAAAAACGTAGACGTTTGCTTCAACACAAAGCGGAATAGATAATCAAGCATTATCATTAAAGAAGCATAACAATGGTGAAATTTATGTTAAAGAATTTCGTGGAAAATCTATACATTGCGCTTATAAAAGGTGGTGCTTTAGTACAATATAGATTCCCTTATTATGTAAATATGATACAGATAGAAGCGGGAGTCTTTAGTTAAGGTAGTCATTTTTAGTAGGAGGGGCTAACATGTGGTGGAAACTTAACAAAATAACTGAGGATGAAAAGCAAATTGTATACCGATATAGTCGTGAGAGCGACAAGTTGGATGGTGAAATTGCTTTTGATCGAAATACCAAAACATTTCATTGCATTAATTATGCCTATGGAGATACTCAAAGAGAAGTAGAATGGTTCTACCCACATCTCTGGAGGACAATAAGTAAAGAGAATGCTCCTGACGAGCACTTTATAGCGATTGGTTAAAAGCATTACTTATCTTAGAATTATATAATGTTAAATTTAGAAGGTTGGACATTTATAGTTATCTCCATAGTATCTTTTTGCAAAAAGAAGTAATTTAAAGAGGAGTGAAAGGATATGCTGAAAATTCTACCAATTGTTTTTGGAATCATCGTAATCGCGCTTTCAACTTATGGACTTGTCACACGTGATTATCAGTTTAATTTCTTAACGATATTCTTCTTAAGTTTATCCATGTTAACTTTAGGCATTAATGCATATCAAAGCGAGAGAAAAGCTTACGGCTGGTTCTTAATAGGTATATTTTTATTTTTAGTATATGTATCAATTCAAAGTTTTATATTTAGGTAAATATAGGCGTTATTTATAAATTGACTGTAATCGGACACACAATTGAAAATAAGCAATAAAAGACATGCCTTATTGGTACGTCTTTTTTTGTGTAGTGAAAATGTATAAAAAATCAAATACTTACAATTGTGCAGAGCTAATACTACGCATTGAATTTACTTACTTCATAAATGCCTATATTATTTTGAGCTAATGAACGTACAATTTCAGGTATCGCTTGAACAGGAATCGTTAACAATAGTACAACTTGATTATTATCATTTTTGAACTCATAATCTACCAGTTGATGTGTTTTTTGTGTTATATGAATTACTTGATTTTGAATACTTTCTATCTCTAATCCACCTAAATTAAACTTTACTTTAATAAGATGATCACTATAGTCTTTTCTATCAATCATCGAGAAACCTCTTTTCCAGTTTGGCTTTATAAAATTAGGACGTGTTGTAAATAGAAAGGTTACAATCAGTAAACAAATTAATAAGGCAATGTGTAATTATTAAACAAAATGATGGATAAATGAAAATAGAGAGAGTAAAACATCCCTCTAAAATTCCCAATATAGCATTACTTATTTCTTTCAAGTACTTCGATACGTTTTTCTAATTTCTTGACCTTCATGTCATTAAGAAGGGCAATAACTGTCGCTGCTATAGCGAAGGTAAAAACTACAAATGTAATACCAAGCATTAGTTTGCCTCCTAATTTTTGTTAATCTAATTGTAGCACAATATAACCTACTGGGTTAGGCGTTGCAGTTTTAATATTATTGAGATTATTGAAGTTACTTCACCAAATACACACAGTAAAAATTGGTGGAGCTTCTATTAAGAAAATTCATGTGAATAATATAAAAAAACTGCTGCGTCGTCACATGTAAAAGCAAATTAGAGAGATTTTCAATGAAAAGAAGTTGAATATAGTGAAGCGCTCCTTTGCTGCATATCAAATGATTAATTGAAAAGATTTACATAATATTAATATCTAATTAAAAAACGCATGGTAGTTTGATTAGGGGAAAGAAGAAATTTCTAGTATGAGAGGAGAAAAAATCATGGAAAAAAACACTGAAGTTTTAAGAACAGAGGGGGATATTAATTTAACAAAAACACGGTCGATCTGGCAAGAAAATCATTTGAGTAAAGAATCGTTTGAGTTTATAAACGATGACGCTAAGTATTATTTACATCAGTCTCTTTCTACTCCTTGTTTAAATATAATTGAAAAAAGCTATGGCATTTACATAGAGGATATAGATGGAAGAAAGTATATGGATTTTCACGGAAATAATGTTCATCAAATAGGATATGGGAATGAGTATGTTATTCGCGCCGTAAAAGAACAGTTGGATACACTTCCATTCTCACCAAGACGTTATACAAATAAAGTTGCAATCCAGTTAGCGAAAAAATTAGTTGCTATTGCACCAGAACCTTTAAATAAAGTACTTTTGGCACCTGGAGGAACTTCAGCTGTTGGTATGGCTTTAAAGCTTGTTCGAAAGGCAACAGGTAAATTTAAAACGATATCAATGTGGGATTCGTTTCACGGTGCCTCTTTAGACGCGATTTCAGTTGGAGGAGAAGCGCTTTTCCGTAACGGTATGGGCCCTTTAATGCCAGGAACTCTACATATAGCGCCTTACAATTCATATCGCGGTTTGTTTGAGGATGACAATGGTAGGTTTAAATCACTTGACTATCTAGAGTATATCCTAGAAAGAGAAAATGAAATCGGTGCAATTATTTTAGAGCCTGTTCGTTGTACAGACGTACATATCCCACCAAAAGAGTACTATCAACGTTTACGCAATATTTGTGATCGGAATAATATATTAATGATTTTTGATGAAATTCCAACTGCTTTAGGACGAACAGGAAAAATGTTCACTTTTGAAAACTTTGGAGTTATTCCAGATATTGTTTTAATTGGAAAAGGATTGGGTGGAGGTGTGTTTCCAATGGCGGCGATGCTCGTAAAAGGAGAACTGGATGTTGCCCAAGATATTGCACTTGGTCATTACACGCATGAAAAAAGTTCGCTAGGCTGTGCAGCAGCCTTGGCTACTCTTCATTATATTGAGGATTTTAAATTAATAGAAAAGGCTAATCAATTAGGAGAGTATATGAGAATACGGCTTAAAAAGATGCAAGAGCAGTATGAAATTATTGGTGATGTACGAGGAATCGGTCTTTTATATGGCGTAGAACTAGTATTGGACCGCCATTCGAAAGAAAAAGCTATAGTCGAAGCAGAACAAGTAATGTATAAATGTATGGAAAAGGGATTAAGTTTTAAAGTATCACAAGGAAATGTGCTTACGCTCACGCCACCACTGATTATTAAGGAACAAGAATTAGAGCTGGCAATGGATATTTTAGAACAATCTATCCAAGAGGTTTTAGCGAAGTAATATAGATTTATGAAAAATTGATTAAACATCGCTATGAGGTGTTTTTTATTATATAAAGAAACAATAAAAGTAAAGGTTAAAAGGTAGAATTACAAAAACCAATATAATTTTAAAGTAGCGCTATTTTTATTTTGCTTGACCATTTTATAATAAAGATATTTACAAAATTAGGTTTGTGAAGTTTGGGAAATCTAGTGTTGTAACACTTTCAGCACCTTAACAGCATATGTGTAAGGATGTAAATATGGTATAGTGAAAAAGAGGTGTAAAAAAATGGTTAGAGGGAATAGTGAATTGTTAGAAACAGAAACAAATTCAAGAGATCAGAGGGAGTTGATAAAAAGTATTTACAATTGTAAAGATAAAGATTTAATAAAGTTTTTAAGTAAACACCTAAAAAGAGATGATTGGAATGGAGAAAGTTTGTTTACTATTTTTAAAAGACTCCTAAAATATGAGAAAAGAAATTCAAATATTAAAGATTATATAAAAAATATTAAAACTCTTTCTTCAGAAGATCGATTATTTTTGAAGGCTAGATTAGTAGAAATTGAATGTACATATGATAGAGTTTCGATAATAAACCTTAGTGGTGTAGGACTATTTGCTTTTTTACTTATCTATAAAGAAATGTCAAAAGAAATTTTATTTAAACAGCTCCCAGTAACGTATTATTATTTTATGCAAGCTGTTTATATTTTGGTAATATTATTTTTAATTAAAAAAGCGGTCAATACAAAACGTTACCTATCGAAAGCAAAGTATTTCTTAACTATAATTGATAACTTTAAAAATTAATCGATATTAAAAGTTATTTGTCCGATTGCTACAAAACATAATATGAGCCATACAAGTATAAACGAGTAATTGATTTCGATGAAGTGATTTTCGGGTTGCTTCATCATTTGTGTATTTTGGAATAGGTTTAATGCTATTAGCTTTCCTTGATTTAATAAAATTTTTAATTAGTAGTTGACTAAAGAAAAAGTTACAAGTAGCATAAAAGAAATACTGTTGTATTCTTATAAACTTAATAAGGTATAAAAACTTATTCGATGTTTATAAAAAAGAATCAAATTATAAAAAGGAGTGATTTTAAATGGCGATAACAACATTTAAGGCAAACACATTTTTAAAAGAAAAGGTTTTGGTAGAAGCTCATGTTAGAGGACATAAAATTATTGTCGATGAACCAAAAGAATTAGGTGGAGATGATCAAGCTCCAAATCCTGTAGAACTCTTGCTTTCATCTTTGGGGGCATGTCAATCAATAGTAGCAAGAACTTATGCGAAGAAATTTGATATAGACCTTCAAGATTTCTGGGTGGAATTAGAAGGAGACCTTGATACAGATGGCTTTTTAGGCAAGTCCGATGTAAGACCAGGATTTTTATCAATCCGATATACTTTTCATATCAAAACGAATGCATCAGAGGAAAAGGTAGAAGAATTTAAAAATTATATTGAAGCACGTTGCCCTGTAGGTGATACGATTGCTAATACAGTAAATCTTGTGTCTTCAGGAATTGTTATTGAGAATTCTGTAGTTTAATCTATTTTTATGTAATGCGTAATATAATTGTAAGCTAGATATTCAGAATGTTCCAAACGATTTTCAAGTAACTTTATATACTGTGAGGGAGGGGGCACTAAGTGTTTCCTCCCTTATTACTTACAAACTGGGGCAAGACATACATAAACGGCTCTATTTTTAGTGATGGGTATATTTTTGTGTAATACTTTAGAACATTGTAAAATAGACGATATTAACCTGTTAAAAGGTACAGAAATATGTTTAATGGGAGGTTGGGTCGATGAATAATCAGAAGAAGAGTAAATTACAAATAATAGCGATAATTTTAATAATAGCCCTATTGGTTGCGGCGTTTGTTACTTTTTTCTTAGGGCATTTTGTGGTAGGTTCTGTTTTATTTGTAATCTTTATGATAATCTTGAATGCTATTAGTAGTTGGACAAGAATCAAAAATACTGAGTACATTCATTTTAAAGAGCATAAATATAATGAGAAGTGGTGATGAAACGCGGTTTTTGCTATGGAACTGATCCTAATCATGCATTCTAGCTTTTTTTATTTTTGTCTTTTCATGGAGTGAAACCAAAGATGTACAGAAAATGGGGCAGTGTATCTTGATAAAGTAGTAATAGCAAAATACTTGTTTTACCCTTGATAAACCAAAAGCACATGTTATTTCATGTGCTTTTGATTTTTTTTATATTTATAAAGTTGATAAAAAAACATTATGTAATTTTAAATACAAGACTGTTTATTAGCAATAGAATCAATAGGTTGTATTTTGTCATTTCTTGCACTTACCCGGGAAATTATTTTTTATTTCCTAATTTAAATACCACATTTCTAATGGCATTTTGTAACACAAAAAAGGAGGGCTAGGGCAAATTGGGATTATCCAAGTAGTTAAAAATAATAACTATGTCGTGATGAATTGTACAGCATTAAATGACAACTGGCTCAATCCTCAAATAATTGAGCGCTGATACATACAAGTGCAGAACCGCATTTCATTTGTAGAAGGGGATAGAGTGGTTGAAGTCGTTCATAGATTACTAAATGGGCATAGCATGCGTTCAATTAGAAAGCATATGAGAATATCTAGTACGACAATTTTTAGAGTAAGAAATAATATTTGAGTCAGATGATGAAGTAGCCAATGAGCTACTTCTTTTAATAACATATGTTCAACAATCGGGCTAGATTATGGAATAACGCAGTTGATGGGTTATACTAAAAATCAGAAATAGATTGTTAAGTATTATAAAAGACAGAATAATCTAATTCAAGGAAATAAGTTAAATTTAAATGATAATCTAAAGTTTATTTATTATTACTAATTAACAAAAATAAACTTATATGATAGATAATAAATTCTATATAGAGGTGGAATTATATGCCTAAAATTGACAATATGTTAGCAATTCTATGGATGCTTCGTTCAGGTGAAAAAATTACAGCAAAACAAATTTCAGAAAAGTTAGAGATGAATATAAGGACTGTGTATCGTTATATTGATACGATTTCAACAAGTGGCGTACCTATAATTTCAGAACCAGGACATAACGGTGGATACACTTTAATGAACAATTTTATTGAGGCTCCTCTTTTTTTTGATTTTGAGGAGCAAACTTCACTATTTCACGCTGCTGTTTTTGCAGAAGAAGCCGGATATTATGGAGGTGAGGCACTAAATAGGGCCATTTCAAAACTAAGTAAATACTCAAATCAAGAGCAGAAAATAAAGATAAACCAACATTTAACTAGTCTTGAAGTAATAAGTCGATTAAGTTCACTCTCTATGGAACCTTTTTTGAAGGAGTTGGAGCAGGCCGTAGCTGACGGGTACTCAGTAAAAATTCTTCACCATAAAAGTGGTGAAAAGGAAATAAATTACAGATTGGTCGATCCGTACAGAATTATCTATTGGAATAATAAGTGGTATGTGATTGGATTTTGTCATCTTAGAAATGATATCCGTAGTTTTAGAGTAGATCGAATTGAAAGTCTAATGCTAACCGAAAATAAATTTGACCGGCCAGAAAATTTTTCAGCACGTGACATTTTTATAAAAAACCTTCTTCCAACTATAGAAGATAAAGATAGAATTATTTCTTTGATTATTAATGGAGATAAAAGTGTATTGGCTGATATTTGCCAACATTGGTTTTTAGGACATTATTTACAAACACGGACTTCAAATCAAGCAGTTTTTCTTCTTGAAAAAGATATAATACATACATATGTACCTTATTTACTTTTACCGTACAATAAATCTATTAAAGTTATCGAGCCAATAAGTCTTAAGAAAAGAATTATTGAAGTTCTGACGGAATTAATAAAATATCATCAAGCATGATGACTTCCCTGACGTTAACTGTCAGGGAAGTTATTTTATAATAGCTATATCAATTGTGATTGGAGTGCTATTGGATGCAAACAAAAAAAGTTTTTCTATATGTATTTAATACAATGTCGGACTGGGAATATGGATATTTAATTGCTGAACTAAACTCAGGAAGATATTTCAAAAAAAATTTAGCCCCTTTAAAAGTAATTACAGTAGGAGCTAATAAAGAAATGATTACTACTATGGGAGGACTGAGCATAAAACCAGATATTTCACTTGATGAATGTATTCTTGAGAGTAAAGATCTTTTAATTTTACCAGGAGGGACTACTTGGAGTGAAGAAATTCATCAACCTGTCTTGGAGAGAATTGGCCAAGCTTTAAAGTTTGGCACTATTGTTGCTGCAATTTGTGGTGCAACTGAGGCTCTTGCGAATATGGGATACTTAGATTCTAGAAAACACACAAGCAATGACTTAGAGTATATTAAAATGGTCTGTTCTAATTATAAAGGAGAAAAATTTTATGAGATGAGACCTGCGGTATCTGGTGAGAATTTGATTACTGCATCAGGAGTAGCACCTCTAGAATTTACGATGGAAGTACTGAAAAAACTAGATGTATTTGCACCTGACACATTACATTCATGGTATAACCTAAATAAGACTCATCAACCTGAATACTTCTTCCAGTTAATGAATTCAATAAATAGCTGAGCTAAAAATCAACGAGGCAGTTTTATAAATCATGCTTTAGAAAATGTAAAAGTGATAGTTTTTGTATATAACTTAAATATGTTTATGGAAGTAAAGAACTTACAAAGCACTCCTGAAGTTGTAATAAATAGGATCGGTAACTAAACCTCTTTTTAATCTTATTGAACAAAGGTGTGCTTTTTTCTTTGGTAATTATGTTGGAATGATCTTCCACAATCGGGGGCGATTCTGTAACAAGAATCAGCGCTCGTTTTTTATTGAAGGGCCATTTTGTTGAGCAATAGTCTTACACTCACTCTTAATTAAGTTTTGAGGATTATATTGGACCATAAGGTTAATTTTTATTAAAGAATAGTTCTATTAAACAAACTTTAATTGGATATATAAGGTGATATAGTTAGTTGAAGTAAAATACAACTTAACATTCATGTTGAAATAATCTAAAGTTGAAATGAGGGATTTTAAATGGGTATTGATTTTCATAATGAGCAAAACCGTAATACTTATTCAACTCGAAAAGCTGATGATTCGTGGGGTAAGGTTATAAACAGTTCGAGAATATCTCTAAGGCGTTGGATATAGGGTGTGGTGGGAGTATTTATTCAAAGGCGATATCTGAAAATGAGAGTAGCCTTTGTTACCGGTGTTGATTTTTCCAAAGAAATACTTAATGGTGCAAGAGATAACTGTAGAGAATATCAAAACATATCATTTAAACAAGGTGATACACTTCATACAAGCTTAGAAAGCAACGATTACAATTTACTTCTTGAAAGAGCGTTGATACATCAAATAATTATAAAAAAGAATTATAGACGAAAAAAACCTCTTGAGTTGAATCGTGGAAGTTACTTCAGAGATACAAAAAAGTTAATATAGAGTTAAAACACACATTCTTTCACGTATGAAATCACAGTGTTTTTTAATTGTTACGTAAGGTATAGCACATTAAAAAATCACATAGATGGAAATAGAGAGTAATTGTGTGATTTAATGATGATTTATTAAGTGTATTACCAAGAGACGAGAACCTGAAATCTTTGTTTACAAAAAGGATTATATATGATAATTTGGATTAAAATGTTAATAATGGTGGTGGAATTAATGAAGTGGACATATGTTTTAGGTATCGTTATTTTAACTGTTTTATTGAGTATAGGTGGTACACTTTTAATCTCAGAAAAGATCTATGAAAAAGAAGAGATGGAACAAGATGTGAAAGAATTAGAGAACACTTCAAAAGAAGATACAAAAGAAAAATTTGTATCGACGGTGGATGTGAGCGGGATAGGTTGGGAAACCCCTATTTTCTCCAAGAAAATTGATGATTGGAAAAGTGGAGATGAACCCTTCGTTGGCAATCTAGTAGAAGAAGTGATTCAAGAGATGGCACACCAAAAGATTATCGCTGAATCGAAAGAAGGTTCTATTATGATTACACCAAAAAGAATCGACACATTAATACAGATGGTAGAAGAAAACAAAGATAACTATGAACGTCATAAAATGTCTGATAAGTATGCACCTTATGAAATATACCTAGATATATTAAAACGTTGGAAAAAAGGTGATTTTTCAACAGTTGACGATGACCATAATATTTTAATGTTTATTCAAGGAGGGAAACCACCTGAAGGTTTAGCAACAGGTATTGCTTCGGAAGAACAAGAGATAAACTATATTTTCCAAGTTTTTGCTAAAGAGGTAGATGAAGTCTTTGGCTCGACAGAAAAGCAGAATTAATCTATTTTTAGAAGTTAAATAATAATTGCTAACATCCTTCGGGGTGTTTTTATTTTGCTCTTAAATGTAACAATTGAAAAGTCATTGCTGCTGAACTACCGGTACTTTCTTTTGAGAGCGAAATTTACATTATAAGTCATCTTCAATTAACCTATAATATTTTGCTAATGGAGGATAAGTTATGACTGAAAAATTGAATGGTAAAATTCATTGTATGGATATTAGTTTATTAAAAATATTTTGAAGACCAAGTAGCATAAAATGTAGTCTTGGTCTCATTATATAGAAAAATGTTATATAACTTTCTGTAATTCAGTTTTGCTCATCGGTAACAAGTCCGAAAATTTCAAGTATATCTTCGATAATTACACTTGTGTCTATTGCTATTATTATAAATATTAATAAACTAATAATAATTGAAATCGCTATTAATACATTAAAGGTAGTAACATTTTTTTTATTATATTCAGGAACTTCTTCTACTTGAGCTACTAAATCTTTAGCTGAAGAAAGAGTAATATTATCAGGATCTTCTTTAACTGTATTGCAATATTCACATGTATAGAGAGTTAGGCCTTCTCTTACAATCTTTTTATAAGAATTTTTTGCCAAGCAGTTAGTGCAATTAAACAATAAAATTACCTCCTTTTTAAGAAACAACTATTTACCATTTTAGGTAATCAACCACTGATTGTATATATAAATTTAATATAATTTTTAGGTGTATAACAACCCACAACCCATGCCAACTCGCTACACAAAAAAGTCACGAAAGTCTATTCTGATATGAACTAGCACCAACATATTTTTGGATTTTCATAATTAAAATAACTCCTAATTAATAGAAAAGAGCAATAGATTTATTCATCCGATGCAGTACGGGAAGCCTAAGCGTATTTTGTCATATAGCGAGAATCAAATTAAAGCTAGGGACGAGGAATGGATGAACAATACTTAATCAATCAATTGGTGTTACACATTGGCCTCTATAAAAAATATCAGTACAAAGAAAACGAGATAGGGTTTTATCAGAACCTTGAAGTTTTACGCGTGCTTAAAGGGTTGAGTACAACAGGACGAGGCTTTAGATTATGCTATTGCAGTTACTGAAAGAGTGAAGGCTTTATGAGACTGTGAAATGGTATTGAAATTTGAAGGAAGGTTACTATGGAGAGTGCCACGTATTTGATAAATTTCGTTCAGTAAGTGAAAAGGGGAATGACCACATTTATTTCAATTGTTTATTTAAATAATCAATAAATCTCTTTTGTGCTTGCTTTGTCTTCATAATCTTTTTAACACGAAAATAAATTAGTTGCTCGAAAGTGGTATTCGGATAATCCGAGGGCTGTTGTGACGTTGAATGGGGTGCTGGAAGTGAACACAGTACGCAAGGAAGTTAAACAACTTAGAGCCCGGCTAATCAATCAGCAGGACCATATAGCCTTTCTCAAATCAAAGGGTGTTCGAAACGTAAAGCTTATGATCCTAGTAAGAAATGCAGAGGATGCAAGGTTTATAGAGAACTAAAGAGCATTGGGAAAGAGCTTGAGCAGATGTTTTCGTTTGTGAAGGTGAAGTAAGTGAATAATTGAAAGAAATTGTGAAACAAAGGAAGGAAAAAACAAACATCGTGAGATGTTCGTTAAAGAGCTATTATTTTTCAGTTGCTGTATTCCCCATTGCAATTGAAATTCTATTCCAACTGTTGATTTGATTGATGATTAGAACAAGGTCAACATACTGTTTCTCGTCATAGTATTCACATACTCGCTTATATAGATCATCTGGAACTCTTTTAGTAGGAATTAAAGTTATATGCTCAGATAATTCTAAAGCAACTTTCTCTTCAAGTGTATAAAAAGTACATTCATTCCAAGCATTTAAACAATAAATACGCTATTCTGTTTCACCCATCTTCCGAGCATCGGATGTATGCATGTCTATGCAGAACGCGCACCCATTAATTTGAGAGACTCTAATTTTGATAAGTTCCCTAGTTGCTCGATTAATTGTAGATTTTTTAGTGTATTTTTCCATATCCATCATGATTTTCATACCATCGGGTGCAACATCATAGTAGGCAATTCTTTGACTCATAGGGCAAGACTCCTTTTGTTTATAAGATAAGATAATTATAACTATATACGAATATTAGAACTATTTTTTAGCACTATAATATTTCTATTAAATGGGATTTAAGAAAGAAAATGTAAAGAATCTATTGATTTATTTACTGAACAATATGAACATTTAACGAAAATAGAGCGATTATAATATCGCTCTAAAAAACTCATAAAATCCCATATTCATAGGGATTGCCCATATAAAGAAACCAAGTAGGGCAATTGGGCCAATAAAGAAATTATATATCTTTGTCGGCAAGATTTTTCCGAATAAAGTTTTGTAGATTGCTACGCAAATTACCATTACAACCGGCAGTAAAATCAATGGTGGTATCAAAAATAACAGACTTCCACCAAGAGATATTCCTGAAAATATGTCCATTCAATTACCTCTTTATGTATTTTGTGTAAATTGTACCATAAAAAAGCTGCAGCGTCGTCATTCGCTACAGCTCGCTCTCTTATTCCATATTCGTATCAGCATTATAACACATAGGAGGGTGGAACTATGTTAAAAGAACGATCACAACTAAATCGCTACCAGCTAGACAAGGCAATTAAAAATTATCACGCCAATATGCGTAGATATATGAGAATGAAGGACGAGCTTGAATCATTAAAGGCAACTGCATCTACAGTAAAGGAAACTTAATATTTAATGTTTTCAGTGTAAGTTCAACTGATTCAATCATTTAAGTATTCGCTTAAAAACATATTTCGTAGTGCTAAATTTTTAATGACAACTATTTTATCTTTATACTTAGAAAATGTAGTTTTTGAAAGTAAATCTATAAGAGTTTCTTTTTCAGCGATAGAGCCATCCTCGACCAAATGCTACAGATGCATCGTAAGTTTGGTAAGAGTGGTGAAGCCACTTGGACTGACGTTAATAAATACAATCGTTTCAATCAGGAAATGAATCTAATTGCTCAAGAGCTCAATTCGGATTACAAAGCGATTATTAAGCTAATAAGAGAGTCAGAGGAACAACTTTACATTGAGAGGTATTTGATGATGGCCTACCTTTTACAACAATCTACAGGCGAGGAAATGGGCTTTCAAATACCATCGATAGTAGTGATTCAAGCTGCAATCGACAATCCAGTGGAATTTCTGACGTTACCAAAGATATTTTAATCCCACAGGAACAACATTATTAGACATCTAAACATCGAGATAGCGCAAAGCCTACAAGCAGGAGAAAGCTACACTGAAATGGCATACAGAATTGAGACCGCTATGGGATGGACCAAGAAGAAGGCTATCCTTGTTGCTCGTACAGACGGTGGCCGCGTAAGATCTCAAGCAGATTTAGCTGTAGAAGAACAGGCTAGTAAAACCGTTCGGCTAACAAAGGTTTGGATGTCGTCACTTGATACGAGAGTACGGAAATCTCATAGAAAGCTAGATGGACAAAAGGCTGATAAAGACGGCTATTATCACTATGGTAAGTGGAAATCAAAAGCACCTAGACTTTGGGGAATTACTTCAATGGATATTCAGTGTCGATGTCATTCAATTTACTTGGTAAACGGTAAATTACCTGAATACAGACGTGGTAAAGATTATATGGATAATACGTACCAAAAGAAATTAGCAGCTCATATAGATGCTTACATGGATGACTTAGGACTAACTTATAAACAGGAGTTTAACAAAGCTTACAAAGAAGTTAAGCCACCTAGTGTAACAGTACCATTCATGAGCTTCGAGGATTGGAGAAAGCAGTTTAGTGGTGAACGGTGAGTGAAGCTAAATATGTTTCTAAATAAAGCTTGATAAAAATCACCTCGTTGGTTTTTCTTAGAGGTGATTTTATTTTTGGGTATTTATGTTAAAATTGAATTGATTTTCAATGTTATTTATATTTTGTTCCACAATCGGGCAATATTGCTGAATATAGGTGATTAGTCCTTATAAAAGTGCTTAGTAGTGATGGGGCTGATAAAAGGTTGTATTAAAGAACTGTAGACCGTACCACACAGCGAAATATAGCATGTTTATAGGGGAATAGATAATATTATTTATATAATAAGGAGGAAATTTAATTATGGATTTATTGCACCCTATATTCGGAGAGTTAGAGTTAAATGAATTTGAAGAATACGAAGCAATTAGACTTATAAAGTTTTCAGGATTAGAAAAAGAAGTGAAAATAACTTTTGACGATGAAATCAACGAGAAACATTGTCAAGCATATCAATATTTTATAGAAAATTTAGATAGAATAACTCCGGAAATAATACAGTCTATGATTGAATATCAGAATGAATGTCATGATTACACTGACTATACAGCGAGTTTTAAATATTTTGAAAATACTAATGATGTCTTAGGTAATACCGAACTTTTTGAAATTGTTCTTCAAACCGAACTTCATGGAGTAGTTACGGATTCAAACCTCTATCATAAAGTAATGAAAGAAGAACTAAATGGCACGGAAGAAGAAAGATACGTAGTGCTATTGTTTGAAGCAAAATGGGTAAATGATGATTATCACATCTTAAGTGTTGCTTTAGCGAATGAAAAAGTGATTTATGTGACAGATGAAAATATTACAATTTAATTTGGTGATTATGAGCATAATACGAAGTTTATAAATACAAGCTTATCACAGAAACTATATAATAAATGTTTTGACTCATCTTATAAATTTACATTATACAGAAATAAAAAGAGTAATAGGATAAGTCTATCGCTGGAATAGGGATATTATCAGCACATCTGATAAGGAGATTTACATATAAAAAGGTTCGCAATTGCAATTAGCATGGCGAACCGTATCAAAGTTAAATATCAAGGCTATGTGTTAATAAGGTTTTATATTCGTTATTCAGTAATCTGGCGCGATTCTGTAATAAGAACCGGCGCTCGTTTTCGTTAATGGGTCATATTATTGAATAACATTCTTTTAAGAAATGTCCCCAAATGACACATGGGAGGGTTAAAATTCAACTAACGGGGTGTTTTAGTTGAATAAGATAGTCCAAACCAGAAGTAACAATCAGTAGTTTGGTTAAAAGAATTATCTATTTCTTCCGTAGTGTCATTTTTAACAAATGGACTGTTTTAAAGGAGTGGAAAGAATGAGAAAAAATTTATTTATGATTAGTCTTATATTGTTTGTTATTTCAGCACTACCGTTATTTCAAATGGTAAGAGAAAGAGTAACAACGTGGAAACTGGATAATCGATATACAATTGAACAGGCATATGCTCAAGGCTTCCTCACACATAACGATGTGTCAGAAATTGTAGTCAATGGTCACCTCATTGAAATAGTTGAAGAAAAAACAGGGGAAAAAGGAACATTAACTTATTGGGATGAAAATGAAGGTGTAAAACCTGGAGATATAGTAAAACTTCATCTTTCAATTGATAATAAAGAAGTTACGACAACAGATGAAATATGGCTCTCGAATCGTGATAGAGGGGGTCGTTATTACTCTTGGCTTGACATTTTAACGGTAAACGATGATATAGCTATCGTACAGCGTCTTACAGATGATAATGGTGCAATGGAAGATCGTAGATGGAAAATCATATGGATTGATGAAAAAGGTAAGCTTACAGAAGATCAAATTTCATATTACGACCGAAGCGAAAATCCACTTGCGGTTCGATTAATAAACATTTCTAGTACATCGTTAATGGGGATGGGGTATTATTCAGATATACTATTTACATATCCAACTATATTCTTCCCCCTTATGTTTCCGTGGGGAACCGGTTTATTCAGTGTATTATTTTTTATTATTGCATTTTTACAACGAAAGAAATCACCTAAATTGAATTGATTTATATGGACCATTGAAATGAAAAGTTTCATTTTTTTCTTCAACGAACAGGGGCTTTGGTGCAACAAGGATTTATAACGTAAACATAAATAAACCTAAAAACGTCCCAAAATGAAAGCTTGGACGTACACCAAAAAGTCACGAATGTTGTTAAATCAACGTTTGTGTCTTTTCTTATACGCATTATTAATTCAGTTTTTTATGCAAAGTGCAGCTGGTACTTTGATAAAGAAGCAACTCATTATTAATTTTCATTTTTTAAAATTCCCCTAATATCAAGGAATTTGTTAACTGTTAAATATTAATGGATAAATTACTTAAAATTGGAACTTCTATTCATGCTAGACGTATTAAAGTAAAGAGACTGTGTCAGTTCAAAGAGATACATATAAAACGGAATCATTAAAAGGAGAAAATGAAATGAGTATTTATTTAGTGATATTACCAATGATTAGTATGTTGTTAGGTTTATATTTAGTGTGTCTGGGACTCTGGGAATTAAGACTTGGTATAGATAGAAAAAGATTTATAACCTTCTCGTTTACAGGGCTATTTTTAATCTTTATATTACCGAATATGTTTGGGTTTCTTCAATTTAATTTTTAATAACTTTCAATAAATATCTATCTGCTAACTGAAATATAGTTTAAGTGAAAATTAAGTTGAAAAGGGATGAAATGGAGTGAGTAATAATATAAAACGATTTAAGAAAATAAGTGACAAAGTAATATACGGCTCGACTGCTGAAGAACGATTTAAAGAAGTGCACGGGATAACAATTGAGGAATGGAAATCAAAAGGAGAAGAAAGATTTAAAGATGAAACAGGAATGAGTTACGAAGAATGGTATATAAAAAAGGTTATTTCTTCGACACCAATTGATTATCTTAAAAATCTCAATGGCTCTGTTTCTCAGGATGATATAGAACTGGTTAAAGATTTACAAGAGTTGGGGTTAAATGATGGTGTTATAAATGTATTACTGGATTATGTAAAAATTGTTAGTAAAATTGGGTTTGTTCACTCGTTGGTGAGAGATATAGGGGAAAGTTGGCTCAATAAGAACGTCACAACTATTGAAAGCGCTATGGCATTTGTCAGGGAAGAGTGGAATAAATAAAATCCTCAAAATAAATACTTTAATATCAAAAACCTAATTGAGCAAACGTGATACGTTAATCTTAAATCTTGGAATTGCATTTGCAGCTCTTTTTCTTTATTCAACAAACACTTTTCTAACATAAAATTAAATGTTTAATATATATGAAGCACTCTGTCCTTTGTTTGGCTCTTTTTAATAATAGCCAACAGATTACAGCGTGCTTTTTGTTGTTAAAACTGCCTCCATATAGGAAGCAGTTAACAATATTGTTTAATTACAACTAAGATTGTAAGGAGTAAAAAAATTTTCTAAATGACAAAATGTTTGATAATTTTATAAGGAAATTCCATTTAAAGAAAATCAAATCACCTAGATGAAAGAAATTTCTAGTGTGTGTTCATCTAAATCAAGTTCAACTACCATTGCGGCTTTAATTGCGTCTAGTAATTCTTGTTCTATACTAACAGGAATGGAATCCAGTAAAGATTGAATTTTATCGAGATAAGTAGGACTAATATTAATTTCTCTTACTTCATTAAATTCTTCCCATAACTTAGCAGTGCATACAAAAGTCATATCTAACAACTCATTCTTGTATATCGGCTAAAATTGTTAGGTAGTAATTCCATATATTTGGAGTATCATTTGTATTAATTTCAATTACTTCAAAACCGTATTCAAGTTGTTCTTGAACAAAAAGATCGTTTGGTTTTATTTTAAGGAAATTACAAAGGCTACAACACAAAAGAAGCTGCTCAAACAAACATTAAATTCATCCAAGAGTTTAAGAGGATGAAAGAGTTTATCCAAAAGAAAACTTCTTCTTCAACGAACGATACAATTGAATTTGATAAGCATTTAATTGGTTTAAAATATGCTACTGAAATATTATGGGTGGACGGGCCGTCTAAAATTCGAATGTTAGAGGAAGTTCACAAACAACATGGTGTCCCAACAAACCATGATCCATTATTCGGAGTTTTATAATCTTACACCGCCACTATCAAATGATTTTAACGATTGGTGCAAAAGTGTGGTGACTGAAATGGGTGATAGAGAAATACACCTACTTTATTTGGCTGTGATTGCTGCATTAAATAAAGGTCTTGGTTGTCAAAAGTTAGTTTCTATAATGTTTCAGGAACTTTAAAAACGTTAATTGGAAATAGAATTTTGCGTAACTTAAGTTAACACCATATCACAAATCAAAATCTGAAATGTAAAAGTAAAAAATTTAAGGATGATACATAGTCAAAAAAACTATGTATCACCTTTTACTACCTACGCGATAATTGGTTCTTATTTGGATATTTATGTTAAAGTTGATTTTGAAGATTGTGAAGTGTGCTTAACTTATTGAAGAGGAGGTATAGTTGATGAATATTTATTGGTTAGGTGGAGGTTATCCTCTTGATTGGGAGTTTTGTTTTTTAACAGTTTCAGAATATAAAGAGAAATTAATTGAGAAAAGAGAGAGCAATCCTGATTATTTTGATATGCAAACAGGTGGAGTGGATAAATTATTTGCTCTTATCGATAAACGTGTCACGTTTGCTCTAAATAAGTTTAATGAGACATTAGACAAATACGGTAATGAATTAAGATGCCCTCCCATGATTACGCCAATACCTAAAGGGGATGATAGTAATGAGGCAGATTTTATCATAATTTTAAAGTCAGATGAAGATGGCGATACATTAGTTTACTCGCCATATCCTATTTCATATTTAGAAGGTTGAGAGGGCCCGTATTGGTAGAAAAAACTCCATTTGATAAAGAAATGCACTTAAACAACAGAGCAGAATAGAGGTGGGAAATGGACTCTTTAGAATTAAACAAATCTAAATATATTGTCTCTAATATTAAAGACATTTTACATAGTAAGCTTATTCTTGCTAAACCGTTAACTAAAGATCAATTAAAAAAAATTAACCTAGTTAACCCCCCTGTATATGAAAAGGAGAAGTATCTCATTCAAGAACAATGGTTATACAGTATTAATATTGGAGAATGGGAAGATGTGGAGATTACTATTCAAGGGAGTAAAGAAAAGCCTGATGCGGAGATTATCGAAATGGCGGAAAAAATATTCGATGAACTTTATCTTCATATAAGCTGTGCATTAAAGTATTTACAGAAATTCTTTCCTAATCAAGAAATGAAGAACTACTATCTTTCTACAATATGTTTTGGAAAGATGGTTAATTTTGACGATTATATATTTTCTGGGTTTAGTTTATCTTTTTTATTTGACGACGATACCTTTGAGTATCAATATAAAGTGAAATTTAAAGACAATGGATGGCCTATTGGTTTTGAAGGTGGACCAATTTAATAATCACAGATGTTTTTTCTTAATGAAGTAACGAAGGCTTAAGTGAAACAAGGGTTTCGTACTTCTACACTTATAAAAGAATGTTTTTGACAATCTTTAAACATGCTCTTTAGATTAGTTCTCATATCTAGGTTAATATCGGTAATCTAATCAAATCAATCATTATTATAAAACTAAACAAGCCATTCTATCAGAGTGGCTTTTTGTTTTGTCTTTCTTCTCGCAGACACTATAAAGAACAGGAAAAATTACTATCAAACAGTTTAGGGATTCAACAGAATAACTAAATTGGGCAAGGATGACATGATGAAAAACAATCCATTTTATTTAAAAACCTATCTACCTTTAGCTATTCAATTGTTTGCAGATGGTGGGGAAGGAAATCCTTCAGGGAATCCAAGGGATCAGAGGCAGTGCCAAAGTCGTAACGAAAGCTGCAGCAGTTTTGGCTGCAAATGCAGTTCCCGATATTAGTTCAAGTCTTTCTACTACCAAAGCTGAAATGAAGCTTGCGGCATCACAATTAGCCGAAGCTGCTAGAGCAGATTTGCGTATCTTAACGGATGGACTATCGGTGAAAAGTGCCATCAGCAGTGCTCAAAACACAAGTATTACAAGCGAATCTGTACTTGATTTACCGATGTTAGAAAAAGTTATTCAGCTCCTTCGAGTTATCGCTGATAAAGACCTGTCACTTGAACTTGATGGTCATGTTTTAACCAATTATGTTGATGAGCGAACAGCAAGAAAAGTTGTGGTATAATTTTACGTATATTTATTTTAGAAGGAAGTGAATTCATGAGTGATTTAGAAAAAATCAAACTTGTGAAGCCACCATTTCCCAAGCTACGATGTTTTTCTTTCGAACCTATAATTATCTAGGAGAGTACTATTTTGAAGAAAAACATCGGAAACAAAACACCTAGCTTATTATTACTGATTGTACTAGTAGGCTTCCCACAAATTAGTGAAACTATTTTTAGCCCATCATTACCATCTATCGCAGAAGTATTTGAAATTTCTATGAGTGATGCACAGCTTACGATGAGTGTGTATTTTATCGCTTTTGCCTTCGGAGTATTTTTCTTTGGGCGTTTATCCGATAAAATCGGTCGTCGCAAGGCAATGCTATATGGGCTATTCTTATATTTTTTTGGTAACGTACTTTGTTTAGTAGCAAATGAAATGGCGGTTTTATTAGTCGCACGGTTTATTCAAGCTTTTGGTGCAAGTGTTGGCTCTGTCGTGACACAAACGATTTTACGAGAAAGTTTTTCTGGTGTTGAGCGTCATAAATTGTTTGCTCAAATTACAGCTGCCCTTGCCTTCACACCTGCCCTTGGTCCATTAATCGGTGGTTTTACTGATTATTATTTTGGCTTTAAGGTCGTATTTTTTGTGTTAGTTGCTATGAGTATTATTGTATTTTGCTACGCGTATATACGCTTACCTGAAACAGTGCTAACAACAATCCAAATGAAGCCTATACTACCAATAGTAAAGCGCATGTTTACAAATGCGCGTCTATGGCGCTACGGCGTATTAATTGGCGGTATTAACGGTGTATTATTTAGCTATTATACCGAAGCACCATTTATTTTTACGCAATACTTTAAACTAACAAGTGCTGTGTATGGTTTTTTAGGTATTATCGTTGCTCTCGCTTCTATTGCGGGTGCGATGCTATCTAAACGACTTGTTAGCCATACAAAACCTGAGAAGATTATCGTACAAGGGTTAGTCATTATGCTCATCGGTACATTGCTCGCTACATCGGTGCAATTTTTACCAAATGCATTACAAATGCCAACCATGATTGTTAGTGTGTTCATTATTTTATTTGGTACAGGTACCGCTTTACCAATCTGTTTAAGCATAGCGCTCATTGACTTTCAAGACGTCATTGGTTCTGCCAGTGCGATATTTAGCTTAGGGTATTATTTACTCGTTAGCGCTACAATCTATGGTATGAGCATTTTCCATAATGGAACAGTCCTTGCAATGCCCCTATATTTTTTAGCACTAGGGATTGTTATGCTCTTAATAAGCTTACCATTACTTTATAAAAAGATGTGAAGTGTTAAATTCTTGCTCTACGTAATAGAGCTACTATCGTATTTAAAAGTTGAATTGAAAATAGACGTCATTTCGAATGTGAAAGCTACAATAATCGTTTCATAATGTTGTTAATAAAAGTATCCTCTTTTGAGGGTGCTTTTTCTTTTGCTTGAAAGTAAGCATATGAAATACATTTTCAGTTGGTGATAAAGAATGCTAGTCATTAAAAACTTTGCTGGAAATCAGACAGAGCCTTTTTTCACAACATCTGCACCAGTATTCGAACAAGATACTCTAGGTAATTTAACGCTTGAATTCACAATCAATAAATCAAATAACGAAGATGGATTTAACCTTCTTCAAGAAGAGTCAATTGTCACAGCAGCTAATTATGATTTTCGAGTAAAACAATTAATTGATAATAAGCCAGAACGCAAAACGATCCTTGCCATCTCGACATTTTTTGACTTAGCATATCAATTTAAAGATAAAACTTTTGGTGGCACTCATAGTAGTCAAGAGTTTGTGAACTACTTGTTTGCTGGTACAGGTTGGAGCGCGACTATAGACTTCACGGAAACTGCAACCATCTATAAGTTTGGTTCAAAAAACATCATCCAGTGTGTCAATCAAATCTGTGATGCCTTCAATTGTGAATTTGAGATATTGCCTAATAACCGAGTGCATTTCAGTAAATCACTTGGGCCGGACAACGGCGCACAGTACCGCTATGGTCATAACATCAAAGCACTTAGCCGAAAGATTGATACCACTCATCTACGAACAAAAATTACAGCAACAGGTAAAGATGGTTTGACTGTAACCCACACATCACCAAATCACACAATTTGGGGTGTCCGTATCGCTGATCCAATTAGTGACGAGCGATTTACCAATGCAGATAACCTGTTAAAAAAGGCTAAGGATGCCCTTATTGATTATCCAGAAGTATCGTTTGAGCTCGATACAATCGAATTATTAGATAAACAGTTAGGTGAAAAGGTATGGCTGATTTACGAGCCGATTGATGGGCTAGAGATACAGACTCGAATACTTAAACGTATTTGTATTGTAGATGAGGTTACAGACGAGTTAAAGACTATGGCTGTCACACTAGGCAACTCATTACCTCGCACAATGTCCGATAACGAGGTGGATACGGAGGAGCTTATCGAAGAGACAAAAGAAGAGCTAAGTGAAGTTATCGAGGAAAATAAAAAGGAATATAAGTCGGCCATCACACAAACTGATAGCCGTATTACCCTTGAGGTAGAAAAGCTCAATAAATCGATCGCATCAATTGATGTGAAAGCCGACCAGATTAGTCTATCAGTGAGTAATCGAATTACAAATGAAGTGGCTGCTATTAATGTTCGTGCTAATCAAATACAGTCAACAGTAAGTGCTCAAAACGTTTCCATTGGCAATTTAAATAACCGTATAGGGAGCGCTGAAAGTAGTATTACACAGCAATCTTGGCAAATCAGTCAAAAGGTAAGTACAACCGATTACAATGGCAATACCATTGCATCTTTAATTAATCAAACATCCACCACAATTAGTATTCAAGCCTCAAAAATTAATCTTGTAGGCGCAGTCAGGGTTCTTTCAGACATAAGTGGCAATTTGGGGACAATTCATGCGGGTAACATTCGTATTAAAGAAGATATTCACATGGGAAATAGACTCTACTTTAGTGATATGACTTCTGTGGGTGGTGCGAATGGGACGATTCAATTAAGCGCTTGGAATGACATCGTATATAGCGGATCACGACACTCTTTTAATGGAACAGTTGATTTTAGTGGAGCAAGAGTAGTAGGCCTTGGCGGTGGAGGAAATTATGTAAGTACTAACACGCTTGGTCTAGAAATAACGCAAAGTTCAAACAATGCAAGAACGATAGTTTTTAAACGATATGGCCGGGATTTGGGTACGATTACATTAAGATAAGGAGACATGTAGTATGGAACAAAACTATTTTCTAATTTCAAATGAAGGAACGGCGTTCGCATTAGAGGGGAAAATAGACTTAGTACAGATTCAAAAGATTTAAAATACACCACAAAATGTAGCTGTACGATTAGGCAGTAAAGTCGTGAATAAGTATATGATTCATGCCGTGGCGAAAAATGAGTGTTCGGATATGGAGGAATATAATTTAGGTATCACAGTTGGCCAAAGTAAGCTTCGTACGAATGTGGAAGATATAGAAACGATATTAGATGCATTAGAATCTGATATTAATAAAATGGAATATGTCATGATAAATGACGCAATGGTAATTTTTAAACACGCTTTTCAGGTCGCTGAAGCTGAATAAATAACAAAGACGCAAGCATAAGCTTAGCGTTATTTTTTGCCTTCCACATCATGTTTGAGGAGGGCTTTTATTATGAAAAAGGAAGGTATCCAATGAAAACAGACACTTTATATACATCACTCGTAGGCGGCTCCATGGCGGGGGTCGCCTATTTTGTTGGTGGCATTGACCATTTAATCAAAGCATTAGTTATCTTTATGGCCATTGATTATATTTTAGGCATTATGGTTGCGTTTGTTGTGAAAAACGTTGATAGCAGAAAAGCCTTAATCGGATTGTTTAAAAAACTGGCGATGATTTTGATGGTCATTGCCGCAGTGCAACTGGATTTAGCAACAGAGAGTGGGAACTTTATGCGAAATGCCATGATTCTTTTTCTAATTGGTATGGAAGGAATCAGTATGATTGAGAATATTGGAAAGTTAGGTTTGAAAGTACCAAAGTTTTTAACGAACGCTTTTAAACAGCTACAAATCGACAATGATGATAAAAAGGATGATAAACAATGAGTGTCACAACAACATGCCGAGATTTAGCTGAACTATTACCAGTGGCTCAGACAGCCTGCAGATTACTCTTTCAACAGTGCTATAAAGCAGGTATTCAAAATATCTTCGTTACAGAAACCTACCGTTCGCAAGCACGGCAAAATTATCTATATGCACAAGGGCGTACAAGACCAGGAAAAATTGTGACGTGGACACTCACAAGCAATCACACTTCACGATTAGCATGGGACATTGCAGTGGCTCCCCCTAAACCCTTATATGATGTGGATACATTAACAAAAGTCGGGGCTATAGCTCGTAAGTTAGGTATTACCTGGGGTGGTGATTGGGCACGCAGAATAGACCGTCCACATTTTGAAGTGAAACGCAATTGGAAGATGCCTAGAGGTTACAAATTAGAAGGACAAATAATCGTGCCAAGCAATAGTAAATTGAAATTCCAATTAATTGTGAAAGACAAGAAGGAGGAGATTACAGTGGCTAATACAAATTGGAATCCGGGTTCACCAGCGATGAGAACTGAAACAGAGAACTTTATTGCACAAGCAGTTAAGGATGGTATTATCAATGCTTCACACTTGAAAGATTTGCGGAATGGTCTTATGACAACGGATCGTTTAATTGGTTTGTATATTACAATTCAACAAAGACGTAGTAAATAAAAACGATGATTAATTAATACTTGTTTTTTAGCTAGGTCTTTTTAATTTTGTTTGAATTTATTGGTTAATTATTTACAAAATCTATAGGGCGATGTCATTGTACAAATGATTATTTACACGAAATCTTATTATATATTTTCTTGTAAAATTTAACTAAAATAAAAAATATAAGGAGTGATTGGTTTTGAAAAAAATTTTGTTAATGTTTTTAATTAGTATTCCATTTTTTACTTTTTCTACAATTGGAGATGCACATGCAGCAACAGATTCAACAAGTTTAATTCCAAAAATGACATCAGATAATGCTCCAAGTGGAAAGGCTACAAGTAGTGATGCGTGGTTCCCAGCCTATTTTGCTTTTGATGGAGTACCCCATTATTCAATAAATGGAGGTTTTCATGGATGGGGAACCTCTGCAACAACAGGTTGGCTTGCATATGAATTTAATGAACCAAAGGTTATAAATAAATATGTTTTATATTATGGAGAAAGTCAGAGTAGCGGCCCAGGATTATTGACAACTGTACCCAATTCTTGGACATTCGAAGGGTCAAATGATGGGGAGAACTGGATAGAACTTGATAAAGTAAGTAACTACACATCTACATCTTGGAAAAGTGGAGAAAATGCTTTTGAAATCGAAAGCAGAGAACCGTATAAACACTTTAGAATTAATGTTACTAAAAATAACGGAAGTGTTTCAGGGCAAGTAAATCTTACTATCCATGAATTAGAGCTATGGGGTTATGATGCTACGGAAAAACCAAACCCTGAACCTAAGCCAGATCCTATACCAGATCAAAATAGAGCTATCTTAGTAATAACTTTAGTTACTGGTGTAGAGAAAGAATATGATTTAAGTCTTGAAGAAGTTAATAGTTTTATAAATTGGTATGATTCCGCTAATGGAGAGAAATCATATTCTATTAATAGAACTAATAAAAATAAAGGTCCTTTTAAAACAAGGAAAGATTATTTTGTACATGATAAAATCTTGATGTATGAAGTTAGTGAATATTAAATAAAGTAAAGTAAAACTTGTATCTGACTAGGCATTCTATTAATTTTTGTGCCTAGTCTTTTTTTTATAAAAATTGTATTTGTACTAAAACATGAACGATTGTTTCACTTTGGAGTTGATTGAAAATTCTATGGGGAGTGTACGGTCATGAGACAACAACTTGTAAAGGCTACCTACGAATAAAAATAAATTAAAAAGCATAAATAAAAAATGCTTGAGACATTTTTTTACACCTAAAAAAGGCAACCAAAGCAACAAAAAAGCAACCAAAAATCTGAATGCAGTTGAATATCGGTGAAATCGAAACATTATACAAGTGTGAAAAACCTTGCTATAATGGGCTTTGTGATTACATATGAAAGAGGGTAAAAGCATGAATGCTTACGACGAATATATGAAACAGGTAGTGAAGCCGATGCGTGAAGAGTTGGTGGAGGCTGGTTTTAGGGAGCTGACAACGGCGGATGCTGTTAATGAATTTATGGCGGAGGCAAAGGGGACTTCTTTGGTTGTGATTAATTCAGTATGTGGATGTGCTGCAGGGTTGGCACGTCCAGCGGCTCGTGAAGCAGTTGCTGCGGTTAAACCAGATAATCTTGTAACGGTATTTGCAGGACAAGATCCTGAAGCAACTGCTGCGATGCGTGGTTTTTTTGAGGATGTGCCACCGAGTTCACCATCAATGGCGATTTTAAAAGATGGGGAATTGGCTTACTTCATTCCGCGTGAACAAATTGAAGGCTTCCCAGTGGAGCAAATTACTGCGCATTTAACAGGCGTTTTAGAGCAGACATGCGAGAAGTAAAAACAATTGTCACTACAGCGGGCAGACCAGACGACTTGTCGATGGTGCTCGCTGATTTTGTGTGTAGCAAGATAGATGCTCCATTTGTTGCTCGTAACAAACGTTCAATCCGTAAACTTGCAGAGGACTTCCAGGCGAATATCATTGTAGCAGGGAAAAATCGCTATGAATATTATGCATTTGGCACGGAAGAGCCCTTTTTCTTTCATCCGAATTCCGCAGCATTTCGCTTAAAGCGTGTAGCGAGGGGAGAAACGGAGCCGTTTTTAGAGGTGGCACAGCTCGAAAAGGGCGATTCGGTATTAGATTGTACGCTCGGTTTAGGTGCGGATGCGATGTTAGCCGCCTATACTGTTGGTCAATATGGTCGAGTGGTAGGACTGGAAGCTAATCCAAATGTGGCATTTATTGTAGCGCATGGTATGAAAGCATATGATACCTCGGAGCTTCCATTAACGGCCTGTATGCGACAAATAGAAGTGGTGCAAGCAGAAGCGGTTGCTTATTTAAAATCACAGCTAGATAATTCATTTGATGTTGTCTATATGGATCCAATGTTTGAAGAAATTATTGAGGAATCGAATAATTTTCAGGCACTTCGTACAGCGGGAGCACATATGACTTTAACTGATGAATGGGTCAAAGAAGCGAGACGAGTGGCAAAAAGGCGTGTTGTGTTAAAAGCGCATTATCAATCAACGTGGTTTGAAAAATATCATTTCTCGAGATTAACGCGTTTGACTTCAAAATTTCATTATGGTGTTATTGTGAAACAATAGACAACGGGAACAGACATAAAATCATGTTTGTTCCTTTTTTTATTACTATTAAATAGGCTGGTGTTTAAATGAATATTTTCGGTGCCGTCATTGATAATGAAACAAGGTGTATACACTAGCCATACTGAAAAGGAAATTATCGCAAATTTGCCTGTTGTGAGCTTTATTATCCTTGATATAAATGCTATGAAGAGCACGTACAAAATGCTATTAAACGTTGGCATCAAGATTAATTTCATACGAACGCGATACTTTGTGGATATTGGAAACATGAATTGACGATTCAAACCTATAGGGAGACATTGTGCTGTCCACAGTGTAATGCGTTATTTAATAAAAGATGTGCAGTTCATTATTCTATTTATTTTGCCAAGCAATAGTTTATAGTGAAAACATGATTTTACTTTATAAATTTTTTATGCTATAATTATATACGTGCTATTTTAGGTAGCATCTTTCAGTAATCTGGCATTCTGCTTTTTGTTTTTTAGGATACTTATTCACACTGGCGCATGCTTTGGGGCTGCAAGGACGCAAAAGAAGGCTGGGTTTGCGTTGCTTAAGTTAGAGAGCACACAGTGGAATTTTACCGCGGTGAAGAAACGAAAACGTTTCGAAATAATATTCCCCAGATGATTGGGTTGAGACTTTACAATTTACAGAAATGTTACCTATTAAATACTAAAGGGGTAGTTTCGCAAAGGCGAGGCTACCCCTTGTCCAATTTCTTAATAATTAATAATAAGTATTTGTGATTTATCACCTGCTTTTTTATAAAAAGTTAGGTGTTTTTTTTATCTTTTTTCTCCTAAATAACGACATATATCGACAAATTATCATGGATTATATTACCGTTTACTATTGTGGGAAAATAAGTAATAATAAAGTGCGGAGTTTTTTAAAAAATCAAATTTATGCTATTTGATTGAAAGATTCTGAAAAAAGATTGAAACGAGGGTGTGGCATATGAAACAAGTAAACGAAGTACCAAAAAGTGTATTGGACCAACTAGCAGAAGTAGCTCAGCAGCAACAAGAAAGTTTGGAGGCACTTGTAGCATTCTATTCCCAAGAAAGGTTGTTAGTTCGATTAGCAGCTTCTTCTTATGAAGATCAATATTGGCTATATGGCGAATTTTTATTAGGGACAATCACAAATGATATTGAGAAGTCTTCTTCTGGAATGACATTGTGCGCCAAAAAAATGGCCAATAAAGAAAGTATCATCAAACATGCTTTCCAAGAAATATGTTCAGTGAAAGTAACGGAAGATGGGATTGTGTTTGCCATTGATGAAATAGAAGTCTCCTCTAGCGGCGAAGAAGAAGTTTATCTTAGGATTCCTGCACAAATAGGACACATAACAACATACATAGAAATAACAATAACTTTATTCGATAGTGTCTCCATGACTCCTCGAAAGATTGCAACCGCATCATTGTTAAATAGTTCGTCAACTGAGCTATTAGCGTATCCGACAGAGCTCATCATTGCACATAAATTTAATACCATATATCAATACCCAACATTAGCTGAAACGCTGAAAGATTATTATGCTATTTATTTACTAGCGAGTACACAAAATTTTGAAGGTCGTGTATTACAAGAGGCTATAC
The DNA here is from genome assembly GCF_038593855.1 of Lysinibacillus sp. FSL M8-0337. Lineage (NCBI taxonomy): Bacteria > Bacillati > Bacillota > Bacilli > Caryophanales > Bacillaceae > Lysinibacillus > Lysinibacillus sp. FSL M8-0337. The sequence continues at coordinate 2,507,849 of NZ_CP151996.1, read as the reverse complement.
TCGATACATTCCACCGACATAAAACGACAATTGAAAAAAATCCGCCTGTGTTCTCAAAACGTTTTGATTTGGACGACAGCAAGAACAAAGCATGGCAACAATTATTAACACAACAAGTATCCTTTGCTAAAGTTCAAAAACTTGTTCACCAATTGTTATGGCCAATATATAAAAAAATTGAAGTAGAAGATGAATTCTTTGAAAATTGGGATTATACATTTTGTAATTGGCAATAAGAAAGAAATTGAAGTATCCGCGAGCTCAAATAATGTTCGCGGATTTTTTATCTATGTTATCCGTCATTTCTTGGACTTAAAATGTCGGATATAGTAGGTTGTTTTTAATTATGATAGATAGCGAAAGGAGTGATATTAATGGATTGGATTGTAAGAATAAATAGAGTAATGGATTACATTGAACAAAATCTATCCGGTAAAATAGACGCCAAAGAGGTAGCAAAATTAGCATGTTGTTCTGAATACCATTTTCCTAGAATGTTCTCAGCTATTACAGGATTATCTTTAGCGGAGTATATTAGGCGAAGACGATTATCGCAAGCAGCATTTGAACTTCAAAACAACACATTTGTTCGAATTATTGACCTTGCAATCCAGTATGGATATGATTCACCTGATGCTTTCAGTCGCGCTTTTAAGAACCTCCATGGGGTTACTCCAACAGTCGCCCGCAAGAAAGGGATTGAATTAAAAGCCATTCCAAGACTCTCCTTTCATATTTCAATCAAAGGAGATGGAGAGATGGACTATCGAATCGAAGGATTAGATTTTGAAGTTGAAATTGTAGGTGTGAAACAAAAAGTAAGGACAGCTGATGCTTTTAATGAAATCCCTAAATTGTGGGAAGAGGCGAATAAAAGTGGATTGTTACGAAGGTTAATAAATCTGTCATGGGAAAACCCACAATGCAAAATGGAAGGGATTTTAGGTGTTTGCGGCAAACAAGCGGCAATTACAGATGATGAATTTGATTATTTTATGGGCTGCCGCTATTCGCAAAAATTCCCCAATGATATGGAGAAAATCATCATACCTAACAATACAACATGGGCTGTTTTCCCAAACATCACGGATGCCTGGAACCGTTTATATACAGAATGGCTCCCATCGTCCGGATACGATTTGGCAGACCTGCCTTGCATTGAAAATTATTTAGCACCTGATCGCATTCCTAGTAATGAGCTTTGGGTTCCTGTCCTACCAAAATAGTTTTTAAAACGAATTTACTGTGCGTATTGAAGTAAGTTGAAGAAGACCACTCCACGAAGGGTGGTCTATTTTTATTGAGTAAAATCGCTAACAGAAACTAAAATATAAATGATAGTCCAATTTAGAAATGGTTTTAATGCGTCATTCATTTGCATACAGTGGGGTGAAAGCAATTGTTGAAAGGATGTGAAGACACAATGAAAGTAAAGGTTAAAGAATGGCGTGTAATGTCTGATCATAACAAACAATTATTATTAAACGCGGTAGCAACGAAATAAAATTCCTTATGGATGTCCATAAAGAACATTTTGCAAGATTGGGAGGCGCACTACCGCTAATCACTAGCGAATAGCTAAAACAATTGAATAAAATATTTTACACTTACTTCGGTAGGTGTTTTTTTATTAAAAACTGTTAAAGGTAGACACTTGTGCTATCTAATAAAAACCGTATTACAAAGGCTTGTTTATATAAAGATAGGTTAAATGGTATGATAAGAATAGATTGGTAAATCGAATATGAAAATGAGAAGGGAGGTAGTATGAATGGAAATTAGAAAGCCGAACAACTTTGAACTAGATGAAATCATTGCGCTTTCGCCACAAGCTTTATCTGATGGTACATTGGGCGGAGTAAGGGCAACCAATGAAAAAGTAATGAACCTTATTGAACCTCTCCTAAATAAAGGATGCTATTATTTAATAGCAACAGAGAATCATAAGTTAATGGGGTGGATTTTAATTGGGGAAAGCAAAGACCAATTTACGGACCAATTAAATGGCTTTATTTATGAGCTATATGTAAAAGAGACCTATAGAGGCAAGGGTATTTCGAAAGTATTAATGAATGTTGCCATTGAGCAATTGAGACAGGAAGGATATTCAGAAGTCAGACTTAGCGCTTACGTAGGGAACCATGCGATAAAACTATATGAAAAAATGGGGTTTAGGTACAGAACCGTAAGTATGAACTTACCATTGTAACAGTACTTATTCATACACAATTCAACTAAGTACCTGGTTGGTTGGATTTAATAATCTATTGTTTTTGTTAGAATGGATATGTATATAAGTCCAATTAAAATTATTAGCTTATAGCAATCGTGTACTCAATAGGAGTTTTACATGTTAAGGGAATAACAAAAAAGATTGAAGCCAAAGAGCTTCAATCTTTCTTATTCATACATTTCTGTATATGAGTTTGCCGTATTTGATTAGCCCTACCTAGCCCCTTAACAGCACCAAATAGAAGCTTAATTTACATCATGTTGCAATAAAAGAAATTCAAAAATAATAGCAAAAACTTAAATAATACGGCATTATACATACAAACAGTGTTCAGTATGCATAAGTAACTAAATTAGTCAGTGAAGCATAAAGAAGTTAAGTAACCTAACATTAATAAAAGACCAATACCCATTGCGATTGACATACTTTGTACCTCCTTTTAAAAAACGACACATTTATACATAAATTATTGTACAATGAAATGTAGAAATATGAAACCTTTTATTGGTTGGAACGTATTATATTATAAGTAGAATTACCAATTTGTACATAAAAGAGAAGGTGTTAATTAATGAAAAAGTGGGTTCAAAAAAGTATCGTAATTATGGTTGCGTTTTTAACATTTGGATTAATTACGCCAACACATGAAATTTGGGATGCATTCGATCAAAACCCTTCGAATCGCGCCTCTATCGGTCCTTCACCTGGGACAAGCACTGCGCTAGCCGCTGAACCCGAAGCAAAAGCGGCTGAAGCAACTGAAATACAGCAAAATGCGATTGACTACGAAGCACTTCTAGTTGACGCAGCGAAAGAGCAATCGTATATGAAGTTTGGAACAAAAATCGGCCCAAAAATTAGCAATGAATTTGATTCTATTATCTTCCCTAAAATAGAAGAGGCAATAGCGATGACAGTGGCCAACGTTGAAGAGGGATCATTGGCAAATCTCACAATTACTGAAAAACCAAGTGGCAACTATGGTGAAAAAATTTTCAATATTATTAATAACGAAACAGGCAATGATTTAATTCGCTTCCATGTGCGTACTGAAAAGCGCCCACAAGAAGGCTACTACTACAACTTCCACTATCACAGTGCTGAGGATGACTTTATGGCTCACAACAATCTTGGCGATATTTACTGGGAAAAAAACACACCACCGAAGTGGTTGTCATAGCATGTCCGAAACACTCGTATTTGATACGAGTGTTTTTTTGTGCGAAAACGTTGCTATATCAATCTTTGTAGAAAATTACAAAAAATAAAATTATTAATGTAATTTAGGTAGGGGAAGAAAGAAAATACATGCCCAAAAAGTACCCCAAAATCATCGCTTTTCTTTCGTTAGATTCTTAAGTAAATATATGCGCCCCTATAATATTCCTTTTGTAATAACAGTACAGGTGTTTAATTTTTGCAATAACACTTCTCTGAATTTGCCATATTCGTCAACTCGCATGTGGAACATATTGTCCTTGTATTTATTCCACTGTTTAAATTGCATATACAATTCAATTGTAGTTTTAGCAGAAGTAGTATTAAGTTTTATTAATTGATGTTCGAATTTGTCATATTGGGACGTACTAAGAGAGTAAAATAATAAATAGTTTCCATCATTATCTAATTTAAAATTTCTAAATTCACATTCATCTATACTATTTAGTACATCTTTGAAATTAAATTTAATGTTACCTGTAGTAATACTTTGACTCATAATTTTAGAAATATTATCTCGGATTTCCGCTTCTAAAAGGGTTAAAATATTTTTTTCAAGTTCTTTTTCTTTAGTATTACTGTTATTAAGAGACAACTCATCGTCTAGATAATCTGATATTCTTTCAATTTTTTTTATATTCTTTATAGTGCTTATTTCTTTAACTAAATCTCGAATATCTATAATATTAATATTTTTATCAAAATTAATTGAGTGACTTTTAAAATCTTTTTTATAGGTTTCTTTCACTGTAATAATTAATATAAACAATTCATTGTACTTTTCGTGTAGTTTATGTTTTTCAAACATGTCTAATGTATCTTGTATTTTTGCTCGCTCACTAGTAGAAGTAACTTGATAACATATTTTTGATTCTACATCACCTAAGTCAATGGCTGGATGATTAACTTTTATTTCATTCATGTTGATGAGATCAATTTCGTAGATTATACTTAAAAGTCCAGCATAGAAATCCTCAGATGATTTATTTATATCTGTATAGCCAATTTTATTGTTTAAATCTGTATAATTCTTCAGCGTTCCTAAATGCTTATTAATATTTTTTAATAACTCTTCTTTTCTTATCAATATAATACCTCTTCTCCAATATTTTACGTTCATATTAGGATAGCATACAAAGGATGGGTTTTATTATCAATTTCTATTGGGGGCTATATCTATCCAACAACAAATGCCAACTTATAAAAAATTAAAGGACATTACTTTCCAATGTGTTAACTAATTTTTTAGTAGTGAAAAACATATCATCTTAGCAAAAATAACACTCGTTTACCATACGAGTGTTATTTTTTATTTTAATTCCTGCATCATTACGCATCTGAATAATTTTTAAAAGTTAATGGCCGAACTATTAACATTCCTCAATGTGTAACTGTCATTTAAAGATCTAATATTGAAAATGAAGGGGGGATTTTATATAAAAAATTTATGAAAGCGTTATATAGGCTATTTACTGAACGATGCAAAGGAGAATTAAATAAAGATGCGCAAGAAGTTTTTAATCGTAGTACCTGTCACGTTATTTTTATTTGCATTACTTTTCAATGAGAATAAGGTTTTTGCAAATTTTACGGAAGATGGTTTTATTTATAATGATAATCTAACGGGTATAGTACCAGAAATGTATTATCCAGGTGGGGTAACAATTTACGGAGATAATAATCCCAGTCGAAAAGATTTGGTCATTCCAGATACGCTAGGTGGTAAGCCTGTCACAAATATATGGTATGAAACATTTAATAATAAACAACTGACCTCCTTGAAACTGTCAAATAATATAAAATTAATAGGTTACAATGCATTTGATAATAATTTACTAACTTCAGTAGTATTCCCAAATCAGCTAGAATGGATTGGAGATTTTGCTTTTGCGAATAATAAGCTATCCAGTATAACAATACCTGATACTGTAAAAAGAATCGGCCAGGGTGCATTTGTTAATAATGATTTAAAGACAATAACGATTTTAAGTCGGAATACAATTGTATTACCAAATGCTATACCTAAACAAACGAAGATTTTGGGAACAATTCCATCAAAGGCAAAGGAGTATGCTGATCAAAATGGAAATCCATTTGAATATTTAGGATTTACAATTACCTACGATGGAAATGGCCATACAAGTGGCAGTGTTGCAGCAGATTATATAGACAAGACAACACAATCATTTACTGTGAAAAAACAGGAATCATTAAAGAAAGATGGTTACATTTTTACAGGTTGGAATACAGAGCGGGATGGGAGCGGCACTGATTATCATGTAGATGAAGTAAAAACAATGACAGGAGATTTAACACTTTATGCTATGTGGTTGCCACAGCAACATGTAACGTTTAACACGGATGGAGGGAGTATAATTCCACCTCAATTCGTGAACGATCAAACATTAGTGATGGAACCACCTGCTCCAACAAAACAAGGGCATACATTTGAAGGTTGGTATAAAGAGGCAGCACTAACAAACAAGTGGGATTTTATGAATGATGTAGTAAGCAGTCCAATAACATTGTATGCGAAGTGGAAAGTCGTTCAACATGAAGTGACGTTTAATACAGGTGGAGGAAATGCAATGCCATCACAACTAGTTGATGACAACACAGTACTGTTAGGGCCATCTGTTCCAACGAAACAAGGTTATATATTTGCTGGTTGGTATAAAGAGGCAGCGCTTATCAACCAATGGGATTTGACAAATGATGTAGTAACTAGTGCAACAACATTATTTGCCAAATGGAAAGTCGTACAATATGAAGTGACGTTTAATACGAATGGAGGCAGTGGAATCGCCTCACAGATGGTTGACATTAACATGAAGATAAATGAACCAACTATCCCGACGAAACAAGGTTATTCATTTGGTGGATGGTATAAAGAAGCTACACTAACAAATCGATGGGATTTTAAGAAAGATACAATCACGGGTAAGACAACACTTTTTGCAAAGTGGTTTGTCAATAGTTCTTCAGATAGTAGTAGTCATAATAGTAGTAGTAATTCATCACCGCAAAATATCACGGTATATTTTGATACGAATGGAGGGAGCGTATTAGATAACTTGTCTGTAGCGTATGACACAAAGATAGCAACGTTACCGATTCCTAAAAAGGAAGGTTATACGTTTGGCGGCTGGTATAAAGAGGCTGCTTTAATCAATCAGTGGGATTTGACAAAAGAGCGTGTGACGAAAGAGACCAAGTTGTATGCGAAATGGATTGCAAACATAGCGCCAGAGCTTACCCCAGAACTAAGTCCGGAACAAACAACACCTGAACCTGACTTACCAAAAGTGTCTTTTCATGATATTGCCGATCATTGGGCAAAAGAAATGATAGAAGAAATAGCTAGTCAAGGGATTATAACAGGGTATCCAGACGGTTCGTTTCGTCCGAATGAATTTATTCAACGACAGCATGTGGCACTGTTATTTTACCGTGCTTTTGAGTTCGAGCAAACACGCCATGCTATTACATTTTCGGATGTAAATGCAAACCATCCATACTATGAAGCCATTATGACATTACAACAAGCAGGAATAGTCGATGGATCACAGGGGAAATTTAATCCTAATGCTTTAATGACGCGTGCACAGCTGGCGAAAGTCGTGACGCTTGCGCTAAAGATAGAATTAGGAGGTACTAGCACATTCCATGATGTTCCTCCAACGCATTGGAGCTATGCGTATATCGCAGCATTAGCAGAACTTGAAATTGTACTTGGTGATAACGGAAAATTTAAGCCAGATGAACCCGTTACGCGAGCACAATTTGTAGCCATCCTTTACAGAGCATTGAATCTTCAGTAGATCTATATTATGTAGCCATTGCTTATCAAAGTAAATGAAACTCGTATTTTGATTGAAGTTTTATCAAAATACGAGTTTTCGCTTTACTTGTAATAATAGGTTAGAGTTCAAATATAAAATGGAAGCTATATATATAATTTACAATAAATGTGTTATACTTATTTTGTTTTACAAAAAAAGAAAAAGGGGGAAATAGCATCTATTTGGTGTGATATGTATGAGTGAATTGAAAAAGGGTTTTGGGAAATTAAATAAAATCGATATGTTTTCACCGTATTTCTTTTTGCCATTTATTTTACTGCTATATTTTTTTATTAGCTTATTTGATTGGCATAAATTTGAACAATTCGGTATTCATGTATCTATATGGCCGGCTGTTATTATAGCCGTTATTTGTTATTACATAGGTGTGTTTTTAATCGATAAACTACAATGGACAATTCCCGCATTCGGACTGTCGTTCTTAGGGAAATATATCATTCATTTTATTGTTGTTTTAACGGTTCTTGGGTTAGGTTCCTATTTAATGATGATTTTTAGTGGGAACCTGGGGATAACGGATGAAGCCAATCGCCGAAATTTAGATCCAAAGTTGAACTTCTTTAGCCAATTATTATGGTTTGGCGTTTTATTGTTATTGTCTTATAAAATGATTTTGGAAAAGAAGATGACATGGAAAAAAGCAATTGGATACGGTTCGATATTTGCAGTTGTTATGTTTTTATTTTTATTAATGGGTTACCGTACGCCGCTTATTATTATGTTATTTACAGGGATTATTGTTTTCCACTATGTTGTAAAAAGGGTGAAGTTAACGTGGTTTTTAACGGCAATATTCGTTATTGGCGTAGGTTTCTCATTGTTTGGCTTTATTCGTGTGATTACAGAGGATACGTCAAATGATTTTAATAAACGTGAACAACCGAATGTTGAACTAACGGCTGAGGAAGAAGAAAAACTATTAACGGCTGAACAAAAAGTAAACTTAACACCGAAATGGGTGCGTGCATTAAATGCTGAAGCAGTCACAAGTCATATCGTGTTAAGTACCATTATCGAATACACAAAAGAAGAAGGTTACTTAAAAGGTGAAATGCATCAAGGCATTTTTAGTACAATTTTACCTGGCGAGCAAATCTCACCCCGTATGAAAGTTACCGAGGTTGTCAACTCGATTACGTCGGAACGCGGTATAAACGTGACTCGTGAACAGCGAACAACAACGCCAACTTTTATTGGTCAATTGTTTTTAGACGGAGGCTATTTATTAGTAGCTATTGGCTTCCTATTGTATGGCGTATTAATTTCTCTAATTTATAATAAAGTAAAACAAAATGGCATACGTAGTTTCCATACGGTTGCTTACGCATTCACGATTACTGTGTTTACAGTATCCATGCACACCGGTTTACTGGATTTAATCTTTGTTCTGATGCTTGGGTTCGTTATTATAGCATCATCTATTTTGCCATCTAATAGGCAAAAGTTGAATAATTAAAATAAACAAAACTATCCGATAAAGTTTTAACTTTTTCAGGATAGTTTTTTTTGTGCGTGGTTCGCTTAAAACAAAAATGGCCTTCTCCAAAGCGGAGAAGGCTTGTTAATAATCAAGTAATGCGCTCAAAAAATGTAATTGTCTTATCCATATCTGTCACATGTTGATTACACGAATCGCTGTCTGCACAAATGTAATTGCTGTGATTTGTATAAGTGCCGACGATGTTTCCTTTAATGGATGTAGTAAACAGTCCAGTATCAGCGTGACGATTACAGATTGCGCATATACCCCGAATTGTATGATTGGAGAAAGTGCCTTTGATTGCCTTTAATTTATCGTCTTGCTCTATAATGACATATTTTCGATTGGTACCATAATCATCCCAAGCTAAGTAGCAAATTTGTTGAAAATCAATTTGTTCAAGATTCGGCAATTTTAGCTTTTTTTCTTTTTTAAACAGGCTTTTGATGGTGCTTGCTGTAATTGGTTTAAATGGGATAACATACGATTTTAAATCATTTAAATATGCCTCACCTGTTCCACGTTCTGTTACAGATAAAATAGGCGCAATGAGTTGTACTTGTGCAGGTGTCATAACAACTTTTTCAGTAATTTCTGTTTGTGCAAGACCACGCACAGTAAGAATGACGTTTTTATCTTGTGTAGTAGCAAGTGTTTGTAAAATTTTATTCATTTGTTGTTCAAGTAAATGATAGTTGGCAACCGTTAAAAACGGCTGAATTGCTTGTTCTTCCATGCGAATTCACTCCTGTAAATTAGGCTTTTTTTATTTTAGGCCTAAAGAGATCATCCATTTGTGGGGTTTACCTAGACCTCTTCGACCTGATAATTGATGGGTCTAGAGCAGGCATTACAAAAGAATGCGACCATTTCGATTCCTCCTTGGAAAGCAAACTATAAATATTTTAACATTAAAAGGGAACGAAAGAAAGAGGAGTGGGGAAAGAGAAATAACATGCTTCGCTAAGGATACATAAAAATCAAAATTACTTGCTCAGTCAAGTTTTTACAGTACAAAGGCATAAAAATTGGGCTCATATAAAAAGAGCTGCTTTTAGGCAGCCCAGTATATCAATCAAAACTTATGTTAACAACGACATAATAAATTTTCCACATAACATAAATATTGCATAGACAAGTAAAGCGCTAAGTACTGCAATGCCAGGCTTACACCAGTTTGTTAATAGGAAAGCGAGCACAGTGAAAAGCAACATGCCTACTGCACCAAAGACTGTATTTTGTAAAACATTGTGAAAGGTGTCAGCTTTCATATGCTTCATTTGCATACCCATGTTAATAAGTGTGAGGATTGGCAAGGCTGTAATAATGCCCGATAAAAATAAATACTTAGACTGACTTAAAAGTAAGGCTAAAACCATAATGGTCCCGCCAACAATAAAATAGATCAAATATAGCAATTGTAACCCTCTGTTTCGTACTCTCTTCAAGTTTAGTAGTGTAATAATACTGCACATAGCTCCTGCTTACAAGGTCCTACCCATGTATGTAGCAAAAAGCTAGTAAAAATAGATGTTGATTTGAAATAAATAGCGAAATTCAGCAAGAGGATGGTAGGAAATGTATGAGTGTATACTATACTATTGATTTGTTGCAGATTAGAAACAACCAATCCAAACACGAACGTGGCTAGGGGTTCGTACTGTAAGCGCCGTAATTAAAACGTTTCAAGGTCAGTAATACACAGGGAAAGACAATGGTTTGATGTTGAGAGGGATGGGGTGTGTTAGATCTTTCAAGTATTAAAAATTTCATCTCTTTACTAGAAATCTCTTTTAATATATCGTTGTATACGATATAATCGTGATTGACGATATATTAAAGGAGCAAAAAATATGATACAAGATATAAACTATTATTTTACAAATATTTTCTATCATCTCCATACAACACATGAAGATAATATTTCCCATCAAAGTGTGCGTATTTTACAGATGATTCAAAAGGAAGATGAAGTGACGGTTCGAGATATAGCACAATTATTAAATATCTCGCAAAATACAGCTTCAGAGCATGTAAAAAAGCTAGAACGACATGGCTGGGTTGAGAAGATTCGAGTAGCCAATGATCAACGTAAAGTGAAACTTTATCTTACAGCGGATGGATTACATGTTGTAAAGAAAAATACGGAATTAGATGATAACAAGCTAAAGCAGGCACTACTTCTTTTATCAGAAAAAGAACAACGAAGTGTTTTAGAAGCATTTCAGCTATTAAGCGAGGTGTCGAAATGATTTATACAGTTGTAAAAATTATATGTTCTGCTGCGATTATTGCAGTTGTCACAGAAGTTGCTAGAAGATTTCCTACATATGGCGGTATGATAGCCGCACTGCCACTTGTCAGTATTTTAAGTATTATTTGGCTAACCGTTCAAAGTGAACCGAATGAGCATATACAGCGATTTACGGTTGGTGTTATAGTTGGACTTCCTGCAACAATGGTTATGCTATTCGTTATGTATATGGCAATGAAATCGTCTATTCATATTGTCTTTGCTATAGGGCTAGGAGTAGTGTCATGGGCAATATGCTTAGGTATTCAAAAAGCCATTGCCGGTGTATTTCATATTTCAATTTAAAGTAGGTAGATTATTATGTCAGTAATTCATATTTCACAAGTTCCGAAAAAGGATGTCCTAGCGTTTTTTCAAACACATTGGGGAAGCACGGAAATGGTTATTTCCAGTGGTATCTATGATTGTAGTACATTAGAAGGTTTTGCATTTTTAAATGATAACCAGGCAATCATAGGGCTAGTAACCTATGAAATTCGAGGAGCCGAATGCGAAATTATATCACTTGATAGTTTGGAAGAAGGGAAAGGAATCGGTTCATGCCTTGTAAAAGCCGTGGAAGAACAAGCCCGTCAACATCACTGTACGGTTGTTTCACTCATAACTACAAATGATAATTTACATGCACTAAAATTTTATCAAAAACGGGGCTATTACCTCGTAGAAGTTCTACCAAATGCGGTAGAGAAAGCAAGAGCATTGAAACCGGAGATTCCCTTTATCGGTCATGACGGTATTCCCATTCGTGATGAAATACGTTTGCAAAAAACATCTGTCTCCATATAAGGCAGATGTTTTTTTATAGTTCACGAATGTATTAGTAAAAATTCTGTTCCGTTGCCTTACTTGTCGTTTATACTAATGGTGAAGCTTGAAAGTGAGGAATCTAATGAAAAAGATATTATTTACCCTGTTTTTTAGTGTGTTAGTAGTGGGAGCGGCTTTTATCATCTATTTGAAAAGCAATCCACCACTTGTTGTCAATGGTTATACAAACGCTGATGGGAATCCGTCTATTCGATTAATAGAAATTGAGAATAAAGGGCTAAGAGAGCTACAACTACAATCGATACTTGTCGATGAAAAGTTGCCAGACAATGCCAAGATAGTCATCAGTAAATCAGAACCGTTTGAAGTTGGCACAAAAATTGATAACAATGCTAATATGACATTTCATAAACTAACACAAGTGAGTATTTTTCCTAGTCAATACATAGATCGTCAGGCAATTGGGAAACAACCGCAACATTATGCATTACAAGTACATGCTACAGCAATTGGAAAGATTACGATTCAATACAAATATTTAAACATACCATTTACATTAACGGCAGAGCTTCAATCAAATTCGTAACAAAGAACGGATGATTTATCGAAATTGTCATCTATAACTGGGTTCACCCAATTGTTTTTTCTCAAATTTTGTCATATCTATTTGGCGATTGTCTTTTCATAAGATTGTTTGGTGAAAAAAACCTATTATTCCTAAATTGTGGTAATCTGATTGTAATAGTTATTGGAATGATAGGAGGGGTCTAATGGGTTTAGTAATTGTTAGCATCATGGCTGTTATTAGTAGTTTAGTGTCCATCTTCATAATTGTTCGAAAACAGTCCAAAGGTGATATAAGGCTACAAGTTGAAGCGATATGTGAAGGGAAAAATGAATTAGATCAAGCAATTATGAGAATCTACTTTACATTTTCGATTGGCAAACTAGCTAACAAAAGAAAAGCAATTATCGGTAGCATTGATTGGTCAGAAGGCTGGATGCCTGTTAGCTACAATTTGAAAGAACATGGGTGCTATCGAGAAGAACGGATCCCTACTTTGACAGAAGATAAGTATACTACTTTTGAAATAGATGCGACAAATGCGATAGATGAACAAGGGAGCGGTGAGGGTTACGTCGTTTTAGTGTTAGAAAAACCGACACAGACCATGTTATCAAGAGCAGGCGTGATGTTAGTTGTAACAGCTAACTTAGTTTCCTATCAATTATCAGATTCTATCAGTTGGCATAATGAAGTAATAGTGAACCATATTTAAATTAGAAAAGCTATTCATAAGGATTAAAACTTATGAGTAGCTTTTTGTTTAAGAAAATGCGTAAAGACAAGACGATAAAAAATTTTTTTGGAAAAAATGTATGCGTTTTACATGCAGGTACTCCAATATTTAGGGCATTTCGATAATGGAAAAAATCTTTTTCAATTATTGACAACTTTTGAGATGTCCGATATGGTGAATACCAATTTCATGAAACCATGAAAACAGCTATGATAAGGACGAGAGTTTTGATGAACGATTTACAGAGAGGGAAGCCTAGGCTGAAAACTTCCTAATGCAGCGTCAATTCTTACTACCTTTGAGCAGTGCTAGGAAACTTGCACCGTTATTTGCAACGTTACTGCAAAGACAATGAGCCGCTAGTGCATCTAGTGGGAATTTGGGTGGAACCACGGGTAAATGACACATACTCGTCCCTATTTTTGGGACGGATATGTGCTTTTTTAATTTTTCAGTAAAGGAGAAAAGATCATGTCAAATCAAGTTATCAACATTCAGTTTCCAGATGGAAAGCAACAACTATTTACAAAAGGTGTTACACTAACCGACATTGCACAGGCGATTAGTCCAGCGCTGCGCAAAAAAGCAATTGTAGGAAGTGTCAACGGAACCATCACTGATTTGACGCGCCCGATTTTGGCAGATGCCCAAATCAACCTATTTGATGCTAGCACACACGAAGGAATGGAGGTTATTCGTCATTCCACAGCTCATTTATTAGCACAAGCGATTAAACGCTTATATCCAGAAGCACAATTTGGCGTAGGACCAGTAATCGAAAACGGTTATTATTATGATATCGAATTATCACATTCTCTTGTACCAGCAGACTTGCAAAAAATAGAAAAAATGATGAATCGTATTGTGCAAGAAAACATTCAAATACAACGAAAAGAACTAACACGTGAAGAGGCAAAACGTTTGTTTCAACATGATAAACTGAAATTAGCATTACTAGATGATATTCCAGAAGATGACCTAATAACGCTTTATGAGCAAGGTGATTTTTATGATTTATGTCGTGGACCGCATGTATCCTCAACTGGTAAATTACAACACTTTCAATTAATGCATGTATCAGGGGCATACTGGCGCGGCGATAGCCAAAATCAAATGCTTCAGCGAATTTATGGTGTTGCATTTGCTACAAAAGAAGCATTACAAGATTACTTTATATTTTTACAAGAAGCAGATAAACGCAATCATCGTAAATTAGGAAAAGAGCTCGAATTATTTATGTTTTCAGAAGAAGCACCAGGTATGCCATTTTACCTAGCAAATGGTCAAATACTCCGAAGTGAATTAGAATCCTTTTTACGGTATCTCCAAACGAAATATGATTATCAAGAGGTTCGTACACCTTTTATGATGAACCAGCGTCTCTGGGAACAATCAGGTCATTGGGAGCACTATAAAGAAAATATGTACTTTACACAAGTAGATGCACAAAGCTTTGCATTGAAACCTATGAACTGTCCAGGGCATATGCTGATATTTAAAAATGAAAGACACTCATACAGAGATTTACCGATTCGTATGGCGGAATTTGGACAAGTGCATCGACATGAGTTTAGCGGAGCATTAAATGGACTGCTACGAGTTCGAACTTTTTGCCAAGATGATGCCCATATTTTTGTCACACCACAGCAAATAGAAGATGAAATCATATTAGCGTTGCGAATCATTGATCATATATATCAAGTATTTGGTTTCCAATACGAAATTGAATTGTCGACGCGTCCTGCTGATTTTATGGGGCATATTCAGCTTTGGGATGAAGCGGAATCGGCATTGGAAAATGTCCTAAAAAATGCGGGTTATTCTTATAAAATAAAGGAAGGAGACGGAGCATTTTACGGCCCTAAAATAGACATTCATATAAAGGATGCTATTAAACGAAGTCATCAATGTGCAACAATTCAACTGGATTTCCAACTGCCTGAGAAATTCGATTTAACCTATTTAAACGAACAAAACGAAAAAGTAAGACCTGTCGTAATTCATCGCGCTGTATTTGGTTCAATTGATCGCTTTTTAGGTATTTTAATTGAACATTTTGGTGGAGCATTTCCGACGTGGTTAGCACCACAACAAGTTATCGTAATAGGGGTGGCTAAGATGCACCAAGAGTATGTTCAACGGGTAGTGCAAGCACTTGAAAAAGAACAAATACGGGTACGTGAAGATAACCGACAGGAAAAGCTAGGGAAAAAAATTAGAGAAGCTCAACTAAAAAAAATACCGTATATTCTCGTATTGGGCGATCATGAATGCGACAATCAAAGTGTAACAGTGCGGAACTATGGTCAACAAGTGTTGAAAGAACAACCGTTACAGCAATTTATTGAAGAAATTAAGCTCGAAATTAACGAAAAAGCGTTACCTAATAAATAAACGTAAAATGGAAGCCTGATAAGATAGTTCAATCAGGCTTTTATTATTTTGGATAAAATGATTTAGTATGCACATGTAATAAAGTGAAAATTTTCGAATAGATAGATACAAAAGTATAATCGTTACTTCTAGATATGTTTTTTCATGCATATTATATAGTGTAGATAGAAGATTATTTCATTTATTATTATTGAGTATTGGTAGATTTTATTATTGGTGTGTAGGTACTTCCCCCAATAAGTAAATTTTTTGTTTCTGCATCAATCACTGCATATTTATAAAATTCTTCTTGTGCATGTTGACGATAGGAAGCCAAAAAATATACTTGTCTGTTTGGATGAATCATTGTGTGATTGGAGAGATCCATTTCTTGACTGACAGTATTTGTTTTCGTATTAAAAAATTCCCGAGTTTTTGGCACGTCTTTAAATAATATTTTTTCACGCATGCTGAATGTTGCACCATGATACTCTTCATAGAGTGATTTATCTAATTGTTTATAAAAATCGTCTTCTACAAGAAAAGTTTGAAAGTGATTACTAGGGTATTTTAGCGTAGTGTTTGTTGTTGTGATTGGTTCACAAATAGTAGCTGTCGACTCTTTTGGTATAGGCTGTGAGTGTGAAAATAGATTAGATAAAACGACCAAGGTTAAAAGTAATACTTGCATAATTTGGCCTCCTATAATTAGCGTTATAGGTAGATTTACCAATTTCTTGTTATATATACGTTGTATGACAATAATAGAAAGAATACCAAGGAAAAGGCAACGTAGCTTTTTAACAAGTGAAGAAATTGAATGAAAAACCAGCCAAGAAAGTCTTCTTTTTGACTGGTTTTATCCAAAATACGCGTTTTTTATAAAATTTATTTATAACTACTCCTCCTTTTTTAGGAAGCTTGTTTAAAATATCTGTTTAGTAACACATCTAGCTCTTGGCTATAATCTACTACAGCAGGGTGTGTAAATCCTAAATCTTTTGCCTTTTTATACATAATTCTCCTTTTAATCTCGATTTCAAACTTCAAGAATTGTTTAAACAATAAATTTACCAACTTTTTCTCCTCCTAATTTTTTCTACATATTCTTGATTTAAAATTCTCATGGCTTCGATTCAGCTTTTTCATTGTATATCAGTTAAAACAAAAAAATTGTCACATTGTGTATAGGAAATGAAATTCGTAATTTAGTCACATATAAGTCTATGTATGGATCATAATAATAAATGATAGACTAGTTTCATTTCTCCATTTTTTTAGCTTTTAAGTTACATAATTAGCGAGTATAACGAGTTTTTCTTTAAGAATTCGTTAAGAACTAAACGCGTACGATGCATGCCTTTTTTACTAGTTGAATTCTTCTTCCTACCTAGAAAAGAAATTGCTAATAGTTACATCCGTTTATATATTGTCGCAATTTATCAAATCCTATTATTTGCTGTTTAATTATTAGGGATTTTTCTTTTTTAACTATTGAACTGATTAGTTTATAAACACAAGTCTCAGGAATCGAAATGCTCAAAATAGGATAGGTAGCAAATGAGTAACGCACACATTCATTATTTTGAATGTGTGCGCTTTTTTAGCTACGTGGTGGCCACTCTTCACGTAATAGGCCAAATAAGATAATATCGTGAAATTTGCCAAAGCGGAAAATTTCATTCCGGAGTATACCTTCCTTTGTAAAGCCACATTTTTCATAAGAGCGAATGGCGCCTACATTAAAGCTAAACACTTGTAGTTTAATTTTGTTGATTGCAATGTAATCGAAAATGAAGGTGATAAGTGTTTGCATCGCATCCGTTCCTAATCCTTTACCTTGCCATTTTTCACTTAATGATATGCCTACTAAGCAAGTGCTGTTAGTCCAATTGATCGAATATACACCACATGACCCAATAAGCTGTTGCGTCGTCTTTTCAAAAATGCCGAAGAAAAATTCTTCTTTTTTTCCACTAATACTTCGAAAGAATGAAGAATGGTCTTCAACTGTATGTGGGAATGGAATCTCGTCATTAGCAAGTAATAAAGTAGGTTTTTCATTCTCCACGTTTATAAACGCTTCTAAATCAGAGGATGCCATTTGTTTTAATATAATTGATTGTCCATTTAGAAAATCTTTAAAATAATGTTCCATATAAAATCTCCCTTATCTAAGGGTGCAGTTTGTGTACTATCCCTTTGAAAATTAGTTTTTTTCAATCAACGTATCTACTGCATTGATTACAATCATATTCACAGCTCCTTTCATTTGAATAGTATAATAATAGCATAGTTTGGAATAATAAGTAATTACATGTAAAAATAAAATGCAATCGAACCCCTGTCACATGATGGTTGGGCTCTGCTAGTGATTTCTAAAATATGTTAAAATTTAATGATAAATAATATGCCAGTTGGCAGAAGGGGAGGGGTATAATGCGCTTAAAGTTTTATGAACCATCAGATTATTCATTAGTTGAACAATATATGTTATCACAGGTGCAACTTCTCTATACAATGTCACCAATGGCAAGTCTTAAACTCTCTGAAACAGATATCAATCGGCATGCCATTTTAGCGATGAAAGGTGAGAAGCTTGTCACTTTTTTTGTTCTTCACGAAAATGAAGGAGTAAAACCTTATTCAGAAAATAACCAAGCCATTTTAATTCGTGGATTTTCAACAGATATGCATGAACAAGGAAAAGGGTATGCCAAAGAAGCATTACAATTATTGCCTACTTTTGTACGACTACATTTTCCTACAATCAATGAATTAGTGTTAGGTGTTAATGTTCCGAATACAGCAGCTCAGGCGCTCTATAAAACATGCGGCTTTATCGATGAAGGCATATGTGCAGTAGGCATCAAAAGCGAGTTGAAAGTGATGAGCTATGATTTACAAAGTGATCATTGAAATGAGGAGGAATGCAGATGTACATAATAGAAGCAAGTATGGAACACTTCACTCATCTCTGTGTATTGGATAAAGAAGTAATAGGCGACTATTCAAGAAGTGATTGCATTAAGCATGCAATATTAGAAAGACGATGCATGATATACAAAATACAAAGTTGTATTGCAGGATTTTTAATTTTTACAACAGATTTCTTTGATTGTAGTTTTATTTCATTAGTTATAGTCAAACCGTCTGAACGTAGAAAAGGCGTTGCTACAGCACTATTAGTAGATTTTATTGAAAGAGCACCCACTGCCAAAATTTTCTCTTCAACGAATCGTTCCAATACAAAGATGCAAAACGTATTGAAGGCTACAGGATTTAAAAGAAGTGGCTATATAGAAAACTTAGATGACGATGATCCAGAAATTATTTACTTTACATTAAAATAGCAATCTTTGTATTCTTATTCATGGACATGAGGGGGGACTAGCGTAATTTTCTCCCTTTTTCTCTGTCATAATTTTGTAACATTAGCTATTAATTAGGAAAGATACGCTTCAAAAAGGGCACTAAATGTTTGGCGT
The DNA here is from genome assembly GCF_038593855.1 of Lysinibacillus sp. FSL M8-0337. Classification (NCBI taxonomy): domain Bacteria; kingdom Bacillati; phylum Bacillota; class Bacilli; order Caryophanales; family Bacillaceae; genus Lysinibacillus; species Lysinibacillus sp. FSL M8-0337. Next base: position 2,488,811 of record NZ_CP151996.1, on the reverse strand, counting down.
GACGTTCTATTATGGAGAAGCAATTTACAGCTTCTACAAAAAAAGGATGTTGGAGGTCATTGTGTTGAGTACTGAAAATTTAATAAGCTTGAGTGGGACTTCGTTATTTTTTGCTTTTATCTTGCTGTTAATTGCGATTTTACCGTTTGGATTAGCAGTAAAATCTGCACGGCGTTCGTTTAGGAGACTGGGTCTTATACTTACATATTCTGCTTTCATCTTGCAATTAGTGTATTTTATTTTAAGATGGATTGCAGTCGATCATGCACCTGTTAGTAATATGTATGAGTTTATGACGTTTTTTGGCATTATGCTAACAGCTAGCTTTCTAATTATTCATTACTTATATAAACAAATTGTCGTAGGGTTATTTGTAATTCCAGTGGTCCTAATTATTTTGGGCTATGGAAGTGTTTTTACAAATGAAATGAGACCCCTTGTACCTTCGTTGCAAAGTAACTGGTTAACAATTCATGTTATGACAGTAGCATTTTCAAGTGCTATTTTATCGATATCATTTGCAACAGGTATTATCTATTTACTGAAATCTTTGAATGTTCATAAAAGGACGAGGAGTACCGTTGCGTTAGAGTTCGTTATGTACTGTTTGATTGTGGTAATTGGATTTAGTGCTGCAGCAACGGTATTTAGTGTAACGACGGAAGAAGTACACATTCAATTTGAAAATGCTCAAGATGTGAAGGAAAAGGCAGTCTATACGATGACACCACTGATTGTTAATAAAGGAGCGGTCACAGAAAGTGGAGAGACAATCGGCTGGTTGAAGATTACGCCATCAATCGATGCCAAAAAGTTAAATTCCATCGTATGGGCATTTATTGTAGGAACCATCTTGTATGGTGCCATCCGACTGTTCTTTAGAAAGCCACTCATCGTGCTATTAAAACCATTAACAAGCCTTGTACAATCAGCTTTAATGGACGAAATTTCATATCGGGCGGTAGTGATTGGCTTCCCATTGTTTGCCTTAGGCGGTTTATTATTTGCTATGATTTGGGCACAAATTGCATGGGGAAGGTATTGGGGGTGGGACCCAAAAGAAGTCTGGGCGCTCATTACGTTTTTATTTTATGCAGCTTTTCTACATCTTCGTCTGTCAAAGGGATGGGAAGGGGAGAAAACAGCCTGGCTATCTATTGTTGGCTTTGGCATCATTGTCTTTAATCAAGTTTTCGTCAATTTAGTCATTGCTGGTCTACATTCATACGCATAAAAAATAAGGAAATGAAAAGAGACATCCGGAAAGGATGTCTCTTGGACTTTGAACTGTTAATTCTTGAACGAGAATTAAAGTTTTACAACGTTTGTAGCTTGAGGGCCACGGTTACCTTCTTCAACGCCGAATTCTACTTTTTGTCCTTCTTCAAGTGTTTTGAAACCTTCAGATTGGATAGCAGAGAAGTGTACGAATACATCGTTTCCACCTTCTACTTCGATGAAGCCAAAACCTTTTTCTGCGTTAAACCATTTTACTGTACCTTGAGTCATTTAAAAAACCTCCAAAAATAAATTCAACAATCATATTCCTTCAATCAGTATAAAATAATACCATAATCAGAAGCTCGCTAGAACACGTTACTATTGAATACGTGGTTTCATTGTTTACGATGAAGCAATTTAATTATTACTTTCATTATATAACAGATTCATACATTTATCCAGCAAATGCCGTTTTTTAGTAAGAAAAAATTACATAATATCGTTTTTAACTATAATGATTAAAAAAAATGCTAAAAAATAAAGGTATATAGTGCTTAATATATTAAAAAAATACTGAAAATCGTTTAATATTACCATTTATTCGACTTCTGGTGTAACTTTATAAATGACATGTAGAAGTTATTGGAAAAATCCGAGTGATGGTCACCGATTAATTAGTCGATCCATGCTTTTTCTTTGGCAACAATCACTGCTTCTGCACGTGATTCCACATGTAATCTGACAAAGAGTTTGGATAAATAATTTTCCACTGTACGCTGGGTAACGCCTATTGCAGAGGCAATAGCTTTATTGGTACATCCTTGTGCGACCAGTTGTAAAATTTCCTGTTCTTTATGACTTAGTAATACTTCCTGCTTAGCATTGGAACGATTCGAGTGCTGTTGGACAAAGTCTAAAAAATCTGCTGATAATAAAATTTCCCCCCGCAAAGTGGCTTGGATTGTTTGAATTACCTGTTCTTTTGTAGCGAGCTTCGATAAAAGTCCATCTACTTTTTTTTCTACAAGAAGCTCGTAATAATCGGATAACTCATAGCCTGTATAAAGAATAATTAGCGCTTCAGGTTGTTGTTTCTTAATCATTTCAGCCAGTTGAATGCCGTTTAAAGGTTTCATATTAATATCAATTAAATAGAGCTGAAAGGGGTGTGATTCCATTCTAGCCAGTACATTGGCGCTTTCTTGTTCTGTTTCAATATGGACATTTTCTAGATCTTGTAATAATGTTTTTGTTCCGTCTAAAACGACAGGATGATCATCTACAATCAATATTTCAATCATTTGTATGGTTCCTCACATTCCTCTTGAATTTGAATATAAATATGCATGCCATCATTTGGTTTGGAGGTAATGGTCATATCTCCGTTAAAGGCCCGAACACGTTCTCGAATGCCATTAATGCCCATAGAAGCGGAGGATTGCATTAAATCTTCAATATTACAGCCGATACCATTATCGTCGTATTGGAGAACAAAACCGTGGTTTATTGCAAGTAGTTTAAGTGAAACTTTAGATGCATCGGCATGTTTAATAGCGTTATTTAACAGTTCTTGAACTAGGCGATAGACAACTAAATGTAAAGTTGGATCTTGGAACTGAACTCGATCAATTCGTGTATTTAATAGAAAGTTTGCACGTATTTTCACTTTTTGTACGAGTTTTTTTAATGCCATTTCTAAACCAAAAGTATCAAGTAAAGGCGGGCTCAGATTTTCGCAATACTCCCGTAAATCTTTGGAGGCATTTAACAGTTGTTCCCGAATATCTAATACTTTTTTTTCTTCAATAATAGGAGAGCTAGCAATAACATCTAATTCTCTCGCTAAATGTAATTGCTCCTGTAAAATAGTGTCATGTAATTCCTGTGCTAAAATACTCTTTTCTTTCTCAATAATATTCCATAATAATTTATCAAGCCAAGGAAGTTGAGTGTTATGCGTATCTTTCATATGCTGAATATCTCTTACTAAATCTTCAATTAGTTTTAAATTATCAATAAACATAGAGACGTATAATGCTAGTAACTCCAACCATAGAAGTTCTTCTTTTTGTAAAGTGTGTCTAATTCGTATAAGAATCTTTTCATCTACTGTATCATGGATCAGAAGTTGTGTCAGTTGGCTCTCTACTTGAATTTCACCGCGAGAAAATGGGACATCTTCCATGATTGTTTCAAGCGTAAATGCAGTTGTCCCGAGTTTTTCGGTAATTTCATATTTGAGACTTGAAAGTAATTCCTGTTGGCTTTTAGCTTTACTAATCCGTTTAACTGCTGCATATAAATTATGGACATAATCACCAGATGATGAAAATATAATTTTTCGATGTTTAAAGTCAAGTTGTTCTTTTACATAAAAACTGGCTATAAAACCAATAAAAATAATGAGAAAGACAACAATCATCAATTCTATTGAAAGTTGGTCCAAAAACAAGATTGCTAATAAAGACGATAAAATGAATGAACTGAAAAAAGCGAGTGATGAATAATAGCGAAAACGAGATAATTGGTATTCAATATCAAATAAGCGTTCGTTCACTTGAATAAAAATAAAGGAAAAAGGTATAAACAAAATAAATAAAACACTAATTTCAGGTCGTATTATCGCGTTATACCCTAAAATTTCAGGTACAACAAACAACAATAGAAATGGCAAAAATGGCACGATACAAGAAATAGCGATTAAGCGTATTTTAGCTAATCGGGTTTGTAGATAGCTCGTTAATAATATATAGATTGCATAAAGTACCAGTACTGCAAATAGACTGAGCGTTACGATAGGGGTAATAACCCTAAATTGTGGAATGAGCATTTCAATGATATAGCAGCATAGAATAACAAACGGAAGAAAATAGAGCCACTTTACATCTATATACTTCCATTTTATGTGTAAAAAACGATAATATTGTTGTAGGAAATGAATGATAAGGACTAAGCACAAAACTAAACAAATTCCGTTTACAATCATGCCAATGATATTTCCTCTACTTGATGCACCTACACTTGTATAAGCTAAAGAGCAGGTTAATAAAAATAGCATTAGTAATTTCGTAATTACAGTATGGTTATTTCGCTGCCATAAATAGATGGCAACGCTTAAACAAAGGATGAAATAAAACATCGGAAAAACAATATGTAAATATAACTCTTCAGGTAAATCCCGATGTTTAATTTGGATTGTTTGAACAGTACCATCAGGTTTTAGAAGTGTTAGCTCTTTCGCGGTTGTAATATAAGTATCTGTTTGAGAAGAGCCAAAACCTTTAGCGGGCTTTTGATTGATGGAAAGGATAATATCACCTTGCTCAATCTTTTTTTGTTGAGCCCATTCTGAATAATAAGGATGAATAATAACAGGTAGTGTATTGGACGTATCAACTAAAATACTAATATAAGGACCACGAATGGCAACACCCAATACATAAATGCCAAGAAGTAAATATGTTAAAAAAATACTAAAAGTTAATTTGCTCATAAAAGACGCTCTTTAATTTTCATAATCATAGTTATAGTGCTCCGTTTCATCATGAAGTATATACTATATTATCCATAATTTTTAATTTTTTTGGAATACCGAAATAAAGTGTTTCGGAAAACCACTAACATTTTTTCGGAATAACGAAATAGTATTTTCGGTATAAGCTGTGATAATGTGAATCTAGCCTAAGTGACGGAAAGGGGGAGCACTTTGTGAAATGGAGTGTGCTGTCACTCATCCTAATTTTCCAAGTCGCCATATTGGCGTATCCCAAAACGACATTTGCTCAAACTTTAAATAAAGATGCAATAGAAGTGGATATTTGTATCATTGGAAGTGACAATCATTTTGTCTATAAGATTCCGAAACAGTTACATAATGATACACCTTATTATGAAATGCAAAATGATATCGAATCTTCCTTAGCTAGCCATTGGAAAGTGCAAGGTGGTCATGTTGAAACGAATCATTCGAATGTAGCGTATACATTTTTTATCGAGGATTTATTTCAAGAAAAACAAGATGGTCATTTGAAGATATCTATTCCATATCGCACTTTAGTAGGGATGTTTCGTGAAGATGAAGCGATTCAATTACGTATTATGGCTAGTAAATTAATGAATTGGCAAGTAAACGCAAAAGAGTGGGCAACACTTGGATTTGTTCAGCCACTGACTTTTATGAGTGAAAGTGAATATGTCTACAATGGGGCTGTTAACGAATTGTTGCAACAACGAGTTGCCCATTTTGATGGTGCAATCGCTAAGCGTCAAATGTTGTTACGCAGTGTCATGTATTTTAGCTTTATTATTGTTCAAATTTTTGCATGCTTGATTTTATCGAGACGTTTAAAAAAACGAATCATCCAACACCCTGAAGAAATGCATCAATTTAGAAAACTAAATTATATGTACCAAATCATTCCTTTATTTATTGTTATTGTGCAAATAATATATTTAGTTATGTCTGGACTGCTAACAGCATTTGGCCTTTACTTTAGTCCTGGCATTGATTTGTTGTTTATTATTGGGCCAATTCTTTTTACAATTATTTTGTTGCCGATGTTTTTTGTTCCGACAGAAAATGAAATAGCAAAAGAATTACAACATAATAAAATGGGTTCACACTTAGAATAGTATCGTTTGTTTGTCATTGATACAAAAATTGCGATGTAGCTGTTGGAAAGTAGTTTGTTTTTGTAATTCGACGTTCACTCCTCAATATTAGATGGTATAATGGTCAACAGCATATTTGAAGGAGCTGGTGACAAATTGACGCATCCAGAGACTGCGTATTTAAATTTACTACAACATATTTTAGAAAATGGAATTAAAAAAGAGGACCGTACGGGGACAGGTACGTATAGCATCTTTGGCCATCAAATGCGTTTTGACTTAAGTCAAGGCTTTCCACTTTTAACGACTAAACGCGTACCATTCAAACTTGTGGCTAGCGAGCTTCTTTGGTTTATTAAAGGAGATACAAATATTCGCTACTTACTACAGCATAATAACCATATATGGGATGAGTGGGCGTTTAAAAAATGGATTGAATCCGATGAATATAATGGACCTGATATGACGGATTTCGGTCGTCGATGCTTAACGGACGAAGCGTTTAATGTTGTTTACCAAGCTGAGCTCGCATCATTTTGCGACCGTATTTTAATAGATGATGATTTTGCAAGAAAGTACGGCGATCTTGGGAATGTCTATGGCAAGCAATGGCGCAATTGGACAACGTCAAACGGGGAAAGTCTTGATCAATTACAAGATGTTATTCACCAAATTAAGCATAATCCAGACTCACGTCGTATTATTGTCAATGCATGGAACCCTGAAGATGTTATTAATGCAGGTGCAAAAGGAAGCAAAGCGGCTTTACCACCTTGCCATGTTATGTTTCAATTTTATGTGGCAGAGGGCAAATTAAGCTGCCAATTAATGCAACGTAGTCTAGATACATTGCTCGGCTGTCCTTTCAATATTGCCTCTTATGCATTATTAACACATTTAATTGCCCATGAATGTGGGCTTGAAGTCGGCGAATTTATTCATAGTATTGGCGATGCACACATTTATGCAAATCATGTGGAGCAAGTGAAAGAACAGCTTTCACGTGAGCCACGGGAACTACCAACCTTGAAAATAAATCCGAATAAAACGTCGATTTTTGATATAGAACTTGAGGATTTATCCATCGAGGGCTATAATCCACATCCAGCAATTAAAGCACCGATTGCGGTTTAGTCAAAAGCAGCAGCCATTTTGGTTGCTGCTTTTTTGATTATTTGGACTAGGTCCAAATAATCTATTTTGATAAATAGGCAAGTTGGTGGATGTTTCGATAGGTGCCTTCTATTATAGTATTTATGGTATTATAAGGTATTTTTTCTAATAAAAGCTTTAGGGGTGGCTGGGTTGAGAGAAAGAATAGTGCTGCAAAGTACAACAAAAGCAAAGTTTTTTCGATTGCGTGAAAATATACAAGGGGAGTCCTCGTCCCGAAAAGATCAGCAGCCTCAACAGGATAGTCCAGCTATTACCACTACATTAACACAAGAACAATTAGTAAAAATGATGCAAATTATTGAGGAAATCCGTCTGAATGGTTATAAATAAAAATGTAAGCGCCTTCGAAAGATGAATACAACGCTAATTACCTTAACTCTTTTCCAGTTTTATCATAAAAAGTAAATATTGCAGGAAACGTATCTTCTGCATTAGGAGGTAGTTTAAATGTTTTCATAAATGGTGCAGAAGTATCAACTTCGACTTCTTTTTCAAAATTCATCCAGTTTGTTGTCAATTTTATTTTGGCAACATTGCTGTCTAATTCGTGTACATACAATGTGCCATAGTTGCCTTTATTGGTTTTATATTGTCGATAGGTTTCTGAGGGATCTGTTGCTAAATAAATAAATTTAAGTTTGCCATTCCACCCTTTATTAAAACGTGCATGACCATACTGATCACCGTTAATTTTCAACTGGGCTAACCACATATTTGTTTCTTCTATTCGTTCAAAATGCATGATTTGTATGCTACTGTCGATAAATTCTTCTAAAAATTCTTTCACTGTTGTTTCGGATGATTTTAGATGATAGTCGTTATAATAAGCATTTCCGTAAATGAAAAGTCCTAATAATAGTAATGGTGAAAATGAGCATATTACAATTAATATTAATTTGATTTTCATACTAAATATCCTCCTGTCTATAAAAGTTTTCACATTTAATCTTTAAACAATTATATCAATTTTTTTCTTTTACTCGTCTATCGATTATATTTTGATGATGATTTCTAACTTGTGTAGTAAGAAATCATCACTATAAATCCAAACACCTTCTAAGCTATAATGGCGAAGGAGGTGTTTTTAGATGAACGTAATTTTTATAGAAACAATGACAGGGACAGAGCTTTTACAGATGGTATCACATGATGTGGCTGGCATACTAGCTGCGGCTCAAGGCGAGAGTGTAACGTTCCCCGTTGGTCATTATAAATATGAATTTCATAATCTAGATTTTTATGAAGAAAATGGTCAAATCCAACAAGAGCTCGTTATTTATATGACAAAAATTTAAATTCGATAGCGGGTGTATTTTTGTGAATAATGAACAGGTTAAGATATGAGCATATGACTTGCGATTATCTCAACCTGTAACTATAATAGTTACAACAGGTGGTGATTCGTATGGTCAATAGTCGATTTTCAGTCGCTATCCATATACTTTCGCTCATTGCTACAACATCTGATAAAAGTCAGCTTACATCTGATTATATTGCAGGTAGTGTCAATACGAATCCCGTAGTCGTACGACGGATGATTGGGAAATTGAAAAAAGCAGGCTTGTTAACTTCTCAGTCAGGACTTGCCGGTTATGGACTTGTTATTGAACCAAAGGATTTGTCATTGTTGAGCATTTACCGTGCGATTGATGGTCCAGAGCAACTATTTACAATACATGATGAACCGAATCCTGCATGTGCTGTCGGCCGAAAAATACAGCATACGTTGGAAACCGTTTATCTAGATGTATGGCATGCAATGGAAAAACAGTTACAAGCACAAACATTGCAAGATGTGCTAGATCAACTTCGTTAAACGTAACGAGGTCGGTCTTACTGTATTCAACCTGTAACTAAAATGGTTACAACAAATTATAGGAGGAATTTATAATGAAAATAGGCGTTATTGGAGCAACAGGAAAAGCAGGGCAAAAAATAGTGGAGGAAGCATTACAACGTGGTCATAACGTTACAGCCATTGTTCGTTCAGCTTCTAAAGTAAAAGAGAACATTACAGTGATGGAGAAAGATGTATTGGATTTAACACAAGAAGATGTAAAGGGTTTTGATGTTGTTGTGAATGCGTTTGGTGCACCACTTGGACAAGAAGCATTACATGTTGCTGTAGGTCGTCATTTAATTGCTATCTTTAACGGCATTGCCACAAAACTATTCGTAGTGGGTGGAGCAGGCAGCCTTTTTGTAGACCCAGAAAAAACGATTCGTGTTATGGAGACGCCCGATTTTCCGGAAATGTTTTTGGCAACTGCAAAAAATCAAGGTGAAAACCTTCAAGACTTACAAGCATCAAGTATTTCGTGGACATTTTTAAGTCCTTCTGCCCTATTTGATCCAGAAGGGCCACGTTCAGGTAGCTATACAACTGGAATAGATCATTTGTTAGTGAATGCTAAAGGTGAAAGCTATGTCAGCTATAGTGATTATGCGATTGCAGTATTAGATGAAATAGAAAATCCACACTATTTAAATAGACGTTTTACCGTTTCCTCAACTAAATAATCCTACTGCCGAGCGTAAGAAATATGCTCGGTTTCTCATTGTTTATCGTCGTTTACGAAAAAAACTTTCATTTTACTGATAAATGACTGTTTACAAGACGGCATTTATTAGCTACTATCAGTGTGAGTATTAGTTCAAAGGAGACGACAATAATGTCCACACAACGTATAGAAAAAGATTTTTTAGGTGAAAGAGTATTACCAGCAGATGCTTATTACGGGATTCAAACGCTTCGTGCAACAGAAAACTTCCCAATTACAGGCTATAAAATTCACCCAGCCCTAATTAAAGCAATGGGTATTGTAAAAAAAGCAGCAGCATTAGGTAATATGGAAGTACACCTATTATCAAAAGAAATTGGAGAGGCTATTGTCGAGGCTGCACAAGAAGTCATCGATGGTAAATGGGATGCTGAATTTCTAGTAGACCCAATCCAAGGTGGTGCAGGCACTTCTATTAATATGAATGCGAATGAAGTTATTGCGAACCGTGCTCTTGAAATTTTGGGTAAAGCAAAAGGGGACTATCAGACGGTTAGTCCGAACAGTCATGTTAATATGTCACAATCAACAAACGATGCCTTCCCTACAGCGATTCATATTGCTGTATTAAATTTAATCGATGACCTTCTGGTGACAATGGAAAATATGCAAGCCGTATTCCATCAAAAAGCAGAGCAATTTGCACATGTTATTAAAATGGGACGTACGCACTTACAAGATGCTGTACCAATTCGCTTAGGACAAGAGTTTGAAGCTTATTGTCGTGTAATTAACCGTGATATTGTTCGTATCCGTCAAACACGTCCAAACTTATATGATGTCAATATGGGGGCAACAGCTGTCGGTACTGGGCTAAACGCTTTCCCAGACTATATTAAATCTGTAGACCAACATCTAGCTGAAATTTCTGGCTTACCATTAAAAGGTGCTACACATTTAGTCGACGCTACGCAAAATACGGACGCTTATACGGAAGTGTCAGGGGCATTAAAAATTTGTATGATTAATATGTCTAAAATTGCGAATGACCTTCGTTTAATGGCATCTGGTCCTCGTGCCGGTTTAGGAGAAATTATTTTACCCGCACGTCAACCTGGTTCATCTATTATGCCTGGTAAAGTAAATCCAGTAATGCCAGAAGTGCTAAACCAAGTTGCATTCCAAGTAATTGGGAATGACCATACCATTTCTTTAGCATCTGAAGCGGGTCAATTAGAATTAAACGTAATGGAACCAGTGCTTGTTTTCAACTTAATTCAATCAATTAGCATAATGAATAACGTTTTCCGTGCATTTACAGAAAACTGTTTAAAAGATATCGAAGCAAATGAAGAACGTATGAAGGAATATGTAGAGAAAAGTGTGGGTGTTTTAACAGCAGTCAATCCACATATCGGTTATGAAGTAGCTGCTCGTCTTGCACGTGAAGCCATTCTTACAGGTCGTTCAATTCGTGAACTTTGTATTGAAGCAGGTGTCTTAACGAAAGAGCAATTGGATTTAATTTTAGATCCATATGAAATGACACATCCAGGTATCGCTGGTTCTAGTATGATGAAATTAAAATAATTTTTAAAAAGCACTTTGTTTTACGCAAAGTGCTTTTTCTGTAGACAAAGGGCATCGTTATTCCCTTTGTCTTTTTTTAGTATACCAATATACATATAAAAGATGGGCGTATTTCTATCAATCTTAGTATAAATAAACTATAATAATGGTATTATAGTAATATTATAGTTAGGGGATTTTGGTATGACTTTACGAAAAAAAAGTATTTTTGGTTTTTCATTATTAAATTTAATAATGATTGTAGTGTTAATAATAGATCTTGCTAATTTAACAGCATTAGCATGGCTATCTACAATATTAACGATTATTGGTATCTCCATTACTTTATCCTATATCTTCTATGTTAAATATAAAGTGATTCAACCTATTAACCAATTATCTAATGCTGCGAAAGCAATTGCAGTAGGTAACTTTGACTCTGATGTCATTACTGTACAAGACAATAGTGAGATTTCAGAATTAGCAAATGCTTTTCTAGAGATGAAAGAGCAATTGCGTACGATGACACTTACAATTGCCAACAGTTCGACAGATTTATCTGCCAGTATCGAAGAATTGTCTGCCAGTACAAATGAAATTACAATGGCTGTTGAAGAAGTTGACCATCAAATGGAAAAAACGTCAAATGGCCTTAAACAAGCCGCACAATCGGCAAACAATAGTGCTGTTGCGATGCAGGAAACAGTGGATGGCATTGAGCGTATTTCGGTTGCCACACAGGATGTTTTCAACCACGCGAAAGAAGCGAATGATATCGCAGGAAATGGTGCAGAAATTTTGCATGTTGCGAAAAACCAGATGGAGTTTATTTCATCTTCAACAGATAAAACAAGTACCTTAATACAACAATTATCAAATAAAATGACGGATATTAAAAAAATGACAGAAATGATTACTACGATTACAGATCAAACGAATTTACTTGCTCTAAATGCTGCGATTGAAGCGGCACGGGCTGGAGAACATGGGAAAGGTTTTGCAGTCGTTGCAGAAGAAGTTCGTCAATTAGCAGAGCAATCCAAGCACTCTGCCATTCAAATTGTGGATCTTGTAGTAGGTATTGAAAGTGATACGAAACAAGTTGCTGTGGCTGTGGAAGAAGACTTAAAAAATGTTCAACAGGGGGTCTATGTCATTGATGAAGCAACAAAATCTTTTGGCAACATTTCGCAGCACGTTAGCCAAATGACTGATCAACTCGAAGGCATTTCGACAACTGTAAATTACTTGTCAAATCGTGCAAATGAGGTGGCTAATTTAGTATCAACAATTGCAGGAGGCATGGATCAATTGTCCAGCTATACAGAAGTTGTGCTACAATCAATGGATGAACAAACGGCTTCCATGCAAGCAGTCAATCAAGTTTCGCAGGAATTAACGATACAGGCTGATGATTTACAAAAGATTACAAATCAATTTCATGTATAAATAAAAATGGATCGTTCTTTAGGTGACAGTTCGTGCATTGATAGCAATGCACATACTTTTATGCTGCTGTTTGACTTTAAAATACCACTACTTTACAATATAAAGTAATAGTTTAATAGGAATTTTCTAACAAATTCCTTCACAACTGAATAGCGTGTAGTAAGAGGTGTAAATTGCGTGCAATTTACTTAAAAGGGAAGTCGGTGCAAATCCGACGCTGTCCCGCAACTGTGAATGTGAGCGTCTTTTCAAATTATGACCACTGTCAAACGACGGGAAGGTGAAAAGAAGCGATGACCATAAGTCAGGAGACCTGCCTGTTACGAGTACACACCATAAACCTACGAGGAATAGGAGGTGGCATGTTGACAAAACAGAATAATCTGTTCGTCACAGTACGTCAAACGACCAACACCAAAGGATGTAAAGGGATACGGCATCAAGCCAGATCGCTTCCATTGGTGCACTGTTTGATGTTATCGGATGAATGATATTTTTGAAGTACGATGGCCATAATTACGGATTTCCTCTACATTTGCAGGAAATCCGTTTTTTTATGTAATCGATACCTTCGTTTTGAAAATATGTACGAGAAGAGGTGCAAGTATGACAAAAATTCAGGTATGTTCAACACGAGAAAAGAAAAATGTTGATATGAAGATTTGTAAGCAACCGCGCACGGAAGTTGCCAAGCAACGAAAAACGAGAATGGTTATTGAAGCACTAGTAGATCAGTTTTTAGCCACAGGGCTTATTCCGCACGATCGATTATTTGATTGCATTTTTTATAATAAAGACATTATTTGGATTCAAAATGATGTCTATGAAGGATACTTATTTGCGAAAGCAAGTGTGGCTGATGAATTGAAAACAAAAAAGAATGGTTTTATGATGTATATGCCAACCAATCCAATCGTTTACGAAGTAAATGAGGAAGTCTATCATTTAATTACACGCATCGATTCAATTCGAGCTAAACCCAATTTGGATCGCCTGAATGTAGAATCGAAGCCTATTTTAAGTGCTGCAAGGGTCAATGATTTACTATGTTCGATGGTAATGCGTTTTTATCAGACGTATATGGAAGATTTATCGTTAGTAGCTCAAGAAAATCAAGACTATAGTAAAATACAACATTTACTAGACTATGTAGAGCGTGAATATGCTCAGTTTTTACAAAGTGTAAAAGAATTAAATGATTATCATTTAAATTGGCATCCACGTGGCAACGGTCATCAATTGTTACTCCAACGTATTGAGCAATTACAGATTTTAAAAAGTAAGCCTGGTTCGGTTCTTGTGGATTTCTCAAATCATCATGGGTATGTGATTGCGGAGTCAGCGAATTCTTTGAATAGGAAAACGAAAAAAGCGTTGTAGATTATATAAAATGTATTGGTACGCATGTTATGCAGTATTCGATTTTCTGTCAGAAAGGCATCGAAAAACATTCGATGCCTATTTATTTTATAGACAATGCATGGCTGCTTTTGCCTCATTCCATGGGACTGAATAGCCTTTTCCTTTCGCACAAAAAATGCTCGACGACGTATAGTCAGGATCAGCCTGTTTATTATAATTGATTTGTGCGATTATTGCCTCGCTATTATGACATCTATCATATCCATCGAATTGTAAAGATAAAGAGCCTTTGCCATTCGTGTAAGCAGCGAAAGTAGTACTATAGTGCATAAATGTAGCAACAGGTACACGCCCTGTTAAAATGACTTGCTCCTCTGACAATATCGGAGAATCAAAAGTACCATCTGCTTGTTGGATATCGTTCATCATTCGCCCAATAAAATCATTGGATGCTTTCATTTTGAAGCGGTAATAGGGCTCAAGTAAGATATTCTCCGCTTGTTCTAGCCCTTGTCTTAATGCACGGAAAGTAGCTTCCCGAAAATCTCCTCCTTCGGTATGCTTGATATGCGCTCGTCCTGTCAACAGTGTAAAACGAATATCGGTAACAGGAGAGCCAGTTAATAGACCGTGATGTTCGCGTTCAAACAAATGTTTTTCGATAAGGCGTTGGTGACCAACTGATAAATCATCAGCATGACAGGCGTTAACAAACGTATTCCCAGTTCCGCGGCTGTTCGGCTCCATGAATAAGTGTACCTCGGCATAATGTTTGAGCGGTTCGAAATGTCCGTAACCAGTTACAGTCGTTGCAATCGTCTCCATATACAAAATTTGAGGCTTATCAAAGGTAATATCAAGTGAAAAGCGATTTTTTAAAACTTCAGCAAGTACTTCAAGTTGTATGACACCCATAATATGTACATGAATTTCTTGGAATTTTTCCTGCCAAACGACTCGTAACGACGGCTCCTCGGCTTCGAGTAAGCGAAAAATCTGTAAAATTTCCTTTATATGCTGTTGCCCTTCATACAGTACTTTTGCTTGTAATGTAGGCACAAGTTCATAAGGTTTAGGGATTATTGTACTTCCTAAAATGTCCCCAATCTTCGCTAGGCTAAGCCCTTTCACTGCAAAAATGTCTCCTGCTTGCACAACTTGGGTTGTAAGAAAACGGCGCCCATTATACAACCTAATTTCTGTTATTTTTTCCGTAACATCGCCAAATGAAAAGTCATCGCGAGTATGCAATGTTCCTTGTAAAGCTTTTATAAAAGTTAAGCGTTGTGTGCCATCATGGCGAATTTTAAAGACTTCTCCTTGAAAGGGTGCTTGAAGGTCGAAGTGTGTCTCTGTCAGGAGGGGAAGCTGTGATACAAATTCCTTGATTCCAAAATCTTTTAAAGCAGCACCAACAAAGCAGGGAAATGCTCGCTCTTCTTTAATCATCTTTTGTAACTGTAACAGGCACGTTGAGGCATCGAGTGTATCTGTTAAAAAGGCCTCGAGAAGGTGATCATCGCGCTCGGCTAGCCACTCAGCAATATAGCTTTGTATAAAATCTTTACGTAATGGGGCATCGATTAACAGGATGTTGTCAGAACAATCCTTTTGTAGTTGGTTTATAACCACATTGATATCCGCCCCTTCACGGTCTATTTTATTAATAAAGAAAAAGGTGGGTATATGGTATTGACGGAGCAACTGCCAAACTGTTTCTGTATGACCTTGTACACCCTCTACAGCACTGACAATAATGATGGCGTAATCCATTACACGTATGGCACGTTCCATCTCAGGTGAAAAGTCTACATGTCCAGGTGTGTCAATCAGCGTATATGTATCATTTTCTATTTGCATCCGTCCTTGTTCCGCAAAAATGGTAATTCCTCGGGCTTGTTCAATTGCATGATTATCTAAAAATGTATCTTGATGATCGACTCTTCCACGAGATTGGATACTATTTGTGTGAAATAATAATTGCTCACAAAAAGTTGTTTTTCCTGCATCGACATGTGCGAGTACACCAATCGTTTTATACATAAAAAATCCTCATTTCTAATGTAGTCTCTATTCATTGTACCAGAATGATCGCTCAAACATTTCGTGACAAATAGTTCGCTTTCATGTTTAAATAGTGATAGTTTATTAACAAGTATCATTTATGGATTTTTTTGTGTGATTGAAATCAAAAATACCTTCTGCTAGTCTATTTTTATAACTAAAAACTGCTATATATTGGTGCAAATGGCTTTAGTCATTTGCTTAAAAGGGAAATCGGTGAAATTCCGATGCTGTCCCGCAACTGTAAATGGGGAGTTTATACAATAGTCACTGTAGTTGAACTATGGGAAGACGTATAAGCGATGAACCTAAGCCAGGATACCTGCCAATATGTATTTTTTACTTAACACCACGAGGATGGTGATAGTGATTGTTTAAATACCCAATGTATTTATCACTATGTCACCCTCTTGGAAACAAGGGGGTTTTTTTATGTGCTAGTAGCAAGGAAATCATTAATTTCTTCCTATACAAATCCAATTACATAATTAAAGGAGAAATGGAACCATGAACAAATGGAAAGGCATGTGGCTAGTTGTTGCCATTGCGATTATAAGCATTTTAGGAGCTTGTAGTGCGAAAGACAACTCGGAAAGTGCTACACAAAGTGAGCATATCGACCCTGCACAAAGCGAGGCGACAGAAGTAACCATTGACAATAATGGTACTACACAAGTTTATACAGAGGCACCAAAAAAGGCGATTAGTTTAAATCAGCATGTAACGGAAATTATGTTAGCTTTAGGCTTAGAAGATTCAATGGTTGGTACAGCCTATTTAGATGATAAAATTTATGAACCTTTACAAGCTGCCTACGATAAAGTACCAGTAATAGCAGAGCAGTACCCAACAAAAGAACAAGTGATAGATAGTGAAGCCGATTTTTTATACGCTGGATGGAAAAGTGGCTTTAGTGAAAAGGGTGTTGGTACACCAGAAGAATTAGAGACACTTGGTATCCACACATATTTACATCATTCTTCAAGTATAACGAAACCGACGCTAGATGATATTTTTATGGATATTCGCAATATCGCAAAAATTTTCCGTGTTGAAGATCGAGGAGAGGCATTAGTCGATCAAATGACAAAAGATGTTGATGCAGTGCGTGCAAAGTTACCGCAAGGAGAAAAGGAGCTACGTGTGCTTGTCTATGATAGTGGGGATAAGGAAGTCTTTACTGCTGCTCAAAATTTTATGAATGAGCTTGTCACTGTCGCTGGTGGTAAAAACATTTTTGGTGAAGTTGAATCTGGATGGACAACTGTCTCAAAAGAAGATACAGTAGAACGCAACCCGGAGGTAATTGTCGTGATTGATTATGGTTCTCAAAGTGCTGAAGACAAAATACATTTCCTGAAAAATGATCCTGCATTAAAGGAAACAGATGCTGTGCACAATGAGCGTTTTGTTATATTACCGCTTTCAGCTGCTTCAGAAGGGGTTCGTGCGGCAGAGGCTATCAAAATTTTGGCTAAAGGATTCTATCCAGAAAATTTTTAATAACTTTAGAGACTAGCGAGATTTAAGGAGAATAAAAAATGAATGCATTTCGTTCAAATATACCAGAACGTACATTTGAAAAATTAAATATAGATGGTCAATTTACTCGTCTCGCAGTAAGTCCGGGTATTATTAATAAACATTATACACCCGAGCAATTTCAAAAAATAGCAGAAGTCGTAGGGGACAGTGGAGCCATTAAATATTCAGCATCCTATTGTATATTGTTGTCCATTCCTACGCGAACAGTTCAAGACGTTATAAGTGAACTGCAAGAAGTGGGCTTATATATTTCACCATCAGGCTCCATTGTTGCGTTCAAGGCTTGTGATTTTTGTGATGGAGAGCGAATGGAAGTGGCCGAGATTGCAGAACAATTATACATTGAGTTGCAGGGACAAAAGGTGCCATCAACATTGCGGTTAAATGTCAATGGCTGTGCGTCAGCTTGCTATAATGCTGTCTATGATGATATTGGACTTGTCTATCAAAAAGATAGCTTCGATGTTTATTTAGGGGCTATTCCAGTGGGGGCAAAAGCACAGGCGGGGACATTATTTGCTAAAGGCGTTTCGGTGCAAAAAATAGCAAACTTTTTACAGCATATTATTGCGCTTTATCAACAACATGCACGTCCAAATGAGCCTTTCTATAAATTTTATCGCAGAACGAATACCGCCGAATATTGGCAAACAATGCATAATGTGAAATAAAGTAAGGCTATCCATGACATAGTTTGTATGCGATGACCGTATCGCTATCTATAATTATAGATATAGCCTATGGAGCGAAGAGTGGGAAGCAACTTGTAATTAAGTGTTAGATTGACTGATGTCAATTTAACACTTTTTCTTAAATTGGACATATATACCGACAGCTTAGTTGAATAAAACGTATGCCATGTGCTCACGATAAGTCGATTACATTTTAAGGGGATGTAGAAATGTTTAATCGTTTATCAGCACAAAATGGTGTGTTTCGATTACCACCAATACAGCGGAAAAATAATAAGGAGTTAGATGTTGCTATTGCAGATCTTGAAGCAAGAGGATTTCGTTTAGTAAGGCGTGGAATTCAAAATGATAAAAAACGATTCCATTCATCATACAATAAAGTTTGGGCTATTATGGAAAAATTGATGACTTGAAATATAGGGAAAAATAACAAAAAGCTGCTTTGATTTCTCTCAGCAGCCCTATAAGTAGTGAAACACTACGAACTTATATTTTGTCTTTTTCTTGTCTTTCTATACTTAAAATCATGCATAGACATGATGAAAGAGTAACAAACGATTTTTAATGATGGTAACTGTTACGAAAAGAAAAATATAAGAGAAGGTGGTTATTATGGAGGAAAATTTAAACTATGGAGAAGATTATAAATATATTCCTGCTACATCTGTTAGAAGTGGAGTTGGAATAGAAGTATTAGATGATGTATATATGTATACAGTTCAAATTGTCAATATCGTGCTATACGGGTATCCACATACGAATGAATTTGTATTAATTGATGCTGGCATGCCAAAAAGTGCAGAGGAGATTATTTCCGTAGTTGAAGAGCGGTTTGGCGATGATTGTCAGCCTAAAGCAATAATTTTGACACACGGACATTTTGATCATGTTGGAAGTATTATTGAATTAATAAAGCATTGGCATGTACCTGTCTATGCACATCGTTTAGAACTTCCCTATTTAACTGGAAAACAAAACTATCCAAATCCAGACCCTGCTGTTAGCAATGGGTGGGTAGCGAAAATGTCACCTTTTTTTCCACATGAAGCGATTAATTTAGGGGGAAATATAAAAGAAATTCCTGCTGATGGTAGCATTCCTTATATGCCTGGTTTTCGTTGGATTCACACGCCAGGACATACACCAGGACATCTATCTTTATTTAGAGAGGAAGATCGCACACTAATTGTTGGGGATGCTTTTGTTACGGTAAAACAAGAGTCACTTTATAAAGTGCTGACGCAACAAAAAGAGATAAGTGGACCGCCTCAATATTTTACAACTGATTGGTCTGCTGCCAAAGAGTCAGTTGAAAAGTTAGCAGCATTAAAGCCTAATGTAATGATTACTGGTCATGGTTTACCAATGGTTGGTGACGAATTGAGTGAAGCACTGCGAAATTTAGTGAATGATTTCAATCAAATTGCTCTGCCTAAGTATTATCAGAATTAAGTGATAGGTCCCTAAAGCTTAAAGATTTTAGGGGCTTTTATTAGTGCCAAATCATTCATTTCATTTGTACTGAGGTGTAATCGCTGTGACATTAGGGAATAATAACACAAACTATTAGAGAAAGAAGGAATGATTATAAAAAAACATGATGAGAATAATCGTTCAATGCTAAAAAATGGACATCCTTACGCACAGCGAAATGTCTGGTCAGGGTTTCTTTTCGGTATAGGATTAGTAGCATTTATTGATGAAACATTTTTTCACCAACTATTACGCTGGCATCACTTTTACGATAAATCGACAACTGAAATTGGTTTAATATCGGACGGCTTTTTCCACGCATTTAGTTGGTTTGCGACAATTGCAGGTTTATTTTTATTTGCAGATTTACGTCGTAAAAATGGACTAAGGTTTGCAAGATGGCTAGGTGGTGTATTTTTAGGCGCAGGAGGGTTTCAATTATATGATGGTATTATTCAACATAAGTTAATGCGGATACATCAGATAAGGTATGTAGAAAATGTAATAACATATGATTTAATTTGGAATATTCTTGCTGCAATACTACTCATTATAGGGATTTATCTTACTATCCGTACTAAAAACACTTATCACATACCTAAGGTTACATCTTATGAGCGCTAAGCATAGTAATCATATTGCGGAGATGAATCAGTATAGTTTTCTACATGATTCTGTACAACTATTTTTTTTATTGTTATTTAGTATTTTATTAATAATGTATATAAGTGCTGTGGTTATTACGAATCGTCATTATAAAACGTGGCCACTTTATCGCATTGTATGTTTTGTTTTGGGAATAATATTAGCGGTTATTGCCGTTGTTGGGCCTTTAGCAAATCGTGCAATGATGGATTTTACAGCACATATGGTGAGTCATTTACTTTTAGGAATGTTAGCCCCATTGCTTATTGTGATGGCAGCACCTATGACACTTTTACTAAGAACTTTGAGTACTTCATTAGCACGTGCACTTACCAAAATACTAAAAAGCGGACCTCTCCGTATACTTACACATCCAATAGTTGCGATTTTACTAAATATCGGGGGGCTTTGGTTATTATACACGACTAACCTATATGCACTTATGCATGGTAATAGTCTCTTACATTTAGTTGTCCATTTACATGTATTTCTAGCAGGGTATGTATTTACGATTTCCGTACTTTATGTTGATCCTGTGTTTCACAGAAAATCCTTTATTTACAGAGCAATCATTTTAATTATTGCATTGGCAGGACATGGAATATTATCAAAATATATTTATGCACATCCCCCTGAAGGTGTGCCAATCGCACAAGCAGAAATCGGAAGTATGGTTATGTATTATGGTGGAGATGTAATTGATGCGATGATAATTTTCATCCTTTGCTTACAATGGTACAAAGCAGTAAGACCGCGAATAATAGAACCGATGCCAAATAGTAAAAGTTTAGAAAATCAACAAATTGATTCTGTCTAGAAGTGTCTTTACTCACGGAGAATATATTACAGCCCCATCCGAGTAATAATTGTTGATAACGGCGTCTATATGGCTCGAAAAAAAGTGTTAGATTGACTGAAAAAAGGGTGGTCTAACACTTTTATTTTTACTGAAATGTGCGTCATAAAAAGTGCACCCTTTAGTATTGAGAAATTTTAGATTATTTAATAAAATATACATATAATTTGTTGTTCAATAGTATTATAAAGAGTTTTACTATCAACTTAATAAAATTAAATATTGTTCCTGCTGTTTTTTTCTACCATTTGAATTCCACTCTGATTAAAAATAAAACTTATACTTTCACTCTTGCTTTTGGATGTTGAGTCAAAACTTATTTTTTTTGCTGAATAAAATTTGGAAAGGAGCTAAGATTAGATGAAAAGAATTGTTTCTATCTTTGTAACTTTGGTTTTAGTTTCTTCAGTTTTTTTGGGGGGAGGTACAAAAGCTTTTGCAATGTCAGATGAAGAACTTTTAAATGCTGAAGAACAGTTAGGAGCTTACATTTATTATCAAGACAGAAAACCATTTGTTAATATTGAAAAAGTAAAATCAGATGGTTTAGCAGAAGAATACATAGAAATTAGTATGATGGTGAATCACATTAGTAATAGTTATACGAACTATCAAGCAAACAATACAATGAATACTAAAAAAGGGATACCTATTTGGGGAAATTGGTGTGGTCCTGGGCATGGTTCTGGTACGCCACAAGATGTATTAGATAGAGGTTGTCAAATACATGATAAGTGCTATGAAGATAAAGGTTATTTTAGTTGTTCTTGTGATTGGGAGCTTGTCGCTTATATAAATAGAAATTTTCATAGAATGGGACTCAAAGAAAAAATAGCTGCAGCTGCAATAAAATTATATTTTAGTAATACACTATGTAATCCATTGAATTAGGGAATGGTTAAAATGGTGAAAGTTTTAGCTACTAGTATGATTATAATTTCTTTATTACTTTGGGTACCTAATATAGTGTTTCAAAAAGCATCATTTTTCTGGATTTTCACGTTTGTTTTCTCCGCAGTAGGTATTGCCTTATCTGTTTATGTTAAATCAAAAATTTTAATTATTGGGAATATCCTCACATTCTTTAGCTTTTTTATCCTAATGTTTTTAGGTTATCTTTTCGTTTTTTTAACAAAGTAATGGAAGCTTGATTTAAGAAAAAATAGTAGACAAAGGTGAAATAATCGACTTTGTCTACAGCTCTGTGAGTGACTTTACTTAAGTCACTCTTTTTAGTTTAGCTTCTGAATAAAAACAACTTTTAAGTAATTAAATTCAGGATGCTCACGTGGTACACGGAAATCCTTTGGTAAACCATATTCTTCAACGATTTTATAACGAATATTCGTTTCTTTAAACGCTTGATCGATAAAGCCTTTAAACTTTTTCATACCAAAGCTTGCATTATTTGTAGAAGCCACAATAATACCATTTTTTTCAGTAATCTCGATTGCATCTTTTAATAGCTTAGGATAGTCTTTAGCAGTTGAGAACGTAATTTGTTTTGTTCGAGCAAAGCTAGGAGGATCTAATACAACAAGATCAAATTTCAACTGATGGCGTTGCGCATATTTGAAATAATGGAATACATCCATTACTTTAATATCCTGTGCTTCATAGTCAATTTGATTGACACTAAATTGCTCGATAGTTTTGGCTAAACTGCGTTTGGCTACATCGACACTTGTCGTTTTCGTAGCTCCACCTAGTGCCGCTGCTACAGAAAACGCACCTGTATACGAGAATGTGTTTAACACAGTTTTAGCGTTTGAATAGCGTTCACGAATAGCAAATCGTACGTCACGCTGGTCGAGGAAAATACCTGTCATAGCACCATCATTTAAATGGACAGCGTAATTCATACCATTTTCCTTCACGATTAGTGGAAACTCACCAGGTGTGCCCATTACAAAATCGTCTTGTTCGATATATTGTCCTTTACTATCAAAACGCTTTTTCTCATATATCGCTTTAAAGTTTACGGTTTCTGAAAGTGCCTCATAAATGACCTCTTTAAATGAATAAATGCCAGCACTATACCAACTCACCATATAATAGCCATCGAAAAAGTCAATTGTCATACCACCGATGCCATCACCCTCGCCGTTAAAGACACGAAAAGCAGTCGTATCAGGATTATTAAAGAATACTTCACGATTTTGAACGGCCTTTTTAATTTTTTTTGCAAAAAAAGTTTTGTCAATTTCTTCATTAGCATCGGTAGACAACAACCAGCCAATGCCTTTATTTTGGATACCATAATAGCCTGTCCCTATAAAGCGGTTATGAATATCTAACAGACGAAGTAGGGCTCCTTCTTCAGCAGGCAGTTTACGTGTATCAACGGCATCTTTTGAAATTAGCGGATAACCTTTTTTTAATGGTCCTGCAAATTGATTGTTAATTTGTAATGCAATAGTTTGTGTCATGTTGTCATCCTTTAAAAAACATTTTGCTCTATTATCGCATTGTTTAGTGTCATTACACAAACTTATTTCACGAATGTCGCAATTTTTTCGACTGTTTCAATTGTGGCTGCTTCAAAAAATGCCATTTTACTGAAATAACTATGAATCAAACCAGCCATGTGAATATGTTCGACATAAACGCCCGCTTCAGCTAATTTATGAGCGTAAGCAAGTCCTTCATCGTAGAGTACATCTGCTTCAGCTGCAATAATCATTGTTTTGGGAAGAACGCTAAAGTCTTCAATATGCAAAGGGGAGACAAGTGGATTCATAAAATGGTTTGTCTCCGTATATTGCGCTGCAAACCATTGCATCCCTTGTTTATCCAAACCAAAGTGTTCGCCAAAAGCATTATAAGAAGCCGTCGAAAAATCAAGGTTTACAACAGGATAAATCAATGCTTGCGCAGTAATTTTGGGGCCATTAAATGTCGCAGCTAAATAGCTGACAACGGTTGCTAAGTTGCCCCCAGCACTATCCCCAGCTACTGATAATTGACTATTATCACCACCAAAAGTTGCAATGTTATCAAAAACCCACAGTAAGCCATCGTAGGCATCGTGTAAAGGTATTGGGAATGGGTATTCTGGTGCTAAGCGATAATCAATGGATACGACAATGGCATGGGCTTTGTCTGCAAGTAGCCGACAACCAGCATCAGCGGATTCTAAATTGCCGAATACCCAGCCACCACCGTGATAATAAATAATTACGGGTAATTTTTCTGCCTGTTCCGGAATGTAAATACGAATATTAATTTCTTGGCCATCACGCACGCTTATTTTTTTATTTTCTATAGAAGCAAGTTGTGGTGAATGGCCGGATTGCCATGTTGGAACTGTACGTGCGTATCTGGCTTCCTGTGGTGTCATTTCATAATAATGGGGTGTTCTAGCTGTTTCTTGAATATAGCGAATAGCCTCTTTTGTTAAACGTGTCATGATCATCATCCTTTAATCGTTTAAGTATTAATCTTTATTATAAACTATTCTTATAATTTTACTAGGTTTTAGTATCAATTAAGAAAATTATTTTAATAATGAGCAGAATTATTCCGATAGTAAAGTAAAAATATGTTTATAATAGAATGAAGGATATAACTTGGAGGGGAAGTATGATTTCATTAATAGTAGCACATGATCATAACCATGTTATTGGCTATGAAAACGGTATGCCGTGGCATTTACCGGGGGATTTACAATATTTTAAGCAAAAAACGATGGGCAAGCCTATGATTATGGGTCGTAAAACATTTGAATCGATTGGTCGACCTCTACCAGGGCGACGTAATATTGTCGTTACACGTGATGCAAATTATCGTGCGGATGGAATAGAGACGGCGACAAGTATTGAGGAAGCTCTTGCATTAGCAGGGGACGTTCCTGAAATCATGATTATTGGCGGTGAACAAATTTTTAGACTATCTATGGAGCTAACGGATCTCATATACATTACAAAAATTAATCATTCTTTTAAAGGGGATACATTTTTCCCAACATATGAAGATGATTTTGTTTTAGTTTCGTCACAAGAACCAGAAACAGCACCTGAAGGTTACACATTTCAATATCAAATTTATGAACGCAGACAATGACAGTTAGTAGGATTTAGCAGCAAACAAAAGTTTTCCAACTTGCATAAAACGCACGGTGTGAGCTTTTTTATTAGAATTCAAGTTATAAGCTGAAACTATTATTAATAGTTAATTCTAATTTAATATCACACATTATATATAGAAATTAAAGGGATAGAAGAGCTTAAATAAATTCGCTCTATCTATCCTCTTTTTTAACACAGATGCCCCTATTTACTACAACATTAAATCAATCTAATGTTGCAGTAATTTAAAAGGAGCTTATATCAATTATTAATTGTACATTAAAGCCTAATTCTTAAACTTCTATGTAATAATATAGGTTGTTTTCTAAAAGATTGTTGCTATTCAACTAACGATGCAGGTTAGTTGAATAGTGTTGTTAACTCTCACATAACAACTTGTCTATATTTTTCCATTAATGGTATTATTGTTGGTTTCGCAAATACGATGAAGTACAATTAAATATGTGGGAAATTCAAACCGCATTTAAAGAAAAACATACGCAGGGAGGATATAATGATTAAGAAAAAATTTCTAGAGATGATTGAACAGTCAAATATTGCAAATCATAAAGAGTTTTTATCTCAAGTATTGAGGCCAGCAATTGATATACTTAGGCATACAGATGCCGAACCACAATTGGGCTGTAGTCGTTTTGGAGGAGCACCTGATTTACCAGTTGGTAGCGAATGGCCAACGTATGAGAAGAAGCCTTATCGCTTCCTTGGCCAGATCAATTTCGCAGAAATCGCTTCAACTGAAAGAGGTCTGCCATCGAAAGGACTCCTAAGTCTCTTTGTAGCAGATGATTATGATAATGAAGATGATGGTTATCTAGAGGCGTTTGAGGACGGATATATTCATGGTATCTATATTCCCGAAACAACGAATCTTGAGACGATGATGCCACCCCATTCAGATATTGGCAAGACCACAGTGCTTGAGTTTCTCCCGACTATTGATATTCCTTATGACGAATACCAGTTGAAGGACTGGCCTTTCGATGATGCACAGAGCGACATATACACCGAAATCCGGGATTCTCTACATAAAAGTTCGGACTATCTTCTAGGCTACCCTTCGCATTCTACACTAGCATATGATCCAACGCCTGGAGCAGAATGGATCTCACTTTTAACCGTTGATTCGGATGAGAGTCTTGAGTGGTGTTGGCATGACGGCGATAAATTAATGATATTTATTGAAATAGAACGACTGAAAAACTTGGACTTTAGTAGGCTAAAGTCAGATGCAGGCTAAAGAGCAATTGGGAAAAAGGAATTTGTGAAACATTTCACTTGTGTAACGGGGTGCTTTAGTTGAAGAAGAGACAGCAATCGCTGTCTCTTTTTACTCCTTAAATGATTCAAAATGAGCTTTAACCCATTTATTTTCGTTTTCTGAAATATACTGTTCAGCAAGAATTAGTCTTTGTGCAAGTTCTTGCTTTGATAGTTTCATATACTTCCTATGAAGATTGTCAAGATTACGATTGGGTTTAAGCATTTGGAAACTAACGTCAGATTCAAGTTGTTTGTTTTAATTCCTTTGTTATTTTCTCTCTGTTTAAAGGTTTTACTATGTTGCTTGTAATATTCATACAACTCTTCATTTGACCGTATTGTATTTTCGTGAATCCCTTAACTTCAGTATCGACTTCTTTAGACCATTGAGCAACATTGGCAAAAGAGACAGGTATACCCTTGTTTATTAACCAATCAATTGTTTCTTTGCCTATTCGTATCTCCCAGTCACTAAGTCTTTTATGATTTTCGGTTAGCCAAGGCCGTTTATTTTTTGAATTGAATGTCGGGGTCATAGTCTTCTTCTTTTCTATACTGTTCAATCAACTCAATTTCTTTCAGTTCAGTACGAGCGTGTTGACTTCAGGTTTTATAGTACCTTTCTGTTCAAACTCACTAACTGGAATCATTTTATTAAGTTTCAATAAATCAGATTCAATAACTCTCCAACCTTCTTTATCGCTATTTCTATATGCGTTAGGGAATTTGCCTGACCGTATCCAACGTTTAATAGTTTCTTCGTGCTTATCTAATAAGTCAGCCACTTCTTTTACTTTATATTCTTTCAAGCTATTGCCTCCAAACAGAATGTACGTTTCGGGAATATTCGTTCTGTTTTACCACAACATTTAATTACTGTAAATATTTACTTATAAAGGGTAGAGGTGTTGATAAACGAGGTCTTTAGAGGTCTAACAAACAAAAAAGTACACCACTATATTATGAGTGATGTACTAATTATTTAATATAATGTGTGACATTAAAGACAACCTCTTGATATTACTGTTTAATAATACATTCACTTAACTTGAATTTTACAGAGTAACACCGTGCGTTGTCTTTTATATTCGATGTGGATGCATTAATTTATAAATACAGATACACACAAGCATACATTGAACCACATCCAGCTAACACAAACAGATGCCAAATTGCATGATTATAAGGCAGTGAGCGCCACGCGTAAAAGATAGCACCAATTGTATAGAACAAACCACCAGCTAATAAATAAGCAAAGCCATGACTCCCTAAGAACAGATAGATTGGCTTTATGGCAAACATAATAAGCCAGCCCATACCAATGTAAAAAACAAGAGATAGGATATCAAAACGATGAATAAAAAAGCATTTAAATAGCACACCAAGTAAGGCAAGCGTCCATATGATACATAATAGTGTTATTCCTAATGTACCCCCAAGTGCGATTAATAAAAATGGTGTGTAGGTCCCAGCAATTAAAATATAAATGGCGGAATGGTCAAGGATAGCAAAAAAATATTTATATTTTTCAGGCAGACTATGGAGTAAGGTAGACATCATAAACAAGATAATGACAGATGCACCGAAAATACTAAAAGTCGTAATATAAAGTGCTCGCCCGTTGTGGACAGCGGTTAATAGTAACAGCACAAGCGCTGGAATACTTGCGAGCAACCTACGCCGTGGGTGATGGCATTCCACAATTCTTCCTTCCGTGTTTTATAGTCAAATGAATTTATCATCGTACACCCTCCCGTCGTTATATGTTTACAATAGCCCATTCATTTGACTGTTTCTATGTATGTTTGTCATATATTTACTTATTTAAAATGTCATGTCGATTTATAGAGGAAAATGTTAGACAAATTTAATGAAAAAAGGCTATAGTATCCAAGGTAGTGTACATGAAACAGACTTGGAATAGACAAGTCAGATGACAAATGTCATGTTTACATATGGAAACATTAGTCTATATAATAATTTCAATGAAGTAAAAGGATGTGTCGAAGTGGGACGAATTCATATTGTAACGGACTCAACTTGTGATTTAACAAAAGAAGAAGTAATGCAACACGGTATACATATTGTGCCGTTAACCATTCAAATTGATGGGAAAACGTATATAGATGGAGTGGATTTAGAGCCACAAACTTTTTTAGGTTTAATGAAAAATG
The DNA here is from genome assembly GCF_038593855.1 of Lysinibacillus sp. FSL M8-0337. Lineage (NCBI taxonomy): Bacteria > Bacillati > Bacillota > Bacilli > Caryophanales > Bacillaceae > Lysinibacillus > Lysinibacillus sp. FSL M8-0337. The sequence continues at coordinate 2,460,125 of NZ_CP151996.1, read as the reverse complement.
CGAAAGATTTGCCGAAAAGTTCTCAACCTGCACCAGGGAAATTTAAAGAATTGTACGACGAGCTTGGAAAAGATGGGGATCAAATACTTTCCATTCATATGACAGGTGGCATGAGTGGAACAGTCGAATCAGCTCGACAGGCGGCACAAATGACAGATGCAGATGTAACTGTCATTGATTCTCGCTTTATTGCAATAGGGCTTGCGATACAATTACGAGAGGCCATTAAAATGCGCGATGCAGGAGCGACTGTGCAAGAAATCGTCGCACGTTTAGACAAAGTACGTGAATATACTCATTTATATGTGATTGTTGATACACTTGAAAATTTAATTAAGGGCGGTCGAATTGGTAAAGGAACAGGCTTTATCGGTTCTTTACTCAACATAAAAGTAATTGCGAACTTAGAAGGTGGCGCATATAATCCTGTGTCAAAAGTTCGTAGTCACAAACAGGTTGTCAATTACTTATTCAAGCAATTCCAAGCGGATACTGCTGGTAAAACAGTAAAAGCTGTAGGAATTTCACATGCTGATGGCTTAACAACAATGGGCGGTCCATTAAAAGAGTTAGTTGAAGGAACAGGCTTTGATGAGGTAGAAATTGCTTTTACCTCTCCAATTATTTCTACACATACCGGTCCAGGTGCAATTGGTTTTATTTATTTTGCCGAATAATCGATAAGAGCTGCTACATAAGTAATTGTAGTAGCTTTTTACTGTTCTTAGTCAGCTTGGAAAATGGTTAACAAGTATTGAGATGAATATGCTTAGATTTTTCTTGATAAATTGGAGCATCGTCACTTTTCTTTGTAGTGACAACTATCTATAATAGAACTAACAGCAAATGATGGAAGGTGGTCAAATGGGCATCTGGCGAATTATTTTGTCATGTTTGACCGTCTTAATACTAAGTGGTTGTGCAATATCAATAGATGAACCGAGTCCGCAGGCTGACGATGAAAATGAACAGTCAGGGACGGAGCAAGATATGAGACAGGATGAGCAACAAGCAGAGGAAGAGGCAAAGCACTCTAGTAATGTATTGACGCAAATTTTTGAACATTTTTTTGAGCCTACACCAGAGGATTTACGGCAAATTGATGATGACAACGCAAAACAACTACATTACTTGGCACTTGGAGATTCATTAACAGACGGTGTCGGGGATGAGTATGGTCAAGACGGTTATGTTGGAAGATTAGCAGATTCAATGTTAGCTTGGACTTCGATATCAGAAGTTAAGGTTGAAAATCGGGGAAAAAGAGGGAGACGTAGCGATCAGCTATTAAAATTATTAAAAAAAGGGCATTATGATGAAGAGTTACAACAAGCACAGTTTATTTCATTAACAATGGGTGGCAATGATGTAATGAAAGTAGTCAAAAAAGACCTGTTTAACTTGAAAAGAGATGCCTTTGATAAGGAATTATTAACCTATGAGAATCGTTACAGTAAAATAATTGACAATATACGTGCAAAAAATCCAACTGTACCATTATTACTTATTGGGTTTTATAATCCCTTTTCAATTGTCACAAATGAGGCCAACGAATTTGATACGATTATTACAGAATGGAATAGCGTTATCAAAAAAATAGCAAGTAAGGATTCAAACGCTTGTTATGTCTCTGTAGAAGACTTGTTTGATTCAAATGAAGAACTGGTCTATCACACGGATTTTTTTCACCCCAATGCAAAGGGATATGATAAAATGACGGAGCGAATTTTAGCAGCAATGGAGCAATGTAAAATGGAACAAAAAATTAATAAGGAAATAGGCTTCGGGGAGTGAAAAAATGAATAAATGGAAATTCGCATTTTTTGCGTTAGCAGGTATGGTTATTTTTTCAATTCTCCTCGTCGTTTATTTAGCAACGAAGCCAGTTGAAGGATTTGAATTAGCGAAGAGTGCAGACAGTGAAGAAAACGTAACAGGTAATGTTCTTGTAGTCCAAACAACTACGAAAGAGTTAGAGTCAATTACCAAAAAATATTTAAAGGACACAGCTAAAGGCTCACCATTGCCATTGGATTTTACCATTGGAGATGATATTGAATTACGAAGTAAATTAACTGTTTTTTATACAGAAATTCCGATTTCAATGAATTTTGACCCGATCGTTGATGAAAAAGGCAATATTATTTTAAAGCAAACAGGGATGAATGTAGGGCTTTTAAACATTCCGCCGGAGACGACCATGAAAATTATGCGAGATTCGGTGGATTTCCCTTCATGGATTACAGTCAATCCAAATAAAGCTGAAATTTATATTGATTTATCGCGAGTAAATATTGCGTCAGGTTCGAGGGTTCGTGCGAAGGAATTAGACTTACCGAACGATAAGATTTTATTGGAAATTATCGTCCCAGGAAAATAAGGAGTGAAAATAAATGGCAATACAAAATGCGACATTTGCAGGCGGCTGTTTTTGGTGTATGGTCAAGCCATTCGATGAAACACCTGGCATTAAAGCTGTAGTTTCTGGTTACACTGGTGGACATGTTGAAAATCCAAGCTATGAACAAGTCTGTTCGGAAACAACAGGTCATGTAGAAGCGGTTCAAATTACATTTGATGATGACGTCTATTCATACAAGCAATTATTAGCTACATTTTGGACATTAATTGACCCAACGGATGCTGGTGGGCAATTTTTTGATCGTGGACAATCCTATACAACGGCCATTTTTTACCATGATGAAGAGCAGCGTGAATTAGCTGAACGTTCAAAGGCTGATTTAGAAGCTTCTGGAAAGTTTGATAAGCCAATTGCTGTAAAAATTTTACCTGCAAGCACATTTTATGCTGCGGAGGACTACCATCAATATTATTATAAAAAGAATCCAATGCACTACGAACGTTATGCAGTCGGTTCTGGTCGCAAAGCATTTCAGGAACAACATTGGGGGCATAAAAGATGAATAAAGAGCAACGTTTAAAAGAACTAACAGATATGCAATACTATGTAACGCAAGAAAATGGGACTGAGCCACCGTTTCATAATGAATATGATCAACATTTTGAAGAAGGAATTTATGTCGATATTGTTTCAGGAAAGCCACTCTTTAGCTCCCACGATAAATTCAATTCTGGCTGTGGATGGCCAGCATTCGCAAAACCAATTGCACAAGAGCATGTGACGGAGCATTTTGATACTTCCCATGGAATGCGTCGTGTAGAGGTAAGAAGTAAAGAAGCTGATTCTCATCTAGGACATGTCTTCCCAGACGGTCCACAAGAGTTGGGTGGTTTGCGCTACTGTATCAATTCTGCATCACTTCGTTTTATTCCAAAAGCGGATTTAGAACAAGAAGGCTACGCTGAATATAGCGCTTTATTTAAGTAATAATCAAACGCCTAGTACGCTTAATTCGTACAGGCGTTTTTATTATTGGAAAAAAGAGAGGGTGGGATATAACTAAATAATTAAAAATAGAGGAAGGTATTCGTAAATTTTCGCTATTCTTGGAGAACTAAGCTATTCTTGCTTTTGTAAAAAATAAATTCATGGTTAGAGAAGGGAAGCGCCTCCTGCATAGAACGCATAAAGACGTCAGACGCGGGCATGCCCATTAGGGAAGATTGTGGTCTGACTGTGCTGAGCGAAAAGTGCCACCTGTGGTGGACACCAATGATTTAGCAAAAAAGTGTTAGATTGATTGCAGTCAATCTAACACTTTTTCTCTTGTGTCCTAGTCTCATTTTTAAATTTTAAACGCACCTACAACACTACGTAAACTATCAGCTTGATGTGCCAGCTCGGTTGCCGCCGCGTTAATTTCTTGCATGGATGCAGATCCTTGGGTAGCTGCAGCAGCAGACATCACGGTATTGGATGCTGTTTGTTCAGCATAAGCGTTAATATGCACAAAATCACTTGCTACAGCGTTACTATAATCAAGCGTATGGGCTATTTTATCAACCATTGTGGCAATAATGGCAGTTGTTTCTTTTGTTTGCGTTAAAATGTTGGACAATGATTGGTTTGTTTCATTTGTCACCTCAACGCCTCGAATAACCGTTGTGACACCTTTGTGATTTTGTGTAATAATTGATGCCACTTCATCTTGAATAGAATTTACAATGGCTGTTACTTCTTTAGCCGCAGTTTGTGATTGCTCAGCGAGCTTGCGTACTTCATCTGCTACGACAGCAAAGCCACGACCATGCTCTCCAGCACGTGCTGCTTCAATTGCCGCATTTAATGCAAGTAAATTTGTTTGCTCAGAGATTGCTGTAATCGTACCGATAATGGAGGTTATATCTGCAGATTTGCGGCCAAGTGCCTCAACGGTTGTGGAGGTAGAAGCTATCGTTTCTTCAATTGACTGCATGACTAATGTAGATTGAAGTACTGAACGACTTCCTTCATCTGCTGCTTGTTGCATGGCGACAGAAGCGCGTTGTACGGCATTGGCTTGCTCATTCAACTGATGCATAGAATGGTCTAAATCACTCATTTTTTGTTGAGCACTATTCATGCTATTGATGGTATTCTCACTATCACTTGCGATATCTGCACTTGCATCTGCAATATTTTGAATTGTACGTGCATTTTCATCAGCTAGCGTCATGAGCTCTCGGCTACTATTTGATACATGATCAGCAAGTTCACTGACGCGTTTAATAAGGTTTGAAATAGACAAAATAAGCGTATTCGTCGAGTTAGCAATTGTAGAAAATTCATCGTGATTACGCACATGCACGCGCCTTGTTAAATCACCACCCGCTTGCGCAATATCTAAGATGGAATGGTTAATCGCACGTGTATTATTTTTTAATGATTTAAATAACATATAGCCAAAAATGATAATGGCAATAAGACTGATAATCGAAAAAATAAAGAAATAGGTGTTGGATACAGTTACCTGTTTATTCAATTTATTCAGTTTTGTTTTGTTCGATTCGTCCATTACTAAATTAATGGCATCAATATTATTATCAATATGCAATTTCATTGATTCGCCAGTGCCCTCAATCATGAGCTTCCTTGCTTGTTCAAGACCAAGTTCATCTCGCATTGTCATCACCTTTTTTGAGTATTGGAGATAGTTTTTATAATACTGGCTGATTGCTTGTATATGTCCAAGTTCCACTTCGCGGTCTGCAAATTTTTCTTGTAAAGCCGCTATTTTTTTATTAATAGAATCAATCTTCATTTTATAAGAAGTGGAATAACTACCATTGCCGGTAATTAGGTAAGCTTGTTCGAGGTTGGTTAATCTAGCAATTTCATAGGCAAGCTGATTTACTGTAAGCTGCTCTTGTACATTCTTCTCAGTAAAATCCTCCATTTGTTGTTGAAGATTCGTAATATTGATGTAAGACAATATACCCATTGCTGCATTAATAAAAATAAGCAAAGTAAAAATGATAAGTACTTTTCCTCGAATCAAATGATAAAAACGTTGTCGTTTTTCTGTAGTAGGAGGGAGATTGTGCCTACTAGCTTTAGAATCCATAGCTTTCTTTTTTCTGAAAAAATTAGAATCTAAGAGAGAAGGGCGGTTTCTCTTAGGTTTACTAGCTTGATTCTTGTTTTTCATCGCCATCACCTTCCTAATTTTTGCATTGATTGACTACAATTCTATCGTATAATACTAAAAAATTCTATCCTAATTTCACAAAATTTTCATTTTTCAGATAAAAAAGCGTAACATTTTTGCATGACAAAAGTCTTTAAGGTGAAAAAGGCTATGCAGTTTTTCTGCACTAGGAAAAAATACTTAAAGAAAAAAATGATACATTTTATGACGAAATGTATTTTTTTTGATAAACTAGCGGAAAGTAAAAATGAAAAGGGGAGGCATTTTTCAACAATGAAAAAGAGCTTTTATTTATATGTATTAACATTCAGAGGGGGAGATTGGTCAGATGCAAAAGTTCGATTTGCTGAAGAAGTATTTCATGAACATAACTTTCCTAAACAAAGCATGGATTTTGATGAGTTATCTACATATATCGAAACGTTTGCAACAGAAAATTTAACAACTGAAGTATTTGATGAGTTATGGGATTTATACAGGGAACAAGGACAATAATGATTCGCAATACTTTCATTATTCGTACTTTTATAGTTGCTAGACGTCTAGCATTGCGTAAATACGTGAAACCAAGTATTATTTATAGTGATAACTGACAGAAAAGAGGGATTGCAGTATGAGTATTCATATTAATGCAAAAAAAGGCGAAATCGCTGACACTATTTTACTTCCGGGAGATCCACTTCGTGCAAAATACATTGCCGAAACGTTTTTAGAAGATGTTACATGCTATAACGAAGTCCGCAATATGTTTGGTTATACGGGTACGTATAAAGGCAAACGTATTTCTGTACAAGGAACTGGTATGGGCGTGCCTTCTATTTCTATTTATGTAACAGAATTAATGCAAGAATATGATGTACAAAAATTAATTCGTGTAGGTACTTGTGGTGCAATTCAAAAAGATGTTAAAGTTCGTGATGTTATTTTAGCACAAGGAGCAACAACGGATTCACGTATGAATCAAATCATTTGGGGCAACAATATTGACTTTGCACCAATCGCTAATTTTGACTTATTATTAAAAGCTTACAATGCAGGTAAAGATGCAGGTTTAAGCCTTCAAGTAGGTAATATTTTCACAGCAGACCTATTTTACTCAGACGAGCACCAAAATGAAAAACTAGCTAAATACGGTGTACTAGCTGTAGAAATGGAATCAGCAGCACTTTACACATTAGCAGCGAAATATGGCCGCCAAGCACTTTCTATCTTAACAGTAAGTGACCACATTATTACTGGTGAAGTCACAACATCAGAAGAGCGCCAAACAACATTCAACGACATGATCGTTGTTGCGTTAGAGGCTGCTATTCAAGAGTAGTTGATATAGCAAGGTTTTAAAGGCTTTCTTTTTTTGTGAATAGTGAGCAAGTGACCAGAGGCGACGAAAAGGCGACCATTTACAGGATTTCGTCAAACAGGTCACTTGCTTTTATTTTGTCCTGTTCTGTTAAATGACTGTAGGTATTGAGGGTTTGTTTTATATCCGTATGCCCGAGTTGTTCTTGAATGATTTTGAAATTCACATTCTTACTAATCATATACGAAGCGTAAGTGTGACGTAATCCATGAAAAGTGAGAAGCGGTAAGTTAAATCTTTTCACAATTTCTTTCCATCTATTAGACATACTATCAGGATGTGAAGGAAACCCATTACTTTTCACAAATAATAGGTTTATTGGATTGTTATCCTTATCGAGCATAGGTGTCCACAATTTACCTGATTTTAATTTTAATTTTTTTAAATCCTTTTCGTATTCTTTTATTTCTTTCATCAAAGATTTAGGGATAAATACAATTCTTGCTCGCTTGGTTTTAGTGTTACCGAGGAAAAAATGTTTAGTTTCTTTATCATATTGTAGTGTTTTATCGATTAATATTGAATTATTCGTGTAATCTAAGCATTCTAATCGGATACCAGCTATTTCAGTCATTCGTAACCCCCCGAAAACCGCAAGTTTGATTTGTAGTTTGTGTTTTGGATAAACTTGATCGAGAATGGAAAGTAGTTGTTTTAGCTGATTTGCATTATAAAATTGTATTTCACGATGTCTTTTTTCAACGTATGGACGTTTTACTCCTTTCATTGGATTTTCCTGAATGACTCCCCAATCAATAGCTTTGGAAAAAATACTTTTCAATACCATGTATTTTCCATTTAAATTACGCTTACCTTGTTCTTTTTCTTCTTTGAAATATTTTACAATATGAAATGTTTTTATTTTTGACAGTTTCATATTATTAAAATATTTAAGAATACCTCCTTGTAAACAAGATTCATAACTATTCCGAGATTTAACCGTTAAATCTACACGTACATAAACATCCATCCACCGACTTACAAATTGATCAAAATTAATATTTTCTATCTCTTTTTCAATCTCCATATTAGCTACTTCGATTTCGAATTCGGTAATAGCTTTTTTGATAGATCGATCAGATAGACTATTAAGTGTGACATTTTTGTATTTTCTTATACGTTTACCTTTTTCTTCATCATATCCGAGTTCAACTGTGATTTTGATACGTGGTTTCCCGTTTTTCGAAGGTTTTAATACTTTATAACTTGCCATAATTATTCTCCTCTCTTATAAATGATGTAAAGTTGAGATTATTTCATCACCACCTTTAAGGGAAGGTATGTTCTGTTTTAAGGTAAAAAATTTTAGGTTTTGTATTTTTGTGTTTTAATTCAATCGAAGTAACATAATATAATGGTCCGAATCAAATTGTAAAGTGGATTGGGGGAAAGAGCCTGTTTTCTATTCTAAAGTGCAATTTAAAAATACTCTAAATCTATATGCATAAAAATAGTTGACTTAATTAATGACATTATTTTAAACTATTCGCATAAAATCAGCCAATATTTTCAGCTTAATTTAGCTTGAATTTTTTCCGATTTCTTTATAAGTACTCATATCGAGCCTATGGCGGAATAATTTGATTTCTTTGTGATGCTTAGGAAGTAAGATGAGAAGTTTTAAAAATGCTAAGGGTTGCTTGGTATTAAGAGAGCTTATTTTCGGACATTATTCAAGGGCGTTAAGGTCATAATTGCGCAGAGACTCAGTAACATTCAAAACATAATCGAAAGATTATATATTTCAAAAAAAGAGGAAGGGGTTATGATATGCGAAAAGTTAGAGGAGTCAAAGCTTTAGTAAATTATCTAGAATCTATTAACTGCCCAATGGGTCAATCGACAATTTATACACTAATGCGCACTAATAGCATTCCGTTTAATCGACCAGCTCCTAGAGTTCTACTTTTTGATTTAGATGATATCGATTCATGGCTAAGTGGAAAAAACAAGTGAGCACATAGAAGAAGAATGAAGTACTTTAAGGTGGAAGAAAGAAAGGTCATTCAATTTTAGGCAAATATATTAGTCCGCTTATAAGAGTAAACTATTTGACCACACCCAATAAACATAGAATTTTCTAAGCTTTTAAAGGCTATTGGTAACATCCAATTATATGCTGGATGCACTGAGCGAATTTGAAAAAACGAGAATATTTATAGCAATTACATTGATTTATGTTCTATAAATTTTAGATTATTAAGCAATTAATTTCTCAGAACTTACACATTTTGTTGAACTTATATATTCATTTTGTTATAATCAATTTATAGTATTTAGTAGTCGCATTATGCGAAAGTCGTCACATTCTTGTTTTCAAGAAAGATTCGGCAAAAATATATTGCTTTGATTTCTACAAAGAGATGGCGTAATGTCCTAAAAGTGTTTCTAGCCTAATTAGTTTATGTTTAGTGTATACATGTAATGTGTTAAATATAGAAAAGTCGAGTGTTCAATTGAACATTCGGCTTTTTCTTTTTTAATAAATAAAAAAGAATAGGGGGATAAAAAAAGATGGATTTATTAATTATCATTCTTAAAAGAATATAAAGAAAAGGTTCGTAGTTGGATTTGGAAATCTGATTGAATAAACGCGTTTCCCAGCCCTGATTATAATACTAATAGAAAGGTAGTGACAGTATGGAAAATAAAGCAACTTCATTAATAAAATACTTAAAGTTATATGAGCTGGTTGCTAAATTATACAATCACATTCTTCTCAATACAGTAGAAGGGGAAAAGGCATTAGCTTATTTAGAAAGTAGAAAAATCACAAGAGATACAATTAAAAAACTGAACATTGGCTACTCATATAAAGGAAATATTTTGCGACATTTACTTAACACACATGGTTATAACTTAGAAATAGAAAAAGAGTACGGTCTATTTAAACAATTTGAGAAGGAACCTAAGTACCGAGATTTTTTCTATGGACGTATCATGTTTCCAATTCGAAATGAATATGGTCAAATTCTAGCGTTTGCTGGCAGAACACTTCCGCATAATACACACCCAGCAAAATATTTGAATACACCTGAAACACCATATTTTTGTAAAGGTGAAGTCATATACAATCTGGATATGGCTAAGAGATCAATTAAGGAAAAGGATGTAGCAATTCTTTTAGAAGGTTATTTTGATACAGCCATCGCAGCGCAGAGTGGACTTCTTAATGTAATTTCATTGATGGGAACTACGTTGACAGAAGCGCAAGTTATTAAGTTAAGACAGCTTACCAATCGTGTAATTCTTTGTCTTGATGGAGATAAAGCTGGTTATCAAAGTGCGAAACGTAATAGTGAATTGCTTCTAGCATGGGGATTTGAAGTCCGTATTGCTATTATTCCAGAGGGGCGAGATCCACATGAATTTATTGTAGAACATGGAATAGAGCGATTTGTTCAAAAGGTTATTAAGAACGCTCTACCATATCTTCAGTTTATAAAAGAGTATACGAAATTGGATAAAAACCTAACAACTGAAATAGATCAATTACAGTATGTGAATGAAGTTCTACAATTTCTCAATAGTGTACCAGCTACAAAAGAGCAAAGAATGTATTTTAAAGACCTCGCTCAAGATGTTGGTATTTCTACAGATTTTTGCAGGCAAGTTATTCGTACAAAATTGAATAATTTTCTATAAAAAATTAGACCTTAAATAATTAAATTTGGGTCTTTTTTTCATTATAAGGAGATGAATAAAGTAATGAATATAAAAGGACAATTATCAATTTTTGATGAAGAAATTGTACTAGGGGCAAATGAACCTCAAGACGTGAAAAAGCGAAAGGAGAGATTCAGTAACGCATTTAGTGAATTATTGGAGCTTGCTAAAAAGAGAGGAAATCCAATTTATATTGGGATGAACAATTTGCCCTCAAACATAAAATTACATCTTTTGGATTTTAAAGAAAATGGTTGGATAGAAGTTAAGAATGATGCTATTCAAATTAAACGGAAATATTTAAAGTTTCATACGGTCAATGAATTAGTTGAAGAATATAGAAACTCAGCGAATGAATTGTTAGCTAAACCAGATGTATGTTGGTATAAACATTTTTTAAACTTAAGAAATTTCTTTGGTCCTATACAATATAAAAATGATCAAATTAGAAATCAATTTTATATTGAAAAAAGTAAGGTAACGAAAGAATTGGCTATGAAGTTAGGTTTAAATCACTTTATGAAAGTACCTTCTTCTAGGGGGCATATGATGAACTCCGTGTCTTCTAAATGGGCTAAGAAATATGTACTACCAGTCATTGCAGAACATGTAATACCAATTACTGATATTAATGAAATGGAAAACTTCTTTAAAAAGCATGCTTTTTTCTTTGGTAGACGTGATTGGGATTGGGAGGCTAGCGGTTCTTTTAAAGTTCCTGCTTATCCTGTATTTAAAATATTCTCACCAACAGAATTTAATTTGGCATGTTTATCACAGGCAAAAGATGAAAAAACAGTGGCGCTTATTTTTAAATATATGAGCCATTCATCGGGAGGGGGGATTTTGAATAATAGAACCATTATTTATCCTGCAGGTTGGTCAATGGAGAGATATGAACAATCTTTAACTGATGAAGATAAAGAAATTATTCAGTTAGATAAAGAACGTTTAGCTAGACTCCATAATTCAAGATAGTGAATCTAAGAAACAATACTTATGATGAAAAAATAAATAGCTAGTAGTTAAATTTTTTTGACTTAGTGACGAATCAAAATAATAGTAGAGCATGATATAATATTTAAAACAGGGGTTGATGAGAAATGGAGTATCAAGCTCTTCGTCGAATACCACTTAAAAACCTAATGGATTTAAAGATTGATTTTGCTTTTAAACACCTTTTTGGTAGTGAACGAAATAAATCGCTCACGATTGTCTTTCTCAACGCACTATTACAGCGTACAGGTAGAAATACAATAAAAGAAGTCACTTTTATTAACCACGAAGTTGGTGGGGAGCATAAAGAAGATAAACAATCACGCTTAGATATTGTCGTGAAAACACAAAATGAAGAGTACATTAATATTGAAATACAACTAGCGAATAAAAATGATATGTTCAAACGAACGTTATTTTATTGGTCAAGGCTTTACAATTCACAGTTACAAAAGGGCAAAGGTTATCATACACTGAATCCAACCATTACAATTAATATTTGTGATTTTACAATGTTCAAAGGTAACGAGCATTACCATAGTACATATCATTTATATGAAGATACGACATTGCTACGTGTACAAGGTGAGGTTTTGGAAATTCACTTTATCGAAATGAACAAATTTTTAAAAACGTGGCTAATGGAAGAACTAAATCCGTTAGAAGATAAACTAGCGAAATGGTTACTATTACTTGGGATGGTAGATGGACGTAAACGAAAAGTAAATGAAGATATCTATAAAGTATTGGAGGAATTAGCGATGAAAGACATTCACTTACGTGAAGCGTTTGAAGCGTGGGAAGAACTTAGTCAAGATCCAGAATCCATTATTGCGTATCAATCAAGAGTCAAATATATCATTGATGAAGCGGCCGCACTCGAAGATGCCAAATATCATGCGGAACAAGCAGGAATTGAAAAGGGCATCCAGAAAGGAATGAAAGAAGGTATCCAAAAAGGCATCGAAGAAGGAAAGCAAAGAGGTATACAAGAAGGAATGCAAAAAGGTATTCAAAAAGGTATACAAGAAGGTATGAGAGAAATTGCCAAAAAGATGATTGCAAAAGGAAATAGTAATGAAGAGATAGTTGAGTTAACAAACTTAACTATTCAAGAAATTCAAGTGTTAAGACAAGAGGTAAAATGAAAATAGATTAAGCTCAAATGACCTTTTGGTTATTTGAGCTTTTATTTTTTTTTGAAATTAAGGTTTTGAAAAAATGGTATAGTGGGTTGAAATGCGGTAGGGAAGGGGATATTCATTCGTTCATTGTCTGTTTCTAAAAAAAGAAGTTTCATTCGTAAATCATAAAGTGCTAAAGAAGTAATGGAGGCTTATATTATTAAAATACGTATATTGGGCAAAAGTGAATTTAATAAAAATACAACGATTGAATAACTTCTAAAACCATAGGTAAGATAGTTTTAATTTTAAAAAAACATTATTTATTGAAGTTTTATACTCGTTTTGATAATATTTAATATAAATATACACGTTTTGAATATATGTGTTATTAAATACTATAACAAGATTTGGAGGAATTAAAATGGAAACATTTAAAGTATCTTCGAAGTCAAACCCAAATTCAGTTGCTGGTGCTATAGTTAGCTTTATTAGAGAAAATGGGCTTGTTGAAGTGCAAGCAATTGGGGCTGGGGCATTAAATCAAGCGGTCAAAGCTGTTGCTATTGCTAGAGGATTTGTTGCACCTAATGGAATAGATTTAATTTGTTCGCCAGCATTTGTAGATATTTCAATTTCAGGTGAAGAACGAACAGCATTGAAGTTAGTTGTTGAAAAGAGAAACATTTAATATAAATATTTAAAAAGTCGATTGTTCTTTATAGGAATTGATCGACTTTTTTTGTTTGAAAGGAGTTAAAGACAGGATAGCTAAGGTTTATAATTTGCAATAAAATTTGATCGAAAAACCCTATATTGTCGGATTTCCTTATTCAACAAACGGGACATATTATTGAATACCGTTTTTTTATGAAAGTTTACCAAACGACGCTTCGAGAACCATTAAAGGAACACTATACATTGATAGCGAAATTTTGTACATAAAATGTAGATTTTGAACAAACTTTTTTCAAATTGTTTTTTTATTCGCCATAAAATGTAGATTTTGTATATTATTTGACATACATTAATTGGATATGTAAAATGGTCAAAGAAAGTCAAAGTCAAAGTTAGTTTTGAATATGATTTAGGAAGGGGGCTAAATCTTATTATTATGAAAACCAAGTGGTCCAGTAATTAGCTAAATGAAAATTGATACGGGTAAGTAGAAATAAATTTGATTTTTTCATCAGATAATTTCGACTACTATAGTGTAAATTTTCTAATCATCACACTAAGGAGGAAGTCTATGGGTAGGTTTAAACGTTTTTTTAAGTACCGAGCATACCCTTATTTTCGAATAATGCTCGTGAATAAAGCTAGGATAAAAATACCAATTACACTACTTACACTTGGTGCAAGTTTGATTGGGTTTCCTTGGTTGCCTTTTGTAATTGACTTATTGCAAAGAACTTCCGCAAATGTTACTTGGCTTGATAAAAGTCAAAGCCTAATTGCCACGATGGTAGGATTAGGTTTAATTGTATGGGGTGTAATACTTGCTAACAAGCACCTAGTGCGTATTGAAAAAAACGCAGATGAAAAAACAAAAGCAATCATCAAGCAGTATTCCATTAATTCTACTGAAAAAAATGATACATCTAAAAATCCAAAGCGTGTAACCTATGCGGTTTTAGATCAACGTCCAAATGAAGCAGAACCTGAACGGGCATGGATCGAGCGAGCACTATTAAAGCAAAAAGAATTTGTTAACAACGTCCATTATATTGTTGAACGTTGGGATGAACCGATTTTACACTATGAAGGGATTGCTCATATTCCATTTGTCTTTTTGCTGGGATACCAGCTTTCAGATAAACGGGATATTGTATTTTCTGAATGGGATGAAAATATCCGTAAGTGGGAAACATTGCCACAAACGGTAGACCAATATCCTCCGCTTTTTCTTCATAGTAATTTGGTAGGAAAACCAGCTCAACAAACAGAAGTAGCTATCTGCGTTTCCTTAACTGAAGAGATTTATTCAGAACAATTAAAAGGGCTTAGTGTTTATGGTAAAACCATGTATCACCTAAAGTTAGATGCATGTGCGCGGCATGCAATAAAATGTAAAGATCAATTGGTAGAGTATACAACTCAATTCCGAAACTTAGTGGATGCTATAAAGAGAGACCATCGACAAATAAAAACGATCTACGTTTTTATTTCAGCACAAACATCCCTTGTGTATAGCTTTGGTGCTTCACTAACGAGAAATGACCCAAAAGTGCTAATTCATAATTTTAATCGTGGCCGTACAATTGAATATTCATGGGCATTAAAGGTACAAGAACACATTGATGCAAATCGCCTAGATGACCTAATCTACTTTGCTCAGGAGGAACCAAATGTATAATCTTCACAACGAAATGGTGAAATTTCACAACAATCATGTAACTCTCTCTGGAAAGGAAACCAAAGAACTTTTAAGATTTAAAAAAATAAATATCAAACGACTTACCGATGGACTTGCTGAAATTAATACTGAAAATAATAAAAGCTATTCTATTGCTGATAATGTGGTTCAAGGCAGTGTGGCCATGTTCACAGTTACTCAAAATGATGAATGTGACTACGATATTGACGTTGCGGTTATTTTCGATAAAGATAATATCCCTTCTAAAGCGTTAGACTGTAGAAAGCTAGTAGAAGATGCTATAGGACGCAAAGCTAAGAATTTTGTAAACCCACCAAAGGCTGGGACTAATGCGGTGCGTGTTCAATACCAAGAGGGATATCATATTGACTTTGCGGTATATCGCCGTTTTAAAAATGAAAACGATGAGTTTGAATATGAGCATGCGGGTTCTGATTGGGCAAAACGCCATCCAAGAAGTATTCGTAATTGGTTTAATGAACGGGTGAAAACGCTTAGTCCTGATAAAGCGAATGAAGACGTAAGTGTAGAAAATAATCAATTACGTCGAATTGTCAAACTGCTAAAAATGTTCTGTCGCTCCCGAAGAGATTGGAGTCTTCCGGGAGGAGTTATCTTAACTACGTTAGCGGTGGAATGTTATAAACCACACAATACCAGGGACGATCAAGCCTTTTGTGACACCTTAGTAGCTATAAAAAATAGGATTTTTCTGTCCGATGAAGTAAAGAATCCAACAGATTCTGCTCTTTCCTTGACTCCCAAAGCAAATCATCGGAAACGAGTAACAAAGTTGAACGAATGTATTGAAGAAAAATTAAAATGTTTGGAACCTCTCTTTGAAGTAGGGTGCATAGAAGCGGATGCAAAAAAAGCATGGAAGGCTTTTTTCAAACATGATTTTTGGAATACTACTCTGCAAAAAAGTGCTGCTTATACAGAAAGTCTTGATCACGTAGTTCAACATCCTGAAGTACATCCTTTAGAGATCCGGTATACGCTTTATGATGCTACCAAAATTAATCGGTTAAGTTATAAAAAGAATCGTAGGGGAATCCAGGTTAATCCAAAGCATTGTTGGTTGATGTTTGAAGCAATTCACAATACTGCAGCTCCGTATGAAGTAATATGGGAAGTGCATAATAGTGGTGATGAAGCGAAGGACGCAAATCATTTATACCATCAAACGAAAAAGTATTGGTATGAAGGGACTTACCACTGGGAATCTACGAGTTACAAAGGTACTCATACTATGACTGCTACTGTAATGAAAAACGGTCAAACGGTTGCTAAAAAGACAATAAACGTTGAAATTTTATAGAATTAAAAAATAGTGATAGACCACTATCTAACACTATTCTTCTGTTAAATCAACGATACGGAGTTTCGCTAAATAATGAAATTAAAGAAATATAGGAATAAATTAGATATAGCCGGTGAGCTATTTCAACAAGCCACGCTTTTCTGAAAATTTGTTATCTACAACTACTTGTTAGAAGATAATAAAGTTGTTTAATAAATAATAAAGTCGTTTAAAAAGTACACTGTTAAGAACCGTTCGCTTATTATTAAAATAAGTGAGCGGTTCTTTTATTTAGAGGATATTCAATGGAAATATTTATACCTAAAATGGGTAAGTATTGTAGATTTGAAATAAAGTCACAACGTTTATAAAAAGTTTGATTAAAAAGCCTATATTTTTTTCTTCTTCCACAATCGGGCGCGATTGTTGAGCAACATCATTACGAAACGATCCAACTTTTATAAAAAAGAAACTAATATCTGCTGATAAAGAATCCATTTTGATCAATCTTTTTTCTAGCTGGATTCTTTATATTTATTATGAAATTCTGGTTTTTAGGATATTTTTGATCAAACTTTATTTCAAAGCAACAGAAAACAGTGAGTAGCACGCGATATTGTGTGAGTATTGAATTGTGATAAAAAGGAATTTATTATAATGATAATCTAGCGAAAGTAATAAAAATATAAAAAACTAGACCATAAATCTTAATTTACAATCTAGTTAATGAATTTTAATTTGCTTTTTTATTGGATGATCTTCTTACCGAGATTTGATTTCTAGATTCCTTTTCTAGCCAATTTTCTTGTCTTCTTTTTTCGGTTAAAATAGTCTCTTCATTAACTTCAAGTAATTCAGTTAATTTGTTTTCAACTTTTAATAAAACTTTTTTTATAAATGCCTCTTGCTTAAAAGCTTCTAAATTTAACTGATATGCAATTGGATGACCAGAAAGGTTTCTTGCATGTGCTAACTTATCTATAGCCTCATCTAAAATACTAATATCATCCCTAAAAATCTCCATCATTTGTTCCTGATGCTTGGTACGTTTCTTTTTCTTTTTATATAGAGTAGTTCCACTTAATACTACTTGATATATTTTGATGAAGTATCCGTTAAGTTCATCTCTTATGCGTTTTAACTTAATTAACCGTTTTGATCTATCATTTAATTTGAAAGCATTGTTATAGTCTTCTTGAAAACAACTTATGCGATTATCAAAATCCGAATGTAGTTCCTTGGCTGCTGCTGCGCACTTTAAGATTTTTTTATATGATGCATCATCCATATTAACCAACTCCTCTAATTATTTTATTACTATATATAATAAACCATCGTATTATTAATGCAAAATTTTATATAATAGAGGTAATAATTATTAAAAAATTCCTATTATTAGAAAGGGTTATTTTATGCAACCAGTTAATTTATATTCGCTTTTAAGTGTTAGGAATACTTTTGAAGTAGATATATACAAAAAAACTGCAGATTCATTTGGTGTATCACTTAAAGAAAGTGAATTAAATGATTTAAATGAATTAGTTAAATGTTTTTTTGAAGAAAAATATTATAATTTAGAGTATTTCTATGTGGATTTTAAAATTCCGCAAATTAATTGTGAATTTGATTTATTAAGAATTAGTAACGAAAGTATAATTAACATTGAATTAAAAAGTACTTTAAAGATTGAAAAAGCAAGAAAGCAGTTACTAGAACATAAGTTTTATTTGAACTTTTTAGAAGTGCCTACATACTGCTTTACCTTTGTCGCAGATGAAAATCAATTCTACTTTATAGATGCTGAAGACAATTTTGTATTAATTTCAATTGATACAGTGATTGAAAGTCTAAGGGAACAAATAAATTTTGAAAAAAAAGACCTTGTTGAACTATTTTCACCAAAGAATTTTTTAGTTTCACCTTTTAATTCCCACAAAAAGTTTATTGATAAAAAGTATATTTTAACAGAGCGACAAACTGAAATTAAGAATAAAATTATAGATAAATACGAGAAAAAAACTGAACACGTTTTTATTAGTATTACAGGAGGTCCAGGAACAGGTAAAACGTTATTAACATATGATATTGCTTCTACCATTATCGATAACGGAAAAAAAGTACTTATAATCCATTGTGGTGATTTAAATAGGGGACAACGAAGATTAAATAGAGTACCTAATTGGGATATAAAAGGTATTTCAGAATTCGATTCATTTATAAGTGATATCAAAGATTATGACGTTATAATCTTTGATGAATGTCAACGAAATAAACGTTATCAATTTGATTTGTTAATTGAAAAAATTAAAGAAAATAAAAAACTATATATTTTTTCTTATGACAGAAAACAATGTTTCTCAGACGCAGAATTTAAAAGAAATATACCATCTGTAATTGAAAATGAATTACATGCAGAAGTATTTACTCTAACCAATAGTATTAGAATCAACCAAGAGTTATCTAGCTTTATCAATAACCTTTTCGATAAAACTAAGTACAATCAAAATATGATGTATCCTAACGTAGAATTAATTTATTTTAATAATATAGAACTGGCAAAAAGCCATATTAAATTTTTAATTAATCAGGATTGGGAAGTTTTTAACTATACAGGTTCTTTTTTTGATAAATTAGTTTATGAAAAGTATCAATTCAGTTTTAATGAAAATGCTCATAAAATTATAGGGCAAGAGTTTGATAACATTGTTGGTGTAATTGATCAAACATTTTTTTATAATCAACATTCATTGTTAGAAACGAGACCTATACCTAAATCTCCAGGATACAATTTGGATAAAATGCTGTACCAAATTCTTACACGTGCAAGATTAAAAATAAAATTAGTTATTATCGGTAATATTGATATTTATAAATATTGTTTGAAAATATTAAACAAAAAATAAAAAACTACTTGTGATTTTTCTTTCACAGGCAGTTTTTGGTTTTATGCATATTGAATATTTCATGAATAATGTTTAATATGTATTTTTTTAAAAGAGATTGATTAAAGATCCTGTGTTATATGCAGGATCTTTTCTTCTTCAAAAATCGGGCCAGATTGTTGAGTAACTCTTATATTGCATAGCATACTCTTACTGCACAATAAATCTCTTTATTTTTAAGTGACATTGTAGAAGAATGAGTAGGTTAGTTAAATAGTGTATAATTTTATCGAAAACTATTATGCGTTTGCTGACTTCTAAAATAATAATGATAAATGAGGTGTGTTGTGGTGGAGAAAAGAAAATCAGGTATAGAAAATTTTTCTTTTGCTGAGATCCAAGGTGAAGTTTCAATAAAATTAGACTTTAAATTCCCGAAACCTTTTATGACATATGCTATCTGGAACATAAAAAAAGTGACCAAGAACGATAAAAAGCATCTTGAATTGTTTGGTCCTTTTCAGATACCCCCAGGTGAAAAAGGTTTATATGTATTATATGATAAAAATGACACCGTTCTGTATGTTGGTATTAATAACGATGGTATTTGGAGTTCATTAAATACCCGTTTAAATGACCATATCACAGATTCCAGATTTAAAGACTATATTTACCGTATTGATACATATTTAATAGATGATCAAGAAGAAAGGGAAACAATGGAGTTCCTACTTATAAATACATTGTTCCCTATTTTCAATAAGGATAAGACTCTTTATAAAACCAGAGAAGAAGAGTATGTAAAGAAGCCCTGTATATATAATGAAAATAAACTTTCAGATTTTGAAAAGGAGGCAAAATTATTTAATGTATCCCCTGCCTACTTTTTAATACAACTTTTTTGGAATATGAAATATGAAGACATGTCAGCTCCAAATGACGTTTGGAATTGGATACAGCTATATAGTAAAGAATGGGTAGATTATATAGCAGAAGAAAATAAAATCAGTCAAATTAATGTATATAATCAGGCTTATAAATATCTAAACTTTGTAAATTATCCTGGTGAAGAAGATGATGTATCCTTTGAAGAATTAGAAAATAATATATTTAGTAATTTTATGGATTGGTTAAGACCCGATGATGAGAATTAAACTTTTTAATACATAGCTGCACAGTACAAATTTCAGTCAAATGGAAAAAGGGAGGCCCTGCGTATTCCAGAGTGAAGTACTTTAAAAAATATAATCTACTAAGGATTGTATTTTAGCTTTACTTAACTTTAGGTCATCACGGGAACCGGAAATAATAAAGAGGAATAGTTTGGCATCCTTCTCATAACTATCCCAACCCATGGAAGACATGTTTGAGTGATATAAGGATTCAAATTCTTCTATGTGTTTTTGGATTAATTGGCTATAATTAACGAAAAAGTAACCTACCATATGTAGCTGTCCATCTAATTCAATAATATATGATAGACCATGAAAATCACGTGGCTCCTGAAGTAGAGGAACGATTTTTATTCTGTTTTCATATTTTTCGTGGAGAAATTTAAATAAAGCTAGCTCTGCCATATCTCCGTGTTGTAGTTGATCAGCTATACGCTTTAGCTCATATTTTGATTCTGAATCTAAACGATTATTAAATGGGATAGTTATTTTCCAAGACTTTGATAATAATTTAGTATTAGCCTTTGTAACATGTACCCAATAACTATCTTTCGTTGTAGGATGGCAAATAATTAATAAAACTGGAAGGGAATGATTAATCCAATAATAGTAATGTTCTAATTCTCCTCTATATATAAATCCTTCATCATTTTGTTCATTAAAAAAAGATATGCCACATTTTATCTGAATTGCTATTAATCCCTGTTCCTTTTCTATCTTCTTGTATAAATTCAATTTGAGCATCAATACCGAGGTCATTTTTTTCTTGTCTACGAAAAATTAAACCGATTTTATCACATATTACCGATTCGACAGTTCTAACGCCAAGATCACCTAAATACTCCGATTCGGGATAAATTGGTAGTTCTAAATCTGAAATAATAATCTCCCCTTTAAAACAATAAAAGTGTAATTACGGTTGAAGGATATTAAATAAAATAATTATATCATGCTTATATGGGTTAAAAATACAGAGTTTTAACTTCTTAAATATAGACAAGTTGGGAGCTAATGTAGTCGGAGTGAATGTTTTGAATTAAGCGGACATCATGCATTGAGTCAGCCTTATACGGGTTGGCATTTTTTTATTGAACAAACGGGGAAGCATTCCTGTAATAAATGAAAATGAGATTTGTATGAAAAATGACCTCTTGATAAGATGAATATGTCCTGAGCTGGCCAGCTAAAAAGGACAAAAATCTTCAACAATCGGGCCATATTATTGAATAACATTCTTTTATGTAAGATTTTGCTATGATTAATAAACCTCCCCAAACAAGCTTAATAAGAACCAGACGTTTATAATAAAAACCTCAACATCAATATGTTCATACACTCCATACATGTGGAGTGTTGTTCACTATTAGTTTGGAACGTTGTTACTGGTTAATGTGGGATTGCCCTCTCTTCATTGAGAGGGCTTTTTTGTTGTTCTGTAGCGGGATAGTTTACATCCAAGAGATAGATTGTACTTGATGTATAAGGGATAACATTTCAGTACATTATTTAAGGATAAGGTTGGGAAGATACAATTAATTTGACTCTAACAAATGGTATAATTTTACTTGGAGAAGTAATGTGACGCAGTTTAGTGGAGGTTGTGGCATTGAAAAATGTTCTTGCTTCTTTCTACAATATCTTTCAGTCGCAAATCATCTTTAAAATTAGGAGAACAGATTCAAGGATTTGGGTTGTTAAGAATCGAAGAAGCGATTGCAGGATCGATAGAGATAACTCCTTCTGATAGTGTCGGTTCTTGTGGACATTTTTTGGGTTTTGTATGTTCATGCAAACATATTGAGTTAATTCGCCGGAAAAAAATTGCTTGCTAAAAGCAAAGGAGGGTTCAAATGTGGTCAAAATGAGGGTTGTAAGAACAAGGGAGGATATAACATGGAAAAGTTAACTCTAGAACAAAAAAAGTATATTATTGATACAGCAAGAAAGGCATATAAAATTGTATTTAAAAAGAAACTAGAGGAAGGTGATTTTTGGACAAGGCAAATCTATTATGAAGAGAACACCTGTGGCGAAAACATATATTTTGAAGCGTGTGTAACTGTATCCAGTCTTATTCATCACATTATAAATGTTAAGTTTGGATTATCTGACAGTGAAAACCAAATTATTGATTGCACTTTTTCAGCTAATGGAGGTCGATACATTCATACATATAATTTAGTATGTGGCGAACCAATAGATGCTACTATTGATCAGTTTAAGAATAGAACTCGTATAGATTTTTCTATATATGAAAACAACAGTCAGTATTACGAAAATAATACCCCAAGGGAGCTTTATTCAGAAACAGATATTCAGCAAGAGATAGCTGCTTTTAATACTTTAGACAGGAAAATAAGTAAGGGCGACTTGGGTGTTAAAGCTGTAGCAAAACTTGGAGAAGACTATTGCCTCAAGAATAATATTGAAAGCATATTGAAAATAGGAGAGGTATTCAAATCAGAGCATGGATGTAGTTATTGTGTTAAGGCTTCAGAGACTCTTAAATACTATGAATACCCATATGCAATGAAATATTTAGAAATAGAAATATTGTCAGAGCCTTGGAAAGGCGATGATGAATATTCATATTTTGCTAGTGAAGTAAAAGTGATAAGAGAAATCCCCCTTAATGAACTAAGGGAAGATCATGTGTTTAATGATGCTTACATCAGAAACGAACAGAAACTAAAGGAAAATCAAAAACAGTTCGAAAGTCAGATGCAAGAAATAAGAGCAGAGAGAGAGAAAAGAGAAAAAATATCTGAAATTAAACTTAAATATATTAAAAAAATTGCAATACTTTCTTTGGTTGTTCCAGTTGTTTTACTAATTATCTTGCCTTTAGTTTTGTATTACCTAGGTGTTGGTCAGACAGAGTGAATAAGCGAGTACTGCCACATTAGGATTTGTTCATTTTAATTATTCCGCACACTGTGAAGAAGTCGCTTGGCTTGAACGAGCTGAATAATCCGTATTTAAGCGTGTTTTTCGATGTATGCCTTGTTCGGATGAACTAACCGCGCTAATAATGAAGCTGATAATTCGGTTAGAGTGTTTTTAAGATTTAATTGGCGTGAAATATATGTTTTAAGTTCTGCTAGTTTACTTCAGTACGAAAAAAATAATTCAATTTTAGGAGATTAAAGGTATTTAACTCTTTTTATTGAACTGATATAAATAGTTTATTATTAATTTAATTACATAAATAAGAGAAGGTGGATTTTTATATGAGGATTTCTGAATTACATATAAATAATTTCAGGTCTTTTGGAAGTACTACACAAGTAGTTACCATCGATGATTTAACAGCATTAATAGGCGGAAATAGTGCGGGGAAAACAAGTTTAATAATAGGGTTATTAAGACTTTTTGGACAAAAAAACTCTGATCGCTCTTTAATAAAAACGGATTTCCATGTACCAGAAAGTACAACAACTCTAATATCTTTAGAAAAGAATCTTTTAATAGAGGCTAAAATAGTCTTTCCAGAATTGGAAACTCAGAATACTGAGGATATAGATACTATACCTGAATTCATTAAACATTTAATAGTTGAGCAACCGGGTACAACACCTTATTTAAGAATAAGATTAATTGGTAAGTGGATTCAGGGAACAAGTCCAGATGGTAACATAGAACAGGAATTGTATTATGTCAAAGTTCCCTATGGACATACCGAAGCAGATAGTGATTTGGTTAAAGTACCAATACATCATAGAAATCTAATACAAATGATCTATGTACCGGCTATGAGAAATCCTACAAATCAATTAAAAAATGCATCAGGGACATTATTATGGAGAATTTTTGATGGTATAGAGTGGCCCGAAACTTTAGATGCTGATATAGAAAATTTGACAACACCTATAGAAACGTTATTTAAGGATGTAGAAGGAATTAAAAGTATTCAAGAGATATTAAACACGCAATGGAATAAGTATCATAAAGATCCTAGGTTCTTAAATAGTAATTTGAAATTTAATAGTAATACACTAGATGACTTTTTGAAGAATGTAGAAATCTTATTTAATCCAAGTGTTGATGGGAATGCTGTAAAAGTTGATGAACTTGGGGATGGATTAAAATCTCTATTTTATATCACGTTAGTTTCTTCACTACTAGAAATAGAGAGTAAGCAAGAAAAAACAGATAAGCCATTATTAAATATACTGGCTATAGAGGAGCCAGAAAATCATATTTCTCAACATTTATTAGGAAGAGTTGTCAGGAATTTAAAAGAAATAGCTATAAAAGATAATGCACAAGTTATTTTATCTTCACATAACTCTTCTATAATTGGAAAAATAGATCCAGAGAATATAAGACATTTGCAAATTCAAAACTCAGTATCAATAGTAAATAAAATTACACTACCTCGAAAAACTGATGCAGCGCATACCTATATTAAAGAAGCAATCAAAGCTTACCCAGATTTATATTTTTCTAAATTAGTCGTTTTAGGAGAAGGGGATAGTGAAGAAATCATACTGCCTAAGTTGTTAAGTGCATCAGACATTTTATTAGATGATTATAATATTTCTGTAGTGCCTTTAGGTGGACGCCATGTAAATCATATGTGGAAATTGTTAAATGATTTATCAATACCTCATGTTACCCTACTAGATTTAGATAGAGAGAGAGGTGGCGGAGGTTGGGGGAGAATAAAATATGTTTTACAGCAACTAAATGCTAATAATCGAATTTCTGAAGATATATTAAAAGTTAAAAGGCTTATTGGTGATAAGAGTGAAGTTTATATTTACACAATGAATGAGGTAGAAAGCTTCCATAGTAGAAAAGTTGAAGATGTGAACAGCATGAATGTTTGGATAAAGAAATTAGAAAAAGAGGATATTTTCTTTTCTTATCCTTTGGATATTGATTTTAGTATGTTGTTAAATTTTGAATCTGAATATCATAGTACAATGTCTCAAGGGCCGAGAGGAATTGATGATGAAAGTTCTGAGGAATACAAAGCTAAATTAGATGACTCGATAAAAGCCACTTTGAAAAGTTCAAAAGCTACAGGGAAAACATATACTGTTGAAGAACATAAGGCAATGATTTGGTATAATTCATTATTTTTAGGCAGAGGAAAACCTAGTACACATATTGAAGCGCTTAAAGAAATAGATAATGACTGGTTAATTGAAAAAGCACCACCTGAACTTTTGAAACTTGTGAATCGGATAAAAGAAAAAATTGGATTTTCAAATGAAGGATGATCTATATGAACCAATCTATTGACTGGATACCATCAAATAATATTGTGTTAGAAGAGGCTGCTTTATCTGCTATAAAAAGTGTAAATAATATCGCAATAGCTGCAGGTCCAGGAGCAGGAAAGACGGAATTATTAGCTCATAAAGCAGGGTATTTAATTGAAACAAATCAATGTGTTTATCCGAAAAAAATTTTAGCTATAAGTTTCAAAACAGATGCCGCTAAAAATCTTCAAGAACGTGTTAAACAGAGATATGGAATAAATGTATCTTCAAGCTTTGAGTCTAAAACATTTGATGCATTTGCTAAAGGTTTGCTGGACCAGTTTTTAAATGGTCTGCCAGAGGAGTATAGACCTAACAAAGATTATGAAATTATACTATCTGATAGAAATATAAATGATATTGCTAAATCCTATATCACGGAGCCTAATCTAAGATATACAAAATGGCAACATGAATATCATATACCACAATTAATTAATACTCTTAAGAACACGAGCCTACCTATAGTAAGTATTGAAGAGGATTTATATTCTTGGATTAATATAAGGTTATGGAAAGTTTTAATTAAAGGAAAAGGTGATCTTAAAAGCTCATTAACTTTTCCAATGATAACAATATTAGTTGAATACTTACTAAGCATAAATCCTTTAATAGTAAAGGCTTTAAGAGCAACGTATAGCCATGTTTTTTTAGACGAGTTTCAAGATACAACAGATTTACAGTATAAATTATTAAAAACCATTTTCTATAGCTCAGATTCAAAATTAACAGCTGTTGGAGATACTAAGCAAAGAATTATGGGGTGGGCAGGGGCATTGCCAAATGCTTTTGAAGTATTTGAATCAGATTTTAATGCTGAAGAAACTACTCTTCTATGTAATTTTAGATCAGCCCCTAAATTGGTGTATATACAAAATATTTTCTCGCAAACTTTAAGTAGTCAATCTCCGGAAGTTAGAGCAGCCGGAAGTTGGAATGAAGAAGATGGTATTTGTGAAATATGGAAATTTGATAATCATAATAATGAAGCAACTATATTAGCGGAAAACATCAAAAATTGGATTGTAGAAGAACAACTTAAACCAAAGGATTTTTGTATCATTGTTAAACAACAAGAAAATATTTATACAGCCTCACTAATAGATAAATTATCTGAATTTGATATTCAAAGTAGGATAGAAAAAGATTATCAGGAGTTATTATCTGAAGAACTGATTTTAATTCTAATAAGAATATTAGAATTATCATATAAAGAAAAATCTCCAGAGTTGTGGTTAAGCGTTATTGATGAAATTATTGAAATTAAGTACAGTAATTTAGAACCCCAAAGTGTCAATTATATATCTATTGAACAAGAGCTATTAAAATTATTATCAGAGATTAAAAATCGGTTTACTAATACAGATGAAAGTAAATTTACCGTTGATATTGAGAGTGTTTTAAAAGACATAATAGATTATTTTGGGGAAGATATTATTAAATCCGTATATCCTAAATACAATCAAGGAGACTATTTAAATAACTTAATAGAAAAGATGATTTCTAAATTAAATTATAAATCCGGAATTTCTATGCAAGAATTGATTAGTGACTTTATAGGAGAATATAGTATTCCTATTATGACAATTCATAAAAGTAAAGGATTGGAGTATAATACGGTAATTTTTATTGGAGTAGAAGATAAAGCTTTTTGGAGTTTTTCTACACAAAGAGAAGCAGATAAAAATGCTTTTTTTGTGGCTCTATCGAGAGCAAAAGAAAGAATAATATTCACGGTTAGTGATAAGAGAGAGGTTTCTAATTTTGGAAATATAGAGAATTTAGCTCAAACTACCGAAAAAATTTCTGAACTATTAGAAACTCTTAAACATGCTGGTGTTCCAACCGTACCAAAATCAATGCTCGCCAATACAAATTAAATTATTTTGAGGTACAAATGAAATTTGATAAATGGGAAAATAGAAAAAAGATCATTGAGTCTAATGCAGCTTATGAAGAAATGATTATAAGCCTAGAGAATAATTCAAAATTTATCTGAGAACTATCCGATTTAATTTGGACAAATGGTAATGTTATTTTTTCTCTCATAATGATAAAAAATTTTTGATGAGAACAGAGCTAATTGACTCGGTAAAAATGATATTCCAGAAACATGCACTGCAAATGGAAGAAAAGTAACTGCTATTTATAGCCCTGCTGATGAAGGTATTACAATTCATGTTGGTAATAAAAAATAGTAAAAAGAAATAAAAAACATCAAGGATTCCTCGGTTTCCTTGATGTTTTTTATTTTAATAAGCTCTATCTCAAATAATGGCTGTTTTCGTATAAGTTGTTGCTCACTTAAAAATACTGATCATTGTAGAGTATAATTCAGTAGTTAGAACCATAAGCAGTTTAGTTGTGGAGTGTTGTTTAACTTGTTGTTCCACAAACGGGCGCAATTCTTGAAGACAATTTGTGCATTATAAGAAATAGGGCCAGCTAGCAAACTTTTAGGAAATATTAATAAACATTGCTTTGGGAAGATTATATTTCAACTAACAGAGCTTTTGTGGAAGAATATAATATAATTGAAATAGCCTTACTACAATACTTTGTAGCAAGGCTATCATATTTTATGTAGGAAGAATATTAAATTAATTTACATTGTTGAATGTTTTAAATCACAGCGATACAGAGATAACCTTTTAGCAGCAAAACGTTCACCCACTGTAAATGTTCTAGCGATTAGTTTTATTGTCTGTTGTTCATCAGAATAGAATGCTATTTTTTTTAACATAAAATCCGGAATGCAAAAATTATATGCAAATGGACTAATTTCTTTTATTACTTCAACAGGAGTTTCTAATTTAATTTTGTCTAGCTTTTCAAATGAATGAAAGTAAATACCTAATAATACCCCAAAATCCTCCCAAATTTGGAGTTTGCTGTGGTTCTCATTTAAGAAAATTCTCCAATTACCATCTAAGTTATTTATTTCAGAAGAAAATGGAATATAATATGTTTTTAAATTAAGATGGTTCGAGATATTATCAATTTTATTAAAAATATTTCCCTCATTCTCTAAGTTTAAATTAGTATAAATTTGTTGAATAAAATTTTTCATTGATAAAAACTCCCTTCTTACATTTTGAAAACGATATAACTTTCTCCCTAATACTTCTTCTTTTTCTCCATAAAATATGCAATTTATTGTAAAATTCGCTAATATGATAACACTAATAATGTATTTTTGACAACGGAATGTACAAACTTTTCAAAAAATTTACTTAAGAACTTATGTTCGATTCTGGTTTAAAAAAATTCCTAGCTTCATTATCAAAAATCGAATATTGATATGAGAAGATAGGGAATTTTGTTTAACATATTTATTTATAGTTAATTTCTATTTTTCGTCTTTGATAATTTTCCACATTAATCGTAGTTTTTCTAAATCTTCCTCGGGAGATTTAGGTAAATCTAAAATCCATCTTTTTAATTCTAAATTTTCAATGGCTTCTAAAAATCCTTTTTCTTCTTCGTTTCTTTCCACTGTATTAGGATTATCGGTTCTACCTAATAGATAATCAATAGATACTTCATATAAATCAGCGATTTTTTTTAAATGTTCGCTATCTGGCTCTCTTAGACCGTACTCCCAGTTAGCATATGTTGATAAAGTTTTGTTTAATTTGCTAGCTGCATCTGTTTTCGTCCATTTTCTACTTTCACGAAGTTGCTTCATTTTTTGAGGAAGCGGTAGCTCTTTTTTATTTTTCATTTAATAAACACCTATTTCTTAAAATTTTATTGTTTTTAGTGATAGGTTGCAAAAACATGGTAGTATGCATTTTTCAAGAACATAGTACCACACTTACACAAATTAAGAAAGTTATTTGTCATTAGGGGTAACATATAAGTTGACATACACAATTAGAGTAGTTTATGATAATATCAAATTATTCGAAGGGTGTAACAAAAGGAGTGAATTTATGATTGCTTATCAAGATCGAGAGTATGTAATTGAGACAATTAGAAAAAATAGAGAAAAACATCGTATGACCAAAACCTATATGTCTATTCAGTTGGGTTTTAGAAGTCCTAGTGGCTATGCAAACATTGAATATGGCAAGCGAAACTTGAGTTTTATCAACGGTGTAAAAATTTTTAAGCTATTAAATATGGGATTTACAAACATTTCAATTGAATCCTTTACTGTCGACAAGTTAAAGAAATATAGAAAAGAAAGAGGTATTTCAATAACATTTATATCTAGGAAGTTAGGTTATAAAAGGCCAAGTAGCTATGCAAATATTGAAAATGGGAAAAGAAATTTAAGTTTTATCAATGCTGTTAAGATTTCGCAAATATTAAATGTGGAAGTAGAAGAGCTTTTTTTTACACAAAATATACACAAAATGAATAACTAAAGTAAAAGCTTATATTATTTTGTAGTTACACTATTTGAGGATAAATGTGATCAGTATAACATAAGGAGGTTGTGATGTATCATGGGTTCATTCTTTGTTGTACAGGTGAAAACTGGGGCTGAAGTAGAAACAAAAGAAATGTTAAAAATTGTTTTGGACAGGTTAAATAATGAAGAGGTTAAAGCAATTTACGCAATGGAAACTTATACAGAGGTAATGAAAGAACTTCCAACTGATAATAATCTAGAGGGAATGGGAGAGTATCCAATCTCGGAGTTTCTACATATAAAGAGAATTCAAACATTCATTACAAACTTACGCATTTCCTGTGAAAAGATAAAAGAGAACATGACAAATGATTCTCTACTTTTACTAGAAGATTATCAGAAGCAAATTAAATCACTTAGGAAAATTCTTCAAGGAACAAGAAAGAAATCTGCAAAAATACGTTCACTTTTAAAAGGATATGTACTTGTTGAAACAGTATGGAACTATAAAACGCTACCTAGCTCCTTATGGCATGTAATAAAGTCTGTTCCAAAAGTAATTGGAATACCTAGCAAATTTAACGTACCTAGCGATGAAATTAATCATTTTTTTGAGAATCTTGATATGACGCCACAAGTTGAAATGGAATTCGATAGTTTTATAGCTTCTGTTGCTGAAATTGAAAAAGTTAAAAATGAATTATTACATGAAGCAAACCAAGTATTCGGTACAGAGAGAGCAAAAGAACTCTATGAACAAATGGAAATACTGGATAGCAATTTAGAAACTGAACTCACACAAATTTTTGATAATCATCATGACGACTTCCTAAGTGAGCAGGATGGTCACGGTAAAGATATGTTCAAAACAATGTTAAGTTCGATTAAGGTTTCGGTTCAAAGGCTGAAGGAGAAGGTTAGTATACCGTTGCCTTTATTTCATTTATTGTATCCACGTCATAAATTGCCAAATGATACTTCTTTTACTCGAAGTGATTTTTTAGAGAGAGTGAAAACACTAATTCTTAGAAATTGTTGATGTAAAGGAGAACTATTGTATGGACTCAAAAAATTATGGAGAGGTAACATTAGAAGAATTTGAAGGTTTTATTTCTAAAATCCATTTTAAAAAGGATGACTTTATAATAGCGACCTTCACTACTTCAGATAAAAATGTGATGAGAATTAAAGGTAGTCTGTACGGCGTTGAAAAAAAGGAAAATATTAGAGTGAGTGGGGCATGGGAATACCATTCTCTATACGGTAACCAATTTTCAGTAGTTCGTTGGGAGCGGCCAATGCCTGTTACCAAGAATCAGACTATAGCATTTTTATCATCATCCCTGGTAAAAGGTTGTAGTGCTAATAATGCAAAAAAGATAGTTGAACAACTAGGGGAACATGCTATCGAAGTGATTAATCAATTGGGTGTAGCGGCTTTTAAGAATATTAGAGGCATTGGACCTAAAAGATCAAGTCAAATCGTCGATAGTATACGTTCTACATTTGTAATTCAAAGGATAATTAGTGCGCTTCTGACTTATGGGATAACAGTCAATATGGCTATGAAAGCCTATAAAAAATTCGGTGCTGATACGCTGCATGTATTAGAGAAGAACCCTTATAAGTTAATTGAATTAGATTTAGTAGGGTTCTTAAAAGCGGATGAAATAGCTAAGAAAATAGGGATTATGCCATTATCTACGTATCGTATAGATGCTTGTGTAGAATTTGTTTTAAAAAGTAAATGCTTCAATTTAGGACATTGTTTTATCAATGAAGAGGAGCTATATACCGAAGTATTACGTGCATTAAATCATAACTCTTTAGAAAATGATGTTGTCACACTTGAAGATATTCAACAGAGTATATATAGATTAGAGGATAAAAAAATAGTCATTAAAGAAAACCGTGTCTATCCTAAATTTTTATTCCAATATGAAGAAAAATTAGCGGAGAATCTTTCATTAATGAATGATTCTACCGATGGCGAAGCATTGTCTTTTTTAGATAGTTTAATAACAGGCTATCAAAGAAAACATCAAATTATTCTTGCTGAAAAGCAAAGGGAAGCTATCCACTATTTATTTCAAGAGCAGCTCCTTATCCTTACCGGGGGACCAGGTACAGGTAAAACTACCGTCATCAAAACAATGTTAAACCTATATAGAAACTTACATCCCAAAGCAACGGTTGCTTTGGTAGCGCCTACTGGTCGAGCAAGTAGAAAGCTATCTGAAGTAACTGAAATGGAAGCAAGTACGATTCATAAATTAATAGGTTATAGACAAGGAGAAAAACCTATATATGATGCCCAAAATAAATTACCAGTTGATTTTTTGATTATCGATGAGATGTCGATGGTCGATTTACAATTGGCTAGTTTATTAATCGATGCGCTTGATAAAAACACTAAAGTTTTATTTGTGGGTGACATTGATCAATTGCCATCTGTTAACCCAGGTAATGTATTAAAGGATTTAATTGATGCTGGATTACCGACTGTGAAATTGACACAGGTGTTTCGACAATCACAAGAAAGTCAAATTGTAACAAATGCACACAGAATTAATAAGGGAAAGCCATTATTAATTAACAAAGAAAAAAATGACTTTTATTTTATCGAAAGTGAGTGTCCTAATCAGATTGCACAATTAATCGTACTTAGTATTGCTCGTTTTATTAATCTTGGTTATTCTCTTTCAGATATTCTTGTCCTTAGTCCAATGAAAAAAGGACCTGTAGGAACACAAGTTTTAAATGAAATGATCAGGGAGTATATTAATCCGCTTCACACTGGTCTCAATGAATGGATAATCGGAAAGAAGAAATTTCGTGAGGGCGATAAAGTAATACAAATCAAAAATAATGACCAAAAGAATCTTTCTAATGGAGATATTGGCATCGTCCTTGAAATCACAAATGAAAAAAATGCTAACGGTGAATTAGAGGATATCATGATATGTAATTTTTCAGGTAGAAAAGTTACATTTTATAAAGAAGAATTAAACCAAATAGAACTTGGATACGTCATCACAATTCACAAATCACAAGGTGGCGAATCACCAATTGTTATTATTCCTGTATCAACTAGTCATTACGTTATGTTAGCGCGAAACTTAATTTATACCGGTTTAACAAGGGCTAAAAATATCATGGTTTTTATAGGCTCCCATAAAGCAATGCATATTGCAATTGCGAACGATAAGATTGCTAAAAGGAATAGTCGCTTGGCAGAAAGGATTGTACACTATGTTCGATATAATAATCGTTTTAAAACCCAAGCCAATCTGTTTGAAGCTGAGTAAGATGGAGTCGAAATATTAGTCAAACCAAAAAGAAACATAGGTAAAGTAAAGACGTTCCTAACCAGGGCGTCTTTTCTCTATGCTTCAATTTCCCTGCTGCGATGAAAGGCGGTGTGAGAGATGAGTTTAAGGGAGCAAATTGAAATCGCCGAAAAAAATGCAAGGATGCGGGATTTTGAGAGCGGTGTAAATTTAGCCACAGTCAATGAGCAAGAAAGGAAAGCCAATAGTTTAGGGTATGGCTTATATAAAATAAAGGATTCTAATAGATGTCCATTTGCTCAAGATATTATTGACAACTTAGATGTCCTTAACCGAATGAATTATCTTACAACAGCGGAATATGCTTTTGTGCAAATGATTAAACCATTGGTTGCTATATCAACCAATGAAATTGTGAATAGAAAGACACAAAAATCGATAACAATTGCAGGTATGGCAAAGTATTTAAACAAAGATCGGTCAGGGATAAGTCGTACAGTTAATAAATTAATTGAAAAGGGAATTTTATTAGAGATTGTTGATCCAGAAGATTTGATGCTGTTCAATCGCACTGTAACAGAAAGACCCATATTAATGAACCCTGAAATTGTATACAACGGCGATAAAAACAATATAAACAAGACTTTAATCAAACTCATTATTTCAAACGATGTTCTAGAAGGGAACAAAATTTATCTGCCTTGGAAGGTTTGGTTTAATAAAGGCAATAGAAGCGGACGTTTATATGCTAGAAAGTCCTATTTGAAATTTAAAGGAAGTGATAAGGATGGAAAAACTAATTAAAATTAATCAGAACATTGATTTGCTCACAAAAGAGGGTTATATGACACCTGTTGAAATCCAATTTTTAAACAAAGTCAGCGACCTGATTCAACATCATACAAACGCTATATCCACTAATCATGTGGGGTTTATGACAATTCAAGAAATATCGAGTTATCTAGATATGGATTGCAATGAAGCGGATAAAAACATTAATTCTTTAGTAAAGAAAGGCATACTATTTGAGTTTATTAATAAGGTTACCATTCATGATTATCATTCCATGACCTCTAGTAGACCTTTATTTATGAATCCTGAAATTATGTATCGTGGAGATGTAACTAAGGTCGATGCTACCTTATGCACTCTTGTATCCCATTTCGATAAAATCGATAGAAAAATTAAGATGCCATTCAAAGTATTTCTGGCGCCTGACGCAGAATATGGAATGATTTATCCAAGGGAATGGATCGACCATTTTTTTAAAGAAATACAATATAAAATATAGATTGAACTTGTGTAGTTATATTAGAAGAGTTCAATGGTGTAGAAAAATATCTACACATTAAATTTTTTAGTAGAGTATAGCTTAATTGTGTTTTTTCTAACTATTTGATGGGAGTAGTCCGTTTTCTAGGTGTAGACAAAAGTCCTCACATGTGTAGATATATGTCCACAATATAAAATAGCCGAGAAGCGTTGATATTGCTGTGATTTTGGGTAAAAATGTAGTGTTCTTCTTCTTACTCTTTATATATACGAGCGAAGTAAAATAAAAGGGTGGTTTGCAAATGTATCTATTTGTAAATTACTCTTTTTTGCTGCAAAAAAAGTTCAATCTAAATGCAATTAGATTGAATAAAGAATGAGAAAAATGGGCTGGACAGATTGAGGAGATGATAATGCGAAGTAATCTTTTTTCCAGCCCCTTTAATCGGTTATAAGGGAGAGTGTAGGAATGCAAATAGATATGTTAATTAGCTGCATAGAACAAGAGATGAAAAAATCATATGTGTTAAACCAATTGTTAGATAAAAATATACTAACTACGACCTCCGGTAAAAGCATCTTTGAATTAAGTTATAAAGAGCTAGTACGTGAACTAGCATTATATAAAATTAAGAATAATTAATAAAAGCAAAGTTGTAGTAGAGTTTTGTTAAAAGTAAACCTAGAAAGGATTTATTAGTCCCAGCCCTAAACAGCATATGAAATTTGTATAAAAAAATTTAAGAAGGGATTTATTTTTATGGAATGGAAGACGCATTTGTTATCAGGAGTTGTAGCAGGATATTCAATCACAGGTGGAGATTGGAGAGGTGCGTTGATAGGTGGTGTTGCAGGTATTGTGCCAGATTTAGATGAGCCAAAATCAAAGTTCGGTAAAATGTTTTTCTTTATATCTATACCTCTTAGCATGTTTTTTGCACATCGAACTTTTACCCATTCACTATTATTTGTATTACTTTCAAGTGGCTTTGCCTTAACATTTTTAGACAGTGAAATGACTCTTGCGATAATAGCAGGGCTTCTTTCACATATAGTTGCGGATATGCTAACGGGCAAAGTTCAATTATTTTATCCATATAAGAAGAGGGTAGGTATTCCAATACCCCGTTCTTTTTTTATATTAATTGATCGAGTTACAAGGTACGTATTGTTATTAGTTGTTATTTGGTGGCTTTGGGAAAAAGTTATGCATATATCCATCTAGCAATATATTTCTGAAAAGAAGATTACTACTCAAAAATGTGAATAGTGACTGTGTTAATGATAGACGAAATTTACTGGGTTGCGATAAAATTAGAAACAAACGTTCTTATTTAGAAGTGCAATCAATATTAATTTAGGAGGAGTTAATATGGCAATAATTGTTTCTGTAGATATCGGGTATGGATTTGTGAAGGCTATATCATCATCAGGAAAACGAGTATTGTTTCCTTCATTAGTAGGGAGAGGTTACGAAAGAACAATTACCGATATATTTAGCGATGAAAAAAATCAACTATCCAATATGCAAATCATTTATAAAAATGAAAATTGGTTTGTAGGTGAGCTTGCTAATGAATCGAGGTCTTTATCGAGGGTGTTCCAGCGAGAACGTTTTGAGCATCTCTATACACATATTTTATTGAATGTTGCCATTCAGCTCGTGACAGAAAAGGATTCTGGTCCAATTTATCTAGCAACTGGATTACCGCTTGATTTTTATAAGGCGCAGGTAAAAAGTTTTCAGGATGCTATTACAGGATCGAAGGCAAAAATAGAATGGCAATCAGGAGTATTGAAAGGACAAAAAATTGAAAACGTTATTGAAAAAGCGATTGTTTTTCCGCAAGGTGCTTCTGCAGTATTTGCTGCACTAATAAATCATGAAGGGAAGTATGTTTATCCTCAATATATGATACCTGGTTCATTAATAGCTTTAATTGATATAGGGTTCCGAACAACAGATTATGTTGTTGTTGAAATCCAAGAAAATGGTTCCTTTGCTCCTAAAGCAAAATTATCTGGAACTGTGGATCATGGTGTTGTCAACTTACATCGGGATGTACGTCAAGCTTTCAAAGCTAAATCTGGTGGTGCAGATTTGAATGAGTTTTTCTTAAATCGCGTATTGAAGGATAAAAAGATTCGATACAAAGGGCAAGAGATGGATTTCAGCCAAATTATTGAAGAGAGTCAAAAGTCCATCATAATGAATATTGCAGACCGTTTGAAAAATGTCTGGGGCGATGAGTCTGATTTATTTGATGCTCTCTTCTTGGCTGGTGGAGGGGGGAGTTTATTTGAATCTTTGCTCCAACCTCATTTTGACAATCGACTAATTAACGTAACGGAAAGTCAATTTGCCAACGCAATTGGTTACTTTAGATTAGGGAAATCTGTTTTCGAGAAAACGATTAAAAACTAAAAAAGATGTGATAACGAATGACTAATAGTTGGGAAAAACGATACACTTTTCGTCTAACAGAAGATGATGACACAATCCAAACATTTTTAGAAAATGTACCGAAAAACAAACGCAGCGAAGTAATCCGTAAGATGCTTCACTTCGCTTATAATACGATGACTAGAGAACAGAAAGAACAAGAACAAATAGATGCTTTGAAAGCAGAAATTAAACTACTGAACGAGACTGTCTTAAAAAACCATAAA
Organism: Lysinibacillus sp. FSL M8-0337; assembly: GCF_038593855.1. Lineage (NCBI taxonomy): Bacteria > Bacillati > Bacillota > Bacilli > Caryophanales > Bacillaceae > Lysinibacillus > Lysinibacillus sp. FSL M8-0337. Next base: position 2,422,834 of record NZ_CP151996.1, on the reverse strand, counting down.
GAAATTATGAACAGGTTAGAGAATGGAACTATAATGGATTCGTTGAAAAAAGAATATGAAATTTCAGAAGAAGCGATAGAAGATTCTGCCTATGCAATGTTAACTTCTTTTGGTGTTGATATGGATTAATATGGTTAAAAGATTTCTTTATTTGTTTTGAAGAAATTGTACCGTATTATGTTTTCTGAAAAAAATGGCACAATTGGACTGGAAAAGAGGCTATAAAGTTCTAGTTTTGAGGGGAATTGAGGTATACATTTCTATTTATCAAAGGAATTTCTCATATAAGGCAATATAATCATAATTAAACTAAAAATTGTAACTATTTATTACCATTTTATTATTTGGTAATCATTGATACAATATATTCTTGATATTTATGGACGAAATATCAAAAATATATAATTTTTTAGGAGAGAAATGTAAGTGAAGGAATTTTGGAAAAAATGGTTAAGTTGTAGCGTTGTACTTGCGCTCTTTATAGCGTATATTCCATTTGGTAATTTTGCGCTACATGCAGAAGCAAAAAACAACAAAGAAGAAAATAAGCATGAACAAAAAAAGCCAACTGAATTAGTTGAGTTGAGAACAGAGAATGCAAAAACCTTTGATAATATGGATGGGACGTATACAGCAGAGATTGCGCAAGAGCCTATTCACTTTCAAAATGAACAAGGTAACTGGGAAGACATTAATAATGATTTAGTTGAAACGCAGAATGGGCAAACAGTGAAGAATAAGGCGAACGACTTCTCTATAGAGATTGAAAAAGCTACTAGTTCTTCACAACAAAACATCACAATTACTGATGAAACGAGTAAAATCGATTTTGGTCTAGTTTCAGCCCACCATAAGAAATCAAATAAAACCGAACCAGTTCAAAATACTGAAGGTCTTGTGCAAGATAATACAATAAAATACCCGAACATTTTAGAGGATGCTGATGTTATTTACACAGTAGGTTCTGATCGAGTAAAAGAAGATATTGTTTATCGTGAAAAGCCTACAGGTGGTTTTCCACAAAAACTTACTTATAAAGTAAATGTGACAGGATTAACAGTCGAACAAGTTAACCAAACCATCTATTTAAAGGATGCCACTACCAATGCTCCTTTATATTTAATTGAAGCACCGTACATGTATGATAGCTATAAACCTGAAGGATACCAAAGTGTTGATGAAATACAATCAGTTCCTGAAGAAGCAAAATCATATTTATTAAAATTAAGTTATGAAGTAATTGGTCAAGATTTATTTGTTTACTTAGCACCAGATGTTACCTGGTTAAATAGTGAGGATCGTGTATACCCAATTACGATTGATCCAACAATTGTTCGCCTACAAACTTCAGCAAACATGGAAGATACGACAATACGTAGCGCTGCACCTACACAAACTGGGGGAAATGACTTTGAACTCGGCGTAGGGACTGCGGTAGGTGGTAATACGGTTAGGAGCTTATTAAAATTTGATTTAAGTGTTGTACCTTCGAGTACAACAATCGTATCTGCTGATTTAAATTTATGGTTTTCATCGACAAATAATAATTCTCCTATTTCCATTAATTTGCACAATGTAACTAGCCCGTGGGAGGAAAATCAAGCTTCTTGGACCTATGCCAAAACTATTCCCTATACAACATGGAAAACTGCAGGTGGGGATTTCTCAACAAATACTATTGGTTCGGTAAAAAATATCGGAACACCGCCAACAAATATAGCAGACGCAATGGTTAACTGGAAGGTTCCACTTAATGTTGTACAAGGATGGATTAATAACCCATCTACTAACTATGGTTTTCTATTAAAGGGTGATAATGAAGCTACACAAATTTATAAAAAGTTTGCTAGTAGTGAACAATCTACTTTAAATCAATACAAACCACAACTAGTTGTCACGTATAAAACAACTGCAAGACTAGGATTAGAGGATTATTGGGATTATGATTCACGACCATTGGTGAATGGTACAAATTATGTAAACCTCACAACAAATAATAATATTTTACAATATGAAGATATGTTTATTTTAGGTCGTGCTGATGCTAGCTTAACTTTTACTAGAACTTACAATAATAAGGACTATGAAAAATCAGCTTTTGGTTATGGCTGGAGCTTTACTGGTGATGAGAAGATTTTCATTAATACAGGAAGTCAAGGTAATCAACTACAGTATAAGGATGCCGATGGTACAATTCATGTTTTTACTTATGATACACTAACAAACCAGTATAAAGGTGAATACGGTAATTACGACAAAATAAAGAAAAATACAGAAGATACATTTACTCTTTACGATTTATATGGCAACCAAACAATTTTTAAAGTTCGTGAGTCTACAAATGATACAGATGTAAAGGTTGCTTATATTACAACTCAAATAGATCGTAATAATAATAAAATTAATTATTCTTATGATACTAGTAATAAATTGACAGAGATTGCAACGGATTTAGGTAAGGAAGTTTTAAATAAAAAACTTCAGTTTGGTTATGATAAAGATGGCTTAATTAGCACAATGACTTATGGTGATCAACAAATTACGTATCGATATACTACAGATGGCTATTTACAATATGTAGATGTGTTGAAAGACCGCAAGGATAACAAAGTAACAATAACTACAACACAATTTATGTACACGAATAAGTTTCTAACGACAATTGTAGATGCGAATGATAAACGAACAAAATTTGAATATAATGGTGCAGATTTAAAATATGTGTACGAACCATCTAAAGATACTGTAAATCAACCTAAAACAGAATACTCATTGGATCGAGCAACAGGCGTTGCAACAATTACGGACCCTGAACGAAGTGTTACAAAATATTTTGTTAACAATAATTATGTTATTGAAAAAATCATTTCTCCTGCTGGGGAGGAGAGAACGTACAAACTTGATGAAAACTATAATCTTCTACAAGAAATAGAAACTATAGATGGTGTATCGAAGGTTTTGCAAACCAACGAGTATGACGGTAACGGCAATCTATTAAAAACAAAGGATGCGGAAAATAATATACAATCGTATTCGTATACTACATTCCAAGATGTTGACACGTTTACAGATTCAAAAGGTAAAGTAAGTAGATTATGGTATGATAACGGTAATTTGATAAAATCCGAAATACCTTCATCAACCAGTCTAGCTACGACCACTTATGGATATGACAAATACGGTGATTTAGAATGGATGGAAACATCTGATGGTATTAAAGAATCTTATACAACAAATTACAATGATTCCCAAAAAGTCATTACCCATACTGATGCGTTTAATAACACGACAACTACTGTGCAGGATTTGTCTGGTAATGTTTTATCATCTAAAGACGGAAAGCAAAATGAAACAAAGTATCAATATAATTTAAAAAATGAACTAGAGACCGTCATCGACGCTAATCAGAAGAAAACTGCCTACGAATATGATGGGAATGGAAATTTAAATAAAATAATTAATGCAAAAGGTTTTACCACTGAATTTAAATATAATGAGAAAAATCAACTAGAAAAAGAAATAAATCCTAAAGGTGATATAACTTCTTATCAATATGATGAGAATGGGGAGTTAACATTACTTAATACACCTAAGGGTGATCGTATTGAGTATAAAATTAATCAAGAAGCGCCTAGTTCAACAGTAGTTGTTAATGGAAAAGTAGTATGGCGTTTTACAAAAGATGGGGACGATCAGCTAATTTATGGAGAAAATGAATCAACTCTAAAGCGGATTAGCTACTATGATAATGGATTATTAAAATCGATTGATAAAGGGGATATTGATGGTGATATTAACTATGAATATTTAGGTGATGAATATTTATCAGTACTGTCTTTCCCAGGATTTAAACAATATAATACTCTATCATATGAACCTGACAATGCTTATAATACAAAGGTAATAAAGTTAAACGGAAATCCACTCGCGTCCTTTACTTATGACAATGTGACCGGACAATTAAAAGATACTAATTTCACCAACGGTAGCAAATTATCGAAAGTTTATCAATCAGGCCGTTTACAAGAAGAAACAATATTGCTTGATAGTTCATCAGAATGGAATAAGTTCACGTATCAGTACGATGCGAATAACAATATTAAAAACATTATCCAAAATAACACTGATAAAGTAAATTACAGCTATGATGCTTTGAATCAATTAATACAAGAAGCATATATTGATGGTCCTCAAATGAACTATACGTATGACGAGGTAGGTAATCGTCTTACCAAAAGTGTGATAAATTCAGGGAAAACTGAATCTACTACTTATAAATATAATCAAGCGAATCAATTATCGTTTGTAAATAATCAGGAATACTTTTACGATGCAGATGGAAATTTAACAAATGATGGAACGTATACGTATGAATGGAATGCATTTGATCAGCTAACGAAAGTAAAGAGTAATTCTGGCACTATTATTGCCGAATATAGCTATGATGAAAAAGGTAGAAGAATCTATAGTAAAGATAGTAATGGTCCTATCTACTACACTTATGATGGAGATAGCAACCGCGTTCTTTATGAAAAGGATAGTAGTACTTTCGCTGTAAAAAGTTATGTCTACGATGATAATGGATTCCCTCTCATGATGATTTACAAAGGTGTACCTTATCATTACCTAACAAATTATCGTGGTGATGTATTAGGAATGACCGATGAAAGTGGAAAGCTTGTAGCTTCATATACCTATGACGCATGGGGTAACATTTTAACGCAAAGTGGTACAGATGATATGGACTCTATTAATCCTTATCGCTATGCAGGTTATCGTTATGATGAGGATACAAAACATTATTACTTGATGGCTCGTTATTATAATCCAGATACAGGTAGCTTCCTTTCATTAGATCCTGTAGGTGGAGATAGTGAGAATCCTTCATTAATGAATGGTTATAGTTATGCAAATAATAATCCAATGATGAATGTGGATCCTGATGGGGATATAGCTTTCCTATTACCATTGTTAGTGAGTGCACTTGAAACCGGATTAGTAGTACTTACTAGTTGGGTTGCCAAAAATGTTATAAAACAGGCAATAAAGAAATTAACACCCATTATTACTAATGCTATTTTAAAATATGGAAAGAATCTTACATTTACTGGCCCGAAAAGAAGTAAAGACAATAAATACAATTATACATTGTTTAAACTTTCCTATAAGAAAAAGCAACTTTTACGTGTTGATTTGAGGATAGATGACTTAAGATTTAAGGGGCAGGGATACGTAGGGAATGTACATTATCATATTCCTCCTGATTTAGATAAACATTACCCATTATTTAATGTGAAATTCGGTAATAATTACCCGAAACTGCCGTGGAAATAATAGAAAGAAGGATAATAATATGGGCATAGAATTAGAATTTTGCGTAATTCTAGATAAAAAAGAAAATAACTACAGTGCTTTGAAAACTTATATTAAAGATTTTCTTAAGAAGCAAAAAATATTTGACTATCTCGAACAAAATGATAGAGAAGTGTTCTTTTTCAATTTTTTTACTACTAAAGAAAACTTCTCCATACTGGAAAATGAGATAAATGAATTATATAGCATTTTTCTTTCTGACATTACTAATATTATGTATCCACACTACCATCTTACAAGATATAGAGATATTTCTGATACAGAAGAATATGAAATAGTTCATGAATCTATTGCAGTTAATCTAGAGCAGGGATATTGGGAAATTTATTATCAAGATGGTAATCTCGAAGGATTTAGTGGTAAAAGCGGTAGTTTAAAAAACTATGGAATATTCCTTTTTGATATAACGATAAAAGAAGATGATGACTTCAAAACAGCCGTAGAAAATGCTTTTGATACATGGTTACAAAATAATAGTTAATTTAAGTATCTTTCTAACTGATAATTTTGTATTAAAATGAAAAAGATATTTTGCAAAGCATAACTTCTTAAACTAAAAATAAGGATGCTAACTGTTTACTATTAATTTTTAAGGAGAGAGGAAAATTTCAGAACAAGATCAACAGGTAATTATTTTAAATATTGAGTTAAGTTCTTCGTTGCAAGAGGGGGCTTTAAATGCTGTAACAATTCCGTTTATACATCGGATTAATGATATAGATAAATTTAATGAAATATATAACTTACTAGATCAAACATGTAATAAACAAGAAAAAACTTTTTATACAATGCTTGAAGGAACATGTTGTTTTAACTTAGAAGGCTTATTTAATGAATTCGCTTTAAAGCTAAAATTTCCAGATTATTTTGGGGGAAATTGGGATGCATTTGATGAGTGTCTAAATGATTTAGATTGGTTAGACTGTCATCACTATATTTTGTTTATTAAAGATTTTGACCATATATTGGCTGATGAAAAAAATGAGTTTGGAACATTTATTGATATTCTAAAACTTACAGTGGATGAATGGACGTCTGGAAGAATGAATAATATAGTGTCTTCAGCCACATTTCATATTGTAATTCACAGTGAAAGTGAAAATAATTTTTTAAAGTAGATTATATCTTTTACTATATTAAACAAAAACATGACAAACTAGGTTTTGGTTTGTCATGTTTTTTTCTTAGACATAAAGTGAGTTTTTTTGCACATATTTTTTATCGGTTACCAGATGGATGAACAGTATAGAAAGGGTTATACATTCTATGATAAAAAGAAATTTATGTGGGTATGGTAACAAATATGAAAGAGGTTAATAATGAGATTTTATATTGAGGATGTAAATATAGATAGTGAAAGTATACAAGAATACTTTGAAAAGATTCCTTTTGTTATAAGTGATTTTCCACAATCTCTTCTGGATATTTCTGGACTTTATTTACCTGGATGTGATGAAAATTGGTTTCCTAATTGGATGGATAATATCAACGGATTTCCACTCTATTTTTTCATAGAAGTAGAAGATTATATAGCTAAAGAAATTGATTCATTTTGTATTCAATATTCTTTTAAACCTCAAAACTTTAGAGATAAGTTTAAAATTATCGAAATTGAAAATCCAGAAAAATTTAAACTGATGTTTTCTTTAGCAATAACAATAGCGTGTGCAGGAGAACTTGTGATGTGGGCTACTCATAAAAATATTTTTTTCAGTAACAATAACTTAAATAACGAAATGAAGGTTATGGATAATCAGAGTATTTTTGTTATTGGACATGATTGTGAAAATATCCTTATTTTATCGAATGATTCTAATTTAAAAAACACTAAAGAAATGTTTAAAACCTTTCCAAAAGATATAGACTATGAAGGAATATACCTAAATGAATAGTACTAATTAAAATATTGAATAATATACTTGAAAATCATAGTTTTATTAAATTGGGTTGTTAGAGTTTTAGATGAAAATGGACAACAGTATATAATAAAGACAGTACATTTTTAAGGAGAGATGAAAATGACAAAACAGAATCACCAATTAAATAATTTATATGTGGAGTTAAGTTCATCACTACAAGAATTAGCTTTAAATACTGTAAAAATTCAAGAAAAAAATAATATTCTAACGGAAGTTTTGATGTTACTATCTAAAAAATTAAATGAAGATGATTCTGAGTATCTATTACTACAAACTGCTTTCGAATTTACTAAGAATATAGATAGAAAATTGGATATTCTAAGTGACCATATTATGTACTGCTCAGAATTAAAAGTTGAAAAAAGATATATGTAAATATTCTGAAATTAATAGTTGCAAAAAGTTTGAGAGTGTGATAGTTTTACATTAAATAATTACACATAAAGAGTATATTGAGATTATAGATACTCAAAAAGGGTTGATACCTTGGTATTATAACCATTTAACTTTTGTAACATGTTTAACTTATGAAGGACAACCTTTACTGTAAAATGTAAAGGTTGTCTTTTTGTATTCATCATAATGTGTCGTTTGGGTAAATGTGTTTTTTCTTTTCGTCCATTCTAAAAAGGAGGATTCTGGGTGTTGAAATTTCTTCTCATGATTGCCTTAATGATATTTTTAATTGCTATGCTTGGAAGCGTTATTCTTGAACAATTCCCATCATTAGTTCCACTGTGGGAAGAGTTTAAAATGCATATTACAAATCTATATGATTTATCCATAATGGAGTATGGAACTGGTATTACATTCTTAATTATTATTAGTATCGTTATTTTAGTTGGCAGTTCAAAAAAAGTTTGATACTTCCTTATTCACACTAAAATGTGCTTTATCTCTGAAGATTATTGAGAAAGGAGTTATGAAATGGTTAAAAAAATTAGCAGCAAAAATAAAAAAAAGGACAAAATCAATAAAATTATAATGATTTTCAAAAAGGCGAACGAACATGAAAAATTGAAAAGTGAAGCGAGAAAAGCTGAAAAGAATAACAGGGTAAGAGGATATCGGGCGAGAAGATTCGGTGTATTCTCCTTTTGGTTTCTATTTATTATGATGTTATGTGTCTTTCTAGTTAATACGGTTTCAACTAAAGGTGAATCCAATACTAATGAAGTAGAGTTCCGAATGAATAAAGCAACCTCTGAAGAAGCAGTTGAATTTTCAAAAGACTTTCTCCAGAAATATTTTACTTGGATAGATGTTGGAGAATATGATTCAGATGCTAAGGAAAAGCGTAAGGCTTTAATGAGTCGTTACTTACCAAATGAACTCGTCAATATTGTTGCAGATACGACATCACCTATTTGGAACTCCGAATTAAAAAAGGATAGTATTCTTTTAAAGAATATTGAGGATGTCGGAGATAATCAGGCGCACATTACATTTAAGATTAGTCCTATTTTTACTAAAACGGCAGGAGCCATTGAAGATGAGAAAAAGACAGTTGAAGAAAGTGAGATTGTGAAGCTAACTAGGAAAGTTAAGTTTTTGGCCGTAAAGCTTTATTATGATGAGGTAAATGAATCATTCATCGTATATGAGTTACCTAGTTTTACTTATGTAGAGGAAGCGGATAATCCATCGAATTTCCTTTCAGAAACAGATGGCCTTAAAAAGGATGACAGTGAAGCTAAAGAAATAAAATCGTTCTTAGAGACCTTTTTTGATTCTTATATAAATGATTCAAAAGAAAAGTTGGCTTATTTATTTGAGAATCCAGAAAACATCACTGGCTTAAATCAAACAATGGAATTCGTTAAATTCAACAACTTGGCTGTGTTTGAAGGACAAATTGAATCCGAGAAAGTAGTGACAACAGATGTAACACTGAAAGAACCAGATACAGGCGTACCATTTGTTGCAACTTATACATTGGTTGTTAAACGGACGGAACAAGGGTATATAGTAAAGCATTTGGAGAATAAAGCTTATTTGGATCGATTAAGAAACTCAAAGGATGGCGAATAAAAGAGAAGCTAACTTTTTCTCTCTTTTATTAAATATTCAATTGCTTCGTCGAGGAGTTTGTTTAGAGGCATCTTTGTTTCAATAGAAAGTTCTTTTAGCTTTTTGTATAGTTCGTTATCAATTGTATTAGAGATAGCAGTTCTGCTTTTTGGAGCTTTGTCTTTCACTAGTATCACCGGACTTTCTACATTACTAATTTATATTATAAAACAACATGCTATTTCTTGAAACGGTAGAAAATTGATTGTATTTTTTGTAGTAAGAAGTTTTCTCTTTGGCAATTTAGTTTTAGTCGAATTCAAATCTATTAATTCTAATTACTAATAGGGAGGTATTTTTATGAAAAAGAAAAGTGTGAAGAACAAATTAATCGTATCAACTCTTGCGGCAGCCCTAGCTATTCCTGTGATGGTTGCACCGTTTCCTACTCAACACGCAGAAGCAAATGGGGTCGTTGTGTTAGCCAATAACCCATTCAAAGATGTAAAAGTGAATTCCCCATATTATCACATTATCCATGACATGCGCGATGCAGGCATTATTAATGGATACGAAGATGGAACATTCCGTCCAACTACTACGTTAAGCCGGCAACATGCAGCTGCATTAATTAGTCGTGCACTTAAAATTAATAATCTATCACTTGATAAAACAATAGAATTTAAGCAGCCAAAAGATTTAAGTACAAGCAATCCTTATTACAATGACCTCAAAGCATTGATGGAAGCTGGTCTTTTAGAAACAGATCGGAATGGCAACCTAAATCCAGATAAAGACTTAACTCGTGGAGAAATGTCTAAAATCTTAGCTGTTGCGTTCCAACTTAAAGTAAAAGCAGATTATGTTTTTGGGGATGTCAAAGGGTCAAAATATGAGGAATATGTTAAAGCACTATATTCGAATGGTGTAACAACGGGCTACGAAGATTATACGTTTAAGTTAGATGGTTCCTTAACACGTGTGCATTATGTATTGTTCATGCATCGAGCGATGAATCTAGATGAAAATTTCGTTGCTAAACCAATTCCAGCACCGCAACCAAAACCAGAAGTGGAACCTAAACCAAATCCAACACCTCCGCCTCAACCAGAAACAGAACAAACTAGTACAAGCCCAATCAAATATAGTGATTGGAGCTATCACGATATTAGAACAAAAATTCCTCGTCCAGAAGGGTATGTAGCAGGAGAGCATGAGAAGGCAAATGCAGAAATTGTTAAAACGATAATGGCAGAAAATGCACATGGTTATATTGCTTCATATTCCATTAGAGAAGATGCATTCAAGGATAGCCCATATTCTTTTGAAGAACTACTTCATATGTATGCTAGACAAGTTGGTGTTTCTTATGATGAGTATGTGAGTATTGTAAATCGTGTTATCGATACTGGTGAAGTATACAATGGTGGAACATTCACATTATATTTTGATTATCAGAATGGTATGGTTCGCGAATCAGGTGTAAGAAATCATACGGATTATTAACTACTTTAAAAGACTTTTCAAAAGAAAAGTCTTTTTTCTATTCCTTGAAAGGGGTGATGAGGATGTAGATTTCTAACTTAGCTTAATTTATTTATAAAATTTTAGAAAAGGAGTGACGGAAAATGATACAGCGGATGTTCCTAACCTTTATTCTTGGTGCATTCCTGTTGACAGGTATTAAGAGTTCATCAGTGGAAATAAAAGCCGCTGAACCAGTAAAAGATACAATTACTTTGACCGTAAAGTTTCCTGATACTGTAGGAGAAGGTTTTGGTATAGAGCCAACTAATCCCAACGAAATCCACGACATGATACTTTCACGAGGGGAAAGTCATCCTCAACGTACAGGGTGGAGTGGAATAGCATATAGTTGCGTTCGAGAAGAGATTCCTTATATAGCAGGTTATGACTCAAGAGACAATCCTATATACAAATTACGGATTAACTCCTATTGGGAAAATAATGGGGCTCACAGCACGGATGACAGTCATGTACCACATAGTCCAATAAGGCTACGTGACGCCATTATTCAACATTACGGTGCGGAGGGACAAGAACTATATGAGTTAGCTTTAGCAGCAAATGCTCAATTCTTTTATGACCCAACAACGCCTGTGCCCTCTCGTATTCTAAATGGACCAACTGGCCGATTCCATGGTACACAAGGTCGCTATACAATCTATAACAAAGATACAACTTATTTCGGCGTACATTGCCAAAATGGTGAGAAAGCTTATGCGTATAATAATAACGATTTCTTCGTTACTGCAACGTTTGATGTCCACTGGAAAGAACCCGAAGATAAAAAAGGTACAGGGTTAGGCAGAGCTTATTGGGAACTAGATAGAACAAATAAAAATGGAGCTAGTGAAGTAGCTGTTTTAAGCGAATTTAAAGGTGAGTATGACAAACATGTAGCTGTCCGTAATATTAAACATCGTGTAAATATTGGCAGTAAGCGTGTCGAACAAGAAGGGCCTATCAAATTTCATATCAATGCTCAACAAGTAAAAGGGCGAGATATGAGCTATTCCTTTGAATACGAATATACAAATAAGAAAATTGGTTGGGTGTGTACAGGGGCTGGCGAAAAGCGTCGTTGTGTATGGAACGACAATCCAGATTGGCGAGCTGTACAAAAGTTCAATATAGGTGGTTCCATTCCTGTGGATCATGAACAGGGGGCTACAGAGCAGTGGGACACATTAGATAATGTCTTAGGTAAGAAGTGGATTGTGGGGCGTGAAGATGCTTGGAATCCAGACAAGTCATCTAAAGTATTCCATGAAGAGTGGAAGCGTGCTGCCTCCAATAACGTGCAAAGTTCCTTTAATCTAAAGACACAAACGCATCTACCAATCTTACAGGGAGCTATTGATTATACAGTAGAACTACCTTCGGGAAAACAGCTAGAATCATCGTTCGATCCATTACGTAAAGAAAAAAGTGTAGGTTATTACTTCCCTATGGATATTGACGATAGTTTGAAAGCCGAGTATCGAAACGCAACAAACTATAGTGGGTATGACTATGCATTTCCGCTTCAACAACACGTCATGGACGATAAGGGAGCAAGAGGGAAAAAACGTACATTTACAATGGATTATACGACTGATTTATTTTTACTTACACAACATACGGGTTTCCTCGTAGGTGTACCGTATGCAGATGCCGTGAAACAAAGTATGATAAATGGTTCTGCTTTACCTGAATTAAATAGCTATATTACTCAAGGTAGAGCTAAAGTACAATCGGAATTTGAAAGATCAACAGGTCAAAAATATATAGACAATATTTTACACGCGAATCCACCAACAGTAAATAAACTGCAAAGACACTACTTACCAGTGGATGCAACGTCTATTTTACATCCAAAGGAAACGTATAAGAATCATATTGTGTATGAAAACATGGGGCTAACTGATGCGATTTTTGAATTTGATCAAACATTTTCCTTTAACCATTACCTATTTGGGTCAGCGGCAGATGATGTATGGTTGGTTGAACAAGTAGAGTCTAGAATAGATTTTAAATCACTAGACCCTAGTGTTATAAACAAAATTACTATCACTAATGAACAATTAAAAGAATTAGTAAAAGCAAAAAAAGAGAGAACGGATGTTCGAATGCATGGATTCCGTTTTTCTGACCGAGATTTTAAGGATAAAGTGAATGCGATACTTGATAGCGACGAATAGAGTGCTTAGTGATTACTAGGCACTCTATTAATGATTAGCTTTGTACAATTCACATACTTTTTGCGGACTTCACTTTTTCACTACAATGTTAAAGTTAGTTTTAATAAATGAATAAATCTATTTTTATTGTATCAACCTCTTATTTTTTATTTGAGGTTTTTTTGTTTTTCAGAAATAAAAAAGAAAGGAGGATGCACCTTGTCGATTCAAGGCGTATTTGAGTGGTTTTCTGGCGAAGCAAAATGGGCAATTTTTATTACTTTGATAGTCTTACTAATCGTAACAGGATTTAAACGAGCTTGGATAGCAATGATTGGTGTACTAGCGGGTTTAGCCGTTATTGCAATGTTTATTGTTAAACCAGACTTAATTATTACTCTCGCTGAATGGCTCACAGGATTATTGAAATTTGGTGGTGGTTGATACTGAGTCCAAAAATAAAGAGATCTATTTCGTTATATAGATCTCTTTATTTTTTATTTTATAAAATTTTTTAATTGTTTGGTGGTGACATTTTGAACAACAAAATCCCGTTATATGTACTGAATAATTTTTTGAAGTTTGAAAGGAAAATTTATCAAGTTTTCGGATTGCAACTAGGGCGAGCTTTAAGTGTAAAAACCGTTATTTATTTCTTTGCAATAGGTGCGATGGAAGTGATTATTTATAACACACCTGTGATTGGAAATTTGATAAATTGGTTGCCTTTCTCAATCCTATTGTTAATCCCAATTGGTCTAGCTTGGCTGTTGGCAGATGTAGTAACAGAGGGGCGTTCCCCCATTTATTTTTTTCAATCATTCCTTGCTTATCAAAAAAGAAAGTACCTAGATAAGCAATCATTTTTTAGAGGACGTTCGATAGCAAAACAGAGAGAGTATCAATTTCGAGGATATATGACAGTTCGAGAATCTAAGGAAGAATCCATTTTGCAAGGCACTCATCCAGAATATGACGTGATAGAAAAGGCAAAGTTAGAAAGTCATAAGAATGGATTATTACAGAACCTTGTTATTAATGACATTGAGGAAACAAAAGAACCTGTTTTAGTTCGTCCATCCTTAGCCAGTGAGAATGAAACACCAAATACAAATGATGCTTTAAACGATGTCCATAACGATGAAGAATCAAATGTAAATAATGTATCTCTTGTGCACTTTGAAAAGGAAAATCCAACTCCACAATCTGGAGTGAAGAGAGAAAAAGAAAATAGAAAGAAGAAAGCATTGAATATCAACCCTTATAAAGAGAGCAAAAGAAAAACATCATTATGGCAATTTTTAATTATGGCTATGAGGTATAGGGCAAGAACCAAAAATACAAAAAAGAAATCAAAAAGAAAGTGAGTAACTAAGAGAAGAAAGGAAGATTCGTTTGAAAATAAATTTTCCTATCAAACACATCGATGGAAATTTAATCTTTGGTCATGATGATACAGTATGGGCGTGGTACAAAGTTGGTGGCTTTAATTATGACTTTTTAGATGATGATGAAAAAGTAAGTCCATTTCTGCAACAAGTATCATTCCTAGCGAATGTCGGCTTGGATTTACACTATCTATCGATTCCAAGTCCAACGGATATAACAGGCATTCTGGATGCGACAATCGAAGAAATGAAAACGAAAACGTATCCTTTAAGAGAGAATGGCATTGCATTTATGGAACAGGTTAAGAAAGCTTTAGAAAATGAAAAAGAGTTGAATGAATCCAACGAATATCATGATTACGTGGGTATTCAATTAGATAAAAGGAAAAATAAATACGTTTCTGGAAATATCGGTATTAATACATTGAATGCGATGAAGGCTTTTTTCGATGGTTTTAATTCACCATTATATCGAGCGGTAGGCTTATACCCTCATGATATTTTAGAAAGTGATATTCAGGCGTACCGAAGTCAAGCCGCTTCTATTGAAGCAACCGTTGCAAATGGCTTTTCTTCTAGAGTAAGTAAGGTAAAAACATATGAGCTTGTCTATATTATTGAGAAATTATATAGCACTCGAAATAATCATTCCGATGTTGCCATACGGCATGCGTTTAAAGTAGGACAAGAAGTAGAAGGTATCGACGATGAAAATAAGAAATACAAAGCTATTCGAAGCAATAAAAAAGACTTTATCGATTTGCAGAATACCAACATAGAAGAAATTAGTCCGAAAGAGCTTCTATTAAGTCGAATTACTGAAGACAATGAAATTGAAGAATTGTTCGTTCAAAACTTAGTCATTTCGGATATGAAAGATGTGCTTTACCATCCTGGCAGTGAGTGGCTATATCATTTAAAGATGCAAATGCCATTCCCTGTTACGATTTCAATCAGAATGGATCATCAACCGAATGAAATGGTGAAAAAGAAATTAACGAATACAAAATTAGAAATTCATGACCAACGTAAAGAAGCATGGAAAGGTGGCCAACAGGTCGATATGAGTGTGGCTGTATCAGAGGAAGGTACCGTGCAAATGGAAAACTACTTTACGCAAACCGGTTACCCCGGCTTCGCATGTTCGTTTATTTTAAAAGTTACGGGTGAAAGTTCACAACAATTAAAAACACGGGTTGAATTATTACGAGATGAATTATCGAAATTCGGTATAAATATCTTATCGCCTTATGGTGAACAACTTTCCTTGTTTATGGAAATGATACCGGGCTCAAAGAAAATCCGGGAAGATTACAAGATTGAAGTAGCGCCAGGGATTTTAGCAGGTATGATGTTTGGCGCAACTACCAATATTGGTGATAATCGAGGATTTTATATCGGTTATTCTTCACGACTAGCTAAACCAGTTTTCATCCAGCCCGACCTAGCTGCCAAAGCGTTTGAAGGGTTAGGAAACATCGTGGATTCTATATCTGTACTAGTAGCTGGTATGACCGGTAAAGGTAAGTCGTTTTTTATGAATTTATTTGTATATCTTTCGACGCTAACAGGTTCAAAGGGAGTCATTATTGATCCAAAGGGAGACAGAAAAGGTTGGGAAAGAGGATTACCTTTTATACCGAAAGAGTTTATCAATGTTTGGACATTAGGTGCTGACCCAGAGGACGCAGGTTCTCTTGATCCTTTCCGAACAAGTACAAGTATCGAAGAAGCAAGAGATATTACGATGGATATCCTTTCATATTTAGCGAATATCGACATTGATGATGATGCTTATAGTATTTTAAGCCAAGCGGTTGAGGAAGCAGGTAATAGTGATGATCCATGTATTGGTGTTGTCCTGAGCCATTTAGAATACTTATATCAAAATAAACCAGAAAACATGTCTCAAAAGCGATTTGAAGCATTAGAATCCTTAATTAATACTATTACGACTTTAAAACGTAGTCAGTTGTCCATGTTATTGTTTGGTGAAGTAGGTCAAAATTTTAAAACGCTTCAACATGATAAGCCGCTGCAAGTGTTAATGATTCAAAATTTAAAATTGCCTACAGCTAAAGATGAAAATAAGAAAAGGCCAATTCATATGATTTCCGAAGCGATTATGATTTCCATTACGGCTTGGACTAAACAATACATGTTTAATAGTGAGCGAAACACACATAAATATATTCTTCAGGATGAAGCAAGTGCTATTGAACGAAGTGCCATCGGTTCAGAATTAATGGACTTCATCATTCGAATGGGTCGTTACTATAACACGACTTTATTAAAAGGCTCTCAAAATGCATCTGATCATGGTAAGGACGTTGCCAATATGGGAATGAAGTTTAGCTTTGGCTTAAGAAAAACAAGTGAAGCAGAAGAAATGTTGGATTATTTAAATTTACCGAAAATAAAAAGTAACGTTGAAAAATTAAAAACATTAGATCGAGGAGAGTGTTTATTCCAAGATATTTATGGTCGTTCAGCTGTGATTCGAATCAATCCGGTCTTTATAGAACTATACGATGCCTTTGATTCCTCTACTTCTTCAACAGAAGAAAGGGAACGAGAAAAGGCTAGGATTACGGGGTAAAATGATTTGCGAACAAAAAATATTAGATAAGAACCGAACCTCAAGTGGAAAGGAGGGGACGGTATGACCTATCCCTTGTGAGCTTCCGACAGGGGATATTTGCATGCCATCAGATTGAAGAAAAATAAAGTAACTTTATTGAAACCCATCTATTTAGTGCTTATACTTGTCACGCTCTTATTAAGCAGTTCAACCATAATAGTTCTTGCTGACAATGACCCACCTGCAGAAAAAAATACAAAACTTAGTGAAGCATTTATGACAGATCAGTATGGAGATTTTAAGCTGCCTTCAAAGTACTATGAAATTGATAGTGTAAGCGACCAAGATGCTAAAAAGCTAGAAGAGAATGGCATATTTGAAGAGATTAAAGATGCGCTATTTGGATGGACAGATGTAGGAGGAAAAATTACCGATAAATTTCATTATGCGCTAAACGCAATGGTCAACATACTGTTTCAATTTAACGTGTTCATGACAAAAGTGATGATCATTTGTTTGGAGTTCGGCTATGACTTCAAGGTGATTGACAATCTAATCGATGCATTAAGTAAGTTAATGCCGAGTATTACAGGCATTCAATCAGGGGGGCTTATAGGTGGCGGAATATTCGGAAATTTAATGCAAATCGTCGTCATTATTACAGCCGTTTATACCTTATATGTGTATGTCGTGAAACGCGCATTTATTGCGTCAATAGGGACAATATTTAAAACAGTCTTGTTGTTAACCATTTCATTTCTCTTATTCTCGAATTACAGCACGTTTTTAAAGACGGCTAATGGATTTTCAGAAGAGATTTCGTCATACATTGTAGCGTCTCCTTCTAGCCAATTAGTAAATGAATCTGCACCTACATTAGCAAAAATGAAAGATACGCTATGGTCTATGTTTGTAGATAGACCCTATCTATATTTACAATATGGACAGCACAGTGTTGATGAAATAGGTTCAAATAGAATTGCTACATTAATGCAAATGCGACCAGGGGAAGATCGTTATAATTATGTCCTAGTAAACGAAGTAGTGGGGCAAGGGAATACGTTAATGCTAAACAGTTCCGTTACAGACAAAGTTGCCTTTACACCATTTTATTTAATCATAAATGGATTAGTTTCAATACCGGTTTACCTGTTATCTATCTTGTTAGTCATGTTACAATTTTGGTTTTTAATCATTGCAGCAATCGCTCCTTTTGCTTTATTAGTGGGCGTGATACCGGGTTTTAGTGGTGTAACCAAAAGGTATTTTATTGAATTAATTGTGCCATTAGCATTAAAAGTGTTTTTCTCTTTCTTTACACTCTTTGTGTTAATTCTTTCTCAATTATTATATGAACTAGATTTTAATCGCACAAACGACATTGTAAGTTATGTAGGAATTGGGATACTAGAGTTTATTCTCTTTATTACAATCTTCATGTTAAGAAAGAGAATTAAAGATATCTTTATGTCAGGTTCTCAAATACTTTCAGGATTAAGAGCAAATGCAGGCAGTCCAAGCTTTATAAAGAAAATGGCTCACACTACAACAACTTTGGCTGGTGCAGCTGTAGGTGCAACAGTAGCGGGTCCACAAGGTGCTATAATGGGTGCATCCATTGGGAACACAACAGGCAAGGTATTTACTGGTGATGCAGGAGTAGGAGATATTGCAAGTACAGCAGCATCAAATGCCAAGTACGCTCAATTTAGAGCTCACTCTAAAAAGCAAAGTGCTAATACGATGGATGCGACGAATAAACAAACAATAATGGATTTCCTAAAGAATAAAGGATTTGACGAAGAAACAGTAGATGATACCATTTCACAATTTGAGGAAAATAATATGACAGATGTTACGGAGGATGAATTAAATAATCAATTCGATGACCTTTCAGAAAAAGTAAAGTCATCAGATTTAGAAAAAGATTTTGCTACTGATTTTGTTAGCGGTATTAAAGATAAGCGTGCTACTGATAAGATGCAAGAACAATTAAAGACACTTAAAAATAACAATGTATCTACGGAAGATTTGCACCATGATTCGTCTAAAGATATAGGGAAACAGTTTGATCAAACGAAAGAACAAACGAAAAATCATAATAATTCGTTTAGTACAGCCAAACTGGACGATGAAAAACAAGAAGAAATGAAACAAAATAAGCACTCTATCACATCTGAAAATGCTATGCGTTTGTTCCACAATAAAGGTTTAGATGTTAGTTCGCATGAAATGGTGACTAACATTGTACAATCGTTAGAAAATAAAGGTTTGCATAATGTATCGATGCAAGAAATGGAACAACAGTACAACAAATTAGAACAACAATATCACAACGGTACATTGAATAAGGATTTTGCTAAAGCATTTACACAAGGCATAATCAATGAAAGAAGTAATGAGGATATTCATAATCAAAACAGAAAAATATTTAAAAACGACATAGTACAAAACATTCAACCATTTGAAACAACTAATCATACTACTCATTCAACAAGTACTCCAATCAACACTTCAACTATTCAACCAAGTCATGTTAATACTAAACCTCACAGGAATTCTAGCGACGTATCGCACTATGCAAATCAAGATTATCCAAACTTTAATTCAAATAGTACCTTTGAAGAACCAACCAAGCTAACGCCAATACAACCAAATACTAATTTTGACAATAGTCCATTACCAACTGAACCATTTATTAAATCTGCTAATGAAAAGACAAATCATAAACCAATAATGGAGAGTAATTCATTAGAAAATACAACAATGGAAAGCAGTTCGATGAACAGTTCGTCTATTGAAAACAGTCCATTAAATAAACCTTCTTATCGAGTACGCGATACCCATAGGAAGAACATCTATACTGAAGCTCAAAAGGCATGGGAAGAAGAGAAAAAAGAAATGAATATAGTTGAAAATGAAAACAAGGAAAATGAATAGAGCTTTTGACGTGGCGGTTTTACCGTCACGTTTTTGTTTTCTTATTTTTAGAGGAGGTCAGGGCTTTGTGAATGAACAAAACTTAACAAAGGAGAGTAAAAGCAAAGGGCTATTCATAGGCTCAGCATTATTAGGGATAGGATGCTTACCTATCGTTTTGTTCTTTACTGTCATCTTAGGAATACTTTCATTTGTATTGATTACAGATGACAATGACGCAAATAAAAATGCTTTTGGTACTTTCTGCAGAGCAGAAGGACAAGTTGACATGGCTGCCTTTAGTAGCGTGTTATCAAATGCTGGAGTTTTTAGAAGAATGGACGACACCTTTATTTCAATAGCAAATGAATTTGGTATTGATCCAGTGTTAATGGCTGCTATTGCTCTGCATGAAACTGGTTATGGGACTTCAAATGCTGTCGTAAATAATAATAATCCTGGTGGTTTAATGAACCCAGCGACAGGAAGTAAACAATTATATCTTTTTAATACTATAGAAGAAGGTTTGCGTGCGATGGGCAAAACGTTACACAATCGAATTATTAAAGATGGACTCAATACGATTGAAAAATTAGGAGCAGTTTATGCGCCGATTGGGGCTAGTAATGACCCTAATAATCTAAACAGTCATTGGGTGCCTAATGTAACTAAAATTACTGCAGATTTAGGTGGTCTAACACTAAATTGTGAAGCGGAAGTGGAGATGTTAGGGAATGAAGCGTTTCAAATTATTCTTAACGAAATGTTGAAGTATCAGGGCTGGGGATATGTGTGGGGAGGTTATTCCCCATCTACTGGTTTTGATTGTTCTGGACTCATGCAGTGGGGATACAGAATGGCAGGCATTACGTTGCCTAGAACATCTTATGAACAATATAAAGCAAGTACACCGATAACAAGAAGTGATTTACAACCAGGCGATTTAATCTTTTTTAAGACGGCTAGTTATGCTCCCGTAACACATGTAGGAATGTATGTTGGAAATGACCAAATGTTTAATGCAAATGATTCGGGAGTTGAGTATTCAAATCCATTTGATGCTTATTGGGGATCAAGAATTGTAGGATACGGTCGCGTTGGCAATTTTTCTAATTAAGGAAAGGTGATGATGTATGAGAAAAAGTTCAATTATTATCGCGGTAACCTCATTAGTGTTTATCGGAATAGGTTTTCTATTATTAGTTAATTTTAAATCGGATAACCATAGTAACCTACAACAAAATAATGAGGTTAGGACGAAAAAAAATGAAGGTCTTGTTCGTAATCAACAACCTATTGATGAATCTGATATAGTCATGCTTGAAAAAACATACGAAGAAAAGAAAGAGACACGAATCGGAGGACCAACAGAACCTGATTTTGAAAATGAGTTTAAAGAGAAATATGGTATTGACCAAGTGAATCAAGCAAAAGAAGCGGCTGGTATGGCAATTGGTTTATGGATACTGGATCAAGATAATGAGTCAGAATGGTTGAATATAGCTACGGAAGATTTCTATATAAATAATGTATTTGATAGTGCTGCATTTGAAGATATTCTAACGAGAAAGATAACTAGTATAGAGATGTTTCCTACCCAACTTGAAACTGAAGATGACATGCGATTTTCTATTTTTGCAGAATGGAAAGTAATGAACGGAGAGGCCGTAGTAAATAATCAAAGCAAAATATATTATGTTAGTTTAATTAAATCAAATGGCAATTGGCTTGTTAATAAAATCGAAAGCTTTTAATTTTTTGTAGTTGTTAGCTATTCATAGTTTGAAAGATGTCGTGATGACGTAAATAACAATCAAAACATAGATACGATAATAGTATTTTTAATGAGCGTCTGACGATTGAAAATAGATACGTTAGACGTTATTTAGTCCTTAAAATGTTGCTATAGCAGTGATTTAGTGATGTTTCTTTTAACAAACGTCTTAAATCCACAAATAATAGTAAAAACGGCTTCTTTTTGCGTCAGACAAGAATTAAGTTAAGTACCAATATAATAGGTATCTTAAAGCATAAATACGTCTTATCTTCTAGGGAAAGGGTGATGATATGGAACATGTAATGGAGGATACATTGCATCACTTAGAATGGTTGAGAGTTAGTCTGTTAATGGACAAGGTAGATAATGAAATGTATTCTTCCAAAATAATTTTCAATGATGCCCACCAATTCTACCAGCCCCTTATCATTGATGGATATCCAGTTTTCCAGTTTAGATATGAGGGAGCAATGCCTTTGTATAAAGAAACGGATAAGAAGTACCTTGCACTTGTACGTGAATACTACTATCAAGTGACATTAAGTATGTATGAATTTACCGAAATAAATTTCCATTTTAAAAAAGCTGTCCTTATTATTCAACACATATTCCAAAATGGCATTATTCGAGACTTGGACAATCGAAATAGAAAATATTTAATTGATGCAATTCGACATACGGGTTTAATTGATGATGATAACTTTAAAAATTTATCAATTTTAGAAGAAGGCTTTATCAATAAAGAGTGTGCACCGTATGTAAATGTCTATTTACTAGAAGAGCAATACTTACAGCAATTCTTCATACACAAAAATGATTTAACACTTCATAACAGGGACAAGTTTGAAAATGTGATTAGTTGGAAGGAAGTGAATGAAAAAATGGACAATGAAGAAACGAAAGAGGTAACATCTGAGCTAAAAATGAGAGAAGAAATAGGGGAGTTTTTTTAAGTAATTTATCTTAATTTGTACATGGTATTTCAATTAATTTGTACATGAAATTTAAATAAACGTTTAGAGCTTTCTATGTACAAAATAAAGCAATTAAAAATACCTTAATTTGTACATGGTAGTTTTCATTAAATTATACACATTTTAATATGCGAAAAGCCCATTTAACAATCTTTGTACAAACAAATTGGTATATGGGAAAAAGTCAAAATCGACAATAGTTTTGTTAGT